>NZ_BAAHBP010000001.1:0-1388119 GCF_054776615.1 Spirosoma pomorum
GGGGCCGCCCGCGCGGTAAACGGCCTGCCAGGGGGGGAAGTTCGGTGGCAGGTTGCGCCATTGAGTGCCGGTCCGTAGCAGCCACAAAATAGCATCCATGACTTGCTGAAGATTGTGCTTACGCTTGCGTTGAAGCTCGAAAAAAGGCGAAATTGTGCCCCATTGGAGGTCGGTCAGTGGCTCCCACTGTTTGGTCATGACT
Organism: Spirosoma pomorum; assembly: GCF_054776615.1. Lineage (NCBI taxonomy): Bacteria > Pseudomonadati > Bacteroidota > Cytophagia > Cytophagales > Cytophagaceae > Spirosoma > Spirosoma pomorum. The sequence continues at coordinate 203 of NZ_BAAHBP010000001.1, forward strand.
CTGTAGTTTGGCAACCACAAAGTTGGCACGACCTTCATGCTTCTTAATTCCTCAACACGCTCTAAGAGATTATTCTAAGATTACACGTCCAATATGAGTTGTCAAAAAAGATTGAATTGTTCTTTGGAAAGGGGACAGAAGAGAATGTGTTATGTTAACTTATTATTTTTAGATGAACGCCATCATTAGAAAGTAAAGCACCTATAAAAACGACTTCTAAATAGTAACAAAGATTCCTCAATCCTATTCTATGTTGTCATTCAGAAAACTCCTGGTCGATTTACAGCTTGCTATCTTCATCTTCTCGAGTAAATATGAATCGGTTGAGCAAGCTAGACAAAATAACACCATGCGGTTCTTGCTTTTGATGTTTCTTTATTACTTCTCTTTTTCGCTTTTGACAATGGGACTAGTAATGAAAAGAGTCGGCCCACTGCATTTAAATCGCTTTCAAGCTCTGATACTGGTGGTTGGTGTGCCCTTTACGTTATACAAGATCTTTTTAGAATCTTTAATCGTCCACGAATTTGATTTTAGCCTGGACCAACTTCAGCGAGCTAAGTACATTCGGCTCTACTGGTATGGAGCAATAGGAGGATTTGGCGCTCTTATTGGTACCATAGCCCTATTGATTGTATTACAAAATGTTTGAACCTAGGTCAACATAATGCCACTTATACAACAGACGTTTGAGCAACCATGGTACCTTTGCTTTGCTCAACATTAGTATCCTACATGACCATTACACCACAAAATTTACGGTTCTGCTATCTAGTCGCTTGCTACTTCGCTACCTTCTTACCTGGTTGGGGTCAGTCTCAAAAACAAGATAGTCTTCTAAACCAATTTGAAAGGCAAACCGTCCACTATTATATCAAACCAATAATTGGAATGCACTGGTCCTCCATGACCCGCCAAGGAGACGAAGGTTTTGCTGATGCAGATGCTTTTGATTTACGTAATCCCCGTTACGGCTTCATGGTTGGTTATCATACTGGACGAGTAACAATTGAAAGTGGGGTCACTACTCTACACGTTTATACGGGGCATCTATTTGTGGCTGATCCTCGTTTTACATAAAAATAGTTATAAAACACAACTAAATTTATTGATAAAAACTACCCTGATAGACTATCTTAAATTTTTTGTATTATTTAATTTTTTGTCATCTTGTTTCAGCTAACAATTTAGGCCATGAGAATTAAATACATTACTTCTGTAGTTTTAACGGCTTGCACTTGTTTATGCTTTACTGCTTGTAATAAAGCAGGTTCGGGGATTGTGCCAGTAGCACCTTTACAGATGACAATCAACGATCAGCCTCATTCTAAAATTAAGCCGCTTATTGTAGTTGACGGTGTTGTCTTTGACGATGTTATAAAACTTAAGGTTAGCCCCAATGATATCAAAAGCATGACTGTCTTGAGGTCAAGCGCAACCAATAATCTAGTAGACACATACGGCCCAAAGGCTAAAGATGGTGTAATTCTAGTAAGTACGAAAAAAAGTAAGTGACTGGTTAAAATTCATAAAGTAAAATGCCTGGCTACAGATTCCAATAGTCAGGCATTCTACTTTATAAAGGGGAGTTTTATAACTATTTTTATGTAAAGGGATAATAGCAAGAATCAGCTTTCTTCCTTCCGCTTCAAATTTGAGTATACAATAGCACCGGCTATAGCTAAATAGGTGAAAGGTATTTTATAATGCTCAATAGTTTGTGTGAAATTTTGACCTTGAAAAAGTTTGTATCCTGATTCGATCAGCCAGTCGATGAATACGATAACAACAAAAGTTATCAAAGTCCTGATATAAAAATTCTTATTCCTCCAAATACTCATAGAGATGAACTGTTATATAAGTGGCATTATGTTAGGCAAAGTCAGCAAAAAAAGGCTTTACATCGTAGTTAGCAATAGTTAAAGCCAAATCATAAGGGCTAATACCTAAGTGATTCTTTAGATAGGGATTGGCCCCAGCTTGTAATAGCAGCTTGATCAAGTCCCCTACTCCCCTTGAGTCAAAAGTAGCTCGCCAAAGTGGAGTATTTCCATACTCGTCTTGGAGATCAACCGCCGGATGCACAGATAACAAGACCTCTAAAATTGAAGCCTGATGCCCTTGTGCAGCATAATGTAAAGCCGTCCATCCCAGTTTATCGCTATGCTCGATATTAGCTGCATTTGCAGTTAACCAGCTCACTAGAGCCAAGTGCTTAGCCAGCACTGCATGGATTAGAAGGGTTCTTCCGTCTTTATCAGTTAGAAGGATGAATTCAGCAAAAGCAGTGAAATCGGATTTGGACAAGTCTAATGCATATACTCCGCTTACGACATCATTACTAAGGCGATCTTTTTTAACTACTGGCATTTTCGTGTAACTACTGGCATTTTCGTGTTGTATAATCAAACGTTATATTATTCAAAGTACAAACTTCAGGCAACATACCGTCTCACGAAACGCCCATTCAAGGAGATTGCTGTCGGCTCTTTTGTCGAGCTATACTTTGGTATATCGATCCGTCGCAGATAGCCATCTCAATAATCAACCGCAACGGCTGCCCGGATCTTTTTTGTCACTAGCAGATGAGTATGTGAGACTATTATAACGTAAATCATCCCGGTCTGTCTTCGTCCGCTTTTAGAGACAAAATTCAGGATGATTTAGGTTATTCTTGATTCGTAGCAAACACAGTCCGAGCTATTCGTACTCGCTACGAATCAAGATCTGGTCAACGCCACAAATCCCAGGCGAAGCGCATAATTGTAGCAGCAATGACGATGAGGAAAAAGATCCGGATAAATGAATTTCCTTTCAGAATAGCCAGCCGGGCACCCAGGAACGCGCCGGTCAGATTGGCAACGGCCATCGGAATAGCAACCGAGTAGAAAATTACCCCCTTATTAACGAAAAACAACAGACTGGCCAGGTTCGTCGACGCGTTAACCAGCTTAGCATGGGCGCTGGCTTTCAAAAAATCGAAGCCAATCAACGTAATGAAGCCAAGCACCAGAAAGCTTCCAGTCCCCGGTCCGAAAAAGCCGTCGTAGAAACCAACTACAGTCCCCATCAGCCACATCCGTATCTGTTGCTGCCGGGGTGACACTACCCGCTGGGGCATCTGCCCGAAATCCTTTTTGGTAAGCGTATAAATAAAAACACCGATCAGAATAACCAGTGCCAGCGGTTTCATGAAGTAGTTCGGCACGAGCGTCAGCGTGAGTGAACCCAGCCAGGACGCGCCAAACGCAATCGCCATCATGGGTCCGATAAACCGCCCGACGACCGCTACACGTCGGCTGTATTGGAAAGCACCCATCAGACTACCCGCCAGTGACGGAATTTTTGTTGTTCCGATCAGCGTTGGCACCGGATACTGCGGCAGGCTGAACAACATAGCTGGTGTCTGAATCAACCCGCCCCCACCAATAATGGCATCAATAAAACCTGCCACAAACGCAAATCCACAAAGCGTACCAACCAACTCATAAGCCATCGGCGGCAAAAGTAACCAAAAACAGTTCAGCCCTTTTCCTTACTCTTTCCAGGTTCTGATGTAAATTTGTGGTTTGAAACAAACCAGTCTCGTGGAATCAGTACGTCAAATGGGTGCCTTGATGCGGAAGGAATTCCTGCTGGAGTGGCGGCAACGTTACGCACTCAATGGCATGCTGCTGTACATCGTCGGATCGGTGTTTGTCTGCTACCTGAGTTTCAACGCCCGGCGGGGTATTCTAACCCCCATCGTCTGGAACACGCTGTTCTGGATTATCCTGTTATTCAGCGCGATAAATGCCATTGCCAAGAGTTTTGTGCAGGAACGCGCCGGTCGCCAACTGTACTACTACACGCTGGCGAGTCCACAGCAGATCATTCTGGCCAAAATTGCCTACAATACGATTCTGATGCTGGTTTTGTCCCTGCTGGGCTTTGGGGTATATGCTTTCGTGCTGGGCAATCCAGTGCAGGACATTGGCCTTTATCTGGTCAGTCTCGTGCTGGGCGCCATCGGCTTCTCCTCATCGCTGACGCTTGTTTCGGGTATCGCCAGTAAGGCCGAAAACCCGGCGACGCTGATGGCGGTGCTGAGCTTCCCAATTATCCTGCCGCTACTGCTGATGCTGCTGGAAATTTCGAAGAACGCCATGGACGGCCTCGACCGGAGTGTGAGCTGGGACGAAGCCGGTATCGTGCTGGCGATCGATGCCATCGTGCTCACATTATCCTGGCTGCTGTTTCCGTTTTTATGGCGGAGTTAAACGATTTTCTGGACGTACTGTCCAATCAATGCATGACTGCCGGGTCACCGGCACACTGATATGAAAAAAAATTGGTGGAAGGCCTTCGCCGTCCTGATTCTAACCTACGTTGTGCTACAGGGTCTGCTGGGTACAGTTCCCCGGCAACCGATTCTGAACGAGAGTATCCGGAACGTATACTTCCATGTGCCGCTCTGGTTTGGTATGATTGTGCTGCTGCTGACTTCGGCCGTTTTTTCAATCAAGTACCTACGCTCGGGCAAGTTTGATGACGATCTGATTGCCGTTGAATTTGCTAATACGTCGATTCTATTCGGTCTACTGGGTTGCCTGACGGGTTCGCTCTGGGCAAATTTCACCTGGGGAGACCCCTGGCCAAATGACCCGAAGCTGAACAGTGTAGCCGTTGGCATGCTGCTTTACTTCGCTTACCTCATTCTGCGCGGGTCTTTCGACGACGAACAGCGCCGGGCCCGGATCTCAGCTGTTTACAACATTTTTGCCTTTGCCGTTTTCATTCCACTTATCTTCATTGTCCCCCGCCTGACGGATTCGCTGCACCCCGGTAACGGTGGCAACCCGGCCTTCGGGAAGTATGACATGGACAGCCGGATGCGGATGGTCTTTTACCCAGCCATCATCGGTTTCACGCTGCTGGGCGTCTGGATTACCGAACTACGCGTTCGGATGCGTCGTCTTCGGGCGGCCCTGGAGGAATGATTTAGTATTATTTTTCGTTACTTTATTGATTAATCCGCCCGCAAAAGCCTGGGTTGATTAACCTGACTTAGCTAAAGCCAATGAGTCTATTTATGAATGTCCTGACAGCCTTACAGCAACCCGTTGAGGAAGGCGTCGCCATGGCCGATCAACTGCGGGCCGACGGTAAGATCTGGGTTGTGGTCGCGGTGATTGCGGCCGTCTTTGCGGGTATTATCGTGTACCTGATTCGACTTGACAGTCAGCTCGGCAAGCTGGAAAAAGAAGTGACTTCTCACACGAACGATACGCGTCGTAAAACGCAGGGTATCAGCTAATAGAACTTGTCTTTCCCGTAATTCAATGAAAATCACTCATATCCTCGGTATCATCGTCATTGCGATTGCCATTGGCATCATTGTCTCAACAGCAGGTGACGCTAGTGCGTACGTCAACTTCAAACAGGCCTCCGAACTGGCAAAGGATGGCAATGATAAACTGATTCACATCGTCGGCAAAGCGCCCAAAGACGCCCAGGGGCACGTAACGGATGTCGTTTATAATCCCCAGATCGACCCGAACTACTTTGAGTTCACGCTCATCGATAATGACAACCATTCGGAACGGGTCGTCTATAACAGCCCCAAACCACAGGACTTTGATCGTTCGGAGCAGATCGTGGTAGTTGGCAACATGGAAGGTGATCACTTCAAGTGTAATAAGATCCTGCTGAAATGCCCATCCAAATACCAGGACGGCAAGCTGGAAACAACCGAACACGAAGTCAAAACGGCCCAGTTATAAAGAGTGGAAGAACAATAGAGCGATAGAGCAATACGCCAATTCTCTTTCGCTCTATCGCTCTTTTCCCCTTTCCCTCTTTACATTTATGATACACACTACAGTCGGTCAACTCGGCCATTTTTTCGTCATTCTGTCGTTTGTTACGGCATTGGTGGCAACAGTGGCTTATTTCTTATCGTCACTCGGTCTGCGCCGGGCGCTGGCGGCTCAACCTGCCGCTGAACGTAACGAGGAGGCAGCTCTGGACTACGAATCGGGCGACACGCTGACTCTACAGAAGCCCAAAGTTCGTCGGAACGTAGCGACGGGCGGAAAAGCTGGCGCTACAGCACCTCCCAAAGACGATTGGCGGACGCTGGCTCGCTGGGCGTTCTATATCCACGGCGCGGCTGTAGTTGGTATTGCGGCTTCGCTGTTCTATATCATTTACAACCATTACTTCGAGTACCACTACGCGTGGAGCCACTCGTCGTTGTCGTTACCCGTGCATTACATGATTTCGTGTTTCTGGGAAGGTCAGGAAGGTTCGTTCCTGCTCTGGCTATTCTGGAATGCGGTGCTGGGCGGCATTTTGATTCAAACCAGCGGCAGCAAGTGGGAAGCGCCCATGATGACCATCTTCGCGCTGGTGCAGGCGTTCCTGGCATCAATGATTCTGGGGGTTGTCTTCGGTGACTGGCTCAAGATCGGCTCCTCGCCGTTCCTCTTGCTGAAAGAAGCGATGCCCGATGCGCCCATCTTCACGATGAACCCTGATTATGTTCCAAAAGATGGTAACGGCTTAAACCCACTGCTGCAGAACTACTGGATGGTGATTCACCCACCCACGACATTCCTGGGATACGCCCTAACGCTGGTTCCTTTCTCGTACTGCATTGCCGGTCTGTGGCGGAATCAACCCCTTGAATGGATTCGTCCCGCGCTTCCCTGGACGCTGGCCGGCGGCATGATTCTGGGAACGGCTATCATGATGGGTGGCTACTGGGCCTACGAAACCCTGAACTTTGGTGGTTACTGGAACTGGGATCCCGTCGAAAACTCAGTTTACGTACCGTGGCTGGTGCTGGTCGGTGCTTTGCACACCATGCTGATCGCCAAGAAGAGTTCAACGGGTCTGAAAACGTCGATCATCCTGACGATTGCCACCTTCCTACTAATTCTGTATTCAACCTTTCTGTCGCGCAGCGGTATCCTGGGTAACGCATCGGTCCACTCGTTTACGGATCTTGGTTTATCGGGCCAGTTGTTGATTTACATGCTGGCGTTCCTGGTCTTATCAGTAGCGTTGGCGGTCAGCAAGTGGAAGTTTATTCCCAGCGACGAGCAGGAAGCATCAGTATATACCAAAGAGTTCTGGCTATTTATCGGCGCTACAGTACTCTGTCTGGCTGCTTTTCAGGTAACGGCGACTACCTCGATTCCCGTCTACAACAAGATTCTGGAGTCGTTCGGAAAGGTATCGAACCTAGCTCTACCCGCCGATCAGGTGGCCCATTACAGCAAATTTCAGATCTGGTTCTTTATTGTTATCGCGTTGCTAACGGGCGTTGGCCAGTACATGTGGTGGCGTAAAGTGGATAACAAAAAGTGGGATGCGCTCATTACCCCCGCTATCATTACGTTGTTGATCAGCGCGGGTGTTATTGCTTTTGGCTCAATCACGAACCCGGTTTACATGGCGTTGCTGGTAGCCGCAGTTTTTGCTCTGGTCGCCAATACAACCATTATTCTGGATATTATTCGCGGCAACTATCGCCTGTCTGGCGGGGCTATTGCTCACGTTGGGATGGCGTTAATGCTACTAGGCGTTCTTTATTCGGCGGGTTATTCGCGGATTATTTCGATCAATAATAGTGGTCTGGCCATCTCGAACCAGGCAGAGTTCACGAAGAACGACAATAAGGAAAACAAAGAGAACAAGCTTCTGTGGCTGAACCAGGGTGAGCAGATGGGTCCTTATCAGCTCACGTACCGGGGTCGCCGGATTGAGGCCCGCGACGTACCGGGTTATCTTCCGCAGAAAGCGGTTTCGGTCATCGAAGGTGACTTCCATGGTATTGCTCAGCAGAACATTGAACAAAACGGTAAGCTGTACTACAAGAAAGGTGATACGCTGGCTCTCTATCCAGAAAACACCTATTACGAGGTGGAATACCGGGAGCCCAGCGGCAAAATCTTTACGCTTTATCCACGGGCGCAGGTAAACGACCGTATGGGCCTGCTGGCATCACCTGATATTCGGCACAAAATGGACCGGGACATGTATACGTTTGTCTCATCAGTACCAGACCCAGGCTCGGAGCGAAGCTGGGGAAAAACCGAAAATTATACGATAGCCGTTAAGGATACCTTCTTCCTGAACGACTACGTCGCCATTCTGGATAACGTGACTCGGACAAATGATGTCGAAGGGATGGAGATTGGTCCCAATGATGCAGCCGTTCGCGCCCACATTCGGGTATTGGATAAAAACGGCGAACACATTCTGAAGCCAGCCTTCATCATCAAAGATCGGATGGTTGGTCGCCGGGCCGATACGAGTGACGAGTTGGGTATCCGAATTCAGCTCAATGCCATTGATCCCGCAAGCGGTAAATTTACCTTTGCCGTCAACCAGACGCAGCGCGATTATATTGTACTGAAAGCGTACGAAAAACCACTCATCAATGTTCTCTGGATTGGTACGTTGCTGGTCATTGTCGGGTTCCTATTGGCTGGCATTCGGCGGTACCGCGAATTTTCCAAAATGAAACATAAAGGTCTGGCTTAATCGAATCAAACCACCAAACGGCTAACGTAACGATTTACGTTAGCCGTTTGGCTTACTTCGCTTATGAAGCTTCCTGAAACGCTCACACTAGCCGCTGCGGTTGGCTTTCTTATTCTCTGGATCGCGGAGTATCAGCGTACAACATTCGCCGACAGTTACTGGTTGCTGATGTTGTGCCTGTCGTTTCTGCTGCTGTTCCAGTTTATTCGCAATCGACGTATCGAAAGCGATAAAGAAGTTTCGCCAACCATCAAACAAATGGCGGCTGATCGTCAGAAAAAGAAGAAAAAATAAGCAGGTATCTTGCCTGCATTTGTCAAACTACCTTACCATTTGGAAGCCTACGCCCTACTTTTCGGAGCCCTACTAACCCTGGTCCTCGCCGGGTTCTTCTCGGCGGTTGAGATGGCGTATCTGTCGGTCAACCGACTGTATTTTGAGCTGCACAGCAAACAAGGACCTTTGGGCGAAAAGCTGGTTTCCAGCTTCCTCAAAAACCCAATCCTGTTTATTGGTACGACGCTCAGCGGAAATACGCTCTTTCTGGTGCTTTATGCGGTACTCGGCGTATTGATTCTTAATCCGATTCTGATTGAGCTACTGCCCGATTCGTACACGCACCCGTTCTGGCTCATTGTGATCGAAACGGTCGTACTAACGGTCGTTTTCATGCCGCTGGCTGACTACCTGCCCAAGAGCCTGGCGTTGATCCATCCTGACCGTTTCCTTGAAAAACTAGCCGTACCGCTCTGGGTGATCTATAAGATTATTGCCCCCATCGTTCGGTTGCTGGTGAGTACGGCTCGTTTCATCATTCGCTACGTATTAGGCAAGAAAAACCCGGAAATTCGGCCTGTCTTCGGCCTAACGGATCTGAACCAGTACCTCCAGGAGCTCAACCAAACGGCTGATCCATCGGAGGAAGTTGAAGTAGATTCACGCATTTTTAACAATGCCATTGAGTTTCGGGAAGTCCGGGTGCGGGATTGCCAGGTTCCCCGAACCGAAATTGCGGCCGTCGCTATCGATGACTCTCTGGAAGAGCTCCGACAGGCGTTTCAACAAAGCGGCCACTCCAAGATCATTGTTTATCGAGACACGATCGATGATGTACTCGGCTATTGTCACGCACTGGCGCTCTTTCAGAAGCCGACCAGTCTTGAATCGATCGTAACCCCTATAATCGCCATTCCAGGAACTATGCTGGCGCAGGACTTATTGCTCCGGTTTCTGGCCGAGCGGAAAAGCCTGGCGCTCGTCGTTGACGAATTTGGCGGTACCTCCGGGTTAGTCAGTGTAGAAGACATCGTTGAGCAGATATTTGGTGAAATTCAGGATGAGTTCGATACGAACGAAGACTGGGTAGAACGGCAAATCGATGATAAGACCTGGGTGCTGAGCGCACGACACGAAATTGATGATCTAAATGAAAAATACGGCTGGAACATTCCCGAAGGCGATTATGATACGCTGGGCGGATTGATTCTGGCGGCCAATGAAGACCTGCCTCGTGTTGGCGAGGTAATTGAATTTTTCCCGTTTACGTTTACCATTATTTCGATGGACGGTACCCGGATCGATACGGTTAAAGTGCATATCTCAGGCAAGCGACCGGATTAAGTTACGAACCTTCTATCTCCCTACTACTACTGTGGATCAACTGACTACCCAACAGGCCATTGCCCGGCATCTGCTCACCGTTAAAGCCGTACGGCTCCAACCCGACAGTCCCTTTACCTGGAGTTCAGGCTGGAAATCGCCCATTTACTGCGATAACCGCGTTACGCTGGCCTACCCCGACGTACGGACGTTCATCAAAAATGCGCTGGCGGATGCGATTCGGGAGCGTTTCCCTGACGTAGAAGCCATCGCTGGTGTGGCCACGGCGGGCATTCCGCAGGGTGTTCTGGTCGCCGACGTCTTAGACCTGCCCTACTGTTACGTTCGTCCCGAGCCAAAAGCACACGGTATGGGCAAACAGATTGAAGGGCAGTTGAACGAAGGCCAGAAAGTAGTAGTCATCGAAGACTTAATTTCAACGGGTGGCAGCTCACTAAAAGTGGTGGACGCACTGCGAAAAGCGGGCGCCGAAGTGCTGGGAATGGCGGCTATTTTTACATACGGCTTCCCGGTTGCCGACCAGAATTTTGCCGAACGTAATGTCGAACTGGTTTGCCTGAGTAACTACGATGCACTTCTCCAGGAAGCCCAGGCACTCAACTACATTCCTGCCAACGCGCTGGACTCGCTGTCGACCTGGCGCCAAAACCCGGCGGAGTGGGGCAAATAATAAATTGTACTAAAGCCAGCAGGGCGCCGAAATTCTCGGCGCCCTGCTGGCTTTAGTACAATTATTCTCTCGGCAGCATCGACGACAGATTTGAGGCATGCGTTGGATAGGCCATCAATGTACTCGCCAGTTCTTTGGCTGGAATCTTATATTTTATTGCCAGCGTAAAGACGTTGATCAGCTCGTCGCTGCCGGCGCCCAGTAGATGCGCTCCTACGACCAGTCCGGTCTTTTTGTCAACCAGCGTTTTAAAACCGGAAACGGGCTCGTTGATACGTTTCGAACTGTACCAATCTTTTGTTTCCTCGCAGGTTACCGTTACGTCCAGACCTTCCTCGCTGGCCTGTTCTTCCGTCAAGCCGACAGCGGCCAGTGGGGGCAACGTAAAGACAGCCGATGGTACCGGATTATCCGTGTACGTCTTCGATTTTTCTTTCAAAACATTACTCCCGACAATACCCCCTTCGTACGAAGCCAGGGGAGTTAGCGGTTTCCCTTTGTCGTTAACGTCACCACAGGCGTAGACAGCTGGATTGGAAACCGATTGTAAGTATTCATTGACGACAACGCCCTTTTTGCTTACCTCTACCCCTGCTTTATCAAGCCCCATATCAGCGACATCAGCTACCCGGCCCGCAGCATGCACCACCAGCTTAGTCTTCACTGACTGCTTTGCTCCCTCCTGTTTAAACTGAACCGTTAGTTGATTGCCTTCGCCATCGATTCCTGTCACTTTGGCTTCCAGCAGCACCCGGATACCTAAATCTTCAGTAGCCTTGGTGAGCATCGTTACCAGGTCGGCGTCGAACTGTTCAAGCGGCCGTTTACCTTGATGGATAATTGTTACGTGAGCCCCCGCCCGGGCGGCAATGTGGGCAAACTCAAAGGCGATATAACCTCCACCAATCATTACAATCTCGTCCGGCAACTGGGGCAAGTCTAAGAACCCCGTACTATCAATTAGCTTATCTTCACCAGGAATGTTTATCGGTTGCGGGGCGGCTCCAGCTGCAATCACAAACTGCGTAGCCGTTAGTGTTTCTTCACCAACCTTCAGTTGATTCTTCGACACGAACGACGCTACGCCATGAAACCGGGCAATCCCCTGTTCCGCAAATTTCTCTTCGGTGTTTTCTGGAATAGATTCGACAAAGGTTTTCTTGAATGCCATTAGATCAGCCCAGTTAATTGCGGCTGACTGACGTATGCCTTTGCCCTGAAGGTCGGTGGAGCGACTTACGATTTCGGCGGCCCCGACCAGCACTTTTTTGGGATCACACCCGCGCTGCGAGCATGTACCACCAAAGGGCAACTTATCAATAATAGCTACGGATTTTCCAGCGGCACGGACCTCTTCGGCAACCGTTTTTCCCGCCGAACCAGTCCCAATAACAACAACGTCAAATGTTTGCATAAAAAGTGAAGCGAAGGCAGTTCATAGATGTAACCAGAATTAAGCTGCTCTAGCTAAAAAAACTGATTATTCACTGCGTGGTTGCTGACGTACTGATTATTAACAAATCAATAGGTGTATGCCGTAAACTCCACTCGTCCGTAGGTCGTGTCAGTGTGATTGGGTGGACAACGTGGCGAGAGCCCGCGTTTCCAGATTTAGAAACTGCTGAAAGCGCTCCTGTAAACTGCGGTAATACGCCAGATACCGTTCTCCTTCCGGCGTTATAACGGTTCCACCGCCCTTTTCACCACCGGTTTGGGTACTGACCAGTGGTTTGTCAGCCTGTGCGTTCATCGACTGGACCAATTCCCAGGCTCGCTTATACGACATCTGCATGGCTTTTGCTGCCTGATTAATCGAGCCAGTACTGGCGATATGATCCAATAACTCCAGCCGACCGATCCCCATAAATCGTTCGTCCGTTTCGAGCCATATTCGTCCATTTACCCGTAAATCTTTCATGCTAGTCAGTACAATAAAAAACCACCGTTCGTACCGGCGAAGGTAACAAACGGTGGCTTAAAATGAATAACGGCCGTTTACGCTACAGCTGCGTACAGTTCCTCACGCTGTTGCTTGACCCGATCGTCGGTCAGGAACTCGTCGTAGGTCATCAGCTTATCGAGCACACCAGCCGGCGTTAGTTCAATAATCCGGTTGGCAACGGTCTGCACGAACTGGTGGTCATGCGACGTGAACAAAATAGGCCCTTTGAAATCGATCATCCCGTTGTTCAGCGATTCGATCGATTCTAGGTCCAGGTGGTTGGTTGGCTCGTCGAGCATCAGGGCGTTAGCACCCGACAGCATCATTTTCGACAGCATACACCGCACTTTCTCACCCCCACTGAGCACCGTCGCTTTTTTGAGTGATTCTTCGCCCGAGAACAGCATCCGGCCCAGGAAGCCCCGGATAAAGCTCTCGTCTTTCTCTTCCGAATACTGGCGCAGCCAGTCAACCAAGTTCAGGTCGGTCTGGAAGAACTTGTCTTTCTCCGTATCGTTCGGGAAGTAGGACATCGTAATCGTAATACCCCACCGGAACGTACCAGAATCAGCTTTCCGCTCACCCGCCAGAATATCCAGCAGCGCCGAAACGGCCAGGCCATCACGGCTGTACAGGAAGATTTTGTCGCCTTTGTTTACCGTGAACGACAGGTCTTCGAATAGTTTGGTACCGTCTTCCGACGTATACGTCAGGTTTTCGACCGTCAGGATCTGATCACCGGGTTCACGCTCAGGTTTGAAGTGAACGTATGGATATTTCCGAGACGACGGCTGAATATCATCAATCGTGAGTTTTTCCAGCAACTTGGCGCGGCTGGTTGCCTGTTTCGATTTAGACGCGTTGGCCGAGAAACGACGGATGAATTCTTCGAGTTCTTTCCGTTTATCTTCGGTCTTCTTGTTCTGATCCTGGCGTTGTTTCAAAGCCAATTGGCTTGATTCATACCAGAACGAGTAGTTACCAGCAAACAGCTTCACTTTGCTGAAATCAACGTCTACAATCTGCGTGCAGACCTGATCCAGGAAGTGACGGTCATGGCTTACCACAATCACGGTATTATTGAAATTGGCCAGGAAGTTTTCGAGCCAGCTAACCGACTCTACGTCCAGGTTGTTGGTTGGCTCGTCAAGCAGCAGCACGTCAGGGTTACCGAACAGCGCCTGCGCCAGCAGTACCCGCACTTTTTCCGAACCGTTCAGGTCGCTCATCAGCGAATAATGCAGGTCCTCTTTGATACCCAGACCCGACAGCAGACTGGCGGCATCCGATTCGGCGTCCCAGCCGTTCATTTCGGCAAACTCGGATTCAAGTTCAGCGGCCCGTTCACCGTCGGCATCCGTAAAGTCAGTCTTGGCGTACAATACGTCTTTTTCCTGCATGATGTCATACAGGCGTTTATTACCCATGATGACCGTTTGCAGAACGGGGTATTCGTCGTACGCGAACTGGTTCTGGTTCAGCACCGACATCCGTTCGCCGGGGGTCATACTGACCGAGCCAGTTTGTGGTTCGATTTCGCCCGACAGTATTTTTAGAAACGTTGATTTACCCGCTCCGTTGGCGCCGATGACGCCATAACAGTTGCCGGACGTAAATTTTATGGTGACATCGTCAAACAGCACCCGCTTACCATAGCGGAGCGAGACGTTAGATACGTTGATCATTAGGTAATTTCTGTTCTAGATTAGTGATACAAAGGTACGAAATTCTTGCGGGATGCCTAGAGCGTCAGTTGCACTGACCGAACAGCTTCTCCGTAAAATATGGCGACCTGTCGATCAAAATCGGCGGTTGAGTCCGTTGTCAGAAACGTGCGCTCACCGTGTTTACTGCATTGTTGATCAATTACCGGGTGTCGTTGCAGATAATCCGCCAAACTATCCGCAACAAGTTCACCCTGGCTAACGATGGCCATACCAGCTGGAGCTGCCTGTCGGATCTTGTTGATCAATAATGGATAATGGGTACAAGCCAGGAGCAGCGTGTCGATGTCGGGCGACTTCGCCAGCAAGCGGTTAATGTGCTGGTTGACGAAGTAATCAGCTCCGGGGCTAGCGAACTCACCATTTTCGACCAGCGGCACCCACATGGGGCAGGCTTCCTGAAATACGTTCAGTTCCGGAAAGAATTTCTCAATTTCAACGACATACGATTCCGACGTAACAGTACCGCGGGTCGCTAATATACCAACATGCCCCGTCCGCGAATAGTTGCCAATGACCTCGGTTGTTGGCCGGATGACACCCAGCACGCGTCGGTCCGGTCCGTCAGATCCCATATCAGTCATTCCAGGTAAATCCAGTTGCTGAATATTACGTAATGCCTTCGCGGAGGCTGTGTTACAGGCTAGTATCACCAGCCGACAGCCGCGCGCAAACAGGTGCCGAACGCACTCCAACGTGTACTGGTAGACGGTCTCGAAGGAACGGTTCCCGTACGGCGTTCGAGCGTTATCGCCCAGGTAGAGGTAGTCGTACTCAGGCAGCTTTCGAACAATCTCGCGCAGAATGGTCAGACCACCGTAGCCCGAATCAAACACGCCAATGGGTTGATGCATACAAGTAGATTATTACTAACAGCCAGCAGTCGGCTGGAGGCTCTTCCCATAACTCAGTGCCCGGCCGGTTGAGTTCATTGGCACCGCTTATCCTTTGCATAAAAGCTCACCAGGCCATTTTTCAATCAGTAGCGAAACTAGTATCTTCGATACTCATCCTTTCACTCTTATTTTCTTAGGCCATGAAAAATTCCCTATCCCGACGTCAGTTTATGAACAGCGGCTTGACGGCAGCAACTGGTCTGGCCGTGTCGAGTCTTCTCCCCACCCTGGCCTTGGCAACCGGTTTTCCTCCCGACAAAAATTTGCTTGTCGTCGGTCCGGTAGACGGCTACTCGCCGATGATTGGCACCCTGGTTTCGATGATGCGCTACAACCGCGAAACAATTATCAATTCCATCAAGAATCTGACCGTCGCCCAGCTCGACTTTCTATTTGATGGGAATGCCAACACCATTGGCGCGCTGGTCATGCACCTTGGTGCAACGGATAAATTCTACCAAATCAACACGTTCGACGGTCGACAGGAGTTTAATGAGGTTGAAAAGAAAGAGTGGGGCTCGGCCATGGAACTGAACGATGCTGGACGGAAAGAAATCAAAGGACACGACGCGCAGTATTACATTGATAAGATCACGGCCGTGCGGGATGATACGCTGGCCAAACTCAAAACCAAAGACGATGCGTGGTTGCTGGCGCTCGACCCGATCTGGTCAAAGCAGCAGCCAGTCAATACGTACTGGAAATGGTTTCACGTCTGCGAGCACGAATCAAACCACCGGGGTCAAATCACCTGGTTAAAGAGTCGACTACCGGGCGCTAAACCGGCGAAGGACTAACGTAAAAGATGCCCGAACAACAAATGAATACAGCGTTCGGGCATCTTTGCATTGTTGTCTGGTTACCGCGTCAATCGATAGAGTAAAACGGCCGTCCGTTGAATCAGGAGCGGGTACTCTTTGCTATTCATACTTTCTTCAATGCTGTGTGCTCCTTTGCCCGATGCCCCCAGCCCATCAAGGCAGGGCAGGTATTCGGCGATGAACGATACATCGCCCGCGCCCCGTGATCCCGGATCGCCAGCAGCAACGGGACCAAGGCCCATATCCCGGCTTACTTTATCTACTTCCAGACGCAATTTGTCATTAGCTGCTGTAGGCTCCATCGACGGAATTCCGTCGGCAAACGTAATTTTTGAGCCAGTCAGCGGCAGGCTTTTGCTAACGATCTCGCGCATCCGGTCGCGGGCTTTTTCTTTCTGCGCTTCACCTAAGAACCGTAAATCGCCTTTTACCAGCGCTGAGCCAGCAATAATATTCGTTTTGCCGACAGCACGCGCTTCGGCCGTTTTATCGTCGTATTTTACGTCGGCCCCACCCACGATCAGGCCGGGGTTGAAGGTCAGATACTGCTCCTGGCCCAGCACCCGCCGAAACTCGGTCAGAATTCGGGCAGCTTCGTAGATGGCTCCGTAGCCCAGGTCACTAAAAATCCGCGACGAGTGGCCTGAGCGCGCTCGTACATCCAATGTCCAGCTACTCGATCCCCGCCGACCAGTCGTGACGAGGTTAAGTCCCTGCGCCGTTTCGAAGGCCAGTGCTAGATCACACTTTTTAGCCCGCTCGATGAAATCCAGGCGACTTGCTATGCCTCCTCCGCTTTCTTCGTCGCCTGTCAAATATACTGTGATATTGGTATCATCCAGCAACTTCTGCTGCTGCATGGCTTTCAGTGCGGCAATGATCATGACATCACCACCCTTTATGTCGTTGACTCCCTGCCCCGTCACGGTCGAATCGTTGGTGTGCGTGTACGGCTCCATCGGCAGGCTTTTTTCAAAAACCGTATCCAAGTGACCGATCAGAAACAGCTTTTTTCCTTTCTTACCGGGCCGGGTCGCCACCAGATGCCCCGCCCGGTTGAGCGAATCGGGCAGGTTTACCCAGTCAACCGTAAAGCCGAGTTTCTTAAACTCGGCCCCCATCAGGTCGCCCACTTGCCGGACGCCTTCTTTGTTGAGCGAGCCACTGTTGATGTTAACGACTTTTTCCAGGAATGCTTCGGTTTCCGGCATCTGCTTTTTCACCGTTGTAATCAGTGTCGACTCGGTTTTGGTAAGCGACTGGGCGTAGGTTGAATAGCCACCCAGCAGCAGGAACAGGATAAGTTTTTTCATAGCCAGTTGTCAAGAGGCTGTATATCTTGCTAAAATAGGGAGAAGATCATCGGCGGAAAAGCGTCGATGATAAACAGGCGTACGTTGGGAGGAGATACTTGCATACAAACAAAACCGCCAGGCAACCTAATGGCTACCTGGCGGTTTGTCGTATTTATGTAGTGAATGGTACGATTGGCAGGTGTTTATTTCCAGCCGCCCCCCAATGCCCGGTATATATTGACGGTAGCATTGATCTGCTGCATTTTGGTCTCAACCAGGTCGAAACGGGCTTCCAGGGCGTCCCGCTGGGTGAGCAGCACTTCCATGTAGTCAGCCCGGGCTGATCCAAACAACGTATTGGCAATGTCGGTCGACTGCGTCAACGCCGTCACCTCCTGCGTTTTCAGGTTATAACTATTTTCGAGGTTGCTGATATTTGCCAACTGATTGGCTACTTCTACGTAGGCGTTCAGAATCGTCCGTTCGTAGTTGTAGACGGCCTGTGTCTGCCGGGCATTAGCACTAGCATAAGCAGCTTTTATGCCGTACCGGTTAACCAGCGGTGCGGTCAAGCCACCCGCCAGCGAATATAGAATGGACTGTGGCGTCGACAGCAGGAAAATCGGATTGAAGGCTTCAAAACCTGCCCCGGCTGTAATATCCAGTCTAGGATAAAAGTTAGCCCGAGCTACCTGTACGTCAAGTTTAGCTGCCGCCAGATCCAGCTCCGCCCGCTTGATGTCGGGGCGATTCGCCAGCAATTGCGCTGGTACACCCGCCCGAACGATCGCTGGCGTCAACGTTGCAAACGACTGCGAACTACGAACGACTGGCTGTGGAAACCGACCCACCAGGAAGTTAATCCGGTTTTCTGTTTCGACGATTCGTTGCTGAACCGAGTACTGCATCTCGCGGGTATGAAGCACCTGGGCTTCGAACCGACGTACGGCGAGTTCAGTCACCCGGGCCGATTCTTTCTGCAACCGGACAATCCGCAGGGCGTTGTTCTGAATATCGATGTTCTCTTTCAGGATAGCCAATTGGTTATCATACGCCAGCAGTTCGTAATACGACGTAGCAATTTCACCAATCAGGTTGGTCATCATGAAATTACGTCCTTCGGCGCTGGACTGGTAGCGGAGTACCGCTGCCTGCTTGGCGTTACGTAGCTTCCGCCAGATATCGACCTCCCAGCTGGCAAAGGCCCCAAACATAAAGTTGGGTAATGGATCGGGAACCCGGCGCTCTTTGATAGTAAGGGCTTCTTCCGTTGCCCCTTGCAGCGTATAGCGGCCCGGGCGTTCAAGACCTGCTTCACCGCGTAGTCTCAGGAAGGGAAGATACTCCCCCTGACGAGCCTGAATCTCATTTCGGGAAATCGCAATTTCCTGCGTCGTGATGTTCAGTTCCTGGTTATTCTGTAGCGCCGTACCGATCAGCGTATCCAGGTTCGGGTCAGTAAAAAACTCTCGCCACGTCACCGGTCCTGTCGTGCGGGCCGTATCCGTTGTGTTGACATAACTCACCGGCACGGCTCTATTCTCTGTCTTCGTTACTAAAGCAGGGGTTTTGCAGGCCGTATTGATCAAGGCGACAGACAAGGTCACCCCGACCCAAGTGGCTATTTGCTTACTTCTCATTGACTTCACTTTCTTCTAGGTGGGAGAAACTGTCTACGGAATGAACCAGGTTTTCGGTTAGCGAATCGCTTTCTTCATCCCGGATCATCTTACGACCATCGGCCAGACTACCGAATATATAATATAGGCCGGGGATGATGATGACACCGAAGATGGTCCCGAACAACATGCCGCCAAGTGCTGAAGCACCGATGGTTCGATTACCAATTGCACCGGCACCAGAGGCAACAATCAACGGAATCAGTCCGGCCACGAACGCGAACGAAGTCATCAGGATCGGGCGGAAACGAACTTTAGCTCCCTCGATAGCCGCATCCAGAATTGTGGCTCCCTCCTGCCGTTTCTGTACGGCAAATTCCACAATCAGTACGGCGTTCTTACCGAGCAGACCAATCAGCATGATCAGGCCAATCTGCGCATAGATATTGTTTTCTAGCCCCATTGCCTTCAGCATGAAGAACGAGCCAAATACCCCAACCGGTAGCGAGAATACTACCGCCAGCGGAATGATGAAGCTTTCATACTGAGCGGCCAGTACCATGTATACGAAGGCCAGTACAATCAGGAACACGTAGAGCGACTCATTCCCCCGGATGGCTTCGTCATACGAAAGTCCTTCAAAGGCAATGTCGTATCCTTTCGGCAGCGTCTTGGCTGACACTTCGCGGATGGCCTGGATGGCATCGGCCGTGGTGTAACCCTTAGCTGGCTGCCCCTGGATAGCGGCCGAATTATACAGGTTGAAGCGGGTAATCTCGTTTGGCCCCTGCCCTTTCTTCAGTTTCATGAACGCCGAGTACGGTACCATTTCGCCCTCGTCGTTTTTCACGAACAGGTTCAGCAGGTCAGAAGGCAACCGCCGGAAACTAGGATCCGACTGGACGTATACTTTAAAGAACTGGTTGTACTTGATAAACCCTTGTTCGTACGTACTACCGATCAGGATGTTCAGGTTATCCATCGCTTTTCCGATCGATACGCCTTTCTGCATCGCCAGCTTGTTGTCGATCTCCAGTTCGTACTGCGGATAGTTGGCGGCAAAGAAGGTGAACAGGCCCGTCAGTTCTTTACGTTTGCTCAGGTTCGCCAGGAACTCTTTATTGATCTTGTCGAATTCGCTGTAATCCGTATCGGTGTTTTTGTCCAGCAGACGCATCGAGAAACCGCCCGACGTACCAAAGCCGGGAATCGCTGGTGGCTCGAAGAATTCAACGGTCGCGCCGAGGTTTTTCGTTTTCTCTTCCAGCTCTTCCATGATCTCTTTCACGTTCTTGTCGCGATCCGACCACGATTTCAGGTTGATCAGACAGGTACCGGCGTTGGAACCCCGACCTTCGGTCATGATCTCGTACCCCGCCAGCGACGATACCGATTCAATACCCGGCACCTCTTCGCAGATTTTCTGGAGATTGCGCGAAACCCGGTTGGTTTGTTCCAGCGTAGAGCCAGGGGGCGTCTGAATGATGGCGTAGATTGTACTCTGGTCTTCGTTCGGAATGAATCCGGCTGGTAGTATCTGGTTTTCGTACGCAATGCCCACGCAGAAAGCAATCAGAACACCAAACGTAACGACACGCCGACTAACGATTAAGCGGAGCAGGCCTACGTAACGGCCGGTCAGTTTATCGAAGCTCCGGTTGAACGCGTCGATACCTTTGTCCAGCAGGTTTTTCTTACGGGGATGTCCATGATGATTTTTTAGCAGCATGGCACACAGCACCGGCGTCAGCGTCAAGGCGATCAGGGCCGAAATCACAATGGAACTGGCCATCGTAATCGAGAACTGACGGTAGAACGTACCAACCGGACCGGTCATGAATGAGATTGGCAGGAACACCGATACCATCACCAGCGTAATCGCGATAATAGCGCCACTGATCTCACCCAGTACTTCCCGAACCGCACCGAACGGTGTCAGCCGCGGCTTTTCTTCCATCTTGGCGTGCACGGCCTCCACCACCACAATGGCATCATCGACCACGATACCAATAGCCAGTACGAGAGCAAAGAGCGTAATCAGGTTGATGGAAAGGCCAAACGCCTGAATCACGAAGAACGCCCCCACCAGCGATACCGGTACCGCGAGGATCGGGATCAGTGTTGACCGCCAGTCACCCAGGAAGATAAATACAACCAACGCAACCAGGATGAACGCATCGCGCAACGTATCAATTACCTGCTCGATCGACGCGTCCAGGAAGTTCGACACGTCATAGCTGATCTTATAGTCCATCCCCGGCGGGAACGACTCTTTCATCACGGCCAGTTTTTCTTTGACTTCGTCGATTACGTCGCTGGCGTTACTACCGTAGTTCTGGCGCAGTACGATAGCGGCCGATGCATGGCCATCCAGGTTCGAATAAATATCAAAGAATTCGCTACCCAGCTCGACCCGGGCGATGTCGCGCAGGTGGATGCTCTCCCCCGCCGAATTGGCCCGGATAATGATATCTTCGTACTGTTCCGGTTTGTCGTACCGGCCCTTGTAGGTCAGTACGTACTCAAGCGACTGAGCCGCAATACCGGAGCTTTGCCCGATCCGACCCGGACGACCGATGATACTTTGCTCACCAATGGCCTTCATCACCTCTTCCGTCGAGATATTATAGGCCCGCATACGCTCCGGATTTAACCAGACGCGCATGGCGTACCGGCGGCTACCCAGAATCTGCGCCCGGGCAATCCCTTTGGTCCGCTGGATTTCGGGGATCATCTTAACCGTCGCGTAGTTGAACAGGAATTTTTCGTCAATGCTCTTCTCTTTCGAGTAGAGATTAACGTACATCAGCATACTGGGCTGAATTGGCGTAATGACGACCCCTTCACGCTGTACCAGTTCAGGCAGCAGCGGCATAACCTGGTCTACCCGCGTTTTCACCCGGATAACGGCGTCGTTCGGATCGGTGCCCGGTTCGAAAATAATCCGGAGAGTTGCTTCACCGGCGCTGGTCGCATCGGTAGCGATGTACCGCATGTCCTGCACCCCGTTGATGGCCTGTTCCAGCGTAATCAACGTTGATTTAACCAACACGTCAGCACTGGCCCCAGGATACGCAATAAAGATATTGACCGTAGTGGGCGCAATATCCGGAAACTGAGAAATTGGTAACTTCTTGATCGCCAATATCCCGACAAAAACGATCATGATCGATATCACAATCGCGAATACGGGCCGACGTATGAATTTACTGAACATATCTTCCGCTTGTTAGAGAGTGGGATTACTCGGCATACAGCCCCAGATGGGAGATGACGGAGGCAGGCTTCTCGAAGTTGTACTGTATTTTTTCGTTTTCTTTTACCTGACGTAACCCCTCCAGCAGGATCTTATCGTCTTTATTCAGCCCAGCGCTCACTACGAAAATGTGCGGCATCTCGGCAGCTACCGTGATCTCTCTCGACCGAACTTTGCTGTCTTTGTCGATCACATAGACGTATTTCTTTTCCAGCACCTCGAACGTAGCTTTCTGTGGAATGATCAGGGCATTTTTGAGAGGTACCGTCATCCGCACATTACCCGTCTCACCGTGACGTAACAGTCCTTTGGGATTGGGGAACGTGGCCCGGAAAGCGATGTTTCCCGTTTCACTGTTGAAGTCAGCTTCGATGGTTTGCACCACGCCTGGGTACGGGAACAGCTCGTTATTCGCCATCACCAGGTGAACATTTTGTGGTCCGTTGGCGCGGGCTTTGAAATTGAGGTATTCGGCTTCCGGCACGTTGAAATACACCCACATCTTGCTGTTATCCGACAGCGTCGTCAGCAAATCGCCCTCCTCGACCATGCTACCCAGCCGCACGCGGAACTGGTCCATCATACCGCTGAAGGGCGCCTTGATCGTGGTAAATTGCAGGTGCGTCTGCGCCAGGTTCACATCGGCTTTTGCCTTGTCGAACTTCGCTTTGGATAGCGCCAGTTCGGTTGGTGCAACGATCTTACTATCAGCCAGTTTTTTGGTGTTCTGGTACTCGATGTCGGCATAGTTGGCTTCGGCCTGTGATTTTTGCAACTCGGCCTGGTACACAACCGGCGTAATCTGAAACATCAGTTGTCCCTGCCGAACGGCCTGTCCTTCGTCCACGAAAATCTTCTGGAGGTAGCCTTTTTCCAGCGCCCGTAGTTCGATGTGCTGAATGGCGTGAATCTGCGATACATACTCTTTTGTAACCGTCGTGTCTTTCTGCAAGGGACTGGTTACCGAGAACTTAACGACTTCCTCCTGTTTCTCTTCCTCGTGCTTCGTGCAGCTTGTAACGCTCACCAGAGCGCTTAGGCTCATGAGCATAAAAATTTTCTTGGCATTCATCTTAGTTGAAGCGGTGGGCGTCGGCCCTATTAATTTACTGCTGGAATAGGTTGATTGTATACTCGGCATTTGCTCGCTCCGGTCAGGCCTTATCCAGCTACCAGAACTTGTTGAAAGGGGTTTCATAGTATCACGGAGACGGTTGTTGAACGGCAATGGGTTGACCGGGCGGAACCTGTTCCAGTCGGCGAATTAGGCTATCCTGCTGGCGGTTGGTTCGTTGACAATCGGAAAGTTGCTGTTGCCAAACGATCTGCTCTACCGGATGCGCGGAGCTGCTTAATTCGTACTCATAAAGACCTTGCTGATGGCTCTGTTTATACAACAAAAACCCATTAAACACCAGCGAAAGAGCCAGTGCCAGCCCAAAGCTGTACAGCAAAATCGAGGGGAAAGTCCGGCGTTGCATAGCAGGTGTCTGTCTTAATTGACACAAATCAACTACCAGGACATTAGAACGACGTGAGAAGGAAATTTATAAGTTGTTAAAAAGGTACTATAGCCTCCCACATTTCTAAGCTTACAGACCTGCCTTATAACCAAAAAATACTATTTAAAGCTTAAATAAGTAAACTCCAGCTTGTTACTTCTTCTTCTTAATAGACTGGTTAACCTATGGTAATACTTCGCATAAATCCTCTGTTTGTACTCCTCTTTATAATCTTGTGCCGCCAGTCCATTAGCAGCGCCCAAGTAACTGACTCACTACTCAACGAGGCTCGAAAACAAGGACAGGGACGGCTGCTGCTTGTAGAAAACAAGTATCGACTTTGGGTAGAAGAAGCCGGCACCGGCGACACGGATTTACTCATTTTACCCGGCGGACCCGGTGATAGCCATAAGGGATACGTACCTTTTCTTCGTAACATGGCTGATCGGGGTGTTCGCGTCCATATTCTGGACATAGTCGATTGTGGCTTATCAGATCGAACACAAGACTCGAACTACTGGAATATAGCAAATTACATCCGGGACATAGAAAGCGTCCGTAAGCAGTTAGGTTTGAAAAAACTTTACCTGTTGGGCCATTCATTCGGTGGCTTAGTTGCTTTGGAATACGCCAAACAACATCCAACCGTTTTACAGGGTATTATTGTGTCGAATATGACCGATAGCTGGTCTGGAGTAATCCAAAATGCAGGTAACTATCTGGATAGCTTATTATTTCATAATCCTGAAGGTCAACAGATTATTCGACAAATGCAGTCGATTGACAGTACGTCAGCCATGTTTCGTCAACTGACGAATCGATATGATAGCTTATCCGGACAGTTGTTTAATCAATTTACTAACCTAGCCAAATCGGACGTAACCCCAGCGCTGCAACCGCTCTACTCCTCACCGGATACACTGATCGGAAAAAACCTAGACGTGTACCAATACTTTTGGCAATCGCAGGAGATTAACGACTGGGATTTCAGACCACATTTAAGCCAGCTCCACCTACCTGTTTTAGTAATGGGTGGCGGCCGGGACTACGCACTTACGATCAAAGACATGACTCGCATGAAGGCCAGTTTACCGAACGCTACCTTAGCTTTTTGTCCGCAAGGAGGTCATGTTCCATTTTGGACGGAGGACGACCTTTACTTCCAGCCGTTGTTGACGTTCCTAAAAACCAAAAGGTAAATCAGCGCTTACCCATCGGCACTCAGGCAATACGTTTCCCGCAAACGAGTCTGCTCGATCAGGAAGTTTGGCTGTATCGTGGCAATGTAATGGTCACTGTCGTTCCCTGACCAACGCTGGAAATAATTTGTAGGCTGCCCTGGTGTAATTCTATAATTTTCTGCGTGACCGCCAGACCAATGCCGTAGCCGGGCACACTCCCTACGTTTTTCCCCCGGTACAATGGATTTAGAACATGCGCGGCATCTGTTTCGGCAATACCAACTCCCTTATCAGTTACGACTACGGTAATCTGATCATTTTTTGTCTCCAAAAGAACTGAAACTGCATCGTTGGAATATTTACAGGCGTTGTCGAGCACGTTCAGGAACGCCGTTGTCAGCAGCATCATGTTGCCTTTTATCGTAAATGCTTCTTCTTCAGTTGCCACGAATTGAAGCGGTAGATTACGACCCGGGTATTTCGACTGCACTTGACCAATCGCCGTTAGCAGACAATCATCCACCTGCGTGCTGGTGAGCGTAAGGGTACTACCCGTGACCTTGGCGAGGCCCAGTAACCCATTGGTCAGAGCAATCACCCGTTTTAGTTCATCGACGGCAACTTCCATACTTTCCCGCCAGTCGGTTGGATTTTTGTCGTAACGCAGGGACGTTTCCAGCGTTCCCAGAATGTTGGTCAGTGGCGTGCGCAACTCATGAGACGCATGAGACACAAAACTGCGCTGAGACACAAACGCATCCTCCAGCCGAAACAGCATCTGGTTGAAGGTCATAGCCAGCTGCGCGATTTCGTCGCGCCGGTTCCGCTCATCGACGCGCTTGTCCAGCCGGGTGGCCGTAATCTGTTCTACTTCATCCACAATCTGCGAGATGGGTTTCAGCACCCGCCCCGAGAAGTACCAGCCGGCCAGCACGATCAGCGCAAACCCAAGCAGGTTAGCGAGCAGTAGAATCTGCTGCAGCGTCCCTAGTTTGGCAAAGCCGATCCGGTCGTAGCCCGAGGCAAAGATGTAAAACCGCTGACCCCGATCCTGAAAGGGCAGCATGATTGATTCGAGATGACCATTTCGGAATTCGACCAGTGAGTTACTGGTTACCAGGTTCGCAATCTTCTCTTTGTAGTACTCACTGTCCTTCAGCTTTCGATTGGTAAAGACCAGGTTATGCCGACTGTCATAAATACTAATCTGCTCCTCCACGATTGAAAGCAGGTCCGTACGAACCATATTCTTAAAGAAATCATCATGCAGATGCCGCCGGGAAATCAGAACCCGTCCCGTAACGCGCGCTTTGGCCTCTAGTCGGCTGTAGAACTCCTCCTGCCGGTACAACGAATAAAAATACCAGACCAACAGCGACAACGTCACCTGAATAGCCATTGCCAGCAACGTAAAAATAATCGTCAGTCGATTTCGAATAAGCATGGTCGCAGGCCGATTACAGCCTTTTCTACGCCTTACGGCGATTCAGGAGAAACGATCAATCTTCGCGGAGTACGTAACCCATCCCCACAATGGTATGGAGCAGTTTAGGCGAAAAATCTTTGTCGATTTTTTTTCGCAAATAGCTGATGTAGACGTCGATGATGTTGGTATTGTTATCAAAATTCAGGCTCCAGACCCGTTCGCTGATATCGACCCGCGAAATAATCTTGCCTTTGTTTAGCATCAGGTATTCGATCAGCGCATATTCGCGAGTCGTCAGATCGATTCGCTTGCCAGCCCTCGTTACGGTCTTAGCGTCCAGATTCAGCTCCAGATCAGCCAGTTGAAGGATCTGTTTCTGCTGCCGGGAACCGTTCCGACGGGTCAGCGCCCTGAGCCGCAACAGTAATTCCTGAAACTCGAACGGTTTGGCCAGGTAATCATCGGCTCCCGCGTTAAATCCGTCTGATTTGTCGGCCAGGCTATCTAGCGCGGTGAGCATCAGGACGGGGATGGATTCGTTCTCCTCCCGAATCAACCGGCACAGGTCAAACCCGTTGATGTGTGGAAGGTTAACGTCCAGAATGATGATGTCGTAGCTGTTTCGGCGAAATAGTGATAGGCCGGTACGTCCGTCGAAAGCCACGTCCACTTCGTAGCCTTCCGCCGATATACCTTTCCGAATAAAGGAAGCCAACCGCTCTTCGTCTTCAACTAAAAGGACTTTCATGAAACTGCTATGGATTGGTTCAAGCCTTCCGCCGACTTCCTGTTCGCCGTTGCCTGGTGAGCAAAGATACGTAAGATTCCTTTCCTGGTCTGGCCACCGGGGGCGGGGCTGAGTCCTTACGTGTATACAACGTCTCCTAACCAGTTTCTCCTATGGTGGTTCCTGACATTAACCCCCACACCCTATTTTACTCCTTGACTATCGCCGTATTACCGCTCGGTTAATCGGTTGAAATCGGGAATCTGTCGGTATTCCTCTTGTATCCATCTATTTCGTTTTTACTATTGATTATTGGGTAGTTGCTTTAAGGATAGGTTCAGATCAATGAACCCGTTTCTAAACGGCTTACCATCCTTTACATGACGAATCGACGCCACTTTATCCGGCAGGCTGCCGCCTTAACGTTGGGCGGCTTTGCCCTACCCCAGCTTATCAACGCGGAAGGCTTATCTTCGCTGGCACCCTATCCGATTGGCATTCAATTATTCACCTTATTCGGCGCGATGAATGAAGATCCGAAGGGAACCCTTCAGAAGGTGGCCGCTGCGGGCTACAAGGAAGTAGAATCAGCCTTTAGCTTACGGCCGGGCAAGAATTACTACGGCTACTCAGTCAACGAATTTAAAGCGCTGGTCGAAGATATGGGTATGAAATGGCGGGCCCACCACGCGGGGGGCGCTCCCTTCCGGCCCCGTCCGGCAGCCACCCCACCCGCGGGCGGACCACCTACCGGCGGAGGGCAGCAACCAGCCCGGCCAGACATGGATTTTTCTAAAATGCCGCCCATGCTCAACCTCCGCGACAACTACCAGCAGTTAGTCGATCAGGCAGCCGAGGGCGGGCTGTCGTATCTGGTCTGCGCCAGTACGCCTGTTGGCACTATGGACGAGATCAGCAAATCCATTGAGGTATTCCAGAAAACCGGTGAAGCCTGCAAAAAAGCGGGTATTGGTTTCGCCTACCACAACCACGCGACTGAATTCGACGCAGTCGAAGGGAGTAATAAAACACCTTATGAACTGATCCTGTCGCAAACGGACAAAGACCTGGTGAAGATGGAGTTGGATCTGGCTTGGGCCGTCAAGGCGGGTAAAGACCCTGTTGCCTTGTTCAATGAGCAGCCGGGCCGCTTCCCGCTCTGGCACGTAAAAGACATCAAGGATGATAAAAAGACCATTACTGAAGTGGGAAACGGTGTTGTCGATTTCAAAAAAGCCTTCGCGGCCGCAAAAACGGCGGGCCTGAAGTATTTCTTCGTCGAGCAGGACATGGCCGCTAACCCCATCGACAGCATCACAACGAGCTACAAGAACCTGAATAAAATACTGGCCTAACCTGAGTATGAACAATAACTATTACGTGCCCCGCAGCTGGTCTGCTCGTTGGCGTACCGCCTTTTCGCTGGGTGCATCAACTCTGTTGCTTACCGGCTTAGCCTCGTTTATGGTGCAGGACGACTCCGGCAAACCTGACGAAACCCGTTTTACGCCCGTTGTTGTGGCCGAAGATCTGGACGAGCCGATGGTGTTTGAGGTCGCCAAAGACGGTACAGCGTACATCATTGAGCGAAAAGGTGGTATAAAAAAATACGACCCGACCACGCAGACGGTCAGTCTCATTGGTACGATCCCGGTCAATACGAAGTACACATCCAAGGAGGGCAAGGTGTCAGAAGCCGAAGAGGGACTGATGGGTTTGTCACTTGACCCGAACTTCGAGCAGAATCACTGGGTGTATCTCTACTACGCGCATCCCACCGAGAAGAAACACCTGCTCACCCGCTGGGAATTGCGCGACGATAAACTGATGGAAGCCTCCCAGAAAGTTGTGCTGGAGGTACCGACGCAACGCGAAGTGTGCTGCCACACGGGGGGCGGTATGGTTTGGGACCGGACCGGGAATTTGTACCTAACCGTTGGCAACAATACCGGCAACCAACAGGCTGCCCAGACTGACGAACGGGAAGGCCGTAGCAGTTGGGACGATCAGGGCCACGCGGGGAATACCAACGACCTGCGCGGAAAAATCCTGCGTATCCACCCCGAAGCCAACGGTAGCTACACCATTCCGGAGGGTAATCTGTTTCCCAAAGGCACGGATAAGACCCGGCCGGAGATCTATTCGATGGGACATCGGAATCCCTGGCGTATCAGTATCGACAGCCAGACCGGCTACCTGTACTGGGGTGAGGTTGGCCCCGACGCGACCAACGACTCCGAGATTGGTCCGCGCGGGTACGACGAGCTGAATCAGGGACGTAAACCAGGTAATTTCGGCTGGCCCTGGTTTGTGGGAAACCGACAGGCGTTTCCGGTATACGACTACGCAGCCCAGAAGCCACTGGCCAAAAAAGACCCGGACAAAACCATCAATTCATCCCGCAATAACACTGGCCTGACCGAGTTGCCCCCCGTCGCGCCTTCGTTTGTCTACTATCCATACGGGACCTCGGAAGAGTTTCCGATGGTGGGCACCGGCTCGCGGTCGGCAACGGGTGGACCAGTCTACCACCAGACTGACTTCAACGGAGCGAAACGCCCGTGGCCTGCCTACTACGAAGGTAAATGGTTGGCGACTGATTTCTCGCGGGGCTGGATCATGGCCATTTCGATGGACGCTGACGGTAACTACAAGAGCATGGAACGCATTCTGCCCAGCTACCACCCCGTCGAGCCAATCGATATGAAGTTTGGACCCGATGGCGACATGTATGTGCTGGAGTATGGCAGCAACTGGTTCCGTAAAAGTGATAATGCCCGGCTGGTGCGTATCGAATATAACGGCGGCAACCGAAAACCGCTGGTGCAGGCTTCAGCCAGTAAAAAAGGCGGCAACGTTCCCCTCCAACTGAACCTATCCGCCGATGG
The DNA here is from genome assembly GCF_054776615.1 of Spirosoma pomorum. Lineage (NCBI taxonomy): Bacteria > Pseudomonadati > Bacteroidota > Cytophagia > Cytophagales > Cytophagaceae > Spirosoma > Spirosoma pomorum. Next base: position 30,302 of record NZ_BAAHBP010000001.1, read on the forward strand.
TAGCAAGGATTTCGACGGCGATGCCCTGACCTATCAGTGGACAATTACGTCGCCCGGTCTGGCTCCTCGCAAGCTAACTGGTATGGCCCCTGCCGTTACGTTCGACAAAGCGGGTGTTTACACGGCCCGGCTAACCGTCACCGATTCGCACGGAGCGGCTAATAGCCAATCGGTCCGAATTATTGCCGGTAACGAAGCTCCAGCCGTAGCACTCAACCTGGGCAGTAATCGCACGTTCTTCTTCCCGGATCAGCCCATTCAGTACGCGGTCAATGTTTCCGATAAGGAAGATGGCAGTCTGGCGGAATCGGGCGCGTCAGCGAGCAAGGCAACAGCCGGCAAGATCAGCCCGGCGCGGGTGGCAATGAGTATCGATTATACCTCGGAAGGTTTCGATTACGCCGAAGTAATGCAGGCGCAACGGAGCGTCGATGCCTCAACACAATACGCAGTGGCGCAGTCGATCATCAACCAGAGCGACTGCAAAGTGTGCCATCAGATCGCCACCAAATCCGTTGGACCAGCCTTCACGGCGGTGGCGGCTAAATACCGGGGGGATGCCAGCGCCGTTACCCGACTGGTTACTAAAATTCGGCAAGGGGGCGTCGGCACCTGGGGAGACGTAGCGATGCCGGGTCACCCCGCTATGCCAATAGCGGATGTGCAGACGCTGGTTCATTACATCCTTAACATTGACCAGAAGACGCTCAGCAGTTTGCCCCTGCAAGGGGCCTACGCCGTTAAACTGCCCGAGGGCGATAATGGAAAAGGCTCTGTGTTGATTCGTGCGGCTTATACCGACCGGGGCGGGCTCCCTAAAGGCGCGAAACCAGTTCCCTCGCAAACGTCGGAGCAGATGATCGTGTTGCGGAGTCCTCAGGTCAACGTAACAACCGCACCCATCAAACAGGGGGTCGACGTAAAAAGCGACCGGGCCGAAAAAATCATGGCCTACGCAAATAGCTACCTGGGCTTCCGGCAGTTCGACTTAACCTCGATTAAACGTCTCCAGTTAGACGCCACCGCACAACGGCGGGAAGGCAGTACGGGCGGCACCATCGAAATTCGGCTCGACTCCCCCACGGGGCCAGTCATTGCCGAAAAAGTTATTGAGCTGGCTCCGGAAGTAGACATGGCTAAACTAATGGCTCAGATGGAGTCTGGTAACAATGCCAAACCTGCCAGTGCTAGTGCTAATGCGGGCACGACGCCAAGTGCAGCTGGCGGCAAAGCCCCTGCTCCGGCGAATCCCTTTGCTCGCCCACCGGTCTTTTTGACCCTGAAACCAACCGACGGAGTCCACGATCTGTATGTGGTATTCAAAAACGATCAGGCCAAGCCCATTCAGCCGCTTATGTCGCTGGGGAACATCAAGTTTTTGAACAGCGACAAGTAGGCTCGCTCATTACGTACTATTCTTTACTAACTCGGCCCGACGAACGTTCGTCGGGCCGAGTTAGTAAAGCTTGTTTCAATGCCCTACTGAACAGCCGCCGGGTCCATCCACATCGTTTCCCAGAGGTGGCCGTCCAGGTCCTGGAAGCCATGTCCATACATGAACTCCTGATCGATGGGTTCTTTAATGATAGTAGCCCCGGCCTCAACGGCCTTCCTGACCAGCGTATCAACCTCCTCCCGACTTTCGGCCGCCAAACTCACGATGACTTCCGTGCTTTTAGTCGCATCCGCAAGGTCCTTGTTGGTAAACGTTTTGAAGAATTCCTCGACCAGCAGCATTACGTAAATCGTGTCACTGATCACCATGCAGGTCGCCTTCTCGTCCGTAAACTGCGCGTTGAACGTGTAACCAAGTTTTGTAAAAAACTCGACCGATCTGTTCAGGTCTTTAACGGGCAGGTTTACAAAAATCATTTTAGCCATAGCTACTTGTTGTTTAACGGGTTACGTAGTAAAGGATTATGAATTTGCTAGGAAGCGCTGCGCATACTTTGTCCAGAAAAAATACTGGATAAATAGTAACACAAGCATGAACAGGGGCGGCAGCAACGTAGTCCGGTCGTCGCTCACAAACGCCCAGGATGCCATAGCTCCGATGAAGTTGATTGTGAAACCGGCAAACGCCCACTCTTTGATCGTTCGAAACCAGGGTTGCAGCAGGGCAACGACACCCAGAATTTTAGCACTCCCCACAATGGTCAGTATGTAAACTGGGTAGCCTAGCTGTCGCATGACCTGCTGACCAGTTTCTTCACGAACAAGGCCCGCAATGCCGTCCATCAGCATCGCCAGCGAAAAGAGAATCGTCAGGCTCCAGTAGACGATTTTAATAGTCCGGGGTTTCATACCGATCTGCTGATGTACCTGTTCCATTGACATTCCTACACTCGTTTCCATAGTAAATAGGGGGTTGAACGTTAGTAAATAAGCCAGTCTTGCCTACGCAGCGGACTGTTACTTTCGCATTATCTACCTGACAAAATTGGGTATTTTTCGAGCAGTAAAACGGGGGGGATTGCGACCTTTTCCGGGTGGTTTGCGACAGTCAATTTATCTACTTTTACCCGATGAAACACGTATCGATTCTGGTACCGCAAGGAGTCGTTTTAGGGAGCGTTGAAGGCCCACGCCAGGTACTCACGGAGGTCAACAAGTATCTCATAAGCGTTGGTAAGTCCGCCCTATTCAAGGTCCAGTTAGTTGGCTTAACCAACGCCGTACCAGCCGCTGGCGGCAGATACACTGTGTTTACCGACGCGCTGACAAGCGACGTCCAGCAGACCGATCTGATCATTATTCCGGCGCTGGACGGCGACCTTCAAGCAAGCATCGAAACCAATCAGGCGTTTCTTCCCTGGATCATCAACCACCACCAGCAGGGGGCCGAAGTGGGTAGTCTTTGTGTTGGAGCGTTTCTGCTCGCGTCGACGGGTTTGCTGAACGGTCGGCAGTGCGCTACCCATTGGATGGCGGCCCATCAATTCCGAAGTTTATTTCCAGCGGTGCAGTTGGTTGAAGATCGGATCATCACCGACGAGCAGGGTCTATACTCCAGCGGGGGCGCTTTCTCCTACCTGAATCTAATTCTATATCTGATCGAAAAATACGCAGGTCGACAGGTTGCGGTGTTTATGTCGAAAGCGTTCCAGATTGAGATTGACCGTAACAGCCAATCGCCGTTTATCATCTTTCACGGCCAGAAAGATCATGGCGACGAGGCCATTCGCCAAGCGCAGGAACACATCGAAAAGAACATTGAGGAACGGATTACCGTCGATCAGCTGGCCGATCTATTTGCCATTGGCCGCCGGAATCTGGAACGGCGCTTCAAGAAAGCTACCTCAAACTCGGTGGTGGAGTACATCCAGCGTGTAAAGATCGAAGCGGCTAAAATGCAGCTGGAATCATCTCGTGAGAACATCAACGAAGTGATGTACAGCGTGGGCTACACTGACCCCAAAGCCTTCCGTAGTACGTTCAAACGCATTACGGGTCTGTCGCCCATTGAGTACCGGCAGAAATATAACCGCGAAGTGTTGATCGCCTGATTTCCTTACTATTTTTTGTCAAAAGAAACACCCGGTCCGCAGCGAAACGCTGTCCAGACCGGGTGTTTACTTAGCTGCACAATAACTACTCTACCAAGCTTACTGCTTCGGGTTCTTTGTTGGCGCGCTGCCAGCCGCTGGCGGGTTATAGGCGATCTCGTTATCCGGTACATCCCAGTAATCCAAGAAACCATACGTAATGGTTGCGTTCCGGCTAACAGCCCCGGTCCGGCTCAGCGCCACGGCCCCTTTCCGGCCATTTTCCAGGACGCCCCAGCGACGTGCATCATAGAACGACAGCGCCCGGAACAAAAGACCCACCCGCCGTTCACGACGAAGTTCTTCTTTGGCTTGATCCAGCGAAAGGTTCGCCCCGGCAACAGCGGTCAAACCAGCGCCCTGGTACTTACGCACCTCGTCGATTAGTGCCAGGCCATCTTCAGTTTTACCGGTGTACAGCAGCGCTTCGGCTTTCATCAACTGGTTTTCTTCGTACGAACTAGCCAAGTACAGTTCATAGCCGCCCGCGTTCGTATTAGAATACGTAATAACCGGCAAACTACCTTCTGAGCCGGCGTTGCCCCGGTTGATGAGTTCATACCGCGTGAAGAAGGCATTTCCTCGCGATGGCTCACCGATGTAGGGCGAAGTCCGTTGTTTGAAGTTATTCGTAAAACGCAGGTCGCCCGTCTTAAACTCCTGAATCAAACGCTCGGATATTTTATACGTGTTCGTGGGACCCGTCGTTTTTCCCGATACGGTTCCGGTAGTTGGCGACAGAAAGTCGCCGGTTGCGTTCGAACGCCCCGTAAACACCAGGTCAGACGAGGTAATACCCGAGTTGGTCAGCGTCAGGATACTGGCCCACTGTGCTGCGGTCATGTCGCTCAGGCGGGTGTTCACCAAAATGCTCCGGGCTTTCATCGTATTGATGTTCCGCGTCCACATGGCAGGCGTCAGGACACCCCCTTTACCGGTCCGGTTAAAGCTTGGAATCAGCCCCTGCATGGTCGTGATGTAATCGGCGCTGGCGCTCAGACTACTCAGCGCCGTGATGGCCGCGTCAAAGTTCTTGTTGGACTCGGTGATGATGGCTTCTTTCGTTACGTAGTTACCATTGGTACCGTTCAACATCTCGCCATTTGCCTTGTCGTTGATGATACCCGCGTAGTATATCGAGCCGATCCGGGCGTAAGCGTATCCTTTCCACCAGTACGCCCACGCTTTCAGCACATTTTTCTTCGTTTCAGCTTCGCCCGAGAACGTAACGCCGTCGATGTTAGCCAGCAACGTATTGGCCGCGTTGTTCATGTTGTACATGTACGCCCATTCGTAATACGTCGAGTTCTGGAAACCCGTCGAGTTCACATTAGCCGTAATGCGCAGGAAATCGATCTGTTTATTCGGCGAGTTGGGATTTAGTACGATGGTACCATCGTCGAGCGTAATCTGATTGGGCGCGCCAATCTGATTAATGAAGACGTTGGCGATATCAGTTCCGATGACGTCACCCATCAGTTCATGGTTACCAATAGCCCCCGACCAGAAATAACCCGGAACCCCATCGTAGTATTTCACATCCCGGAAGCCCGTGATATAAAATCCTTCGCCGAAGGAAATCAGTCCCGATTCTGTTTTTAAGGCTGGCGACGATGGCTGGTTCGGGTTCTGCACATCCAGCTGCTCTTTGCAGGATGCCAGCAACCCGGTCAGTGCCAGCGCGAATGCATATATTTTTAGCGTATTCATTCGATCAATTTTTTGTAACGAGTTTCCTTAAAATCCAATGTTCAGCGTAGCCTGATACGACTTGAAGTTCGGCATCGTGCTGTGATCCGTTCCCCGGTCCCAGGCCGAGTTCGACGTACCCGAGCTGATTTCCGGATCGAAACCGGTATACTTGGTCAGCGTCCAGAGGTTACGTCCCGACAGCACCAGTTGCAGCCGCTTTACGCCCGGAATGGTGAACAGCTTGCCAAAATCGAGACCGACCGCGATGTTCCGCAGGCGAACGAACGAAGCATCTTCGTAGAAGTAATCTTTCGTTCCGTTGGCCGTCCGCTGGGCGTAAATCCCACGGTAGAAAGCCGTCCAGGCCCCCGTCTGCCCGTCGATCGTGAACGGGTTTGTGTAGTCGCTGTGAATACCATCGCGGTACATCCACTCTTTCGTCTGATTGTACAGGTGGCTGCCATATACCCAGTCGAACTGCACGTTGAACGTCAGGAAATTTTTGTAGCTCAGGTCGTTGATGAACGACATATTGAACTTCGGATTTGGATCACCGAAGCTATATTTCTCCGCCGTGAAATACGGCTGCTTGGTTGCCTTGTTGACGACAAAGCCGTTGCTGGCCACGGTATACGCTTCCTGCTGGGCTGCCGGGATAAAGAAGTTGCCGTTCTGATCCCGGGCGTCAACGCTGCCAATGGTTTTATACCCGTACAACTGACCAATTTTTTCGCCAGCTTTCAGGACGTAGTTGGTGCTACCCGCGTTCGAAGTAACGATGATCGGCGCTCCACCCCGAACCGCTAGAATTTTCGATGACTGTTTGCCAAAGTTGACCGTCGTGTTCCATTTGAACGCCGTACCATTATAGACCGTTGAATTCAACGACATCTGCAGGCCGTTCGAACCCAGCGTAAAGGCGTTGTCCGTCAGCTTACCCAGCCCGATCGACGGCGCTACGTCGACCTGATAAATGGCGTCTTTGGTTTTCCGATTCCAGTACGTAGCCGATAACGCAATGGCGTTTAGCCAGCTCGATCCTTTGAAGAGGCTGAATACCATGTCGGTCCCCAGTTCTAATTCTTCCGACACTTCTACTCCCAGTGCGGGGTTCGGCTGCTGGTTGGCGTAATAAAACGCCGTCGTGTTGCCGACCGTTGTTGGCGTGATCGTTACGTACCGGTCGAACGGCTGGGGCTGAATACCCGCCTGTCCGTAGGCCGCCCGCAGTTTCAGTTCCGGCAGGAAGTTATTAACCGTGCTGTTTCCCCAGAATCCCAGCGACGACAGGCGCAGGTACGCATCCCCACGTGGGAACGTAAAGGGTTTGGATCCCCCACCGAAGGCCGAGGAGAAATCACTCCGGAAACCGCCCGAAATACCAACGAAATCACCGTACTCGAGTCGTTGGTTAACCAAATACCCATACGTGATGAATGGCTCCGTATAGTCCCGGTAGATCCGCCAAGACGATGCGTTCGTTGCGTTATAGGGCGCGAACGCGGAGGGCAAACCAAGGGCTACGTTCGTGTATTCTTTGTTTTTACTATTCCGATAATCAAATGCAACCTGGGTCACCGATTTGATCGGCAGACGTGACGCAAAGTCTTCTTTCAGATCAAAAACTGCCGTAGCCGTGGCGATGAAGTTCTGGAACACTTTGCTGTTCGCGTACTTCGTCAGATCACCGTTGGCATTTGTGTTGTAATTGGAAATATAATTGACCGTTCCCTGCGATAACCAGTACTTGATGTTTGCGTTGTTCGATTGGTTCGCGTACTGCAAATCCTGATTCTGGGTCTGAAAGTTCAGGCCGTATTTGGCATCCAGTTCGACAAACTTGGGAAATTTGTAATTCAGGTTCAGGTTCTGAATAATGTCAACTTTGTTGTCATTGTTCCGGGTGTATGCCTGCCGGTACGACGGATTCGACGCGTTGATACCGATCGTCTGGTTCATGTTCAGCGGAATAGAACCATCAGTCGTCGTCAGCGAGAAATCAGCCAGCGGATACGCATTCAGCATATTATACAGAATCGTCCGATCGCTGGATTTCAGCGTACTTTTTGTGTAGGCTAACTGCGTGATCGAACGCAGCGACAAGCCTCTGGCCAGCTGCGCGCCGATGTTCGCCGAGAGGTTGCTCCGATCCCAGTAACCATTGTTGATGATGTTACTTTCCTGGTGGCTATTCGATACCGAAATACCAAAGTCGGCCTTCTGGTTGCCACCCGAGATAGCGATGCTATTGTTGATCGTATTCGCAGGCTTGAAGAAGTAGGCGAAATGGTCGTGATATTGTAGGTTGGCATCGTACGCCTTGCTGTTCGTCGCCGTTGGATCGGTCGAGTTGTATTGTACGTTTTCCGTATAGAACCCGTTCGTCGCATCGAACGTAATAGGCCGTCCCGACGAGCCAATGATGTTATTATTGGCATCGGTCGCGAAAGCGTGGAGTTTCGCTTTGCTCAGGCCGCCCACGTTCAGGTAGGTGTTCTGCGCGATGCTGGACGATATATCGATGTTCAGCTGACCGTTCTTACCTTTTTTGGTGAACAACTGAATAACACCGTTGGCCCCCTGCGCGCCGTAGATCGTAGCGGCAGCCGCCCCCTGTACGACCTCAACGCGCTCAATGGCGTTCAGATCGATGGTTTGCAGGCTGGTGGCTCCCATCTGGATACCATCGATCAGGATCATGGGCTGCGTCCCCCGGTTGATGGTGTTGATACCACGTAACAGAATATTTACGTCAGCTCCCGGCGTACCACCCCGGCTGGTGATCTGCGCCCCCGGAATTTTACCGATCAACGCCTGATCGACTGATGCTGATGGCGTTTGTGGCAGATCTTTAGCCGAAACGGATTCGACCGAGATTGCAATTTTCCGTTTATCCGTTGCTACCCCGACCCCGGTGACAACGACTTCAGAAAGCTGTTTGGTATCTGACCCCAGTTTTACGTCTATCACGGAACTCCCTCCTAGCTCGACCTCTTTCGTCAGCATCCCGATAAACGAAAACACCAGGTTTCCCCTTGTTGGTGCTGCCAGCGAGTAGGCACCATTGGCATCCGTAACTGCTCCTGTCGTTGTTCCTTTTACAACGACCGATACGCCCGGTAGCGGATTACCATCTTCAGCAGACGTTACCTTCCCGGTAACGGTCCGTCCCTGAGCCCAGCTTAATGCCCAGGTTGAGCAAACCAGAAATAAGCTCAACAGTAAACGTTTCGTCATATACAAGAAATTTAAACTACTTAGTCAAACAGGTTTAAACAAATGTATACCGATACCAACGCAACTCAAAGTTTTGATCAATATTTATAAAACAATATTTTATTTTGTTATATATAATTACATAAAATATTATATAATTATTATTTACAATTTCGAATTTATTTAAATAGTCAATTTTCAATCTGTTTATCGAAGTCGGCGCCATGATTTCCTCTACCCAATTCATTGGTCATGATACCTAGGCATGTCATAATCCTGGATACCCGTTCAAAGGCACCCTTACTGGCCAACTCGACAAAGCTTAGTCCCTGGCCCGACGCGAAACTGCTTCATCTGATGACTAGGAGGCAGGCGATAACAGACCTGATACCAGCCATTAAGTTTAAGTGATAACAGGGTACACGAACCGATTATCAACCGGACGACAGGGCCATCACCGCTTTCTTTTCCTCTGCGCAATCCTATCCGGACGGCCCACCCGTAACCAACAGGCAACTCCGGCAGGCCTACGAGAGCATTCAGCAGGTTATTAAACAGAAAGACAGGGCGTTAACGCCCTGTCTTTCCAGGAAACAGATCATGAAAAAGGCTACCGCAACTCACCGACCGGTTCGACTTCGGTTACGGCTGCTGCCTTATCCGCTTCGCCAGTTGTGTCATTTTCAGCAGGCGTAACCAGTAGGGCACTTTGGGCATCACGCACCCGCTTCGTGAATACGGCGGTCAGTATCAACGCCCAGGCCGCAGCCAATACCGCAACATCGTCGTTTTTGCCCCGTTGTTTTACCGCAATTCCCACAAAGGCGGTAATCAACGTAATGAGGTAGTAAGGATCGTTGAGCTGTTTGGAAACGAATATGCCCAATCCTCCCGTACCGGACAAAATAGCAACAGCCCAACGCCGGGCAACGGCCGTCGGGACCAGAACTCCCGCCTGTAACAGTAGATTAGACACGCTAACCACAGTAGCCGCGGTGAGCCAGCCGGTATACAGGCTGATCGACTTGCGAAGGGTATTTTCTGGCTCCGGTACTTCCGTCTTACCAATTTCCAGTTGCTGGTGCAGCGCCAGCGATGCAGGCAGCAAGGCAACGGTGGTCAGGCTGGCCCCTACCCGACTGCGAATGTCCTTGCGACTGAAGAAATAACCGAACAGGGCATTCAGCGTGTAATTGACAGCGAGCCACGGACGCGCCTTAGCGTAACGGGGATTGTTCTGCTGCGAAGGCAACGCCTGATGAACGGCCAAGCCCATCGTGCCGGTGTAGATAACCGGCCAGACCAGAGCGAACGTCGTATTAGCTGGCGTGGTCAGGTTTCGATCCAGCTCTTTCTGTTGCTCGTCGGCCAGGACAGCGCTGAACGATTTCCGACGTGGGCGACTCACGAAGTAGGTCCCTATAATGCTGGTGATAACGAATGTGGCAATGCCATATCGCTCTAACTGATTGTTTTTCATGACGATTGAACTAGTAACTTAACTCATTCACTAACGATTGAAAAAATAAATAACAGTCCGATTCGGCACACTGATTAAGCACCAGATCCGTGCTTAATCAGGCGCTGGTTTATATCAGGCGGAATCCTGACAGGATCAGGATAAAGTTTAAGTAGAGTTATTTTCTGCTCGCCCGGCGGGTGTAGATACCCATCAAGAATTGGCGACCAGCCCCCAGTGGCTACGGGCTGCTATCGGACCGATGAAGAATCGCATTCATGCTCATTGCAGATTGGTTTTATCTACAACAGCATACAATTCACATTGTTCAATAATGTACTACTTTTTACTATGTAATACTATTACGTACATTAACGTATTTTCATTTCCTGGATTAATGCATTTAGAGGACGGTCGCGCTGTTCCAGAAAAATTGGGTTATGAAACGTATGAAGCTTCTGGAGCAATCCTACCAGCACCATCTTCTCGGACAGGGTTAGTGTTCCGCCCATTAAAGCCGCAACCTGCCCCATAACGGGCCACATACTGTTCAAGAGCTGCTCCCCTTTTTCCGTCAGCTTTAGGCGTTTACTACGCTTGTCTACCTCATCCTTGTACTGTTCTACGAGGTTATTGGCGAGCAGACGCCGGATAATCTCAGTGCCGGTAGTTTTCTCCTGGATATTACGTTCAATGAGGTCGATTTTCGTCATCGGCTGATGCGCCCGTAGCGTAGCCAGGTACGTGAAATCATCGTAAGTGACCAAAGGTGTATTCTCAAGACCTTTCTTGGTATAAATGCGGGAGTACCGGTACAAGTACCCTATCAAAATGCCCAGCATGACATCCGGTGATTCGGCCGCGGTAGTCGTAGGTTCCTGGGGTTGCGGACGTTCAGCCACTACCTGCATAAGTTGTCCGTTCAGCCAAGTAACGAAGTTAAACAGCGTCTGCTGCTCAGCCTGAGGCTGTTCCTCTTCAAACGTTGCTACGTGGCTGATCAGATCCTGAATAAGCTGGTAGTTCTTCATAAATAGCTAGTTGCTGTCTCCGTTGATCAACAAAAGTACAAAATTGTACTACCTTATACAGACCACTCTACTAGCAATAGAATCAACAGCCGGCCCCCCCACCTGAGTGCTTTTTATTCGTTTCACCATCTAGCTATATAAGCCATTACCATTACATACCGATACGATATACGTTGGAGACAACTCTTTTCCCGTCTGGATCCGCGTATTCCAAAAAACAAATGAGAAACAAAAAAAACGTTTCTGAGTGAAATAAGACTTCACTCAGAAACGTAAACTTAGATGAATTGCAACGGCACTAAGTACCGTACACTACGCCAGTAACGCTTTCCCCTGCGCCAGGGCCGCATCCAGACCCGACGAATCAGAGCCGCCAGCAGTCGCGAAGAAAGGCTGTCCACCACCACCACCTTTGATATTTTTAGCCAGTTCTTTCACCACCTGACCAGCGTTAAGTTTTCGATCCTGAATCAGCGAATCAGGCAGCATCACGGCCAGTTGGGGTTTACCGCTGATATCGGCTCCCAGCACCAGCGCCAGGTTATCAACCTTCGCTTTCAGGTCAAACGCCAGTTGTTTCAGCGCATCGGCCGACGGCACGTCAACGCGCTCTACCAGGCGGGAATAACCCGATTCAGCCGTTTCTATTTTCGACAGCAACTGGTTTTTCACCTGCTGTACTTTCTCATTTTGTAATGTTTCCAGCTGCTTTTGCAGGGCAGTCCGCTCGGCCAGCAGATCCTGCACCGCTTTGACAACGTCCTTCGGTGCTTTCAGCACTTCTTTCAGTTCCGATACGATCGCCATCTGCTCGTTCACCAGCGTTTCGGCACCAAGTGCGGTTTTGGCCTCGACCCGACGAACGCCGGTTGACACCGACCCTTCACCCGTAAATTTGAACAGACCGATATGCCCCGTGCGATAAACGTGCGTTCCTCCGCAAAGCTCGACTGAGTAGTTAGGATCAAACGTAATGACACGAACAAAATCACCGTATTTCTCGCCGAACAGGGCTGTAGCGCCCATTTCCTTGGCCTGATCGATGGGGACGTTCCGTTTTTCGTCTAGCGGAATATCTTCCCGAATTTTCTCATTCACGATTCGTTCCACTTCGGCCAGTTGCTCGTCGGTCACTTTACTGAAATGCGAGAAGTCAAACCGCAGGGCATCGGGACCAACGTACGAACCTTTCTGGGCAACGTGCGTACCCAACACCTCACGCAGCGCCGATTGAAGCAGGTGGGTGGCCGAGTGGTTGCTGGCCGTCTGAGCCCGGCGAGCGGTGTTGATAACGGCATAAACTGATTCCGCTTCGGTCAGCAGGTCATCAATGCCCGTTACGTTCTGGACAATATGAATGACCAGATCATTTTCTTTCTTCGTGTCCAGCACCGTCAACGTACCGATCTGATCTGAACTTTTGAACAGTTCGAGTGTACCCGTGTCGCCCACCTGACCGCCGGACTCGGCGTAAAATGGCGTTTTGTCCAACACAACCTGAATCTGGGTCCCCTGCTTGTTCTGAATCTTACGATACTTGACAATCTGAGCGTATGCTTCGGGCTGATCGTAGCCAACGAACTGTACTTTATCATCCAGTTCGGCCAGTTCGATCCAGTCACCCGCCGACGAAGCCGCATCTTTCCGCGACCGGACTTTCTGCTCCTGTAAGGCTTTCTGAAATCCTTCTTCGTCAATCGACAGCCCTTTCTCGCGGGCGATCAACGCTGTCAGGTCAGCGGGGAAACCGAACGTGTCGTTCAGTTCAAACACCGTTTCTCCGGCGATCGACTCACTACCGCTAGCTTTCGTATCTGAAATGATCTGATCCAGACGACCCAATCCCGTTCCCAGCGTACGCAGGAACGCAATTTCCTCTTCCCGGATTACCGTCGCTACGAAATCGCGCTGGATATTCAGTTCGGGGAAAACATCGGCAAACTGTAGCGCCAAGGTCGGCACGAGTTTGGTCATGAACGGCTCGGTCATGCCCAGGTACGAATAGCCGTAACGAATGGCCCGGCGCAGAATCCGGCGGATTACGTAACCCGCTTTGCTGTTGCTCGGCACCAGTCCGTCGGCAATAGCGAACGACACGGCCCGGATATGGTCGGCAATCACACGCATCGCTACATCCTGCATCCCCGTTCCGGCCGAGTAATTCACGCTCGATAGTTCTTCGATGACGTTGATCGTACCCGAGAATACGTCGGTATCGTAGTTCGATTTTTTCTGCTGGATGGCCATGCACAACCGTTCAAAGCCCATACCCGTATCGACGTGGCGAGCTGGCAGCGGTTCCAGCGAACCGTCCGCTTTCCGGTTGAACTGCATGAACACCAGGTTCCAGATTTCAACAACCTGGGGATGATCAGCGTTGACAAGTTCCTTGCCAAGTTTCTCGGCTACCTCTTCGGGCGAGCGCAGGTCAACGTGGATTTCGGAGCAGGGACCACAGGGGCCCGTATCACCCATTTCCCAGAAGTTATCTTTCTTATTGCCGTAGATAATCCGGTCTTTTCCAACGATCGGCTCCCATAGATCGAAGGCTTCCTGATCAAATGGCACGTTATCCTTGGCGTCACCCTCAAAAACCGATACGTACAGTCGGTCTTTGGGAAGTTTATAGACCTCCGTCAGCAGTTCCCAGGCCCACTGAATGGCTTCTTTCTTAAAGTAATCACCAAACGACCAGTTGCCGAGCATCTCGAACATGGTGTGGTGATACGTATCGAAGCCAACGTCCTCCAGGTCATTGTGTTTACCCGATACCCGCAGGCATTTCTGGGTATCGGCAACGCGCTTTGAAGGGGGCGTACCATTGCCCAGAAAAAAGTCCTTGAACTGCGCCATACCCGAGTTGTTGAACATCAGCGTCGGGTCGTTTTTGGCGACGAGCGGAGCTGATGGCACAACCAGGTGTTGTTTCGAGCGGAAAAATTCAAGGAAATGACGGCGTATTTCGTGGGAAGTCATAGCAAACAAAACGAGCGTAGCGTTTCCTGGTTGTTAATGCATCAGTCAGCCAGAAACGACCGCTTAATAAACAAAATTAGTGTATCGCAAAATTACGGCAAAACTTGCATGTTTAGAGGAACGTCAGCAAGTTTGTCAAATGAATGGGTCGGGTAAGCTGTATTACGGCATCAAAGAAGTAGCAGACATGGTCGGCATTAACATGTCGAAGATTCGCTACTATGAGAAAAAATTTCCGTCGTTCAGCCCCAAGGTAAATCCTGACTCTGGCGAGCGTTCGTACACGCTGGCTAACATTGACCACCTCCGCGAAATTCTGGATCTGGTAGACAATCAGGGCATGACGTTGCAAGGTGCTCAGAAATTCCTGGAAAGCCGGAATGCCCGTCGTCGGGAAAACGCCCGGGTTACGGCTAAGCTGGTTGACATCAAAGATTTCCTACAGAAACTTCGCGACTCACTGGACGAGCAGCCCCAATCCGAAGATCAGCCTGCTGAGCCGTCATAACGTTTTTGAAGCACCAGTCTAACGGGGCAACCCTTTGATGACGATGATCTGGCTTGCCTGATTTTCGCCCGCTCGTTTCGAGCCGCCGTCCACCCCCCGATAGCGATTACCTACCCAGGTATGTGATTGTAGCCCAACGGTAAACGTATTGGGTACGCCAATGACGTCGGATACATCGATCATCCCGCTGATTTCCCAGCCACCAAGTCGCGAGGGTCCACCAACGTTATATTTAGCCGCGTCAGCTTCGTTTCGGCGGTGATCAATCATGAGGACCGGCTTCAATTCGCCTGTGCTCAGGTTATACTGATACAGGTAGGCATCGTGCGTTTCATTCCCGTACCCATTCGGGTCTTCCTGAATATAGGCGTAGTTTTCGGTAACGGTAATGTTGTCCGGGTCCTGAAACGTTTTAGCGACCCCGTTCCGATCGTCGCCATCGAGTACGACTTCCAGCGCGCCTTTAGTCGGGTCGGCCGCATCCAGCGTCATCCGGTAGATCCGGCCGTACATGGATCGGGAGTAATCGGCGTTGGGACCGCCAATACCCTGACCCGTTACGGTGAAAAACACCTCGCGGGCGTTGCTAGCTTTGTTGCCTTTCCGAAAGTCAACGTCCTCGACCCGGCCAAATTTAAGCGCATGCAGCTCGTTTACCCGCCCATTAATCTGATTGCCCGTCAGCGTCTTGTGGTTATCGATTTTGACAAACTCGACCGGGTATTTAGTGCCGATTTTCATGTCCATTTCCCGCTGATTCCCGTCCGTCCGTTTCAGCATGTACAGCGTTCCGTTTTCCAGATCGCCGACGGTATTTGATACGTACATCGCAACCTGGCCGCCCGTTACGTCGGCATTATCTTCACCGACCACGATTATAGTTTTACCGGGATACGCCAGTTGGGGTAAGGGAACCGCGTTTTCGGAACTCCAACGTCCTAGTCCGGCTACTTCTTTCGAGGTACCAGCCGTCGTCTTGGCATCGGCGTAGGGATTAAGTGCGTGGATCCGTGACTCCTCCCCGCTTTCGCCAGAAGTCAGAAACGTCGGTCCGAAGCCCTGCACCTCTGGAGTAGCCATTGTTGCTGAACACAGCCGCCACTGGCTCCCGTCTGAATTGAGCAGGTACTCGCCTTTGACGGGTCTGAAGGTTTTGTCCAGCGTTAGTCGCGACACGGCGAAGTTATCTTCGTGATTGACCAGCATCGTGTACGTACCGTCGGTATTTTTCAGCAGCCCTTCCCCATCTGCCGACCCGGCAAACACGTACGACGGCGACTGCTTGAGGGTATCATCGCTGCTGATGAGCGAATACAGTTCGACCTTCTCAAAGCCAGGCAGCAGCTTGGCTAATACTGGCGTTACCGACTGATTTTTCAGGATAACATCGGACTGAACAACGCCGGGCTCGGTACGGTCGGCACAGGCCGCCACACCCAATAAAATACCCGCCACGACCGACGGCAAATAAACTGATTTCAACTGCATAGTCTGATTACTGCGTCAACACCCAATGAGAGCCAGGCTACTGTACCCAACTCCCTTGCCGTTACGATCTTATCTACCCGACTGCCTTCTAATAACAAAAGAGATTGGATAGCTAATAGTACTAGTATGATGTGCCTAAATATACGTAAACTGGCTCAGTAATCCCTACCGTACGCTTCGTGACGCATAACTTACACCAGGTTGCCCTGACGCTTGTTCCCGGCGTGGGCAGTATTCTCATTCGCCAGTTGATTAGCTACTGCGGGTCCGCAGACGACGTGTTTCGGTCCCCGCTAGGTCGTTTATTAAAAATTCCGGGTATTGGCGAAGTAACCGCCCGCTCCATTCACAAACCCGATGTTCTGACAGCCGCTGAGCGGGTACTTAAGCAATTGGAAAAGCTGGACGCCCACAGTCTGTTCTTCATCGATAAAAACTACCCAGCCCGTCTCAAGAATCTGTACGACGCTCCCGCCATGCTGTACTTTCGCGGCTCCGGCGATCTCAACGCTTCTCGCACCATCGGATTAGTCGGTACCCGGCAAGCTACTGACTACGGACGACGAATTACCGCCGATCTGATTGAAGCGCTTGTTCCTTACGGCGTTACGATTTTCAGCGGTCTGGCTTACGGCATCGACATTGCGGCCCATCGGGCCAGCCTGACGAGTGGCTTACCAACCATCGGTGTTATGGCCAGTGGGCCCGATATTATTTACCCGCATGTACACCAGAAAACGGCCCAGGAAATGCTCGTCCAGGGTGGCCTACTCACCGAAAGTGTCCCCGGCACCAAACCCGACGCCCACCTATTTCCGGCTCGAAATCGAATTATTGCCGGTTTGAGCGATGTTGTGGTCGTAGTCGAAGCTGCGGCCAAAGGGGGAGCGCTTATCACAGCCGAATACGCCAACAACTACCACCGCGACGTATTTGCCGTACCCGGCCAGCTAAACCAGACGTTTTCGGCGGGATGCAATAAGCTGATTCGGGAAAACAAAGCGCAGATTTACACCAGCCCCCGGGACCTGATTGAAGCCATGAACTGGGACGCACCCGTATCCGAGCCATCGCCAAAAGGTATTCCACCGGCGCTACCACTCGACATTACAGAGGAAGAAAGCCAGATTCTGGCCCTGCTTCGCCAGTCGGCTACGTTGCACATTGACGACCTGAGCTGGCAGACGCAAATTCCAATGGGTCGGCTGGCGTCGGTGCTCCTTAATCTGGAGTTTCGGGGCTTTATTCGATCGCTGCCGGGGAAGACGTATGCACCAGTGTATGCGTAGGCATTTCGTCTTTCAGCGCAACGCCCGATAGCCGTCGCGCTTTCATTTCGGTGAGCAGGTAGAACAGTTTTTGAGCGGCCAGCTCGTAGGGATAGCCTTCCGGGCGGATGTTTGACACGCAGTTGCGTAGTTCGTCGGTCAGGCCGGGCCGGGGCCGGTACGTCAGGTAAGCCCCCAGGCTATCGGGCGAGGACAGGCCAGGTCGTTCGCCGATCAGAACAAGCAGCAGTTCGGCGCCAAAGGCGTGGCCTATTTCGTCACCCACGGCTACGCGCCCCTGCTCAACAACACAAAACGGAGCCAGTTGCCAGTTCTGCTGACGAACCAGTGGCAGCAGCGCCGTCAATAGGGGAACGACGTGCTGTTCAACCGCAAAAGCCGATAAGCCATCGGCGACAACAATGCACAAATCAATTACTGGCTGTTCATCCATTTCGGCCAGCCGCACCATCGATCCGTAAGCCAACTGTCTACCTAAATCGGGACGCTTCAGGTAGACCTGCCGATCAGCGGCCCGGCTGTGGAGTATAATGGAGTCAGCCTGAAGCGTATTCAGCTTGGTTAACAACGTATTGGCATCCAGTTGGGCGTGTACGGCATCGCGGGCGCGGGCGTGATCGAGTTGAAATTGCAGCAAGGCGTGGGTCGTCAGACTGTGGCCAGTACGTCCCTGCGCAATCCGGGCGGCCGTATGCTCGCTCAGAAAAGCCCAGGGATCACCCATGTCTTGTTTCTCGCTACCCTCGCTCATTGTTCTGTCAGTTAACGATTAGAATTCACTTGTACTGGGCGGTACCCATCGGGTCAGAGCGAGGTTACAGATTCTACCAGTCGATGTCCTGATTGTGCCGGCAGGAGTTGCAAGCGTTCGTTCATGATACCTATCTGTAGCAACCACTGCTCAAACTCGGGCGCTGGTCGTCGTTGCAGCACATTACGGAGATAGAGTGCGTCGTGGAAAGACGTGCTCTGATAGTGCAGCATCACATCGTCCGCGCCAGGTATGCCCATGATATACGTAACACCCGCGGTGCCGAGCAGCGTCAGGAGCGTATCCATATCGTCCTGATCAGCCTCAGCGTGGTTCGTGTAACAAACGTCAACGCCCATCGGTAAACCCAGCAGTTTCCCGCAAAAATGATCTTCCAGACCAGCGCGAATGATTTGCTTGCCGTCATAGAGGTATTCGGGTCCGATGAATCCAACGACTGAGTTGACCAGCAACGGCTCGAACGCCCGCGCCACAGCATAAGCCCGCGTTTCGGCGGTCTGCTGGTCCATGCCGTGGTGAGCATTGGCCGACAAGGCACTCCCCTGCCCCGTTTCAAAATACATAACGTGCTGGCCAACAGTCCCCCGATTAAGCGAGCGGGTCGCATCCAGTCCTTCCCGCAACAACGCCAGACTCACACCGAACGACGCATTGACGGCCTCGGTCCCCCCAATGCTTTGAAACGCCAGATCAACGGGAGCGCCTTGCTCAATGGCCTGAATGGTTGTAGTCAGATGGCTCAAAACGCAGGTCTGCGTCGGAATCGCAAACCGTTCCCGCACGGCGTCCAGCATCGTCAGTAATTGTACCGTTGTCTGCACATGGTCGGTGGCGGGGTTGATTCCAATCACCGCATCGCCGGAGCCGTACAGTAGGCCATCAACAAGGCTGGCGGCTATACCACGCAGATCGTCGGTAGGGTGATTGGGTTGCAGACGCGTCGATAAACAGCCGCGTAGGCCAATCGTGTTCCGGAATCGGGTAATGACTTCGCATTTGGCAGCCACCGTGATCAAATCCTGATTACGCATCAGTTTCGACACGGCCGCGACCATTTCGGGCGTCAGTCCCATCCGTAGGTTAACCAGGGTTTGTGGATCAGCTTTTTCCGAGAGCAGAAAATTACGTAGGTCACCGACCGTCTGGTGACTAATGGGCGAAAAGGCCTCGGCATTATGTGTATCAATAATCAGCCGCGTTACGTCATCCTGCTCGTAGGGGAGAACGCTCTCGGTCAGAAAGGTAGTCAGCGGCAAATTGGCCAGTGCCATCTGAGCCGCCACCCGTTCCTCGGCCGTTTCAGCCGCAACACCCGACAACTGATCACCCGACCGCAGCGGAGTCGCCCGCGCCAGCAGCGTTTTTAAATCGCTGAATACGTAATTTTTTTGGCGAACGGTATGGCGGTATGGCATACGGACGAATGAATGACGTAATGAAACGAGAGCTAGTCTTTTTTCAAATTGATGTGAATCCCACCCGGTTTCCCATTCTTCCCTTTCTGACCGTTTCCAGCTCCACTAAGACCACCATCTCCGCCGAGCCCACTGATGGATGCAGCGTGGTTCCTTTTTAGAATTTTGACCAAGTTGCTTCGCCGACTGGCAGCCCAGTGTAGCGAACACAACTCCTGGCAGTAACAGTGTTCTCATGTTGATTCCCGTTGTGATCAAATTTTCTGTTATAGCTGGCTGTCGATGCTTAAGGTACAAAAAATCCCCTGATCGAACAATCAATCAGGGAACACAAATCATTAGCGCGTTCTTGTTTTCGGCCCGACTTTCGATGGCTCCGGTGTGCTGGGAATCACCGGTTCGGGTACCAGCTCCGGCTCGGTTTGCCGGTTTCGGGTGACCCGGAAAATGACGAACGCGATCAGCGCGATCAGCAGGACGTTAAAGATCAGGTCGATGGTATCGCCAAGTTTGTTCAGCGGAGGAGCAAACGTAAATTCAATCGTGTGCTTTCCCGCCGGGATTCGCATGGCCCGCAGAACGTAGTTGGCCCGCAGGTGCGGAGCTGGCTTTCCGTCGATGGTCGCCTGCCAGTCTTCGTTACCCCGGTAATAGATTTCGGAGAAAACAGCCAGTCCATCGCGAGTAGCATTGGCCTGATAGACCAGCTTGTCCGGACGGTAGCTGGTCAGTTGAATGGCACTACCTGTATGGTCCATCACGGCAGGAAGATTACCCAGTTCTGTGGCAAACCGCTTGTCGACCACGGCCGAGTCGCGCGTACTCAGCGTTTTCATAGCCGCAATTTCGTCATCGGCGTTATTCACCTGACGCACATTGCCCACGAACCAGGCCGCGCCCATCACTTCCGGATTGGGCAGTGCTACGGGGCCCGACTGCTGTTGCGGATTAGCGGGATCCGGCTGACCTCCCTGAATCACGTATTTCGCGTTCAGCATGTTCAGGATGTTGAGCGTGTTCGGCTGGAAGGCATACGTAACGAGTTCCTGGTACCGGCGTAGTTTAGCCGCGTGGTAACCACCAATCGACCGGTGGAAATACGATGTTCGGTTGCTGTTCATGAAATCGACCGTCTGATCGAAGACACGATACCCCAATGATTTATCCCGTAGAATCTGTTCGTCAGCGGGTGTTGGCTGAAATACTTCAGCGACCTGCGTCTTGGTTACGAAGTCAGCATTGTTCAGGAATCGTTTGTCGACCCCAAACAGGTCGATTACGAGCAAGACCAGCAACACAGGATAAAAAATTCCCGCTTTGATTTTGTTGGTCACAAACGCCCAGACAACTCCAGCGGCCAGTACGATAAAGATGAATGAACGGATGGCATCGCTACGCAGCAGGGCCTGCCGATCGCGGATCAGCGCCGTCTGGAAATCTTTGGCCGCTTCGCCAAAATAACGGCTCAGTGAATCCAGATCGGTAGGCGTTTGAAACGAGAACAGTGAGCCACCCAACAATACCAGCACGAGCGCTAAACCACCCGTCAATCCGAAACTGATCAGCAGTGGTTGCTTGATTTGCACGAATGTCAGTTTTTGATTGACAATGGTCTGAATGCCCAGAGCCGCGCCAATACCCAGGAACAACTGCGCCAGACAAAGCGCCATCGTCATGGCCCGGAATTTGTTAAAATACGGCAGGTAATCAAACAAGGTATAGTTCACAATAGCCAGGTTTTTCCCCTGCGCCAGCGCGATCATCAGAACGGCCGCACTGAGCAGCCACCAGCGGATAGGGGTTCGGATCACGAACATACCCAGCACAAATAGGAACAACAGCACCGCTCCCGCGTAAGCCGGACCTCCCACCATTGGCTGATCGCCCCAGTAGGTCGGCGCACCCAACTCAGCAAACTGTTTAGCCGATGCCGGGTCAACCCCTTTTTCGGTCAGCGTTTTGTAAAATTCCGAATCGGTGGATAAGCCTCCGCCCGACGAGCCACCGAACGCATTCGGCACCAGCAGGGTCAGCGTTTCGGCTTTGCCGTAACTGTAGCTGAATGCATAATCTTTATCCAGACCACTTTTCGCTACGTTGCCCGACGATTTCCCGTCGGGATTAGTTGTCTTTTCGGTCAGCTCCGACGTACCGCGGATAGTTTCTTTCGTGTACTGATTCATGATCAGCAGCCGCTTGCCGAAACTACCGGCCGCCAGCACACCGGCCAGCACCAGAACGGTCAGCCCCATAGCCAGCTGTTTTGTCCGCCCCGCCCGAACTAAGGAGATTCCTTCGACCAGCACGTAGAGGCCGATCGCCATGAACAGGTAATACGTAATCTGGATGTGGTTGGCGCCCAACTCCATGCAGAAAAAATAGCCCGTCAGCGCAGCACCGATCCAGTAGCGTCCCCGTAAACACAGCACGACCCCGGCCAGGATACCTGAGCCAAAAGCCATAGCGTAGATTTTAGAAATATGGCCCGCTTCGAGACTGACGATACCGAACGTACCGAAGCCATATGAAATCGCCCCCAACGCTGATACCCAGGGATTACATCCCAGTACAACCAGTAGCAGATACGTACTAAGCATGAGCACGAATACTACGTTTGCGGTGTTTGGCAGTACGTTAATGACGGCCATCGTAGCCTTATATACCAGAATGTTCGGGTAATTGAAATCGATCATGTAACCGGGCATGCCACTGAAGACAGCGTCCGTCCAGAGTGGTTTTTCGCCGGTTTGCTGCGCAATTTCACGGATTTCGCGGGCTGACGCGGTACTTTGCTGTACATCGGCCATGGATAAGGTTTTGCCCTGCATGACCGGAGAGAAATAGGCAATCGCCAGCAGCAGCAGCCCCAGCACGGCAATTAGGTGCGGCAGATAGCCGCTCCGCTTTTGCGGTTGAGAAAGGGTAGGTTGATTCATACAAAAAACTGGTACGTAGCCCAAAGATAGGGGTTTACGCGCAAATGGGCAGAAGCCTTCTTCGGCTATCCAGTAGTTCTAAACGTAGCAATCAGGAAATAGATTGTCACGCCTGAATCAACTGACGTCGTTAGTTGAGGTAGGTCTGTGCGTAACCTAGCAGGAACTGCCGAATCTGACTGTCGTTGACCCGTAAGTTTTCCGCTAGTATTTGTTTTTGCATCCAGTACTTTTTCAGGGCTGGCGGTTCCGTTACGTCGATGGTCGCGATCGTCAGCTGAAGTTGCTGGACCGCCAACTCCCGATCAACTTCTTCGGCAGGTTTCAGATTCGTGCGACTGGTTTGCTCATCCAGCTGCCGACGTAACCGATTACGGTCGCGCAGCCGCTGCCGATGTTTTTTTAACTCGTCCGCATAGGCCTCGCCTATTGCCTGAATCTGCGACTGAATTTGCGCATTTTGTTGCGCCAATTGGTGACAGATAGCCTGCGGGGATATTCTTTCGGAAAAATCTCTCAAATTACTCACGACGATAGACGTATTATCCAGAGGAAACGAGTCGACTTACAGCCTGTAAACTACAAATAAACGAATAGCCGAATCCCAATGAACAGGATTCGGCTACTAAATACGTTTTTTATTGTCAGTTTTAGACCGCCAGGATGTCTTTTTCTTTCGCTGCGAAGGTTTCGTCGACCCGGGCAATGAACGCATCCGTCAATTTCTGAACACGCTCTTCGCCAATTTTCACGGCATCTTCTGATACGCCGTCTTTGGTCAGTTTACGAATACCATCGTTGGTGTCTTTACGGATGTTGCGGACGTTAACTTTAGCCACTTCAACCTCTTGTTTTACCCGCTTGACGAGGTCACGCCGACGCTCTTCGGTCAGCGGAGGAACGCTAAGCCGGATTTGTTCGCCGTCGTTGTTCGGTGACAGCCCAACGTTTGAGTTCCGGATTGCTTTTTCGACCTCGGCGATCAGTTTCCGCTCGAACGGTTTTACCACCAGCGTACGCGCATCAGGCGTCGTTACGGAGGCTACCTGATTGAGGGGCGTCGTTACGCCGTAGTATTCAACCTGAATGCCATCCAGCATCTGGGGACTAGCTTTCCCGGCGCGGATTTTAGTCAATTCAATAGATAGGTGCTTGAGCGCCTTTTCCATCGTGTCTTTTGCATCGTCGAGGTATAGCTCGATCTCTTCCATTGGTAAATACCTGATTTATTTAGTTGACGGAACGAATCGCGTTCAATAATACGAGTTTGCTTGTAACTAGTCTTTTTTCGACGAAACCAACGTGCCGGTTTCTGTATCGCCCATGATTACCTTCATCAGGCTACCCGATTCGTTCATGTTGAACACGATAATGGGCAGATCGTTTTCCTGGCAGAGCGTAAAGGCAGTCAAATCCATTACGTTCAATTTCTTCTCGTAAACGTCTTCGAACGAGATTGTCGTATAACGCGTAGCCGTTTTGTCTTTCACCGGATCGGCGGTGTAGATGCCGTCTACCTTGGTTCCCTTCAGTACAACGTCTGCTTCGACCTCAATGGCCCGCAAACTGGCCGTGGTATCGGTCGTAAAATAAGGGCTGCCCGTACCCGCGCCGAAAATCACCACGCGGCCTTTTTCGAGGTGACGCACGGCCCGGCGACGAACGTAAGGCTCGCATACCTGCTCCATCTTGATCGCCGACATAACACGGGTGTACATGCCATGTTTTTCGAGCGAACTTTGGATTGCCATCGCGTTAATTACGGTGGCCAGCATGCCCATATAGTCACCCTGCACCCGGTCAATTCCCGAGCGTTCGCCCGAAACGCCCCGGAAGATGTTTCCTCCACCAATGACAATAGCTACCTGAACGCCCAGGTCAACTACCTGCTTGATTTCCTGACTGTATTTTTCCAATACGGCTGGATCAATATTGTAGCCGCTAGGGCCAGCCAGCGCTTCTCCGCTTAGTTTAAGCAGGATTCGTTTGTACTTCGTTTGCGATGCCATGAAAGGAAATTTTGCGGCAAAGATAGGGAAAAGGCCGGAAGCTGAACAGCCATCCTGTCGGAAACCGCCGAATCTGCGCATTCTCTCCTACTCAGGGGTAACTCGCTGTCCTTGATACGGCCCTGCCCTAGATCGGCTTACCAGTTACCATCAGACGGCAACCGCTTCTGCGTATCGCTCCGCTATTTCATCTAGTACGGCGCTGGTTTCGACGTAGGTATTTGTCGTCACCAACTGTTGCCGGTATGGCTTGAAATCGGGTAAGCCTTTGAAGTAGTTCGCGTAATGGCGACGCATTTCAAAAAGACCAACGATTTCACCTTTCCAACGGATGGAAAAATCGAGGTGTTGTCGGCAAACGGCTACCCGGTCCGCAATCGTAGGAGCGCTTCGGTGTTCGCCTGTGCGGACGAAATATTTAATCTCATCAAAGACCCAGGGATGCCCAATACTGGCCCGGCCAATCATCACACCGTCAACACCGTATCGATTTTTGTACTCCAGCGCTTTTTCGGGCGAGTCAATGTCTCCATTTCCGAAGATGGGGATCTTGATCCGCTGGTTGTCTTTGATACGACCAATAAGCGTCCAGTCGGCCTCCCCCTTATACATCTGCACCCGCGTCCGACCGTGAATCGTCAGGGCCTGGATACCAATATCTTGTAGGCGTTCGGCTACGTCCTCGACGTTCTTGGTACTGTCGTCCCAGCCCAGCCGCGTTTTAACGGTTACGGGGAGATGCGTAGCTCTGACAACGGCGTCGGTCATACGGACCATCTTGGGGATATCCTGCAACAGTGCAGCGCCCGCCCCCCGGCAGGCCACGTTTTTGACGGGACAGCCGTAATTAATGTCAATCAAATCCGGATTCGCGCGCGTGGCAATTTCAGCGCAGGAACCCATTGTCTCCACATCGGAGCCGAAGAGTTGAATACCGATGGGACGTTCATACTCGAAGATATCCAGTTTCTGCACGCTCTTGGCGGCATCCCGGATCAGCCCTTCGGACGAAATAAACTCCGTGTACATCAAATCTGCCCCGTTGGCTTTGCAGACCGCCCGGAATGGGGGATCGCTGACGTCCTCCATCGGAGCTAATAACAACGGAAAATCGGGTAGTTCTATATTGCCAATTTTAACCATACTGCTTTCTATCAGTCACTATTCGAACGAATGAACGTTTGTTCGTTTATCCCTGACGCTAATGTTTTAGCACAATCCCAATGACCAAATAGTTCCTTTTTGCGGATTATGGGAATGCTTCAGTAAATTTACGCCAAATATGCCATCAATCTACGTACCACATCATACCGCTCCTCAGCCGCCAACTCTTGGTGGGCTAATCATGCTTATTGGTTTTGTGCTGGTCGGTGGCGTACTCAGTACGCTGCTGATTCTGCTGCTAGTCATGGTTAATCAAGGCATTAGCCCTGCTGAAGCCAGAGAATACATCACAACCCTAGCCGCGAATCCAGCTTCAGTCCGTGATGGATGGTACACGTTGATGATACTCCAGGCAGTCAATCACCTAGGTACATTTTTGCTTCCTGCCTTGCTGTATTGGTATGCTGTAGAACACAAAACCTGGTCCGTTTTTAATCCTCACCCGGTCACTAAGCTGACGGGACTTGTCGTTGTAGCGGCTGTCGTCATTGCTTTCATGCCGTTCGACGGACTGATTATTGACTGGAACCAGAACGTACATCTACCGCAAACACTGGCTCCGTTGGAACAATGGATTCGGGATAAAGAGAAAAGTCTGGAGGGAGTTACCAAGTACCTCACTACGTTTTCGAACACGGGACAATTACTCATCGCGATTCTGGTTATCGCTATCATTCCAGCTATTGGCGAGGAAACTCTTTTCCGGGGCATTCTGCAACGCAACCTGACGTACTGGACGGGCAACGTGCACGCGGGCATCTGGATTGCGGCCGCTTTGTTCAGTGCAATCCATGTTCAGTTTCTGGGTTTTGTTCCGCGGATGTTGCTGGGCGCGTTATTTGGCTACCTTTACCTCTGGTCGGGAAATCTCTGGATACCAATCCTGGCCCATTTCGTCAACAATGGGTTCACAGTTGTAATGGTTTACTTATACCAGCACAAACTGATCTCAATGGATATCGAAAGTCCCGATTCAGTACCTATGGCAACGGCCCTAGCGTCGCTGGCGCTCACGGCTGGTCTACTCTATTATTTTCGCCAACTCAATCAGCACAACAAGGTTCATTCCTCTGCCAATCCGTAGCAGGACAGAATTACGTTGCAACACTGACTGAATCACGTACAATCATCAATGACTGAAAACTGGGAATCTGTTTACACGACCCCCCTTCCTCACCGGGCCGAACTGGCGAAAGCGCTGTTGCTGGAACACGACATTCCGGCCGTCGTGATCAATCGGCAAAGCAGCAGTTACCCCGCCGTGGGATTGGGCAAAAGTGAAGTACACGTCATGGGCAAGGATGCGATTCTGGCCAAAGTAATTCTGGAGAATGAAGCAACGTTTAGCTAGTATGACTAACCTCCAGCAACGGGTCATTGCGGCCATTGTGGGGGTTCCGTTTATTCTTTTTATGATTTGGTATGACGCCTGGACCTTCGCGCTCCTGTTTTGCGTCATTAGCGCTCTAACCCAGCGTGAGTTCTATCGACTATTGGGCCTGGACGGCTTCGAGCCGCTGACAGCCTACGGTACGCTGGTTGGTGTCATGATCTGCGTACTGGCTTATTTTGTCGAAACCGACCAGCTCAGTACGGGCAGTTACTTTTTGATCTGTCCGGCCTCGTCAATGATCTTTCTGATCAAGCTGTACAAAAAACGCGATATGAAGCCATTCACCAACATTGGCTTCACCTTTCTGGGCATCATCTATGTCGCCATGCCCTTCGCGCTGCTAATTATTCTGGCGCTCCGCAATAGCTCATTCCATCCCATGATCATTACGGGCTGTTTGCTTTTGCTATGGGCCAGTGATATTGGGGCGTATTTTGCGGGTACATATTTTGGTCGCCGGAAGCTTTTTGAACGGGTATCACCGAAAAAATCCTGGGAAGGAGCCTTGGGTGGTGCAGCCGCTGCGGCCCTAATCGCGCTCGGTCTGGCCTTCTACGCTCCCGAGCTTCGTCCCTGGCAATGGTACTGCGTCGGTGGTATCATCGTCGTGACGGGTACCTACGGCGATTTGGTCGAATCGCTCTTTAAGCGCAGCATCGCCATCAAAGATTCGGGTAGCAGCATTCCCGGACACGGGGGCTTCCTCGACCGCTTCGACGGGCTCCTGCTGGCGGCTCCCTTCATCATTACGTTCCTGAAGCTGTTTGCCTGATTCTTGATAGACAGCAAATAGCCCTCACTGATTCTGAATCGATTCAAACGATCTGGATCAGTAAGGGCTATTTATTATCTGGTGATTGCTCAGCGTTTTTCGCCGAGTAACTCAGCAACTTTTTTGGTTAGTTCTTCTCCCCGGAGATCATAGCCCTGAATTTTCCCCGCCTGATCGATTAAAAATAACCGGGGAACGCTATGGATAGCATAGTTATTCATAATCTGGCTTTGGTCTGTCGCCATTAATTGTGTACCTACTGGTGTGTGGCGAGCGAGCGCACGCTGCCATTGGTTAGGATCTTTGTCAACGGAGATACCAACAATTTCTAATCCATCTTTAGCATACTGATTGTGAAGCGCTTTCAACGTCGGAAACTCTTTGATACAGGGGCCACACCAACTCGCCCAGAAATCAAGTAGCACCAACTTGTTATTTTTTCGAACCGACTCCAGACTACTGGTCCCCCCCTGGCTGGTCGGCAGTACAAATTCAGATGCATCCGCGCCAATAGCTATTTTTTCTCGCTCTGCTGCCCGTTTTGCCATTTCTTGTTCCAGTGCCTGAAACGTACGATACAAAGCCAACTGAGGTCTGAACTCATTGAGCATGTTCACGACATAGGCATCACCCATACCCGATGCCTGCAATAGGTATAGATTGAAAAAGGTGTAGGGTTTTTGCTCAATTGTTTTCCGCTGTTGAGTGCCAGAATAAATGCTTAACGAGTCATTCTGCTTCCTCAGTTTGTTAAATAGGACAGTATCGCCTTTTTGGGTTGCCGCCTGCCGCTGTTTAGAAAGCGATATGAGTTGCTCTCTAATCGGGTCAATAACTCCCGAGTTATAATTCTCCCACTGCTCGTGCAGCTTGGAACCAGATACCTGAGCGTTCCCTTTGTCTTTTAGTTCCACGCGGATCGGTGACGCTTCCAGAAAGACGGGGTAGCTCAGATCGTCAGTATTTATCCTGATCCAGTGCAACCCAGGATCTTCCAAGGCACCCTTGAACGTAAACTGTCCTTGCCTGATACGGGCAGAGTCGATCGCTACGTCGTTTTGCTTAAGCAAATACACGGTTCCGGTTACCGAAGGAAGAACCTCTCCAGTCAGTACAAACGTTTGCGATGGTTTTGTCTGGGCCATCGCAACATGGGCAAGCTGCCATAATAAGAGTAATGAAAACAAAGAACCTGCCCTAAACTTATTCGGGTAAAATATCGAATCAGTAGTCATTATTTAAACAGTTTAAGGTGCGTGGTACTACTAAAGCCAGAAGGCTTTGCTAAAGTAGCGAAGACCCAATTAGATTAAAATAGTTATAATTATAAATAAAAAAAGACTATCAACCGGATTACTTTGTACTATGTTCTATCGTTGCTTAGCGATGGTAATGTCGTTTAAACCCTCGGTTCATTCCTTTAATTATTCTTAAATTATTGGGGTAAATGCGGCTGACCTGTAAATCATTCGTTATTTTGTGTGGTTAAGTAGAAAAGGGCCTGTTTTCGGGCCGGTCAGCATGAAGCAATTACGAATTTATGTACTGCTGGGGCTGAGCCTGTTTCTGTTAGCGGGGCTATGTACGGAAACCCATGCGCAAGGACAGGATCGGCAGGTAACGTTTACAGGATTTATCACGGGTGGTAAATCGAACGAAGCTCTCCCTGGCGCTTATATTTACATACCCAAAGCTGGTCGTGGCGTTTTGTCAGCCCCGAATGGTTACTTTGCGTTGCCCGTATTCCCCGGCGATAGTGTTATTTTCAGCTACGTTGGCTTTCGGACCCAGTACCACGTGATCCCCCGCCGACTGACCGAACAGACGTACTCGGCCGTCGTAGCGTTGCAGGAAGACGTAAAAACGCTGGCTGAGGTAAAAGTTTACCCCTACGCTACTGAGGAATTGTTTAAAGAAGCGTTTGTCAACCTAACGTTGCCTGACGAGAAAGAACGGCAGAATTTAGCTAAGAACATGGATCCGGCGGCCATTATGCGGCAGGCGGCTACCATGCCAATGAGTGCATTGGCCAATCACCAGAACTTTGTCAATAATCAGTTCTTTGGCCGCGAGTCCATTGTTGGCCGGAGTCAGGTGCCCACGTTTGCCTTCACCAACCCGTTTGCCTGGGCAAATTTCATCCGATCCGTCAAACGAGGAGATTTGAAAAACAAGGAATGGCGAAGCGAGGTCAATAAAGCGCCCCGCGAGAACGTATCCCGAAAAGATATTTTACAGCAGGAAAATTAATCCTGGCCTTATTTACTTATCAATCCACGCAAAGTAGGCGCTCCACACGAGTTGCCTACTTTTGTTTTTATACAGATACCGGCGACCAGGTTTTTAGTGTCAGTTTGTCTCCGTCGAAAACACCGTACGTTTTAGCGTGCACCCATTCACCTAGGTTGATGTAACGACTGATGGGCGAAACAGCTAGATCGAGCGGCAAGTGTCGGTGTCCAAATACGTAATAATCGTGGTGCTGGCTGGCTTCGACTTCCTGACAGTAGAGCATAAGCCATTCCCGGTCCTCACCCAGAAACTCCTCTCCTTTTTCCTCGTTACTGATCCGGCTCCGACGCGACCAAGCCTGTGCCAGACCAATCCCCAGATCAGGATGCACGTACCGGAACAGGCGACGCGCTAAACCGCTCTCGAATACGCGTTTTAATCGCTTGTACGTAAAATCACCGGGACCAAGCCCGTCGCCATGACCAACCAGAAATTTCTTGTCACCAATGGTATACGTTCTGGGCTCACGATAAACCGGAATACCCATTTCCTGGGTAAAGTAATCGTTCATCCACATGTCGTGATTTCCCGTGAACAGTTCAATTTGCATACCAGCATCCGTCAGCTCAGCCAGTTTGCCTTGTAACCGGATAAAGCCTTTGGGAATGCTGCGCTTGTATTCGAACCAGAAATCAAATACGTCACCCACCAGAAAAATCACTCCCGCGTCAGCACTAACCTCGTTCAACCAGGACACAACCGCCTGCTCGCGGATACGGCTTTGTTCGGGAGAAGGGGTACCCAGGTGAAAATCAGACGCGAAATACGCTTTTTTATTGGGAGCGAGCGAAATGGTATCAGTCGTGGACATGCAGAAAAATAATCAGCTACAAACTTACGGAGTGATTGGTATCGTATCACGCCCACTCGCTAGCGATCTTCTGAAATTAGACGTCGGTATACAGTTTAGTCAAAATATAACGTGTTTAAACACCGAAGCAGCGAAGTTTGTATTCGATGAAATACTAATTTTGGGTTTTCGACGATACATCATGAAAATTAAAACTCTATTTCTGGTTTTACCCGCCCTTTTTCTGGCCTGTGGAACGAGCAACAATACTGATGATGCTAACGACGCAGCCGGAACGGGTGGCGCCGACCTGGCGAAACGGGTAGTAGGTGTTCAAATCCTGAGTACGGAAGGCTTTTATGACCAGCCCTGCGCCATGCTGGGCGAAGAATACATCCGTAGCACCTTCAACGTTGCTGAAGACGTTGCCATCACTGAAGGTGAAGGGCACGAAGGAAAAGGTTGTTCTTACGAATGGGCTGGAAATAAAGTAGAGTTGTCGTTTGTTGGTATTCGTCCATTCGAATCGATTTTCCGGGCCGAATACGTGTTCGACGTTCGCTATCAGAACAAGCCTAAGGTGGCTGAAGCTCCAATTGAAAAGCCAGAACCCGTAGCTACGGAAAATGCTGAACAGACGGCTACTGCCAGCGCTGAAGCAAAACCGGACGCATCGGCAAACGGATCATCCGAAGGAGATTCGGTTTCGTTACCAACGCCAATGGCTGAGCCAGCTGTTAACACAGGTCGTTTTGCGGCTGTTACGGGCTTGGGCGATAAAGCCGTTTGGGATGCCAGCACAGGTACGATGCACATTCTGTACATCAACCACATTTTCAGCGTACGCGTAGAATCGAAAGATGCAGCAGCAACGCGGAAAGACCGCGCTGAATCGATTGCGGAAGCCTTACTGGAAAAAATCTCCGAAGGCGAATACAAAAAATTCCTGTAGTAGGTAGCAGACTCTATTTCTACAAAGCCGGGATGATGTGATTTACACGTCATCCCGGCTTTTTTGTGTATCTGACCTACGTAATCTTCACCAATCCTGCCTTCAATCAAGACGCTATTGGTTTGAGATTACTTTCCCCAAAAAAGAAAAGGCCTGCGCAGAAACTGCACAGGCCTAATGGATTACAAACCAACTATTGCCGGGATATGAATCTCCACCAATTAACTAAGCAAACAATAACCTATTACTAATCAGATTATTCGCATTCTTTTATTTACCACTATTACAATTACCGAATTTTCATCTCAAACGGCAACCGGGCCTGAATA
The DNA here is from genome assembly GCF_054776615.1 of Spirosoma pomorum. Classification (NCBI taxonomy): domain Bacteria; kingdom Pseudomonadati; phylum Bacteroidota; class Cytophagia; order Cytophagales; family Cytophagaceae; genus Spirosoma; species Spirosoma pomorum. The sequence goes on from NZ_BAAHBP010000001.1 coordinate 62,330, forward strand.
CCTTCCAACGTCTTAAGCTTTTTCAGATATGTTACGTATGGCGCTAATTCGCCAACTTGTGCCTGAAGCTTGGTTTCTTCATCGCCACTGAACGAAGAAAGGATCTGCTCGATAAATGGCTTTTTGCGAGGCTGGTATTTCAGCCGGTAATCTCCTTCCTGTAGCTTTGCCGAACGAGCAGCTAGCTTGACAGCATCATCCAGGCCACCCAGTTGGTCGACCAGGCCAAGGGCTTTCCCCTGCGATCCTGTCCATACCCGGCCACCGGCAATGGCAAGAATGCTGTCGACGGGAATTTTACGTCCAGCCGCTGCCTTACTCGTAAACTCCGCGTAGATCTGCTCCGTCCGACGTTGCAGCTTCTGCTTCTGAAACGGGGTCATTTCGTGCGTTAGCGCCGGAAAATCAGCGTTTTCGTTTGTTTTCACCCGATCGAAGCTAACGCCTAGCTTGTCTTTGAAAAAGTTTTCGGTGTTAAACAGCAACGAGAACACGCCAATAGACCCCGTAATGGTGTTAGGCTGCGCTACGATTTTATTACAGCCCATCAGCATATAATACCCCCCCGAAGCTGCGTAATCTGACATGGAACCGATCACGGGTTTCGTCTTACGAGCCAGTTGGACTTCGCGGAACATTACGTCCGATGCTAAGGCACTTCCACCCCCTGAATTAACCCGCAGAACAATTGCTTTTACGTTATTATCCAGACGAGCTTTCTTCAGTTCGTCTACGATCGTTTCTGAGCCGATGCTATTATCGCCCCCTTTACCGGACACGATGTCGCCGGAAGCCACAATCACCGCAATTCGATTTTTGCTGGTATTTTCCGTTTCGTTGGTATCGTCAGCCTCTTGATAATCTTTCAACGATACGTAGTTAATTTTCTTCTTAGCCTCAACGTCCAGCTGTTTGTGCAGCAAGGCATCCAGCTCATCTTCGTAAGCTACGTTCGTAACCAGCTTTGTGCGCAGCGCATCTTTGGGTTGCTCGATCGTCAGATTATCCGCGTACCGTTTCAGCGAATCTACCCGCAGATTACGGCTTTGCGCGATCCGAACCAGCATGTGATCGTTGATGGAGTTCAGAAACGAGGTCACCTGCCGTTTGTTAGGCTCACTCATGTTTTCACGAATGAACGGCTCAACCGCGCTCTTAAACTCACCCACTCGGAAAATCTCCGGCTTCAGTCCCAGTTTGTCGAGCGTTCCTTTAAAGAACGTCAGCTCAGCATCCAGCCCGTTCCATTCCATATCGCCTGCGGGGTTGAGGTATACTTTATCGGCAACGGAGGCCAGATAGTATCCTTTTTCATCCATCGTTTCAGCGTAGGAATAAATGAATTTCTTCGACTGTTTGAAATCGATCAGCGCGTTACGTATCTCTTCGACCGACGCCCAACCGGCCTGCGGATGCTCACTCTTCAGATAAATTCCCTGGATATTATCATCCGTTTTTGCTTTCAAAAGCGCCTTTTTTATCTCGACCAGACCGATTGTGTTATTTGGTCCACTAAAGGCACCAAACCCAGCAAACGGATTTTCACTGCCGCGCTCTTCAATTGGATCGTCCAGATCAATCTTCAGTACCGAATTCGTTTTTACCTGTGTAGACCGATTCGCCGTCGACGAAATAGCCGCACTAAATCCAATCATTAGAATAAACCCAATGACCGAAAACAACACTAAGCCAACCAGCGTGGCCAGAACGTATTTAAAAAACTGTCGCATGAATCACAAAACTTGGATGTATCAATACACGGTAAACAAATTTACGTCAGAACCGGGGCAATTGGGTTCGATAAATGTTAAGTGCGCCAATGACCGGATAAATGGTCGTATAGCAAAACGACCCGGCTGGGCCAGGTCGTTTGTATTAATTGTCAGTATCTTATTAACGAGGCATCGCGTCGTAATCCTCCATCGATGCTCTGATGACATCACAAGCTTCTTCGCGGCCGTAGATCGCTGCCAGTTCCATTACAGCTGGCTCATCGGGCAACGTTTTATAGGTCAGGAAGTAGTGACGCAGGCGTTTTACGACTCCTTCTGGCAAATCAGCCAGTTCGCGAAAATGACCGAACATCGCATCCCCCTTCAGAACGGCAATGATCTTATCGTCAGCTTCGCCTTTGTCGATTAGGCGAAAACCACCAATAGGAATAGCCTGCAACAGGATGTCGCCATGAGTAATTTCCCGCTCGGTCAGTACGCAGATATCCAGAGGATCGCCGTCTCCTTCAGCAATCGTCCGTCCAGCCCGCTCCGATGCCAGTTTCGCAATCCGGTCTCCACAGAACGTACGTGGCACAAACCCGTACAGCGCTGGGATAATGTTTGAGTACTGCTGCGGCCGGTCAATTTTCAGATAGCCGGTTTCCTTATCAATTTCGTATTTTACCGTATCGGTTGGTACAATTTCAATAAACGCTGTAATAACATCGGGCGCAAATTCGCCCGGAGAGATGCCGTGCCAGGGGTGTGCTTTAGATGGAGTCTTTGCCATTTTGTCAGATTGAGTCGGCTCGGAAAAAGCTTGCATACAAGTAAAAGAAAAACCTGGAATAATCCAGTCAATGACAGATGAAATAACGATTCCGTTTTTTCTGCCGCTCTGTCTCTAGAAACACAGCAGAAAAAACGGAATGGTTGTAAATATACAATCCAAAAATCACACCAAGTATTTTTTCGCTTAAACGGACACGGACCCCGAAAAGCCAATCCGCTCGGCAATCTGGTGTTCGCCCGAGTGGTGCATACTTTGCCGAACCAGCATCTCACCGATGAAGCCTGCCAGGAAAAGTTGAACACCCAGAATGATGGCAACCAGGCCAAAGAAAAACAGAGGGTTGTCAGTCGCGTTTCTGAACTTGACGCCCTGCGAAATATTGATCAGCTTTTCAATGATCAGCCAAACAGCCAGTACGGATCCAATAAAAAACGACAGCGTGCCGAGCGTGCCGAAGAAGTGCATGGGCCGCTTACTGAACCGATGGACGAACCCAATGACCAGTACATCCAGAAAGCCGTTCACAAAGCGTTCCAGTCCGAACTTCGTCGTCCCGTACTTGCGGGCGCGGTGCTGCACGATCTTCTCGCCAATTTTGCTAAATCCATTCCAGTTGGCTACGATAGGCAGATTTCGGTGCATATCGCCGTAGAGTGATGGCGCGATGGTTTTAACCACCTTTTGCCGATACGCCTTCAGGCCGCAGTTGAAATCGTGTAATTGTACGCCCGAAATCCAGCGTGATACGGCGTTGAACAGCTTGGTCGGCAGCGTCTTCGTTAGCGGATCGTAACGTTTCTGTTTCCAGCCCGACACCAGATCATACTTGTCCTCTGCGATCATGCGGTACAACTCGGGAATTTCATCAGGGCTGTCCTGCAGGTCAGCGTCCATCGTGATAACCACCTTACCGCGGCAGGCCTGAAAACCGGTTTGCAGTGCCGTCGTCTTGCCGTAGTTGCGGGTGAACCGAATCCCCCGAACGTGCGGATTACGTTCCGACAAGCTTTCAATTACGTTCCAGGAATCGTCGGTACTACCGTCGTCCACGAACAGGATTTCATATGTATAGTTCTGTTCCGTCACCACCCGCACAATCCAATCGTGCAGTTCAGGCAACGATTCGTCTTCGTTGTAGAGTGGGATCAGAACGGTTAATTGAATTGATTCAGTCATGGAGTGTATTACCAGTTCCCCAGGTTACGCAATTTCTGGATGAGTAACGGCAGGCCAAGCACAAAGGTATTCAGAATATCAGGTAAAAATCACGGAGTAAATGCTGGAAAGCGTTCGTATACGTCCGACCGTCAAGTTCGTAAACCGCCAACGTTTCGTCCTGACAGGTATTCTGTTTGTAAGCGAAGCCAGTAAGTATCCGAAAAACCGGTTTCTGTTCATGATGCTGCAAGGCCAGCCTCCGAACGGGTAACAAGTTGTACGATCGGGCTAGTTTGGCTAATTGACCCGCTTCGTAGGGAGGGAGTAAAACCCACCATTGCCCACCGGGTTTCAATAACCGATTGACGGCCGTCAGCAAGTCGGAGAAAGATAACTCGTCGGTGTGCAACGCCCGATTCACGGCGGCATTCGGAGAACGTAGGTGATTGGTGTAAAAAGGCGGATTGGTCAGAATGTGATCGTAGCGCTGCGCTGGTTCAAAGTCTTGGATGCGGGCGTTACTTACCGTTACTCGATCAGCAAACGGACTGGCGGCTACATTTTCCGTGGCCTGCCCGGCTGCGACCGGGTCGATCTCAACAGCATCAATCAACGCTGTTGCGTTACGTTGGGCGGCCATCAGCGCCAGCAAGCCCGTTCCGGTACCGATGTCAAGAATTCGGACATTGGGGATATCAGCCAGGCCCGACCAGGCGCCCAGTACGCAGGCATCAGTGCATACTTTCATCGCCGTGCGATCCTGCTGAATGGTAAATTGCTTAAACCGAAACATTATTTTCTGCCAAAATCCGCCGGGTTTTCGCCCCAGACAGTCGTTTCCCACTTCAACACCGGGTTGGCAAACCGGTGCGTTTTCAACCAGTTTTCAGCCCGTTCGATCAAATCGAACAGCTCGGCGTTACGTCCCGTTTCTTCCAGTTTTGTATTCGCCCGCTTATTCTTCACCCAACTGATCGCCGTACGCGAATCGGAATAGATGGGAATATTGCTGTTCTTCTGGTGTAGCAATGCCAGCGCATGAACGATCGCCAGAAACTCACCGATGTTATTGGTCCCGTCGGCGTACGGCCCTTTCAGAAAGAGTTTTTGCCGGGTGGCCAGATAAATGCCCTGGTACTCCATGTCGCCGGTAGCTGTATTCCAGGCCGCATCGACGACCAGACTGTCTTCGATGGGCTGCCCAACCAGCTCCGACAGTTTCCCCTGCTTGCCAACGGGTTTAGGTCCCTGTCCAATGTGCAGGTGTGGTTTTTCTTTGAATGCTTTAAGAGCGGCAGGCTTACTATCAAAGGCTTTAAACAACGCTCCGTCGAAACCCGCCGTCTGCCGCTGACAGTCGGCCCAGGAATCAAACACACCCGCTTCCCGACCTTTCCAGACAACGTAAAATTTAGGTTTCTTCGCCCCCATACCATTTATTTTTCCGCAAAAGTAAAGACTATTCGTCTGATCAGATGATTTCTGACCAGCTTCGCTCATCTGTCTTTTACTGACAATCATACGTTGCTAACGCAGAAGCGGGTTCGACGTTTAGTGTCGAACCCGCTTCTGCATTTCTTGTTATTCGGTCTTTATCGCTTATTAGACAAGAAGAAAAAGGCTACCAAACCCAGGACCACACCTGCACCAATAGCCCTCGCTACGTTATAGGACGTTGGCGTTGGCATATCTACGATGCCCGTTTCGTCGGTTATCGCTGGCTGTTTTACGTAACGCCCCTCCGATGGAATAGATAACTTCTTGAAGTCATGCGCCAGCCTGTTCAAACCTAATTCGAGGTCAAGTCCCCGCACGGATACGCCGTGCCCTGTACCTGCGGCTTTGGGATTCAGGTTATTTAGCAGTTCGACCGATTTCTGGGCCGCTTCCCAATCGCAGGTAAAGTAAGCCGGTGGTCCGTGAAACTCTTCGCGCTGTGTGGCAACGGCTGTAACTTCATTTTGGTTCGTTGTTACAAAGGCGTCACCGGCAATGAGCGTACGGTCCCGATCCCGGAACAGCGAGACATGGCCCGGTGCGTGTCCCGGCGTATGAACTACCCGCCAGTCAGGCAGTTCCGGAATTCGTCCATTGTCGGCAATTGCTTTAATTTTATCCCCAAAATCCGTCGGTCCGATCGGGAATACCCAGGACATATAGGCCATACCGCCCCCACCAATACCTGGATCTGGTGGCGGATAACTTGATTTTCCCTGTAAGTAAGGCAGTTCAAGCGGATGGGCGTAGACTGGTACGTCCCAAGTTTCCAGGAGCGTCTTCAGGCTACCAACGTGGTCAGCGTGCCCATGCGTCAGCACAATGGCATCGGGGCGTGCGCCGGGCCCAAACAATTCTTCCGCTTTTTTCCGGATTGAGTCAGCGTAGCCAAAGAAACCAGCATCGACCAGTACCCAGGGATTTCCTATACCCGGTTCACCAATAAAGAATACATTAACAAACAACGTTTTCAGTCCAGCAACGTCTGCAGTGACATCATACGGCGACGACAGACCCGTTCCTACGGGTGTATCCAGTTCAAGTTGGCTTTCCATACGCGTTGAGATTAGTTTGCCATTCAACCTAGTCAACCGATAGATTGTTCAGTACAACCATCAAACGCCTGCTGCCCGTTAGCTACGCTCTTCCCAGACCTGCGCTACGTTGACAATCACCTCCACGGCTTTCTGCATGTCCTGTACCGATACCCATTCGAGCCGCGAGTGAAAGGCGTGCTCACCCGCAAAGATATTGGGACAAGGCAAGCCCATAAACGACAACCGAGAGCCATCCGTCCCGCCCCGGATGCTACGCCGTTCGGCGTTCAGCCCTGATCGACGTATCGCTTCCAGCGCGTTATCGACCACCGCCGGATGCTGATCCAGTATTTCTTTCATATTCCGGTACTGCTCTTTAACGGCGAACTGCGCCGACGAACCGGGGTAATTTTTCAGCACGTCGTTGAGTTGGTTTTCCAGATACGTTTCCTTCTCCTGGAGACCACCTTCGTTGAAGTCACGGATAATGAAGTCCAGCACCGCCTGGTCCTGATTGCCTTCCAGTCGGGTCGGGTGAATAAAGCCGTCCTTCTGATCGGTCGTTTCGGGAGAAATAGCGTTTTTGGGCAGCAGTGCCAGCAGATCAGCCGCAATCTTGATAGCGTTTTCCAGCTTGCCTTTGGCAAAACCGGGATGCGTGCTGACGCCCTGAATCGTGATCGTTACGCCATCAGCCGAGAAGGTTTCATCTTCCAGCGTTCCCAGCGCTTCGCCGTCGATGGTATAGCCAAAGTCGGCGGCCAGCTTTTCGATGTTAACCTTTTCGGTTCCCCGGCCTACTTCCTCATCAGGGGTGAACAGCAATCGGATTTTCCCGTGCTTTACCTCCGGATGCGTTACCAGATAATGAGCCGCGTCCATAATCTCGGCAACACCGGCCTTGTTGTCGGCACCCAACAGCGTTGTGCCGCTGGCCGTAATAATATCGTTGCCCAGTTGCTCCCGTAGATCGGGATGATCGGCAACGCGGATGACTTGCGCCGGATCGTCCGGAAGAACAATATCGCTTCCATCCCACTGGGAATGAATAATCGGCTTCACCCCCGCCCCCGTTACGTCTGGCGACGTATCGACGTGGGAGCAGAAACAGATCGTGGGAACGTTCGTTTTTTCCGTATTGGCTGGCAGGGTTGCGTACACGTAGCCCCATTCGTCCATTTCGGCATCGTCAATCCCCATGTCAATCAGCTCCTGCACCAGCACTCGGCTCAGGTCTTTTTGTTTTTCGGTACTGGGGTTCGTTATCGACTGTGGATCCGACTGCGTATCAATCTGTACGTATCGCAGGAAGCGATCGACTGCGGTAAACTGATAGTGTTGCATTTGATAAGAAAGCAATGAAGTAATTCTGGCCGATACCCCATTATTCCAGTATGCCGGCTAAATCAGCGGGTGAGTAGTTAACGCTTTTCAGCGTTTTATGGTCAGCGTCGCGGTAGACAAGGTATTTGCCGTCCGATTCGACGTAATGACAAGGAACTCCCTTCGCCTGATACTGCGCTACCGTTGCTTCAGCATCGGCTACGGTCAGGCAGGCTTTGCTCATGTTCGACCGCTGCACTTCGTCGAATAAGGTTTTGAACTTGTCTCCCAGGCCGAACTCAAGTACCGCGCCGGACAGTACATATTGTAAATCGCAGAGGGCATCCGCTACCGCAACAATATCCTTCTCGGCAATGGCGTCCCGTAGTTCGTCCAGTTCTTCGGCCAGCAGCGAAACCCGCAACTGACAGCGCGCTTCGCCCGGAATCTGTGGTGTATCGAGAACGGGGGCATGAAAGGTACGGTGAAATTCCGCTACCTGATTAAGTGAATCCAGTGGTTGCATGGGGCTAAAATAATCAAACGTCCGACAGGCTGCCCCACCGAACGTTTGGTAAACTCTTCCGGACGGACCGGTTCTAATTTTCTTCGTCTTCGCTCGTGAACGAATACAACGTATCGTCCAGCGACAATGTGTTGTTCGTAAAACCCTGAACGAACTCTTCTACTACGTCGTCCGTGATTTCTTCTACGTTAATGCACACATCCAGACTGATGCCGTATTCGAAATCGGCGTCTACGTCAATGTTTTCCTTTACTTTGACGGTTTCAGTTTCTTCGATTTCTTCGATGATTTCGGTTAGTGCGGTCTCCGCTTCCTCTTCTAATTCAGGAGAAATGGTATAACCGGGCTCCCGATCTTCGGGTGGTACGTAGGTTGGGAAGGTTTTCCGAACTTGTTCCAGCGCCATTTCATACACCAGGCTGCTGTGGTGTAAACGTAGGGTATAAACCAGAGCGTCATAAATAACTTCCTGCCCTTCATAGGTTCCAGGGAACTGAATATGAACACATTCGCCCGATTCGAGTACGTCCAGGTCGTCATCTTCAACGTAAATAAACGACTGTCCTTCCTGACGGCATTCTTCCTTCAGCTCGTTTACTTCTTTAGGATCAAATCCTGCGTTCTTGTAGTTTGCCATACGGCAAAGCTACGGCTTATTCCTTAATCAGCGACAGAAATCGTGTGGCGCATGGACGCACCAACAGGCCCGACTTTCAGGGTGATGATGAACTCTCGACGACCTCAAAAAAGGAAAAGCCTGTCTACAATAACGCAGACAGGCTTTTCTATAGTAACAGTAACTCGCTTAAGCGACTTCTTGAGCGACGTCAGCCGATTTGACAGTTTTGATAATCTGGGCTGCTACTTTGTACGGATCAGCCGCCGAGTTTGGACGACGATCTTCCAGCCAGCCTTTCCAGCCGCGCTCTACCGTAGCGATTGGGATACGGATCGAAGCACCGCGGTCAGACACACCGTACGAGAACTGATCGATCGACTGGGTTTCGTGCTTACCCGTCAGGCGCATTTCGTTATCGGCACCGTATACATCGATGTGGGCTTTAATAACATCGGGCGAGCTGCCAAATGCCTGGCAGATTGTGTCGTAGGTTGCTTTATTACCAGCCGTACGCAATGCCGTGTTCGAGAAGTTAGCGTGCATACCCGAGCCGTTCCAATCGGTGTCGCCCAGTGGTTTGCAGTGCCAGTTGATCGATACGTCGTACGACTCACCGATACGCTCCAGCAGGTAGCGCGCAACCCAGATCTGATCGCCAGCTTCTTTAGCACCTTTAGCGAAAATCTGGAATTCCCATTGACCAGCGGCCACTTCAGCGTTGATCCCTTCAACATTCAGACCAGCATCGAGACAAACGTCGAGGTGCTCTTCTACAATATTTCGGCCAAAGGCGTTCTGAGCGCCAACCGAGCAGTAATAAGGACCTTGTGGACGACTTGGGAAACCTTCAGCCGGGAAACCAAGTGGCTTGTCGATTTCCATATCCCACAAGAAGTACTCCTGTTCGAAACCAAACCAGAAATCGTTATCATCATCCTCGATAGTAGCCCGACCATTTGTTGGGTGAGCCGTACCATCCGAGTTAAGAACTTCACACATAACCAGAAACGCGTTTTTACGCTGCGGATCAGGGCAGATAAAAACAGGTTTCAACAAGCAGTCAGATGCGCCACCTGGAGCCTGTTCGGTTGACGAACCGTCAAACGACCACATAGGACAGTCTTCAAGTGCCCCAGAGAAATCGTCTTCGATTTTAGTTTTAGAACGCAGGCTTTGCGTGGGCTTATACCCATCGAGCCAAATGTACTCTAACTTCGACTTTGCCATGATGTACGGGTGAGTTATCTCTTTTTATTCGGATTGTATTGAATATCCTCAGCAAATATAAAGGCCTTGACAGATATTTCTACCTGCCAATGACTCCCTTCGCCTTATTTTTTATGGTTTCTCCGAAAATATTATACTATTTATTCGTTCGGTACACGATTCATCAGTAAAGTCAGCAAATCTACCTACCATTGGCTGATCGATGTAGTTACATTGTATCACACCTATACAGGAAGATCACTAGAACACACTACATATGCACCAGGATCAATAGACAATCTTGCTTGTGTTTCTCTACGCAGGGAATCATTCGTTGTTCAGAATGGAGGCAGGCTATCCCCCTTAGCCATCTATACCAATAGAGCATTATTAGTAACAACTAGTGAACGGCCTCTAATTGGTATACATTTTGATTTCTCAACTAGATAGAATCTTGTCTGACTGCTGCAATAATTACTGATGTTGTTCGCTTTAAAAGGAACAATACCGCTTAATCAACAAACGTCGGTATAAGCGGTTAAGCTCTGTGCAGGTTTGATTGAAGCTGAGGTAGGCAGATATACTAGAAAAAACGCAGGTTCTACCTACAATAGCACAGTTTGGTCTAATACTTGCCAACTAAGGTATAAGTTACTCATAAATGTATACTTAATCCTATTGTTATATGATCTCAACGATTATCAAGATAGTATCTGGTTGATCCCTGCGTCAGTATTGCAGGTCTTCAGAGAAATCCTTACAGCATTCAACAATGCCAAATTCACCCACGAAAACACTCACTTTTGGCCAGTACAGGGTTCTCGTCGCCATTCGACAGCTCATAACGACTGATCAGTTGGATCTAGTTACTGGCTTTCAATACCCTATGATTAAAAGTTATCTTCATTTTCTACTCAGCAACCAGTTAATAAGTGCAAGCGTTGAACCGAATAATATTCGCTACGAACTAGCAGAAGCAGGGTATCGAGCCATCATGCAATACGAAGCCAGTAATCCTGAATTAGTCATACGCCAGCAGACTGTCAGTTCTGTTCGAAACCACCATTAACTAGCAGCATTACCGAGGAGCGGCTTCAAACAATTTGTGATTCTTCGGTGCATTTCGCGCAAACGGCACTACTTCCCTGACCGAAAGTAAGATATTTGCTTTCCGTTCGACGAAGAACCAGCATGAGTAGTGACCCCAACCCACCGGCCGAAGAACTGGCTCTGGCCAGTGAACGATTTGCGTTAGTAACTAAAGCCACCCACGATGTGATCTGGGATTGGGATATATCTCGCAATACGGTCTGGTGGAACGACAATCTCTATCGTCAGTTTGGCTTCAGCCCCAACGAGGTACCGGATGGCATTGACTTCTGGTACGACCACATTCATCCCGACGATCGGGATCGGATTCGGAACGCTATTCAACAGGCAATTGACCTGAATAAGTCGGATTGGGCCGCGGACTATCGGTTTCAGCAGGCCAATGGCGCGTATGTATCCGTTCACACGAAGGTAGTGCTAGCCGGTAAATATGGGACCGTTACGCGGCTGGTTGGTGCCATAACTGATCGTTCAAAAGGGCAGGAGCCGGAAGGCATTGTCCAGGAACGAACGCTTGCCCTCGAAGGAACGGGCTTTGGCACCTGGTTCTTTTACCCGATTGACAATGTTATGCATTGGGACAGCAGTTGCCGGGCTATGTTTGGCGTGCCGGGTAGCCTACCTATAACACTAGACGTAATACTATCCTGCATCCATCCTGACGACAGAGCCGCTTTTGTCGATGCTTTTCAGGATGCGCTCAATCCCGATAAACAGGCTTATTTCAGCTTCGATTGCCGCATCATTCACCAGCAGACGGGCGAGGTGCGTTGGATTCACTCTCAGGGAAAAGCTGACTTTAACCAGCAGAACGTAGCGTATCGCTTTGCAGGCATTAAAAAAGACATTACCCACGATAAACAGCGGGACGAAGCCCTGCACAATGTCAGCCAGCGCTATCAGGTTGCATTTGATAATGCGTCGGTAGGTGTGGCAATTCTTGATTCCGATGCCCATTTTCAGCTCATCAATAAGACCTTCAGCGCCATGATTGGCTACGAGCAGGACGAGCTGGTAGGCGTCCACTTTTCGACCATAAGCCACCCGGACGAACTACCCCTCAATAGAACGTTGATCAAACAGCTTCGGGATCGCACGATTCCTTCATACGTGCTGGACAAACGCTACTTCCGCAAGGATGGTAGTATTATCTGGGCGCGCCTTAGCTCAGCCCTCGTCTGGAATTCTGACGGCACACCCAACAGCCTGATTAGTATTATCCAGGACATTACGGCCGAGATGCTGGCCCGGCAACAACTTAAAGAAACCGAGGAAAGCCTTCGGATGGCCGTTGAGCTGGCCCAGTTGGGCACCTGGCGTTTTAGTCTTATTAGCGACGATTGGTCAGTTTCCAACCGGGTAAAAGAATGGCTGGGTTTTCAGGCCAGCGAATCGATCAGCAAGGCCGACTTGCTCCAGGGCGTGCCAGACCATGAGCTTTTTGCGGAGTTCGTTGCGGATGCCAGTCAACTCCGGCAGCATCTACTGGATGTCGAGTACAAGCTTACAAACCATAGATCAAAGCAACAGCGGATTGTGCATTCGCGGGGGCAGGTGTTATTTAACGAGGACGGCCTTGCTTATGCGATTGCGGGCACGACTCAGGACGTAACGAACCAGCGCCAGACAGAGCAGGAATTGGAACAGCAGGTTCTGGCCAGGACTCAGGCGTTGCAGCAAGCAACCGACCGGGGTAATAAACAGGCCGAACAACTACGACTCGTTACGGACAGTGCGCTCACAGCTATCAGCCTGTATTTTATCGTTCGCGATGACGTAACGGGCGAGGTGATCGATCTGCGCTACGAATTAATGAATCAAATGGCGCTGCGCCTGACGGAGCGGCAATCCAGCGATCTGATCGGAAGAACAATGCACCAGGTTTTCCCGGGCATTGCCGCCAGCGGTCTGTGGTTGCAGTATAAGGCGTTGGCGGAAGGTGAAAGCGGCCGCAGCGTTCGTTTCCAGAATCACTACGAACACGAAGGCTACGACATCTGGTACGAAGTACAGGGCGTGCGCGAGGGCGAATATATTGTCCTTTCCTTCCTGGATATTACCGAGTTAAAGCTGGCCCAACTGAAGCTGGAAGCCCTTAACCTGGATTTGCTACGCTCAAACGAGAACCTGCAGCAGTTCGCCTACGTAGCTAGCCATGACTTACAGGAGCCCCTGCGTAAAATTGAAGCATTTGGCAACATTCTGAAGAGTCAGTACGCCGATACGCTCTCCGAAACGGGCGTTGACCTACTGACTCGAATGCAGACTGCCTCAACCCGGATGGCAATCCTGATCAGAGATTTGTTAGCGTATTCCCGTTTGACCAGCAATCAGCAGACTCAGAAACCCGTCGCACTGGACCGGGTACTGGATTGGGTGTTGAGCGATCTGGATGTAGCCATTACGGAGTCAGATACGGTGATCAACCGGACTCCCCTGCCCACCGTAACCGGCGACGAATCACAGCTCCGGCAGTTGTTTCAGAATTTGTTATCGAATGCCATTAAATTTCGTCGGCCGGACCAGACGCCCACTATCACCATTGCGGTCGATCAGATCCCCGCCGAGGAACTCCCAACGGCAGAACGACCGACCCGGCTTGCCGCTTCGTATTATCGAATTCGGATTTCGGACAACGGGATTGGCTTTGATGAACAGTATAGCAGTCGCATTTTCCAGGTCTTTCAGCGACTACACAGCCGTAGTCAGTACGCCGGTACGGGTATTGGACTGGCCATCGTGCAAAAGGTAGCCGAAAACCATAATGGGATGATCTCCGCTACCAGCGAACCCGGCGAGGGGGCTACCTTCTCGGTTTACCTACCCGCTTAATCCAACAAAAAAAGCAGGCTGACGGCTCCCCCCAGTTCAATTTGGTCACCATCCTGCAGGGGATAGCTTAATCCGGCAATATCAGCCCGCTCCAGTTGGTCGTTCGCGCGGAAAATCTTGGTCTTGTTACCACTGGCCGGTAAACCGCCCGGATCAACCAGTAACACGTAGCGTTGTTTGACCGCGTCGTATCGAATGGTTGCATGCGACCGGCTCACGGCTCCGTTGTTACGTCCCAGTTCCGCATCAAAACCGGGCTCGTCGGGGTTCAGAATCACAACATCGTTCGTTCGCACCCGGCCCGAAGGGGTCTCCGCGGTTTGCCCCCGGCCAATGCAAAAACTAGTCTTTTCAGCTGGGTCCAGCCGGTATTCAGGCTGAGCCAGTTGTCCTTTAAGCGCCCGAAGCCGAGCAACAGGCGTATGGCCATCGGTTGGCGTATCTTTCCTGACAACAGTCAACCCCACCTTATCCTGTTGGTAGGATACTGTTGGAAGCGATCCGGCCACTAGTTCGTGGGTCAGTGACCAATTGCCGGGTAACGTAATATAGTTGTCCAGTAAGAGTCGGTTCAATTCCTGCTGGAACCGGCCTGGTTGATTCTCCCACAGTGCCACCCGGAATTCATCAGCCTCTTCGGGAGTCTGGTAAGCAACAAACAGGCGTAAACCGGTTATCGCCGAAGCCGACTCGTTCTGGTAAGGGCGCAGCTTGTCTACGATGAAGCGAAGTATTTTATCGCGCTGTATTGCCGCCGGCGGTGGCCCCGCACTGACCTGCGTGGTTTGGGGCTGCTGCTGCCCAGTGGGTCCCGACTCAGCTGATGTCACCTGGTTAAGGTCAGTAGTATTTTGCTCGTAGGATGTAGCTGCGGGAGCGAACCCAAAAACCTCTTTTATTTTTTCCAGAATCCTCATCTCGATTTTCGGCTTAAAAAGTCCCCAGATACCCACGTTCTTTCAGAATCGGTGCAACAACGCTATTGGCTAGTTGCACAGCGTCGCCGGATGACTCACCCAGCTCGATACGTATACTTACTACCGTTCGGGAACGACCGTCTGGTGTTGGAGCAAAAAATACGTACCAGCCATCGTTTTGCCGGACGCCCCGCACCATTCGTTCTGGCGTTCCGGTTTTACCCGCTACGCGCGCGACGCTGATTTTCGAACGCCCCGTATTCGATTGATCAATCATGAACTCCGTTAGCTCCTGCGCGTAAGCCGGTTGTCTGGCCAGTCGTTCCCCAGCCGCTACCGGCTGCGCTTTCCTAGCCTGAGTCAGGACGTAACGGGAGGGCTGTAACACACCTTTATTCGCAATTGCCCCCGCCATCCGGGCCAGCGACGCGGGTGTGGCCGTTAGTTGCCCCTGCCCCCAGGCCAGTCCCGAAAACTCGCTCCGGTACCGACGCGGGTATTGCGTTCCTTTGTATAACTGTCGCCGGACAGCGAAAGCGGAATCCTGCCAGTGTTTGCGGATTTTCAGCTTCTCCTCGTCAGTATGCGTGTCTGAAAACGAGTACCCACCCACAAAGTCGATGTTCATGCCCGTGGCCAGGTACAGATCCGCCAGCTGGGTATCGAGTTTTTCTTCGTTGGCCAGGCGGATGAAATAAACGTTACTGGATCGGACGATGGCTTTCCGCATATCAACCGATTCATTGCAGGGCTCCGACTCGCGGGCACCCCGTCGAATGATCTCGTCGCAGCCAATCTGGTAACTGGTTTGGGCCGCGGCAATGCCCTCTTTATTAAATGCCGCCATGGCCGTCAGGATTTTCGCCGTCGAGCCGGGCGCTGTCGGATAGGTCATACCCAAATCCCGCTCAGTCACCAGATACGACAGTTTCTGACGATCCCGGTCGGGTAAGAGCATGGCCTCCGGCGTTTTTAGATTCGGTAGCGGGTGCATCGCCGACGCCAGTACATCTCCAGAACCCGCATCCAGGACAACCACGGAAATACGTTTGTTCCGGTAACCGGACCGGGCCAATCCCTGTTGGATAGCGACTTGGAGCTCGGCGTTGACGCTCAGTTTCATATCCCGGTTCTGCGTTTTACGCTGGGCTACCTCCCGGCTATCAAGGCCAGCGCGCAAGGCTGGAGCCAGTTCACTATAGTCGTACATCGCCAACGCTCGGGTCTGCTCTACCGACGGGCTAAACCGATCTGCCCGGTAGTCAGTTGCCACCAGTTCACTTTTACGCGGGCGACTGTTGAACCCACGTAATTCGCTCAGGTGGGTTGCTTCGGCGTAGTACCCATTGCTCTGTCCCCAGAAAAGCTGGGTATTTAGATCGCCTACCCAGAAAAACAACTGTTCACCAAATGGATAATACCGCTGCTGCCGTTTCTGAGTGAGAGTCGTCAAATCAGTTGCTTTGAGGCCGCTTTCCCGCAACCGGGGGGCCTGTCTGGTCACCTCGCCCGGTGTGCTGGTGGCCAGCACCAGTCCGTTTCGATCATAGATCGTACCGGCGGCCAGTTCGCGCACCAACCGGCCAATACGGGGATTGTAGCTGTACACAGGATCGCCATTCCGGGTAATAACCCGCGCCGGTCGAACGACGTACTCGCTGCCTTTCCAGCCAATAATGGGCAGCAATCGACCAATCAAAACCACCACACCGATCAGAAAACCAGCAATCCCAGCCATCAGCACCAGATCGTAATGTTTTTCCAGGTACTCGCGCTGAGCAGCCTGCCCCGGCCGGCTGGCCACGCCGAACACGATGCCCATCGCCACAAGATTAATGATCAGCGAGATTTTGCCGTAGCTCAGAAACGGAACGCTGATCCCCGTTAGGGGCAACAAACCAATGGAGCCACCGGCAATGATCAGGAACTGGACACCCGTCGCAATAGCGATACCGGCCACCAGGAAAAAGCTGAACGGCTGACCAGCGCGCCGGGCGTGCAGAAAGGTACGGTGCAGCAAAATACCGATTAGGATAAAGACGCAGATTACGCCCAGTCCACCCAGTTCTTCGCCCACACTTGGTAAAATCATATCGGTATGCGCGGCAGGCATGGCGTTGGCAAATCCTTTCCCCAATCCCTGCCCTGTCCAGCCGCCCGACGAGAGCGTCCAGAACCCGTGCGCCAGGTGGTCGCCACCGTACACATCGTTGTTCCAGGGACTTAGCCACATGGCCTTTCTGTCAGCAAGTCGGTCACCGACAAAAGGCAGCAAATCGCCGAACGCAAACATGGCCATCACCAGCAGCAGCAGCACGGGCGCTTCGGTCAGCAGGGCAGCCCAACCCAGGCCCGACTGAGAGCGAGCCTGCCCGGTAAAATATAAATAGCCAACCAGTGACAGCAGCGCGACCAACGTAGCAATAGCACCCGGCAGCAGCCATAAGGCCAGCCCGTACCCCAGTCCCGTTGCCAGCGTTACGGCCAGATTCCCCCGGGCAATGCTATAGAATAGCAGGAACGTAAAGCAAACGACCAGCGCCGGCCCCATATCGCCCAGCAGCAGATACAGCAGCATCAGCAGACCCGCTCCTGCCAGTGCGCCAACGCTAACCGCAAAGCGCCAGCGCAGGTCCGGCAATTGGCGTATCTGCTGCTCGTTGGCGGCAAAGAAACCCGCAAAAAAGAGGAGCAGCAGATACTTTGTGATTTCGCTGGGCTGGAACGTCAGTCCGAGAAGCGACAGATTTACACGTACACCACTACCTTCCGGGCCTGTCCCGGCGAGCAAGGTTAGTAACGCCAGTCCGATGGCCAGCACCAGCCAGGTCCAGCCCGACAATCCGACCGAATTACGGGTTCGGTACGTAGCCAGCCAGTCAAACCGCCAGTCGGCGTAGAAACGGCCAATATTCAACTGCGATACAAGCGCCATTCCTACCAACCCCAGCGCAATACCCTGCATGGTCTGGCTGGCGTACAGAATGTCCTGCAACGGGTTCTGAATAGCGAGCAGCGTCAGCACCGACAGACCCGTCAGTACCATCAGGATGGGCAGGAGCAACGGGTCGGTCTGAAACCGACGTAACGTCCAGAATCCCTGCACTGCCCAGAATAAACCTAAAAACAACGTAACAATCCCCCAGAAACGCCAGGTAAACGCACTTGGTGACCGAACCAGCAGCGCGTGATCCGTTTTAAGCTGACTGTATACGGTCGTTCCAATAAGTCGGATCTGGTGAGGGTGCGCCGTGAATGTATAGTTTTCACTTCCCATCAACCGGCTCGTCCCCCGACGGCTCCCGAACTCATGACCCGGCTTGAGCGGTACGACGCTGTACCCCGCATCTTCCGCCAGACCGGTAAAGGAAAAACGGCCTTCAGCATCCGTACGAGCGTACGTCAGCAAGTCGGGCAACGTATCGGGCTGGGCCGTGGCCGGGTGACGTTTCAATTGCACCAGTACGTCGCCCATTGGTTCATTGTTGTACTGCACCCGTCCGGTGATTTCCGCGTCGCCCTTACCCGTGCTGACGGAACTGGCGTACTGACGAGGATTTTTCCGCTCCCGGATGTACAGCACCGAGTCAAATCCCATCTGCTCGCGTGATACCTGCAACCGACTCTGAAAATCAGCACCACCGATAGTGCTGCGCCAGGCAACGGGGGCCACTATCGAAAACTGCCGTTTGTTGATCGCCCCCAGATTATCCGGTGCGTCGTTGTGAGCTAATTTCGCAGCCAGCGAATCAGCTACTAACCGGGCGTCGCGGGGATCAGTGTAGTAGTTACCCGTTAGTAGTAGCTTCTGAATGGCCTCGGGCTTGAGCGCCGGTTCCAGAATCAACGCCCGACCGGCAGCCGTGTCCTGACGGGCTTTCTGTAAATCGGGCAGTAAGTTGACGTATAAACGTACGAACAGCAGTAACAAGACAACCGTTACGGCGAGCAGATAAACGCGGTTGGACGTCGGGGGTGAATTCGTGGGCAAACCAGCTGATTAAGTTTGATGAACGTTAATGATATCACTCAACGCGGCATGTCCGTTTCCTGGACGGTGTCAGCTTTAGCGGTCGAATCAATCGATACGCTTGAATCAGTAGGCACTTCACTATCGACTTCGGGCACCGTTTGCACGTCGAGCAAGCGAGGAATACTCGGCGACTCGTAGCCAATGATTTCGCACCGAACCTTCGTACCGCGGTCGCTGTTGGGTGCGGCCCGCATGGGCGAGGAAGTCGGCTCTACGTTGTTGAAATAGACCCGTTCGGATTTGTAGACCCCTCCCTGATCTTTGATGTAGTCTACCCGCACCAGCACGTACGTAAAGGAAATCCGGCTGGGGTTACTCAATTGCAGCTGCAAGTCCTTGATGCCGCCGAATAATCCTACTTTGAAGTCTGTCGCTTTTACAGACAAGCTTTTCACGGCCGCCATAGCTTCCTGACGTAATTTCTCCTGTTCTTCGGCTTCTTCCTCCGCCCGACGTATCGAATCGGCGACGGGATCACCGGTCACCAATTCGTCGTTCACCGGGCCATTCATCAGTGTTTTCGTTTCAGCCTTGTCGGCTTGTCTGAAAGCATAGTATAGTCCGGCTACGCCCAATAATACCGCCAGCGTCAGGGCAATCAATTTCGGCGTAGTCCAGAACGGCGGGGCCTCACTAACTGGAGTAGTCGATGTGGTGGCCTGTCTGGGTTCGGACGCGGCAGCGACCGTCCGAACCGGCGCAACCTGGGTTACATTCTGCTCGATTGGGGTCGGCGACACGGATGTGCGCCGGGCCTGTAACAGTGCCAGTTCGGTTTGTTTGAGCAACCAGGTCAGTTCATCGGCGTCGCGGAGCCGGGCGTTGGCGTCTTTCACCAGCAGCGGTTCAACCGCGTTCGTAAAGGGCGTCAGCGATGGATCGACCGTAGCCAGAGGCACGGGCGTTTCGGTTAACACCTGCGTCATGAACGTAACGATGCCCGCATGCTCGGCCATGCTGAAGGGCACCCGCCCCGTCAGACATTCGTACAGCACGACGCCGAGCGAATAGTAGTCTGTGGCCAGTCCAACGCTCTTGGGGTTATTGAACTGCTCGGGCGACGCGTACTCGTAGGTTAGCAGCGATTGACCCGTAATGGTGCTGGACTGCTCATGCAGCCGGGCCACCCCAAAATCAGTCAGCAGAAAATGCAGTTCGCCACTGGGTAGCAGTCGGTAGAGAATATTTTCCGGTTTGATGTCGCGGTGAATGATCCCGGCCGCGTGAATGGCTTTGAACGAACTTGCCATCTGCAATCCCAGCCGAATAACCGTGGCATGATCGAGCCGTTCCTGTTGCTGCAACAGATTTCGTACGCTGCCACCCTCGATCAGCTCCATCACAATATACGGCATCTCGGCTTCCAGCTGCACCTCACGTACTTTCACGACGTTAGGATGCTGAATGCCGGTCATAATTTCCGATTCGCGCTGAAACCGCCGGAGCGTTTCGGCGTCGGTATTAAGGGCAAAGTGTTTGATTGCCACCAGATCGCCCGTTGCCAGATGCCGGGCTTTCAGCACTCGGGCATTGCTACGCCCCAGTTCGCCCAGGATTTCATAGCCCGGAAATAAGGTACTAAATGGAACGGTGGTCATCGTGAACGTTTTGATTTAACGGGTGCAACCACGGGCTCTTTGACCGTCAGGGAAATCACCGCATTCGGAATACTATCTTGCTGCACCGTCGCCAGCATTGGTTTGTCAACGTCAGCGAAGTACAATTTCTTGGCAATGAGCTGCCCGCCACTGGCCGCTTCGATACCAGTTCTGAAACCGCTGATCACCAGGTTTTCCAGGCGAACGGCTCCTGACCGGTTGATCTGCACGGCCACCGCAGCCTTTGTCGAGTCGATCGGCATGAGTACGGTTAGCTGCCCATCGCCAATGACGGCCAGCATCGAATCTGTCAGAATTAACGGTTCCCGGAGCCAAAACGTATCAGCGGGTAACACGAGTCGATGGTCAGTACGTTGGTAAGCGGCCAGTTTGAGCGAGTCCAGCAACGTATCGGCCGCCGTAAAGGCCGCATCCGTGGGCGTTACCGCCGTGAAGCCCGTTACGCGGGCGATACCTTCGTTACTGATCTTAATACTATCGACTGCAACGGGGCGCGGAGGTCGGCTGGTTGGTTGATTCTGGTACCAGATCAGCCCCAGAATGAGTGCCACCGCCACCAGTGCCCCCAACCCTAAACCCCAGCGCCCGGAACCAGACGCTTTTTCGGGCTCAACCGGGGTTGTTAATACGGCTGCTGTCGTATCAGCTGGCTGTGGATGTTGCTCCGCCAAGGGCGCAGCCTTATTAACCACGGGTGCGGTTACTTCGCCCATGTTTAGCGCCAGCACGATCGTAATGTTGTCCTTACCGCCCTGCTGGTTAGCGAGCTGGATCAAATCCCGAATCTGCTCCTCGGGCGATAGGGGGCGGTTCAAAATTCCCCGGATCTGCGATCGGGTTAGCATATCGGTCAGGCCATCGCTGCACAGCAGCAACAGATCGCCCGGCAAAAAATCGGTTTCGCCCGAATCCATAAACTCGGGATCGTCAATGCGATGCATCCCCGAGCCTACGGTACGCAGTACTACGTTCCGGTGGGGGTGCTCCATAGCCTCTGCTTCCGAGAGCTCATTGGCGTCTTCGCGCTCACCCACCAGCGAGTGATCCAACGTAATTTTTTCGAGTTCGTCGTTCCGGTAGCGGTACATACGCGTATCGCCCACGTGAACGTAATACACCTTTCCGGCAGCAGCGTCAGCAAAGGCCGCCGTCAGCACACAGCACATCTGATCCAGTTCCGGTTTCTGCTGCCGCTCGGCGTCAATCTGGTTATTGGCAAACACAACGGCCTCGCGCAGCATCGTCAGCGTATCGCCTTTGGGCGTTGCCATGTACTGCTGAATGGACTCCTTGGCAATTGCCGATGCCCGTTCGCCACCCGCGTAGCCACCTACGCCATCGATCACAACCAACAGCGCGCTCGTTTCTGCCCAAAGTGGAGTACAGATAAACGTATCCTGATTATCCTGACGACGTTTGCCGACATCAGTCTGGCCGGCGATGGTTAGTGTATGCATGCAGAAACAGCTAAAGTTGATCGGGTAATCTGTTGATCACAGTACCCGCTATGTTAACGGGGCAGGTCCTGAAAATGCCGGATCATCAGAACGATGACCAGCAGAAACAGCACTCCCACCAGCAAAAAGTCGATCATTGCCTTACAGGTTACGGCTGAACTGAAGCGTGACCATGCTGTTCAGCAGGATCTGCGCTTTGTCGGGCAGTTCGTGCCACTGTGGATTGGCGGGTTCGCTCCGGGGAACCACGCGCTCATTAATACGGGTCTCGTTCCGGCTGAACGAGGCCAGTTCAAACCCCTGCGTCGTTTCGTTATACCGAATCCGGGCGTGGGGGTTTGATACATAGACTGATTCCAGCAGCAGATAGTTTGAAAACTGTTGGTTGTCGGCCTCTCTACGGGCAATCACAATCTCGCGGTCACGCATCAGGTAGATTGCATCCTGATTCTTGTCGGATACGTAATACTGGATCTGCGCGAGTCCGTCTTCCAGACTGCGCGGCAGCGGTGGTCGCTGGTTTACAGTGCTGTTTGCCTGACCAATCGGTTTTACCGGTGTCTCGAACGAAAATTTAACCACGAACGCACCCGGCTCCCGAAAGTCAATGTGTTGAAACGCCCGCTGGTCGACATCAATTTTTTCGTAACGGTTCGTCTGCTGAACCCGCTGCGTTACGTGCATGGGGGCCGCTCCTGACGCCATGGCCTGATTTCCTGACAAGATTCCGGTGAGGGCACCCACTACCCGAACGTCAGCCGGCTCCACCGCTTCGCCATTGAACTCACGCCCAGCACCAAATTTAAAAAACCAGCTCGACGCAACCGGAGATACTCGACCGTAGTTGGCTTTGTAGGCATCAACAACCTGATTAAAGGCACTGACAGCTTCGTTGACAATGACCGGAAACGCGTTTAACCGATCCTCGTAGACATCCGGGTGCAGAATGATCAAGAAATGCGCGTTAAAGAGCATGCTCGCCCCTACTGATTCCCGCGAAATGGAATCCTCGAAACAGGCAACGAGTTCGTTTAAGATACGGGTGTTGGTAACGGCAGGCGCTGGGGTCGCTGTTGTCTGGCTGGGGGGAACAAGCAGGTCACCCAACTTCCGGAGCCAGCCACCGGACTGATTGGCCATATAGAATTGGATTACGGACAGATTGCCTTCCTAACGATGCACTCTTCCGGTTTCGTTTGAGGTCAGGAGTGCTTTTATTGTAAGCGTTTCAATGGGGCCTTTGTTTACCCACACCGCTCCTCTACCCAACGTACTGGCGAATCCCGACTGCTGGTTTCTTTGAATTTTGTAACTTCGTGGTATGATAAGCACCGAGTCGATCGAAGAGTTTTACCAGAAGAAGTTCAACTGGATGCCTGATAACCTCCAGTACGATCTGTCACATTTCAATGTGTTCCGGCTGGAAGACTGCTTTGTGCCGGGGGCACCACCCATGAATTACAGCCGCCGGGATTACTACAAAATTTCGCTGATCCGGGGCAAAAACGTGTATCATTA
This sequence comes from Spirosoma pomorum, assembly GCF_054776615.1. Lineage (NCBI taxonomy): Bacteria > Pseudomonadati > Bacteroidota > Cytophagia > Cytophagales > Cytophagaceae > Spirosoma > Spirosoma pomorum. The sequence continues at coordinate 85,690 of NZ_BAAHBP010000001.1, forward strand.
CGCCGACAAAAGCATCGAGATTGAAGGCTCTACGCTGATTTTCTTCAATCCGCAGGTGCCCTACACCTGGGCATCGTTATCCGATGACAAAACGGGCTTCTTCTGCATTTTCCGAGATGCGTTCTTCAACGAGCGGATGCGGGGCAGCTTGCATGAACTGCCTATGTTTCTACCTGGTGGCAAACCGGCGTACTCGCTCACACAGGAACAGGATGAACAGATTAGCCAGCTGTTTCAGAAAATGCTGGACGAAATCAATTCGGAGTATCGCTACAAGTATGACCTCTTGCAGAGCTACCTCACCGAACTGATCCACAGCGCGCTGAAAATGCGCCCGTCGGAAACGCTGTACCAGCATCCTGATGCCAAGTCGCGGATGACAGCGGTCTTTACGGAATTACTCGAACGGCAGTTTCCAATTGAATCCCCCAGCCAGCGCTTTATGATGCGGTCGGCGAAAGATTTTGCGGATCATCTGTCCGTGCACGTCAACCACCTCAACCGCTCTATTCGGGAAACAACCGGTCGTACTACCACTGACCACATTGCCGGACGTATTCTGAGCGAAGCCAAAGCGCTGCTGAAGCATACAGACTGGAACGTTGCCCAGATCAGTTACAGCCTTGGCTTCGAGGAACCGGCCCATTTCAACAATTTCTTCAAGAAACAGACGCAGCTTACTCCTACCGCCTACCGAATTGTTTGAATTTCGCAAGTATCGGTTTGTCTGACGCAAGCCTTGCCCGTCCCGGTCCCACTACTTTTGTCGTACCAAAACGAACAGACGTATGGACAACAAAAAAGTATGGTTTATTACCGGCGCGTCTAAAGGCCTGGGCCTGTCGCTGGTCAACCAATTGCTGGCAGCGGGTTATAACGTAGCGGCCACGTCGCGAAACGTAACGGATCTTAATCAGGCCGTTGGCCAGACGACCCCTAATTTTTTAGCTCTACAAGTCGATCTCGCCAACGAGCAAAGCGTTAAGCAAGCCATCGATCAAACACAGTCAACCTTCGGCCGGATTGACGTGATTGTCAATAACGCGGGCTATGGCATCGGCGGCAGCATTGAGGAACTTACCGACGAAGAAACCCGGATCAGTTTCGACGTGAACGTCTTCGGGACGCTCAACGTCATCCGGCACGCTATGCCCCATCTACGCACGCAGGGATCGGGCCACATCATCAACATCTCCTCCATTGCGGGTATTTCCGCCAACACTGGCTGGGCCATTTATGGGGCCACCAAATACGCCATCGTAGGGCTTTCGGAAGTGCTGGCCGACGACGTAAAGCAGTTTGGTATTCATGTGACGGTGGTGGCACCGGGTGCTTTCCGAACCAGCTTTCTCACGCCCGAATCGCTGGTGCTGGCCAAACAACCGATCAATGCCTACACCGCCGTTCGGGCGTCGCACAGTAAGTACGAGCAAATGAACGGCAGCCAGATCGGCGACCCGGAAAAGGCTACGGCTGCGATGATCCAGATCAGCGAGACCCCGAATCCACCCCTGTATTTACTGCTGGGCAGCGATGCCTACAAACGGGCGATGAACAAAGTCGAGCGATTGCGCGATGAGTTTACGGCTAACGAAGTACTGACGAAATCCACCGATTTCCCCGTCTAGTCTATTTCTTCCATAACTGATTTCCAACAACAATGAGTACACAAAAAGTATGGTTTATCACCGGCGCGTCCAAAGGCCTGGGTCTATCGCTGGTTAAACAATTATTGGCCGCCGGACACAAAGTAGCGGCTACTTCCCGCCGACTTGATGACCTGAGTCGGGCCGTGGGCCCAGCTGACGATTTCTTACCACTTGCCGTTGACCTAACGACCGAAAGTAGCGTAGCGCAGGCCATCACCCAGACTATAGAGCGCTTTGGCCGAATCGATGTTGTCGTTAACAATGCGGGGTATGGCCAGCTCGGCAGCCTGGAAGAATTGAGCGATGCCGAAGCCCGGACTAATTTTGACGTAAATGTTTTTGGCCCGCTCAACGTCATCCGGCACGTCATGCCGCAGTTGCGTAGCCAGCAGTCGGGGTATATTATCAACCTATCGTCCATTGGCGGCTTTGTCGGCAACTTCCCTGGATTTGGCGTTTATTGCGCGACTAAGTTCGCGGTAGAGGGCTTCTCTGAAGCGCTGGCGGTCGAAGCAAAAGCATTTGGCATCCGCGTGACGATCGTCTCCCCCGGTTATTTCCGGACCGAGTTTCTTACGTCAGGCTCCCTCGGGACGCCCGCCAATCCCATCGACGCCTATCGGTCCGTTCGGGAATCGCAGCAGGCGCACCAGGAGCAGATCAATGGCAATCAGCCGGGTGATCCCGAAAAGGCCGTTGCCATTTTGATCCGTCTGGCCGACGAGCCAAATCCGCCCACGCATCTGTTTCTGGGTCAGGACGCCTTCGATACGGCTATGGGAAAAATTACTACGTTACAACAGGAGATGACTACCTGGAAGGACGTAACGGTATCAACCAATTTTGATACGCCAGCGACAGTTTAAGCAGACTCAACCACAACGGGCCAGCTTCAATACGAAGCTGGCCCGTTGTGGTTAGCAACTATAAGAAAATGGTCTAAGCAATAAAATTAGGCGATACGTACGGCCCCTTACACGTAGAAACAGGCTCCGAAAGTCGGAGCCTGTTTACCGGTTATTTTCTCTAACTCATGTGAGTTTGGGTCACAAATGAAGGCAAAATTGCGTAGGTAGAAAAGCAGCAGGTAACAAAAAAGGACTCCAGAAAAACCGGAGCCCTTTTACACTTATAAAATAAGCCCCTTTGCGTGGGACAGACATATAATCTAAATCGCTCGCGGTTTGTTGCGAAATTCTACCTAAGTACCAGCCTGTAAACAGCTAGAGTAATCTAGGGCTTTTTTTGTGATGTACCCCTTAAATACAGGCTAACAAATTCTTACTGACGGATGTAAAACAAAAAAGCTCTGGAAATCCAGAGCCATTTGGTATACCAAAACTGTGTTTGTACTCTATAAAGAACGAAAAGTTGTCGATCTACTTGCTTCAATGAAGCGCATTGCGGTTCGCCACCTATGACTACACGCACTTTGTTAGCTGATTCTATTTCCTGCTACGCCGAGCTGGTCAGCTGTCGCAGTCACCAGCGGCCACAGGATTGCCGAAGGTAATACCAGATAAAGTCGCGGAACTGCTACGACCGGCTCTGCGATTGGCACTCATCATTCATCATCGGCGCAAGCAGAAAGGTCACCACCGACGATGAATGGTGGGTCCACAGAAACAAGACCTTCAATGATGAGTGGCGGGGAAGGTTGTTAAGAACCCTGAGCAGTCGAAAGGATTTACTTCGACTACTGTGTTTACTCTGCGCGGAGCCTACGGCCGTGACCAGGTTAACGACTCAATACCTGAGCGCGCTGGAGATCATGCTATATCTAGAAACAAAGGCCAACAATTGCAAGCGAACTGCGGACAGCATACACCTGTGAACCCGGTGACCTGGCTAAAACGATCATTCCTGCAACTGCCTGAATCAGGACATTCTGATAACTGGTATCTATTATCTGAATGTATTCAGCGCTGATGCGATAAGCATAGGTCAGTTCATATACATGGCCCCGTCGCTGAATGAAGTTCGGCCTGGCAGAGAAGTTACACGAGTGTATACGGTATCGACTTTACCAGTCGTTTCACCAAAAGGGACTGTTTGCTGGTCGGTCAAGATCGGTCAGCAAACAAGGGACCAATATGGGATACGACTGAGGGGTAAGATACGCATGAATTCAGGACAAGCATTTGAGTTTTTAGTGAAACACTTTCCACATAAAATGCCTTTGGGGAGTGTCTCGTTTGAGTTAGAGATTGACTTTTCGATTGCCCGGCAAATATACTCCCAACCCAGTTTTTCAGAGATGGTTTCAGGAGTGGCGCAAGAGCCGAAGTATGATCAATACAGCCTATCAGCGGCAGAGAAGCATCGAATTTTTCGGTTTACGAAAGAGGGCGTTATTCCGTCCTGGCCAGTAGGCATTGATGTTGATGAGGTTATACCCTATGAGCAGCTCAAGCGAATCATACCCAACGAACAATAGCTGCTCAGCCTGTGACGAACGACGAGTTACTCAATACGCTAACGAACCATATTGACGAGATCCTGCCCCGTCTGGCCTGGCCCGTAGAACGGTATCGCCAAACAATTGATGGGCTGGTCAGCTGCAACGTGGCGACTGATCAGGCGTACCGACGTAACTTCATCCGCTTCTACCAGATGCGGTTGCCCAGAGCCAAAGCCTACGATGACTACTTCGATATATTGGAACGGCTGAAAGGTCAGCAGGATATCGATACCACGGAGGTACTGGCGGTGGTGTTGGAAGAACTGCAGATCAAGACGGGACGTATCGAGTCTTCGTTCGCGTCGAAACTGATTGCCACGCTCAATCCAAATCTGCCCGTTGTCGACAGCATCGTTCTAAGTAATATGGGAATACGGCTACCTGCTTACAATGCGTCTGCTCGTAAAGAAAAGGTGATTGCAATTTACCGAGAGCTCACTACTCGGCTTAACCAAATGATACAGGACAAGCGGTTTATTGGTCTCAAAACTCGGTTTGTCTTAGCTTATCCGGATTACAGTTTTACGGATCTGAAGATTCTGGATCTACTGATCTGGCAGTTGAGATAAGTCTACATTCTCGCTTTGCCTGGCTAAATAGTGGGAAGCTCTCTACCAATCAACCTGATACGCTGGACGAGGACTGTTTTTGCTTTTGAAGCTCTTGCTTCTGTTGTTTTATTACCTGCTTTTGTAAGGCAATGAATTCCTTCGTGCGCACTAACGTAAAACCGTTGGGGATTCCAGTCGATACTATACCGGCATCCTCCCCAATGCCGTCAACTAGCCAGGCGGCTGTAGTATCGAGTAGTTTCGCTAGCTTTCGAATATCTAAGAGGCAGGGCGCTGTTCTGTTTTTCTCCCAGGCTGAGATAACCGCTTTACCGCTTTTCTGCATCAACCCCGCTAGTTCATCTTGCGTTAGTCCTTTACTGACTCGCTTTTTCTTTAATCTGGCTCCAAACGACTCCATTACTTAAGGCATTAGGTGTACGCATTGAATCAACCGCTTGTGACGAGGGGAAGATGAATGCGCGACAAAAGGACGCGTTCTATCTCCGGTTAGTTGCACGGGTAGAGGAAGAGCGTCATATATTTTCTTCGATAGCAGCATTTTGAGCCACTTTGGCCCTTTCAAAGGCTTTCTATCCCAAAGATGCACTAGAACGTAGGAGCAGTGTGATTTGATTCTATCGGTGGTCGATGACCAGTCATTGACGGCAAAAAAACAGCGTAAGCGGTTGAGCGATCTAAAGAAAAGAGCTCTCTGAATTAATCCAATGTATAGTTCGACGTTACAATTATCATTCCGACCGTGCGGAACCACATACTAACTACTTAGTAGGACAGACAAGCCTTACTTTCTCATATCACTTACATGCGTGGGGAGGATAATTACGCTACTGTTATTTCAGTGACCGCCCGTATCAACCTACGCCTTGCCCAGTTCGCCACTCATTTGCCCGAACTGGTGCGTATTTATAAGAGCGACTTAGTCAACCCTGATTACGTCGTAGAATGCTCTCATAAACGGACGACTGAAGCGCGCGTACTGATCGGAAAGCAGTGGCTACCCATAAGACGCAGACAAGTAACAGTGGTTTGCGTAAAGCTTATGGCCAAAACTGGAGAGTATAGCTGCTAACTTATTTCTAATTAGTCAATTAGGCGTACTAATCTCTTTGTAGTAAGCCCCAGGTTTAAGTCCTGGCTGGACTGATCACTTAACCTTGCTGTCATACGTAAGATGAGTTGTTAACTCCACTAAAATGTACACCAACAAAAGAGCCGGTCAGCAATGAAGCTAACCGGCTCTTTTGTTGTGACCCCGAAGCGATTCGAACGCTTGACCGTCTGCTTAGAAGGCAGATGCTCTATCCAGCTGAGCTACGGGACCCTTTCGTTATATCTCCAGACAAAATCTGGATCAAAACGTCCGCAAAGATACAACTGACAGTACCAATATTCATACTGATCCGCGCTAAAAAACGCAATCCACTACGCTGCCAGTAGTGAGCCGTAGTTTCAGTACCTGAGCTGTCTACTGTTGGTAGAAATTTGTTGCTCCCTGACGAACGTGTTTATGGCTCATCCTGAAAGACGAAAAGTCCCTCCGGATTCAGAAGGACTTTTCAGAAATGACTTTCAGCGATCAATTCGCGATCAGCGAACACGTGTTTGTCAAGAACTGGTTATTTAGAAAATTGCAGATCTGGGATCCGTTCTCTCTGGTCAGTGGCTTTCCCGAATTGATTTGACTTACGAGCAATCCCAAACTTAACCAAGTACCCAAGCCGACCTCATCCGCAGCCTTAGCGTTCAGGGCGATGATATACGTTTCTTCCATTTTTACTCCAATTCATAAATGTTAGTGAGAATATATGTAGGTGAGGTATACATTATGGGTGTCTCATAAACCAATCGATGAATTACTTGTTGATGGCTACTTCTGTATATTTACTAAAAGGTAGATCAGGTTTTACCGCTGCCTTATTGATCACAACTTACCCAAAGCGGCTCATCAATAAGTAGGAAGAGAGTACATGAACCATTCAAGATTAGTGTCACTTATCAGCTCGTTATACGGCAACATGTTCCGGGCAGTCAAGCCGCAGCAGATCAGCTTCCAGCGGTATTTTTAACAGGCCACAATAATGAATCTGCCCATCATACTGATAGTGCAGGCACGTTTTGCACATGCGCTGTATGGTGATCAGACCGCGTTGATGCAGGCCATAAATGAGCGTAAACAAACTCTCGTAAAGCGCCGTCTTGTGCGCAGGGTCTAGTTGCCCTACCAACTGACTCATTACGTTGGCGAAGCCACTCGTCTGGTCAACCACTTGCTGCCCAGCGGGCGTCAACTGCAAACTATGACTGCGACTGTCAGTGGGATCGACGATACGGATCACCAGCTCTTTCTGAGCCAGTATCTTAACGGCATCACTAATGGTTGGTTTCGTCAGATTGAACTCAGCGGCCAGGTAACCAATTTTACACTTGGCTGGCTCATGAAAAGCCAGAAAAAGAAGGAGTTGAATCTGGATTGGACTTAGACCTGTCTCGCGACTCTGCTGCCAGAGCAGGGTTCGAAATGTTTCGCCCAGTCGTTCCAGGCCCGCCACAATCTTGGCATCGACCGAGCGGTTTTGTTGGTCTACGTTAAATACAGAATCATTCATTCAACAATCGCAGGTTTCACAATAAGGCGCGTAGCCGTCGTAGGTTGGCGCAAACTGACCACCGGCACTGACGAACTTGTTCATGGAAATCACCTCCCCCGACGAAAGGGTGACGGTGAGGGTATCACCTTCTCCAGCAAGACGAACAACGAGCGCATGCAGGGTAACCAGCTCGTGAAACTCGGTAAAATATTGGACTTTTACATACTGCCGTTGCTGAATCAGGGTAGTCAGGTAGTCGGAAAATGCTGACGTAGTTTCCATACGAATGAGTTGGTTATTTGGTTGAGTCGACCGATCGAGATCGTTTTTTACGTATAAAACTGGCGGAACGGGACAACTAATCAAGTCTCCCATTCCGCTACTCCATTCTATTTTTTGGATACGGTGTAAGGAAGCGTTAGCTTACCCGACAGAACCCCGTATACGGCATAGACACCCAGCATCGGTTTATCGGCCATTTCGTGGTGTCCACCAGCCGCTCCGTGGTTGGTATGGTGCATCTGGAGATAACAGGTAACGGCATCGAACCGAAAATCTGTGTGATGCTTGATTCGGTATGCCTGAATCGCAACTCGAATGGTCTGCCCCGACGTAACGACTCCATAGCCCGGTGAGTCAAAATACAACGGTACACCAGGGGCAGTCTTAGGCAGTACGACCGTTTTATCATCCGGGCGAAACGCCTTGACGCTCAAACCACCGGGCACCCGTTTGTCTTCCTGGAGGACAACCCAGTGGGGATGCCAGACCACGCCATCGTTATCGAAGATACCGTCGTTATTTTCATCCCACAAGGGTGTATCGTCCATATCCGGGTGGGAGGTCAGCGCCAGCGCCACAATACCTTCCGTGGGCGAAAAACCCACATCCTGCGCGTTGAGTGTCGTCGGAAATACGTAGGCCAGTACAGCTGCGTCCTGCGTACCTCCGGCTGGCTTCGGCGTAGTGCGTCCAGCCTGTCCGCTCACCTGCATACTCATGACGACCATGTCCAGATCTGATTGATAGATGGCCTGCGTCGCTGTTATTTTAAAGTCGGCGTTGTTGTACGTTGCACCCGGCTGCGCAGTCTGGGCGATTGCCAGATTTGACAAAAGTACCCCTACGGCCAGTGTCATTAGCAATAAACGTTTCATAGTCTGTGTGTTAAGTTATTGGTAGGTTCTTGACTTGGAAAGCCGATTGGACCGACTCCTTTATTGACAGCCCTGCATTTCGATGATGTAAAATCCCTGATTGGCAATGCTCGTTTTTACCGGCTCGGTGGCCTCCTCAATGTGGCAGAAACGGCATTCTTTGGCCGTCAGCGGCTGCCCGGCCTGTCCTTTTGTAGCCAGATAGATTTGGCCGTAGCCATGAATGGTATCCAGGTTCGTTAGCGCTGTTGGCACCAGAATATCGAAGTGCATTATAGCACCGTCGGTACGGGTTACGTAGGTATCAAAAACAGAAACTTGCATGATTGGATGGATTAACTGGTGAATTAAAATTCGTCCTGATAAACGTAAGGATGGCTCCACAAAACGGCGGTGATCGTGACGGCTTTGAACCACGCGGCCTGCATGCCGGATACAGTGTCGGCATTATGACCTTTGGCCGCCAGGAAATCCTTCATGGTCAGCGTAAGGGGTACGATGAAGGCTAGAATGTAGCGCAGATGGATAATTGGTTCGGCTTTGGCTTCGTCCGTCAGGTTTTTCTTGGCCGAATGATGACGTAAGGCAATCTCCTGTTGGTAGGCCAGCCAGGTTTCGTCGTAAGGCCGGGTGCAGGTGTCCTGAATCCATTGGCCGAAGCGTTGCCGCACGGCGGCCAGGTAATGCGAATCGGGATGTCCTTCCTGACTAAAGTAGCGTAACAAGTGAGGATGACTCCCCACGAATCCGTACCAGACATCCAGAATCGCATCTGTCTGATCGGCCAATACGTCACCAGCCGGCCGAAGCAAACGCTCATCTTCTTCAGAGAACAGAACGGTTTGCTTCAACAGAGCCAACTCGTCGATGGAGACCGGTGATGGTGTAACCCGCCAGTAGGTGTAACCCGGTAAGCTGTTATGTTCACTCATGAGTAATTCGGTTAGAATCCGTTACAAATATAATTAGGAATCCTAACTAAATGCATTTTGCTACTTTTTTTTACCTCTCTATTTATCGCCTAGAAATATTTATAGACGTAATGCCCGGTTCAATCAGTATTCATTAACCACTAGCTGTCAAGAGGGGGTATCTGGTCAACCGCAACGCATAGAGAGAGCGTTAACCGGACAGTTAGCAGTATATGATATGGTGACTGAACAATACAGGTGGTCTGAGGCAATGGCGCCGTTCTTCCCGTCGTTCATGGCATATGGTTCCTCCCGATTTGCTGAAACAATACGGGGCTGTTCAGCTCCACCTGCCTAAAGCCGCGATGCTTTTCAGTGAAGGAGACGAAGCCCAGTTCTACTACCAGATCATAACTGGCGAAATCAAAATGGTCAATTTTGGCGACGGGAAAGAATTTGTGCAGGGCATTTTCAGTGACGGTCATAGCTTCGGCGAACCTCCTTTCCTGGTAGGAAAATGTTATCCAGCCAGCGCGCTTACTACGCAGCCGACTTCACTGTGGCGCTGTACTCGTCATCAGTTTCAGCAGCTTCTGGCAGCTCATTTCGACGTTCATTGGCACATAACGCAACTCTTGAGCGAACGGCTTCTCAATAAAGCGCGCGTGCTCGAACAATTAGCCATCAAAGAAGCGCAGGAACGTCTGCTGAGCTACATCGATCAGCTAAAAGGTCAACATGGTCAACCCAATCAGCCGTATGCTGTGCCTTATACCCGACAGCAATTAGCCGATCTTACGGGCTTACGCGTGGAAACCGTTATTCGTACCATTAAGCGGCTGGAGCGCAATGGGGACGTTTCTATTCAATCGGGTAAAATCTGGCGTTAAGACTAACCTAGCGGTTCTTTTCATTAGAAAAGGTGTACTGAGCAACAGGGGAGTCGTTGCTCAGTACACCTTTTCGCTATTAGCTAGGCCACTTCAGACTCCAATTTCTCTTTCGCGCCGAGAACGAGTGTCTGAGGCCCAAATTCCTCGTACCGAATCGCTTCGGGCTGGACGCCTAGCGCTATTAAATCGACGAACTGTTTGCGGAGAAACGGTTCGGGGCCGCACAGGTAGTATATGGCATCGGGCTGAATAATAGAATCCGCGATACGCGGCACGGCTACCCAGCCCGGGATAATAGTCGGCCCCTGTTCAGCATCTTCGTTAAGCTGTTCGTAGAAATAAAAACACGATAGATTTTCGGTCTGCTGGCTCCACGTCGACACTACATCCCGGAAGGCGTGAACAGCCTCGTTTCGTGCCCCGTGCACCCAGCAGATAGACCGCTGGCTTTGGGTTCGGATTAGTTATTCGAGCATACTTATCAGGGGCGTTTGCCCCACTCCCCCGCTGATGAATACAACCGGCCCCTGGTGATCCACAGCCAACGTAAAACCGCCCGCCGGAGCTGTCAATTCAACCATAGAACCTTCCTGCATGCGATCGTGTAAGTAATTACTGACCAAACCGTCGGGGCGGAGGTTCGTACCATTTTCCCGTTTGACCGATATGCGATAGTACTGGCCGTTCGGCGCACTTGACAGACTATACTGACGCGGTTGAAGCAAATTAAGCGCTGGCAGGAAAAGGCGTATACTCACGAATTGACCGGGTCGATAATCAATGACCTGTCCCCCATCACTCGGGTATAGATAAAACGACGTAATCTCGCCGGACTCCCGAACCTTTTTTTGAATAACGAAAGGGCGCCAGCCACTCCAGCCTCCGGTCTGATTGATGGTCTGCCGGTATAACTGGCTTTCTACACCAGTCATTATGGCTGCTAACTGCCCGTAAGCAATTGTCCAGGCTTCCAGCAGGGGCGAATTGGCGGGCAGGTTCAGCACCTCGCCGATGGATGCCAGCAGATGGTGACCCACCACATCATACTGTTCCGGCCGAATATCAAGACTAACGTGCTTGTGCGCAATTGACGTCAAGGCTCCCACCAGCACCGATGGATCATCGATGTGCTCAGCGTAGCCCAGCACGGCCATCGCCAGGGCCATGGGCTGTTTATTGTTGTGCTGATTTCCCTGATTAAAGACGTGCTTTAGTTCTGGATTGTGCCGCAGCATTCGTTCGTAGAAATACGAGGTGAGAGCGACTCCGTTCGTGCGTAACACCGGGATTGTTGCTTTGATAGACTCTTTTTGCTGTATGGTAAGCATATGCGCAGTAGTTAGGTTATCAACCGCCCCGCTCCTACCCATCATGTAACTTATTCAGCTGACGAGTTTGTGGTTGTAGCGGGGCTGCACAAAGGTGTCTACGGGGGCTATGCTGAGTTTATGACAAAAGTCATAAGATCCCATAAGTTGTTGATTTGAGGACTAGACGAACCATTCTATCTAAACAAGAAGGGGCGCCTGTACAGGCGCCCCTTCTTGTCAATTCTTTAATTATCAATCATTAACACCATCGAACTACAGCAAATAGACTTGTATTAACTAGCTCAAGCGTCACGAAACAAACTGTCCTGCCTGTGTGAGTCACCTGACTAATTGTTACGTCTAGTAGCCAGGATTCTGTTTCAGCTGGGTAGATACATTCAGTACATTCTGACCAATTGGGAAAATGGCGGTGTGGTTGTCGGCATCCGGTTGCTTATCCCACCACGTTCCCGTATTGAACACACCCCACCGAATCAGATCTGTCCGCCGACGACCCTCAACCAGAAACTCTCGTCCCCATTCGTCCAGCATTTCCTGATCCGTTAGCTGGCTACCATCCGTTTTGTACAGACTGGTTGTGGTCGCCGGGTAGTTTCGTTTCCGAACGGTATTGAGTAATACCGCTGCGGCCGCTTTATCACCCGACCGATATTTACATTCAGCCAGCGAATAGTAGATCTCCGCTAATCGAATTTCTGCGTAGGCTGACGAAATCTTGTTCGCGTCATCACTTGGGTAATAAGGATATTTCACGGGAAAAATGCCCGAATTGTGGTCCGCGTGGTTCATATTGGATTCCTTATCGGCGATTTTGGTCCCCGGCTTGGCGTTCAGGAACATCCCTACCTGATCGCGGAAGTATAAGGCATAAGGCCCTTTGTTGCCCCGAACGGTATCGACCTTTCCGGTAGCGTTCGTGTAAGGTAGGTACCCGTACAGGAACATACCTTCCCGCTTGCTATTGCCCAGGTTACGGTATTTCTTTAGCCGTAAATCATCGGGGTATTTCTGAAACTTGATAAACGGCTTGCCCAGGCTGAACTGGTACTCAGTGCTATCAACATCACGACCGGGCTGCAAGGCGTACTTTGGATTAGCCGTACCGAAATCTGTGAACCCGAAGTAGTTGGTTGCCTGGTAAGGAAGCATCCAGAAATACATGCCACTATCGTATTGCCAGTGGGTCAGGGCGAAACTACCCGGAAACCCAAAGACCGTTTCAGCCGACGTACTGTTGGTGTAGTCAAACGGAGCGTCCCAGCGCGTTTCCAGCGCGTACTTCCCGTATTTACCCCCAATGATGTCCTGACAGATCGTGGCGCAGTCGGCGAAACGCTCGGTACCCGTGTATACTTTCGCGTTCAGATACAACCGAGACAGTAACGAAGCCGCTCCGCCCTGCGTCCAGCGTCCAACCGCATTAGCTCCCAGGCTTTGGCGGGTAGGCAGTTTGGGCAGCGCTTCCTTCAGTTCCTGCTCAATATAATCAAAGGCTTCCTGAGGGGATACCTGAGGACCTCCCTGCGATTCCCCCTTCACTTTTTTAACCAGAACGATATTCCGATAAAAGTCCAGCAACCGCAGGTTGAGCCAGGCCCGCAGGGTCCGTAATTCGGCGATCATCCCGTCCAGCTCAGCCTGGGTCATTTCGAATTTACCGGGATCGGATATTCCCTGCAAATCCTCCAGTGAGTTAGTAGCCAACGTAACACCTTGGTAAAGACCATTCCAGGCATCGTTTGTGTAGCCATCATTCGGCGTCCAGGTATGGTAATGCACGCGCTGAAACTGCCCCCCGTCGAACCAGTCCCCCTGCCGGTTGGGGGTCATCATTTCGTCGGTGCTGTTTTCCTGCAACATGAACGTAGCGCCTCCCTGGATGCTCCAGTAGCTGTGCTCGAACGCCCGTAGAAAATCCCGCGTTACGTCGGCCCGGGTTTGAAGAAAGTTTCCGGACGTAATGCGGTCATAAAGTACCTCGTCCAGATTCGTGCATCCGCTGGTCACTAAGAAAAAGAGCGAGACTGATGCACAGGTTAGGTGTTTAAAAAATTTATTTCGTTTCATGATCCGTATCGGTTAGAACGTGAGCTGAAGGCCAAGTAATAATTGAGTCGTAGATGGGTAATAGTTCAGTGTGCCGTTATTGTCACTGTTTGTTCTAATACCTGGAAACAGGCCATTCACCTGAACCAGGTCAGGGTCTCCTCCTGTGTATCCGGTGAAAGTAACCAGGTTACGGGTCGTTGCGTAAACTCTGACCGAACGCAGGAAATTGACCTTGAGCGGCTGCGTGTAGCTCAGCGTTACGTTGTCAATCTTGACAAAGTCACCGCGTTCCAGGAAATAGTCAGACAGCGACGAATACGTTGCCGTATTGGTCAACTTGGAATACTTGCTTCCATTATAGGCCGAAGTGAGCGTATTAGCATTCTGCTGCGTAGCGGGCGTACCGAGGTAAAAGGCGTAGGTATTGAAGATTTGATAGTCGAACGTACCGCGCAGAAAGACCGTCAGGTCCCATTTCCGGTATCTGAAGCTGTTCGTCAGGCCTGCCGTGAACGTCGGCAATCCGTTTCCGATGAATCGTTTATCATCGTTGGTGGCTTTGTTAGCGACGATGACGTCTCCGTTTTTATTGTACACCAGCAGCGCACCTGCTTCATTAACGCCAGCTGACTTAAGAGCGTAGAAGCTGCCGATCCGCGTATCTTCCTGCAAGCGCTGGATATTTCCGGGGCTTCCGGGAGCTGGCATACCTACTACGTCGATGTACTTCTGTCCTTTGTAGGCATCGCTGGAGAAAGAAACAAACCGGTTGCTGTTCGTCGCTCCAGCAAACGTTACGTTGTAGCTGAAATCCTTTCGGGAAACAACGGCCGCGTTTAGCTGAATCTCTAGTCCTGAATTCTGCATCGTTCCGACGTTGGCAAACGTCGATCCCTGAATGTTCGGTGGGTTTGGCACGTTGTAAGAACCCAGCAGATCTTTGTTCGTACGAACGTAATAATTTAAGCTACCTGACAGCCGGCTGTTTTTAAACACATCGAAATCAAGACCGACGTTGAAATTGATGGCTTTCTCCCAGCGCAGGTTGTAGTTGGTGTTCTGACTGGGTCCCCAGACCTGGTATGACGTGCCGTTGTACGGGTAGTACCCATAGCCATTATACGTATCGAGCGACAGGTAGTTACCGAAGTCCTGGTTACCCGTTTCCCCGTAATCGGCCCGTAATTTCAGCTCGTTCAACCAAGGAATGTTCTTCGCGAATCCTTCCTGTGTAATGCGCCAGCCTACTGACGCGGCCGGGAAATACCCCCACTTGTTGGTGTACCCGAATTTGGACGATCCTTCCCGGCGCAAACTGGCGGACAGGTAGTATTTCTGGTCAAAGTCGTAGTTGACCCGCCCAAAGAAGGCCGCTAGTTTCGAACTGTTGCGGTAAGAGCCAACGTTGTTGATTCCTTTCTCCAGATTCCACAGACCCGTTCCTAAGTTGTTATAGGTCAGTACGTCAGACGGGAAATTTTCGTTTGATGCGCTGAAACCCGAACCGGTAAAGAGCTGGTACGAGTATCCCCCCAATACTTTGATGGAGTGCTTCTGCGTATCTAATGCGTAGTTCCCAATCCATTCGAAGCTCTTCTGATCGTTTTCTTCCAGCGCCTGTCTGGCAGAGTTCCGCTTGGTTCCGTTGATGACTGTAGTCAGCGTAGAAGGCGTAAATCCTTCGTTTCGGAACGAAGAACTCACTTCACCGATGGTCACCATGGTATTCAGGTTCTCCAGCAGATTTAACTTGAAGGAACTGTTGATATCGAGGTACTTGATTTCCTGCTGCGAGAGTACATTCTTGGCCGTTTCAACGGGATTGTTGGCGAAGAAGCCCGTGGTGATGTAGGCATACCGACCTGAATTATCGTACACGTTTTGCGTCGGGTTGAGCGTCAGGGCGTAGTTGAAGCCACTGTAATCGGCCTGGTTTGTTTTCGCGTACCGGGGAGCCGCCGTAAACGTAATGGCGTACAAGTTGTTAGCCGAGGTATGATTGATGTTGACCCGGCCGCCATACTCCTGCTTCGACGAGCGCAGGTCGATACCGTTGGCGTTGCGATAATCAAGCGAGGTAAAATAGTTTGTCTTGCCATTACCACCCGAGAACTGCAAGGTGTGCTTCTGCGAAAAAGCGGGATCCCGGCTGACAACTTTCATCCAGTCCGTGTTACCACCCAGATCCACTCCTCGTTTGTTGGCGAGGAACTCATCTTTCGACAGCACCGATAACTTATTGGTAATGAAATCGAATGTGCTGTATCCGTCGTAGAAGATACGAGATTCTCCCGATCCTTTTTTAGTCGTGATAACGATAACGCCATTGCTCCCCCGCGTCCCGTAGATTGCCGAAGCAGCCCCGCCCTTCAGTACGTCAATCGATTCGATTTCATTCTGGTTGATGTTGTCCAGATTACCACCCGGCACCCCATTGATGACAAACAGAGGCCCGAGTCCGGCGTTACGCGACGAAACTCCTCGGAGCTGAATACTGGGGGTCGAATTGGGGTCACCGGCGGCCGTGTTGGTTACTGACAGACCCGCTACTTTCCCCTGAATGGCCATCAGCGGACTGTTGCTTCCGACCCGGAGCAGATCCTGGGAGGATAAATGCGTAACCGCGCTGGTTACTTCTTTCCGGTTCAAGGAACCGTAACCGACCACCACCACTTCATTAATGGACTTGATGTCGGTTTTCAGCTGGATTGCCAGTGTTGTCTGGTTTGTTACGGCAACTTCCTGCGTTTCAAACCCAACAAAGCTAAACACCAGCGTTTGGGCTCCATCCGGAATTGTCAGCCGATAAGCACCTTGCGCGTCTGTGACGGCACCACGCGTTGTTCCTTTTACCAGTACGCTAACACCCGGCAGACCTTCCCCCTTTTCATCCCGAACCGTTCCGAAAACGGTTCGGTCAAGTGGAACAGTGCCTTCATCGACCGGCTCCACGCTCTCAATGGTAATCACATCGGTTGTCGAGCGCGTTAAAATAATCTGCTCCCCGGATACACTATAACTTACCATCAGCGGAGCCAGTAGTTTTTCCAGCACATCTTTTAAGGTGCTGTTCTGAACACGCATGGAAACCAGTCGCCGGGCCGGTACAATCTGCGGACTGTACGAGAATTTTACGTTAGCGGCCTTCTCGATGCTACGAAGTGCCGCTTTGATATGCTCGCCCTGGACATTCAACGTTAGACGCCGGTTAAGAAGCTCCTGAGCCGATACGTCATTGGCCCAGGACACGCCCACAAACAGAAGCGACAACAGGATGTGCATGCAGGTAACCCGTATGCAGTTCCAAAAAAGAAGAAGTAATGGTTTCATTCGTTTAGGTTATTGGTTTAGGCAATTGATTAAATAATCCCTGGCCAGATGAGCCGGGACGGTAGCAGGGTATTCGGTTTCATCGTAAGGAATAACAATTGAGAGGGGCGTTGAAAAAGGGAATACGGTTGGCATCACTGGCAGCCAGTGCCACTTATAACCACTTGACCATCAATGATCTCATAGGTAGCCTCGACGGTCTTACAAATGATGGCGAGCTTTTCTTCAAAGGTTTCGCGGGCGAGCGATGCCGTCAGCTGGCACTGGGCAAACGCTTCCTTGTTGTAGCGGATATTGATCCCGTACGCGTCTTGCAACTCCTGAAAAACTTGCGAAATTGGGGTCTCGTTGTAATTGAATGTGGCTAGCTTCTTCCTCGGCGTAATGGGTTTTATCAGCTGCGGCAAGTCAATCAGTGTTTTGTCAAACCGCTCAGTCTGGCGCGAGAAAACCACCTGTTGATTAGGCATTAGCAGGACTCCTGTCTGCTTTGTTGGGGTAGCAGCGGTTCGAACGTGATAAACGGATACCTGACCGGTCAGCACCTGAACCCGTACTTCTTCTTCTTTGGCGAAAGCTCGCACCAGAAACTTAGTTCCGAGTACCTTCGTAACGAGTTCGTTGGCGTGAACCAGAAATGGCTTATGGGCGTCTTTGGTAACCTCGAACGTCGCTTCGCCTGACAGGTATACCTGCCGGTTCTGCTTTCCAAAGCTGCTGGGGTAACTCAACCGGCTCTCGGGCGCTAACCAGACCACGGAATTATCCGGTAGCTTGACGGTTTGGTGCCTGTCTGTCGTATTGACCGTTTCGTGAAACGATTTTTCAAATGTCGCCAGCTGCTGCTCGTACAGAGACGACTGACGGCTTGTCCATAGCCAAAAGCCAATTCCCAACAGTAACAATACGGAGGCAGCAGCTACCCAGTATATCCTGGTCAGTGAACGTACAGGCGAAAGAACTGGCGTTGGTACTGCATTGGTTTGCTTGATCCGGGTCAGCAGCTGACGAATGATCTCATCGGATACGTACGTCCGGGCATAGCTATCGAGACCCAACCGAATTGCGTCGAGCAAATCGACAGCCTGCTGCCATTCCCGTTGACGATGGGGAAAAGTCTTCTGCCAGTCGTCCCAAAAGGCTATCGACTCAGGCGTCGGAGTGAGCTGGTGATTAACAAAAAAATCGTCGGTTAGGAAATCAGCGGTTGTAAAGTTTTCGTATAGCGGGTGCACAGTCTACTGGATTTGTCAGTAGATGACACTTTTCGAAAAACGTACTCACTTAAACCTAAAAAAATATTGAAATAAGTAAAGAAATATACATAATCCAGCCTCTCAGTTTCTCAACAGCCCTGAATACCAGGTTCTTGGCCGATTGTTGGTTTACGTCCAGTATTTCGCCAATCTGGTTGTAATCCATGTTTTCGATAAAACGTAACTTAATGGCTTCCTGCTGACGGGGTGGAAGCTGGGCTATAAGACGTTGCAGACGTTCTTGTCGTGACTGAGCCGCTTCCAGCTCCTCCAGTATTTCCAGGTCGTTGGGTTCGGCCCAGAGTACTTCGTAATCGGTTTCCTCCAACGGCAAGTAGGGTCGTTCCTTACGTTCAAGCAGGTGCATGATCCGCGTCCGGAGAGCCCTTAGCAGATAATGACGGACATTGTCTGGTATAGTAAGCCGCGTTCGTTTTGCCCAGATCTCCGTGAAAACGTCGTGAACACAGTCCAGCACAAAAGCCTCTGAAGCTGATACCAGACTCATACCGTAACGGTACATAGCCCGTACGTGCAGGCGATAAAGCGCTGCATAAGCCTCCTCATCCCCTAACTGAAACGATTGCCAAAGTTGCTGTTCATCCACGTATCCGCTTAACAACAGCTTATCGTTTTATGCTCCCTATAAGGCGCAAAAAAACTTAACTCTGGTATTCGTCGCCTATGCAGATTGGTTCAGATAGAAACCGGAGTCCATCTACGGACAGTCGTATCGTGTTTGTCTTTAAGGCAGTAAGATGAAATCGCTTTCGACAGAACGCGACAAAGGCCATACTGCTCGTTAAGCAATAGGCAGATAGATGTAGAAGGTCGATCCCTGGCCGAGTTGGCTGGTAGCAGTGATGGCGCCCCCGTGGTTTTCGACAACCCGCTGGCAGATGGCTAGTCCGATACCCGTACCGGCATACTCATTTTTACCGTGCAGCCGCTGAAAAACGCGGAAAATGCGGTCGACATATTTATCATCGAAGCCAATGCCGTTATCGGCTACGGTAATTTGATAAAACCGCTGAGCTGAGCTGTTGAGTTGTAGCTGGGTGGGAATATCGTCCTTATCACGTTCTTCCGAACGAATACTGATCACCGGGGACCGGTCGAGCGGAGCAAACTTCAGGGCATTGCTCAACAAATTCTGAAACAGTTGCCCCAGTTGCGTCGCATCTCCTTTGAGACTGGGTAAGGGACGAACATCAATTTTGGCACCGGCCCGCTCAATCGCCATATCCAGCGTATCCAGCACCCGCTCCACGATCTGTTGCAGCGACACTTCGTCGAACGATTCCTGCTGTGTCTTAATTCGCGAGAACGTCAGCAGATCGCTCACCAGCTTAGACATACGACTACCGGCATCCACCATGCGTTGCAGCATGTAGTTACTCTGCTCATCAAGGGGCATAGTCGGCTGCTGCAGGAGCATATCCCCGAAGGACTGGATCTTCCGTAAAGGCTCCTGCAAATCATGACTGGCCACGTAAGCAAACTGTTGCAGGTTTTCGTTGGAGCGTCTTAAATCCTGGTTGGCCTGCGTCAACTCCTGTGTCCGCTGCGCCACCCGAACCTCTAATTCTTCGGATAACAGGCGATACTGTTGTTCACTTTGCTGTAAGGCTTGTTCGGCCTCCGCCCGCGCTACGGCAATGATCAGGCGGGCGCTAACTTCATCCAATAGGGTCAACTCATCATCCGTCCAGTCGTGCGGTTGTTGATAATGGACAAACAATACGGTCTGGGAACCCGTTGCAGCAACCAACGGTTTGTTGACGGCGGCTGCTATTCCTAGTGTTCGATACGCTTCTTTCTGTTCTGCCGTAAGTGTATGATCAGTCGCTACGTTATAGCGAACGGTATTACCTTCCTCCAGGAAATCAGCCAGTAGGTGGTTGTAATCGGCGTACTGGTGTTGGCCCTGCCAGTCGTCTACCCCGTCGGTGTAGTTACGCCGGACGGTAATTGTCTTTCCATCCGGATGTCTCTCAACGTATCCTACCCGGCTAGCCCCTAAATAGGCTCCTAACTGACGAGCGGTTTGGTAATAAACTTCGGTCGGATCGGTTAGCGCACGCAGATGATCGGTCAGTTGCAGCAAAAAGGTTTTTTGCACTTCGCTACGCTGAATCAGCTGCTGAGCCCGTACCTGCTTCGTCACGTCCGTAGCCATTACCAGAATGGCATAGACTTCACCCTGTTCGCTGAAGAGTGGTTTGGCCGTAAAATCGACGTAATACGTCCCAACGGAGTCGTCAACTAACAAATCAGCCTGAGCCCCCTGCGCTGAGTAGGGAGTTCCGGTGTCGAATATATGGTTCAGGACAGCCGGGAAAGGCTGCCCCTGTAGCTCAGGCAGAGCCTCGAGCAGGGGCAGTCCCAGTACCTTGTTTTCTTTGTGAAAGAAAGCCAGTACGGATTCGTTCGCTACCTCGATTCGCAGCTCGCGCCCCATTAGTAGACAGGTCGCCACGGGGGCTTCTTCAATCAACGCCCGAAAACGAACTTCGCTACGCTGCAATTCCTTGAGAGCCAGTACTTCCTTCGTTACGTCTGTAGCCGTGTTGATAAGGCCAATCAGCGTTCCATCCTGCGTATAAACGGGATTGTACGAAAAGTTGAACCAGGCATTCTGCCACTGACTATCGATGACCACGCCAGCTTTTCTTCCGCTGCCATGGCTATTGTAAGCTTCTCCGGTGTCGTAAACGCGCTGCAACAGATCCAGCAGGGGTTCATTCACTAGCTCAGGCATTACCTGATACAGTGATTTTCCCATCACCGACTCGTCCTTCCCCCAGATCTGTAGCATGGGATTGTTGACCGTATCGATGACCATGTCCCGGCCGACAAAGAGAACCGTGGGCGTGGGCGAGTTGAGCACGATACTACGAAAGCGAGCTTTGCTAACTTCCAGTTGTTGGTGCAACTGTACCTGAGCGGTGATGTCCCGAGCTACTCCCGACAGGCGATAGGCAGCCCCCAGTACGTCTACATAAGCTCGTCCCTGGCAATGCAGCCACCGTACCTGCCCATCCTGCGCGCTAACCGTACGAAACTGCATGTCGTAATAGCCAGCCGACGAAGGATCAAAAGCAGCTCTGAGCGCCTGATCCACCCGCTGCCAATCCTCTTCATGCACTAAGGAAATAAACTCGCTATAGGCAATGACGTCCCCCCCCCGAAAGCCGTAGAGTTCCTGGCAACGCGCATCCCACCACACCTGCTGCTGGCTGATGTCGAGATGCCAGGTACCAACCTGGGCTGCCTGAATGGCATACCGAAGTCGTTCCTGTTCGGCCTGTCCACCCAGCGAGAAGGGAAAGGGGATTGATTGATCAGTCATGAATACAGCTTAACACATCATACCACTTAATACACAAACGATCAACGACTCAGTTTAATCCCCTTTTTGCTAAAATTAGTTGACAATCAAGAATGGATAATACCGTGCACGGTACCGTATGGAGCTTTTCCCGGCTTACGGACGATGGTTTACGTCGAAGAAACGTTTTAGCATGCGTAAGATGACCGGCTGTTCTGGGTCCACAAATGCTTCCTCTTTAGGCTCGGTGGAAACAATGTTTTCTACCTCTTCGTACTGTTTAGTCGTTATCGTCTCGTAGCCCATGTACCATTTATCAAACAACCGCTGGGCGATGGGGTGGCTGATTACTGTTTTTACGTCCCGGTGGCGAGGATCGGCCTGGATGCTTTTGTATAGTCCTTCTACCGCTTCCTGCTGCCCTTCCAGTACCTGAACGATCTTACCGTTGACATATAGCAGTACGCCAGTAATACCTAGCCGGGCATTCTTGGCTCGGCTAAACTCAACGATGTCCATTATGTCCTGTTCTGTCGTTGACTCGACGGAGGTACTAAAATAAGTTATGCAATAGTCCATTCAGAGTAGACGGATAAAAGTATAATTGTTTTACTGGATGCCTGTTTGTGCTCCACAAACTTTGGGTCCCAAATTTACGTGAATCTTTTTACTTAGTGACAGACTCGACCGGCTCAGTAGATTTAACTTATTTTAGTGGCCTCTTCACTCGTTAGGTATCTCTTACTTTTCAGACCGGTCTACTTTATCTCCTTGGGGGGTCAACTAAGTAAATATCCTTATGTCGTTGAGTTTTATACAACTATTCCGTCTAAATCTTATCAAAGGACCTATTATTTACAGATTTCCCTGGTTGACAGCGCAGACAGTACTCCGCTAACTCCTTATCTCTATTACTTCTCTTTCGGGGAACAATACCTAATATACCAAGCGCGGAGGGGGAAACTCGATTAAGCCTCCCCCTCCGCGCTTGGTGGTACCTACTTAGTGACTAGACTGAGCGGATGGGCCGGTCAATCGAGCTCGCTTCGTCTTTCGATTCGGTTCCCATCTTCGCTCCGAAACCAGCGGCTACCACACCAATCAGCAGGCCAAAGAACCCGAAGATGGCGGCTTTAGATGCAGCTCCCGCTGCAGCATCCGCTGCGTGCCGTGCCTGTATGGCAGCTTCTTTCTTCGTCTGTTCAAACTTGGCGGCTGCCTGTTTGTAGGTGTTGATCCAATTGTCAACAATCTGCTCTGATTCGGCACGGCTCTTTCCGGTCCGCTTCATCACTACGTTGACTGCGTCCTCGCGGTCCACACTGCTAACAGTTGATTGTCCCTGTTTGAACAGCCGATCGAACAAACCGCCAGCGATATCATCCGCAGCCTGTGGGTTTGTTGCAGCCTGTCCAGCAGCGTTTTTTGCCTGCTGACCCGCCTGATCCGCCTTACGTTCCAGTGCGTTCGGGTTCAGGTTAGCGTTGCCCGTCTGCCGCAACAGTTTGTTTGCTTCTTCCCTCAGATCTTTCAGATCCAGATTCTTCAGGTCAATGCCGTTGTCTTTCAATTCTCCTTGCACAGCATCGCCAACCGCAGGCGCGGCAGCAGCAACGGCTGATCCTGCGGTGCTGACCAGACGACCAAGCATTCGGCTTGCCCCGCCGATAATGCTACCCAGCGTCGTCGTTAGAAAATAAATCGTTAGTAGCGTAGCTAGACACCAGGTTAGAACGCCATGAATGATTCCATCGAACAGGCGGGGGGCACTCGCTAACCGCCCAGCGATCCATCCGCCAAGAAACAAAGAAAGTAAGCTGCTGATTGCGTACCACACGGCGCTCCCCGTACCCAGCCCAGCGGCTGGATTCTTCTCCGTTACTGGATCAATAGTGCTCAATCCGATACCTAACCCCAATAGGGTGAACAGCATTTGGCTGACGATTGCTACTAATACCCCGGCGAACACGGCACTCCAGGAGATGCGTTTGATAAAGTTGTCGCGGCCGTAAATCACCTCGGTTGAATAAGAAAGTTGACGTTCCATCTTTTGTTGAGTAGTAAGAAGTTGTAAAATATAGCGTCTGGTTCGATCCTTTTAAGAACATCGTGGAGAACCAGCGTGCTCAAAGCGAATTCTTTATCCGCCCATGGACGGGAACTCTTTCATAGTTGTTGAGTAAATCAGAGTAAGCATTTCTCTTCTCAGCTAATTTTTGCTGCGCTCTCCAGGCGATCTACACCCGAGTTGACCTTATCGGCCACTTTTTCCGCCTTTGTTTCTGCTTCGTCGGCGTAGCTGTCGAACTTGTCTTTTGCTTTGTCAGCAACCGAGCTTGCGTTCGCTTTGATGTCACCTATCGTTTCCTTAGCCTGCGACTTGGTTTTATCCCACTGGTGATGAACTTCTTTTGTCTGGTCGTCTACCGTGTCGGCGATCTTCTTGCGTAACTCCTTTCCAGACCGGGGAGCAACAAGCAACGTAACGACTACACCAACAGCCAAACCTACCAGTGCCCCAGAGATGAATGATTGATCTTCTAGGTAGTCCAGTGGCTGTTTTTTTCTTCCGAGCAGTGTATTGAATGATGTAAGTGACATGATAGTGCTATGTTTTGTGACTGCCAATCTGTAGACAAATAATCATGCCACGAAACAGCCACCCCCTTAATGTACTGACTATTAGCGAACTATTAGTCCAATAAATATGTACATACATCTGTAGTTGTGGGTAATTTTACTCAATCATGTAGCAACACTTACTCATATTCTTTCTAAGTAATTTACACACAGATCGCATTGGAAACATACTTAGCCTAGTACCCTAGCCACTGAATCAGTCTGTGATGCGATTAGCGAACGGGACTAAACTGGTATTCACCGTAAAGGGATGCGCAGACGACACAGCGGATGGTTCAGCAAGTAGTTTACTCACTTGATAAACCGCGTTAGGGTGGTTAAAAGCGCATTTACGTTTACCTTAGCCTACACAAAGGCTCTTCGGCTCTTAATCAACAGACCTTTGTATAACGATGCTCGATCAGTACCAAAAACAGCAACCCATGTTGCTGGCCCTGGATTCTATCATTTTTGGGTTTGACGGTGAAGCCCTGAAAGTACTGCTTGTCAAACGGGGAGTGGAAGAAGAAACCTGGTCCCTCATGGGCGGATGGCTACAGCCCTTCGAGAGCCTGGAAGAAGCCGCAGCCCGAATCCTATACGACCTGACCGGCCTATCTAATGTGTATTTGGAGCAGCTTTATGCATTTGGTGCCCCCCATCGAGATCCAATTGTGCGGACGGTATCAGTGGCTTACTTCTCGCTGGTCAAGATAGCCGATTACGAAGCAAAAATAACGGAAGCCTTCCAGGCTCGCTGGTTCTCCATTTACGATCTCCCTCCGCTCCTGTTTGACCATGGAGATATGGTAGCTCTGGCACTTAAGCGGCTTCGTTACAAAGCCGCTCAGCATCCAATTGGCTTCGAGTTACTGCCCGAGAAGTTTACGCTCCCCCAACTTCAGAAATTATACGAGGCCATCTACAACGCCGAGTTCGACAAGCGCAACTTCAGCCGGAAAATCCTATCAATGAATCTGTTGATCAAGCTCGACGAGAAGCAGAAAGGATTTTCCAAGCGGGGAGCTTACTTCTATCAAGTTGACCACCAGAAATACCAACAGGTCAATAACGCCTTTTTGAACTTCATTCCTACGGCTGAACTCGCTCTATAGACCGGTCTCTGCGGTTCTTTCCCAGTAATTCCTGCCAGCTAACTAGTTCACATACTTTTTTAACTATTAATGAATGTCATATTGACATTTAATTAATCAAGACACATCTTTGCTCTCGCAAATAAGTGTCAAACTAACACTCATAACCATCTTCCTTACAATTCAACAAACACCTTATGAATAGAGTACGGGCATGGTTCAAGAGTAGCTGTTGACAAAACCTGCTCAGTATTGAACGGGCGAGACCAATCAACGCGCGGCCCTAACGGCCCTTGGCTTACGTTGACACATCAATGCAATGACATTATTCCTAACGATTAATAACTGAACCAATTTTCTCATGACAACGACATCTGCCATTACCCTGGGCGACAAAGAGTTTTTCCCCGGTGTGGGATCAATCGCCTACGAAGGCCCCAAATCCAAAAATCCGTTGGCGTTTAAATGGTATAACCCTGAGCTGGTTATCGGGGGCAAAACCTTACACGAACAACTTCGCTTTGCGATCAGCTACTGGCATACCTTCTGCGGAGCTGGCGGTGATCCGTTCGGCCCAGGCACTCGCCTTTTTCCCTGGGACCAGGACAACGACGCAAACGTACGGGCCCGGCTGAAAATGGATGCCGCTTTTGAATTTATCACTAAAGTGGGAGCGCCTTACTACTGCTTCCATGATATCGACCTGGTCGACGAAGGTACATCGGCGGGCGAGTACGAAAGCCGGTTGCAGAAGATTGTGGAGTACGGCCAGCAAAAGCAGCAGGCAAGTGGCGTAAAACTGTTGTGGGGCACGGCCAACGTCTTTTCGAATCCGCGCTACATGAATGGTGCCTCGACTAATCCGGATTTTGCCGTGTTGGCCTACGCGGGCACCCAGGTAAAAAACGCCATTGACGCCACGATTGCGCTGGGGGGAGAGAATTACGTATTCTGGGGTGGTCGTGAAGGCTATATGTCGCTGCTGAATACGAACATGAAACGGGAAGTTGAGCACCTGGCTCAGTTCCTGACCATGGCCCGCGATTATGCCCGTCAGCAGGGTTTCACCGGTACGTTCTTTATCGAACCCAAACCGATGGAGCCGACCAAACACCAGTACGACTACGATGCCGCTACGGTAATCGGCTTCCTGCGCCAGTACGGCCTCGATAAAGATTTTCAATTAAATATCGAAGTAAACCATGCTACCCTGGCAGGACACACCTTCGACCACGAATTGCAGGTGGCCGCCGACGCTGGTATGCTGGGCAGCATCGATGCCAACCGGGGTGATTACCAAAACGGCTGGGACACCGATCAATTCCCGATCAACCTCTACGAACTGGTCGAAGCTGCGTTGGTAATTCACCAGGCGGGCGGCATCAAGCCGGGCGGGATCAACTTTGACGCCAAAGTACGCCGGAACTCAACCGACATGGAGGATCTGTTCATCGCCCACATCAGCGGTATGGATGCCTTTGCCCGCTCGTTCATTGTGGCCGACGCCATCCTGCAGGATTCGGACTACCGCAAATTCCGCCAGGATAGGTATGCCTCGTTCGACAGCGGCCAGGGTAAAGCGTTCGAAGAAGGTAAGTTGACGCTGAATGACCTGCGCAACTACACGTTTGAACACGGTGAACCACAACTCCGCAGCGGTAAGCAGGAGTGGCTCGAAAGCATTATCAATCAGTACATCTAATTTCCCTTCTATCCCACACGTGCGATTAGTCGTGCCGCTCAGGCGGTACGGCTAATCAATTTGCCGTTTTGGCTAAGCACCCATCATTGCTTCACAGAAATTCTACCACCATGAAGTTTTTTATTGACACGGCCAATCTGGCCGAGATCCAGGAAGCCGCTGACCTGGGCGTACTGGACGGCGTAACTACTAACCCATCGCTGATGGCGAAGGAAGGAATTGCCGGTCAGGACCGCATCCTGAAACATTACGTTGATATCTGCAATATCGTTGATGGGCCGATTTCGGCGGAAGTCATCGCCACTGACTTCGACAACATCATTCGGGAAGGCGAAGCCCTGGCCGAACTGCACGACAATATTGTCGTGAAAGTCCCGATGATTCGGGATGGCGTCAAAGCCATCAAATATTTCACGAAGAAAGGTATTCAGACCAATTGTACGCTGGTTTTCTCGGCGGGGCAGGCGCTGCTGGCCGCCAAAGCGGGCGCTACGTACGTATCGCCGTTCGTTGGCCGACTGGATGATATCTCGACGGATGGGATGGCGCTGATCGCCCAAATCCGGACGATTTACGACAACTATAAATTTCCGACCCAGATTCTGGCCGCGTCGGTTCGTCACCCCATGCACATCATCCAATGTGCTGAAATCGGTGCTGACGTGATGACCGGCCCGTTAAGCGCCATCACTGCCCTGCTGAAGCACCCATTAACCGACAGTGGTCTGGCGAAATTCCTAAGTGATTATCAGAACGTAAACCAGTCCGTTGCCGCATGAAAACTCCTTCTTTAGAAAACGTAGCGTCGCAGGTACGCCGGGATATTGTGCGCATGGTCCACGGCGTAGCTTCCGGGCACCCAGGTGGATCGCTGGGTTGTACCGATCTGCTGGTCGGTCTGTATTTCGACATCATGGACCTGAAAACCGATGACCAGGGATCAGTGGTGTTCGACATGAGCGGCTCCGGCGAAGATATGTTCTTCCTGTCCAACGGCCATATCTCTCCCGTTTTGTATTCCGTACTGGCGCGCCGGGGCTATTTCCCGGTTTCGGAGCTGGCGACATTCCGTAAACTGGACTCTCGCTTGCAGGGTCACCCCGCCACGGCCGAGCATCTGCCCGGTATCCGTATCGCGTCGGGCTCACTGGGCCAGGGCCTTTCAGCCGCGGCCGGAGCGGCTTACGGCAAAAAGCTACGTAACGATCCCCACCTGGTTTACTGCCTCATGGGCGACGGAGAGCAGCAGGAAGGGCAGATTTGGGAAGCGGCCGCGTTCATTCCGCACCGTCAGCTCGACAACCTGATCGCCATTGTCGATTTCAACGGACAGCAGATCGACGGACCAACGGACGTCGTGCTGAACAACCGGGATTTGGGCAAGAAATACGAAGCATTCGGCTGGAACGTACTGCACATGGACGGTAACGATCTGAGCGACGTAACGGCAACCCTGAAAAAAGCCAAACAGGTGTCGGGCAAAGGAGTTCCTGTTTGCATCATTATGAAAACCGAAATGGGACAGGGCGTCGATTTCATGATGCATACGCACAAATGGCACGGCACGGCTCCTAACAACGAACAGTTAACGGCCGCCCTGGCTCAGCTGGACGAATCTCTCGGCGATTACTAACCCCGACGCATCATGAAGACTTACACGTTTACCGAAAAGAAAGACACCCGTTCTGGCTTTGGCGCGGGTATGGCCGAACTGGGCCGCAATAATCCCGATGTCGTAGCGCTGTGCGCCGACCTGGTCGCATCGCTCAAACTCGATACCTTTATCAAGGAAAATCCGGAGCGGTTTATCCAGTGTGGTATTGCCGAGGCCAACATGATCGGGGTAGCCGCAGGCCTGACGCTGAACGGGTTAATCCCGTACGCCACTACCTTCGCCAATTTCGGTTCCAGCCGGGTGTACGATCAGATCCGGCAGGCGGTGGCATACTCGAACAAGAACGTAAAAATCTGCGTATCGCACGCGGGCCTTACGCTGGGCGAAGATGGGGCAACGCACCAGGTCCTTGAGGATATCGGCATGATGAAATCACTGCCGGGCATGACCGTCATCAACCCCTGCGATTTCAACCAGACCAAAGCCGCCACTATCGCCATTGCCGACTGGGACGGTCCGGTCTATCTGCGTTTTGGTCGGCCGGTAGTACCCAACTTCACCCCTGCTGATCAGCCATTTGAGATCGGAAAAGCCATAACGCTGAACGAAGGTGCGGATGTGTCCATCTTTGCCACCGGTCATTTGGTATGGCAAGCGCTGGAAGCCGGCAAGATACTGGCCGAGCAGGGCGTCGACGCGGAGATCATTAACATCCACACCATCAAGCCCCTGGATAAAGAAGCGATTCTACAATCGGTTCACAAAACAGGCTGTGCCGTAACGGCGGAGGAACACCAGATGAACGGTGGCCTGGGCGACAGTGTATCGCAGGTATTGTCCCTTAATTATCCGGCTCCGCTGGAAATGGTCGCCGTAAACGATTCATTCGGCGAAAGCGGTACGCCCGATCAGCTGATGGAGAAATACGGGTTGACGGCGGCCTCCATTGTCGCCAAAGCGCTGGCCGTCATTCAACGAAAAAAATAATCATTTCCCTACCCATGAATCGAAAATTAAGAATGGGCATGATCGGTGGCGGCAAAGATGCCTTCATTGGTGCCATTCACCGACATGCCGCCAACCTCGACAGCACAATTGAGCTGGTCTGTGGTGCGTTGAGTATCAACCCGGATGTTGCCATCGACAGTGCTCAGTCCTTGTTTCTGCCTGCCGAACGGACGTACCTGACCTACCAGGAGATGCTGGAGAAGGAAAGCCAGCTACCGGCCGATCAGCGCATGGATTTTGTTACCATCGTTACGCCCAACTTCGCTCACTTCGCCCCCGCGATGCTGGCGCTGGACAAGGGTTTTCATGTGGTTATCGAAAAACCGATAACCTTTACCCTGGATGAAGCCAAACAGCTCAAACAGAAAGTAGAGGAAACCGGGCTGCTGCTCCTGCTGACGCATACGTACGCGGGTTATCCCATGGTCAAACAGGCCCGGCAGATGATTCAGGCGGGTGAACTGGGGAAAATTCGTAAGACCTGGGTGGAGTATCCCCAAGGATGGTTGAGTCAGCTGACCGAGCGGGAAGGAAACGCCCAGGCCGCCTGGCGGACCGATCCGAAACGTTCCGGAAAAAGTGGGTGCATGGGCGATATCGGTACCCACGCAGCGCACCTGGCCGAATACGTATCGGGCCTGAAGATTACGGCTCTTTGCGCTCACCTGTCGATTATGGTTGACGGCCGGGCGCTGGATGACGACGGGAACGTTCTTCTCAAATTTGGCGAAGAAACAACGGGCGTTCTCATGGCATCGCAGGTAGCAGCCGGAGAGGAGAATGCGTTGAAAATCCGGGTGTACGGCGAGAAAGGCGGACTTGAATGGGCGCAACAGGAACCGAATACCCTATTGGTAAAGTGGTACGACCAACCAACGCAGATTTACCGGGCGGGCGCGGGTTACAAAGATATTCTGTCCCCCCTGGCGCTGCATAACACCCGGACGCCAGGCGGCCACCCAGAAGGATACTTGGAAGCGTTCGGTAATTTATACCGCAACTTCGCGCAGGTCCTGACGGCTCGCATCGACGGAACCACCCCAGCCGCTGAATCGCTGGACTACCCATCCGTCGACGAAGGGATTCGTGGTATGGCCTTTATCGATAACGTTGTGAAAAGCCACCAGAGTGAGTTAAAATGGACTCCCTTTGAGGTGTAGACCAAGTTATTACGTTTGTTTTCACTGTGTTTGAGCTATCGAACGGACGAAGCCCGGATAACCAACTCTGAACTGAGAACAAGTGAGTTCGTCGTCTGACTATCGGGAACCCCGTTCAGCAGGTTGATGAGACTACGCATAGCCACCTCCCCCATTGTCTCGCCGTCATAGTGAACGGTGGTGAGGGAGGGCTCGATAACCTGTGCTACCGGATCGTCGTTAAAACCGACTACGGCTACATCGTGCGGAACGGAAACGCCCGCCTGCTTAAGCGCCGTAATGCATCCGGTAGCACAGAAATCATTGGCTACGAAAATACCGTCGGGCCGTTCAGCCAGCGCCAGCAACTGGTGGACCGCCTGAACACCAGCCTCAAAGCTTAGATCAGACTCAATAGTTAACGCATCGTCAGCGGGTAGGTTGTAGTCAGCTAACGCTCGCTGATAGCCCAGCAGGCGATCCTGATAAACGTTTCGACGTGCCGGACCCGTTACGTGAGCGATACGAGCGCACCCCTGCTCAATGAGGTGTTGGGTAGCCTGGTAGCCCGCCCGACTATTATCGATAACAACACTGGTGCATTGCGGATGAGGCATGGCCCGGTCGAAAAAAAGCACGGGTATTCCCTTGCGTACAAAGGGCTCGAAGGGCTCCGTTGAATTCGTTTCGTAAGACGTCGACACCAGCAACCCGTCAACCCGACTATCAAACAAGGTTTTTACGTTAGCCATCTCTTTATGAACCGACTCCAGCGACTGTGTGATGATCAGGTTATAGGCAACTTCGTTCGCAACCTTTTCCATACCAGCCAGTACCCTCGACATAAAGTTACTGTTGAGCCGCGGCACGATTACGCCCAAGATCGACGTTTTCTGACGGCGCAGATTACTGGCTAACCGATTGAACCGGTAGCCCATCTGCTCAGCTGTCACGCTGATCAGTTCTTTGGTATCAGGCCGAATGGCCGGGTGATCGTTCAGCGCCCGGCTGATCGTAGCGGGGGAATATTGTAAGCGTTTAGCTATGTCGTAAATGGTTATTTCCTTATGCATATTATCCGTTAGCGGCCTCTTACCATTACAGAAGCAGATCTTCTGTTAGCTCTGTCCCCCCAACTGAGCCATCCTGCCATTCTAGTAAGATATAGTACAACAATTAAGATATAGTACAACAATAGAAATAAATCAGATACATGTGGCGAAATCGTTTGACTTCGACTACATATTTCCGGCGCGAAGATCACCTATGTAATTCTGTTTTTACACGCTTGCAGTTATTTTTTGCAATCGATTGCATTTTTACATTTACTTGAAAATATTTGTACAATAATACTATCATGACCGAATTATGCCTTACGCGCTGACACGACTTTCTTTATAAAGCCTTATCAAGAAAGTTACTTAAATCGTAGCTCGGCAATTGTGAGGAATCAATAGCTAGACCTGTCAATTCGCAGTCAGAGCAATCCAATCGGATTATTCATGACGCGAATGAATTAACACCGGAGATCAATATCGTTTGTCGAATGAAACAGTTGCTGCTTGTTTTTTTGCTCTCCATTTTATCCCGTCAAAGCTTTGCCGTTGACCCTACCAGCTACGTCGCTACGCAGCCGGGAAAAGGCCGGTTTCCGCTTACCACCAACGGACAGGTAGCGTTCATGGTAACCGGTCATGACGAATATGCCGGGGTGCGTCGGGCTATGAACAGCCTGGAGGCCGACATTATCCGGGTAACGGGGGCCAAACCAGCGCCATCGCCTGATCAGAAAAACCCCAAAGAACTGATTCTGATCGGTACGCTCGGCAAAAATCCGCTGATCGA
The DNA here is from genome assembly GCF_054776615.1 of Spirosoma pomorum. NCBI lineage: Bacteria > Pseudomonadati > Bacteroidota > Cytophagia > Cytophagales > Cytophagaceae > Spirosoma > Spirosoma pomorum. The sequence goes on from NZ_BAAHBP010000001.1 coordinate 118,243, forward strand.
CAAGCTGGTCAACGATAAGAAAATTGATCTTTCCAGTCTGTCCGGCAAGTGGGAAACGTACGTGACGCAGGTGGTCGACAAACCCATGCCGGGCGTCGACCGGGCGCTGGTCATTGCGGGTAGCGATAAACGGGGCACTATCTACGGTCTTTATGATCTGTCGGCGCAGATCGGCGTATCGCCCTGGCACTGGTGGGCCGACGTGCCGGTGCAATCCCAAAAGGCGCTGTACGTACTGCCGGGTCGGCATACGGCGGGTACGCCGGCGGTGAAGTACCGGGGCATTTTCATAAACGACGAAGCTCCGGCTCTTTCGGGCTGGACGAAAGCCAAATTCGGTGGGTTCAACCATACGTTTTACGAACACGTATTCGAGTTGATTCTGCGCCTGAAAGGCAACTACCTGTGGCCTGCCATGTGGGGAAACGCTTTTTACGACGACGATCCGCAGAACCCTAAACTGGCCGACGAATACGGCGTCGTGATCGGTACCTCGCACCACGAGCCGCTGATGCGGGCGCACGACGAATGGCGTCGGTACGGCAAAGGGCCTTGGAATTACCAGACCAACGATTCGACATTGCGGGCGTTCTGGCGCAAAAGCGTTGAGCGAATGGGTACCAACGAAAGTGTGCTGAGCGTCGGGATGCGGGGCGACGGCGACGAACCCATGAGCCGCGAAACCGCTACCGCCCTGCTCGAAAAAATCGTTGCCGACCAGCGCACTATCATCAGCGACGTAACGGGCAAACCGGCATCCGAAACACCCCAGTCATGGGCGCTCTATAAGGAAGTGCAGGACTACTACGACAAAGGCATGCGCGTTCCCGACGACGTGACGCTGCTGCTCTGCGACGACAACTGGGGTAACCTCCGCAAGTTGCCAGCCGTGGGTACGCCGAAGCGCAAAGGCGGATACGGCATCTATTACCATTACGACTATGTTGGCGGGCCCCGCAACTACAAGTGGATCAACACCAACACCATTGCCCGGACGCGGGAGCAAATGCACCTGGCCTATGAGCACGGCGTCGATCAGCTCTGGATTGTGAACGTGGGCGACATTAAACCGATGGAGTTTCCCATCGAATTTTTCCTCGACTACGCCTGGAATCCCAATGCCTGGCCCGCCGACAAACTGACGGACTATACCCGCATCTGGGCTGAAAAGCAGTTCGGGCCGAAACATGCCGACCCCATTGCCCATATCCTGACGACCTACACGCAGTACAACGCCCGGCGCAAACCCGAACTTCTCAGTCCGGATACATACAGCCTGACCCACTACCGCGAAGCCGAGCGCGTCGTGGCTGACTATAACCAACTGCTGACCGAAGCCGAGCACATCGGAAAAGACTTACCTAAATCGTATCAGGACGCTTATTTTCAGCTGGTACTGCACCCCGTCAAAGCCAGCGCGACGCTGAACGAACTTTACGTAACGGCGGGTCGTAACCGGCTGTACGCCAAACAGGGCCGGGCCGCGACGAACAGCCTTGCCGACCGGGTGAAAACGCTGTTTAAGCGGGATGCGCAGATCACACGCTTCTACAACGATACGCTGACCGGTGGCAAATGGACGCACATGATGGATCAGACCCACATCGGCTACACCTACTGGCAACAGCCTAACCAGAACACCATGCCCAAAGTCGAAACGATCAGCGTACCGACGGCGTCCGACATGGGCGTTGCCATTGAAGGCAGCGACGACTGGTTTCCCGGTAGCGCGGGCAGTGCGCTGACATTGCCGACGTTCGACAAATACAACCAGCAGACGTACTACATCGACCTCTTCAACCGGGGTCAAACACCGTTTGCGTTCCAGGTCAGCGCCGGTGCTCCCTGGCTTACGTTGTCGACGACTGGCGGAACCGTCGGTCAGGAGACGCGACTGCTTGTCGGTGTCAAATGGAAACAGGTACCCGCCGGCACGCAGCAGGTACCGATCACCCTGACCGGCCCCAACGGGCAACGGGTTGTCGTGCAGGCAATCATCAATAATCCGGCCTCCCAGCCCGATACGGCGGTTGGTTTCGTGGAAAGCAACGGCTACGTGTCCATCGACGCCGAACACCCGACGCATGTGATTGAAACCGCCACGGCCACCTGGCAGCGACTACCTGACATTGGCCGCACGGCGGGGGGCATGACCATCACGCCGGTCACAGCGCCCGGCGTTGAGCAACCCGGTGGACAGTCGCCCCGGCTGGCGTATCAGGTGGCTCTGGCCGACAGCGGTACGGTACAGGTACAGACCTACGTTTCACCAACGCTGAATTTCAACGACAACAAAGGCCTGCGTTTCGCCATCTCCTTCGACGATGAAGCGCCCCAAATCATCAACATACACGCCAACGAAACCGGGCGGGTCTGGGAGCAGTCGGTCGCCAACAACATCCGTATCCTGACAACGAAACACCGCTTAACGAAGCCGGGGGAACATACGCTAAAGTACTGGCTGGTCGATCCGGCAGTTGTCGTGCAGAAATTCGTCATCGACCGGGGCGGTGTCAAATCCAGTTACCTGGGGCCACCTGAAAGCTTCCGGCGCGATGCAAAAACCATGAGTCACAAGTGAGCCAAGCGTTTTTGCCTGTCGTCGGGATGACAGAAAATAAGAAAGTAAAGTCCAACAACAACCGCTACTATACCCATTCATGAACCGACTATTGCTGATTGGCCTGCTGCTCCTGACCCACGTCACGTTTGCCGACGATGGGTACCGGCTCTGGCTTAAATACGACCGACTTACTGATGCTACCGTCCGATCGGGGTACGCCCGTTCGGCTCAATTTATCGCGGTCACCGGCTCGTCGCCTGTCCTGAAATCGGCGACCGATGAGTTGCAGTTGGGTCTACAGGGGTTGCTCGGCACCACCGTGCCTACTCTTGCCCGCGCCGGGACCCGGCAGGGCGGTATTGTACTGACGATGGGCGCGTCTGGCGCCGATGCTAATGGCCTGAACGAGGAAGGCTATCGGATCGTCAAGCGACAGGGAAATATCGTGGTGATGGGCAAAACCGACGTGGGTGTGCTGTACGGTACGTTTGCGTTGCTCCGTCAGTTACAGACCGGCCAATCGCTCGACAACATCAATCTGGTGAGCAGTCCGAAAGTAAAGCTGCGGATACTGAACCATTGGGACAATCCAAACGGTACCATCGAACGGGGCTACGCGGGCGGTTCGCTCTGGAAATGGTCGGAATTGCCCGAAACCATCGACCCCCGCTACAAAGACTACGCCCGCGCCAACGCGTCGCTGGGCATCAACGGCACCGTTGTCAACAACGTCAACGCCAGTGCGCGGATGCTGACGGGCGAGTACCTGCAAAAGGTAGCCGCCTTGGCCGGCGTTATGCGACCCTACGGCATCAAGGTGTACCTGTCGGTCTATTTCGCGGCCCCCAAAACGCTGGGGGGTCTCAAGACGTCCGACCCCCTCGACCCGGAGGTGCGGAAATGGTGGGCGGATAAAACCGCCGAAATTCACCGCTATATCCCGGACTTCGGCGGTTTTCTGGTGAAAGCTAACTCAGAAGGCGAACCCGGCCCGCAGGACTACGGCCGTACGCACGTCGACGGAGCCAACATGCTGGCGGCTGCCATGAAGCCGTTTCCGGGCGTGGTGATCTGGCGGGCGTTCGTCTACAAGGCCGACCCGAAAGCCGATCGGTTCAAAGCCGCCTACGAAGAGTTTACCTCGTTCGACAGACAATTCGATCCGAAAGTAATTGTGCAGGTCAAGAACGGACCGATCGATTTTCAACCCCGCGAGCCCTTTTCGCCCCTGTTCGGGGCCATGCCCAAAACTCCGCTGGGTATCGAATTTCAGCTGACGCAGGAGTACCTCGGCTTTGCGACCCACCTTGTCTACGAAGCACCTTTGTTCAAAGAATGCCTGGAATCGGACACCTACGCGGCTGGCAAGGGATCGACGGTGGCAAAGGTTGTCGACGGGAGTCTGCACGGCTATTCACAAACGCTGATGGCGGGGGTAGCCAACACCGGTTCCGACCGCAACTGGACGGGTAACCCGCTGGCGCAGGCCAACTGGTACGCCTTTGGCCGGCTCGCCTGGGACCATACGCTGACTTCGGCGGCCATTGCCGACGAGTGGATAAACATGACGCTAACCCGTCAGCCACAGGCCGTTTCACACGTCAAAGCTATGCTGCTCCGCTCGCGGGATATTTACGTGGATTACAACGCACCCCTCGGCCTGTCGCGCCCCTGGACGGGCGTTCACTTCGCCCCCGAACCCTGGCAGAACAAAAGCCCCCGCCCCGACTGGACAGCCGTCTATTACCACCGCGCCGACTCCATCGGACTGGGCTTCGACCGGACGGCGACGGGCAGTAATGCGCTGGCACAGTATCGACCGGAAGTCCGTCGACAGTGGGAAAACGCGAACACCTGCCCCCTACCCTACCTACTATGGTTTCACCATGTTCCCTGGACCAAACAACTCGCGACGGGTCGCACGCTCTGGGATGAACTCTGTACCCGGTTTTACACCGGTGCCGATTCCGTACGCTGGTTGCAACAGGAATGGACACTGGCGAAACCCGCTATCGACCCGGCGCTGTACACCGACGTAGCGGGCCGGCTGGCAACGCAACACCGGGAAGCCATCTGGTGGCGCGACGCCTGGGTACTGTACCTCCAGGAATTCGCCCAAAAGCCCATACCCGCGCCGTTCAAGCAACCCGAACAGACGCTGGACGACGTAAAAAAATCAGTTGACATTTACCTATTACGCTAGATGATTACGAACGAACAGGCAGCCGACACAGCGCTGCTGACACCCACACCATCCGTTTTCTCGCTGGAAGGCAAGCGCGCCCTCATCACCGGCGGGGGCAGCGGCATCGGCTTCGACATTGCCCGGTGCATGACCCTGGCCGGGGCAGACGTCATCGTGACGGGCCGGCGGGAACAACCCCTGATCGACGCGGTCGAGACGCTGGGTTCCAAAGCGAATTATATGGTCAACGACGTGACGGTACGCGCCGAACTGGATCAACTTGTCGACACCATCGAACGTCAGTACGGCCCCATCGATATTCTGGTCAACAACGCGGGTATCAACATGAAAAAGCCCGCGCTGGAGGTCACCGACGAGGAATTCGATCGGGTCGTACACACTAACCTGAACGCCGTTTTTTCGCTGACACGCGCCTGCGCTACCCGCATGGTCGAGCGAAATAGCGGTGTCGTCATTATGATTTCGTCGATGGCGGCTTATTACGGTATCGATCGGGTCGCGGCCTACGGGGCGTCGAAGTCGGCGGTGGAAGGCATGGTCAAAATTCTGGCGTCGGAGTGGTCGGGCAAAGGGGTACGGGTGAATGCCATTGCGCCGGGTTTCATCGAAACGGCCATGAGCAAAACGGCGATGGGTGGTGACCCTGACCGCTTCGCCCGCGCCATGCGCCGGACGCCCATGGGTACGTTCGGTCAGCCGGCGGATATTGGCTGGGCGGCCGTTTTCCTGGCGTCGGAAGCGGCCCGGTACATCACCGGTGCGTCGCTCCCCGTCGACGGCGGCAACTCAATTGGCTTTTAGGCTAGGTCACTATTTTTATAGTGTTCTGTCAACGGCCCTACCCCCCGCCCCCTAAAGGGGAGTGGTTTATTTGCGGAATGCTCCCCCTTTAGGGGGCGGGGGGTAGGGCCAGCGAAAGTACCGCTGACAAAAAACACACTGACAATCAGTTATCCAAAACAACTCATTCACAGTCAAAACCCACGCATGAAACATATTCGCATTTCACTGGCGCTAGCCGCGCTGACCTGCTTTTCACTATCGGCGTTTGCCCAGACCAATAACGGTAAAAACCCCATTTCGCAGCCGCTGGTATCGCATATCTACACCGCTGACCCGTCGGCCCACGTTTTCAACGGTAAAATCTACATCTACCCGTCGCACGACATCGACGCGAAAGACGTGAAGGAAGATGACGACGGTGGTCACTTTGCCATGCGCGATTACCACGTACTGTCGATGGATAAGGTCGGCGGTCCCGTAAAAGACAATGGCGTGGCGCTCGACATCAAGGATATTCCCTGGGCGGGGCGGCAACTTTGGGCACCCGATGCTGCTTACAAAAACGGGACGTACTACCTGTATTTCCCCGTCAAAGACAAGCAGGACGTGTTCCGGCTTGGCGTCGCAACTAGTAAGAGCCCGGTTGGTCCGTTCAAGGCCGAACCGCAACCGATGAAAGGCACCTACAGCATCGACCCCTGCGTTTTCCAGGATACCGATGGCAAAGCATACATCTACTTTGGCGGCATCTGGGGTGGTCAATTGCAGCGCTGGGACAACAATCAGTACGACGCAAAAGGGGCACTGAAGAAGCCCGATGAAGTGGCGTGTCTGCCCCGCGTAGCCCGACTGAGCAACGACATGAAAGAGCTGGCCGAGCCGGTAAAAGCCATTCAGCTCCTAGACGAAAACGGCAAGCTCTTCACCGAGAAAGACAATGACAAACGCTTCTTCGAAGGGTCCTGGCTGCACAAATACAAGGGCAAATACTACCTGTCGTACTCGACCGGCGATACGCATAACCTATGCTACGCCATGGGCGACAGCCCGTACGGACCGTTCACGTACAAAGGTGTGCTGCTGAAGCCGGTACTGGGCTGGACGAACCACCATTCGATCGTTGAGAAAGACGGCAAATGGTACCTGTTTTACCACGACACGCAACTGTCGGGCAAGACGCACCTACGTAACGTCAAAGTCACCGAACTGACCTACAACCCTGACGGAACGATAAAAACAATCGACGCATACCGGTAATTTTTTAGGACAGGATTACAGGATGAACAGGATTCATCACTTAAAAAACAAATCCTGTTCATCCTGTAATCCTGTCTAGAAAAACCCCACTCAATCGTATGAAAAAACTGGTTTCCTGCTTTGTGATAGCCCTGTCGGTAGCGTTCATCGCACCAGAGAAAGGGCTGAAGGATTACTACAAAGACTACTTTCCGATTGGTGTCGCCGTGAATCCGCGCATGGTGCAGCCCGGTCCGGATGCGGAGTTGGTCAAGGCGCAGTTCAACAGCATGACACCCGAAAACGCGATGAAGATGGGGCCAATCCACCCCGAAGAGAATCGCTACAACTGGAAAGACGCCGACGCCATCGCTGACTTTGCCAAGCAGAACAACATCAAGCTCCGGGGCCACACACTCTGCTGGCACAACCAGACGCCAGCCTGGCTGTTCGTGGATTCGACCGGCAAAGCCGTGAGCCGCGACGTGTTGCTGGCCCGGCTGAAACGGCACATCACCGACGTCATGACCCGCTACAAGGGTACGATCTACGCCTGGGACGTGGTCAACGAAGCCGTCCCCGACACGAGCACGGCCATTTATCGGAAGACGCGGTTTCTGGAAATCATCGGCGAAGATTACATCGAGAAAGCATTTCAGTACGCGCACGAAGCCGACCCTAACGCGCAGTTGTTTTACAACGACTACAACACGGAAAACCCGTCCAAGCGGGAGCGTATTTTTCAACTACTGAAGAAGCTGAAGGCCAAAGGCGTACCCATCAACGGTGTAGGCTTGCAGGCCCACTGGTCGATTTACGAACCCACGCGGCAGGAGCTGGAAGAGTCGATTACGAAGTTCGCCAGCCTGGGGCTGAAAGTGCAATTTACGGAAGTCGATGTGTCGGTGTACCCCAAGGAGCACGAACGACGGGCGCGACGACCAACCGACAAAAGCGAGTTTACACCCGCCATGAACGACAAGCAGGCAGCTCAGTACAAGAGGCTGTTTGAGGTGTTCCGCAAGCACCGCAACACGATTACCGGCGTCACGTTCTGGAACCTCACCGACCGCTATTCGTGGCTGGATAACTTCCCGGTACCGGGCCGCAAAGATTACCCACTGTTATTCGACCAGAACGGTGCCCCCAAAAAAGCCTACGAAGGCGTGGTTCGCTTCTAGCGCTTTTTCTGTTTCGACCTTTCTTTATCATTCCGAGCCCACAATCTCAAGGCTTAGCCACACCCCCCGCCCCCTAAAGGGGGAGGAGCTCGTTTGCGAATTTCTCCCCCTTTAGGGGGCGGGGGGTGTGGCCAGACGAAGGTACTTTGGCAATTACCAAAGTCAATTCAAGAACTCAACCCCTTCCCCATAACCCGTCTTTCCCCGATGAAACAGTTCGTCTGGCTTTGTCTACTCCTGCTGATTAACCTGACTGCGCAGGCTCAATTGCGCTTACCCAGTCTGATTAGCGACGGCATGGTGTTGCAGCGCAACACGCCCCTCACCATCTGGGGCTGGGCCGCTCCCGGCGAAAAAATTACGGTGCAGCTGAACCGGAAAGCATACAAAACCACCACCGACGCGAGTGGGAAATGGCAGGTCAAACTCCCGCCGATAAAAGCCGGTGGACCGTTCACGATGGACATTGCAGGCAACACGCAGCTTAGCGTCAAAGACATTCTGATCGGCGATGTTTGGTTTTGCAGTGGACAAAGCAATATGGTGCATCAGCTGAACATCCACGACATCACCTACGCCAACGAAATCGCGACGGCCAACTACCCGCAAATCCGGCAGTTCTGGGTGCCCACACTAACCAACCTGCAAGGACCAAAGACCGACGTACCCAACGGACAGTGGAAAAAAGCGGTCGGTCAGGACGTCCGGCCGTTTTCGGCAGTTGCGTATTTCTTCGCGAAGAAAATTCACCGGCAGTACAACATACCGGTGGGGATCATCAACGCCAGCGTCGGTGGCACACCCATCGAAGCCTGGATCAGCGAAGGTGGGTTGAAAGAGTTTCCAGCACTAGAAGCAACGGTAGCCAAAAACAAAGACACCAGCTACGTCAACGGCCTGACGCGCCGGCAAGCGGCCATGCCCCGACCCGCTCCGCCCATTGATCTGGGCATGACGGGCGCGACGAAGTGGTACGATCCAGCCTACGTACCAAAAGGCTGGCGACCAATCAACGTGCCGGGCTACTGGGAAGATCAGGGCGTGAAAGATCTCAACGGCATTGTCTGGTACCGGCGCGAAATCGACGTCCCGGCAGCTATGGTCGGTAAACCCGCGACGGTTTTTCTAGGCCGGATCGTCGACGCCGATGAGTTGTACGTAAACGGTAAATCGGTGGGCCGAACGACGTACATGTATCCCCAGCGCCGGTACAAACTACCCGCCGACGTATTGAAAGCCGGAAAGAATGTGCTCGTTGTACGGGTCACCAACAACGGTGGCAAGGGCGGCTTCGTCCCCGACAAGCCGTACAGCCTCTTCGCCGGAGCCGACACGGTCGATCTAAAAGGAACGTGGCAGTACAAAGTCGGCGTGGCATTTCGGCCCATCGAGGGGGGCGGTTTTCCAGGCGGCATCAGCGCGCAGAATCAGCCGACGGCCCTGTACAACGCGATGGTTGCTCCCGAAATCAGGTATGCCATCAAAGGGTTTTGCTGGTATCAGGGCGAAAGCAACGCCGGAAAGCCGGCCGAATACGCCCAACTACTGCCCGCCCTGATCGCTGACTGGCGCAGTAAATGGCAGCAGGGCACGCTACCCTTCCTGTACGTTCAGTTACCCGGCTTCATGGACTACAGTTACCAGCCCTCGGAAAGTGGCTGGGCGGTGCTTCGCGAATCCCAGCTTAGTGCGCTGTCGGTACCGAACACGGCGATGGCTGTAGCAATCGACCTGGGCGAGTGGAACGACATTCATCCCGACAACAAAAAAGACGTGGGTGACCGGCTGGCACTGGCCGCGCTGAAAACAGCTTACCATGAGAACATCGTTGCATCGGGACCGCTCTACCAATCAGCCAACGTCAACGGCAACAAAATCACGATCAGCTTTACCAACACCGGCAGCGGCCTGACAACCCACAACGGCGAAGCGCCCGGCGACTTCGCCATTGCCGGTGCCGACAAGAAATTCGTCTGGGCGAAAACTAAAATCGAGGGAAACACCGTCGTTGTGTCGAGCGACGACGTACCGAACCCGCAGTACGTCCGCTACGCCTGGGCCGACAACCCGGTCAACGCCAATCTGATCAACAAAGAAGGCTTACCCGCTTCACCGTTTCGCACGGATAAGTGATGGCTCGTCGGCCCAAACCCTAAACCCCCTGAAGGACGGTCGGCCGCTGCCGGACTTTCCTCACGTTGTAAAAAAAGTCCCCTTCAGGGGATTTAGGGGTTCGCAACCCGCTGATAATAACCTCTTAACCCTATGCGCACCTACCAGTTAGCCGCTCTACTCGTTAGCTTACCCGTTTGGGTGATAGCGCAGAAGGTTGTCATTGATAGCAGCCGGTACCCGGCCCTGAAAACCATGACGGCCGCTCAGGATCAGGCAATCATGATGCAGCAACTGGGTATCAAAAAATTACGCCCTGGTCCGAGCGGCAACGAATCAGATCCTAATCATGCCAATTACGACGAGGCAACGGCAAACCCATGTCCCCAACTGCCCGACGCACTGACAACAAAGAGCGGCAAAAAAGTAACTACCCCCGCGCAGTGGTGGCAAGTGCGTCGGCCGGAGTTAATTGAGAGTTTCGAGCAGGAGATGTACGGGCGGCTTCCGAAAACCATTCCTGCCGTAACGTGGCGGGTGAAGGTGACAGACAACGAGCTGGTCGGCCGCATTCCGGTGGTGGCGAAGCAACTGATCGGCCACGTAGACAACTCGGCCTACCCGTTGATCGACGTCAACATCAATATGGTGCTGGTCCTGCCACAAAACGTAAAAGGGCCTGTGCCGGTCCTGATGATGTTCGGCTTTCTGCCCCCCGCCTTACCGGCCCCGGCTCAGCCGTCGCCCGCCGATATGGAAACGATCAACGCGACTTTCAAGGAAATGATGATCCGGCAAAACCCGGAGATGAAAGCTATTTTCGATCGGTATCCGGCCTATGCCCCGATTACGCGCCTGCCCAGTCCGAATTTCTTTGCCCCCGCGCCAACCGGCGACTCACCCCCGACGGAGCAACTGCTGGCCGCTGGCTGGGGCTATTGTCTGCTGGAAGCGGGCAGCATTCAGGCCGACAACGGCGCAGGCCTGACGAGGGGCATTATCGGCCTGACGAACAAAGGGCAAGCCCGCAAACCCGACGACTGGGGCGCTTTACGGACCTGGGCGTGGGGGGCATCCCGCGCGCTCGATTACCTGGAAACCGAACCTCAGGTCAACGCTAAACAGATTGGTATCGAGGGCGTTTCCCGTTATGGTAAAGCGGCACTGGTTACGATGGCGTTCGATCAGCGTTTTGCGATGGGCCTGATCGGCTCATCCGGGAAAGGTGGGACTACCTTGCAGCGCCGGGTCTTTGGCGAAGCCGTCGAAAGTCTGGCGGGTAGCGGAGAATATCACTGGATGGCGGGTAACTACCTGAAATACGCAACGGCGGAATCGTCATTTGGCAGCAAGACGGGTTGCGACCTGCCCGTCGATTCGCATGAGCTGCTGGCTCTCTGCGCCCCACGACCTACGTTTGTCAGCTATGGCATACCCGAAAAAGGCGACGCTAAATGGCTCGATCAGCTGGGGAGTTACAAGGCAACCGTAGCTGCCGGCCCCGTTTTTACGCTACTTGGTACCAAAGACCTGAGCGTAAACAGCGCGTACAACGCCAACCAGATGCCCCCCGTACTGACCGGCTTACTGGACGGCCAACTGGCCTGGCGGCAACACGACGGCGGCCATACCGACGCACCGAATTTTCAGTACTTCATTCCCTGGGCCAGTAAACAGCTCAGCTACACCCGAATGCCTAAATAGCCCCTCATCCTGCTTGTTAACTAGTTGGAATAAACCGCAAAAGGGGCGTCTGGAATAATTACCAAACGCCCCTTTTGTATAGCTAACTGGCCTGTTACTTATCCAGCTTCACCACGCTATAAAAAGCTGGTTCAGCTTGTCGTTACGTTCGAATCTTTCTTTGTGCCTAATCTATTTTTAAAGACAATTTGAAATTTTCCGGTTAATCAATCATCTTGACCGAACTGACGACGTCGCTCTGCTTCAGCTTCCTTTTCATGAATAGCGATGTACCACTCTAAATATTTAACATGCTCCAAGTAAGGCAACTTCTTAGGCATTTGTCGAACCTGCTGTAATACTTGCTTCAGCCGATCGGCTCGTACCTGATCAAAGTTCATTTTCCCTGAACCGGAGAGTGAGTTGGGAGCCCAGCTAATTTCCTTGAATGCTTCAACGGACTGATTATAAGTCAAAAAGTAACGAACACACATCAGCCATTCGTCATACTTGTGGCTATGTTGAAGAGCTTGCACCATACTTCCAATTTCACTCACATCATCTGCGTATGTCTTTATGTACTCATCAAGGAAGGCATATGTAAGTTCTTTATGTTCTTCGCTTACGTCTTGGAAAAGAGGTTCGTAATTATCACCATACAAGCTAAATCGTTTGTGGCTCTTCATAACGTTGACTATTTGCATAGCCCACTTAACTGCATCGGGCAGTGCCCAGACGAAAGCTAAACTTTCTATTTGGGGATGGCCTATTGAGTTTTCATCTAGAAGTTTATAATGAGCTTCTACAAAGTCGATCAAAAACGAAGGATCTCGCGACAGTAACGCTTTCAAGTTTTTTTTAGAGTAGTCAAATTCGCCCGCTGATGAGCGCTCCATTTTCAATAGCTGCAGGTAAACCTTCTTGAGCAGGAGCAAGTCTGAAATGCCGAACAAGTCGATCCGATCTTCAAAAAAATCGTGCCACAACGAATACTGTATACCAGTGCGCTCATATCTATCGGCCAAAACGGTCAGTATATCCGGGTAAATAGTTGGACGTACTGATTGATAATTCTGCCACCATTTGTCAGGCAAATAAAATCCATTAATGTTCTGTTCTTGAAAATATTGGATGAGTTTATCCGACCAATCTTTGTTCACGGTAGAGGCCGGTATCATGCTAAAGAAGTTTAGTTGCCATTCAGAATTGCGATACTTAGCACCAACAAATACTTCATACCACTCTTCAGGCACTGCAATTTCATTATCAAAAGCCTCTCTAACTACATAGCCCACCGGAACAGTTGACGGCCATTCACGTGCCGAAAACGCTATAACCGTCTCTTTGAACAAGGCAGGGTTGCGTTGTTTAATTCCGCTCAATATTGCTTCTATTGGTTCGTGAAACATAGACAAAATCTTGACCGGCTTGTTCATTAAGTCCAGAATATCATCGAATAACTGTTCCACGTCTGACAATGAATCAGTACGTATCTTTTCCAACAACTCGTTTCGTTTCTTTACCTTATACTGTTCCGGCTTTTCCCACAACTCGTCATCGATATCACGGCCTCGACGTCGACTCCAGTCAAGTAGCAGATAAAGAGAGTACTCACGATTTTGAAAGCGTTCTGCCAATTGGTCCGTTTGGGTAGATTGAAGACCGCTACGATTTAAAAAACGTACGTATTCGTTTACAAAGTGACAATCTTCAAAATCGTTTGGCGTCAAATGCTGTTCGATCAACGGGAGGATATGAGCCTTGTCGAATTCACGCAAGAGCTTGTTATCACGTGGTGAATAAGTTGAGCTATAAGAGAGTAAAATAGATCGACATTCTTCAGGATACTTTGCAAACTGGTCGCCAACAAACTTCCACAGCCTACTGCGAAATGAACTAAAGGGCTCCTGTACCGGATATGGCATTGTGGTAATCGTGATACCTCGCCCTTTTGACGTTGTACTCTGAAATTCAGAATGCAGGAATGAAGGTAAAACGGAAAAGAGCAGTAGGCGGGCAGCTTCATTTTCAGTATTCGTTTCATCAATAAGAAACTGGAGCAGCCGCTCCTGCCTCAACTCTGCATATTGAGCATCTTCCGGTCGAAACGCTAGTCTATCTTTGATTAAACTAGATAGTAATGCAACTAGATTAGGCGCACTTTCTGCGAACTTTATAAGTAATTCAAGGGCGGCATCAAAATAATCATTGAATCCACTAAAAAAATGGAACAGTAGGCGTAGCCGATCTTTTAGTGGTCCCTCCTCTGTTCTCAGCTCCCAGAAAGTATCTTTCTCACGCCATTCTTTTTGTGTAGATTCTAGATTTTCGGCTAGTGTCAATAAATAGTCGAGTGTTTCAACCGGTAAGGCTACAAAGAAAACGTCTAAAAACTGATATGCTTTATTCTCGTCTTTTTTGATTGAGTTGTAGTATTGATTTGTAATGATTTTGATATCGTTGACAATCCGTTCCTGATCGAACGCATTTATAACCCCATAAAATGCATCACGGATACGATGCGGGTAATCTTCAAAAAACTCCGCTAACAAGGCTTCTACACTAAGAAGTTTCTTGTCTACAAAAACTTGGTACACGGAGTAAATGGCCAGATTCTGATCAGATAAGCGAAAAAAGCTTTGATCGGTCATGTAGACGTCGGCCAGCTCGTCTTTTTCTAGACTTGCTAACTCGGCTGCTAGTGTATCACGGTTTAAACCAAAGGCTGCAGTTAACCGACTAACGAATGGCTCTTGTAACAAGTCAATTTGCCTGAATACAGCGAGCAGGCCAAGCACTTTCAAACGAATTGGATCAACTAGCAAGGATCTATTCTCACTGTCAGTCAGATTATCGTAATAGCTGACGTACAAATCGGTAGCATCACTGAGAGCGTATAAATTCTGCTCTTTTAAAGCCAGTTCGGCCGCCATAATTGCTAGACGAGGATTACCATTTGATAAGTCACGAATGCGCTGTTGAAATCCAGAATGTCCAATTTTGAAAGGCTCATCAGCAATCAACTGCACAATCTGTTCATCAGTAAACTTTTCAATGGAATACGAGTCCCAGCGGTAAGGTCTTAGGTGATTTCTTACCACGTCAAACGCATAATCACGAACCGTTAGAATAATTTTAAATGATATGTCCTGTCTTGCGTACAGGTTTTCTAGTGTTTCGAGCAGGATGGGCGTCTGTCTGTTTGCGTCGTCGATTAGAAAAATATATTTATTTTTTGACCGAACAAGGTCGTTCAGATCTTCGAGGAGTGGTGTGTATTTGTTGGCTATGCAGAACGGTTGATAGCCTAAGTTGGTTTGACAGTATTTCTCGAGAGCGGCCAAGGCTAAACGAGTCTTCCCTACGCCCTGGCCTCCAGTTAGAACCGTTATATCCTGCTTGCCTATTTTGTCTAACAAGAGCTGTAACTCATCTTCTCGATGTCGGAGTGGGTTGGATAGAGGATTGTTCTCTCCTACCGCTTTACGAGCTTGTTCTGCAACGAATTCGTCAGGTGTTTGTAGCTGTAACGTGTCATAAGATATGTCTAAGTAACGCCTAGCTAATTGACGAAAATCATTATGAATAGCCAGCGCTAGTGCATCTAATCCGATTACTTCCAAGTGTACAGCACAACTATCACGCAGAGTTCTATCCTCGTCGGTGGTCAGTCTTCCAGCGTGTATTATGATAATCCGCTGTATTTGATCCAGCTTTAAGCCCGTCTTGTTGAAGTCTAGACATTTAGCTACATCGCCTTGCAGCTTTTTGAGCAGATCCGTCTGTTGCTTCGTATATTCAATTAATACGTATTGATTACTGGGCAGCACCACGTAAGTATCTGGCGTTCCTTTCGTCGTCTGCATTTTGCCTGGTTGTGTTCCTGTTCGTGTTATGTGCCGAAAATCAGCTCCATATCGGCAATACAAGTATTCATCGCAGGTACGCTGGAACGTAGCTCCATCAATACGTAATAGCGCGGTTTCAATGTCAGTAAGCTTTTGTTTCATACTTTCAATTTAGCTCCGCTAGTCCATTTGATTTATATAAATACGAAAAGGTAGCCCGCTCCTATTTAAAACTAAGAGCGGGCTACCTTTTTGTATTTACTTACCCAGCTTTACCACGCTATAGAAAGCGGGTTTGGGCTGGTTCTTCCGGTCGAAGAGAAGCGGGTAGTTGGTCCGGCCGCGAACAGGCCAGCCATTCAGCCAGCTATCGCCGTCGTTGACGCCCCAGAACGTAACGCGACTAACCTTGTCCTTATGCTTGAGAAACAGCTTGAACAGGGCTTCGTAATCGGCAGCTAATTGCTGCTGTACGCTGTCGGGCAGAGCCTCAGGGTACGGGTTCGACGTGGCGTTGGCCGTCATGCGTTGACCCACGTCGGCTCCTTGGAAGTTGCGGGGCAGCACCTCGATATCTAGTTCGGTAAACATCACTTTCAGGCCCAGGGCCGCATACTGATTGATGCTTTCTTCGATCTCCGCCAGCGGTACCCGGCCGACATGCCAATGCCCCTGAATACCTACCCCGTCGATACGTACCCCGGCGTCTTTGATCTTTTTGATAATGGCGATACAGCCGGCCCGTTTGGCAGGTTGTTCGTTGTTGTAGTCGTTGTAATACAGTTCCGTACCAGGTGACGCTTCCTGCGCGAGCCGGAACGCATCGGTGATGTAGTTATCGCCCAGGTATTGCAGAAACACCGACTTCCGCAGCGTCCCGTCTTCGTTGAGCGCTTCATTTACTACATCCCACGAATAGACCTTGCCCTTGTAGCGCCCGGCTACGGTTTTGATATGACTGGTGAAGAACGTACGGAGCGAATCCTGACTGTGAATACCCCGAACGAAACCGGGCAACTGACTGTGCCAGACGAGCGTATGACCGTTGATTTTGATGTTATGCTTCTTTCCGAACTCGACCAGCTTATCGGCCATCTCGAAGGTGTACGTGTCCCAGCCCGGATGCAGCAGCGCCGACTTCATGACGTTCTCGGGCGTCGCCATGTTGAACTGGCTGGTAATGAAGGCCGTCGTTTTCGGGTCGCGCTCTTCGATCTGCGCCACGTTTAGGCAGGTACCGATACCAAAATCTTTTTTGAACGCGTCTTTCAGCGACGGAATTTTCTGGGCGAATAAACTTCCCGACTGAGCAAAGGCCGTAAGCAACAGGGCCGCTACGCGTTGATTAAATCGTACCATTTGTTGAGTAGAGGTTATGGGTTTGGCTTGAGAGGTCTTCTATTATCATTTACGCTTTTACCCCCCGCCCTGAAGGGAGCCCGCTGGCGCAAGAATATTGCTGACGCGCCAGCGGGCTCCCTTTAGGGCGGGGGGTCTTCTACTGAAACAGCAGCGGTGCGAACATGTAGAGATCGTGCCGCCAGACGGGCCAGCTATGCCCACCGGCGTATTCACTGTACTCGTATTTGATGCCCATATCGTCGAACTTTTTCAGCATAATCTGACCGTTCTGGTGGGCAATATCTTCCTTGCCTCCCTGCGAAATCCAGAGGTGTTTCAGGTTGCTGTTGATCGTGCTGGCGTTATCTTTCATGAACGCATACTGCGGGTCCGACAGCTTGGGGTTGTTGGCGAACCAGCCCGAACTGAACACGCCCAGATTCGAGAACATATTCGTGTTTCGGATACCCGCGTACAACGTCTGCAAACCACCCATTGACAGACCCGCCAACGCCCGGCTTTTAGCATCAGCGTCGACGCGGAAGTTGCTCTCGACGAAGGGGATAACCGCCCCTTTCAGCTCGTTCTCGAAGGTTTTTAGCACATTCTCGTTGAAGCCAGCCAGTCCACCGGCGTTCGCAATGTTCCCGTCCATCATCACGATCAGCATGGGCTTTGCTTTTCCGGCGGCAATCAGGTTATCCAGAATCAAATTCGTCCGGCCCTGCGTCGACCAGCCGCGTTCGTCTTCGCCCCCGCCGTGGAGCAGGTATAGCACCGGGTATTTCTGACTGGCATTCTGGTCGTAGCCCGGCGGGGCATACACGTACATCTCACGCCAGGCGTTGAGCGGTTTTGAGTAGTATCGTTTAATGCGAATGTCTCCGTGGGGTACGTCGCGCAGGGCGTAGTACGCTTCGTCGCGGTCAGGAATCTCGATGCCGCTCGCCATCCGGCCCATTCCGTAGAAGCTTTCACTGGCGGGATCGGCTACGGGTAGTCCGTCGATCAGCAGCGAATAGTAGTGAAAACCCCGGCTGATGGAATCGGTCGTGACGGTCCAGACGCCCGCCGTGTCTTTCACCATGTCGTATTTCTTGCCGAGATCTACCTGCACCTTTTGCGCACCGGGAGCTTTCGTACGAAAAACCACCCGATTATCGGGCAGAATCTGCGGGTACTTCGCCGACCGGATGTTAGACGACGCGGGCGTACCCAGCACCGTGTACTTGTTCAGCGACGCCACATCGACGGGTTTGAACAGGAACTGCGAAAACATGTACAGCCCGTTTTTCCAGACCTTGAAATCGTGCCCGCCCGGCTCCACATAGTACACGTGCGGTACGTCGTGCTGGTAGAGGTAGTCGTGCGTGCGCTTGCTGAACGAGATTAGTCCGTCGGCATCACCGCACGAAATCCAGAGCAGTTTCAATTGTTTTTTCGCGGCTTCCGGATCGGGTATCAGTTCCTGTGGCGTTTTCGTGTTGGGGGCCGACGAAAAGCCACCTACCCACGCGAACTTGTTCAGATTACCCAGTCCGAAATTGAGCGACTGCCCTCCGCCCATCGATAGGCCCGCGATGGCGCGGTGCTCACGATCTTTCAGGGCCGGGTACGTTTTCTCGACGTACGGAATCAGGTCGTTGAGCAGGTCTTTTTCGAAGGTTGCGAACGCTTCGACTTTGTCTTTGTCGAAGATGTTGCCTACCGCCCGGTCGTCTTTCATGGCGCGGCCGTTGGGCATCACCACGATCATTGGTTCCAATTTTTTGTCGGCATACAGATTGTCCAGAATCACCTGCGGATTACCACCCCGGAGCCACTCTTTTTCGTCACCACCGATACCGTGGAGCAGATACAGCACCGGGTATTTCTTCTTTTTCGAGTAGCCGGGGGGCGTGTATACCAGCGCTTTCCGGTTCGTGTCGACTGTTTTCGACGCGTACTGCACGCTATCAATCCGGCCGTGGGCAATGTCCGTGCGGGCAACATCGAAGCCCTTGGGCATTTCTTTATCCGTTGGCTGGGCGTAGACTGCCGTTCCGAACAGCAGCGCCAGACCAGCCGCTAGCGTTAGTTTTGTTAAAGGTAATTTCATCGGTATTGTGGGAAAGGGGAATGTACTTCTTTGTCATCCCTCCTGCCCGCGCCGGCGGGCAGGAGGGATGACAAAGACATATCGGTATTAATTAAACAGCATGGGAGCCAGTTCGTACAGGCTACGACGCCAGGTCTGGAACTCATGTCCTGTATTTTCGGAAACGTACGACACGGCTTTGTACCCGGCGGCTGTCAGATCGGTGGCCGCTTTTTTCACACCATCGGGCCGTTCCCGGCTGCCGCAGCTAATGAAAACAAGCTTCGGCTTAGCCTTGCCGCTGAGGTCTTCAGGATTGTAGAGACCACCACTGAGCAGGCCGTAATACCCAAACGTTTCCGGTTTGTTAAGCGTAATCATTTTGGTTTCCATACCGCCCATCGACAGGCCAGCCATTGCGCGGTTGTCGCGGTTGGCGAGGGTGCGAAAATTCGCGTCGACGTACGGGATCAGCTCGTCGGTCAGGACGGTCTGGAACGGGTCGATTTTGAACTCCCGGATCTTGCCAAATTTGACTTCGTTGGTCATGCCGTAGGTCATCACGATGATGAACGGCTTGGTCTTGTTTTCGGCGATCAGGTTGTCCATAATCAGGTTAGCGTGGCCCTGATTACTCCAGGCAGTTTCGTCTTCGCCCCAGCCGTGTTGCAGGTACAGTACCGGGTACTTTTTCGACTTGTCTTTCTCGTAGCCCGGCGGGGTGTACACAAACGCCCGGCGCGACGTACCGGTGCTTTTCGAGGGGAACAGAATCTGCTGCACGTTGCCATGCGGTACCGCTTTCAGTTCATAAAACGCCTGATCGTGGGCCGGAATCTCGATACCGCTTTCCCACCGCACCGAGCCGTAATAGTTCTGTGCACCGGGGTCGTTGAACTTGCCGCCGTCGACGGTGACGTTGTAATAGTGAAAGCCCTCGTCCATCGGCCCTTCGGTAGTGCCGGTCCAGAAGCCGTCGGCCCCTTTGGTGAGCTTCGTCCCCCCTCGTCCGCCCAGGCCCAGACTTACTTTCACGCTGTCGGCTTTGGGCGCGTTGATGCGGAATCGGGCGTACCCCTGCGAATTGACCTGCGGGTACTCCTGCCCCGGCTGATTCAGCACGGAGGGTTTGAAATCGTCGGCAATGGCCGAGGAATTTGTCTGAGCGAAGCTATTCGCGCTCAGTAAGGCAGCTGCGAACAGCAGTGCGGTTGTTGTACGTGTCATTGGTTTTTATTGATTAAGGGTGAATTAGATTCTGAGATTATAGAGATAACCCCTGAGAGGTTGTTTGGGAAGCGTCTTTGTCATCCCGACGCCAGGAGGGATCTTCGGTAATAGGCTGTTTTGAGCGTTGACTGGTTAGAGCCGACTGCTAGCGAAGATCCCTCCTGGCGTCGGGATGACAAAGACGCGGGACGACAAACATGCTGGTAAGACAGCTACCTGAATAACTGCGGCAGCGTATTCGCCAGGTACAGTTTGCAGTTCATCCAGGTGTGCCCACCGGGGACGATAAGCGGTTTGACGACGACCTTCTTCTCGTTGAACATGGCGATGTTCTGCTTCACCGGTTCGTACAGAAAATCGCCCGTGCCGACGCTGATGGTGAAGAGTTTCAATTGCTTGTTCAAGGCATTGGCGTCGGGCGACCAGTTGGCGAAGTTCTTTTTAAACTCGTCGGTGGCGGTGTAGGGCGCGTAGGAACAGACGTAGGCAAATTTATCGGGGTTCGTCAGGCCGATGTTCAGCGTCTGCCCCCCACCAACCGAAAATCCAGCCACCGCCCGATTTTTGCTATCAGCCACGACGGGGTAATTGGCTTCGATAAACGGCACGATGTCGCTCACCATATCCTTCGTGAAGTCGGCCATCGGCGCGGGGCGCACGTTGCCGTAGGGCATCACAATCAACATCGGTTTGGCCTTGCCCTGCGCGATCAGGTTATCGGCGATGAGGTTGGCCCGACCCACTTTGGTCCAGGTTTCTTCGGTGTCGGAGCCGCCGTGAATCAGGTACAGCACCGGGTACTTCGTTTTGCCGTTGGGGTCGAAGCCGGGGGGCGTGTACACCAGCAATTGGCGCGACGTACCCAGCGTTCCCGACTTGTAGAGCCGGTAGCTGATTTTGCCGTGCGGCACATTCTGCAACGAATGCACCAGCGGCTTGTCGCCGGGGATGTCGACGATACTGCGCTTAAACCGCTCGTTGGCGAAAATGTATGTGTTGTTGGGGTCGGCCAGTTCAACGCTGTCAACCCGGAAACTATACGGGTAAATATCGGGTGTAACGGGCGGCACGGTCACACTCCAGATGCCCGATGTGTCTTTCGTCAGGGCAACGGGCGCTTTCAGAAATTCGCCGTTCAGCGTCACCTTGTTGGCTTTTTTTGAAAAGTAGCGGAACGTAATACTATGGTCGGGATGTACGTCGGGCGAGCTAATGGCCGGGGGGCGCTGCGCCAGTACCGTCATCGACAGACCGAGCAAAGCTGGTAGTAGGAATAAGCGATTTTTCATGGTCGGGGCAGGTTAGCGGAAGAGTAAAGGTGCCGTGTCGGCTACGTATTTTTTAACGTTCATCCACGTATGTCCCCCGTCGGTAATCAGGCTTTTGTAAGCCACCTTTTTCGCCTTCAGGTAATCCATAAATTCAGTCGTGCCTTTGTAGAGAAAATCGTCACTTCCCACGCTGACCCATAGCAGCTTTAGTTGCTTATTCGTCCGGTCGGGATTGCCGCCGATCTGACTGAAGCTGCCGTCCATTTCCTGGGGCGACAGGTACGAACTGTAGCTGCACACCCAGGCAAACTTATCCAGATTACCGAACGCCGTACGCAGGGTTTGCCCACCGCCACGCGAGAACCCGCCGATGGCACGATTCTCTTTGTTGGCGATGGTGCGATAGTTTTCCTCGATGTACGGAATCACGTTACCAGTCAGATCCTGGCCAAAATCGTTAGCCCGTTTCACGGCATCGGCCCCGTCGCGCACGGTCGGGTCGGCGGGTTTGGCACCGCCTTTCTGCTCGGCAATCCGGGCTGCGATGTTCCCGTAGGGCATCACGATAATCATCGGTTTGGCTTTTCCAGCGGCAATCAGGTTGTCGAGAATCAGGTTCGTTCGTCCTACCTTGAAGAAGGTTTCTTCGGTATCGGTGGTCCCGCTGATGAGGTAGAAAACAGGGTACTTCTGACCCGGATTCTTGTCGTAGCCCGGCGGGGTGTACACGACTAGCGAGCCCATCGTTCCTTCCAATGAGGGATAATATTCGTAGTTCACCGAGCCGTGGGATACGTCCTGCAAGCTATGAATCAGGGGCGTATCGCCGGGGATGTCGACCAGGCTGGCTTTGAAACGTTCGTTCGGAAAAAAATCCTCGTTGGCCGGGTCCATCACCGTCACGCCGTCGACCTGAAAGCTGTACGGATAAATGTCGGGTTTGATGGGCTGCGTCGTCACGCTCCAGATACCCTGCGCGTCTTTGGCCATGGCAAGCGGGGCTTTCTCAAACTGCGCGCTCAGCTTTACGTCGGTAGCCTTCGGCGCGAGGTAGCGGAACGTGACGGACTTGTCGGCGTTGACCTGTGGCGACACGACCAGCGGGCCCCTCGGCGGCTGGGCCAACGCCAGGCTACCCAGGCAAAGCAAACACCAGACGAGCAGCCATTGCGGGCCGGAATACTGATTTACGTTCATGTTTCGAATTGAGTTTAGGCACATAAATTACTACTGATAATCAATTATTTAGCCCAAGCTTCACCTTCGGGCGTTCGTCGCCAGTTGAAGTACCTGTCCAGCACGTTCAGCGCGTCGGCACTGGGTACGGGTCCGGTATATAGTGTCTGGCTGAAGTACATCACGGCGGGATTTGCTTTTCTAAAGACAGGCCACTGAGGTACGCCCGTCCCGTTTGGATCGCCGTGTTTGGCAAAGTTGGTCCAGTACGTACCCATCGCATCCGAAATGGCGAGGTCCGTTTTGGTCGTTTGCGGATTGGTCGGGTCGATGTGCCCAAATACGTAGGACACTTCCTGCCCATGCCCGGAACCATACCCTGACCGGGGCGAATCAGCGGGGTAATCAGGATGCTGATCGAAATAATAGTAGAACACCTTCGCCTTGCTGGTCTTGGCCTGCAAGTTGGCCCAGCTCCAGGTTTGCCAGCCGAAAGCCGCATCGCGCATCAGGTCGCGGGCCGTTTTCGGAACGGTGGTCGCACCGACCGGGTAGGCCTTGATCAGCTCATCGGCGTACGGGCCGTACCGTTTCTTCGTGCTCTCGATGTATTCAGCGGGGGTTTTCGGTGGGGAAAAACTGGCTCCTTCGTCGGAGTTGTAGCCAACCAGAATAGGCGTCTGATTGTAGTTACCCGCTTCGTACAGTTTATGCTGATCGTCGGGGATTACGTAGCTGTCGACAATGGGCCAGGAAGAGCCGACGCCCCAGCCGCCCGGCAGTTTGTCGGCCTCGATCTTGCGCAGTTCGGCGAGCGACGACGCACCGGCTTTCTGCGCGTAGGCTTCACCCGCTTTTTCAGCTTCGTCCAGCCGCTTCATGTTTTCACCCGGATACGTGGTGGGGCGCGTCGGCCCGAAGGAACCCCCGCTTTGTGAAATAGCCCCGTGGAACAAGCCTTTAGCCTGTGGAGACGCGCATAACATGCTGACCGCAATACCGCCCGCCGACTCCCCGAAAATGGTCACTTTGGCAGGGTCACCGCCGAACGCGGCAATGTTTTGCTGCACCCACTTAAGCCCGGCAATCATGTCCAGCAGCCCGTAGTTGCCCGACACATGCTGCGGATTTTCGGCACTCAGCTGCGGATGCGCCAGAAAGCCCAGCGGCCCAACCCGGTAGGCGATACTGACCACCACGACGCCCTTCTGCGCCAGCTTCTCCCCGCTGTAATTGGGGTCGGAGGTGGCACCGAAACTAAAGCCCCCGCCGTAAATCCAGACCAGCACAGGTATGCGTTCATTAGCGGTTTTGGCCGGACTCCAGACATTCAGATACAGACAGTCTTCGCTCCTGCCCGACAGCGTATTGCCACCCTGCACGGCTGCGGGGGCGAACTTTTTCGTATCGCGCACGCCCTCCCATTTAGTTACCGGCTGGGGCGCTTTCCACCGCAGGTCGCCGACAGGCGGAGCCGCAAACGGAATCCCCCGGTAGACGGTCAGCCCATCTTCAACGGTTCCCCGAACCTGGCCATCCTTGATCTTGACAGGGGCAGGCTGCTGGGCGAAGGTGATAGCACTGGTCAGCAGCAACGTAAGCGCAACGAACGGATTTACTTTTTTCATAGTGTATGGATTTCTCTGTAGAAGGTGATTACCCCAAGCGAACGTCTCTGTTTTGCGATCACTTGATCAAGTTGTTCCGCTTCATCCAGTCGAAGAGCGGGTCGGTCCAGCCGGGTTGACGAAAAATGAAGCCGTGGTCGCCTTTGGGGTAGATGTGCATCTCGACGGGGATCTTCTGGTGCCGCAGTTTTTCGAAATACACGATGCTATTATCGACATCAACCACCTTGTCATCGGCCGCGTGGGTCAGGTACGTCGGGGACGTGTTGGCTCGTACCTGCAATTCGTTGGAATAAAGTTCGATGCTTTGCTGCGACGGGTTCTTGCCGAGCAGATTGTCTCGTGAGCCCCGGTGTGCCAGACTATCCCGCAGGCTGATTACGGGGTATACCAGCACCTGAAAGTCGGGGCGCAGGTTGGTGTTTTGGGGGTTGTCGATCAGCGCTTTTTCGAAATGCGTTGCTTCTGTCGACGCCAGGTGACCACCCGCCGAAAAGCCCATGATACCAATTTTTCCCGGATCGATGCCCCACTGAGCAGCGCCCTCACGCACCCGTTTTATGGCCTGCTGCGCATCCTGCAACGGCCCGATGGTTTTGTCGACCATACTGGAATCGCTGGGTAGCCGGTACTTAAGCACGAAAGCCGCCACGCCTTTCTGAACCAGCGCTTTCGCCGTACCGATTCCCTCGCCCTGGTACACCACAACGCTGTATCCTCCACCGGGAATAACGACGACCGCCGTACCGGTGGCAATGGCTTTGTCGGGCAGGTAGATTTCCAGCGTCGGCTTAGTAATGCCCCGGTACACACCCGGCGACGATTGCACTTCCTTCACCGACGATGGCTTCGCATTGGGCACGGTGCCGGGGTACAAGGGAATGATTTCCTGCGCTTGGGTAGACAACCCGGCCGCAAGCAACAATACTGAAAACAGACAGGTCTTTTCCATAGAAACAGGGTAGCTATTTATCGGCTTTGACGGTGTATCCCAGCAAGGTCAGCATTTGATTGGCGTACCGTTTCCCCAGCTCCCGATAACCGGCTGCGTCGAAATGCAGGTTGTCGGACGAATCCGTGCAACCCGCCGACGAGATGACGTGGGCCGTTGGAATGGTCTGGGGCAGCGTGGCGATGATCTTATTCATACTTGCGCAGATACCCCCCTGATCGGCGTTGACCGTTTCGCCAGCCAGCAACGGGACAGAGTTGGGCGGCAGGTTCAGATCGGCCAGGAGGTTGTCGTAGACCTTTTTCACTTTCTTTGTCCACAGCGAATCATTGGTATTCGATTCGCCCTGATGCAGCAGAATGCCTTTAATCACGCCGTCCTGCTGCGCCCGTTTCCCCATCTCGACCAGCCGGGCGTAGGGGTTACCGTCGTATTGGGAAATGAAATTCTTCATCCAGCCCGGCACCGTCGCGACATACGATTGGTACGTATCCTTATCGAACAGTTCGATTTTGCAGCCACCTATGGCCACGTCGATCACGCCCACTCGCGTGGTCGGCGGCAGGTAGGTCAGCAGGGTACGGCCGAAATAATCGGCGGGAGTCAGCCCCGTTCGGCAGCGGCACAATGGGGGAATAGCCGTGTACCAGTTGCCTTTTGTCCGGCCGAGGTCGGGGCAGTCGACGGCTTCGAGCACCTGAAACCGGGGATCGACGCCTACCGTATCCTGCGGCTCAAACCGGGCATTCCCCTCCATGTTCGACTGACCCAGGCAGAGATAAACGTGAAAATTAGGATCCTGCGCCAGGGCGGGCAGCGCCAGCAACAGCCCCATAACTAAGCATATCAGTAGTCGTGCGTTCATAAGTGAAGCGGTTAGCAGTGGTTGTACTTTTGTTGTTTGTGCTTTTTGTCATCCCGACGTTAGGAGGGATCTTCGGCAGGAACCATTAAAACTGCCTATACCAGAAGATCCCTCCTGACGTCGGGATGACAAAAACAGACTCTTTTACGTATCACATCAGCAGAAAATTAAAAACCAATCACTGCACTCGAAACCAATCAAAATCGGCGTATCCACCCGGCGTTTGCGTAGCGTAGTTGAACAGGCCGAAGCGGTAGCCCATGAAATGCGGAATGGTGTACGGCATCTTGATCGGCTCCCCAATGGCGGTCCACGTTTTGCCGTCGAGACTGTAGAAGAAACGGCCGGTGTCTTTTCGGTCGCGGAAATCGCATTCAGCTTTCAGGTAAACAACCGATGCCGACAGCGGCACCCGCTGCATCTCCACGGCTTTGCCCGACGCGGCACTGACCATCACGATGGCTCGGGTTCCGCCGGTTTGCTTCACCCCCACTAAACCGTATTGCTTCTGCAACAGGCTCAGCCCCGCGAAGTCGCCGTCACTCAGCTTCGTCACGTCGAGCCGGGTCGAACCCACGGATTGAGGGCCGATGGTTCGCTGCGTCAGCGTGTTGCGGGCCATCACGAACGAGGTATCCGTGCGGCCGGTTTTCAGGCGTAGAAAGCCCTTCCGCTCCGTTACTGACCACAGCGCATTATCGGGGTTATGATTCCACTGCCATACCAGCGGCAGTGCCGGTTCGCCCTTTTTGCGGGTAAACTCATCCGACGCGACGATACCGGGAATCAGTCCCTTGCTGGCGGGCAGGTCGAGCGTCTGCGGCACTTTCCCGTCGACACCCAGCACGGGCCAGCCGTCTTTCCACGTCACCGGCACCAGGTACGGAATGCGCCCCACGCCCCCGAAGTCGCGGAACAGGTACGAAAACCACCGACCGTCGGGCGTGTCGATCAGCCCACCCTGCGCGACGCCCAGATCCTGCAAGCCGATCCGGCCTTCCCAGGGACCGGCGAGTTGGTCGGCGCAGTGGATCACGACGGTTCGCATGCCGCCCTGTGGCCAGGTGATATTGAAGAGGTAGTATTTGCCGTTGACCTTGAGCAGTTGTGATCCTTCGGCGGGCAGCCCCCGGCCCGTACCCGACGGCTCACTGGCATTTTCGATGAGTACTCGCTCGGTACCCGGTTTCACGCCCGACACGTCGGCGGTAAGCTCGACAATGCGAAGTTTACCCGCGCCGTAGACCATATACACCCGGCCATCGTCGTCGAAAAACAGGCTGTGATCGTGGAGAGACGGCTTGAACGACACGGCTTTCCACGGGCCTTTCTCGATGTTTTTCGTGGTGTAGATGTGCGTTCTGCCCGTTGTCTGGGCGAAGGTGGTAGCGTAATAGGTACCGTTGTGAAAACGCAGGCTGCTGGCCCACGAACCCCGCCCGTAGGTACTTTGGCCGTTGGTCAGGCTCATGGCGTCGACGGTGGCCAGCGTATCGTATGCGTAGCTGACCAGCTTCCAGTTGACCAGATCCGTCGATTTCATGATCGGCAGGCCCGGACTCAGGTGCATGGTCGTACTGCTCATGTAGTAGGTCTTACCCACCCGGATCATGGCCATGTCCGGCACGTCGGCGAAAATGATCGGGTTGGTGGCTTTCTGCGCCAGGGCCGACGTACCTACCAGCAGCCCTACCCAGAGCAGCATCGTTCGGCAAAAACCGGGTTGTAGTGTGGTCATGTACTTGTGTTGGTTTAGGAAGGTGGGGTTACTCGAAAACAGCCACAAAGCCATCATTACCCGTCAGTTGCACCGGCATGACGCCGTTCGCCGGAACAGTCATCGCCCGAATATCGAAGGCAGGATTGTCGCTATCGTACGGAACCGACGTGAACACCCGGCCTTTGCGATTTTTCAGGAATGACAGATCGACCGACAGCGCCTTGTCGTTTTTTTCGCCGTTGACACCCGCTACGTACCATTTGTTGCCGGTCTTCCGGGCGATGATGAGCTGCTTGCCGGGTTCGCCGTCAATAAACCGCACGTCGTCCCAGCTATTGGGCAACTGCCGGAGAAACTCCTTCACGTCAGCCGGTACGTGCGTCATGCCGTCGGCCGTTTCGGCAAAATGCTGGATACCCGACAGGAACAGCACCGAGGTAGCCAGTTCGAACGCCGGGGTAGTGGCCCGTTTGATGCGCGGAATTTTGTAGAGGCACATGGGCGTAAAATCCATCGGGTCGAAGGCGTTGCGGATCATGGCGCAGTTGATCATGTGCGCCGGGGCCGCGTTGGCGGTCTGCTGGCTGAACGTAATCATTTCGTAGCCATGCACGGCTTCGGTCGTCATCAGGTTCGGGTACGTGCGGGCCAGCCCACGCGGCAGGGTCGCCCCGTGGAAATTGATTAGAATCTGGTACGCAGCTGCGTCGGTCAGTATGTCTTCGTAGTAGTTGATCATCGACTGACCGTCGCCCCCGAAGAAGTCGATTTTGATGCCTTTGATGCCCATGTCGCGAAGCCGGGCGAACTCCTGCACCCGGCTTTCGTGGGTCAGTAGCTTGTTGCGGGGCGTGAACGGCACCGTGTTCCAGCTCCCGGCCGAGTTGTACCAGAGCAGCATGCCGACGCCCTTCGTTTTGGCGTAATCGGCCAGCACCTTCACCGAATCGTAGCCGATGCTTTTGTCCCAGTTCGCGTCGATCAGGCAGTACTGCCAGTGCATGTCGGCGGCATAGTCGACGTATTTTTTCTGCACCGGGTAAACGGTGGCTCCGTCTTTTTCGAGCACCCAGCTCCACGACGCTTTACCGGGTTTGATAAATGACGCGTCCATTTTCCGCGCCGGCCGCGCCAGGTCGGTACCCAGCGTCGATTCCATCACTGTTCTCAGATTGCCTACCACCAGAATCCGCCAGGGCGTCTGCCACGGGAGCGTCGATTCAGGGTTCAGCGCGCCGTTCTCGATTTTCTCGGGCGTCTGTGGGAAGTTGATCCGGTACTCGCCCCCCGGCGATTGCTGTTGCAGGGCCGTGCCGCAGTAATGCCGCCCCAGGTCGGCTTCGGTCAGCATTACCCACGTCTGGTTGTGGCGAAACAGGGCCGGGTAAATCCAGCCGTTTTTGCCGGGCGCGGGCGTACCCACGGGGATGTCCATTTTGTAATGAGCCTCGTACGACGGGTTGGAATGCTCAAACCCCGACTGGGCTTCCGTTTTTTCCTGCATCCACGCTCGCGTGCCTTCGTTGAAGTGGAAGGTCGTGGTTTCAGCAGTGATCTTCTTGACGTCGGTCGACCGATCCGGGAACTCGTACCGGAAGGCAAGCCCGTCGTTCGAGACCCGGAACACGATATTCATCCGCTGCCCGCCTGCGGTCTGGGTCTCGACGGTGCGCTGGGTGGCCGTGTAGCGGATGTTTTTCTTCTTGGCGTTGACCATCGTGTAGTTGTCCGTGATGGTCGTGGGTGCCGATACGCGCAGCAGTTTCAGCCCTTTGGAAAAATCAGCGTCCTCGCGTACTAGCCCCAGCGCCGACGGCGCCAGCACCGATTCGCCTTTGTAGCTGACGGCATAAGTCAGCCGGGCCGGGTCGTAGGTGGCAACGATCTGCTTGTCGGGGCTACTGATGGTGTATGTTGCTTGTGCGTACGTTCGTGCTGCCCCACCGAGCAACAGACCCAGCGCTGCCAGTGCCAGCCAGCTACTCCGCGAGCGGAATTTATTCGTTTTACGATCTTGATAAACAGACTCTTTCATAGCGTTCAGGAATAATTTTGCCCACTTATGGCGGGGCAGAAAGCCGTTACTCAAGTGGGCCGATGAGTTCGATAAACGTACCATCGGGGTCCTGCACCAGTACGAAATGCGCCTTGTCGTTGAGGGGTATCGGCGTGCTGCCCCGGAAGGATACGTTCATCTTCGTCAGCCGGTCGATGATTGGTTTCAGCGCCTTCACGTTGATGGTGATGTACTGCATGCCGGTGTCGTCCTGAATGAATTTCGGCCTGGGGTGCCCCGCTTTTTTGCCGAAGCTCATCAGCTTCCAGTCGGTGGCATCGGGGCTGTTTTCCAGTTTCAGGATCGTCACCTGCGTCGCGGTTCCATTGGCCAGACCCGACCGTTTCGAAAACTCGTCGTTGATGGTGAAGCTCCCGGTTTTAACCATACCGATGCCGTTGACATAGAAATCAAGCGATTTGTCAATGTCAGCCACGACTACACCGACGCCGATCACTTTACTGGTAAAATTGGACTGGGCTAACCCTAAGTGACTCAGCAGTAGAGTGAGTATAAATAAAGAGACTGTTTTCATCGATGCGTTCGTTTTTGTGTTTTGGATTTACCCCCCGCCCCCTGAAGGGGGAGCGTCCCGCGAATGAGCTTTAGCCCCCTTCAGGGGGTTGGGGGTCGGCCGCTTCCGGGTAAAGCATCACTCCTTTTTCACTAACCGGACGTAATACACCGGACCGGCAGCACTTTGTGGCAGGGCCTGAAACTTCACCCGGACAGCCTTTTTTCCCTGCACCATCGACGCCGGGATGGGGTACGTTACGTCCTTGAACGCCGACTGATTCCAGCGCCCCGTATTGTCTTCCGTCACGAGTTTCTGGTCATCGATGTAGATGTCGAATTTGTGGTTGCCCCACTCCGCCCCCCAGTACCGAACCATCAGACTCAGATCCGTAGCGCCCTCGGTCGCCAGATTATAGCTGAAATAGCCGCCGTTGCTCGCGTCGCGCCAGAACGCATCCTGCGATGAACCTTTCCGCGACTTCTCACTTTGCATGGCATGGTCAACTTCGGGTTGCTGCTCACCGGGGGCGACCGCGTCGACGGTGCGTTTTTGCAGCGCCAGCTTTTCGCGTTCAATACCAGCGATGGAGTCGAGATACGTCCGGTAATTGGCGTTGCTCAAGGCCATCCAGTACATCATGTAGCGGGCGTCGTGGATACGGTAAAACGGCTCCAGCACCAGATTCGACGCGTTGACCAGTCGCTGTTTCGGCAGCGTATACGTCAGCGGCTTCCCAGCTACCGGCATCAGCTCGTCGGTAATGGCCGACGAATTATCGGCAACGAGAATCGGGGCTTTGTCGACGGGCAGTCGTTCGCCACCGGCGATGTGCCCCCACCGGCTATCATCGGCCAGCAGTCCCTTCATATTCTCGGTTCCGGTTTTGGCACCCAGCAGAATCGGGCCGTGCAGAATCGCGACGTAATTGGGTACGTTGGGCATCTGCTCCAAGGTGTTATGCATTGGTAAAGAAACCGTTAGCACATCGCCTTTTTTCCAGCTTCGTTTCACCGCAACGTATGATCCCGGCTGTGCAGAGTAGGCGACATTCTTCCCGTTGACGGCTAGTTTCAGCGCCCCGGCCTTGACCCACGACGGGTACCGAATCAACATCGGAAACGTACCAGCCCCCTCGGTGATAGTGAGTTTGGTCTGCTCTTCATCCGGGAAACGGGTCGTCTGCCGTAGTTTGATTTTCTTGTCGCGCCAGTTCAGCTCCGACGCCACGAACAGGTTCACAAACAGCGAGTCGTGCTGATGGGTGTAGATGAACTGCCCGTACTTGCCGTGGTTTTCCATGCCGCTCCCCACGCAGCACCACATGGCTTCGTCGGGCGTAGAATAGACCCGGTAATGGCGCGGCCGGGCCGGGGTAAAATACACGTATCCCCCGTTATCAGGGTGCTGCGTCGACAGGATGTGGTTGAACAGCGCGCGTTCGTAAAAGTCGACGTACCGGGCGTCCGGTTTCGCGCGAAAAACGTCCTCCGTCAGTTTCAGCATGTTGTACGTATTGCACGACTCCGGTCCTTCCACGTCGCTGACGAAATCGGTACTGGCAGCTTTGCTGGGGAAAAACTCGCGCCGACTGTTGCCGCCCAACGCCAGACTTCGGCGCTGCGTAACGGTCTCCCAGAAAAACGTACCTGCTTTGGTATACTGATCATCGTGTGCCAGCTCACCAATACGGTGAAATCCAATGGCTTTAGGCACCTGCGTGTTGGCGTGCTTATTATCCAAGTTGTCTTTACCAACGGCCATCGGGTCGAGGAGTTGATGGTGCGAAAACCGCCGGGCCGCCGTCAGGTACTTCTCGTTGCCGGTCATCTGGTAGGCGTCGGCAAACATCTCGTTCATGCCGCCATGTTCCGTGTTCAGCATCGACTCCATCTGCGCATCCGACAGCGCCGACGTAATAGCGATGCCCCAATCGCAGAAATTCAGGAATACCCTTTTGGCGGTTTCGTCGCCGGTGTAGAGCCAGGCGTCGCGCAGACCGCTGTATAGTTTATGGACGTTGTACCACGGCACCCAGGCGTTGTGGTACGCCTTGAAATCACCCGTTTTGAACGTCGACCAGACGGTTTTGCTATCGGGGACGCCCCCCACGTAGCCCACGCCCCAGCCCGGATTATTTTTCGCGCTGGCTTCCTGGCAGGCCTTTAACTCCGCCAGCATATAGGCCATACGCTTTTGGCAATCGGCATTACCCGTAGCCGCGTTCATCGCCAGCGCCGACAGGTAGTGGCCACCGACGTGCCCATCCAGCCCCGCCCAGTTTTTGTAGTCGGCGGCTTTCGATGGCAGTCCGGCTTCCTTGCGAAATGGAGCCAGCAGCCGATCGACGTCGTATTCGAGCAGCGTTTGCACGTTCAGGTCCTGGGCGTGCCTGAACGGCCCGTCGAGCAGCGTTACGTCGCGCAGCGGAAACTCGTTGGTATACAGCTTACTCTGCGCATTCGTGTCATAAGCACACAAACTAAGACAGGCACAAATCAGCCCAACAAAAGAGCGGTTCATCGTTGATTGCGTATTGGTTATTTACTGAAGAGCACTTTTTGTCATCCCGACCGGTCGGGATGACAAAAAACCACGGAGACAAAAACAATCCCCTACCTGTACATCGGGTCGTTACCGCTGTACCGCAGATAGTTAAAAGACGCACTGTTGTCTGAGTTACTTCCCGACGAGGTCGCGTACATCCCGAATACGCAACCGATGAAGCCCCCCGCCACCTGTGTACTCAGAAATTTCCCGTCGACCCTGTCTTTCAGTAGCTTCCAGTCTTTCGGTTTGTCGGCTACGTAGAAATCGTAGGCATCACCTTTGGCGTCGATACGGAGCATCACCTTCTTCGCGTCGGCGGCAACGGGCGTCTGGGCGAGCAGTTCCAAATTTTTATCGTTGGTGCTCTTGAAGAGCTGCACCACGGGCTTACCCTGATCGGTCGATTTGGCCAGGAGATAGAAGTGTTTCTCGTCCTGAAAAATCACTAATCCCGCTTTTTCGTCGGCCGACTTAGCCGTGAAATCCAGCGCGGTTTCGGCGGTACAGTTCAGGTGCTGCTGCCGCTTGCCGATGAAGGCCGGGTTGCCCATTTCCGAAATGGTTTCCGGCTTGAGCTTCATCGTCAGCCCATTGGCTTTACTGAGGCTGAACGACTTGTCGTCGCGGGTACGCAGGAACAGCAGGGCCGGATCGAGCGTCTTATCGAAGTTAATCGTGTAAGCGAAGTTGCCGTTCTGGGGACGGGCGTCTTTCTGCTTTACCTCCTTAAAGTTGCCGACGTAGCTATAGGCAATGGGTTTCTCGCCATGTTCGATCATGGGCCAGTCATTGGTCCAGGTCAGGGGAGCGATAAACGTTTCTCGGCCGGTATTGTAGAAATTACCCTCGTACGGCCGGACCGCCAGAAAAATCGAATACCACTTACCATCTGGTCCCTCCACAAACTGCGCGTGTCCCGCCGACGTGACTGGATCTTTGCGGTCGGCGGGTAGTCCTCGCTGGGTCAGAATCGGGTTCCCCTCGTAGGGAACATACGGTCCCCAAACGTCTTTACTCCGCAGCACGACCTCCGAGTGATTGACCGACGTACCGCCCTCAGCCGCATAGAGGTAGTACCAATTGTTACGCTTCATGATGTGCGGCCCCTCGATCCAGACGGGTTTCTTGCTCAGATCGACCCCGCCGTTGACGAGTTGCTTTTCCTCGCCTAAAACCTTCAGGTTTTTAGCGTCGAACTCGTACATCCGAATCGTCCGGTGGCCCGGATAGAGGGGCTTACGGTCGGGGGCGTCGCTATTATAGAGGATGTACGCCTTGCCGGTCGACTCGTCGAAATACAACGACGGGTCAATACCCTTTACCTCCGGCAGCTTCACCGGATTACTCCACGGCCCCGCCGGATTCTTTGCCGTCACGACAAAGTTGCCGTCGTGGTCGATGTCGGTGCAGGTAACGTAATAAGTGCCTTTATGGTAGCTGATGGCGGGCGCAAACAGGCCCCGCGTCATGCGTTCACCCATAAAATCCATCTGCTCGGGCCGGTCGATGACATTACCGATCTGCTTCCAGTTTTTGAGGTCTTTGCTGTGCAGCACCGGGATGCCGGGGAAGTACGAAAACGTAGAATTGATGAGGTAATAGTCGCTGCCCACCTTCACGATGCTGGGATCGGGATAAAACCCCGTCATGATGGGGTTGACCAGTGTCGTCGTTTGTGCCAGCGATACTTGGCTCATGCCGGCGAGCAGTGCCGCACAGACTGCCGTAATAATGCGTTTTTTCATAAGGGTTTGGTCAGGATTGTATGTGTTTTTGTGTCAGTTTTTTTTGTCATCCCGACCGGTCCGCCGGTGTGGCAGGAGGGATCTTCATTAGCAGGCAGGTTTATTTGCTCTTACAGAAAATACCTCCTGCGTCGGGATGACAAAAAACGCTCTCATTACAACGCAACCAGCGTGTAGGTCTTGCCACGTTGTGTGGGTATGTCGTAGAGCCAGGTTGGTTTCAGGGGCGGGGTGGCCGGGGCCGGATCAGTCAACGTGGCAACAATGGGCGTGGGCGTTTCTTCTGTCTGGTAGAACTCATTCGGGTTTGTGCCCGATGCCGTTGCCAGCGTCCCTTTGCTCCCTTTCAATTCGTTCGGCGTGCGGATGCGCAGGTTGCCGCCCAGGTTCGACCGGATTTCAATCTTCGTCAGCTTACCGCCGGTCCATTCCATTCCCACGACCTCAAAGCCGCCCCGCGCCCGTAGGCCACTGATACTGCCCGTCGGCCAGACGTCGGGTAAGGCGGGCAGCAGGTGGAGGGCACCGTCATTGCTTTGCAGCAGCATTTCGGTGATGCCCGACGTGCAGCCGAAGTTACCGTCGATCTGGAACGGCGGGTGCGCGTCGAACAGATTGTTGTACGTGCCGCCCCCTTCTTTGTTGACACCCAGCGGAGTCAGCTGATTCTGAATAAGCGTGTACGCATGGTTGCCGTCCTGCAATTTGGCCCACCAGTTTACTTTCCAGCCCATGCTCCAGCCTGTCGATACATCGCCCCGGTGGGTCAGCGTCGTGCGCGAAGCATTGAACAGGTTGGGCGTGCGGTAGGCCGAAATCTGGTTGGACGGGAACAGGCCGTAGAGGTGCGAAATGTGCCGGTGTTTGTCGTTCGGATCATCAATATCATCGAGCCACTCCTGCAACTGCCCGTGCTTTCCGATGTGCATGGGCGGCAATTTGGCCCGCATCTGCCGGAGCGAATCGGCAAAGGATTTATCGGTGTTCAGCAGATCAGCCACGCGGATGGCGGTACTGAATACATCGAATACGATCTGGTTGTCCATCGTCGTACCGGCATCCAGCGACGAGCCCCCGTGCGCCTGGGGGGCATTTTCGGGCGACGTACTCGGCGTGACGACCAGCCACTTGTACTTCGGATGCTCGACCAGGAAATCGGCATAGAACTGGGCCGCGCCTTTCAGAATCGGGTAGGCCGATGTCAGGAACGCCCGGTCGCCGGAGTAGAGATAATGTTCCCACAGATGCTGGCTGAGCCACGCGCCCCCGGCAGTCCACATGCCCCAGAATGCACCGTCGACCGGGCCGTTGATGCGCCAGATATCGGTGTTGTGGTGGGCCATCCAGCCGCGCGCGCCATACATGACCCGCGCCGTCTCCTGCCCCGTCTGCGACAGGTCGCGGATCAGGCTGAACAGCGGCTCGTGCATCTCGGGCAAGCCCGTTTTTTCGGCGGGCCAGTAGTTCATCTGTGTATTGATATTGATGGTGTACTTGCTATCCCAGGGTGGCCGCATACTCCGGTTCCAGATGCCCTGCAGGTTAGCTGCCTGCCCATTGGGCTGTGACGACGAAATGAGCAGATAGCGCCCGTACTGGTAATAGAGGGTAACCAGGTTCGGGTCATTGACCGAGCGGAAGTTTTTCAGTCGTTCGTCGGTGGGTAGTTTGGCCGCGTCGGTCGACGTAAGATCGAGACGGACCCGGTTGAAATAGCGTTGATAGGCGGCAACGTGCGGTTTCAGCAGGGCCGCGTACGACTGGCGAAACCCTTTGTCAAGCGTAGCCACTACACGTTCGCTTTCATTACCGCTCAGGTCGTTATAATTGACAAAGTTGGTGGCAATGGCGAGGTAGATAGTAGCGGTCGTGGCCCCGTCGACGACCAGCGTCTGTCCGTTGGCCGATACGGTACCTCCCTTAGTTTTGATACGGGCCAGACTCTTGAATTTCACTTTGCCCGGTATGCCTTCGTGGTCGGCGGTGACACCGGACAGCATCAGCTCGTTGCGGTTGGTAGTGTTGATGACAGCGTTGGGGTGCAGGCTGGTAAACGACGTAACGAAGGAGAGTTTGCCGGGTTTGTCGGCCGACAATTGTATCGCCAGTACGTTAGTGGGCAGCGACGTAATGACTTCACGGGTGTAGGTCACATCGCCGACTTTGTAGGTCGTTTTGGCAACGGCCCGCTCAATATCGAGTTCGCGGTAGTAATCTGTATAGCTATCGTGGCCAGCGAACGTCAGCAGCAGATTCCCCACCGGCTGAAACATTTGTCCGTGCGATTTCTTGGTCAGGATCGACTTGTTGGCCAGTTGCTCGGCTTCTTTCTGTTTCCCGTCGAAAATCAGCTGGCGAATTTCGGGGAGCACTGCTTTCGCGTTGGGGTTATCGTTCCGGTTAGGACTACCACTCCAGACGGTGCCTTCGTTGAGCTGAAGGGTTTCCTGGGGTACGTTGCCGTAGACCATCGCCCCTAGTCGACCATTTCCAACGGGTAATGCGTTCTCCCAAACGGTTCCCGACGGTTTGGTGTACCACAGCTTCAGTCCGGGTTTGTCCTGAGAGAATCCGACCGTCGTCGTAATCAGCAATAAATAAAGAAACCGTTTCATACAAATTAGACACTCTTCGTAGGCTGATAAGTAAGCTGCCTGCCAGTTCAATTGGTAGTAATTGAACTCAGGCAGGCAGCTTATGCGGCTAATATATGACTTAATATCCCGGGTTCTGCGGGAACTTAGGTCCCTCTACCACGCGGTCAATCTGCGACTGTGGAATAGGGCGCAACATGTTGAAATCCTGTACGTAAGGAGCAGCCTCTGGATTCCAGGCTTTTACGCGACGAACAAGCGAACGAGTCCGTACCAGATCGTGCCACCGTTGCCACTCACCGAAGAATTCACGGCTCCGCTCGTCGAGAATGAAATCCAACGTAACATCGGAGGGCTGGATCGTCATGGCCGTTACAGCCGCAGCATTCTGAGCCGCCGTGTTGGTTTTACGGTACGCGGCCCGTTGTCTGACCGTATTCAGCAGCGCGGCTGCTTTGGTAGCGTCACCCGCTTTGAAGTACGCTTCGGCTCCGGTCATGTACACATCCGAGAAGCGGTATAACACAGCCGGACGAGTCGATGGATCGTTGAAATTAGCTCCCCGGCTTGGATCCATAAATTTCTTCAGGGCTGGAAAAATTCCATTATCCCACAGGCTTGGTGGCACCACCAGCCCTTTGAAAGGACGCGTTCCGACAAACTGAGGAGCCCCTGCCACTTCGTAATCAGGCAACCAGACGGCGGTATCTGCCCCAACCACGGTGGTGTAGCCGATACCCCGTTTGTTATTGGCAGCCGTGGCCGTGTTGGTAACCGAAGTATTGGCAATGTAAACCGTGTAGAACGAATTCATGAATCGCGAATCGGAAGTCCGGTTCGTAAACGCCTGATCCAGGAAGTAATTCTTTCCTGAATTAGCGCCCGACGTCCACTTATAACTGTTCGGACGCATCCGGACGTAAGGCCGGCCATACTGCGAATCCCGGATCATCAAGGCCGTTCCGCTGTTCACGTAAGCTCCCGCGGCACTCTTGTACGAGTTGATACCGCTATTGTTGGGGTAATTCCAGTTCGTAAACCAGGGCGACAGGTTGTTGGCAAATCCACCTCCTTCAGCCGCGCCTACTCTATAGTAGCCATATTTAGGGTCCAAGACGTGATCGCTGACAAACATGGTTTCTTTACCGTAGTCATTGGCCGGAACGAATGCATCGCCATAATCCTGCCACAGGTCCAGTCCGTAGGTGGCTTTATTAGCAATTACCTGATCACAAAGAGTAGCGGCCTGCGTGAAATCCGATGCCGTGTTGTTGAGCCACCCACGGGTTAGATATGCCTTCGCCAGCAACAACTGCGCTACAGGTTTGGTAGCCGCTTTACCCAGAAACGGCGCCGTAGGCGTGTTCGGCAAATCAGCAGCAGCTTCGGTCAGATCTTTGATGATCAACTCATACACCTGCGCTACGGGCTGACGGGAAGCCGCCTGCGAAGGGGTTGTGATGAATTCAGTGCTGAGCGGTACGTCCCCCCAGGTCTGCACGAGATAGAAATACCAGAACCCACGTAAGAATTTAGCCTGTGCCAGATACTGCTTCCGGGTAGCTTCGGGCAAATCAATTGTCTGTCCGTACTTGAGTACCCCGTTCAGCGTGTTAATATCCTGAAATGCTGTCCCCCAAGCCGCGCCGAAGTTACTCCCGTTCAGACCGTTATACGTATACGGAACGGGTGTTCCGGCACTGGCTCCCTGCAAGAACTCGTCGGTTCCCGCCTGCATTTCCACGGTAAACCCTTCGGTTCCCCACTGCCCCCGGAGATCATTGTACACACCGGCGATTCCCCCTAGCACCCCGGAAGGGCTGTTAAAGTACGACGGTACAATCTGCGACTGCGGGTTCTCCTCCAGGATTTTTTCACAACCCGAGCTGAATGCGGCAACCAGACCGGCTGCGAACCATATTTTTATCGATTTCATCGTAGTGTCGAAAGATTAGAATTTGAGATTTACCCCCAGGGTGAATTGCCGTACGGGCGGGTTATTCAGGTTGACGGCGATCTGACGCTCTGGCGTACCGCGATCGCTGGCTCCCTGCGGGTTCAGGGTCGACTGACCACTGGCGTAGCTGTTTCCTTCCGGATCAACAGCCAGGTTCTGGCTCACCAACGGCGAGTAGATAATAAATGGGTTCGTAGCGTTGAAATAAACCCGGGCCGAACTCATCCCGATCTTCCGGACCAACTCATTGGCAAAGGTGTAGCCCAGGTTGATACTTCGGCACTTGATGAATGATCCGTCGTAATAACCCAGCGTCGAACCAAAGTAAGCAACGGCACTGGCCGCGTCAGGGGCCGGGAACGCATTGGTAGGGTTCGTGTCGGTCCAGTAATCGGTTTTAACCTGATTAACCCGACCCTGGTTGAAGAACGCAAAGCCACCCGAACCCGTCGAGTTACCCGTCAGATACGGCACGATTACCTTCATTCCCATCCGGGCAAACGTTACCACCGACAGATCGAAGTTTTTGTAGCTGAAGCGGCTGGTAAACCCACCTTCCCATCTAGGCTGGAAGTTACCCAGGATTTGGCGATCGTTGGCGTCAATTTTCCCGTCGCCGTTTACGTCTTCCACCCGAATCTGTCCGGGAAACTGAACGGGCGAGGTTTGCTTGGCCAACGTACCATTCTCCTTGTCAGCAGTTTGCCAGATACCAACCTTTCTGTAGTCGTAAATAACCGAAAGGGGTTGGCCCACAAACCAGCCAGCGCCAATGTTGGCCTGTTCGCTCGGCGTCGTTAACTGCGTAATTTTCTCGCGGTTGAAGAAATACGTAATATCAGCACTCCAGTTAAATCCTTGCGGGTTGCGCAGAATGTCAACCGTCAGCGCGGTTTCCAGACCCCGGCCTTCGGTACGACCCAGATTTTTCAGCGTTGAGCTGGCTCCATTACTTGGTGGCAGTGGAACAGATAGCAGAATGTTTTTTGTCTGCTGGTTGTACCAGTCGATCGAACCCGTAATCCGGTTATTCAGGAAGCCAAAATCGACCCCGATATCCACCTGTGAGGTCGATTGCCAACCCAGACTGGTAGCCGGCAAACTGGTAACCGTATAAGCGAGTTGCTGACCGGCAGTACCCGTTCCGAAGTTATAATAACCGGCTGAAAGTGCACCCAGGGTCGAGTAAGCCCCGACGTTTCTGTTACCGGAGAGCCCCCAGCTACCACGCAGTTTCAGGTTCGAAATAGCCGGAACGCCTTTCATAAACGGCTCTTCGATGATGTTCCAGCCCGCCCCAATAGCTGGATAGTTGAAGTACTGATTACCCGGTGACAGCGTAGACGATCCATCTCGTCTTAGCGTTAAGGTCAAGAGATAGCGATCATTGTAGCTATAGTTTACCCGACCCATGTAGGAAAGTAGACCCAGTTCCGAAAATGAGTTGCCGAAGTCCGAGTTGGCAACGGGTGTCCCGGAAGCCAGCGAGAAATTCGACGTCTTAATGTAATCGGCCGGTACGCCGGTTATCGAGAATCGGCTGCCCAGCGAGTGGTTTTTCGTGATTTCGTACAACCCCGTAAAGCCAATCTTGTGCTTACCGATTGTCTTATCGTAGTACAGCAGATGCTGGAGGTTGATATCCCAGTATTCAGTGTTTCTAATCTCGGCAGAGGACGACGACTGAACCGTAGCATTGTTGAAGTAAGTCAGTGGTCCACCGTATCCATTATAGTTCGACTGGCTGAAGTTCAACCCGGCATTGAACCGATAACGTAAACCCGGCAGGATGTTCCACTCGGCGTACAAGCTATTAAAGGTACGTAACGACCGGGTACGCCCCAGATACGCATCCTTTTTGGTGATGATCGTCAGCGGGCTGACCGAAGCAGCATCAATCGACCCTTCCGCAGGGAATAGGTTCACCGTTCCGTCTGCATTGTACGGCGCAGCCAACGGTGTCAACCGCACTAAACCGCCCGGAATACCGCCACCACCCGGTGTATTTTCGTAAGTCAGGGTATTCAGGGTGTTCAGACCAATCTTGATGTGCTTGCCGATACGTTGATCGATAGTCGCCCGGATGGTGTATCGCTCAAACTTTTGACTGGGGATAATACCCGTCTCGTTGAAATAGCCGAGTCCCAGCGAGTACTGCGTATTTTCAACCCCGCCTACCAGGCCCAATTGGTGGTTGGTGTTGAAGCCGGGCTTGTATAACAACCCTTGCCAATCGGTCGAGATACCGGCTGCCAGCGCGTCTCTTTCTTTTGGTGTCAGCGGGTAAGCGGTTGTGCCAGGGCTGGTGCGGTTGTATTTGGCGGCATCATCTTTAAACTGGGCGTACTCCGGGCCATTCATTACGTTGAATTTGCCCATGATGTTGGTTACGCCGTGGTAGCCATCGTAGCTGAACACCGGCTTCCCAATTTTACCCCGCTTGGTGGTGACCAGAATTACCCCGCCCGATCCCCTCGATCCGTAGATCGCCGTAGCCGATGCATCTTTCAGGATTTCAAGATTGACGATATCATCGGGGTTGATGTCATTCAAACCACCGTAGGGAATGCCATCAACCACGACCAGCGGACCGTCTAAGCCATCACTTGAGCCAGAGTTAGTAGTTAGTGTCCGGTTCCCCCGAATCCGGATCTGTCCCTGCGAACCAGGCGTAGATCCATTACTGATAACCGTTACGCCAGCGGCCCGGCCTTTCAGCTGGTTAACCAGGTTAGGCGCAGGCACCTCCTTCAGCGTTGCTTCATTCACCGAAACAACTGATCCGGTGATGTCGCGCTTGCGCTGTACCCCGTAGCCTACTACGACTACTTCATCGAGCGTTTTATTATCGGGTGCCAGATTAACGTTAATAACAGCCTGTGACCCGACCGTAACTTCTTTAGCTGTGTAGCCAACCAACGAAAATACCAGAACAGCACCGTTCGCTGCAGTCAGCTTATAGTTACCGTTCGCGTCCGTCGTGGTCCCCCGCGTTGTTGACTTAATCTGTACGTTAACGCCGGGTAGTCCGTCTCCTTTCTCATCAACGACGCGACCAGATACCTGCACATCCAGGGTGCCTACATCCATCGTCCGACGGGTGTGTAAGGATAAATCAGGCCAGGCGTTCAGGCGCGGTTTCGCGTTGTTAGAACTGGCGAAGCTGTTTGTTGCCAATCCCAGTAGAAGCAGGCTAGGCAACCCTACCGCCCAGGTAACTTTGCCCCATAACTGGGCAGGTTTTGATTGATAAAATAGATTCATGCGATTGATGTAATTACGTGGTTCAGGAAAATCAATGACGCAATGTCCCAGAAAAGAACAATGTGTCATAAGTACACATTTACCGATAAACGAAATTAATTACTGCCAGTAGCGATCTACCCGCAGGTGAAAAGTTCATCTAATACATGGCTGGAAACGATTAAAAGGTGATTGGACTAGTTTATACTGTTAAGCTGAGGAATCTATAAATTCATACGTTATTTTGACCTTTGCTTTCTTGCTTTATGACGTATTTATCTCATTATTATACGCAGACAGAACACATTTTGCTACTATTTTCTGCAACCGATTGCATAAAATTTAGTACAATTATAAAGGGATATAATTATAAAAGTTTAACTGTTTTTATCATAATCTGACTACATTTTGATATTTTTTCTATATCTATCAGAATATAGTTTTATAAGTGTCGATTTAACACCTGTAAAGTTGTTTTGCCGGAAAAATTACTGCGAAAAAAGAGGCAACTGATTGTCGTTTCACCACCTGTTTTGTGTACTTATTATGTAATTCAGGTGCTCCTTCTCATGCATTTGTTCACTAGGCAATCTTTCAGTAGAAAATTCTGCAAGAAGAAATCCTTCGTGCTCATCACGCTTTGTAGTGGGTCTATTTGGCTAATTGTACAAAACAAAGCCCCGACCTAGATTGCTTGTGTGCAACCAAGTCGGGGCTTAACAAACTTTGTATATTATCTTACAGATCTCGACTCACCTTATTTTCTAGACGAAAACTTGTATACGGTTGTCGTGCGATACGTTTCGCCCGGCTTTAACGTAGTCGTTGGAAAGGCTGGCTGATTAGGCGCATCTGGGTAGTGCTGGGTTTCAAGGCAAAATCCCGTCCGCTTTTTATAGACTCGTCCCTCTTTGCCCGTCAGCGTACCATCCAGGAAGTTACCGGTGTAAAACTGAACGGCAGGTTCAGTTGTGGACACTGTCATTACCCGACCTGTAGTAGGCTCATAGACCGTCGCTACCGATTTCAAACTCCGGCTGCTGTCGGCAAATACCCAGCAGTGGTCATACCCTTTCCCGTACCGAAGTTGCGTGTCGATTGTATCGTTGATCCGGCTGCCGATCACACTCGATTTAGAGAAGTCAAAAGGCGTGCCCGATACGGCTTTCAGTTCGCCGGTAGGAATAAGTGTCTGATCCACAGGGAGGAAGCGGTCTGCTTCCAAGGCCAATTCATGGCCGAGAATATCGGATGATTTTCCCGCCGACAGGTCAAAATAAGAATGATTCGTCAGGTTAACGACAGTTGGCTTGTCAGTGGTTGCCTGATAGTCGATACGCAAGGCATTATCTTTTTGCAGGGTATACGTCACTTCTACCTGTAGCGTACCGGGATATCCTTCTTCGCCGTCTTTGGCCGTATACGCCAGTTTCAGTGCCGGCTCATCGCCCTCAACGGGTGTGGCCGTCCATAGCACTTTGTCGAAGCCTTTTTTACCACCGTGCAGGCTGTTGGGGCCATCGTTGACAGGTAAGGTGTACTCCTTGCCGTCGAGTGTAAATTTACCCTTGGCGATTCGATTCCCGTACCGGCCGATTAAGGCACCGAAGTATGGATTTTTGGTCGCGTAAGTGTTCAGCGAATCAAAGCCTAGTGTTACGTCCGCAAACTTCCCCTCTCTGTCGGGAGCGGTAAGTGAAACGACAATTCCACCGTAATTTGTGATTTTAGCTTCCATACCCTCGGCGTTACGTAGTGTGTACAGGTCCGCCGACTGACCATCGGGCAGTTGACCATACGCAACTTTAGTAATACCAGGTTTAGCCTCGGAACTTTCTTCTTTTTTCGTCGATGTACACGCACTCATAGTCAGACTACCCGTCAGCAAAGTCAGGGCGATAAGTTTAGTTGACAGATTCATGAAAAGGTGG
Organism: Spirosoma pomorum; assembly: GCF_054776615.1. Lineage (NCBI taxonomy): Bacteria > Pseudomonadati > Bacteroidota > Cytophagia > Cytophagales > Cytophagaceae > Spirosoma > Spirosoma pomorum. The sequence continues at coordinate 162,705 of NZ_BAAHBP010000001.1, forward strand.
TTTATGTTGAAAGGGCAAAGTAATTGGTTCATACTATCCATTCATCAGCAACCGCTACGTCAGCACCCGTACGACGGACCGCCTTGTCCGTAGTAAGCGTCTTTGCCGTGCTTGCGCTCGTAGTGCTTCAACCGCAGCGTGTCTTTAATGCGGGGCGTATCGGGGTTGATCGCCAGCGTCATGTACGCCATACGGGCGACTTCTTCCAATACGGCTGCGTTGTAAACTGACTTCTCAGCCGTTTTTCCCCACGTAAACGGACCGTGATTTTGCAGCAGCACCATCTCGACTTCAGTGTGCGACAGCCCCTTTTCCCGGAACACGTCGAAAATCTGGTTGCCGGTCTCGTGTTCGTAGTCGCCCTGAATCATCGCGTCGGTCAGGACCGGAGCGCAGGGAATATCCTGGTGAGTGTGGTCGGCATGGGTCGTTCCGAAGATGGGAATATCCATCCCAGCCTGCGCCCAAGCTACGGCATAGGTGCTGTGGGTGTGCGTGATGCCGCCAATGTCGTCCCAGGTTTTGTACAGCAGCGCGTGCGTTTTTGTATCCGACGAGGGGCGCATGGTTCCGGCGACAATCTTCGCGTCGTAGTCGCAGATAACGATGTCTTCTGGTTTGAGCAGCGCATACGGTACCCCGCTGGGCTTAATAGCAAACACGGCTTTGTCGCGATCGACAGCGCTGACGTTGCCGAAGGTAAACAGCACCAGGCCCAACTCCGGCAACTGCATGTTAGCCTCGTAGCACTCCTGTTGGAGATTCTTGTAGGTATTCATCATTGAGAGCGGTTTCAAAGAGTGAAAGAGTGAAAGAGCGAAAGAGTGAAAGAGCGATGTTCCGGATGGCCGCTCTTTCACTCTTTCATCCTTTCGCTCTTTACATTTCCAATACCACCACCGACACGGGCGGTAGCGTAACCGTTAATTCGTCGCCGGCAAGTTTAGCACCGGAGAAAGGCGCGGGTTTCACTTTGTTCGGCTGGGTGAAGGTGTTGTAGTCCTGCACTTTTGCCGACGTCAGAATCCGGCCCGACACGCTTTTCGCGCTGATTCCTTTCAAGTTCACGGTGATGGTCTGCGGCTTACCCGCATCGATGTTGACCAGCGAAATATGCGTTTTTCCGGCTTTGTCGCGCGAAGCCGAAACCGACACGGCGGGGAGTTTGTACTCACCCACTTTGTAGTCGTCTGCTTTTACGTCGACAGGCAGCATGGTCGCATCCTGATGCACGTTGTACATCTCCAGCACGTGATAGGTCGGCGTCAGCAGCATCTTCGGCCCGTCGGTCAGGATAACCGCCTGCAATACGTTGATCGCCTGCGCCAGGTTGGCCATCCGAACCCGTTCAGCGTGTTTGTGGAAGATATTAAGCGTAGCCCCCGCTAGTACGGCGTCGCGCATGGTGTTCTGCTGGAACAGGAAGCCCGGATTTGTACCCGGCTCGACGTTGTACCATGCCCCCCACTCATCGACGACCAGCGCGACCTTCTTCTTCGGGTCGTACTTGTCCATGATGTCCGAATGCTTCTGTACAAACTCGTCCATTTTCAGGGCCTCATTCATGGTATGGGCGTAGTTGGTTTCGGTAAACTCCGTGGCCGACCCCTTCGCGTTTTCGCCCCAGCCAAACACCGAATAGTGGTGCATCGCCACGCCTTCGAGCATGTTGCCGGGAATGTTCTTCATCAGCGTTTCGGTCCAGTTGTAATCGTCTGAACTGGCTCCTGATGCGATGCGGAAGATTTTTTCCTTACCAACCTGACTATTCATGAACGTGCTGTACTGCCGGTAGATATTGGCGTAATAGTCGGGTTTCATGTTTCCTCCGCAACCCCAGGCTTCGTTGCCGACACCCCAATATTTTACGTTCCATGGTATCTGGCGCCCGTTCTGCTGCCGCAACGCCGACATGGGGCTATTGCTCGGAAAATTGACGTATTGCACCCATTCGCTGAGGTCCTGCACGGTGCCGCTACCGACGTTACCCGCCAGATACGGCTCGGTGCCCAGGAGCTCGCACATGTTCAGAAAGTCGTGCGTACCGAAGCTGTTGTCTTCCGTAACGCCCCCCCACCAGGTGTTCACGATCTTCGGGCGCTTGGCTTTTGGGCCAATACCATCTTTCCAATGGTACGTATCGGCAAAGCAGCCGCCCGGCCACCGCAGATTCGGAATTTTCATCTTCTTCAGCGCGTCGACCACGTCAAGTCGCACCCCGTTTTTGTTCGGGATCGTCTTGTTGTTATCGCCTACGTAAAAACCACCGTAGATACAGCGACCCAGGTGTTCGGCAAAGTGACCGTAGATGTGCTTGTTAATCGTGATGCTGGCTCCCTCAGCATTGATGGTAGCCTTGTTCTGCGCCAGCGTGGGTATGGCGAGGGAGGCAAGTAGTAGCGTAGTAAGCAGTTTTTTCATGGGGTAACCGATTTTTTATCTTACCGATTTACCCCCACCCCCTGAAGGGGGCTTTGCTCGCAAGTGAACTAAGCCCCCTTCAGGGGGTGGGGGGTAAATCGGCCTACAACAGTAGACATGCCTGATTCAAAAGATTGATTAGCGAAGGGTGCGTCAGCAACTATTCGCTCATTCACTCAATCACTCATTCGCAATTACTTATACGCTACTTCGCTCCAGCGAAGCTCGTTTTTGAGTTGGCGCAGGGTTGTGTTTTTGTCGATCACGACGAGTTCGACGCCAAATAGTTCGGCGAAATCTTCGACATGTTCGGTCGTCAGATTCTGGCTGTAGACGGTATGGTGTGCGCCACCCGCGTAAATCCAGGCGGCACAGCCGGTTGCCATGTCGGGCATGGGTTTCCAGAGCGCACGGGCAACGGGCAGCTTGGGTAGCGACTGCGCCACCTCGACAGCTTCGACTTCGTTAACGATCAGCCGGAAGCGATTACCCATGTCGACCAGCGAGACGTTGATTGCCGGCCCCGCGCCCGCGTTGAATACCAGCCGAACGGGATCTTCTTTACCACCGATACCCAGCGGATGAATTTCGCAGGTTGGTTTATCAGCCGCAATCGAGGGGCAAATCTCGAGCATGTGCGACCCAAGTACGAGCGGGTTCGACGGGTCGAAATGGTACGTGTAGTCTTCCATAAACGAGTTACCGCCCGGCAGACCAGCCGCCATTACCTTCATCGTACGAACCATCGCCGACGTTTTCCAGTCGCCTTCACCGGCGAAGCCAAAGCCATCGGCCATCAGCCGTTGTGACGCGATGCCGGGCAGTTGTTTCATGCCGTGCAGATCTTCAAACGTGTCGGTAAACGCGCCGAAGCCGCCGTCGGTCAGGAAAGCACGCATGCCGAGTTCAATCCGGGCGGCATCGCGCAGCGATTCGTGCTGCGCCCCGCCCTTCACGAGCGACTCCATCAGCGTGTACGTGTCAGCGTACTCCTGCACGAGTTTATCCACATCAGCGTCGGCCATTTGGTTGATAACCGCCACCAGATCGCCGATGCCGTAGGTGTTGACCGACATACCGAAGGTCATTTCGGCGGCTACCTTATCGCCTTCGGTCACGGCTACCTGCCGCATATTATCGCCGAAGCGCGCTACTTTCAGCGTTTTCAGTTCGTAACCGGCGACCGCTACCCGCGTCCAGGCACCGATTTGCGCCAGTACGGTTTCATCCTGCCAGTAGCCAACGACTACTTTCCGGTTCATGCGCATCCGAGAGACCATAAACCCGAACTCCCGGTCGCCGTGCGCCGATTGGTTGAGGTTCATAAAGTCCATGTCGATATCAGCCCAGGGAATATCGCGGTTGAACTGCGTGTGCAGGTGCAACAGTGGCTTTCTTAGGATCGTCAGGCCCCGAATCCACATTTTGGCGGGCGAGAACGTGTGCATCCAGGCAATCACACCGATGCAGTTCGGCGCTACGTTGGCTTCCTGACAAATGGCGTAAATCTCGTCGGGCCGGGTAACGGTCGGCTTGAAGACAACCCGTACCGGCACAGCCGCATTGCTGTTCAGGAATTGCGCAATCTGCGTCGAATGGTCGGCCACCTGCCGCAGGGTTTCATCGCCATAAAGGTGCTGACTGCCGGTTACGAACCAGACTTCGTACTGTTTTAAATCAAGCATTGTATTCGGTTGTAGAATGATTTTTGATGATCCGCTCTAAATTCTTTGCTGGTCGGATTACCCCAACCCCCTGAAGGGGACTCTACTTACTCGCGGTCTAAGCCCCCTTCAGGGGGTTGGGGGTAATCCACCGGTGCGGTAAAGTTTATGCACTAATGAACTCGGCGTTTTTTGCTAATTCGCCTTCCACAAAGCCACCCAGTTTCCGATATTTCTGATACAGCGTCTCATATACGGGTACCAGCTCCGGGCGGGGGTGGTATTCGGCGTCGAAGCCAGAACCCATCGCCTGCTGCGCGGCTTCCATGGTCGGATGAACGCCAGCCGCAACGGCCGCGCACATGGCAGCGCCCAGCGCACACGCCTGATCGGCCTGCGCGACCTGAATGGGTTTGTTCAATACGTCGGCCAGTGTTTGCATCACGAACGCCGATTTCTTGGCGACGCCACCGATGGCGATTACTTTCTTGATGGGGACACCTTCTTCGATAAAGCGGTCGACGATACTGCGCGAACCGAAGGCCGTGGCTTCAACCAGCGCCTTGAACACGCGGGAGGCATCGGTACCCAAGTTCAGCCCGGCAATGGCCGACTTGAGCGTGTGATTGGCGTCGGGCGTACGGCGGCCATTGATCCAGTCGAGGGCGATCAGATCGGTTGGGGTGACGGGCAACTGTTCAGCCAGTTTGGTCAGGTGCGGAATCAGTTTGGCGGCCATTGTATCAGCGGCTTCATCGCCTAGCAGTTCCCGAACGGGCTTGGTAATTAGCCGGGCAAACCAGGCATAGACATCACCAAAGGCCGACTGACCCGCTTCCAGGCCCAGCATACCCGGTGCTACCGACCCATCGACTTGCCCGCAGATACCGCGAATCAGTCGGTGACCGATCTCTTCATTAGGTGCCATCAGAATATCGCAGGTCGACGTACCGATGATGCGGACGAACGCGTACGGTTCGATCTCGGCACCAATAGCACCCATGTGTGCATCGAACGCACCGACACCCACGACCACGTCCGGCGACAGACCCAGCTTGTCGGCCCATTCCGGTGACAGCGTCCCCATTGCTTGGTCGGAAGTGTAGGTATCGTGGAACAAGCGGTCACGCTGACCGGCTAGCAGGGGATCAAGTTTAGTCAGGAACTCCTCGGACGGCAATCCATCGAAGTCGGCATGCCAGAGGGCTTTGTGCCCCGCTGCACAGCGCGACCGTTTCAGTGTCAGCGGGTTTGTGTTTCCCGTCAGTACGGCCGAAATCCAGTCGCAATGCTCGATCCACGAAAACGCTTTTTCCCGAACGGCCGCATCGACGCGAATGGTACGGAGCATCTTGGCCCAGAACCATTCCGACGAATAAATACCGCCGACGTATTTGGTGTAGTCGGTATCCCAGTGGTGCGCCAGGTTGTTGATTTCTTCCGCTTCAGCGTTGGCGGTGTGGTCTTTCCAGAGAATGAACATACCGTTCGGATTCTCGGCAAAATCAGGACGCAGTGCCAGCGGCAGGCCTGTTTCATCGACCGGGCCGGGTGTCGACCCCGTTGTATCGATAGAGATGCCGACGACCTGCCCGCGCACCTCCGCCGGAGCCTGCGCCAGCGCGCCCTTTATTGCCGCTTCGATGCCTTCGAGATAGTCGAGTGGGTGCTGCCGGAACTGCGACGTAGCCGGGTCGCAATACAGCCCCTGCTTCCAGCGGGCGTACTCGTGCACGTGTGTACCAACCGCCTGACCGGTTTGGGTATCAACGATCAGCGCCCGGACCGAGTCGGTACCGAAATCGACGCCAATTACGTAAGGATGATTCATGACTGCCTTGACTATTAATGAGGAGAATACAAATTGAGCCGTTACGTAACCTTATTCGATCAGGCGTACAAGCTCGGTTAAGTGTCACAAAGAAAAATTAGTAAACTCAGGCAGAAACGCCTGATAGCCATTTAGATAATGCTGAAATTTCTGCTGATCTAATTTATAAAGCTGTGCCTTCTTGGTCGCCGAACTCTGGTCCTTCTCGCCCGTTGCGATCAGTAGTTCGGTCCCCAGAATCTTACGGCTGAAATTTCGTCGATCAAGCTTGATGTCATAAATGGCCTCGTAAAGCTTTTGCAGCTGGGGTACCGTAAATTTTTCGGGTAAGAGCTCAAACCCAATTGGGTAGAGAGCGGCTTTGTAACGCAGTTGGCGAAGGGCTGCTTCAACCATACTATCGTGGTCGAAAATCAGGTCCGGTTTGCTGGTCAGGGCGATCCACGATGCATTGTGCTCTTTCAGCGTTACGGGGTCTTGGTCGTTTATATTGACGAGGGAGTAATAAACTACCGAAATAGTCCGCTCAACGGGGTCCCGACTGACCGTACCAAACGTCTGAAGCTGCTCCAGATAATTGTTGTGCAGGCCCGTCAGTTTGAACAGTACCCGCGTAGCCGCATCTTCCAGATTTTCCTCCACATTGAGAAAACCACCCATCAGCGACCATTTGCCCGATTCCGGCTCGAAGTTTCGCTTAATCAACAACAGCTTCAACGATTCGCCGTCAAATCCGAAGATGATACAGTCCAGAGCAACCAGTATTCGGCTATCATGGGAATAACTCAGCATAGTCAGAAACCTAGATTGTGTACAAATTACATGATTTATGTGTTAGATATACACAAATACCTGACGAGCCAAAGCCCTTTGGCTTGACTATCTACTTTTGTCCACAAGAAAACTGATAAAAATTTAAGCAGTGTTACGAGTACCACTAGTTTTGCATATAAGCTTTTCAACGATTAACTAGTTAGTAATCAGATCTAATTCGGCGTATCCAACCGCGTTATCATCCTGCGTGTTGCGTACAGCCCGTAAGCGGACGTAGCGCGCTTTTGCCGATTTGAATGTCTTTACCTGCCACAGGGGATTGTTTTTGATGTTGGCGAACTCGCCGGTGTCTACTACGTTCCACTGCTGATTATCCGGCGACACGGCAAACTCATAGCTGGTGATGATGCCAGTTGTCCGACCCTGACCGGGCAAGTATTTAAAACCGGTCAAATCTTTCTCTTCGCCCAGATCAATAATCAGGTCTACTGGCATTTTCTTTTCCTGAGGCTGATACCAGGCGGAACCTGGATTTCCGTCGATTACGGCGATTGCGCGCTCGTCCGTGCTGCTGATGACTTTCCACTTGGCGTGGGCGATATCGTATTTTTCCCGCACAGCCAGGCTGCTTTTGCCGGATTCAGCGTCGTAGGCAATGGCTTGTATATCCACTTTTCCAGTCGTTGAGATGGGCCCTGCGTACCGCTGGGAATTCTTCGTCGGAATGCTACCGTCCAGCGTATAGTAAATGACGGACTCCTTGTCAGCGGGTTTGATTAGTACGTCCCCCACTTTGTTGCGGGTGATGGTTGGCGCAACGAGCACCTGGGGCGCATTGTAGACGCTTACATTGGCAATTACCGGATTACTTTTGGCGTCGGTTATCGTAAACCGAAGCTGCGTCGCCGTCACGGTTGGGAGAACCAGAATGCGTTTGTAGCCGATGGTTGTTTGCTTGGCCAGTTCTTTCCACTCTCCATTTACCAAAGCCTCCACCGTAAAGGCCTTTACGCGCTGCCCCAGGCGGATATATTCCTGCGCCAGAAAGCGATTGAACGTCGTGGGTTTATTGAAATCGATGGTTAGAGAAGCGGTTTTTACCTGATCGTCGGTCGTCCAGCACGTATTCTTATCGCCGTCCAGCGCTTTATCAGCCCCAAACTGCTTAGCATTTCCCCGTACGTTCGACGCGCTCGCGGATTTCTTCGCGGCTAGATTGACCGCAAAGGCTTCCTTTACGGCCTTAGCCAGACCGATTGCGGCTTTTTCATCGGTTTCGTGAATGAGTCCCCGTCGGTCAATGGGGAAATTAAGCAGTAGTGTCCCGTTCCGCCCGAACGAGCTGTAATAGGTGGTCAGCAGTTGGGGCAGCGTTTTTACCCGACTGTCTTCGTATTCGTGGTAGAACCAGCCCGGCCGGATCGATGTGTTCACCTCACCCGGCACCCAGGAATCGCCGTTTTCCAGGCCGTGACGTAACATATCTTCGGGCACATCGCCCGTAGCGTTCAGCAGGCTCCAGTTGGTTTCGCCAACGTAGCCTTCTTCAGTACCCACCCAACGAAGATCGCCCCGATCTCCGCCGTCGTTCCAGATGACGATGTTCGGCTGAAGCTGGCGGATAAGCTTGTACGTGTTTTTCCAGTCATAGTAGGTAGTGCGATCAATCTTCCGGGTTTCCCGGGTACCACCGTAGTATCCCGAACCGCCGTTGGCTCCGTCAAACCAGATTTCGAAAATATCGCCGTAGTTAGTCAGCAACTCTGTCAGTTGATTTCTGAAGTACGTAATGTACTCCGGCCGGCCGTAGCCCGCGTAGTTTCTATCCCAGGGCGACAGATAGATGCCTAATTTGAGGCCATATTCCTTACAGGCATTTGCCAGATCACGCACAATGTCTCCTTTGCCGTTTTTCCAGGGCGAGTTCTTAACCGAATACTCGGTGTATTTCGACGGCCACAAGCAGAACCCGGAATGGTGTTTTGCCGTCACGATAATTCCTTTCATCCCCGCTTCTTTGCAAACCCGTGCCCACTGGCGACAATCAAGTTTGTCTGGGTTAAAAATCTTGGGATCATCATCGCCGTAGCCCCATTCCTGGTCAGTAAAGGTATTAGTCGAAAAATGGACAAAGGCGTAATATTCCATCTCCTGCCACCGCATCTGATTCTCGTTGGGTACTGGACCGAAAGGCTTGGGGGGCGTTACCTGGGCTTGTACGGTATTGATTAACCAGGCGACAAGTACGAGTGCTACGACTAGTTGTTTATTCAGTACACGAGCGACGATTGAACCGTTGCGGTTGGACTTCATGGCGATTGTCATCAAATCAGAACGTAAAAAGGCGGGGGTGACCAGCGTGTTTTTTTAGATAGCCTAGCGCCAAAGGTACAGAGCACTATACGTTCACAAGATCAAATTGCTGCGTTTATAATCCCGCAAACTTGATTTAGTGGAGATTCGGGCCCATTTGGGGTTGTAAATAGGTGAAGCGAGTCAATTTTCCGGTTTAGTAGTCCGTAGGCAACACGGTTATCCGAATGGGTCTAATGTCGCAGCTTAAACTTTCTTAATAGTAAATTAAGGTCTTACTTATTCTCGCTCCTTACCTTTCCCGCTCATGAACTGGCTAAGAAGCTATCGATACACATTTATAGGACTCTTCTGGACACTTACACTAGCTGCTCAACCTACGCAATCGCTGTCGGGGCGGGTACTGGGCTATCTGGCAAACCAGGTCGGGGACTACGATGGGCTGCGACTTCGCACGACCACCGGGGTCACGTGGTTCCACTTTCCGCCCCATACGGCTGCTCAGGTACTGAAGCTGGCCCCCGTCGGGCAGACGGTCGTTGCCACGGGAATCAGGTATTCTCCCCCGCCGGCACGGACGTCTGATGGGCAGGAAGCGGCCCCAGTGTACCGGCTGACGAGCTTAGTCAACCGATCCAGGAAAACCAGCCTGCAGATTGCCGATCTTCCTCCGCCCCCACCCGCGCAGGGGAAATTGGCGAAAGCCGAAGGTCCGCTGACCGGCGAGTTACGCGACGACGCCGGTCGCTTGTCGGCGCTCGTCACCGACCAGTACGTAATTGATTTGAAACCCCATCAGAGCGAATCCATTCAGGCACTACTGGAGGGAGTTCATCGGCTGGGTGTGGTCGGGTACGAGCGAACGGCGGTGGGGTTCGTTAACAAGACGGGGCGAAAGCTGATTCACCCAACAGCACTAACTATCAACGGACAAACTTTTGCGTTGTAAATGCGAATACTACTAATCGACGACGAAGAAAAGCTGGCATTGCACCTGCAAAAAGGCCTGAACCAGGCTGGTTATTCGGTCGATGTGGCCCTATCAGGAACTGCCGGACTAGAACAGGCAGCGCTGGGCACTCACGATTTGATTCTGCTTGATTTAATGTTGCCCGGTACCACTGGCTTTGACCTGCTGCGGAACCTCCGCGACTTCGGCATCGACACGCCGGTGATGATTCTGAGTGCCCTCAACCAGTCCCAGCACGTCGTGCGGGGGCTCGACTTGGGCGCCATCGATTACCTGCGTAAACCGTTTGAACTGGACGAATTACTGGCCCGCATCCGGACCGTACAGCGGGGGCAGGCCGGGAGCCGCCTACCCGTCTGGCGCGTGGCCGACCTGACCATGGACCTCGCCACTCGAGAAGTGAGCCGGGCCGGCAAAACGATCACCCTCACTCCCCGCGAATACCAGTTACTGGAGCAGTTCATGCGTCAGCCCGGGCGGGTATTATCCAAGGCGCAGCTAACCGAGAAAGTATGGGATTCAGACTTTGACCGGGGCAGTAACGTAGTCGAGGTCCATATGCATCAGCTACGCAAGAAAATTGACAAAGGGTTCGACACCCCACTCCTGGAAACGGTAGTGGGTGTGGGCTACCGACTGCGCGGCACGCTGACCAACGCTTAATCCGGCCTATCGATACTCATGATGACCGCCTTACGTCCGGCCCGGAGCATTCGGTTTAAAATCGGGCTGGTTTTTGGTGCTACATTTTTTCTGGGGTTTACCGGGGCCGCCGGCTACCTGTTCAGCCGGGTGCGCACGGTCCTGATCGACCAGGATAACCGGACGCTGACCGATCGGGCAGGGCGGCTTTCGGAACGCACGTCGGTCTATCCGCTGGTGATCCCCTTACCCGACCGGGGTGAGGTTATGGCACTGTGGTTTTCCAGCGGTACGTTTCGCAAACGACTGTACAAGTCGCCCCACTTCCCCGCGGATTCGTCCTTTTTAACCGCGAAAAGCGCGGTAGAAGTGGATACCTTTCGACTAACAAAATTCGTACGGCCAGCCGACGATGGATACGGCAAACTTATTACGGTAGTCGGCCACAGCAGTCGTCCCCTACACCGCGAATTGCGTGGTATAGGTGTGTTGTTATTGCTGACGCTTTTGGGAAGTATCGTTGTATCCGGAATAAGCGCCTGGTGGCTGAGCGGTTGGTTATTACGTCCGTTGCGGTCGATCATTACCTCGGCGCAATCAGTCAGCCGCGCCGAACAGACGACGCCCATTCCGATTCCTGATTCGGGCGACGAGTTACAGGAACTGGCCGAAACCATCAACCAGATGCTGGCCAGGATCGGGCAGGCGGTCGAGACGCAACACACTTTTTTTGCCGCAGCCTCACACGAACTTCGAACGCCCCTGAGCATTCTTCGAACGGAAATCGAAGTGGCCCAGCGCGAAGCTATCAATGATCGCGAGCGGAAATTTCTCCATAGCCAGCTCAGTGAATTACGTCGGCTCAGCCGCCTGGTCGACGATCTGCTGGCCATGAGTCAGCTGCGGGCGGGCACCCTGCAATTACGCATCGAACCCATCGACCTTGACGATCTGACGCTTCACTTGGTCGAACGCTATCAACGGGCCATCAACGAGCGCGATTTGTACCTGTCCATTTCACTGGATGAAACCACCGATCAGTTGACCGTTCGGGCCGATCTCGACAAGCTGACGAACGTACTACTGAATCTGCTTGATAACGCCGTCAAGTACGCTACCCCCGCTACCCGACTCGACCTGACTCTGAACAGACAGGGTCACCAAATTATCTGGTCATTAACAAATCAGACGACCGCCCCACTCCCCGATCCAAACCGGCTAAGCCGCCAATTCTACCAAGCCGATCCCCAGCACGATGGGTACGGGTTAGGTCTCTGGATTAGCCATCAGGTTACGCGGCTGATGGGCGGCACGCTCCAGGTGTCCGGTACCGGAGGAGAATTCAGGGCTGACCTTCAGCTGCCAATAAATGAGGGAAGCCCGTCAGACGGACTTCCCTCGAACTAATCACGAACGATCGGTTGGAATTAATTGCGGGCTTCGGCCATTAGCAACTCACCAGCTGACGTCAAGCGAACCTTGTATAGTTGCTTACCGACTGCGACATCAAGCATGTATTCGCCCGTAGTCCCCGTTGGCGGGGTGTTTAGCTCGGCCGCCAGGAAGGTGTACCCGCTGAAATTCGTCTGCAAATATGACCCGACAGCCGACGGTAGCTTGCTGCTATCCAGGATGAACGACCGGTTAGCTGGCGCTGGCGGAGCTGGGGGCGTTGCGGTACCTGACACGGGAGCCGTGGCCGTTCCCGATACAGGGGCCTTCGGCACGGGTGGTGCGGGCGGAACCGGGGCGTTAGTCGTACCAGACACAGGGGCAGTAGCCGTTCCCGATACAGGAGCGCCCGGACCAGCAGGGGGCGTTGGCGTAACGACGGCTCCGCTAGCGTTCAGGTGCAGGGTTGTCGGCTGGTTATTGCTAAAGAGTTTTACGTCGTACTGCGTTACGCCGTCGTGCACATGTAGCTCAGTCCAGCCGTATGTGTACGATGCGTACGTACTACTGCTGATCACACCGGCCACCGCAGCCGGAAGTTCAGATTTTGCTACGTAGCTAACCGCGTGGTCACCGGCGGGCGCAGGTGGGGGCGTTGGCCCACCCTGTGGCCCGGTGGGTTTTGCCACCAGCGCGTTGTTGGCGTCAAAATCCAGGTCAACCAGCGTTCCGTTTTGTACGAATTTAACCTTTGTCCCCTCAAAAGTTGTTGTACCAGGCTGGCGTTTGCGGTCTACTTTTATCAGCGAATAGCCAGCATACTTCTGATCCAGATACGTTTTCACGCCAGCAGGCAATGTCGACGTGGGCAGTGGAGAAATCAGCGTAACGGCTTGCGTTGATGAGCCGACACGGGCGTTAGCTACCGAAAGCTGATCGGGGCCAATTGTACCATTTTTACTGCAACTGGTCACGATCATCGTAGCCAGTACGGAGGCCGTCAAAATTATTTTCTTCATTGGATTTGTGTGTTTTACAATCCAAAAATGCCTGACCGATATGAAGAAAGGCTTAAGAAAGAATTAATTCGGCCACAGGTGCTCAACGTCGTGGCGTCCGATCTTTTTGCTGACTTACAATCTCGTTCAGCAGGATGGTCAGGTCGTTATTCATCAGCTTGATTTCGGTTTCTAACTCACCCAGCATCGTCGCGCGCAACGTCAGGGCTTCGGCGTCGTAGTCATCACCCGCACCGAAATAATCGACTTCGTGATGGAGCTTTTTCGCTCGTTTCCCGGCGGCATCGAGTGATGTTAATACCTCCCAGCGTTCCCGCAATTCGGTAACTACCGTCTGACGGTTGCCAATGCGGGGCTGATTGAGATAATACCAGACCAGCGGAGCAAACAGAGTCGATCGGGCTGTTCCATCTGAATTAGACCTATTCAGACTAGCTATATCTTGACCGGTTCTATCCTGACCAGATCCATCCGGCCCAGGTCCATCCTGACCGGGCCGCTCCCAGATGTCGCGCAGCGGATTGCGAACGTGTGAGTAATTAATACGAGGTGGTTTCTGGCGAAGGGCCAGCACACCCAGCGCGCCCTCTCCTACTCCCCCGGCAACGTGCAGCCAGTCGGCCGTTACGTGTTCTTCGTGCAGATTTAGTATACTGGCTCCGATGATGGCCACCGCCCCGATCGTGATCGCGCTGATAGTCATACGCTTCTCGCGGATGTTTTCCCGACGGGTCAGCAGGGTTGCCGTTAACGTAGCGCGTTTGGTATCGCAGTCAAGCAGGGCAGAAGCCGTAGCAATGTCAGCATTGGCGAGTTGAATCTGATCAGTAATACGTTGCCGGACGGCCAGATACGCCGTTGACGGCATCCCACTCGCTGGTGCTGCGTTGGCTTCCTCAGCTTCCAGTTTGGTCAGCTGCGCCAGCAGGGGGATCAGGCCTACCGCCTGTGCCATTCGCAGAGCCCGTGGCCCGTAGCGTCCCTGCAATAACGTTTCTTCGGCCGAACCGACCTGAATGGAAGCCGGGCGAAATACGTAGCCAGATGTATGGCTTGAATCGATCTCGCAGTGATCCTGCGCCACCCGTTGCAGGGCTTCCGACGCGCGCCGACTGCTCATACAGCCAGTTGCCAGCCAGGTAACGGAGAGGCCCAACAAAACGTAAAACCTCGATTTGTCAAGGAGCGTATTCATGAAAAGAAGTTGAGTGATTAATGGAATTAGCCCACTGAAATCAGGCCGTTTTTTTGCTGGTTTCGGGGACAAAGAACCACAGCACAGCCACGGCGGCTACGGCAATGCAAGAAAGCACCAGAAAGACCGTGTTGTAGCTACTCCGCAGCAGAATCCCTCCGGCGAAAGCATTGCTTAGTGAGGCTCCCAGCCCTACGGCGGTGGCGATAGCGCCCTGTGTGGTATTGAACAGACCACTGCCCCGCGTAAGATCAGACACTACCAGAATCGATAGTACGCCGAAAATCCCTGCGCCTACGCCGTCGAGAATCTGGATGGCTACCAGTAGCGTCGGTTCGTTGGTCAACGTGTACAATACCCCCCGAATGGGCAGCACCGCGAACGCAATCAACAGCAGCCGTTTACGTCCAGATGGTGCCAATTTCCCGGCCCAGTGACTGACAGGAATCATCACAACCTGCGCTACAATAATGCAGGCCGACATGTAGGCCGACGACGTCCCGGCGTCGATACCCTGGGCCAGTCGCTGCCCCAGCAAGGGAAGCATAGCTGCGTTAGCGAAGTGAAAAAGCACACAGGCCAACGCAAAAAAGAGGATAGAACGATTACTCAAGATAGCCCTCCAGCCCGACGGTTTATCATCCGTTCCAGCATCTTCGCCGTCGGGACAACCCCGCGCCAGATCGTGATCAATGTCTTTCTCCTGAATTCGCCAGATCGCGAAGCTGCTGATCAGCGACATCACCGACAGCAAGACGAAAATACCGGCGCTGCTGACGTAATACCCAATCAACCCGGCCAACAGAGCCGCAAATACGTTCCCGGCGTGGTTGAAGGTTTCGTTACGTCCCACCCGTCCGTCCAGGGCTTTAGGTCCCACAATCCCCAGTGTAATAGCCGCGACAGCGGGCGTAAACCAGGCGGCAGCAATACCCATCGCCACTTGTCCACCAATAATCACCCCGTAGGTAGGAAACGAGATGGTCAACAGGGCGGCCGATGCAATCAGCATGGACGCCACCACCGAAAACAGGCGTTTATAGCGGGTTCGGTCAACGAGCGCCCCCGCAGGCGTCTGCGTCGCGACGGTGGCAATACCCATCACCGACATTGCAATACCGATGCTCTGGGCGTCCCAGTGCAAGGTTGTAAGCAGGTAAATGGCCAGATACGGGCCGAGGCCATCGCGCACGTCGGCCAGAAAGAAATTAGCTGCGTCGAGCGCGCGCAGGCTTCCTTTGCCCGGTTGCCGGGTACGGGGAGCAGGTATAGTGTCAACCATTTTTCGTAACGCTGAAGTAATTAATTGAGTAAGTCTTGTTGCAACCCAAAACTGGGTGGCATGCATCGGTAATCTAGTATCGTAAAACGTGTTTCATCGGGATGTTAAGTAAGAAGAAAAACCGGAGCCAATCTGGTACGAATGACTCCGGCTCCCTCGGTTATTGAATAAGATATGACTGGCCACCCACCGTCAGCACCGACGCACGCACCGTGGCATGTTTTTGCAATTGTACCTGTCCTTCACCCAGTGGCTGGGCGTAGCCGTCGATAGTAACGGTACTGCCCTTCGGAGCCAGTGTCGCCAGTTGTCCGGCCACGTGCGGGGGCACTTTTACGACCGTCTGATCACTCATGATCAACCCATTTACCTGCCCTTCCCGGTTAAGCTGATAATCTGCCACTTTACCACTGATGCTTTGCCGCGTTGGCGTTACTGGGTTCTGGGGCTGGGATGGCGGAGCATCAACGACTTGCGCTTTGCCCGCGTCGAGCTTCACGAGTTTGAACGTCGCTTCGCCCATTGGGCTAACCTCGCTGTAGCCCGTTACGGTTACGCGGTTCCCCGCTTTAACAGCCGCGTTAACCTGCTGCCCCAGGTGCGAACCAAACCGTACGGTCTGCGGAGTGGTGTTGGCGTTTATCGTAAAGCCGTTTAGAATACCGTCCTCGTTAGCAGTCAGTTGCCCTACCGTACCCGACAACGTCGTCAGCGACGTGATGGTCTGAGCCTGAGGGCCTCGCGGTCCCCGTGGCCCACCGGGCATGGGTGGTCTTGGGCCGGCATCGGCTAGTTGAACCGGAGGAGCAGGAGTCCCGGCTGGAATCTGAGCGTGAAGCAATGGAGCGACTAACGTACCTAGCAGCAGGGCGGTGTATAGGGTTACCTGTTTCGTTTGCATGACTTTTGTTGTTTTGTTACGCTGGCAAACCTACGGGCACCAGCTAAGTGCAAACTGAAGATGGAATTAAGTTTTCTTAAGCTTCGGCGTTACGTCTCCTTACACCACACAAGGATCATTTTTGCTATTGTCACTAGAATTGATACTGTAACCACACAACGGCCAGACTCGCCAGTAAGGCAATCAGCATCACTGGTATGCCCAGTTTCAGGAATTCCCACGCACTGACCCGTATTCCCTCGCGACGTAACGCGACCAGCCACAGAATCGTAGCCAGCGAGCCGGTAACGGATAAGTTAGGGCCGAGATCGATCCCGATCAGCAGAAAGCTCTTGACCATGTCCGGAATATCACCGGTCTGCACCACCGAGCCTACGATCAGGCCTGCCGGGAGGTTATTCATCAGGTTACAGACCAGCGCCAGCCCTACCCCACTCAACCAGGCCGCCTGCGTGACTGAGCGAGCCGTTTCCTGCTGCAACAAAGTGGCTAACTGATCGACGAGTCCCGTTTTATTCAGGCCTTCGACCAGCACGAACAGCCCGGCAACCAGTGGCAGCACCGACCAGGATACTTGTTTGATAACACTCCATGGATTGGTTCTTGTCTTCACCATCACCACGATGGATGTCAGGATACCCGCAACGGCGGTTGGCAAACCTAATTCAGCGTCCAGAGCCGATGCACCCAGCAATACCAACGCCGTCAGGGCGATTCCTATCAGGGCTAATTTACCCCCCGTCGACAGGGTAGGTACGGGAATATTACACGCGACGGGCTCCTGTAAACTATCCCGCTGGGTAAAGCGAAGTACAGCGTACGTAATCCCAATCGATACGATTGAGGGCAATCCGTACTGGGCTAGCCAATGCACCAGCGACGGCATGTGCGTACCATAGATAACCAGATTGGCCGGGTTAGAAATTGGCAGCACGAACGAGGCCGCGTTCGCAATGAACGCGCAGATGAACAGGTACGGCAACGGCTTCTTTACGTCGGCTGCCTTTACCGCAGCTGCCACTGCCGGGGTCAAAACGACCGCCGTGGCGTCATTTGACAGAAAGGCCGTAACAACGATACCGACGAGATAAACCAGTCCGAACAGTCGAATGGCTGACCCGTCGGCCCGATTGGTCGCCTGAACCGCCAGCCAGTCAAACAATCCCTGATCACGGGCTGTCTCAGCCAGCAGCATCATACCGGTCAGAAAGAGGTACACGTCAGTCCCTTTCCTGACGCCCTCCAGCGCTTCGGCGGGCGTAATCAGTCCAAGAATAAGCAGCAAACCAGCCCCGGCGATGGCCCAAACAAATTCGGGCACATTGAACGGGCGAATAATAATACCGGCAATGGCAACCAGTGCAATGATCCAGATACTACTGATGACCATGTTGATTAAGAGAAACTGTCTAAAAACCCCTAAATCCCCTGAAGGGGACTTTTCTCTTGTTAGAACCAAGTCCCCTTCAGGGGATTTAGGGGTTTTTAGACCTACTGCTAGTTAACTTTTAGGCAGTTTGTAAGAATAAATAACATTACCACGCGCTACCGTTTCGATTGGGTCCCAGCTGCGTTCCCAGAATACCATTCTGAAGCCAGGCACCAACTGAGTCAGCATCGCTCCCCTGCTTGTGTCGCATTAGCTGCGACGTAAAGGGGGTTTTCAGGTCTATAGTATGACGACCGGGGTGGCCTCGCTCGTCAGCGGCCTCGACCGTGAGCATCAGGATTGGCTGATCGACGATGTCCAGTTCGGCCTCCCAGTATTTGCCATCCGGCGACATTGCCATGAGTACTGGCAACCCCTGATTTAACTGACAAGTAACGTGCCTCAGCGGCTGGTTTCCCAGCACGACAGCCCGCACTATCGTTAGCCCGCCAACAGGTGGCTGATCGTCCTCCCGCCACAGTCGATAGTCAGCGGGTGTCGTTATCAAAACGAACGGAAACGCGTCGTGCAAGCCCTTGAAGCGCCAGCTGACCTTCCCCCGATCGATACTAACGAGTGAATACCCAACGGGGCCTTCCTCAATTTGGCCGGTCGAGCGCGTTGCCGCAAAAATAGTGTGTCCGTCGTTCGCCAGCTCATTGTAATGTGTATGACCCAGGTCGACCAAGACTACCCGGTGGTCAGCAATCAGCCTATTCAGTGCATACGTTTCCTGTTCGTCTACGCAGTCAGCCGGATACGTGTGCATAAACAAAACGACCGATTCCTGCTGATCCCTTGCCTGACCGAGCTGATCGGTTAACCAGGCCAGTTGCTCCGCGCCGAATTTGAAATCGGGGCCGCCCGTCCCGCTACCGCACATATCCAGAAATACGCATCGAATGCCCTTCACGGTAACCGCCATCGGCAGCTTACGCGTCATGGGCATCGAGTAGAAAGCATCCAGGTTCCCCGACGCCATGTCGTGATCGCCCGTGATGATGTACACGGGACTGCTCAACAGTTTCAGGCCCGTCGCCACCAGCTCGTATTGTTCGGGGAGGCCATCGTCGGCATTGTCGCCGGGGAGCACCATAAAATCCGTGTACTGGCGACATTCGGTCTCCAGTTGTACCAGGATCAACAGAAAATCGAGGTAGTTCTGATCGATAGCCTTCTTGATGTGCAAATCGCCCAGATGAGCAAACAATAGTGGTTCGTCTGTATCCATCAGCAAGCGGTTCGTAGCGATCAAATTCGGGAGAGTGAACTAAATCAGTATTTAGAAACCAGATAGATCCCCCCAATTAATAGCAAGGCTCCGGCAATCCGGCCCATGCTCAGCGGATGCTGTTGCATACCAAACCAGCCGTACTTATCGATCAGCAGCGACATCAGGATGTTGGCCGTTATCGTCAGACCCGCCAGCGTTCCGGCTCCAACCTTATTGACAAACATCAACCCTACCACAACCGCCACGGCTCCTACCAGACCGCCCAGTGGTGCCCACCAGGGCATTGTAGCCAAGCCCTCTCCGGTCGGCAGGGGTTTGGGCAAACATAAAAAAACGCAGCTCAGCAAGGCTACGATCGGCAGAAATGAAATAACGCTGGACAGCCACGGATTAGTGACTGATTTAAGCAACGCCCCGTTCATGGGCGGGCCCCAGGCTTGCAGCGCGCCAGCTGCAAGAATTAGCGGGTAAAGCCAGGCTTGATTCATAATTTATGTGTCTTTTGGTGATTCAATTCGACTCGTGCGCCCCGATAGCCAGGCACGTCGTCCTCTCAATTAACTTACGCCAGATGTGGACTTCTATCTGTTTTATGAACGCAACTACTACCCTTGTTGCGCGTCTGTAACCAGGTGATTACTCTCCTTAATACCACAGTATATATACTGATTCATAAATCAAATGGTTTTTGATATCTTCGATTGGACATTCGCTCATAAGTACAGACCCAACTCAACTCAATCCTTTAATTATCAGAACTTTAAAATATAAGTAGAAATAAAAATTACTATTTCTAAACAGCGTTACTAATCCATAAATTAATCCATTTTTAACAGCTTTTACCTATACTACTTTCCTCGCTCTATAGAATGGACTAAGAAACATATATTACCGCGAAAGCCAGAATTGAACCGGATACACTATCTATAGGACGAACAAGGACAGTATCTCGCTGGGCGTTGATTAGGATACTGACTCTATCGTGGGGACGATAGCCTTTATCAGCCGTGTCAACGCACGGTCTATCCGGTGCGGTAAATAGTTTGATAGGAACTGCGCAGATCAAAAAACAGATAAAGAGCCGAGAAACCCTTATCGGCCCCTGCGGACATACAGTAACAAATGCGCAAAACGTATAAGTATAGCACAAAAATTGCAAGCTCAACTTGACGGTCAGTAAACGCAATTTGAGCTATGATACACTCTACTTTTTTACGTGTAAAATATCTATCGGCCCTGCCTTTGTTGATAGGGTTATTGAGCTTTAACGCATCAGTACCTCTCCCAGCCGGGATTAACGGCGATTTCATTGGTGATCACAACCAGCAATCCAGTATTTGTTCTCACCCGATTCAGTTTAGCCTCTCCAACAGCGACTCAACGACGTCGGATTTATTGGTAGTCAAGTTCTTGGGCAATGGCGGTAAAGCCGAAGGAATAGAAATAACGGGCGTTGACGGTGGGTCGGTTACTAAGACTAGCCGTAACGAAGTGGGAATACGCCTGGCCAGCGGAGAATATGCAACAATCAATCTTAAGGCGCACTTCACGAACGTAGAACAGCGGGTGACCGGCTACATCAACGGGGCCAACGCCGATGCCGTTAACGTTAGCTTTGGTTCACAAGCCCAAACAGCTTGTAAATAGTTAAGAAGTTATCGTAGACAACTACCGGTATGAATGAAATGCGGGGTCCAAAGTAAACGTAGATAGACCAGCTCGTTACGGTAACACCCAATTAAGCTCCCCCAGTACCCGAAACCGATATGTAATATATATACACATAGTAAGGGCGAATAGTAAGGGCGAAACATGTTACCTAACAGTGTGGCTCACCTTCGTTCACTTTGCCGAAGAGCACGGACTGGGTAGCCCGACAGTGCTTGAATACTGGATCAGTCAGACCATCGTTCAGGCCAACAACATTCGCACTTTCTTATATAAATATTCTCGAAACCAGAGTTTTTTCGAAAATCCTTGACAAACCACAATTTTTTGCTTCCTCAAACACTTCTTGTCATCGCTGCGAATTGAGACGAATTTTCGAGCTTGCAATAAAATAATAGGTCAGATCCTTTTCTATATGTTCACTAACCTACTTTGTATTCTGCATATCGTTTTAACGAATCGAAGAAATAGCTTTTACAATCTCTTTAAATACTTCTAAAAACTTTTTATCCCGATCTCCAATTACTAATGGTGGCGTCGACCCCAGATCAACATCAAATGTCTCTTCGTACTTGTTACCCAAGACGTCAGAGTATTCTAACCTTAACTTCATGTCCTTGGGGAATGATTTCCCAGATGTAGCGAAAAGGTCAACGTCAAAGAAGAAAGGGTTTTGCATGTCTATTAGGGGAATACTTATTGGGAAATCATGCGCCCGCTTTTCAAGAATTTCTGGATATGCACTTAGCGATATTGTTATGTCTGTCGCTGGTGCATTTGTTATAGCTACTACGCCAAGCTGTAGCACCTGTTGATAATCAGGTTTAAGTCTTAGTAGATAGGTTAGCTTTGGCTTTGCGTTATAGCGTTTAGCACGTATGGCTTCAACAATAAAGTGCCTAGCTGGCACCGTATGGCTTCCTGCACGTATATAATAGCAATGATCCGAAGCCATATGGGGACCTACATTACTTTCTTCAACAAATACGCACAGGACAGCATGTTCCTCTTTTAAAAATCCCCTTCCCTTTATATCTTCTAATAGTATTACGCTGTAGATAGGTCTGGGCTCGACCAGATTCATGATGTTGTCTACCCAATCCTCTATTGGTCTTTTCCCATATATCTTAGAAATTCCGCCATCAACATCGCCTGATTTATCATCTATGCCTACTACAAAGTAGCCCCCTCCTGTATTAGCAAAAGCCGATGCTGCCTTTTGTAGCTTTTCCTTTATCTTATCCCAACTGGTTAAGCTAGACTTGTATTCATAATAGTCATTTTCTTTGATGGGGAGCTGATCAATATCAATAGCCTGTGAATTCATGCCTTACAATTGCTTATAGTGGGAACCTTCCAATTATAATCATATCTATCAGGTACTCAGCCTCCCTTCCTAAACAGAAAAGTTTTGTCCCAAGCAGAAAAGTCGTTGTAGTCTGCCTTGAAGATTTCGGCAACACTAACCTCGCAACGACGGCTAGTAGATTCCGCAACGAAAATGTCCTCTAGCCAGTGTCGAAGAAAAATACCTTTTTGTGCCAAGCTTCATCCGGTGTTGTTCGCGATTTGCTGCCGAAAAACTACCAGCAATCCAGGCAAAAACAAAAAATCCTCAAATCAGATCGATTTGAGGATTTTGTTGTCGGGGTGGCAGGATTCGAACCTACGACCTCCTGCTCCCAAAGCAGGCGCGATACCGGGCTACGCTACACCCCGAATTTTGTGAGTGCAAAGGTAATCAAAATTTTTGATGTTCCTAATTACTCGTGAAAAACTTTTTTCAAGTTTCTCAGCGGAGAGAGAGGGATTCGAACCCTCGGTACCGTTACCAGTACGACAGTTTAGCAAACTGTTCCTTTCGGCCTCTCAGGCATCTCTCCAGGCAATTATCCGCTTCCGGACGATTGGGACACAAAGATATGGTGATTCGGCGTTTTCGTCAAGGGGTAAGTTCTAAAATCTTTTTTGAAGCCGTATTTTCGCCTCAGCAACGTATTCAGCCAGAATCGGCATCTGGTTCTGTTTCAGTCTGGTTAGCATCTGTATGAACTGGCTCTATCAATTTTCAACCACCGAATTTATTTTTATTGGCCTGTTCGTTCTACTGTATGTGCTCTACATAGGCCGCGTTTTCTGGGTAGCCCGTCAGCTTAACACGTCGGCCTGGGGGGTAGTCCCCAAGTTTTTTCTGCGGGGTAGTTATTTAGTGCTTCTGATTGTTGCCTTACTGGGTCCCTCCTTCGGCGAAGCCAGCGAAAAACTCGAAACCACCGCTCGCGACGTCTTTATGATCGTGGACGTGTCCCGATCGATGGCGGCCAATGATATTGTTCCTTCCCGGCTCGAGCGGGTCAAATACGACGTACAGCAACTTAGCGATACGTTGCTGGCCGATCGCTTCGGGATCATTCTAACGGCGGCCGAACCGTTCGTCCTGTCGCCCCTCACCGCCGACCATAACGCGCTTAAACAATTCGTGCAGCATATTCAGCCTAACCCAGCCTCGTCGGGAGGAACCGACCTGTGTAGCGCTGTAGCGCTGGCTCGGCAAAAATTCGTCACTGATTCAACGACCCGGCAGAGTACCCGGGCGCTTATTCTATTCAGCGACGGCGAAAACTTTGGCCCCTGCGAACGGGCTGAACTGGGGCGGCTTCGGCAGGATAATATACCACTGATCACCGTAGGGATTGGCACCGAAGCCGGCTCGTCGATTCGGGATGGAGCCGGTTTTGTACGGGACAATGACAATCAGATTGTACGCAGTCGTCTGAACCGCTCGTTTCTACAGAATCTCGCCCGCGACAGCCGGGGCCGTTACGTGGAGGCCGACGCCGACGGTCGTTACGTCTACGAATTAGCTGGTATACTACGGTCGTTGCAGGGGCCGTTTACCAACCAGCAGCAGATTGCCATTTCGACAAACAAGTACTACTATTTTCTGCTAATTGCCCTAGGACTCATTCTTATTGACCTGTTAGTTACGTTCCGAACATTTCGATTGTGAGCGCATCTCACCGATTCCGCTTAATTTTGGCGACTCGTCCGTTCATCCGTCTATGATTTATCTGTTCATTGCCGCCTGGTCCTGGCTAACCAACCCACTGTTGTCGAATCAGATTTCGCGCAACAACCAGGCACGGCAGCAGGCGCAGAAGGCCTATGACGCGGGCAATTACCAGGAAGCGCTGACGCTCTATACGTCCCTGACCCGGACAACAGCGCTCGACCCGGCGGTCCGGCTCAATATGGGCCATACGTATTTTCAGTTGAGACAATATCAGAAAGCCCGTCCCCAGTACGAGGCTTTGCTACGTTCCGATAAGACAGCTTTACGTTCGGTAGCGACTACCCAGTTGGGTGTCATTGCGTGTATGCAGGAAGACAGTGCAACGGCGTTGATTTTATTTCAGCAGGCGCTGCTTGAAGACGCAAACAACGAATCGGCCCGTTATAATTTTGAACTGATCAAAAAGACCTTTTCGGGAAAAGCTCCCGCCGGTAAGCTCCGCCAGCAGCAGGTCAGTCGGCAAAAGCAGCAAGCTAGTCCCAATCAGTCGATGAGCCAGCAACAGGTGGAGCGGTCCGACGAGCAGGACGAACTGCTCCGTCGGTTCCAGCGGCTGAACCTGAGCGAAGCCCAGGCCCTGCAACTACTCGACGCCATGCAGAACGATGATCTGCCGTACGCCCTGACCCGGTCGGCCCGCCCCACAACGACGAAAGCCGCAGCGGGTGGGAATCGCTGGTAAACTCAACTACTAGAACTTATGAACGAAGTTGTCATTGTTTCGGCCGTCAGAACCCCCATCGGGAGTTTCGGGGGCGCTCTGGCCCCGCTGTCGGCTACCGATCTGGGAGCGATTGCCATTCGGGGTGCATTGAGCCGGGCGGGTGTTCAGCCGGATCAGGTGCAGGAAGTGTACATGGGCAACGTCGTGTCGGCCAACTTAGGACAGGCCCCTGCCCGGCAGGCTGCGCTCAAGGCGGATTTGCCAGCGACGATACCCTGCACAACGATCAACAAAGTATGTGCGTCGGGCGCGAAAGCCATTATGCTGGCCGCTCAGACGATTCAACTGGGCCAGGCCGACGTAATCGTTGCCGGCGGCATGGAAAGTATGTCGAACGTACCCTATTACGTTCCCCAGGCTCGTTTCGGTTATAAATACGGCAACGCCGAGTTAGTTGACGGCCTGGCACGGGATGGGTTGGTTGATGTGTACGATCAGTGCGCGATGGGCGTTTTTGCCGACCGCACGGCTCAGGAATACAGCATCAGCCGCGACATGCAGGACGCCTTTACGGTACAGTCCTATAAACGGGCCGAAGCCAGTACCAAGACGGGGCAGTTTGGAGCGGAAATTGTTCCGGTTGACGTAGTGGGGCGTAAAGGCACGATTACGGTGAACGAAGATGAGGAGTATGCAAACGTCGTGTACGACAAAGTCCCGAAACTCAAACCAGCCTTCTCGGCGGATGGTACCGTAACAGCCGCCAGTTCCTCACCCATCAGCGACGGTGCGTCGGCACTGGTGCTGATGAGTCGCCGGAAAGCTGACGAACTAGGCGTCAAGCCGCTGGCCCGGATTCTGGCCTACGCCGATGCCGAGCAGGAGCCGCAGTGGTTTACGACGACTCCGGCGAAGGCCGTACCGCTGGCGCTGGAGCGGGCGGGTTTATCGGTAAATGACGTCGACTTTTTTGAGGTTAACGAAGCGTTTGCGGTCGTGCCGCTGGCGTTCAGTCAGCTGCTGAATGTGCCGCAGGAAAAACTGAACGTGCTGGGAGGAGCTGTAGCGCTGGGGCATCCGCTGGGTGCATCGGGAGCCCGGATCGTAACAACATTGACAACCGTATTGAATCAACATAACGCCCGCTATGGTGTAGCCGGTATCTGCAATGGTGGTGGTGGAGCCTCAGCCATTGTCCTAGAAAAACTCTAATTCGTATACTCGTGCCTATTTCTAAAACAAACTTTCAATTTCCTGGCCAGACGGCTTTTTACCGGGGTAAAGTCCGGGACGTTTACTCGTTTCCCGACAAACTGATCATGATCGCGTCGGACCGGATTTCGGCCTTCGACGTCGTACTGCCCCGGCCGATTCCGTTCAAAGGCCAGGTGTTGAACCAGACTGCCCAACATTTCCTGAAAGCCACTGCCGACATCGTTCCCAACTGGCTGCTGGACGTACCCGATCCGAACGTCAGCGTAGGGCTTCGTTGCGAGCCCTTTGCCGTGGAGATGGTCGTTCGGGGATATCTGGCTGGTCATGCATGGCGGCAGTATCGCGACGGACACCGGACGCTGTGTGGTGTTTCGCTGCCCGACGGTCTGCACGAAAATGACCAGTTGCCTCAGCCAATCATCACACCAACGACCAAAGCGCACGAAGGACACGATGAGGATATCAGCCGGGAGGAAATCTTGCGGCAGGGCATCGTTAGCGAGGACGATTACGTTCAGCTGGAGAATTACGCGTTGGCCCTTTTTGCGCGGGGTACCGAAATGGCTGCCGAGCAGGGGCTGATTCTGGTTGATACGAAATATGAGTTTGGTAAGCTGGACGGAAAAATCTACTTGATCGATGAGGTGCATACGCCTGACTCGTCACGCTATTTTTACGCGGCTACTTACGCTGAAAAACAACAGGCTCAGGAGCCCCAGAAACAGCTCTCGAAAGAATTTGTACGGGAGTGGCTCATTGCCAATGGGTTTCAGGGAAAAACGGGACAGACGATCCCTGAGATGTCCGACGAATGGCTGAATCAGATTTCGGCCCGGTACATCGAGTTATACGAAACCGTAACCGGAAAATCCTTCCAGGCGGCTGAGGATACGGCCCCGCTCCAACGAATCGAAACGAACATTCTTAAAACTCTAACGATTAATTGAGGTTCGACAGTAAGGCTTGTTGCCAGCATGCATTGTTTGACGGTGGCAACCGGTCTTCCTTTACCTGATCTACATCTTAGACACTATGAACTATTCCATCGAAAAAAACGAACAATACGCGCTGGTTCGACTCGCTGAATCGGCGTTTGAAGGCGACGTTCCCACGACCTTTGAAACGCTGAGCCGCTCGCTGTTCCGGGAAGGCTACAGCAACATCATTGTGGATGCTGCATCGGTAGAAACTATTGACGAGGACGGCATTAGCGCCATACGTAAAGTCAATCGTCAGTGCACCAACGAAGAAGGGTTACTGATCGTAGTGACTAAAAATGAAGACCTGATCGACGAGATCGACGCGTCTAACCTGGGCGACTTAACCATTCTGCCTACAGTTGAGGAAGCGGTTGATGCCGTCTTTATGAATGAATTAGAAAATGATTTCCGGAGCGAAAGCGATGACGAGTTTGATACCGGCAGCGCTTTTGGTCACGACTAAGTACACTTTTTGATGACCGACCACGAATCCGATACGCACCGATCCGCCAGTCAGCCGTTTGCCCTCACTATTCTGGGGGCCGGATCGGCTACGCCCACGCTGAACCTCCACCCCACCGCCCAGTTACTGACAATTGGCAACGACTATCTCCTGATTGACTGTGGCGAGGGGACGCAGCTGCGGCTGTTGGAAAAACGAATCCGGACGAGTCGGTTACGGTACATTTTCATCAGTCACCTCCACGGCGACCATTATTTTGGCCTGGCCCCACTCCTGTCGACCATGAACCTGGGCGGGCGCACGGAGGATTTGTACCTTTTTGGTCCGCAGGGGCTGGACGAGGTGCTGACGACGATCTTTCGCGTATCTGACTCACGGCTGGGGTATAAGCTGCATTTTCAGGCGGTCGACCCGCTCCAGTCAACGTTTCTGCTCGATCATCCGCTGTTTACCGTTACGTCGATTCCGCTCCAGCACCGGATTGCCTGTAGCGGTTATCTTTTCCGGGAAAAGCCGCACAAGCCGCATCTCCTCCGCGAGAAACTGCCCGACGACGTGCCGGTTCACTACCTGAAACAGCTCAAAAATGGACAGGATATTCTCGGAGCCGATGGTCAGATTCTCTACAGGGCGGATGAGTTTACGCAGCCTGCTCTCCCGCCCCGCTCCTACGCGTTTTGTTCCGACACCCGTTACGTAGCCGAACTAGCACCCTTACTTCAGGAAGTCAATTTACTCTACCACGAAGCAACCTTTCTGGACGACAACGCTCAGCGGGCCGCCGAGGTATACCACAGTACGGCCCGACAGGCCGCTACACTAGCGGCTCAGGCTCGGGTAGAGCGGCTGCTGATTGGTCATTTTTCGTCGCGGTACAAAGAGTTCGACAACTTCCTCGTTGAAGCTAGGTCGGTCTTTCCGGAAACGTATCTGGCCGTAGAAGGTGAGACCTGGAACGTTTGACAGCCTAACCAGTGATGGGCGGCAGATTCATCAATACCAGTGGATAGACTAACGGAGCAAACAGGCCGGATATATCTTTATATTTACCCCCGAACATTACCCATTGATGCATGCTGGCTTTTCGCCTGGGATTTTTGAATATCGGCTGGCTCGACCTGATCGATATTGGATTAGTTGCCCTGCTTATTTATCAGATTTATAACCTTGTCCGGGGTAGCGTTGCGAGCCGGGTTTTTATTGGTTACCTGCTGGTATATTTTACCTACTTGCTCGTTAAAGCATTAGGCCTGCATCTGCTCACCACCATTCTGGAGTATTTTATCAGCGTAGGAGCCCTGGCGCTGATTATTATTTTCCAGCACGAAATCCGGCGTTTTCTGCTGTTCGTTGGTAAGTCCACCAATTTCATCAACAACCGCTGGATTCGGCGGCTGGTACTCCGTCAACCTCGCCCAACCGACACTCAGACGCCCCTGAAGCCGCTCATAGAGACATGCAAAACCCTTAGCGCCGAGTTCTCGGGCGGTCTGCTGGTGCTTCAGCGGAATGACGATCTGGAAAAATTTATCCAGTCGGGCGAAATCGTCAATGCCAACGTATCAAAACTGTTGCTGCTGTCTATTTTTAGTCAGTACAGTCCACTACACGACGGAGCCGTTATCATCAGCGGAGGGAAGATTTTGGCGGCTCGCTGCATTCTGCCCGTTTCGGAAGACGACGATTTACCACCGGCCATGGGGTTCCGGCACCGGGCGGCACTGGGTATGAGCGAAGCTACGGACGCGGCTATCATTGCGATTTCAGAAGAAAGCGGTCGTCTGTCACTGGCAATCAATGGCGAGCTGCACGCCAATCTTTCCCTTACCGAACTCGAAAATCACCTGGACAATTACCTGCGCGAAGCCAAATACTAATCCTCGCTCATTCTTCCAGCAGATCGGGTAGTGTTTTGGCTTCCGCCACAAAAGCCCGAATCTGCTCCAGTGACGGAGGGCGCTGGGTGAACTGCCGGACCGCATTGACCGTAATAAGCTTCGGATGCAGCTCGTCGGCCTGCTGCTGGGCCAGCTCTTTAACAGTGTTTACGTTTATCTCTTCCAGTAAATCGCAGTATACCCGACCAATCCCTTTAATGCGGGTCAGATCGGCCCGGCGAGCTAATTGCAACAGCGTGGTTGCGTTTAGTCCCGTTGAAGCGGCCAGTTTATTCCGCTGCTGACGGGTTCGAGTAATATCCAGCAGTGCTGTCGTATCAGTTATGCCCTGTTTTTTCAGAGTCTTCTGAATGGAATCTGTCAATCCTCGGAGTTCTCCCAGTGTAGCGCTCATGGTCAAAACATTTAAAATGTCGACTGACGATTAAACGGGAGCAAAACCTACCGTCTAACATACTTGTTAGCGCACAAGATATTTTCTACGGGTATCGTTGATGAGAAATTTTTTCTGAACGGTAAAACTTTCTGGATGCACCTGCTCAAATTCTCGCTCCCACTGACTATAGCGATCTGGTTCAGCCTGTTTGAATTGGTCGGCGTTAATCTTCTTCTGGGTCAGATATTCCTCGAAACTCATCCTTTTTTGGGTAGTCGTTAACAAAACAGGGGCCGCCAAAACGGTCGCTTACGGGTCTACAAAAGTACGAAAATGTGTTACGTTCAGCTTGTTCACTTTTTCACAATAGTCATACAGTAGGTATTATTCAATTATCCCATTCAGTCACTTATCGCATCATCAATCAGTTGTTAGGGCGTATACTTGCAGCTCATTAAATCCATGTATCAATGAGACATCTTTTCCTAACGTTGTGCCTGTTAGCGGGCTTTGCTGCCCATGCGCAGACGTTCAAGCCTTTTAAGGTCAACCTGTCACTGGGGTATGCCAAGCCACTTGGCTCATCCGTTTCGGGTGGATTCCTGGCTTCAGTGGAGCCTAAATATGGTTTGAATGACAATATTGATCTGGGGCTTCGGCTGGAAGCAGCGATCGTTGCCCGGGGAGTCGTTGTTAATGGCAATACTACATCAGGCGATGTTGGCTTCTTCGGGTCCTACCTGCTAACCGGCAACTACTTGTTCGGGCAGGGAAACACACGTCCGTTTATCGGCGTTGGGGCCGGGCTCTATAACGTGGCCTCGGCGGGCACCATCGTTGTCGTTGATGGGCAAACCAGACAGGATGTTACGCTAACGGGGGCAACGAAATTTGGTTTCATGGGCCGGGCCGGCCTCAAGACTGGTCACTTCGTGGTTGGCGTTGAGTACAATGCCGTCCCTACTACCCAGAATCGGGGCACAACATCGACCATCGAAAGCCAGAATACGTATCTGGGCGTTAAACTTGGGTTCGATATTGGCGGGGGACGTCTTTAATTGCAATACGCAACGGGGCCATTCGGCCCCTTTTTTTATCCATTCGTCGGGATCAAACGGGCATTTAGCCGATAAATAGCCTGGTCGATTAAACGCAGCGGGTGATTTTGTCTCTAACGATCAGTAAACACTAAACAATACCGATCATGAAAAAGACAATCATTGCCGCCTTTGCTTTCGTACTGATGACCGCTGGTGCAACCATGGCGCAACGTGTATATTCGGCTCCTTTTGATAACCGTGGTCCTCGCGGTGGTACGTACTACGACAGGGACCAAGCTCAGGATGAATTAAAAATTGACCGGCTGGACGCCCTGGTTGGTCTAAGTCGCAAACAGCAACGCGAGCTACACCGCATCGAAGACCGGTACGATCAGCAGATTGCCCGCACCCGGATGACGCCCGAAGGCTACCGCCGGTTCAACGAGCAAAAACGCGTGGAATTTCTATCGGTACTCACCAGCTCACAACGCGAGCGGCTGTTTGCGCTGCAACAAAACAACCGACGTAACAACGCCTACGGTTACGACCGTCGGGATCGCCGGGGGTACTAAATAAAGCAAGTGACGTACATTGAGCCGGTCGGGGTTTGTGAAGTAAATGTTAATTTATGTCACAGACCCCGACCGTTTTTAATGAGGGCCGTACTTTTGGCGTAGTCATCATCAGTAGCTTGCCTGACCGAGTACGTATGCCAGTTGATACGCCCATTTTTGATCGCCATGCGTTCGGGAAGAATTTTGTGTGGGGAACAGCCACCGCAGCTTATCAGATTGAGGGCGCGGTAGACCGCGACGGGCGGGGACCATCCGTGTGGGACACGTTCTGCCACCAGAAAGGACGTATCAAAACCGGCGAACATGCCGACCAGGCCTGCGAATTCTACGACCGCTACGAATCCGATCTACAGCTCCATAAATCATTAGGTTTCGACGCCTTCCGGTTCTCCATCGCCTGGTCCCGCATTTTACCCGACGGCCTTGGCCCCGCGCAGGGCGGTCGGATAAACGAGGCAGGGCTGGCATTCTACGACCGTTTGATTGACCACTGTCTGGCGCTGGGCATGACGCCCTGGATTACGCTCTACCACTGGGATTTACCGCAGGCCCTTGAAGACCGGGGGGGCTGGCCTAACCGGAACATTGTTGGCTGGTTCGCTGAATACGTAGACGTCTGCACGAAAGCGTTCGGCCACAAAGTGAAGAACTGGATCGTGCTGAACGAACCACTGGCCTTCTCGGTACTCGGCTATTTTACCGGTCAGCACGCTCCCGGACGACGTAGCTTCCGAAGCTTATTACCAGCAATTCACCATACAACACTGGCTCAGGCAGAAGGCGGTCGGATTGTGCGGCAAAATGTACCCGATGCGCAGGTAGGCACTACGTTCTCCTGCTCGCCCGTCCATCCGTTTACGGATTCGACCCGCGACCAGGCCGCTGCTGTCCGCGTCGATGCCCTCCTTAACCGGCTCTTTATTGAGCCTTCGCTCGGCCTCGGTTATCCGGATAAAGAGCTGCCCTTTCTGGCGAATATCAAAAAGAAAGTGGCCCACCCCGGCGACATGGAGCGGCTTGCCTTCGACTTCGACTTCATCGGCTTACAGCACTATTTCCGCGCGGTCGTTGAATCTTCCTACTTCATGCCTTACCTCTGGGCTAAAGATGTGTCCCCCCTGCGCCGGGGCGTTGACAAGATTACCGAAATGGGCTGGGAAGTGAATCCGGAGAGTATGTACCAGATCATTCAGCAGTTTGCGCGGTACGACGGTGTCAAAAAGTTATACATCGCCGAGAGCGGGTCGGCCTTTTACGATACGGTTCAGAACGGTGTCGTTCACGATCCCGACCGACTGGATTACCACCGGCAATGCCTGCATCAGGTATTACGTGCCCAGCAGGATGGTGTTCCCGTCGCGGGTTATTTCGTCTGGACCTTTCTGGACAATTTCGAGTGGGCCGAAGGATACCGGCCTCGCTTTGGGCTGGTTTACGTTAATTTCCGTACCCAACAACGTATCGTTAAGGCGTCGGGGCAATGGTTTCAGCAACTATTGGCGGCTCCTAACCCAGCAACTATCTACTAGTAAGCCTACTAACTTTACCCCAATATTCTAAACCCCTGCCTTGATCAGGGAGTTGTCTGCATACTAACCAACCAAGTTGATCAACGTTATGCAGTACCCTGAATTTATTCACGCAGCCAAAGAAAAGCTCGGTGTTGAGTCCGAGCAGGAAGTACTTGATATTACCCGCGCTTTTCTGCACACGCTGACCGAACACCTAGCCGGTAATGCCGCCGATAATCTTGGCGCTCAACTGCCAGCTCCCCTGCTGGACATTATCCGGGAAATTGATCCGGAAGACCGCGACCAGGGCGAGCGCTTCAAACTAACGGAGTTTTATGAGCGGGTTGCCGATAAGCTGGGCGTCGACGACGAAACCGGCAAGCAGCGCACTCACCAGTTCATGGAGGTCTTTAGCCAGATGGTGACTGAAGGCGAGCTGCACAAGATTAAAATTACTCTGTCGGACGATTACGCCCCTTTATTTGACGGTCAGCCTTCGACCCAAAATACTCATCAGTAATCAGCACCCAATCTTTGTGTAAATCGGAGGGACTAGCACAGGCTATTCCCTCCGATTTACACATTTTTTATAAGCTCCTCTTTATGATACACCTCCCCATTACTACTCCCGAAGGGGCTGTTTCCAGCATACAGTCCGGCAATCGGGTTTTTATTCACAGCGTTGCCCAGACCCCCCATGTCCTGATCCAGGCAATGGTAGCAAGGGCCAGCGAACTGCGCGACGTCGAAATCTGTCACATGCACACCGAAGGGCCACTGCCCTATCTGGATGAGCACTATCAGGGCTCATTCAAGCCTAATTCGTTCTTTATCGGAGCCAATATGCGGAAGCAACTCAACCAGGGTATCGGTGATTACGTACCTATCTTCCTGAGCGAGATTCCGCTATTGTTTCGGCGTAATATCCTGCCCATCGACGTGGCTCTTATCCAGGTGTCGCCCCCTGACCAGCATGGCTACTGTTCGCTGGGACCGTCGGTCGACATTTCTCTGGCGGCTATCCAGATGGCTAAATACGTGGTGGCTCAGATTAATCCCAATGTGCCCCGCACCCACGGTGATGGTTTGATCCCAGTGTCGATGCTACACGCAGCCATCGAAGTAGATGAACCAATTTACGAAGTACCCTTGCCGCAGATTTCGGCTACGGACCGTAAGATCGGGCAGTACGTAGCCAGTCTGGTCGACGATGGCGCTACGTTGCAATTAGGTATCGGCGGTATTCCCAATGCAACACTAGCGGAACTGGTTCATCACAAAGGGCTGGGAATTCATACGGAAATGTTCTCCGACGGCGTCCTTGACCTGGTTGAGCGGGGCGTCATCACCGGTGAACACAAAGCTGTACTCCCTCACCGAATCGTATCAACATTTGTGATGGGCAGCAAGCGAGTGTATGACTTCATTGATGACAACCCAATGGTGACGATGAAGCAGGTAAGCTATACCAACGATACGTCCATCATCCGGCGCAATCCCAAAGTAACGGCTATCAATTCCGCCATCGAGATCGACCTGACAGGGCAGGTATGTGCCGACACAATTGGCACGTATCAGTACTCAGGAGTGGGTGGTCAGATGGACTTTGTGCGGGGCGCATCGCTGTCAGAAGGCGGTAAGCCAATCATTGCGCTGGCTTCTTCCACGAGAAATGGTCAGAGTAAAATCGTCCCCTTCCTGAAAGAAGGAGCTGGCGTAACGACGACCCGCGCCCACGTTCACTACATTGTTACCGAATTCGGTATTGCTGATCTGTACGGCCAGAATCTCCGTCAGCGGGCTCGGGCGCTCATTAACATCGCCCACCCCGACCATCGGGAAGCGCTGGAACGGCAGGCCCACGAGCGATTTGGGCGTTATTAAACTAACGTACCAATGCGGCTGCGTTATTCTCATAGCCGACTAACCGGCTGTTTTTGACCAGTCTGGCGGGCTCTTTTCAATTGCGTAGACAAATTACACAAGGCTATGAAGGATGAGATAGGGTCGTAACGTAGCTTTGTCTACTACGATCCTATTCGCTACTCTTATGTCTTCCTTCTGGCTGTTTTTAAGCTGGTTTTACGTTCCTGTCGTTACGGGTAGTCTTCCAGCTCCCGATCCACTTCAAACTTGCTGGAATAAGCAGGTCAAGCCATTACAAAATCAGTTTCTGACGCTTACTTACCAGGAGCAAAAACAGGAGATGGAACATAGTGCGGAGCCGTGGCAGCAAACGCCCTATCAGGCCACCGGAACCGTATGGGTTAACGCGTCTCAGTTCCGCCAGGCGGATACCCTTCTCAGCCCTACCCGCAACAAGACATACTACGCCAAAATCCAGGCTACTGAGCAGACGATACTGAAACTGGATCACGGTCAGGAGAAGCTGGCCTCTGTTACGCGGCAGATGCTGACCGAACAACTGCTGCACGAAGCGCGCTACTCGCCCGTTCGGCTTATCGAATACGCCTACCAGCATCACATCCGTCCCGACTCAAAACGGAGTACAGCGCAGCGTACCTGCTACCCTCTTTCCATTAATGAGACGACGGTTTGTCTCTTCATCCGCCGGTCAAATGGATTGCTTGACCAGATCACGCTTTTGGCGCCCGATGATATGCTGGGAGATTTGCTGACGACCATCCGGTATGAGAATTATACCTCAGCCAATCAGAGCTGGCAACCAACCCGGGTCACTATCGACAAAGTAAACGGGAAATTGCACGACCAGGTCCAACTCGTCCGCAGCACCATCGTTCCAACCGCGCCGAAATTACTTGATGCACCGGCTGACTATCAACTAGCTTCGAGCACTGCCCCTACCCCCACCGCCATACCGGAAAAATACAACGAGCACATCCATTTTGTTACGTTGCCCCACACCGACGACCGGGTGATGATCGTCGAATTCAAAGACTTTCTGCTCGTTGCCGAAGCTCCGCTCAGCAGCCAGAATGGCGAATTAATCATCCAGCAGGCTCGTCAGTTAGCGCCAACTAAACCCATTCGCTATTTCGTGTTTGGGCATCACCACCCGCATTATCTGGGTGGTGTGCGCCCTTTTGTCCATAAGGAGGCCACTATTTTGTGTAGTCCGGGTAACGAAGCGTACGTGCAGCAACTGGTTCAGGCGCCACACCAATTACGTCCAGACAGTCTGCAACTATCGCCCAAACCGCTTAAACTAGAGTCCGTTGGTGCGCACAAAACGATCAGCGACGGCGAATTCAGCTTGGATATTTACCACATTGGCAAGCTATCGGCGCACACGAACGATTTTTTGATTTTTCATTTTCCGAGCGAGCAGTTGCTATTTGAGGACGATCTGGTGTGGATACCCAAAACGGGCAAGCCAGCCCGGGTTAGCGCCCGGCAAACCGGATTGTATAAGGCAATTAAGACGCTGGAATTACCGGTACGGACTATCGTTCAATCCTGGCCGGTTGCTGATATGGGCGTTAAAACGACCATATCATTTTCCGAACTGGCAGCTTCTGTAGAGGGTAAGTAAGGGCGAAGGCTTCTTCAAACTGGTTTAGAGCAAGGCCTTCTGAAACGTAAAAGGGGGTGGGAGACCTATTTGATCCCCCATCCCCTTTCTACTCTTTTCCGAAAGTGACTACACTTTCAATTTCTCAATATTCTTGTAGCTGATCGCAATTGACTCCAACGGGGGCAGTTTGCAGACATCCTGTTCTACGAAGTAGTGTGTCATACCTGCTGTCTTCTTCGCGTCGAAAATGCGCTGAAAATCAATAGAACCCGTTCCAACCGGAGCGAACGCCCGTTCAGCCGTTTTTTCCATGTCTTTTACGTGCCACAGCGGGAACCGGCCCGGATGCTTTTTGAACAGCTCGACGGGGTCCTGCTTGGCAAACGTAGCCCAGTACAAATCCAGCTCGAACTGCACCAGTTTCGAGTCGGTCCCTTTAGCCAGGATGTCGTAGGGTAGTTGACCGTCCATTTCCTGGAATTCGAAATCGTGGTTGTGGTAGCAGAACTGAATACCTGCTTTTTTACACGTTTCGGCCGACTTATTAAATAGTTCGGCGAACATCTTGTAGTCGTCCAGCTTGGTACGTTCCTGTGGGAACAAGTACGCGCAGACCATGTATTTCTGCCCGATGGCAGCCGCATCGTCAACGGCCCGTTGCCATTCGTTGGTCAGCGTACCTTTCATATTCGGCATTGTTTTGCCGGACGTGTAGTGGCCGCTTGGTGCTTTTAGGCCCAGTTCTTTCAGAAGCGCCG
Organism: Spirosoma pomorum; assembly: GCF_054776615.1. Lineage (NCBI taxonomy): Bacteria > Pseudomonadati > Bacteroidota > Cytophagia > Cytophagales > Cytophagaceae > Spirosoma > Spirosoma pomorum. Next base: position 199,489 of record NZ_BAAHBP010000001.1, read on the forward strand.
AAAACTCTTTGGGCGTTTTTCCAAAAAATTTACCGTCGTTATACCCGAACGGTTCCACCTCCTTATAGCCAATCTCAGCAACTTTTCTCAGCGTACCGTCCGCGTCTTTCCCCATGGCTTCACGCAACGTATACAGCTGAAGGCCAACCTGCTTGGGAGCAGCCGCGAACACATTCATGGTAGGCAGCATGGCCGCCGAAGCAGCCAACGCACCCAGACGCAGAAACTCCTGGCGGGTGATTTTAGAATTGTTATTCATGTGAGAGAATCAGGTTATTCGGTACGTATCTAATGTCCATACCGTAGATGGACGAAAGGTACGTAGAGTTTAATTTCGACTCACATAAAATCGGGCAATACTGAGATTTTTTTGTCTGTTTCGGGGCAGAAATTGCGAACTGGAACGACTACACAATGCCACCCAAAGGTAGAAACGGGCAGTTTTGAGCAATAATCAACTTATCTACAACTCAGCCAGAAGGGTCTGGGCAATCATGAAATAAACACCAATACCAATCAGGTCATTGGCAGTTGTAATAAACGGCCCTGAGGCCACGGCAGGGTTAATCCCTATCTTATTGAGGAGCAAGGGCGTTACGGTTCCCATGAAGGATGCCAGCAACACAACGGCTAAAAGGGACATAGCCACAACGAAAAACAACCGGGGCTCGCCAATCAGGAAGGTGTACGTACCGGCAATCAACCCGACGACCAGTCCATTGATGATGGCTACCAGCAACGTCCGTAGTAGCCGTCGACCCAGCGTAGTACTCAGGCCGGACGTATCGGCCAGGCTTTGCAGAATCAGCGAAGAAGTCTGTATCCCGACGTTCCCACCCGTTGAGCCAATGATCGGTATGAAAGCGGCCAGCGCGGCCACTTTGCCTAGTTCACTCTGAAAACCATTGATGACGGTAGCCGCCAGCAGACTGCCCACCGCCCCGGCAACGAGCCAGGGAAGCTGCACTTTTGATCGCGCCCAGACGCTGTCGTCTTCCTCAACCTCCCCCGACAGACCGGAAATCACCTGAAAGTCCTCTTCGGCCTGCTCGGTAATGACATCGACGATATCGTCAATCGTGATCCGCCCCAGCAACCGCTGCTGAATGTTAACCACCGGAATCGCATCCAGGTCATACCGCTGCATCACCTCAGCCACTTCGTTGACGGGCCGGTACGTTTCCACGAAGACGACATCATCTTCGTAGATATCCGCAATTTTCGTTGTCTTACGGGCCAGTACGATCTTCTTCAACGAAACCAGCCCTAGGAGTTTCCCCTGATCGTCGACCACGTAAATGGCATAGACGTTTTCAACATCCTCGGCCTGCTGCCGGATCTCCTCAATACAGGCGTTGACGGTCAGATTAACGTTGATTTTGATCAGCTCTTTCTGCATTAGCCCACCCGCTACGCTGTCATCGTAGTGAAGCAGGTCAAGAATAAAGCGAGCCTGTTCGCGGTCTTCGAGTAGGCCAATGACCTCCTCCCGAATCTGAATCGGCTGTTCGTTCAGTACGTCTACGGCATCATCCGAATCCATCTGGTTGATAAACGGCGCCAGTTCTTCGGACGTAAAGGTTTTCAACAGACTGGTTCGATCAGTAGGATCAAGATTCGCCAGGATCTCCGCCCCCACCGATCGATCCAGCAGGCTCAATAAATAATGAGCGGACTGGGATTCCAACTCATAGAGAATCTCCGAAATATCGGCGGGATAAAGCTCTCCCATCTCCGCTCGAAGCTGGGCATCATCACCCGCTTCGATAGCCGTCTGGAGTTGCTCAAGATATTCTTTAGTCAGTTCGAAAGTCATTGGGGAAGGAGGAAAGGGAGAAGAAAGGGAGGAGGGGGAGGAAGGGGGCCGACTATACCCCTTTTTTCCTTCCTCCTTATTCTTTTTCTTCCATCAATTTCGTTAGTTCAACGAATTCGGCTACACTAAGTTGTTCGGCGCGTTTGTCCATAAACCGGCTGGCCAGCGCGGCCTCTGACGGGTTCAGTGGCTTCAGGGAGTTCCGCAGCGTTTTTCGCCGTTGTCCGAATCCATGCTTAACGACCTGTGTAAACTTCCGTTCATCACACCCCAGGTCAGTTACGTTATTCCGACGTAACGAAATAACGCCCGAAAACACTTTGGGGGGAGGATTAAAGACCTCGGGCGGCACGGTAAACTCGTATTTGATATCGTACCAGGCCTGGAGCAGTACGCTCAGAATACCGTAGTCCTTGTTACCCGGTCCCGATGCGATACGCTGCGCCACCTCCCGCTGAAACATTCCTACAACTTCGGGGACCCGCTCACGTATGTCCAGCACCCGGAACAAAATCTGGGTAGAGATATTATAAGGGAAGTTGCCAATCACGGCGAACGGCTCCGTACTAACCTGTTTTGTCGGCAATAAGTCGGTGCGAATATTCAGGAAATCAGATGCCAGTATCCGTCCTTCCAGAGCCGGGAAATTCTGATTCAAATAATCAACGGACTCTCGGTCGATTTCAATGACGTAGGTCTCAAACCGCTTATCCTGAAGCAGAAACTGCGTTAATACGCCCATGCCCGGACCAATTTCCAGCACTTTGGTATAGTTCTGCCCATCGGCGGTGGGGTGCCCCGTCAGCAAACCGGCGATGCGCTGGGAGATGCTGAGATCGGTCAGAAAATGCTGGCCAAGTTCTTTTTTAGGTTTTACGGACACAATCGGGCGCGTTAAATTTCTGCCGCAAAGGTACGGGGATGAAGGAAAACAAGTAGCGCTTGTTTTCTCCCGGCCCCTGTGAATTATTTATGAACAAGCTATTGCTCGATAATACGTAAAGGATAGTAGTTTGCTAAAGCGACAACAAAGCCTGTGTAAGCTATGTAATGTCAAGGCCGGACCAGCCATCATAGCCAAACCGGACTAGAATCATCATCCAGTCTGCTAGTAAGTTTACCTGTAGCTATAGAAAAATCCATGACACAACTAACAATAGACAAAGCCGATCTTAGCGACCTACCAGCTCTACAACTAATCGGAAGAGAAACATTCTTCGAAACCTTTGCTCAGAGCAATACAGCGGCCGATATGAAGACGTATCTGGAGGAAAGTTTCAGTGAAGAAAAAGTGCGGGATGAACTGACCAATCCCGACTCTATTTTCTTTATAGCTCGTGAAGCAGGAAATCCTATCGGGTACTTAAAAGTAAACGTGGGGCAGGCCCAGACAGAGCTGCGGGACGAAACCGGGCTCGAAATCGAGCGGATTTACGTGAAGAGCAGTCATCACGGAAAGAAAGTTGGTGCTCTACTCTACAAGAAAGCGCTGGCAGTTGCCCAGCTGATGAAGAAATCCTACCTGTGGCTGGGAGTCTGGGAAGAAAACCCCAGAGCCATCCGATTCTACGAAAAAAATGGGTTCATTACGTTCGACAAACATCTGTTCAACGTGGGCAACGATGAGCAAACGGACATATTAATGCGAAAATACCTGAAATGAACGATTGCCTTTCCAGAGAGGACAGCGGCCTACCGTTTATCGTCCGTCAGTTTTCTAAAGAGTACAGGCATCGTGGCGGCATCTAAGGCATTCATGTCAATTAGCTTCAACGACTTTACCATGTTGAGCGTAGTAGTCTTGTACCGTTGAAAATGGGCTGTTTTTAGGTGTTGCTCATAAGCCGCTTTGCTGGCGTAAATTTCCAGAATCCTTACCTGCGTCGGGTTTTCTTTCTGGTACATAGGAAAGATTGAAATGACGCCGGGTTCCAGCTTTACCGACGCAGCCGCTTCCTCTGTCAGTATGGCTTTGTATTCGTCCAAAAAGGACGGGACTATATCAATTTCGGCAATACGTACCATCATGTCTTTTTGCTGGGCCGAAATGGTACAGCAATTAATCAGCAACAGAACTAAAATCAGTAAGAAAGGAAGTAAGGCCTGGGCTTTCATAGAGTTCACTGGGGTGTTTGATACGATTTCCACTAGGAAGGAGAGCGACGAGATTACAAGGTCGCTCTCCTTCACAATTTATTGCGGCTTAACGCCCTACCATTTTTTGTAGTTGTTCAGGATAACGAGCTCCCTGTACATCAATCGCACCAATGGCCTGCGTGATTTCGGCCAGGTCATCCCCACTTAGCGTGATGGCAGCCGCACCAAGGTTTTCCTCCAGTCGATGCAGTTTAGTTGTACCCGGAATGGGAACAATCCACGGCTTCTGAGCTAATAGCCAGGCAAGGGCGATCTGGGCAGCTGTCGCATTCCTTTCTTTAGCCAGCTTACTCAATAAACCAACGAGAGCCTGATTGGCTTTTCGGTTCTCTTCCGAAAAACGAGGAACAACGTTGCGAAAATCGCTCTGATCGAACGTTGTGTTCTGATCAATTTTACCCGTAAGAAATCCCTTGCCCAGCGGACTGAATGGCACAAAGCCAATGCCTAACTCTTCCAGAGTTGGCAGAATTTCGTTTTCTGGCTCTCGCCACCAAAGTGAGTATTCGCTTTGCAGGGCCGTTACCGGCTGAATCGCATGCGCTTTGCGAATGGTACCGACGCCTGCTTCGGAAAGTCCAAAGTGCTTTACTTTCCCCTCTTTGATCAACTCCTGAACGACCCCGGCTACGTCTTCGATAGGCACAGCCGGATCAACCCGATGCTGATAGAATAGGTCAATAACATCGGATCTCAGTCGTTTCAGAGAAGCTTCGGCAACAGCTCGAATATTTTCTGGTCTGCTATCCGTTCCCAGTGCCGTTTTCCCTTCTTTGAATCCGAATTTCGTGGCAATCACTACGTCCTTCCGGAACGGTTCCAAAGCCTCTCCTAATAGTTCTTCGTTTTCGTTCGGACCATACGCTTCAGCAGTATCAAAGAACGTAACACCCCGCTCGAAGGCATTACGAATGAGATTAACTGCATCTTGCCTACTGGTGGCTGGACCAAGGCCAAAACTCAATCCCATGCAGCCCAGACCAAGGGCTGAAACGTTCAGGCCGCTTTTACCTAATTCTCGTTTTGGTATCATGATCTATAGTTGAGTTATCTTATTCTCTTAATTGTACATAACCATTTCTGAACGGCTTTTCCTACATCGATTGCCTTTGCGGTCGTATTCATTCTATCCATGAATGATTCAGGCGCGTGCCTTTGTTGAATCGGAATACCTATACACTCAACCCATTACTGGTATCCGTCGTTTGGCTACCTTCTAAAGTGACGATCTCCCCAATCTGTTTTTTTGATATTATTAAGCAAAGGTCCCTGCTTCTTCTTCACTGAATAGTATACAGATTACGGATTTATCTACCAAGATTCCTGATCGGGACGTAATCATCCGCAAACGGACTTATAAACGGAGCGCTTCATTTATCCGAACGTAGCAAAAGTTAATGTACGCCCGTGAGGATGACGTGACTTACGCGGAGTGGCCTATTTGTATGCCTTGTACAAGACCTAGGCAAACGGCATTACAGTCAGCCGTTCTTGGGTGAGACAATCAAGACTAAAGCATCAGACGAACAAAGCCAGACTAATGAAGTAGTCTGGCTTTATAATTTTCGGAATAGGCAACTAGGCAATACGTTAGAAATCAGTATCAGTCAACTCAAAGTTCTGTTTAAGACGAATAGAGCCATCCTCTTCAGTACCAGGCTGATAAATTATAGTTTCCGGCTGGGTCCCTTTCTGTACGTTGCCGATGTCGCGCTTACCGTTTTTGTTGGCATCCACAATCAATCGAACACGGTATTTGCCGGGTTTAAGGCGGGCGAAGCTATAACTCCCTGCTGTCCTTGACGTCCGTAGTACGGTGTATTTTTCGTCCAGCAGTTCAACTATCGTGTTTGCTCCGGGCGGTATGGCCGCCGACGGATTGATCTTGCCAGCAATCAGGCCGTAGCTATCCTCTTCAGCAATAGTGTATTTAGCAGTGTAGGCGGCCAACGTATCACCCTGCACACTAATGAACGCCCCTTTTCCTAACTTAAATAGCAAGCTATCCTTCAGGTTTGTCGACTGCTTGATTGATAACTGCGAGAAGTTGTTTGACCATCTCAAATTCTCAGCGGTCAACTGAAGTGGTTTGGTGCTATCAGTGCCAATGACAATTCGTGTCAGATCAAATTTCAGGATGGGTTTCGTAAAGGTGAGCGTAAAATCCAGGTTGTTGTCAATAGGCTCACGGGTTTGTGGCAGAACCTGAACGTTGAGCGGCCTGCGATCTTTTTCGCGCGTTTTCAGGGGCGAAAAATAGATGCGCTCTTTCAACTCAGTCCGATTACCTACCGAGTCAGCAACCGCGATAACAACATTAATCGTATCGTTAGCCGCCCGGGTAGCTGGCCGGAAAATCCGAATCATCTTGGACGACTCCAGAAACGAAATTAACGTATCACTGCTGTTCTTCGCGGTTGACGCCGACGTGGAAACAGCCGTTGTGGAAACAGCCGACGTAGATGCGGCCGTTGCTGCCCTTGTACTGTCCGTAGAAGTGGCCGACGTGGATGCGGCCGTCGTGGAAACAGCCGTCGTGGATGCAGCGTTTTTGCCAGGATAGGTTATCCGATATGAGGCAATTCCACTATTAAGCTCTAAGCCCAAGGTCTCGTCCGTCCGTTCGCGCCGGGTTACCCGCGGCTTGGTCGAACCCCGGAACGCCACCATGTTGACGTCCGTGTAGTTTCGATTCAGATTCAGTACGCTATCCCGGAACGCGACCCGCTCGTTGGGCGTATTGTTCACCAGATTCAGGTCTTTATCGTCGAAGCCATATACTTTGTACGGCCCTGCTTTGATGTTCTCAATGCGATAATTTCCGTTGCTGTCCGTCCGGGCGAAATACTGCGGTCGTTTGCGGGTGATGGGTAACGTATCAGTCGACGCAAATAAACCTACCAGAAAATTCAGCAAAGGCCGACGGGTTTCATCATCAACTACGTTACCGGTTAGATTCAACGAGTCGATCGTGCCACCCGTACTAAAAACGATTTTGGTATCCTTGGCAATGTTACGTTCCGTGATGTCTTTGATCCCATCAGCAAAGTTGATGGTGTAGGTCGTGTTTTTTTGAAACGGCCGTGAAAACGTAAGCCGAACGCCCTGTGGCAGCGACTTCGCAATAAACGTGTTGCTATCCTGGGGCGTCACCGTAACCTTTTGCTGTAAATTTTCGGTATTAACGTATTCATCAAATTCCAGCTCTACGATTTTTCCCTCGTAGTTCAGCTGGCGCATTTTGGGTACGCTACTCACAAGTTTCGGAGCAAGGGTATCTTTTTTTCCACCGGGTGGCTGGGCTACCTGCGCGCAGTTTTGTAACAGGATCGGAAGAGCAAAAAGAATGACAAAAAAGAAATGGCGGAACGTCATGTCAGTACACTAAGGCTACAAAGGTAAACGTCCGTTCATCGTTAAACTGTACCGGCTGTCATAAAATGGGTAGGGCTTTCGTTACGTTTAGAAAGAAATTTAGGAAAATTTAAGGCACCCGACAGGCTTATTGGCGCTCAACTCAGTTGTGCATGAGTAAATCCACGTTGTCTGTCACTACATAACCAACCCGTTACTACCTAAAAACCATTCATGCTTCGCATCCGCTTTTATCTCTTTTCACTCCTGATTTCTTCCGCCGTCTGGCTGACGAGTTGTTCCAGCCCCGCCGAAAAACTGGACACTCAGGTCAGCGATGCGCTCGATGATGAAAACATTGACAAAGACGAAGCCGACGCGCTCCGGGTGTACATCGAACAGGAAACAGACGCCCTCGTCGACGACAAAAAAACAAAGGCTCTGCTAACGCCTGACGGCAAAATTAATGAGTCGGCGCTGATCACTTTCGTCAAACGGAACCGAACGTATCGCAAGCTGGCCAAAGAAGGCAAGGAGCCTCCTATTGCCCTGTCAGGCGCCGTGGCCACGAGTGAGCCCCTACGGCTACGCCTGTACCTCGAAGCTAGCGGTAGTATGTTCCCCTACGATGCACCGGGCGGCAACGGCACGTTCAAACGAGCGCTCAACGACGTATTGACCGACTTTGAGGCTACTGCCCCCTACCAGGGAAAACTATTCGTCGTTAATACCGAGGTCAATCCGCTGGGCCTGTCCCTGCCGCAGTTTTTCAAGGAGAAAAATATCTTCACGATTGCCAAAACCAAAGGAAAAACGACGAGTACGGACTTCGAGAAAATCTTTCGGACGATTCTGACCGAAACGTCGGGCAGCGACTTGAGCGTCCTGGCGTCGGACCTGATTTATTCCGACCCAAGCTTAACCGGGATGAGCGCTCAGAAAACACTTGATGCCGCTAGTTCGCTGCTGACAACGGTCTTTACGCCCTTCGCCAACACCCATTCGATGCTGGTCCTAAAACTCACCGCCGATTTTGACGGAGTCTATTACAGTTCAAACAACGCCAAGCATCCCTACAAAGGGCAGCGTCCGTATTACCTCTGCCTGATTGGCCGCAACGAAGCCATGCAGAAATTCTACAGCGACCCGGCTTATCAGACGATACGTCAATTCGATCGACTGCCTGGTTACGAAAACTCCTGGTTTTTCGGTCGGGATACGAAAGCAACTACGCCGTATTATACCGTTCTGGTTAGTGATCCGGCCAAGAAAGGGCGCTTCAAAAAATCAAGCGAAGAAGTGCGGGAGAAAGCTAAAGCGATTCATTCACTTGACGATGTACAACCCGACGTATCCGATAAGCAACTGGCCATTCCCGTTGCCGTCGATCTGTCGGCTTTACGTTTGCCCGCTTCGCTGCTGACCGACCCAAGCCAGTACACCGTTGAAGGCAAAGACAATTTCAAGGTATCATCGGTACAAACGTATTCGGGCGCGAACGGTACGACGCATAAACTACTGCTTACGTCGGTGCAACCCGCCCGTGGCAAACGTACCGCGACAATTCGCTTACGTCGGCAGTTCCCACCCAAATGGATTGCGAACACCACGACAACCAATGATGCCGCGCCCGACGCTACGTCGACATTTGGCCTGCAAAACCTCTTACAGGGCGTCGAACGCGCCTACAATCCCAACAACCAAACCGAATATTTCACGCTAACACTCAATTTAGAATGAGCGAAAGAATGAAAGAGCGAAAGAGCGGCTGCACACTGCGACTGTTCTTTCACTCTTTCACTCACTCGCTCTTCCACTCTTTAAACCATGGAAGAATCGCTCTATAACTTTTATAACCTGTTCGTAAACAGCAGCCTGCTGGAAGATCTGTATCAGGAAGAACTGCTGTCGCCCCTGACCTGGACAGCGATTGGACTGGCGTTTGTTGTCGCCTTTGCGTTTTACATCTGGCCCTTTAACCGCGTTAGTTTCAGTGGGCTTGAACACTGGCTGACCATGCTGGGCGTGAGCGCCCTCCTGCTGTTCGTTATTACGTTGGTCACCTGCTATCAGAAGGCAGGTCAGGAAATTCCGCGCGACGAAGCCGATCCGGAACAGGGCTATCTGTTCGACCAGGGAGTTAGTACGTTCCTAAGTTTTTCCTTTGAAATGGCGCTACTGACGGCAATCATTTTCTTCGTAATCTCGATGGTAATGAAGAATTCCAGCAAAAACGCCAAACATCGGCCTATGCTCTGGCCATCGAAATAATACTAATCTCACCTCTGACCCTCCCGCGACGGCGGATCGCCCAAACCTGATCTTGTAGGGGCTTTGCTCTAACCACCCCCTCCTAAAACAGGGGGGGTGGTTGAAAGAATTTCTTCTAATTCTTCCCCTCCTGTTTTAGGAGGGGGCAGGGGGTGGTAACTGGCGGAAAACAGAAGGGACCGCTGCCGTGGGGTAAACCACATAAACCAAAAACTTATGGCTAAATTATTTGTGTTCGCCATTGGCGGAACCGGCTCGCGGGTGCTGAAGGCCCTAACCATGCTGCTGGCGTCGGGCGTTAAAATGAATAACACCGACGAGATCATTCCCATCGTACTAGACCCCCACGCGACGAACGATGATCTGTTACGGACGAAAGAGCTGTTACGTGAGTACGGTAATATCCGGGCGGGGCTGCAAACGAAACCGACCGAAGGATTTTTCAGCACCGAAATCAAAACGCTGAATCGGGCAATCGGCGGCAACGCAACCATCGCTGATACGTACGTCTTCGAGCTTCAGGGGGTGCAGCAGGAGAAATTCCGGGATTACATCAACTACGAAGGGCTGGACGCTCCGTCAAAAGCGCTGGCTGGTTTGCTATTCTCGGAAGAGAACCTGGAAACGAAAATGGACATCGGTTTCGTCGGCAATCCCAATATTGGGAGTACAGTTCTGAACCAGTTTCGGTACTCGGACGTATTTCAGGCGTTTGCAGAGAATTTCGGTGCCAACGACCGCATCTTTATCATCAGCTCAATCTTTGGGGGTACGGGCGCGGCCGGTTTCCCGATTCTGCTCAAAAATATCCGGGCCGCGCAGTCCATCGGCCAGATTTCAAATCCTGCCTTTCTGCGCGACGCTAAAATTGGGGCCGTTACGGTCATGCCGTATTTCAGCCTGACAACCAATGACAACAAGCTGATCGATCCGGCGTCGTTCATTGCTAAAACCAAAGCCGCGCTGAATTACTACCAGAAAGGCGTCAACCCGTCGGTCAACGCGCTATACTACATCGGCGACGACCAGACGAAAGCCTACGCTTACGACCCCGGCGCGGGCGGGCAGAAAAATGAAGCGCACTTTGTCGAAATGGCATCTGCGCTGGCCATGGTCGACTTCATGAATATGAGCGACAGCGAACTGGCCGTCAGCAACGGTCGTCCCAATAACCCGGTTTTCAAGGAATTCGGTGTGGAGCAGGACGGCACATCCTTCCAGCTCGGCAATCTGGCAGCAGCAACCCGGCAGATTATCAACCTACCGCTGGCCAAGATGGCGCTGTTCAGTACCTATCTCAACCAACGGCTGAAGTCGGCGGCCGGGAGTGTACAGTGGGCCAAAGCCAATCCGCCTATTTCGACGTCCTTCCTGAACTCGTCGTTTTTCAACAGCGTCAAAAACTTCGATACGGGCTTTCGGCAATGGCTGTCGGAGATGGGTGCCAACAAGCGGGGATTCGACCCCTTCCTGCTCGACGCGGGGAACCTGGGCCATACGGTGCGCGGCTTCGAACCCAAAAAGAAAGGAATCTTCGGTGGCGAGTCGGACGTAAAACTGGACATCGTCAACGATTTCGACCAGGTGCTTAACAAAACGGCCGAGGGCAAAGCCTACGTCAGTGAGCCCGATAAATTTATCCAGCTTTTCTCGGAAGGCACCGACCACTTCGTGCGCGAACGCCTGCCCAAAGTTATGGATTACTAACCCCCATCGCTCAGCCTTATGCCAACAACACTTAGTTTACATAACCCAACACCGGGCCTGCACTGGTACGTCAGTCGCCCGATGGGTACCGACCAGATTGCGGCCATCCGCGACCCGCAGGGCGGGCAAACCGTCAAGCAACCGACCTCCATCCCCAGCCCCTTCGCACGAATGGACCTGGTTCGGTCGGCGTTTCTGAACCTGGCCATGCGCCCGGACCTGAGCGGCACCATTAACGATCAGCGCGTGGTGTCTGACTGCCTGGATGTGGGCGAACTCTTTTTCAACTACGACAAGCTCAAAACGTTCGTAACCATTACCCCTTTCGACGTACGAACCAACCTTGATCAGCTTCGAAATTCATCGAATACCGGCCACCGACGGCTGGGTGATGCGCTGAAGTTGTTCCTGGATCAGGACGCACCGGAGTATAACTTCAACGACATCAACCGGCTGTTCATCCTCAGCTACCGGGGTCGTGTTGTGGGTGGTACCTCGCCCAAAACGCTATTTTTTAGTTCGGGCAATGACCTGAGCTGGGTAGACGTATCGATGGGCAACGACCGGCTGTTCGATCAGGCCACAACACCACTATACCAGCGCGACATCGAGTATCAGAAATTCTGGTACGCGATCAAGCAGTTCATGCCCAACTTCCGGGAGCGTTTCCGGGAGGTAGATGACTATCTGAACCGCAGCCGTGCCCTGTTGCAGCAGCACAACCCAACCCTATTCTACGAGCACATTGAACTACCAAACGGGCAACCCTTGCTGACCCGGGAGAAGTTCGACGCCGACTTCGACGAGCTAACGACTGGGCCGGGCGACATTGTGGAGGTACTGGGCTTCCCCTTGCGTAAGAAGAAATCTGACGTACGAGCCATCGATCAGGTCAGTGATTTCATTATCAAATCGGACAAGTACGCGCGGTTGCACCCGAACCAGCCGCGCCCGATGGCGTTACAGAACCGCTTTTTCCGGCAGTTCACGTATGTGCCGCAGACGCAGTGGAATCCGAATACCTCGGTACCTTATTACGTCCGCGAGTCTTGGAAGGAGAACCAGCGGTCGCTACCGGGGCAACCGGGCAACTACCCCTGGCTAACAGTCAGTGACATCCTGGAGCCGTACCTGATTCGGCTGCCATTTCCCACGGATCGGGGTCGTTTCTTCGACGGAAATTTGCAGACGCCTGCTACCGACAAAGGCTTTTTGTTGCCGCTGAAGAAAGATTTCTTCGACTTCTTCGACGTCGACGATCTGCTGACAGGCAAAGTCCGGCTGCGGATGATCCCACAGGGCAACGGCATCAACGTAACGCTCGACATTCCCGTTACGGCACCGGGGCAACCGGGCAACCAGTTCGTTACGTTCGAACGGGTGTACGCGCCCGTTGTTGGCAGCGCCACCTCGCCAAACGAGATTACGAACGAGGGGATCATTCTGGAAAACTCGTTTACGGTTAACATCTTCCCGTTCGTCCGGTCGGGTTCGGTAACCGTCCCCGCTGATTACCGGGTGCAGTTGATTGAATCCGGTTTTGACAACCAAAATCAGTACCAGCTGACGTATTTCCAGGCGTATGACAACGTAGCCGTTAAACCGGAATCAACGCACCAGCGTACGGTTCGTCAGCAGAACACGGACGGTTCGAGTGTGTACGACGTACTGCGTCAGGAGTTCGATTACGTTCAAACCAATATTCGCGCCGACGGCAAGGAGTTGAATGGCATCATCATTCCTCGCTGGAATGAGTACAACGGCGGCAGCAAGCAGTTTTCGTTCTCGGTCGACTTCGGAACGACTAATACGCACATCGAGTACAGCGTAGACGGCGGTACACCCCGCCCGTTCGACGTTGCTGACGTAACGCCCCAGGTCGCTACGCTGGTGGCCCCGGCGCAGTACAATCCGGCCCTGTTCGAGCTGTTCCTACTCTACGACCTGGAGTTTGTGCCACCAACCATTGGTCCCGGCAAGCCGGACAGTTTCCCAACGCGCACGGCCATTGCTGAACCACTGAACCTGAGTTTCAACCAGCAGACGCAGGCGCTAGCTGACTTTAACATTCCGTTTTACGTCGAACGGCAGCCCGCTGGCTCGAATCGAATTACGACCAACCTGAAGTGGGCGAAAGACAACAACCAGACTGAACGGCGGGTCGAAGCCTTCCTGGAGGAACTGTTAATGCTGATCAAAAACAAAGTACTGACCGAAGGCGGCAACCTGAATCAGACCACCGTGTACTGGTTCTACCCAGCCAGTATGACCCCCGGACGCGTCAGTCAGTTGCGTAGCGACTGGCAGAACCTGTACGAACGCTACATCGGCGGGGGCGCTGGTCGTCTTCGTGAAGTATCGGAGTCTGTCGCGCCGTTTTATTACTACAAACAAAATCCCACGCTCAGCGCATCGGCCCGGCCGGTGATCAACGTGGACATTGGCGGGGGGACCTCGGACGTGGTCGTCTACGAACGGAACGAACCTCGTCTGCTGACCTCGTTCCGATTTGCCGGCAACGCGATTTATGGTGATGCATTCAGCGAGTACGGGGCCGCTAGTCATAACGGATTTGTGCGCAAGTACGCGGATCGGATTCAGACGTTGCTGGATAGCCAGAGTCTGGGCAACCTCAGCGACAACAACCGACGCATCCTGGAGACCAACCGCTCGGAAGACATCATGGCGTTCTGGTTCTCGATTGAGAAGAGCAACGACGTAAAGGCGAAAAGTATGCTGTCGTTCAATGGCATGCTGTCGAAGGACGAAGACATGAAGATCGTCTTTGTGCTATTCTACACCGCGCTGTTGTACCACGTAGCCCGCCTGATGAAGCATAAAAACATCGGTCTGCCGGGCGCCATTACGTTCAGTGGAACGGGATCGAAGCTGCTCACCATTATCAGTTCCGACGACCAGATGCTGGGAAAACTGGCGCGCGCTATTTTCGAGAAAGTGTATGAGCAGCCGTACGACCTGAATGGCCTAACGCTGTTCTACGAACGCAAAGGGCCGAAAGAGGTAACCTGTAAAGGGGCCCTGATGCAGCCCGGTAACAGCCGCCCCGTCGATACGGAAGCGATCAGCTACATCTACCCCGCTACGTTCGAAGACGAATTTCCGGCGCTGACGTACGCCGATCTGCGCAAACCGGACGTGGTCGACTCGTTGCTGAAAGAAACCAATTCATTCATTGATTTCTTCTTCGCCCTGAATCAGCAGTTCAGCTTTATCCGGAACCTGAACGTATCGGCCCGGTCGCTGGCTATTGCGCAACAGGAATTACGGACGCACCTGGACACGTCGCTGATGGATGGTATCCAGCGCAAAGAAAGCGACGTTGCCGCCGAATACACCGGTATGGCTGACGCCCTGGCTGCGCCCATCGAAGAAACGCTGTTTTTTTACCCGCTCATCGGAGCGATTAACAAACTGGCCAACGCGCTGGCGTAATTATGCGGAAACCACCTCATACAAGTATACCGGTAGCCCTTGGATTAATTCTGTCTGCGTCGCTCGTAACGGCGCAGACACCCAATCCTAATGTGCAGGCTGTCGATACGCTGACCAAGGAAGTTGCTAAAGCCGTTTTTTCCAGAATTAACCAGCCTAAAGCGCAGGAAATTTTAACTCAGCTCGAGGACTGCGGGGATGGTTGCGATGCCCAACAAGTTATTCGCGGAGTGGGCGGCTGGGACGCCGTTGGGGTAAAAATGGAAGAGCTAAGCGTTCTGAAAAACACAGCTCAGTTTCAGGCAATGTCGCCAGCCGACGCCAATCAGGCTATCCGACGGGAACTCGAACAGTTTTATATTCGCTACAAAAGCGATCGAAACTACGGCTCCCCTCTAAGTCCCTCTGTTCGGTCAGCGATCATGACAAAAATTGACCTGCTGCTCCCGCCAGCGCCAGCAACAGTTGAGGCTCCCGCCCAGGAAAATCCAGCGTCGTCAACTGCTCTGGCTGCCCAGACCGATGGCGAAACCGTCATTGCCCCCGCCGACCTGCGTATCAGTCAGTTGGAGCGGGCCGTTAAAGACGAACAGGAAAAACAACGTTGGATGAGTATTTTGAGCGCAGTAATTGGACTTCTGGTAGGAGCTGTTGCGGCTTACCTGCTGTTGAAAAATCGGGCAAAATCAGAAATTGATGATCTGAAACGGCAGAATAGTCAGCTCAGCCAAGAGAACGATCAGCAACGCAGAGCTACGGGTAATACGGCTCGAAACGCATCGTCAGATCTTCCTCCCCAAATCAAACAAAACCTGGCGACGTACAATGCGATGCTGACCGAACTGGGCGCCGAATCTGACCCGGTTGCTGCCATTCGGAAGCTGAAACAAACCAACCAGACGAAGCCAGCCCCGGTGCCCCGGGCTCCTTCGCCACAGCCGTTACATTCCGGGGGGCCGCTTATCGAATCGGCCTCTAAACCAGCGGTACCGCAACCCTCCCAGACGCAGGCCATGCCGCCCCCGGAGCCAGTAGCTCCGGTGACTCCTCCACCAGCGCAACCATCGGCTCCGCGCAGTGAAGTGTTTTACTGCCCTCCACCTGATCCAAATGGGCAGTTCGATATCAATCAGAAAAGCGCTACGTTATCACCTGAGTCGGCCTACCGATTTAGCGTGAGCGCCGAGAAACCTGCCGTGGCTTCTTTCCGTTTTGAAGCCGAACCAGGCCGGGTCTCGCGCTTTCTGACGTATCGTAATTACATGATCGAACCCGCCTGCGATAGCGAAAACAGTTATTCGTCGTCGCATACCCGGATCATCATACGTCGGGACGGCGAAGCTGCGCTGGAGAATGGTGTTTGGCGCGTCAAAACCAAAGCCCTGATTCGCTATGAATAAATTACTGGTGCTGCTTTCGCTGATTGCCCTGCTTTACCTGTCCGGCTGCTCGGGCTGCTCGCGCTCGGGCAGCCACCAGCCCCGGCGGGGAAAACGGGCGCGTACGGAACAATCAGCCCAGACACCAGCTGCTACTCCACCCGCATCAACCAGCCCCACAATGACACAGATTGGGGACGGCCCAACGGAGGTTGCAATGGAAAAAGAGAACGGCGTGTACAAAGTACCCGTTACGGTGAATGGCGTACCGATGAATTTTATTCTCGACACGGGTGCCAGCCTTATTTCCATGTCATCCACCGAGGCTGAAAAGCTGTACCGGCAAGGGGCCATCAGCGAATCGGACATTATCGGAAAATCTCAGTTTCAGGATGCCAAAGGTGATATCTCACCGGGCGCCATCGTTCGGTTAAAATCGGTGCGAATTGGCGATCGTGTCCTGGAGAACGTAAACGCCAATATTGTCGGCAGCGCAAAAGCTCCTCTCCTGCTGGGTCAGTCTGCCTTATCGCAATTCGGTAAAATTTCGGTGGATTACCGCCGAAATGTGGTGACGTTCGATTGATCTTTGGTGTTTATCGGATAGGGTATTTGTTTTGCAGTCCCCTGAAAAAAATAGCCAAAATAACGAACGCAACCCATGACGGAAACTGAACTCACTGACCGACTCCGAGAAACCATCGTACTGGATGGTCCCGATGCCTGGCAGCGTACCAGTTACCTTCAGGATGCGCAGGCTGCGGGTATCCCCCTGGCAACAGCCCTGAAACGAGCTGCGGAGGTCAACCAGGAAGTGGCCAACAATAGTCTGTTGTACCAAAATATTCGGGCGCGTATTGCCCGGATGGCCCAGCCCTCGCGTAGTCATCTGATTGAGCAGGATCTCCACCAGATCCTCAACGCGGCCACTTCGCTGAATCTTTCGCCCGATTTCGTTCGGAATCGGTGGGTGCCGGCCGTGCTTCAGCAGCAGGCTGTGGTGTCGGCCCCCGCGAAACCTGTCATTGATGAAACCCCGGCTCCTGTCGAATCCGTTACGCCAGAGCCGAAACCCGTTTTACCCGTTCCAGAACCCACGCCCATTCCGGAGCCGGAACCCATCAGGCAACCCGATCCACCCGCGCCGAAGCCAGCGCCTGAACCGGTCATCTCGGTTACCGAACCTGCGCCAATTTATCGGCCTGAGCCGAGCCGTATCCCCGAGAACCCGCCCGTTGTCCGCACGTTCACGGCGTCGCCCGCCCGGGTATATAAAGGGCAGAGCGTTACACTTACCTGGGACGTAGCGAATTTGTTAGCGGTTACGATTGATGATCTGGGCGAGGGTCTGTCACCCCAGAATCATGGCTGGGTCAAGCCCACTAAAACAACCGAATATACCTTATTCGACGCGAACAATACACCCTTGAGTACGGTTCGCGTCGAAGTGATCAAGCGAGATCGTAGCGGTATCTATGGTGTCTTATTTGCCGTGGCGTTGCTGGCGCTGATCTATTGGTTTATCAAGAACAACAACAGCCCACAAAAGACCGAGCCGGAGCGAAAGTCGCGCAGCGAACGACTCAAAACTTCCGAAACACGAAGCCAGTGGACAGAAACATCGTTGCCAGCGCCCCCGGTCGCTGAATCACCGGATACTACTGGCAAAATAAACAATGCCATGGACCTCAAGCCCAGCCTGGCGGACGAAGCCACGCCGGACGAGACGCCTGCGGCCGATCAAGCCTCAATGAAACAGGAGGCTACCGTAGCTGATGCCAGGCAGGGTAAATACGAAGAGTCTTTTGGGAACAAACCTTACGACAAAGTAGAGCTGGGAACCGATGACCGCGGCTGGCGCCGGGCCCGCAGCAATGGCCGGTGGGGATATATTGATGCCAACGACGAGTGGGTCATTGAACCCGAGTACGAAGCCGTTACGCCTTTTCGCGGCAACACCGCCGGTGCTTTTCTGAACGGGCAGCTAATTACCATTAACCGCTCGGGCGAGCAGGTCCGTACTCCCTGATTTAGAGACCCGTTGTTACAGTTAATTTCTGAAAGGATGTCCAGTACCCGCTGGCCGTTACGCCAATCCCATTACCCGATAACATTCTGAATTCGTACGGGCTGGAGCGTATTTCCTGTTCGTTGACGTAGAAACGCAGTGCCCCCCGATTACGCCGAATGCTCAGGCGATTGCGGTTTTTAGCGAGTGGAACTCCCGGACTAACGGGTACCTCCGACATGTAGTCACTCAGTGGTCTTCCGTTCACCACCCGTACAATAGTAACCTGTCCTGCCTGATTCGTGGTGAATGCACTGTAGTTCAACGAATCTTTCACCCCAAACAAAATCCCCCCCGTTGCAACGCGGCCCGAATCGGCGACGACATCGACTTTAATCGTGAACTGGTTTGACTGATTCAGGTCAATGTTAGTAGGCAGTTCGACGTAGCTGAACGCAGCCTGCTGGGTACGCACGTCCTTCTTTTGAATTTGATACGTCCCATTACCAATCTCGTAGTAGTATCCGCCAAACCGACCCGCCTTCCAACCGTTTCGGTTCGTGACAAAATCGCCCGTAAACGCCGGGCGGTACCCTTCGGGATTGGCTGGAGCCGTGCGTGACGACCGGTAAACAGTCGATGACGTAATGGCCGATGCCGGAGCAGATCGGGCGGGGGCATCAATCTTTACGTGCTGCCACGTACTGGAGCTTGACTGGATAGTAGGCTGTGGTCCAGTTGGTAATGATTGCCCCCAGGCTGTAAGGTTGATAACGATCAACCCAAAAAGCAGCACCCACGGAACATTCCAGCCCTTACGTATCATTCACTACTATAATAATATGCTCCTCAAAAGGAGTACGTCAGCACAGCCGTTGGTTGCCCAACCTGCCAGCCCGGCCGTACGATAAGTCCGGATAACTGGTTTGGCTGCCGACCGTTACGTAGCCCCCGCACAAAGGTAAGCACTACATCGATAGCGGTAACCAGGACAGCGCCCCTCGTCGCCAGGTAATACCGCTGATGGTGTTGATTGGCGGTCTGGTAATACGGTTCACCAGCCGTCACGTTCTTTTGTTCGAGGTACGTGTCGTACACGTCCAGCGACTTCTGGCGTTCCATCAGTCCGTAACCAAGCAACCCATAACAAGTCAACGTAATTAATGGCCGAAATCCTATTCTGGGGCGGGGTGTTTGCACGAAAATATTTCCAATGCCCGGAGCCACTGCCGATAACAATGCCCAGGCCGGACCAGCGTAACGTGTGCGGTTTACAGAATTAACGACCGGCTGGTCGGCTACCGGGTACGGTTGTGGAGCCGGGCGGTTAACGGGCGGTGGTGGCGGGGGAGATTTGATCAGGACAGTTGCCCGAATCTCTTCGTTCAAACTGTAATTATTTCCCAAAACGTCCCAGACGATACGACGATCTGATCCGGCTAGTACCCGCGTCCCCACGTCCCCCCGCACGAAACGGGGCAGAATGTACAACTCTCCCCGTAGTTGACTGCGTACCTGCAGGTAAATTGAATCCCCCGGACGAGCCTCCAGTAGATCGTAGCGTATTTCGAGTTCCAGCGAATCGGTGACGCGAAGCCGCACGTTCTCGACTCGCTGCTGAGCCAGGCCAGACCGCGTTAGTAAGAGAAATAAAAAAACAATAAAAATGTGGCGCATTATTCGTTCGTTCATCGACGCTATCTGGGCGTAACCGTTACTTGCTGGCTTATGGTGTACGTGTCATCACAGGTATTGACTAATACCAGCTTAACAGTATATGTACCGGCTTCCTCGTAATTGTACGTAACGCGGGAGCCGGTTCGAATGACGTTTTTGCCGTCACCGGGGTCCCAGGTTGCAATATCAATGGTTCCTTCCGGCTCCCGGAGAAAAAACGTGACGTCCAGGCGATCCTTTGTGACCCCAATGGCAGCTCGTGGTTTGGCACAGACCGGAAAATTTTTCCGCTCCAGGTCAAACGATTCGCAGCTGGCCAGCAGCACGACAAGAAAGCACCCGATCAAACGTTGTAGCATACAGTCAGCAATAAAGTTCGTGAGACTCACGCGAGCCCGCAATCTAATAGTAGTGATCGATCCGGCCCCCACGGAGCCCCTCGCATTAAAATTGACGAAAAACTATCTTTTTTGTAAATTTACTTATTCTCTACTGGCTTCAAGCCACGGCGCATACGATGACATTGTCAAGCGTATTTTCTATATCACAAATCGCGCCACTGCTGACGCTTAGCGTACTATTTACCCACCACTCATCCAGACCGACAAATCTGGTTCAGGCTTATTATGGAACGGTCTTCCCACGATAACGACGCTTTACCCTTTTCGTCCGGTACGGATGGCCAGGCCCTGATTCAATCGGGTATTCCGGTCGACGTCCGCCAAACATACGACCAACTGAATCTAATCGTTTTTACGGTCGACCCAGATGGTACGTTGAGCTACATCAACCCGTATACGTATCGCGTAACGGCCTGGCAGGCGGAGGACATTCTTGACAAGAATTTCTTCGACATTTTTGTCCCGGCTGCTGAACGGGCTCGCCTGGAACTCGAACTAGAAGAGGCAATCAACCGCGGCACCCTGCCTGAGTCAAAGGAAGTGAATCTGCTTACTCGAAGTGGCGCCTTTCGCAATGTTCGACTCAACTCGTTCATTACGAACCGGACCTCGGCTGCGGAACCGGCGTCGTTCACCATCATCGCGGAAGACGTAACAAACAAACGGCGGGTTGCGTCGGCGCTCTCGAACACCAACGCGCAGCTACAAGACCTGGTTGATAACACGTCGGATATTATTCAGCTGCTGACCCTCGACGGTAAATTTATTTTCGTTAATCGCGCCTGGCGGGAAGCCCTGGGTTACAGCTCGGACGAAATATCAGCGCTGAACCTAAATGATATTCTGCATCCTGATGCTGTCGACAGCACCTGGGCTATGCTGAAACGGATCGAACAGGGCGAGAAGCTACCGTACGTCGAAACCGTTTTTCAGGCCAAAAATGGCAGAAGCCTCTTTCTTTCGGGTAGTATCAACTGCCGGTTCGATAACGGCCGCCCAACGGCATTTCGGTGCATCATGCACGATACGACCGAAAAGATCCGGGCCGAAAAATCGCAGAAGCTATATTACAGTATCGCCAACTGGACGATCAACGCGCCAACGCTGGACGAGCTCTATCAGAAAATTCACGAGGAGCTGGGACACATCATTGACGCCCGCAACTTTTTTATTGCCCTCTACGATTCCGGCAAATCGTACCTCTCCTTCCCGTATTACGTTGATGAATATTTCAATGGTCACATGCGGTTTACCAAACGCAAACTGGGCAATGGGCTGACCGAATACACGATCCGGGCGAATAGGCCGCTGTTTCTGTACGAAAAAGATATTCGGCAGCTCGCCGATGCCCATCATATCGACCTGTATAACCAGCTCCAGCCCGCCGTCATGTTAACGGCTCCACTCCGGATTGGGGATGAAATTACGGGGATCATCGGGGTGAAGTCGTACGACAACCCACAAACGTACGGTCCCCGCGATCTGGAATTGCTCGAGTTCATTTCGGGGCAGGTAGCGCTGGCTATTGCCCGGAAACAGTACGAAACGATTCTGGATAAGCAGAACGCCCGGCTCAACGCCATTTTTGACAGCAGCACGTACCTGATCTGGTCGGTCAATAAAGGACTTCAACTGACCTCATTCAACCGCAATTATGTCCAGATGATTGAGACGCAACTGGGCGAAGCGCCAACGCTTCAAACGAGCGCGTCGAAGCTAAGCTGGCGTATGATTGGTGTCGATAACCAGCGTTTGCTGGAAGAACGATACCGGCGGGCCTTCCGGGGCATTGCCCAAAGCTTCGAAATGCATTTTGTTACGTCCAAGGGCGAAACCTTCCTGGAATGCCATCTGAACCCTATTACGCTGGCGGGGGGCGTTATTGAAGAGGTGTCGTGCATCGCCCGGGACATTACGAATCGGAAGCGGGCCGAAATTTCCACCCGCCGGAGTGAGGAAAAATTCCGGGGCATTTTCGAGAACCTGCAGGATATCTACGCCCGCGTTGACCGGCAGGGTCGCATCACCATGATTAGTCCGTCGGTTTACAAGCGCATGGGCTACGCCCCCGACGAGGTCCTGGGTCAGGAGGCTCTGCAATACTTTGTCGACAAGCAAGTCCTGTTCCGCGCTCTCATCAAGCTCCGCAGTAACCATAGCCTGCGCAATTTTGAGGTCAGCATGCGCCGGAAAGACGGCACGGTCCGCCAGTTCATGTTCAACATGCTGATGCTCCAGGACGACCAGGGCGATTATTCCGTTGTGGCTGTGCTGGCGCGCGACATTACTGAATTGAAGCGTCAAGCGGCTGAATTGGTTAAAGCCAAAGACGAAGCCGAACGGTCGCTGAAAGTGAAAGAGCGTTTCCTGGCCAATATGAGCCACGAAATCCGGACACCAATGAACGGCGTGATCGGCATGATCGACCTGCTCAACGATACGTCCCTGGACGAGGAGCAGCGGAGTTACGTAAAAACGATCAAACGCTCTTCGGAGACGCTGCTAAACATTCTGAACGATATTCTGGATCTGTCGAAGATCGAAGCGGGAAAAATGGTGCTGCACGAAGCGCCGATTGCCTTCCGGGAAATTTTCGACAAGCTGATTGCGCTATTCGGGCAACAGGCTAATTCAAAGAACAATACGTTAACCTATCACCTTGGCCCCGATCTGCCAACCTTCGTCATTGCCGATCAAACACGGCTGCTGCAAATCCTATCAAACCTGACCTCGAACGCAATCAAATTCACCGAAAACGGAGCCGTTCGGGTAGAGGCTAATTTGCTTAGCAAACGCGGTAAATTTAATCGTATTCGTGTCGACGTAACCGACTCTGGCATTGGCATATCACCCGAAAATATTAATCTGCTCTTTAACTCGTTCAGTCAGGTCGATACATCCTCCAGAAAATCGTTTGGCGGCACAGGACTTGGCTTGTCGATTTCGAAAGAACTGGCGCACCTGATGAAAGGAGAGGTCGGCGTTGATTCGCAGGTTGGCAAAGGAAGTACATTCTGGTTTACGGTCGAGGTGAAGGAAACGGCCATCAGCCCGTCGCAACAACCAACCGAAGCTGCCGAAATTTCACTGGCCAACTTCTTCAGCGAGTATCATCCAAACGTATTACTGGTCGACGATAATGCCGTTAACCGCAAGGTAGCCAGCGAAATTCTGCGCAAGGCCGGCTGCGTAGTCACAACGGCCGACAGTGGCGCAGCGGCCATTCAGGCAGTAGAGAATCGGGGAAACGAAGTTAATCCGGTGTCCCCTGACCAATCCCCTTCGCCCCCCTTCGATGTCATTTTCATGGACATCCAGATGCCCGATATGGACGGTGTTGAAACCACGCGTCGCCTGCGCGATCAATTTGGTAAGCAATTACCAACCGTCGTGGCGATGACCGCTTATTCGATGCGTGAAGACCGGGAACGGTTCATCAGCCAGGGCTTGGATGATTACATCGCTAAACCCATTCGGGCCCAAAGTCTGATTGCGAAGGTCAAAGAAATTTCAGATGCAAGCCGGGCCAAACGTAACGCCCAGCCGGTTCCAGCTCCGAAACCAGCCGAGCCCGTTGTTGAAACAGTTTTACCCATCATTGATGAAGAAATTGTTGGCCAGTTACGCGATATTGGAGGGCAGGAGCTGGTCGACAGTATCATGGAAGAGTTCGTCACCGAGGCAACCGAACTGGTTACGGGGTCTGTCGATGCCTATGCGCTGGGCGATATACCAACCGTAAAAAGCCATTTGCATACGTTAAAGGGGAGCGCAGGCACCATTGGTGTCTCCCGCGTCGCCGACATTTCCCGTACCGCTGAGGGCAAACTCAAAGTCAATGATACCAGCGGCCTGAAAGAAGCCTTGCAGGCCCTCGAAAAAGCGTTTGCGGAATTCAAACAAGCATGGCAAAAATAAAGAGAGGGACTAAATAGTCCCTCTCTTTATTTTTTGTTCCAAAAATCGCTCGAAGGCTATAGAACAGCAAAGCCCGCTGGTGGGCGGGCTTTGTGCTTCCTTCAGTGGAATGTTAGTGACCGATACGGGAATCGAACCCGTGTTACCGCCGTGAAAGGGCGATGTCCTAACCGCTAGACGAATCGGCCGTCTTGTTAAAAGACCCACCGTTTTAGCTTTTGCAGCTGCCGTGGTGGCGAATCGTGGTGCAAAGGTAAGGCGAAGTTTTATTAATGCAATACCTGGTCTAAAAAATTCTCAAAAAATATTTCAGAGACGTTTTCGGCTTATTTTTGTCAGGATTGCTTTCTCTCTTTTACTCCATCAATTCATGAAGTACATTCCGCTGTTAGTGGGCCTCTTGTTTAGCTCGCTATCCGTGTCGGCCCAGACGCCCCCCCCAGCGGCTGGTCAACCGCGTCCCAGTGCTATTGATTCACCCGCCAAGTTTCTTGGATACCAGATTGGCGAGCGATTTACGCCCCACTATCGTGTGGTGGCTTATGCTGAGCAGGTGGCGAAGCAGGTTCCCTCAAAGGTTAAAGTACTTCCCTATGGTACTACGCACGAAGGGCGGCAAATGGCCGTCGTCATCGTTTCCTCCGAAGCGAACATAAACCGGCTGGAAGAAATCCGAACCAATAATCTTAAGCGTATTGGTATGCAGGATGGGCAACCTACCAGTGCGAAGCAGCCAGCTATTGCCTGGCTGAGCTACAACATTCACGGTAACGAAGCGGTCAGCTCCGAAGCCTTTATGGACGTGCTGTACCAATTGGTTAGTCCGACCAGTAGCCAGTCGGCCCTATCGCAGAAGATTCTGAATTCGGCGGTTATTATTCTCGACCCAGGTCTAAACCCGGATGGACATGATCGTTACGTTAACTGGTACAATCAGATGATGGGACGTAATCCAGACCCCACCCCATCGGCGCGAGAACACAATGAGCCCTGGCCGGGCGGTCGCTACACGCACTACTTGTTTGACCCGAACCGGGACTGGGCGTGGCAGACGCAGGAGATTACCCAACAGCGCATGTCAGTTTACCAGAACTGGATGCCTCAACTGCACGGTGATTTTCATGAAATGGGTTACGAGAGCCCTTACTACTTCGCTCCGTCGGCCAAGCCTTACCACGAAGACATCACGGCTTTCCAACGGCAGTTTCAGCAGATTATTGGTCAGTACTGCAGCAAAGCGTTTGACAAGAATGGCTGGCTGTACTACACCCGGGAGCGCTTTGACCTTTTCTACCCCAGTTACGGCGACACGTATCCAACCTATAACGGCGCTATCGGTATGACGTACGAGCAGGGAGGCAACAGCCGCGCGGGTCTGGCCATTCAGCGCCGGGACGGCGACACATTAACCCTGCGCCAGCGAATCGATCACCACGTAGCGGCCAGCATCGCCACCCTTGAATCAGTCGCTGACCGATCGGATGAAGTAGTAAAAGAGTTTGGGCAGTTCTTCGACAAGGCACGTAACACACCGATCGGTCCTTACAAGAGCTACGTCATCAAATCAAACGGCGATGCAGGGCGATTGAAGTCATTGCAGGAACTGCTGGAACGTAACAAGATTACGTATGGCTACGCCGATAAGGCACAGAAGCTGTCGGGCTTTAACTACACAACGCAAAAAGAAGACAAGAACGTCTCAGTGGCTTCAGGCGATATGGTCATCAGCGCTTATCAGCCCAAATCGACGCTGCTGAAAATTCTGTTCGAACCGAACTCCAAACTAGAAGACTCGGCTACGTACGACATCACGGCCTGGTCGCTGCCTTACGCGTTCGGCTTACAAACCTACGGGCTAGGCTCGCGTATCAGCGCGGGCGGTACGGCTCCGGCCGTTCCAAAGTCAACGTCAATGGCGTCGGGCACGAAGGTATACGCTTATGTAGTCCCCTGGCAGTCGGCTCCGTCGGCTCAGTTGCTGGCGGGTTTGATGAAAAAGCAAGTCCGGGTTCGGGCTGCGGAGAAACCATTCGAGCTGGAAAACAAAAATTACCCTTCCGGAACACTGATCATTGCGCGGGCGGGTAACGAGCGTTTCGGCGACCGATTCGACGCTCTGGTGCAGCAGGAAGCCAATCGCTACGGTGTTACGCTGACACCCGTTCAGACGGGCTTCGTGGCGAAAGGATCCGACTTCGGTTCTGATTTCGTAACCAGTTTAAAAGCACCCCGCGTT
This sequence comes from Spirosoma pomorum, assembly GCF_054776615.1. Lineage (NCBI taxonomy): Bacteria > Pseudomonadati > Bacteroidota > Cytophagia > Cytophagales > Cytophagaceae > Spirosoma > Spirosoma pomorum. The sequence continues at coordinate 225,866 of NZ_BAAHBP010000001.1, forward strand.
GGGTTGGTCATTGGCGACGGCACCCCTCCCCCATCAGCGGGCGAAGTCTGGCAGTTCTTCGACCAGGAACTAGACTATCCTATCTCTCTGTTCGATGGCAATTCGCTCGCTACAGTTGAGTGGAACAAGCTGGACGTATTGATTCTCCCAACGAACTACAGCTACGGGCGTTTCCTGAACGATAAAGTGCTGGCTTCCATTCGGGAATGGGTTCGGGCCGGGGGCAAACTCATCGCGATGGAGCGGGCCGCTTCGTTCCTGGCGGGTAAGGAAGGTTTCTCAATAAAAGAAAAGGACAACAAAGCCGCGGATAAGGACAAGCCCAAAAAGGATAATCTGGACGAGTCCACGAAGATCTACGCGGATCGCGAGCGAAGCGCTATTTCAGATGATATCCCCGGAAGCATCTATCGCGTGAACATCGACACGACCCATCCACTAGGCTTTGGTCTGGAAGGCGGTTACTACACGCTGGTTCAGAATGCCTATGATTTCGATTTCCTGAAGGACGGCTGGAATGTTGGCTATTTAAAAGATAACAACTACGTAGCCGGTTTTTCGGGAAAAAACGCCAAAGACAAACTCAGAAATACCCTGCTGATGGGTGTCCAAAGCTACGGCCGCGGCAGCATCGTATACTTAGCCGACGACCCATTGTTCCGAGGCTTTTGGTACAATGGAAAGCTTCTGTTCAGTAACGCCGTATTCATGGTTGGTAACTAAGTAAAACTACCGATAAGTCCGTATTTTTTCGTAACTATGCAGAGACGCAATGATCGCCATATCATTGCGTCTCTGTGTTATTAAGCAGTAGTAACCTGCTAATAATGAACCTCTTTCCCAAACCGAAAACTATTCTCCTTGGTGAAATCTTTACTTAACCTTTTGGTAGGGTACCTATTACTGATTCCCTTCTGTAGCCTGGCCCAAAAGAAAAATGAAAGCTACCAGCTCCACATCAGCCGTGCTACGTCACCTATCGTCCTGGACGGTGTTGTTGATGAACCAGCCTGGCGGTCAGCTGAAGTTGCCACTAATTTCTGGATGGTATTGCCCATGGATACCAGTCGCGCCAACGTACGCACGGAAGTTAAAATGGCCTATGATGCGCAGCATATCTACCTGAGTGCTGTCTGTTACCACGGCGATGTAGAGGGCCCGTACATGGTTGAATCGCTACGGCGCGACTGGTCCTTTCCCAAAAACGACAATTTTATTGTCTTCATGGATACGTTCGACGACCAGACCAACGGCTTTACGTTCGGTACCAATGCCGCCGGAGCACAGTGGGATGGCCTGATTTATGAAGGCAGTAAGGCCAATCTGAGTTGGGATAACAAGTGGGCATCGATCGTCAAAAATTATCCGGACCGCTACGTTCTGGAGATGGCGATTCCATTCAAAACCATCCGCTACAAAAAAGGCATCACGCGCTGGGGGATTAACTTTAGCCGCCAGGATCTAAAGACTACGGAGAAATCGTCGTGGACGCCCATCCAGCGGCAGTTTCCGACGGCTGCGTTGGCTTTGACGGGGGTGCTAGTTTGGGATCAGGCACCACCGCAACCCGGTCCTAACATTTCCCTCATCCCTTACGCGCTGACGGGCCTGAACCGTGACTATCAACGCGGTATTCCTACTGAGAATCGATTTGATGCGGGACTCGACGCTAAAGTAGCCGTTACGTCATCGCTGAACCTTGACCTGACGGTCAACCCCGATTTCTCGCAGGTGGACGTCGACCAGCAGGTGACGAACCTGGATCGATACGAGTTATTCTTCCCCGAAAAGCGGCAGTTTTTTCTGGAGAACGGCGACCAGTTTGCCAACTTCGGCTATTCGACCATCCGTCCATTTTTCAGCCGCCGAATCGGCCTGGGTGGGGTACCCATACGTTTTGGGGCGAGGCTTAGTGGCAAACTCAACAAGGACTGGCGGCTCGGCGTCATGGATATGCAGACGGGCCACGTTGACGCGACGGGGCTGCCCGCTCAGAACTTTGCGGTTCTGGCCCTGCAACGACGCGTATTTGCCCGCTCGAATATTGGCTTCATGTTCGTCAATAAGGAAACGATCAATTACGAATCAGTAGCCAATAAAAGCCAGTATTCCCGATACAACCGCAATTTCGGCATCGAATACAACCTGGCTTCGGCCAATAACTTCTGGAGCGGCAAAGCCCTGTATCTTAAATCGTTCAGCCCCCAGCCGGTTCGCACTACGCCCGAAACGCCGGGTTTAGCCCCGGAGCGATCAGCAGGTGACGATGCGGTCTACGCGGCTAATCTGCAATATACCAGCCGCCGATGGCTGCTCAGTGGACAGTTGGAAGCCGTTGGGCAGAATTACACCGCCGAAGCAGGGTACGTACCACGCCGGGGGTACGAGCGCGGCCTGGCTACGGTTGGGTATACTTTTTTGCCCACCGGCAGCCGTGTGTTAAATCACGGTCCAACGCTGACTTCGATGTATTTTTTCGATAAGTCCTGGAAGCAGAGTGATAACGAAAGTGTAGTTAGCTATGGAGTTACGTTCCGCAGCCGAAGCGTCCTGACGGCCTGGGCAGCCACCGATTTTGTGCGTCTTCTTCAACCGTTTGACCCCACCAACACCGGCCGAGAAACCCTGGCAACCGGTACTTTGCACAACTGGACAGCCTGGGGCACCAGCTTCGTCTCAAAACCACAAAGCGTCTTTACCTACGGTTTTTCGACTCGATACGGTGGTTATTACGCTGATGGCACCCGGCTGAACCTAACGGCCGATATTGGTTACCGCTTTCAGCCCTACGCCAGTCTGGCAGCCAGTGTGAGTTACAATGATATCCGATTACCTCAGCCCTGGGGACGCACTACGTTCTGGCTGGTTAGCCCCCGTTTTGACCTGACGCTGACCAACACGCTCTACCTGACCACCTTCGTGCAGTACAACGAGCAGCAGAAAAATATGAACCTCAACGCCCGGATTCAGTGGCGTTACAAACCGGCGTCCGACTTCTTCCTCGTCTACGCCGACAACTATTTACCCAACGCTACACAAATTGGTCAGGACGTTCCCGGTTTCTTTTCGGTAAAAAACCGGGCATTGGTGCTGAAATGGACATATTGGTGGAATTTGTGACGGAAACCGCCGAAAACAAAGCGGGCTGAACACCGGTTATTTGAGCAACCCGCCCTGATCAGCGGCATCTACTACTACACGTAAACTACTCCTGTTATGAAATCCTTATTGCGTTTTTTCCCACTTGCGTTCGTTGCCTTGTTCATGACGCTGTTTCTGACCAGCTGTGAACTAGCCGGTGATATTTTCAAAGGCGGTGTTTACACGGGTGTCATTCTGGTTGTTGTCGGCATTGGTGTCGTTATCTGGCTCGTTGCCAAGCTGTTTGGTGGAGGACGTTCCCAATAAACTATATGCACAAAAAAGCCCGGCTTTATAAAGCCGGGCTTTTTTGTTACCGAAAATTCCGGGTGGAGTTATGCCACCAGTTCCAAAAGGCTATCCCGTTGCAGAACAGCCCGCTGCCGTTCGTTCAGATCGTCAGAAGCTTTCATCAACGGCAACCGGACCTCGTTCGAAACTAGGCCCATAATATCCAGAATATTCTTCACGCCGACAGGATTGCCTTCTTCGTACAGCAACGGATCGATTCGTAAGAAATGACCCAGTTCTTTCTGCGCGAACGCGAAATCGCCCCGCAGCGCTGCGTCAATCATGCCCGAAAACTTAGCTGGCAAGGCATTGGCAATAACCGACATGACGCCAACGCCACCAATGCTGATAATGGGAATCGCTTGTACGTCATCGCCCGAGATCAGCAGGAAATCGTCGGGCTTGTCGCGCGCAATTTCCATGCATTGCTCAATCACGCAGGAGGCTTCTTTTACGCCGATAATGTTTGGGTGCTGCGCCAGTTCGCAAATTGTTTCGGCGGACATGTTGATTCCGGTCCGGAACGGAATATTATACAAAATAACGGGTACCGGGCAGGCATCAGCCACGCGCGTAAAATGCTCAATGACACCCCGTTTCCCAGGTTTATTATAATATGGACAAACCGATAGGATAGCATCGACTCCATCGAAGTCAATGTCTTTCATACCCGCTACGACATCAGACGTTACGTTGCCGCCAACACCATAAACGATGGGCAGACTCTTCGGGTTATTTTCCTTGAGGTACTGAAGCAGTTGTTTCTTTTCCTGCTTGGTCACCGTCGGCGATTCGCCGGTAGTACCCTGCAGAACGATATAACGGACGCCCCCTTCGGAAACGTGCCGGACAAGGCGGCCAAAGCCGTCAAAGTCAATGGACAGGTCGGCATTGAACGGCGTTACAATTGCGACGCCGGTGCCGTGGAAACGAGTGCTCATATTGCTGTGAACCATATTGGTACGCAAAGTTAGGGGAATTTAGCGGGGAAACCGTTACTCACCCAGCATTGCCAGAAACTCTGTTTCGTTAATCATTGGTACGTTAAGCTGCTGGGCTTTGGCCACCTTCGACGGCCCCGCGTTTTCACCAACAATCAGGTAGTTCAGCTTCTTGGAAACACCATTGAGCAGTTTGCCGCCGTTAGCCGCAATCTTGGCCTCCAGTTCCTCCCGATCGAAGCTGGCGAACGTCCCAGTGTAAAGGAATGTCTTTCCCGTCAATGCATCTCCTTCGACGGCAATCTCCTTACGAGTTCCGACAAACTGTAAACCAGCGGCCCGCAACCGCTCGACCTGTTGTACGTTATCTGCGTCTGCAAACCACTCCAGCAGGCTGTCCGCAATTCGGGGTCCGGTGTCAGGAACGGCTAATAGCTGCTCCCTGTTGGCTGCCATCAGTGCGTCCATCGACCCAAAGTAATCAACTAGCTTTTCGGCGGTCGTATTGCCAACGTAACGGATCCCTAACGCGAACAGTACATTGGCAAAGGACTGATTTTTCGAGCGTTCGATAGCCGTCAGGATATTATCGACCGTTTTCTGACCGAATTTCACCGTGCGCGTTTTGCTGGCATCATCCGGATCAACATATGTTTTTTGCAGACCCAGCAACTGTTCGTTCGTCAGGTCGTACAAATCAGCCGGGTTCAGAACTAAATTTCGGTCGATGAGCAGTTGAATTTTCCCTTCGCCCAGGCTTTCGATGTTCATCGCCCGGCGCTGGATAAAGTGTTCAAACCGAGCCTGCCGCTGGGGCGGACAGTATTTTTCGTTGGGGCAATAAAAGTGCGCTTCCCCTTCTTTGCGAACCAATGGCGTACCGCAAGCCGGGCATTCTGTCGGATAGACGATAGGCTGTGCATCGGCAGGGCGTCGGCTCAGGTCTACACTTGTGACCTTCGGGATAATCTCCCCTCCTTTCTCCACGAATACCGTATCGTGCAACATCACTCCCAGCCGTTCGATCTCGTTGGCATTATGCAGCGACGCCCGTTTCACAATGGTACCCGCCAGTAAGACTGGCGTCAGCATAGCGACTGGCGTTACAGCGCCGGTTCGACCAACCTGATACTGAATCGCGTTGAGCGTTGTACTAGCGGCCTGGGCTTTGTATTTAAAGGCAATGGCCCAACGGGGGCTCTTGGCGGTGTATCCCAATTCACGTTGCTGATCATAGCGGTTGACCTTGATCACGATCCCATCAGTTCCGAGCGGCAGCTCGAAACGTTTGGTATCCCACTCGTTGATATACGCCATTACGTCGCGAATGGTCGCGCATTTTTTCCAGGTCGGCGATACGTTGAAGCCCCACTCCCGCATGGCGACCAAACTATCCTCATGGGTGTGAAAAATAGCTTCGCCTGAGGGATCGGGATCAGCCAGGAACGAGTATAGGAAACAATCCAGTCGGCGCTGGGCTACAGCGCCGGAATCCTGCTGCTTGAACGTACCGGAAGCCGCATTCCGGGGATTGGCAAGCAAGGGTTCGCCGATATCTTCGCGTTCTTTATTAATACGATCGAACTCCGCCAACGGCAGAAAGCCTTCGCCCCGCACCTCAAACAAAGCCGGCACGCTGAGAGGCCCTTTACTCGGGCCGATACGTAACGGCATCGAGCGAATCGTGCGCACGTTATGCGTAATATCATCCCCCCGGACACCGTCACCCCGGGTAGCCCCCTGTATCAATACCCCGTTTTCGTAGGTCATACTCAAAGCTACTCCGTCAAATTTCAGCTCACAGATGTACTCGTAGGGCTCATCGCGTAATCCTTTACGCACCCGGTTGTCGAACTCAACCAGGTCCTCTTCCGAGTACGTATTACTAAGTGAAAGCATCGGAAAACGGTGATACACCGTCGGAAACTCCTTACTGATTGTGCCTCCAACGCGGGCGGTGGGAGAATCAGGCTGGCGAAATTCCGGATATTGTTTTTCAAGACCAGTCAGTTCCTGAAGCAGTTGATCGAACGTAAAATCATCGACCTCGGAAACACTGTTCTGGTAATACTGGTGATTATAGAAGGTTAACTGAGTCGTTAACTCTCGGATGCGTTCCTGGGGTGTCATATACTAAAGCCAATAAGTCGGGGAAGTAGCCGAGTTTATCAGATGATCATTACTCACTCTAAACTACCCCTAACTCCCTACCGACAATATTGGTTTTGTTTCTCCATTCGGCCAAAAAAAAGTACTTTTACGAGTTAAAAAAATAACGATCCGGTCGTCAGTGGGTTTTAACTTTCTGAAAATTCACTGATTTGGTACCGCTTCACGATTCACTAACTATGTCTCGACCACAGATCGCCCCTTCGCTGCTGGCCGCCGATTTTCTCCATCTGGAACAGGCGCTTGATTTGATTAACCAGAGTGAAGCCGATGCGCTGCATTTTGACGTAATGGACGGTGAATTCGTGCCTAACATTTCCTTTGGTTTTCCGCTTCTAAAAGCCGTGCATGCGTACTGCCAGAAGCCGCTTGACGTGCACTTAATGATTAATCAACCCGATCGGTACCTGGAAGCGTTTGCAGAAGGTGGTGCGTCAACGATCCATGTTCATTACGAAGCCTGTCCTCACCTGCATCGCACGCTGACTCGCATCCGTGAATTGGGTTGCCGGGCGGGGGTTGCCCTGAATCCACATACGCCAGTTACGTTGTTGGAGGACGTATTGGACGTCATTGATGTCGTATTGATCATGTCGGTAAATCCAGGATTTGGGGGGCAATCGTTTATACCACATACGTTGCCTAAAATTACCAAGCTGAAGCAGTTGCTGCTGACCGGGCAAGCCAGCGCGCAGATTGAGGTGGATGGAGGTGTGGGGCTCGACAATGCCCGCTTGCTGTTGAACGCTGGCGCCGATATTCTGGTGGCTGGCAGTTCTGTTTTTGGCGCCAGCGACCCGGCTGCTGTCATCCGCCAGTTAAAAGACAGTCAACAACTAACGATGGCGTGAGTTTCTAACCACTCACCGACATGTTGACTTCGTAACTAGAAATTCATGAAGAAATTCCATTTGGCTGTCATTCTTTGCCTGCTTTTCTTGGCAGCAGCCTGCAAAAGTACCCAGCAGAATCAGGATGTATCGACCACGTTCGTAGGCGATACCTCTACGTCTGCCGCCCCCCCTAACCCAGAATGGGCAAAGTCCGCGTCAATTTATGAAGTGAATGTGCGGCAGTTTTCGAAAGCAGGTACGTTCAAAGCCGTTGAAGATCAATTACCCCGTTTGAAAGAAATGGGAGTCGATATAATCTGGCTGATGCCCATCTTTCCAATTAGTCAGACCAACAAAAAAGGAACACTGGGGAGCCCTTATGCCATTGCCGATTACAAGACTGTCAATCCGGATTACGGTACCATGGCGGACTTCAAGTCGCTGGTTACCCGGGCTCACGCGCTAGGGCTGCGGGTTATTCTGGACTGGGTGGCTAATCACACGGGCCGGGACCATATGTGGGCCAAATTTCATCCCAACTGGTATACACAGATCAACGGCAAGTTTGTCGCGCCAGTCGATCCGGCGACGGGCAAGCCAACCGACTGGACGGACGTCATTGACTTGAACTACAACAACGCTGAGATGCGCATCAACATGATGGACGCCATGCAGTACTGGGTAAACGAGTATGACATCGATGGCTACCGATGCGACGTAGCGGGTTACGTTCCGAATGACTTCTGGGCCGAAATCCGTCCTAAGTTAGACAAGATTAAGCCCGTGTTCATGCTGGCCGAATGGGAAGATGACCCCGCCCAGTTCAAGTACTTTAATATGAACTACGGCTGGAGTACGTACAATATGATGAAAGCGATTGCTAAAGGGGCTCGGACGGTTGACAAGCTTGATTCACTGCGGGAGGCAAATCAGCAACGGTTTCCACCCTGGTATTACCAGATGCTGTTTACCCAGAATCACGACGAAAACTCCTGGCACAACACGCTGGAAGAAGCCTTCGGACCAGCTGCCAACGCTTTCATTGTGTTGAGTTGTACACTGGAGGGGATGCCTCTGATATACAATGGTATGGAGTCGAATCTGAACAAACGACTATCTTTTTTCGAAAAGGACACGATTGCTTGGGGAAACTACCAGAAAAATGATTTCTTTAAGGTATTACTAACCCTCAAACACAGAAATCGAGCTCTCTGGAACGGTCGTGATGGTGGTAAAGTCGTTAAAATACCAACAGATCACGACGATAAAGTGTATACATTCTATCGCCAGCGCGACAATGATAAAGTAGCTGTCATGCTCAACTTAAGTAATCAAGAACAGACGGTACACCTGTCTGGTGATGGCTACGAAGGGATGTACACCGAAGTATTTAGTCATCAACCGACCGAATTACGCTCCGACCTGACGATCACGCTTAAGCCCTGGGAATACCGGGTTTTCACCAACTAACACGACCAGAACGTACGTCTATGCTGCTTATTCCGGTTCTTTTCAGCCTTACGCTTTTCTCAGCCGGTAAGCCGTCGTCGTCCGTCTATCCTCCTGAGCGCGTATCCGTACAGTGGGCCAATCGAGTTGTTGGTGTCTCTTCGGAGAGAAAAGGCGAAACAAATGGTGAGCAGTATCGGGCTTCGCAAGCATTGGGAACGCCCAGCAAAGGTCCGCAACTGGGCGAAACCCCCTGTGCCTGGGCTCCCGCTTCGGCCGATGGGGCAACCGACGAATGGATTCGCGTGGCTTTTGCCAAACCGCAACACGTTCGGCAGGTCGTCGTTGTGGAGAACGTCAATCCCGGAGCGGTTACGCAGGTCGTGCTGATTGACGAGAAAGGCACCGAGCATGCTATCTATCAAAACCGTGGGACCGCTCGTACCGGGACGGCATTACGTATTTTCCCTACCGACTATTCGTTTACCTGTCAGGAGCTCAAAGTAGTATTAAACGGAGCCGCCATTCCCGGCCCGAATCAGATTGATGCCATCGGTATTTCTGAGGAAGCGACGCCCGTACCTATTGGGATCAACGTATCCCCCGATACTCCCAAAGATATCCAGAAGGAAAATTTGGGCACGGCGATCAATTCGCCGGGTCAGGAAGTAGCGCCGGTTATTTCGCCGGATGGGAAGACGCTTTACTTTACCCGAAATTTCAACAAGGCGAACCTCGGCGCTTACGATCATCAGGACGTCTGGTACGCCAATTACAACACTGCTACCCGAACCTGGGGGGCAGCCGTCAACATCGGCCCACCCATCAATAACGCGGGCGACAACGCGATCAGTGGCATGGCCCCCGACGGTCGGACAGCCTACCTAATTAATGTTTATCAACCGGACGGCACGTTGTCTTTCGGCATTTCCCGGTCTGTATTGACCAAAGCTGGCTGGTCGCAACCTGTCGAATGCAAGATTGCCAACAACTACAACCTCCACGACAAAAATCAGCTGGAGTTTTGTGTATCCCCCGACAATCGGGTGATTATTCTGGCGGTACAACGTAAGGACACACAAGGTAACCGTGATCTGTATGCGGCCTTCCGACGGCCTGACGGAACCTGGGCCGAGCCTGTTTCATTGGGTAAAGTTGTTAACTCGGCCGATTTCGAAAGCTCACCTTTCTTGGCTGCTGACAACCGGACGCTTTATTTCACGTCGGGAGGGCATCCGGGATACGGCAACGGAGATATTTTCGTATCCAGACGACTGGACGATACGTGGACGAACTGGAGCGAACCCGAAAATCTGGGCTCTGCGATCAACACGCCTGAGTGGGACGGTTACTTTACGATCCCGGCTTCGGGCGACTACGCTTATCTGAGTTCTCGGGCGGGCTCGATGGGTGAGGATGATATCTTTCGACTGAAATTGTACCCAGCCATCAAACCCGATCCGGTGGCTATCATTTCTGGAATCGTACTCGACGCCGAGAGCAAGAAGCCCATTGCCTCAGAAATAATCTCCAGCGTGCCGGGCGAAGATAAAGAAACAGCTAAGGTTGACTACAATCCTGAAACGGGCGAGTATAAGTTCATCGTACCCGCCAAAAAGAGCTACGTAATAAAAGCGATTAAAGAAGGGTACTTTCCTACTACCGAAACACTCGATTTAAGCCGGGAAAAACGGTTTCGCGATATCCGTAAGAACTTGTACTTGACCAAGATTCAGGCCGGAAAGAAAATTGTTATGCGGGAGGTGCTGTTTCAGCAAAGTCAGTACGAACTTTTGCCTGGTGCCGATACTGAATTAGATTATATGGTGGAGATGCTGACCAAGTACCCCGCTATGGAATTGCTTATCGAAGGTCATACTGATAACCAAGGCGATTGGGAGCCAAACATGAAGCTCTCCGAAGATCGGGTCCAGATCGTTAAGGATTATCTGGTGAAAAAAGGGGTTGCTGAAAGCCGACTTCAAACCAAAGCCTGGGGGCCCAGCAAGCCGGTAGCCAGTAATGAAAGCGAAGAGAAGCGTAAATTGAACCGGCGCGTCGAATTCACGATCTTAAAGCTGTAAAACCCAGATTTTGCCTTTAGTTTTGGGCCAATGTTTAGTTTCTCTTCCCGCAATTCCACCGTTTTATTGGGTGTACTGCTCGTTCTAGGGCTTGTACTTCGTTTGTACAGACTGGATACGTACGGCATTTATTTCGACGAAAAATCAACGCTTCTCGTCAGTCAGGGTGTTGTTTTAGAAGGCTTTAACCAGAAGGACGTTTTCGAAAAACCTTATTTCACCCCCGCCGAATTCTGGAAACCCAAAACGTTCAACGATTTCATCGAAGCGAACATTCGGGGCGATATCGGTAATAGTCCCGCTTACTACGGTGTCGTCTGGCTCTGGATGGAAATCTTTGGCCGCAGTGATGCGTCCTTACGGATGCCCTCGGTTATTTTCAGCGTATTGATTATTGGCTTATTGTTTGTCTTTGTTCGACGGCATTTTCGTTTCTTGGGCGACGAAGAATCAAATAAGCTTGCCCTACTAAGTGCCGCCATCGCGACGATCGAGCCCTTTTTTGTGGCGTATAGTCATATTGCCCGCAACTATTCGATGACGTTTTTCATGACGTTGCTGGCAACTCATCTCTTTCTGCTCATTATGGAGCGCGTTCGAGCCAGCCGACTCCTCAACCATCCTATCGTTAACTCGGGAATATCGCTATCCAGCCTTTATCTGTGCTATGGGCTGGTTTTTATCACGGCGGTCTTGTGCCATTACCTGACGGTTACCGTTTTCCTGTGTCACGGTTTGTACGCGCTGCTGTACCTACGTAACGGCCGGGCGTGGCTGACACTAGCTTTTACGTGCGCTATTGGATTAGGCCTGGTATCGCTCTGGTTTATTTTTGGCGGAGGGAAATACACGTTCTATACGCTTAATTACCAGCGTGATTTTTACCGAAACATTGCCCTTACAAACCCAACGGGAAGTTCGTTTGGAATTATCCTGCCCGCTACCCTCCCGAACATTGCGAAGCGGGCTGTTCCCATTTTTTCTGATTTATTCATCTTCACAAATGGTCTAGGAGCCGTTTTAGTAGGTATTCGTAATTCGGCGCTGGCGCTGCTTTTGGGCGTGGGGGCTACGTTCATTATTCATCGTTACGCTCCGGTTAGTCGGCCACCAGTCTGGGTATACGTTGCCGTACCTGTCCTGCTGCTGATCGGCCTTCCGATTTATACCGTCGAGCCGCTGCATTTATTGGTTCTTTCAGTAGCTATCCCATTCGTTTATTTGATTGGTCAATACTTAACGAACAAGGTTCAGGCCAAAGACAACCACCTGATTGTTCTGCTGGTCTTATTAACTTTCGTCCCAACCTTATTTCTGCTATTTATGGCCTGGCGGTCGGGACACACGTTCGGCATTACCCAGCGGTATTCGGGGTTTTCTTTCCCGTACGTCTGCATCTTGGTCGCTATGGGTTTGATCCAGTTACCCACGCTACGCCCCTGGTTTAGCTTACCAATTGCGGCCGTGCTACTTATTCAGGCGGTCTTCATTATCCTACTCCTGAAAGATATTTACGCCGACGTAGCCCCCAAGTATACGTATTTCGACAAACCGAGAATCAGCAACCCTTATTGGTCCTCAGCTCAGGAATTAAAGAGACTCTATGCGCCAGGGGATACAATCTTATATCCGAATCAGAAACGCGTCATTTACTCGGAAAAGATTGACAAAACGTATTCAAACGTTTCTTTGCTGGACGCTCAATTAGTGAACGTCTATCTACCGGAGGACGCAACCTATATTCAGCGCATTGATCCAAATGAACACGATCGAATTGTGCTGGTTAAAGGTAACTCCGGACAGAAAATCCTTATTTTTGATTTGAAAGGGACAACCTATCGCTACGGACAGTAGTGATAGTGCTTCCTTATAAGCGTATACATGTTATGGAAACAACTGATCAACACCAGTTACAGGGTCAGCTTCGGCTAAAAATTCTGGGCCTCTATAATCAGGCTAACGCCGGCCACATTGGTTGCTCACTGAGTTGCGTTGATCTGATGATTGCTTCGCTGGTGATGCGGAAACGGGAACAGGACACCTTCCTGCTGTCGAAAGGCCATGCGGCTGCCTCCCTTTACGTATGCCTGCATCATCTGGGCGAAATTTCGGACGAAGACTTGGCAACCTTCTACCAGAACGGTACAACGTTACCCGCGCACCCGGCCCCCCGAAAACACCGCGGTATTCCCTTCGCCACGGGTTCGCTGGGGCACGGGCTTCCTATTGGTACGGGCATTGCTATGGCGGGAAAACTACAGGGCGACGACTCTCGGGTCTTCGTACTCATGTCCGACGGGGAAACCAACGAAGGTACAACCTGGGAGGCCGCCCACTTTGCCATTCAGCATCAGTTGGACAATCTGATTGTGCTTATTGATAAGAATGGGCTTCAAGGCTTCGGTCAGACAAATGAAGTCATGGGTGATACCGCCGATGTACGTACTTGGGAAGCGATGGGCTTTGAGACGGCAACAGTTGATGGCCACGACATTGAGGCCGTCCTTACGACAATCGATCAGTTGACAGCGTCCACTAGCGGCAAGCCCAAAGTGATTGTTGCCCACACCGTTAAGGGCAAAGGTGTGTCGTACATGGAAAACCGGCTGGAATGGCATTACCTACCCATGACCGCAGCTCACTACGAGCAAGCGCAGCAGGATGTTCAGGAGCGTTATCTGCTCTCTTCGGTTGCCTGATTGATTCCATTCACTAGTAAACGGTCGGTTGACACAGGCACATCCGACCTTTTCTTCTAATATTGCAGCCTGAATGAATCAGTCTGCCCCCACATTGCTACCAGATAAAATTAGTCGGCTTCAGGGCCCAATCGTTGTTTTCGGCGCCAGTGGCTTCATCGGCGCTAATCTGTTCGAACAGCTTTTTCGTACGCGTCAGGATGTCTACGCCTTAACGCATGATGCCACGAAAGCCTGGCGGCTAAAGCTGCTGGATGTTCCTGCCGAAAACGTTATCCACTGCGATATTCTTTCGAATACGTCAGTTCAGGACGTTTTTGGGCGTGTTAAGCCGAAGACAATCTTTAATCTGGCGGCCTATGGGGCGTACAGCAAGCAAAAGAACGTAACCCTTACTTACGAAACCAACGTACTGGGTACTGTCAATATTCTGGAAAATTGCACGCCGGACATGGTATACATCCACGCTGGTAGCAGTTCAGAATATGGGTTTAATTGTACGGCCCCGAAAGAAAGTGATCCCGTTGAGCCCAACAGTCATTACGCCGTGTCGAAAGTATCGGCCGCTTACACGTTGGAGTTTTACGCTAAACTTCACCAGCTAAAAACGCTGAATCTGCGGCTCTACTCGATCTACGGCGGCTGGGAGGAACCCGACCGGCTGATTCCACGGCTAGTAGAAGAGACTCGAAACGGCAAGTTCCCTCCGCTGGTTTCGCCTGATATCAGCCGTGATTTTGTGTACGTTGATGACTGCGTGGACGCGTTCGTCCAGGCAGCTCTGCGCGTTAATCCTGAGATCAGCGGTCGCTCGTACAATATTGCTACAGGTCAGAAGACGACCATGCGCGAGCTAGTCGACGTAACGCGGGGTACATTCGGTATCACGCAGGAACCCGTCTGGGGCAGCATGGCTAACCGTAACTGGGACCTGGCCGAGTGGTATGGCGACCCAACCGCTGCTCAGTTGGATCTGGGTTGGCAGGCCACGACCAGCCTGAGCGATGGATTGCGTAAAACTGCCGACTGGCAGGTGACTCATCAATACGAAGAGCGAGTTATTCCAGCCTTCAAGACGCCAACGCTGAATCCAGTTATCTCGCCCATCATCGCTTGTTACCGGGATGCGCAAGCCATTCCCTACATGTACGAACGGCTGGTGAAAACCTTCAACGAAATGAAGGTTCGGTACGAGATCATTTTCGTGAATGATAACTCGCCCGACAATACAGACGAAGTACTGGAAGCCATCTGCGCCAAAGATCCGAATGTGATCGCTATTAAGCACTCGCGGAATTTCGGCTCGCAGTCGGCATTCCTCAGCGGGATGGAAATTGCGTCGGGCGACATGGTCGTGCTAATGGACGGCGACTTGCAGGATCCGCCGGAAGTGATTCCAAGCTTCTACGAAAAGTGGCAGCAGGGATTCGACGTCGTCTACGGTGTTCGGGTACAGCGCGAAATGCCCGCTCACGTTCACTTTTTCTACAAGCAGTTTTACCGGCTTTTTAAACGAACAGCTTACATCAATATTCCAGTCGACGCCGGTGATTTTTCAATCATTGACCGTAAGGTGGTGCGAGAACTGGTAAACCTACCCGAAACTGAGCAATTCCTGCGGGGCTTGCGAGCCTGGGTTGGTTTCAAGCAAACGGGCGTGGATTACGTCCGGCCGGAGCGGATGTTTGGCGTATCGACGAACAACTGGACCAAAAACATCTGGTGGGCCAAAAAGGCTATTTTTTCATTCAGCTTTGCGCCCCTGGAACTGATGACCTATGCTGGTTTCGTTCTAACAGGCTTGTCGATGTTGGGCATTATCTGGCAGATTGTGGCCCGGCTGTTGAATTTTGATCCGAATACGCCATACGGCATTTCAACCGTTCTGGTATTGATCATGTTCTTCGGTGGTATCAACTTACTGGGCATTTCGTTCCTGGGTGAATACATTAGCAAGATTTTTGAAGAAACGAAAAAGCGGCCCAAATTCATCCGGACGTCGGTTCGAAAGGGTTCAAAAACGTACCGGACGGCCGCTGAGATAAAAACACTGGTCGACCAGCGGAGTAATAAGTAAGTTTACAACAGTTACTTCATCGACTTACAAACAGATTACGGTCTGCAAGTACTATGCGTAAAGAATTTTCAGCCGCCATCGAACAACTGGCGCAGGAGGACGATAAACTGATTTTCATAACGGGCGATCTGGGATACAGTGCCCTTGAAAACGTAGCGGAGGTGCTGGGACCTCGGTTCATCAACGCTGGTGTAGCCGAGCAAAACATGGTAGGCATGGCGGCTGGCCTGGCTTATCGTGGCTACAAAGTGTTTTGCTACAGCATTGCTCCTTTTGCGGTATACCGCTGCCTGGAACAGTTTCGAAACGACGTTTGCCTGCATAACATGCCCGTTTTTCTGGTAGGCAACGGCGGTGGCTACGGCTACGGGATCATGGGTAGTACGCACCACGCTATTGAAGATCTGGCCTGTCTGAGTGGACTACAGAACGTTAATACGTATATCCCAGCTTTTGCGGACGAAGTAGCTCCGATGCTCGGTCAGATTCTGGCCGAAAGCCGCCCCGCTTACCTGCGTCTGGGTGCTGGCCCCAAAACCCCTGACGATTCGGAAACCATTGGCACCTTCAAGCATATTGTCCGTAGTCAGGAATCCTTGGGCACGGTAGTCGCTCTGGGGCCCGTAGCTGCCAACGTATTGACGGCTCTACAGGACGATCTGCTGGCGAACCAGTTCGACGTCTTCACCGCCACCAATCTCCCGCTCGATCTACCCACTGAACTCGCGCACCGCTGGGCTGGTAAACCCATGCTGGTGGTTGAAGAACACGTCTCTATAGGTGGCTTGGCACAACAGTTGTCCGTTAAGCTGCTGGCCGACGGAGCCGCCCCCAGCCATTTTGTAAGCTTATCGGCGCAAGGATACCCTAACGGGTTATACGGTGATCAAAAGTATCATCAGCAATTGTCGGGTCTTGATCCCGCCAACATAGCTCGTCAGTTAGCCGGGTTTACGTTTAATTAGGGTAATTCGTCGTTTGCAATATACTACGTCTATACCGCCCACTTATACCAGCCAGGCCCCTATCCGGACGAACGACTCGGTGTTGAGCTACTTGTTAGTAGCCTTGCCAATTCTGGTATTTACCCTAGTCTGGCAAGCCTATGCAGTTAATGTAGCTAAGTGGGATGACCATGCTCTGCGCGAATTTCTGTACAACTTCGATCAGGCTTCTGGGGTATCAGAAAAAATCTATCAGCTCTTTAAGCAACATAACGAGCACCGAATTGTCTATGATCGAATCATAACGGTGCTGGACTATTACCTAACTGGTAAGCTCAATTTTCGGCATTTGATGTTGGTCGGTAATCTGAGTTTGGTAGGCCTACTCGTTCTATTTGGGGTTATTCTTCGTCGCGAGAAACGGCCCATTTTGTACGCATTACCGGTTTCTTTGCTGCTGTTCAACCTCTCTCAGTGGGAAAATATGTATTGGGGGATGGCCGCTCTCCAGAACTTTTCGGTGGTCTTGTGGGTACTGGGAAGTCTTTATTTCCTGAGTTATACGAACTGCTGGGCGGTAGCTTTCCTGCTAGCTGTTCTGGCTACGTTAACAAGCGGCAACGGTATGCTTATCTGGCCGTTAGGCTTTATGCTGCTAGCGCTACAGATAGACGGATCACCAGCACGATTGCGCCAGTTGTTATTCTGGGCGGGGGGCGCTATTATAATCGTGGCGCTGTATTTCACTGGTTTCGCAAAACCTGAAGGTAACCCGCCCGCGCGGGGTACCGTACCGGCACTCACCAAAAGCTGGCTGGCCTTCAACGGCGCTGCCGCGGAGATTGTACCGGGGCCGGCAGCTTTACGTAATAGTATACTACTGGGAGGAGCTTTGGTCCTACTGACATCGATCTTGGTAGGCGTCTATTTCTGGAAATATCGAACAACCATCCTGGCAATACCCGGTCGCTTCCGTCGCCCATCCTTAAACACCTCCCGGCCTATTCCAGCCAGTACGTTATTCTTCTGGAGCTCGGCAGCCTTTCTGTTGTTGACAGCGGCCGTTGTCGCCTGGGCACGCACAGGTTTTGGGGCCGATTTGATTATTACCAGCCGATACAAAATTTACGCTCTTACGTTGCTGGCTCTGCTCTACACCTATAGCATTGTTCTAGCGAATAAACTACTTTCCAAACTCTTCTTCGCAGGAAGCCTGATTGCCAGCCTGGTGCTGGCTGGTTTATCGTACCTGACTGCCTTGGACGAAACTCTATGGTGGAACCAATGGCTGCTCAGTAATCAGTTTAACTGGACGCATACTGGACCGACACCTTTGTTCAGTCGCGATGCGATTAGTCAGCAGTATACCGATGTTGCACCTGCTTTTTACGATGGGCAAGCAGCGGCCTTATACCAACAAGCTACCCAATCACCCTATTACTTGTCAGTTACAAGGTCTCCGATAGGATTTCGAGTAACGAGCAAAACGGTTCCACCTTCGAGTCTATCCGAGCCTGGCAATTTTGTGGTCGCTCGCTCATCTAAACGATTCTACATGTTTCCGGTCTGGCAACAGAAACAAACCGTAATTCAGGCTCGCTTTTTGCCACAACGTCTGTTTACGGCTGGCTTCAGCGCCGATATTGTCACTGCCGACATGGAAGCGGGCGCGTATAGTCTGTTCGTGCTGACTACAACAAACGGGCAGGCGGCATTGCATCCGACAAACCGCTCAATTGTTGTAAAAACGACGCAAACAGACACGTTCAAGAAAAACTGGTAGTCATGGAAACGCAGTAGAGTGCGTATATTGTCCCTGTTTTGGTTTGTTGAAGGCTCAACCTTCGACACTACTATCCATCATCAGATCACGCGAATCACCTCATAGACAGCTTGCGGTTTTAGGGTCTACCTCTATAGATCAACCGCAGGATTTAGTGAACAATGGTAAACGAAACCTTATCTCCTACTACGTCCCGTCCCGCTTTAAATCACCTTCTGCAGCTGGACGGTGTTCGCTTTATTGCGGTTGGTCTGGTTCTATGCGATCACTGGCTGGCTGGCCGAGTTGAATTGCAATTGGAACTGGGGGCACTGGGCGTTACGATCTTTTTCGTCCTGAGTGGTTTTTTGATTACCCGGATCCTTCTGTCCAGTAAAGATAAATTCAGCCATCTACCCGGCGGAGGGCTGGGAAGGTATCTGAAGATATTTTACATCCGCCGAACAGTGCGAATTTTCCCTATTTATTACCTCACGCTGTTTGTCCTTTACGCGCTCAACGAACCCCCGGTCCGGAAAGTTATTGGCTGGCTGGCTCTTTACGCCACCAATATTTATATCGTCTATAATATGACCTGGCTCGGCACGGTCGACCATTTGTGGTCGCTGGCCGTTGAAGAGCAGTTTTATCTGTTTTTTCCCCTGCTGCTTTTTTTTGTTCCCCGGCGCTGGGTGCTGACTACCGCCATGATTATGATTGTTGGCGCAGTCGCCCTGCGCTATGCAGTCGATCAAGCCCATCTACCTTGGTTTGTAAACTACGTCAGTACGCCAACCTGCCTTGACTCCTTCGGTCTGGGGGCTATTATGGCCTACTGGTGGCTTTACCAACGGGAGCAATTCGAGCGCTTCTTCCGAAACAACATTGGTCTAATCGTGAGTATACTGCTCTTATTACTGGTCGTATACCTGGTCGATATCTTACCCGATGCGCCCAGCACCGTGCGGGTATACGGCCACCATAACGTTATGTCCAATGTATGGGAGCGGCTAGCGGGTTCGTTGGTAGGTTTTTTTCTGATTGGTCGAGCGGTACTAGGCTTTGGGGGGCCAATGAAATGGTTACTCGAAAACCCGGTTAGTCAGTACATGGGCCGGATCAGTTATGGCATCTACCTGTTCCATAATTTCGTGTACAATGCCTACCACACACAGCCAACGCATTTTACGTTACGGGCTTGGCGTCGCATCACCGACGTACTACCGGTGTTGAACAGCTCCTACTTCTTCGAATTCTGTTTCTTCCTGTTCCTGACCGTTGCGCTGGCTACGATTTCCTGGTTTGCAGTCGAAAAACCGATTAACAATTTAAAGGATCGGTTTACTTATTGAGACTATAGCTGACAAATCTTAGAGGTGATCATACTTTCTGCGTTCCCACTGAATAAAGTCCTATTCGGTTCGGCTACCGACGACTAACAATTTCCTATATTTGCAAAGTTTGCAATCATAATAAACTTCGTTGACGAAGTCATTTTGTCAACATTCATTAACACGACGGCTGATCTGTCGCCAACCTTTTAAAGTACACTGCATGAGCCTCCTGCTGTCAATTGTAATGCCGGCCTATAACGAAGAAGAAGTTATTGAAGTCGTCGTCAAGCAGTGGACTGATTTGCTGAATCGTCAGTTTCCTACGCAAAATACGCGCCTGATTGTTGTCAACGATGGCTCACGGGATAACACGGGAGCAATTCTTGATCAGATTAAAGATCGCTATCCTAAATTGGTTGTTGTTCATCAAGCCAATGGTGGTCATGGCAATGCGGTTGTCAACGGCTACTGGCAGGCAGTCGCTTTAGATTCGGAATACGTTTTTCAGACGGACAGCGACGATCAGTTCGTTGCCGATGATTTTGTCAAACTCTGGGAAAAGCGGGACGAATCACCGTTTATTTTAGGATACCGGGAAGAGCGTTACGATGCTCCAGCCCGATTAGTGATCACCCGTATTCTGCGGATGAGCATTGCGGCCATTTACGGGACGTATATTATGGATAGTAATATTCCATTCCGTCTGATTCGTGGCTCGTTCCTGCGTAAGCTGTTGAATCAGTTGCCAAAGCCAACTCCCTTCGCCCCTAATATCTTCCTGGCTGTCATGGCCAAAAAAACAGGATTCAACACATTTGACATCCCCATTACGCATAAAGAACGGCAAACGGGCACCGTCTCTATTCTCAAATGGAAGCTACTCAAAGTTTGCATTCAGAGTTTTCAGGAACTGGCCCAGTTCCGGTTTGACTTGAGCAGTAAGGTGAAAGCACTGAAAAAGCCCGAACCGATAGCCGCCTAAGTAGCAGTACATTACTCGTCTTATTTATTTTTGATTAACTCAAACGTTATACTCTGCGGTAGTCCCAATCCATGAATTATAAGTATGTCATTATTGGCTCCGGACCAACGGGCCTTGGAGCAGCGTATCGCCTGAAAGAACTGGGTATCACCGACTTTATTGTACTGGAAAAAGAAGATCGGATCGGTGGTTTGTCGAAGAGCTTTATCGACGAAAAAGGATTCACCTGGGACGTAGGCGGGCACGTTCAGTTTTCCCATTACAAGTATTTTGATGACCTAATGCATAAAGCATTGGGGGCAGATGGCTGGCTTAGCCACCAACGTGAATCCTGGGTCTGGATAGAAAAGCGTTTTGTTCCGTATCCGTTTCAGAACAACATCAAGTATCTGACGCCGGAAACCATGTGGAAATGCCTCGATGGTATTATCCAGAACTACAAGTTTCCGACCAACAAGAAGCCAGCTAACTTCAAAGAGTGGATTCTCGCGACCTTCGGACCAGGCCTGGCTGAAACGTTCATGTTCCCGTACAATTTCAAAGTGTGGGCTTATCCAACGGAGGAAATGAACGCCGTCTGGGTTGGAGAACGTGTAGCCGTTACTGACCTTGGCCGGGTAACCAAAAACATTATCTTCGATCAAGACGATTTTTCCTGGGGACCTAACAGTACGTTCCAGTTTCCGAAACACGGTGGAACGGGTGGAATCTGGGAAGCCGTTGGTGACCTTGTCGGCCGCGAAAATATCAAACTGAATACAACCGTTGAGAAAGTTATTGGTCCGGAGAAAAAGATTATTCTGGCCAACGGAGAAGAAATTCAGTACGAGTATCTGATGAGTACGATGCCGGTGGACATATTCACCAAGCGCGTAGAAGGTCTTGACCCGGAAACGGTGCAAACCGCGCAGGGCCTGAAACACTCGTCGACTAACGTAGTTGGTATTGGTCTGAAAGGCAAACCCAAAAAGAGCCTCGAAACCATGTGCTGGATGTACTTCCCCGAGTCGAACAGCCCCTACTACCGCGTCACGGTATTCTCGAATTACAGCCCGAACAACGTACCAACGGATTCGCCGGATGGCGAACAGTATTGGTCGCTGATGACCGAAACCAGCGAATCAACTGCGAAACCGGTCAACCGCGAAACGCTGATTGACGACACGATCCGGGCGCTGCTGGAAGACGAACTGATCGAGTCGGCCGACGACGTTGTCTCAACGTTCCACATGGCGTTCGAATATGGCTATCCAACACCGTCGGTTGAGCGGGATGGTATTCTGAAAGCGGTATTGCCTAAACTAGAACCGTTTGGCATTTATTCGCGTGGCCGCTTTGGTGCCTGGAAATACGAAGTAAGTAACCAGGATCACTCGTTGATGCAAGGGGTAGAATGGGCGAATCGCGTCGCTACCAACGTTCCGGAACTGACGTTGCCGTTCCCCGAAACGGCTAACGCGATGTGGGGAAAATAATCGCTTTTTTCAGTAAACTTGATGCACTGATTTGGTCGATCAGGGTGCTGTTTCCGCAGCTACCGGAGCGATCAAATCAGTGCTTCGCGTTTTAGCCCTTATGAACAAAAAGATCTGGATTGGCCTTGCTGTTGTCGTAGCCCTACTAGGTGGCTGGCTGGTTTACCGACATCTGTTTACCAACGAGCGTACTTTAGGATTGCTTGTTCCACCGGGTGCGTTGCTGGTCATTGCCAGCGACCGGTTGCAGGATACCACTTCAGGGCAGGCGTTACGTACACAGATCGCTCTACGGCAGATTCCTGTCTTTGACGAGGCCCGGCAACGGCTTGATCGGTTTCTGTACGCCACTGCTGATACGGCCACGGTTTTAAAGTTTATAACCGGCAAAGACGTTCATTACTCACTCCACTCGATTACCCGAAACAATCTCGATTTCATCTTTTATATACCGCTGGCCAACGCCGACAAACAATTTCTTCATCATCTAACGAACCCAGACCCACGGCAGTATCGGATTTTGAATCACACGTTTTCGGGGCAAAAGATTCTGGATCTGGTATCACGCTCGGGCGACCCTATTGGCTCGTTCATCCTCACCGATACGTTTTTGGTTGGCAGTACATCCGGTATTTTAACCGAAAACGTAGCCCGCAACATGAACCGGTTGTTTCCCCAGGCTCAACCGACCCCGTCGTTCAAAACGGGCACGGATTTACTGGCTGGTCTATCGGTACGTCCCGAAGTGCTGGAGTCTTTATTCAGCAACGTTGGTTCACTGGTGAAGTTATTTCTACCGGAGCAGATGAATCTGCTATTTCGCCGATCAAGTTCTCAATCTCATCTAATTGGCTACGCTGTTGATGACATTGGGGGCCGTCGTGACGTAGCGGCTCTGTTTGCGGGACAGACACCCCGGCGTATTCAATCCGCGAATCTGATCCCACGTACGACAGCAACGTTGTACCATATCGGTATCAGCGATGCATCCCGATTTGGTCGTTCGCTGAGCCGGTTACTCAGCTCTGCTTCCAGCGACTTTCTGAAAGAACGATTCAGTCAGATCGAACCGGCCACCGGCCCTCTTTATAAAGCGCTTGGGCCTGATATCATGCTCTGTCGTATGGAATCCCCAACGGGAGGGCTCCGACAGGTGCTAGTGCTTACTTCTCAAAACGGGAAGCAACTCGTAGCGGCATATCAGCAGGCTGCTTTTCTGGCAGGCGCGGGAAAACCTCAGGCTCCCCGAAATTTTCTGGGTCACAAAACCTTGTTACTTCAAGTGCCCGAGCTACCGGCCTCCTTGTTCAGTAATTTGTTCAACGGTTTCTCCCAAAGCTGGATTACCCAACACGGCTCATCCCTCATCGTGGCTAATAGCGAAGAGACGATGCTGGATTACCTACAACAAATTCAGCGCGGGGCGACCTGGGCATCTGATGAGCGCCAGGCGGATCTCTTAAAAGGTACATTACGCCCTGCTAACTTCACTGCCTTTGCTCGTTTAAACCGCTCCGAGACGGTTATTCCAACATCCTGGCCTCTAGGGTGGCAAAACCTGCTTGACCATCCGGAACCTGCCCTGACGAACCTGGAGAATATAGCGTATCAGGCCAGCTATGGCAACGCTAATATTCTCTCTACTGTTGTGCTGGGCCGAACAACTCGCCGAGCCAGTCAGGCTTTGCTGAACAAACTTCTGCTCGTCAAAAAAACCGAGCTAGATGCTACGTTAGTAGCTGCCCCGATTGCGACCGGCAGCTTGAGTGAAGGAGCGGCCCAGTTCTACGCTCACACGAATACCGGCCAGTTCTGGCTAGTCACCCCAGACGGCGAAAAAACGGGGCAATCGACTCTTGATGGTCCCATACGTAGCAATGCGCTCGCGATCGACTTTCTAAACAACGGTCGTTTGCAGTACCTGTTCATGACCGACCGGACACTCTACGCGTCCGATCCAGGAACGCAAGACGCTAAATTACAGCGCATCCCGCTGCCTCGTGGTATCAATTCAACGTATCTGATACGTCCTCGCGGGAGCCAGCAGCGAAATCTGGTCGCACTCGTGAGTCACGAAGATGGCCATATTTATGCGCTGGACCGGCAAAAGCAGGCATTTGTCCAGCTTATAACGTCGCCGAAGAAAGCACCTCTGCTTCCTCCTTTTCAGGTCGTACCGAAGCCAACGGGTATGCATATTCTGGCCGCCCAGGCCGATGGTACATTACATTTCTGGCAGGAGACTGGTGCTGAACTCCCTCATTTCCCCGTGCGTGTTGAGCGAACAAAACCCGACGAGCCCGATGTTCGGTTCGCGGGTCCGGCTCTTGTTTCGACCAGACAAACGGATAACGACATCCACACGATTACGGACGAAGGGCAATTACTGGCGCTAAAACAAACCGGAATGATTGCCAAGCGAACGCAGCTTTATCGACCCGTTCGCCAGGGTGTTTTTCAGCTCTTACCTGATGTCGATCAAACTGACTGGCTTCTGTTACGTACTACCGATACAGAAATCGCTGTTCTGGATCAGCAGGGGCGTCGCCGTTTCGAAGTGCGAGCCCTGCTGTCAGGTCAGAATGACGTACGCTACCATCGCCTGGGGGCAGGTATTGAATTGATCAGCGTAAAATCAGGTAATTTTACAAGCCTATATAATCTGAACGGGAAGCTAGCCTGTGATCGACCGATCCCAAGTGACTTTCCAATTACGTTGCAGTTCGACGAGCGTACAAATGAACTCTTCGCGTTAAGCAGCTACCGACAATCTGTTCTACTGTATAGCATCCGACTCCGGTAAGCAGCATTGTTTGTCAAATTAATTTCAAAAATATCCATGCGATTCGTTCGTTACACCGCACTACTGATTGCATTAATTCTTTGGGGAGGGGGCTTATCAACAACTGTCTCTCACTGGCTGTATGATATCGGATTTATTGCCGACGATTACAAGTTTGGAGACCTGTACCGCATGTCGGCACTTTCCCAGTTCAAAGAAGAAGCCGTTCCGCGCCCAGCCAGTCATCTAGCCAGCGACACGTCAAGTACGCATCTATACATCATTGGTGATAGTTTTACGGAGCCGCAGCGGCTTAGCAAAGATGATTTCCCCGTTAGTCACTACCAGCGTGTGGCCTGGGAGCATACGCAACGCGCTCAACTAAATCCGACCAAACGTAACGTTTTGCTCCTCGAAACGGTTGAGCGCCACTTTCGCGAACACTTTGCTCGGCCAGTTCGCGAATTGGTTGTCCAAACTGACACAACGGTCATGCCACCACCTAAGGTCACGCTGTATCGTCAGCTTGGCCAGGAGTTTCATCGAATTGATGTAGAAGAGCGATTGGAATCAACGCTGTTTAGTGGTTCGTGGGCCTTCTGGTTCAAAGAACTGAAAGCTCGCCTTACGTTAGATTGGTTCAATCGAACCACGGGTAACGTGAGCTTATCGACGGACAAGAAACATGTGTTTACCAACCTGGACACTGACACAAGTAAGAAACTCAACTCGTCATTTGCTCCGCTGTCGGATCAGGAGGTTAGTGCCCTCGTTGACAGCGTTAATGCTACGGCAGCACGTTACAAACGACTCGGCTTCGACGATGTTTATTTATCGATTATACCTAACAAAGCTACCATACTAGAGCCTGATCTGGCTGCCTATAACCACCTGATTGAGCGTGTACAGCAGCATCCAAAGCTACAGCTACCGGTGGTTGACGTTTACAACTCATTCAAAAATGCGCCCCAGTCACCTTATGCCCAGGGTGACACGCATTGGACGTGCGCCGGACGAGCTATGTGGCTTGATCAAGTACAAGCGCTTTTACTTGGGCGCGCAACTCCATCTGTAGGAACAAGGGCTTTATAGTGCCCTTGCTTAGCAGCAGATTTAACTATAGAAATATTAGCTCTTTCGCGGGTATTCTAGCCATACACCCAATTAATCAAGCCTTTTAGCATAAAAAAAAGGCTTGATTAATTAGATACACTGTATCATTTATACCAGCTCAAACAGATCCTTTACGCCCAGCATTCGTTTGGTGATAAATCCTTCGCCGAATTCCGCTCCAATCATGTGCCCGTGCTCACGGGTACGGGCTTCCAGAAACTTCATGAACGGTTCACCAGAAATATAGCTCTGTGGCTCCTCGCTGTCTGGGTTAAAAAACTGGCTTTTATATGCCTTGATTGCCGCTAATTTCTGCTCCCAGTAAGGCGTAATATCGACGACAAAATCCGGCATCAGCGCCCGATCCTGAATGAAATGGTAGATATAAATCGGGCGGTGTGCTTCCTGCGACTGACCGCTTTCGTCGGTTGTTTTAATCTGTCGTAATCCGGCATAAAAACAGGCCTCAACCACCAGTTGAGCAGCCCGGCCATGATCGGGATGACGATCGTCGGGCGTGTTAGTTAACACAATTTTAGGCCGGTATTTTCGGATTAGCGGAATAAGTGCCATCTGATGTTCCTCGTCATTGGCAAAGAAACCGTCCCGAAAACCCATATTCTCCCGAGCCGACAGCTGCATAATCCGAGCGCCTTCGGCCGCTTCCTGGGCCCGGATCTCGGGCGTACCACGAGTGCCCAACTCGCCACGGGTCAGGTCAATAGCGGCAACTGTTTTACCTTGGTTGATCAATGAAAAAATAGTCCCCGCGCTTGTCATTTCGATATCGTCGGGGTGAGCGCCAATGGCTAATACGTCAACAGTCATGTACGTGGTTCTGGAGGTATTTAATTGACCTCAATTCATTTTCTACGATAAAGCTCGTTCGAAAGTTTCGCTTTTCCAGTCAAATCCGTCTAACTCACTAAGAAAGTATCATTCAGGACCAACTCTTGCCTGACTTTACACCCTCGAAGGCGTCAAATTTGACCGAAAGTGGTATTTTGCACCCGTTCTGCCCATAAATATCCCTCGTATCTATAACCCCACTTACCTGTAGGAACGCATTAACGTATACCTCACCAATGTCATACAAAGCACTTGCTCTTCAATTAAACTGCCAGTCGATTACCAACACTCAGACTCGGGACGAAGCCGAATCGATGATGCTTCGCTCGATCGAACGAATTGAAAGTCAACTCGCAGCCTCAATTGGCCATATTGGGCGCGATACGTTGCTGGTTGTAGCACCAGAGTCCTTTCTGACCGGGGTTCCAACGCGCGAAACAATTCATGAATGGCGCGAAAAAGCGGCTTTAGAAATCAATGGGTCTGTTTACGAAGCATTAAGCGCTATGGTGCAGCGGCAGCAGGTGTATTTTTCGGGAAACGCTTACGAACAGGATCCTTTTTTTCCGGAGCTCTATTTCCAGACGAGCTTCATCATTGGGCCAAATGGAGACGTTCTGTTACGCTATCGGCAGTTAAATGCCATGTATGCCCCTACCCCGCATGATGTGTGGGAGCTTTATCTGGATGCTTACGGCTATGACTCCTTATTTCCGGTCGCTCGAACAAACATTGGGAATCTGGCCTGCCTGGCTTCCGATGATATTTTGTTTCCTGAAGTAGCCCGCTGTTTAACCATGCGTGGTGCCGAAGTCCTGTTACATTCCGCTTCGGAAATCGCTAGTCCACTTTTAACGCCAAGAAAAATAGCCAAGCAGGCACGGGCGGTCGAGAACATGGCTTACGTTGTTTCTGCCAACTCTGCCGGTGTATCAGGCAGCCTGCTCCCCGCCGAAACTACCGATGGCCACTCCCGAATCGTTGACCACAAAGGAACGGTTTTGGCTGAAGCAGCTTACGGCGAAAGCTTGGTTGCCAATGCTGACATTGATCTGGCGGCATTACGCGAGTTTCGGCAGCGACCAGCTCTGGCTAATCTACTCGCCCGACAACGGTATGAACTTTACGCCAACAGCTACGCCCAGCACAGCGTTTACCCTCCCGATACGCTCTTGAGCCAGCCTGCCGAGCGTGCCTTCTTCGTTCGCACGCAACAGGAAGTTATTAAAAAGCTGTACAACTAGCCGTTCAGCCCTTATTGAAGAATTACAGGCCCACAAGACCTATACTCCCAAGGTAGCTTCTGTCTAGTCTGTAATTCTTTACTAATACGTTGCTTTACGCCCGGCAGTGATACCTTGTCGCGTACTAGCCTCAATCTCCTGGCGGTGTTTTTATAAACTTGCTGTATTTTTGCGGGTTATTTAGCTATGACCTTAAGTATCCGCGATACCGCTTATCAGCTCCGACAGGGCTACCTGATTGCTCTTGCCGACGAAACGGGCTGGTCGATTGCCGCCGATCCAACCAACGATTCGGCAGTCGATGCGCTACTTCCGTTTTTACCGGTGGGTTTTTTCCCAACTATTGTTATTCAGAACACCGATCAGCTCGGCTTGTACGTAGCGCAGATGCCCGACGTTGCTTTCGATCTGGTGGAGTTTGCTGATAAACCCCTGACGGTTGTGTACAACCAGGGCAAAAATATTTCAGCTAAGCTGTGGGCTGCCAATGCCGATACCCCTACAGCAACCGTCGCCATCCGGCGTAGCCTGAATGGTGAGGTTCAGCGGTTGATTGGTGGTTTCGGGAGAGGTCTTCTTACGGTTCCTTTCGAATCCTTGAGCCTGCCTGAGCTGCCAGAAGGGCTGATAATCGGTCATTACGGTACGCTACCAGCAAAACTGGAACGTCCCCGTATTATGGCGCTGGAAGTCGATGGTGGCGTTCGTTTCATCAGAAAATAATTACCTGACTCCGAGGGCTGTATTTTAGTTCGGACTAGTCAGCAAGCGCATGAATTTCAGCGACACTTTACATAAAAATCCCATTTTCGACCAGATCGCCCAGGAAGCGGACGCGTTAGGCGTGGACGCTTACGTTATTGGCGGCTTCGTGCGTGATCTGATTATGGGACGTCCTTCCAAAGACATCGACATAGTTTGCATCGGTAGCGGTATTGCGCTCGCCGAGGCAGTAGGCCGTGCATTGCATACAAATGTATCAGTTTTCCCCAGTTTCGGGACGGCTATGCTCCGGACCTCTCCGGATCTTGATTCTAATACTGAACAGCCTTGGGAGGTCGAATTTGTTGGCGCTCGCAAGGAATCATACCGTAGTGATTCCCGCAAACCCATTGTTGAAGACGGTACGCTTACAGACGACCAGAACCGGCGTGATTTTACGATCAACGCCATGGGAATCAGTCTCAACCAGAAATCAGGAATTGGCTTCGGCGAACTGCTCGATCCGTTTAACGGCCTAGCTGATATTAAGCGAAAAGTTATCCGGACGCCACTTGATCCGGACGTTACGTTCTCCGACGATCCGTTGCGCATGATGCGGGCCATCCGTTTTGCCTCTCAGTTGAATTTTGACATTGAACCCGATACGTTCGATGCCGTTGTTCGCATGAACGAGCGAATCAGCATCGTTTCTCGGGAGCGGGTCACCGACGAACTCAACAAAATCATTCTATCCCCTACGCCTTCTTACGGATTCAAGCTCCTTTACCACGCTGGGTTACTCGACCGGATATTTCCGGAACTTGTTGCTCTTAAGGGTGTGGAAACTATTGAGGGAAAAGGCCATAAGGATAACTTTTACCATACCCTTCAGGTACTGGATAACGTAGCGAATAGGACGAATGCGCCCGATTCGCTACGTGCGGATGAGCTTTGGCTTCGCTGGGCAGCTTTGTTGCACGACATTGCCAAACCAGCTACGAAGCGTTTCGACCAGAAGGTGGGCTGGACGTTTCATGGACACGAAGACATGGGAGCACGTTGGACGCCGGGTATTTTCCGGACAATGAAACTCCCCCTCAACGAACACATGCGCTATGTGCAGAAGCTCGTTCGCCTACACCTCCGCCCTATTGCGCTCACGAAAGAACAAATCACGGATTCGGCGTTACGTCGACTGTTGGTCGATGCTGGGGACGATCTGGACGGGCTGATGGCACTTTGTCGGGCAGATATTACGTCGAAGAATTATGAGAAAGTACAGAAGCACCTCCGCAATTTCGACAAAGTCGAACGGAAGCTCCACGATCTGGAAGAGCGGGACAAACTTCGCAATTTTCAGCCTGTTATTACGGGCGAACTGATCATGGAAACGTTCGACCTGGCACCTTCCAAGGAAGTTGGCGAATTAAAAACCGTGTTGCGCGAAGCCATTCTGGATGGATTAGTGCCCAATACGCTCGAAGGCGCTTTTCCTATGCTTCTTGAGGAAGGCGGGAAACGTAATCTGACAGCCGTTAAAACCTTAAACGAACTTCAACTAACAGCTACTGAGAATCAGCCTAGCACATATAATGGATAACAATACCAATTTCCGACGTTTTTTTGGCGCTTCGCTCACAATCCTGGGTGTGGTCGTCATCCTCTTCGCCTTGATTGCTTTTCTATCGGACGGGAAACCTGTACTGGGTTTACGCGTCTCACATGGAGAAGCGGCTGCTCCATTTATCGTGGGAATGATTTTCCTGATTACGGGCGTAAACCTTGTCCGAGAGTCGTAAGGTCTCTGTTTACTTAGAGAGTCGAGCCGTCAATAGCCAAGGGTACGTGTTGATTGGCTCAGGCAAGCCGTTCGGCTGAATTTGAAGATACATCAGGTGTAGATGGGTTGGCGAACGGGTCTTATAAGCATTGTAGCCCGTTCGCCCCATATCCGCCAGCTTGTCACCCGCCTGTACCCACTGTCCAGGCGTTACGTAGACCTCATTGTTATGTGCATAGTAAAATAGGCCATGCAGTGTGGGATCGTACACCCATATCCAGTTTCCTCCCCGGTATTCTGAACCGGGTTTCCAGCCGGTTTCAATGGCTAGTACCAGTCCATTACTCATGGCCAGCACGTCAGCGGGTTTGCTGGTTCGATCATCCAAGGCGTCCTGATTACGGTCGGCAATGAAAATATCCTGCGCAGGGTGACTCCCCCGCACATTGTAATCAAACAAGTCGAAGCCCTTTCCCCGGTAGCCTTCGCCGTGAGTGCCGCCAATGGCACTGGTAGCATACCCCCGGATTGGAAAGGCAAAGTAATGGCCGCTACGGTACAAGCTGTCGCGCTGCATCGAATCTTGCTTTGCATTCGCGCGACTCCGAAAGCGTTCTTGGAGCCCATGCATGATCTGGCTAAATTCCAGCCGGGCTGAATCGGGCGTAATACTCTGTACCCGAATTTGGGTATATAATGTCTGAAATTGCTGGCAATATGTGTACAGGGTGGGCTCTTCCGAATGGCGGTTAATGACCTGTGACGAAGCGGCATTAAGCCCCCCGATCAACACTGCCCCTAAAATTCCCATTAACCGCATGCACGAAGTTACGTCAATCTTCACCGGATCGAATATGGCTTACTCAATGCGCCAAAATTACGCAAAGTAGCCAGACAGGCGAAAATTCACTAGTTAATACGTGATTTCTGGTCGGTAAAGTGACCGAATACGGCCAGCATCAGGGATTAAGGGCAAACTAATTTATAGAAGGTGTAACTCAGCGTAATCGCTGTGTAGGTGTAGCTATCCCGCAGAGCAGGATTTCCCTGGGCCAGTTTACCGGTCGTCGTACCAAAAGTTCGCTCACCCAGCCCATCCAGGTAATCGTTGTTGGTGAACCGTGTTCCAAACTCGACCCCAACGCTCCAAGGACGTTTTATCTCATATTTAAAACCGATACCAAGTGGGAAGTTCAGGATTCCCCTTGCCCGGATAACATCATTCCGAAAGTTACTTATACCAACCCCACCGAATACGTACGGGGTCCAGTTTTGTGCTTTAGGAGATGGCTTATAGTTCAGAAAATTATATTCCATATCAACCGTGACTTCGCCCAGGTTCGTGCGAAATGCAAAATCACGTGCCTGTTGAAACGGATCATTGCTCAGACGATCTTCAGCGCGTAGTACCCCCAAACCAACTCCCGCCCGCAGCGAGAATGATCGGGTGGCGTTATATCGAAAAAACAGATTTGCTCCTGGTGAAATAAACCGCGGATTCAGGCTTGGCGATACGTCTCCTTTGTATAGCATCCCCCCAAGACCACCGCCTACTTCTAGTTTCTGCGCCTGGGCCCCTGTGGTGATAAAAAGCCCGGCTATAAAAAGCCGGGCTAGTTTATGTCGAAATTGATTCATAAATGAGACCTAAGTAAGGACAAATGCTTACACGGAGATTACCGGATTGGAGGACATTTAATCTTACTAGGGATAACATACTGAATGGAAATATTAGTCAGCATATACCCATCATTCAAATGACCATCCGCACCACGGGCGGGCTCGGTCGTTAACGCACTCTGAACAGCAGCCTGTTGATCTGGCGTGCCATTACTAAACAAATCAGTTAATGCCTGGTAACGATTCGGCGGGTTGTTTTTGTACCGGGCAGCATTCTGCTCGAAACGCCGATCGGCCATAACACGAGCTAGGCCCTCCAGGCTAACAGGATCTGCGTAAGGACCACCAACATCGTCCAGATAGTCCGTAAAGGTGTATCGGAAACCTATTTCAAAACCAACGTTAAACATATCGTTGATCCGATAACGGGCACCAATGCCAACTGGAACAGAGGCCGTTACTAGAGAATACGGTTTATCCTTACCAGGCTGACCTTGTCCCTCCGTATGCAAAGGCTGCAACTTTACCCATTGCTGCGCTTCATACGGCTCATTATTGGGTGCTGCTGGTGTGCGGGCTTCGGGGCTATGCGCCACCAAGGCTAAACCGGCAAAAACGTACGGTGTAAACTTAGCCCGTCGCTCTGGACTGCGTCCGTCAGGAATGATATTGTAGATACCTGTTACCGCGAATTCTTTCAGGTCATTGCGAAAGTGCAGGTTTCGGGCGTATTGAACCAAGTATTTTTCAATATCGTCCCGATAGAATGTGTAGTCATCACCAACGATACGAGCCCAGGTGAACGAAGCGCGGGCGGCAAAATTAGGCGTAAACTGACGCGTGTATCCCAGGCCGACATTCCAGCGGGGCAGGATGAAGGTGGCGCGTAAAGGCCGTTTGTAACCCGCCAAGTCACCGTAGTAGTGCGATGAACCAGCACCAAATGAAACGGATGAATACGGTGTAAACTGCGTGTTAGGTTTTCGTTGAGCCAGACTGATGGTAGCCGAACCAGCCAGTGCCAGCGCTGTGGCCATGCCAGCTACCAGATACTTATATTTATTCATATGCGTCAAATACGTGAATCAACTTCGTCTGAGCCCGAAGCCAGCCATTTCCGAAACGGCCGCTGAGTATATTTTATTGGCTCAAATACGAAAATTTGTACTCCAGTTTGTGTAACTGATAGGCAAAGTACGTTACATTTTTCAATCCTGGCCTTCAGACAAAAGCTCAAATGAAAGTTTTATCCATCAATTACGAATATCCCACCCCCAGTTCAACTTACTCCGTAACGTATTCAGAAAATTATCGTCATTCAGCTTAACTAGCCGAGCTTTGAACGATTCTTTCTGTACACTGATACGTACCGACGTATCAACTGTAAACGAGCGCGAGTCCAGGGCCGCCAAAAAATTTCCACTCCGACTTTCCACTTCGAATGACAGCTTGCAGCTATCCATAACGATCATGGGCCGGACGTTAAGATTATGCGGACTGATCGGCGTAATAATGAAATTATTTGTCTGTGGCAACAGCACTGGTCCTCCGCAGCTCAGCGAGTATCCTGTCGATCCGGATGGCGTGGAAATGATCAGGCCATCTGCCCAATACGAATTCAGAAACTCGCCATCCAGATACGAATGAACCGTAATCATGGACGATGTCTGCGTTCGGGTGATGGTAAAATCGTTCAGGCCAAACGGTAGCTGACCGAAAATATCCTGGCTGGACTGGACACTCACCAAGGTTCGTTCGTCAATCGAATACTGCTCGTTAAAGAGTGAATCGATCATTAGCCGAATCGAAGCGGGGGCTACGGTTGCTAAAAAGCCAAGCCGTCCAATATTGATGCCAATAATTGGGATCTGATGCGGCCCAACATGCGTAACGGCGTCCAGAAGGGTTCCATCGCCCCCCAGGCTAAAGATAAAATCGGCATCCGATACGCCTTTATCAATGCTGTATATGTCCTGGCTGTAGTGCGTAACACCCGCATTGTCTAGAAAATCGCGGTAGTCCTGAGAGATAATGACGCTGGCCTGCCGCTTAGCCAGCTCATCAAACATAGATTGAATGTAAGGACGGGCTGATTCGGGAAAGTTGCGCCCGTGAATGGCAATTTTCATTCGTGACGTGATTAGTGCAAAGCCATTTACACAGGCCCTCTATTTATGACGCTGCGCTAAATCCAACAGGACACACTACGTACTTAAGTAACGTAACAGCGAGTCAAGCCGCTCCTGATCGATACTTTCGACAGGTACGTTGGCAAACGCGGCTTCAATCTGGTACCCGAATCGTTCGAGCGTTGATACAACCGGGGCAATTTCGCGACGATTCAGTTTCAGTGTCAAGCGGGAACGGTCGGGCATTCCGTAGGCGGCACTAGCGTAATAGCTGCTGATGATTTTAACGTTGTTAGACTCAACCAGACGGCTTATTTCGGCCATGGAGTAATCCCGCTCGTTCAGATTCAGAATCAGAATAGCACCGGCCTCCTGTACACCCAGTTCGTTGGCAAACTGTTTGAGTAATTCAGCCGTCGAAATTGTTCCCGTAAATTCACCGCCTTCGCTGAGCACAGCAATGACATCCATCCGGTTCTTGAGCGCTATACCCAGGATCTCGAACAGATGTTGTCCTTCGTATACGTACAGTTGATCGAACAGGCGCATAACACTGCCCAACGGCTGTTCGTCATTCACGACATCCATCAGAAGTTCTTCGCTGACAATACCCTGGTATCCAGTTTGATCGGTGAGCACAAGTTGTCCGATACGATGTTCCTGCATCCAGTCGAGCGCCTGTCCAACCGTATCCGTTGGTTTCAGGGCTGGGAGCATCGGGTCTATAAGTTCGGCAGCCAGCATAATCAATTAGCTTAGGAGAACGGTATATGAAAAAACTACGGATAGTCGGCCTTAGTTTCCGAAACTTAGCGAAAAAGCGGATTCCTCACCGTTTTGTGTGGTAAATCCCTTTCTTTTTGGTTATCCTAGCTCGAGCTGACCCCTATTGATTAAACGGCGAGTTCAGTTACGGGGTGCCGAACGAGCCAGTTCTCCAGCAATGCATTGAACTGGTTAGGGCGCTCCATCATGGGCGCGTGACAGCACTTATCGATAAAATGTAGCTCTGAGTCAGCGATCAGCCGATTGAACTCGTGGCCTACCTCCGCGGGAGTAATCGTGTCGTTCAATCCCCAGACCAGCAGGGCTGGGACCTGAATCTGATACAAATCTTTGGCGACGTTATTCCGTTGCGCTGATTTGGCTATCCCAACAATGCTCATACATTTAGGGATACTGCTCGTTATTTCGAAAACCTCATCGATCAATTCTTTCGAGGCTACTTTCGGATCATAGAAGGTGTAAGCAACCCGCTCGGCGATGTAGTCGTAACTCCCCCGTTTCGGGAATGAGCCACCCATGCCGTTCTCGAACAGGCCCGAGCTTCCGGTAAGTACCAGCCGCCGAACCTGATCCGGATTTTTAAAGGTATAGAGAAGAGCCAGGTGCCCTCCGAGCGAATTGCCAAGCAACGTCATGTCGGTCAGGTCTTTCTGCGTAACAAACTTCTCAATGAACGCCACCAATCCCTCCAGACTAGCCTGCCGGATGGGCATTTCGTAAATGGGAAGCATGGGAATAATTACCCGGTATCGGTCCGAAAACGTAGTGATCACGCTATCCCAGTTACTCAGGGCACCGAACAACCCGTGTAATAGCAGCAATACTTCACCCTGGCCTTCATCTACGTACCGGAAGCCAGCCTCCTCACGAATTTGATAGTTCATACTCTTCTACCTTTCTTAACGCGGTGGACACGTTTTTTCTGGTTAATAATACAATGTCAATCCAGTTTTTCAGCAGCTGAATCCCGTATTCGGTCAGGGCTGCCTCGGGGTGAAACTGCACCCCCCATATGGGAAGCGACCGGTGTCGCATAGCCATTAATTCATCTGCCTCTGTTACTACCAGCGGCACCAGTGTGTCAGGCAGGTCTCTCAGCAGCAACGAGTGATAACGCGTTACGTTGAACGTAATGGGCAAATTCCGCATTAGCTCATCCTGCGGTTCCAGCACCCGCACCGCCGATACTTTTCCGTGCATTGGCTGCGACGCCCGCTGCAGCTTTGCACCGAAAAATTGACCTAATGCCTGATGCCCCAGACAAACTCCTAATAAAGGCACCTGCCCCTGATACAGCTCAATCAAGTCAAGCAGCTTCCCCGCCTGGTGTGGTGTTCTCGGTCCGGGCGATAGCACCACACCATCAACAGGTTCTTCGACAAACGTCCTCATTGACGCATTGTTTCGTACCACCCGGCACGTAGCTCCTGCCTGGTGCAGATAGTCCACCAGCATATAGGTAAACGAGTCAAAATTGTCGACAACCAGCAGGTTCATGCCCCTATAACACAAACGAACAGCACAAAATTAATGCTTTACTAAAAAAATCAACAACCAAAGAAACTTACTAATTGACTAACAGCATATTATCTTTTTATTAAATTCAAAAAGTGCAAATTTTATAAAAAAAATACTACCTCTACCCAAATAGCTAAGTGAGTAAGGAAAGCACAGTCGCTAATTTTGGCGTTTATTCATGGTATCGAATCAAACCACTTGCCCTATGACTACCCATTACCCTGTTATCATTGTTGGCGCTGGCATGGCTGGCCTTACCTGCGCCGTATACTTAAAGCAGGCGGGTATTGATGCCCTACTTCTCGAAGCGGATGATGCAGTCGGTGGTCGGGTCCGGACGGATGTGGTAGATGGTTTTCAACTTGACCGGGGCTTTCAGATTTTATTGACGGCGTACCCGGAAGCGCAGCGACTGCTGAATTACACGGCGCTTGACCTGAAGTCATTCCGCTCGGGAGCGCTGATTCACCAACCGGATACAACTAAATCGCAACCCTGGATCAGCCTGATCAATCCATTTCAGGAGCCCACCTCCGTGTTTCAGACGCTGGCGTCACCGGTTGGCACGCTGAGCGACAAGGTGCATATTGTCGAACTACTCAGAAGAACACAGGAGCTTCCTATTGATGATCTATTCTACCAAACCCCAGCAACGACGCTAGACTTTTTGCGGTCGATTGGTTTTTCCGAACAGATTATTGATCGTTTCTTCCGGCCTTTTTTCGGGGGCGTTTTTTTGGAAGATGCACTCAACACCTCAAGTAACTTCTTTGAATTTTGCTTTCGGATGTTTTTCGTGGGTGATGCTGCCATTCCCGCTAAGGGTATTGGCGCTATTCCGAACCAACTGGCCAATCGACTTTCGCCCGATCAGATTCAACTTAACAGTCCAGTTCAGCGACTGGAGGGTCGTACCCTTACCCTCGGTAACGGACAGTCGGTTTCGGCAGATCACGTTATTCTGGCGGTGGATGCCACACAGGCTGCTCGGCTCACTGGTCATGCCACTCCAACGGATCGAGCCTTCACGCACACGACCTGTACGTATTTTGCCGCCCCAGGCAGCCCGAACGACAAACAACTGCTGATGTTGAATCCACATCGGGCTTCTGCCGTTCACAATCTGGCCGTAATGAGCGACGTAGCGCCCGCTTATGCTCCCACCGGACAATCTCTGATTTCGGTTAGTACGCAGGAACTGGAAACCATTAATGAAGAAGCTTTGACCGAGCGAATTCTACGCGAGCTAACCAACTGGTTCGGCGAGGAGGTTAGCCAATGGCGTTATCTGCGGACTTATCATATTCCCAAGGCGTTGCCCGCCTACACGCCGTATTCAGTTCATCAGCCGCTGCGACTGGGTAATAATATGTACCAGTGCGGAGACTGGACCGCTTATCCATCACTGAACGCAGCGATGCAGACTGGTCGGCAGGTTGCCGAACTGATTATTGAGAAGCAGAGTTGACGTTACGCCATCACCGCTCCGTTCCTTTGCCCACCCGATTGCTTGTTCTATGCGCGTCTTAGTTCGTTACGTTTTACCCCTGCTCATTGCGGTTCCTGTGGCATTCGCGCTGTTATATCCACATGTGATCCGTTGCATTTGGGTGAGTCAGTCGGCTGATTTTAAACGACTAACTGACTCTACCGGGCTCTACGTATCCAATACCGCAACGACTCATCAACAGGCCCAACTCAAAGCGCACATTGCAACCGCGCGGCAACGTATTCGAACGTTCTGGGGCGGCCTACGGGGACAAGCCATTTTGATCTACTGTCCGCAACAGGAGGTTTATGAGCAATATTGCCTGGGGGGCGAAGGAGCCGGTTGTAGCCTGGGAACGCCCTGGGGAACGTCTTATCTGGTGTTGGGACCCGACGGCAACAACTCGGATGTGATCGCGCATGAACTCTGCCACGACGAGCTTTTCGCTCGGCTGGGCTGGTGGCGCGTGAAGCGTCAGATACCACAATGGTTCAACGAGGGGCTGGCGCTGATGGTCGACTATCGATTTACCGACCCAGCCGTCTGGCAAACGGACAGTTTCTCAGACGAAGAGACAATTCCTCCGCCAAGACGCTACTTACACCGGGCTCCCATGCTGAAGTTAACGGAACTCGAAACAACCAAAGAGTTTTTCGGCGGCAGTTACCGGCACGTTATGCTGGCGTATCAGACGGCGGCCGACGAAGTGGCGCGCTGGTTACGTATCGTTGGCCCAATCGGTGTTACCCGGCTCAGCCAAGCGATCGTAGACGGCACGGACTTTAATACTGCCTACCGACAACTGGAACGCGACCGTCGTCAGGCGCTCAAAAGACGTCCTTAAATCAGGACAGGGCCACAACCCGGTTTGCTTTCTGCTTTTTCAGTAGTTCCTGTGGTAACCGTAATAAGATCTCGTCCCGCAAGGCATTGATCAGTCGTCGTTTCAGAAAACTCCGATGAGTAACCAGACTGACCTCCCGAACCGGCACGGGCGCGTTGAAAGACCGCAGCCGTTCTTTCCGGGTCGAATCCAGATCAAGCGTAGCCAGATAAGGTAGCAGCGTAAAGCCCTCCTGCCGATCAATTAATTTAATCAACGTTTCCAGGGAGCCCGTTTCGTAACGTAAACCAGAGTAACCGGTCGGCAGGCGGTCGGTGCCACACAGATTGATGACTTGACTACGAAAACAATGCCCTTCGGTCAGCAGCCACAGTCCATCCGTGTCCAGTGCTTCTGCGCTTACGGTTTCTTTTTTAGCCATCGGATGCGAGCCGGCCGTGTACACAACAAACGGTTCCTGAAAGAGAGGAATTTCGGTAATGCCGTTCTCCGAGAGGGGCGTAACAACCAGCCCTACATCAACCAGCCCATTTTTTAATTGATCAATGATCTGCTCCGTCACCAGTTCCTGGATCTGAACCGATACAGCCGGGTATTTCTCGACAAATTCCGTGATAAAATACGGCAGCAAATAAGGAGCCAGCGTAGGAATAACACCGATGCGCAGATCACCCCGGAAATCTTCTTTCGACTCGCTGACAATTTCAGGAATGCGCTGGGCCGCCCGCAAAACTTCCCGCGCCTGCGCCAGAATTGCTTTTCCGGCTTCTGTCGGTACAACCGGCTGTTTGGACCGATCAAATACCAACACGCCCAGCTCATCTTCCAGCTTCTGAATCTGCATGCTGAGCGTTGGCTGCGTTACGTGGCAAGCATCGGCCGCCGTAGAGAAGTGGCGGTACGTATCAACAGCTACGATATAATCAAGTTGGGACAGTGTCATCGTACAAGAATAGGTTTATGAACAGCTCCAATCGCTAACATCATCAATAAAATTGATACAAACATAGATTCTATCAAACCAAACAAGACGATTCCTGTTCTAATTTTGTCGCAGAATCGTTGACGTATATGAGAACACGGTTACTTATTCTTGTTTTCTGGGCGATTGGTAACACAGCTGCACTGGCTCAACTCGCCAACTCGCCTAATCCGGCAGCTCCGGGTTTTAACCGGGCCGGTTCAGACCACAGAGCTATTCAGATTGCCGACCAGGTCATGGCTGCCATGGGCGGACGACAGGCTTGGGAAGACACTCACCTCATTGCCTGGACTTTTCAGAACATACGCCGACTCGTTTGGGA
Organism: Spirosoma pomorum; assembly: GCF_054776615.1. Taxonomy (NCBI): domain Bacteria; kingdom Pseudomonadati; phylum Bacteroidota; class Cytophagia; order Cytophagales; family Cytophagaceae; genus Spirosoma; species Spirosoma pomorum. Next base: position 266,207 of record NZ_BAAHBP010000001.1, read on the forward strand.
TAAGTGGAACGGCTTGGTACGAATTGACAATTTGCAGGATGATCAGACAGTGCTTTTAAATGTCAACAACGATCAGGGGCGCGTCTATCGTAACGGGCACGAAATTTTAGCGACCGATTCCCTCGGTTTTTTTCTGAGACAAGGCAAGAATCGCTGGCTAAACGATACGTATTGGCTGGTCTTACCGTTCAAGTTGAAAGATCCGGGCGTAACCCTCAAGTACCTGGGCAAACGGCCCAATCAAACGGGTAAACCAGCGGATTTGCTACAAATGACGTTCAAACAGGCGCCGGACAAATTCTGGATCTGGGTTGATCCGAAGCAGCATCTGGTAAACCAGTGGGCGCATTTTGCCAAAGCGACCGATGCGCAGCCGATGTTTACGGTTCCGTGGTTGGACTATAAGCAATACGGCAGTATTCTGTTATCCGGCGAGCGGGGGGTACGGGATATCAGCGATATCATGGTTTTTACGGGTCTACCCGGCGAGGTGTTCAGCGACTTTACCCGAACCGATTTAAGCCGCTATCCACAGGCCCATTAACATAAGGTTCATACTCCGCAACTAACTCAATTCGATCACTGTTTTCCTCGCATGGAAGCATCTGTTTTACCAGTACCTACCGTCGACCAGCCAACCCGATTCGGCAAAACGGGCGTGTTAATTGTTAATCTTGGTACCCCCGACAGTCCATCGGTTCCGGACGTTCGCAAATATCTGCGCGAGTTTCTGATGGATGGTCGCGTCATCGATATCCCATTTGTCCCTCGTTTTCTGCTCATCAACGGTATAATTGTTCCCTTTCGGGCACCGAAATCCGCTAAGGTTTACAAGCAGTTGTGGAGCGAAACTGGGTCCCCGCTGAAATATTATGGCCAAGTCGTCGAGCGGGAACTGCAAAAAGCGCTGGGCGACGATTACGTCGTCAAACTGGCTATGCGCTACCAGAACCCCAGCATCGACGTAGGGCTACAGGCGTTTCAACAGATGGGCCTGACGAATATCATCGTGATCCCATTCTTTCCCCAGTACGCGTCGGCTTCCACCGGATCCGTTTACGAGAAGGTAATGAACATTGTGAAAGACTGGCAGGTCATCCCGGAGATTCGCTTTATTAATCGTTTCCTGGAACACCCGAAGTTCATTGAGGGATTTGTCCGGCTCGGCCGCAAATACATGGACAGCTACGACTACGATCATATTCTGTTCAGCTACCACGGCTTGCCCGAGAGCCAGATCCGAAAGGGAGACGTAACGCGAAATGTCTGCAAATTCGGTGATTGCTGCGGTTCACTACACGCCACGAACCAGCATTGCTACCGGGCGCAGTGTTTTGAAACGACCCGCCGACTGGTGAAGGAACTAGGCATTCCCGAAGGAAAATACACCACCAGTTTCCAGTCGCGGCTGGGCAGCGATCCCTGGATCAAACCCTATACGGACGACGTCATCAAAGAATTAGGAGCGAAAGGAGTTAAAAGCGTACTGGCCTTCTCGCCCGCGTTCGTAGCCGACTGCCTGGAAACTACCATCGAGGTGGGCGTCGAATACAAAGAGATGTTCGAAGAACACGGGGGACAGCACTGGCAACTGGTCGAAAGCTTAAACGACAGCCCTATCTGGATTGAAACGTTGGTTGATCTGGTAAAAACGGCTTAATTATCAAAGGCACGTAACAAAAGAGGGATGATCACTAGATCATCCCTCTTTTGTTACGTGCCTTTGCAATTTATTTACCCGTAGCGGTCGTCGCTTTAGCCATTGGCTTGCCCTGTTCCATATAGTCGACAGCCAGATGACAAAGTGATTTCATACCCAGCACGAAACAGCTTTCGTCAATCTGAAAATCGGGGGTGTGGTGTGGTGCAGCATCCTCCAGCTTTTTGCCTTTGCTCATTCCGCCCAGAAAGTAGAAGAACCCTGGAATTTTTTCCTGATAGAAAGAAAAGTCCTCCGCTCCGGTCTGAGCAGGCGTAATTTTTACGTTGGCTTTACCGGCTACGGCTTCCAGCGTCGGTACCATCTGGTCAGTCAGTTTTAGATCGTTATACGTAGCCGGGTACATGATATTGATGTCTACGTCAGCTTTGGCTCCAGCACTTTCGGCAATGTTCGTAGCAATCTCATTGATTCGGCGGTGAATGGTTTTCTGCATGGTAGCGTCCAGCGATCGGATCGTACCAATCATACTTACCTCTTCGGGAATAATGTTTTGCCGAATCCCACCGTGAATAGCTCCGACTGTCACGACGGCTGCGTTTTCGGTGAGTGGCAAATTGCGACTCACTATAGTCTGAAGGCCCATTACAATCTGCGATGCGGTCACAATCGGGTCAACCCCCGACCAGGGCGACGCACCATGCGTTTGTTTTCCTTTCACCTTGATAGCGTACGAATCGACGGCGGCCATGGTCGCACCAGGGCGATACTTAATCGTTCCGACTTCGGTTTGGGAGTTGATGTGCAAACCGAAAATGGCGTCAACTTTCGGGTTTTCCAGCACGCCCTCTTTCACCATTAGGTAAGCTCCGCCTTCTTCGCCGGTTGGTGCGCCTTCTTCGGCGGGTTGAAAAATAAATTTCACCGTACCTTTCAGATCATTCTTCATGGAGGCTAGGATTTCGGCAGCCCCCATCAGCATTGCTACGTGAGTATCGTGGCCACAGGCGTGCATAACGCCCGTTTGCTGACCATTGTATTCCGTTTTTACGGCTGATTTAAACGGCAGGTCGACACGCTCCGTTACGGGCAAACCATCCATATCGGCCCGCAAAGCAACCACCGGCCCAGGGTGCCCTCCCTTCAGTAACCCAACGACGCCGGTTTTACCAACGCCCGTTTTTACGTCCATACCCAGCGATTGTAGATGAGCTGCAATTTTGGCCGCCGTCTGAAACTCTCGATTACCCAGCTCAGGGTGTTGGTGAAAGTCCCGTCGCCAAGTAACTACCTTTTGCTCAAGGCTTTCCGCTAATTTATCGATACGTGTATTTGTCGATATAGTCTGACCAAATAAATAGATAGGCGACAACCCTCCAACTAAGAAAAATGAAATACATACACCCTTTAGTATCATTTTATAAATAATTATATTTTAAGAAGTAAAGATTGAAAATTAAATATAAATCAAAATAAAATATTGACACGCATTAATACACGATTAATTTTGTAGCCTTACTTTCTTAACTCAAAACAATACATCAGCAAATCTTATGAGAAAACTTCTATTAGGAAGTTGGCTGCTATCTGTACTGTTCTGCTTACCAGTTCTGGCGCAGGATATTACAATCAGTGGTAGAGTGACTTCATCAGAAGATGGCTCAGGTCTCCCTGGCGTGAGCATCCAGGTAAAAGGGACGACTCGTGGTACGACCAGCGACGCTGAGGGTAACTACAAGATGAGTACCTCAGCAGGCAGTCGGCTCGTTTTTAGCTTTATCGGCTATCGTTCTCAGGAAGTTACGGTTGGCAATCAGTCGAGCCTTGCGGTCCAACTGGAACCTGACGCAGCTAATCTGGACGAGGTCATCGTAACCACCTTCGGTACAGCCAAGCGTGCCAATTTTACCGGTTCCGCCGGAACAATTGATGCGAAAGCGATTGCCGCCCGTCCTATATCCAACGTTGTTCAGGCGCTTTCAGGCTCAACGCCCGGTGTACAGACTACAGTTGGCAGCGGTCAGCCGGGTTCCGCTCCTGATATCCGTATTCGGGGATTTGGCTCGATTTCGTCCGGCAACGACCCCCTCTACGTAGTGGACGGCGTTCCTTATTCAGGAAACATCGGCAATATTAGCCCTAACGATATCGAGAATATCTCAGTTCTGAAGGATGCTGCTTCGACCGCTCTATACGGCGCCCGAGCTGCTAACGGCGTTGTGGTTGTGACAACAAAGAAAGGTCAGAAAGATCGTAACGTTATCAACGTTCGGTACACGAAAGGGATCAGTACCCGCGGCATTCCCGAATACCATCGTGTTGGTGTCGGCGAATATTATCCGCTGATGTGGGAAGCCTACCGGAACAGCGTTGCCTACCGGGCTACTAATCCAGTCCCACTTGCTACGGCGAACCAGCAGGCGACGGATCAATTGATTAGCCTAGTTGGGTACAACGTCTATAACGTACCGAATAATCAGGTCGTTAATACAGATGGCCAGCTTAATCCAAATGCAACGCTACTCTATTCGGCCGATGACTTCAACTGGCAGAACCCGATCATGCGGCAGGGAAACCGGGATGAGATCAACCTCACTATTTCTGGTGGTCAGAACCGGTCCGATTATTTGATTTCTGCATCTTATCTAAATGATAAGGGATATCTTATCCGCTCAGATTTTGATCGGTTTACGGGTCGCCTGAACGTCAATTCTCAGGTTAAACCATGGTTCCGCGCTGGTGCCAACATTGCCGCAACCATCACCCGGTCAAACCAGGCGGACGCCGACGGTAGTACCAGTTTTGTTAACCCTTTCTACTTCTCTCGTAATATCGGTCCCATTTATCCTGTCTACGCGTATGACCCAGCTAACCCTGGTCAATTCCTGAGGAACGCTGATGGTAGCCGCGTTTGGGATCTAGGAAACCTGACATCTCAGGGGCTACCTGCCCGCCCAGCTTTCGGTGGTCGCCATTCGGTTGGTGAAACGACGCTGAACCAGAACTACTACCGCCGGAACGTGCTTAGTGCACGTGGTTATGCCGAAGTAACTTTCCTCAAAGATTTCAAGTTTTCGACCAACGTCGGTACTGATATCACAAATTACAACGAATACACCTACGGCAACCCCATTGTTGGTGATGGGGCGCCCGCGGGTCGTGCGTCGCATGAGTTCCAGAACATTTCGAGCTTCAACCTGAACCAGTTATTAACCTACGATAAGTCAATTGGCCGTCACAACTTTGATGTGCTGGTGGGCCACGAAAATTATCAGGTGAACGATAACAACCTGACTGGCTCTCGTTCGCAGCAGATTTTGGATGGTAACTATGAACTGATCAATTTCACGACGACTACGAATCTATCATCGGTGTATAACACCCGCCGTATCGAAGGTTATTTATCTCGTTTCAATTATGATTACGACCAGAAGTACTTTGTGTCGTTCTCAGCCCGTCGCGATGGTTCCAGTAAATTCTATCGGGATGCTCGTTGGGGTAATTTCTATTCGGTCAGTGGTGCCTGGCGACTGGATCAGGAAAATTTCATCAAAGCGATACCTTCCGTCAATCTGCTGAAATTACGCGCTTCTTATGGTCAGACGGGTAATGATGGCGGAGGCAATACGGGCCAGTTCGCACAGAATAATACGATTAGCTATTACGCCTGGCAACCTTTGTTCAACCTGAACTGGAACAACGCTACAGAAGCGGGTATCCTTCAATCGAGTCTGGGGAACCGGAGTCTGGAATGGGAATCAAGCAATGCGTTTGATGTAGGTGTCGAGTTTGGCCTGTTTAACGGGCGCGTTTCTGGTTCGGTCGAGTACTTTGATCGTCGGTCTTCCAACCTGCTTTTTGCCGTTCCACTACCGCTATCGGCAGGTATCACGACCGTTACCCGCAACATCGGTACGTTATATAACCGGGGGGTTGAACTGGAACTTGGTATTGAGCCAATCCGGACGAAGTCATTCACCTGGCGATTGGATCTGAATGCAACCCGCATCAAGAACCAAATCACGAAGATGCCAGAGGAAACGCCTGAAATTATTGACGGTACCAAGAAATTGGCAGTGGGCCGCTCTATTTACGACTATTGGCTGCGAGAATTTAAAGGCGTGAATCCACAAACGGGCGAAGTGTGGTACCGGGCGATGAATTACGTTGCATCCAATTCCACGATTACCGAAGCGGGCGATACGCTGACGACCAATGTAAACAACGCTCGTTATCGTTATGCAGGCACATCAATTCCAGCCGTATCAGGAGGCTTCACAAACACGTTCCGTTACAAGGGGCTGTCTTTATCGGCGCTGTTCGTTTACCAAATTGGTGGCAAGACCTACGATGGCGCTTATGCTGCGCTAATGAGTTCCGGAGATTACGGAAACGCGAAACACGTTGATATTCTGAATCGCTGGCAAAAGCCTGGCGATCTGACCAATGTTCCTCGGATGGACGCGGCTCGTACCTCTGATTTCAACGCAGCTTCGGATCGTTGGCTGATTGATGCCAGTTACCTAAGTCTTCGTTCAATCACTTTGTCCTACCAGATCCCTAATACAATATCGCGCAAAGCCTTCTTGCAGAACGCACAAGTATACGTGAGCGGAGAAAATCTGCTTTTCCTATCACGTCGGATCGGTATGAATGTTCAACAGGCGTTCTCAGGTGTTACCAGCAATTCCTACAGCCCAGCTAAAAGCTTAGTTATGGGAATTTCCTTCGACCTATAAGCATCAACAAGACAATGAAAAAAAGATATTTATCGATACTGCTGGCGGTAGGTCTGCTGACGGCCTCATGCGAAAAAGATTATTTAGAAACGGCTCCCACCGGTAGCGTTGATGCTAATGCCGCGTACGCGACCACCAAGAATGCCACGGCGGCCATCAATGGTATCTACCGGGCTATGATCGTTCGGTACCTGAGTTCGCAAGGCCACTTCGGTCATCCAGCTATGATGATCATTCTCGACGTATTGGGTGAAGATGTTATCATACCAAACACGGCCAATAACTGGCATCTGGATGAAACCCGTTGGCAAGCGCACCGTAGCGCAACCTCTAACGGTAATCAATTACCTTATCAGTTATATTACCGTCTGATCGGTAACGCAAACATTGCTGTTGCCAATATTGACAACGCAACGGGCACACAAGCTGAACGTAACCAAATCAAAGGGGAAGCGCTTGGCATTCGGGCATTTTCTTACTTCAACCTGGTTCAGTTGTATGGCAAACGGTACGACGCCAGCGCTAAGCCAAACGCTCAGCCAGCGGTACCACTGGTTCTAACACCTATTACCGACGGACTGCCCCGTGCGACGGTGGAAGAGATTTACACGCAGATCAATAAAGATCTGGCCGAAGCGGCTACGTTGCTGACCGCTACCCGGACGTATAAATCGCATATCAATCTGGATGTGATTAAAGGATTTCAGGCACGAGTAGCGCTGGCGCAGCAGAACTGGGCCGATGCGGCTAAATACGCGAACGAAGCTCGTAAGAGCTACTCGCCGATGACGGTCGCTCAGTATCAGGAAGGCTTCTCGGATATTCAGAATCCCGAGTGGATGTGGGGCTTCGACCACCTCGAAGATCAGACAGAGTATTTCGGGGCTTTCTTCTCGTATATCTCCTCTAACTTCAACTCGACTAATATTCGGGTTGATCCCAAAGTGATTAACCGCGTTATCTACGATCAGATTCCAACGTCCGATGTTCGGTCGAAGATGTGGGTCAAAGCACCAACGACATCCAACTCCATCGTTCCGACGGGTGGCGTTCGGGTAGCGTACATGACGCAAAAATTTCGTCTGCCAGGCACACCATCAACCAGCACCATGGGTGACGTTCCCTACATGCGAGCAAGTGAAATGTATTTGATCGAAGCCGAAGCTTTGGCTCGTCAGGGCAATAGTGCCCAGGCTGCTACGGTTCTTTTCGATCTGGTCGGCAAACGTGATGCCACGTATGCGAAATCAACGAAAACGGGTACGGCGCTGGTCGATGAAATTATGTTTCAGCGTCGTATCGAACTATGGGGAGAAGGCTTCCGCTTTACGGACCTGAAACGACTGAACCAGCCTTTGAATCGAAACAATACCAACGCGAACTCAGCCGTGGCGGTTCTTTTCGACGTAGCCGCTGGCGATAAGCAGTGGGAGTTCTTGATTCCTCAACGGGAGATTAACTCCAACAAAGCGATCGTGCAGAACCCGCTGTAAATAGCCTAGGTCATAGGTATATAAAAGCCTGATTACGTGTTGTAATCAGGCTTTTGGTTTATTCCACGTTATTCCATCACTTATCCATTGGTAAACAGCGCATTAATTAACTTTTAATCAACTTATCATACTTCGTAACAATAGGATAACATATAGGCAATATTACTCAGTGACATTTGCAGCGTCAACAATTCGACTCTCGAATGAAACGCTGTAGCTTTACTCTATTTATCTGTTTATTTGTCACTACGTTAACCTGGGCTCAGGTGACGACTAGTGCCCTTAGTGGCCGCGTCACTGATGCCAAGAAAGAAAGCCTGATCGGCGCTACGGTCCAGGCGCTATATACCCCTACGGGCGCGAAGTACGCTGCCGTTACCGACGCGGATGGTCGCTACCGGATTAACAACATGAGCGCGGGTGGCCCTTACGAAGTCTCTGTTTCTTACGTTAGCTACAAAACCGCGACCCGCTCTGACGTTACGTTGCCATTGGGAGAAACGACCACGCTGAACGTTGTGCTGGAAGATGCCAGCGCCACGCTGAAGGAAGTAGTGGTAAAAGGCAACCGGGGTGGTGAACGCGAGGGCGCTGGTATCAACGTTGGCAGCGAAACCATCCGCCGACTGCCGACCATTTCGCGCAGTCTGACCGATATGACCCGGCTAACACCTCAGGTCAATAACCAGAACTCGTTTGCCGGAACCAACTTCCGCTATAACAACGTCACCATCGACGGCGCTATCAACAACGACGCTATTGGCTTCAGCCCGTCGTTAGGTGGCTCGACTGGTACATCGGGGCAACCCGGTTCGAGCACGCGGACGAACCCGGTCAGCCTCGACGCTATTCAGGATATTCAGGTAGCCGTGGCCCCTTTCGACGTTCGGCTGGGTAACTTCCTGGGTGGTTCGGTTAATGCCGTAACGCGCAGTGGTACGAATAAAGTAACGGGTTCAGTTTATGGTTTTGGTCGCAATGCCGCGCTGACGGGTACCTGGAACGGCGCAGCTGGGGCAAAAGAAAAACTACCCAGCACTTTTCACGAATACCAGACAGGTTTCCGGGTTGGTCTGCCACTGATCAAGGACAAACTGTTCTTCTTCACGAATGAAGAAATCACCAACCGCCAGGATCCCGTCCAGTTTCAGACCGGCTCTGCTTCGTCACTGATCAAAGACGTAGCCGTCGCTCAGCAGATTTCGGACTTTGTTAAAACCAACTATGGCCTCGACGCAGGTTCGTACGGGGATTACTCGATCTACTCGAAAAGCACGAAATTCTTCAACCGGCTCGACTGGAATATCAACGCCAAGAACCAGTTGAGCATTCGGAATAACACGGTCTTCTCGGAAGCTACCAATCTGGAGCGCGACGCGGCCAACTTCCGTTTCGGCAGCATCGACTTCCGGCAGAATAACAACCAGAGCAGCACGGTAGCCGAGTTGAAAACGCAGCTTGGTGGTCGCGCATCGAACAGCCTGATCATGGGCTACTCGACGGTACACGATTACCGCACGACGCTATCAAACGTACGTACGTTCCCTCAGGTAGAAATTGCCTACAACGGAGGCACGATCTTCCTGGGTAATGACCGTGAAGCTTCAGTATTCAACCTACGCCAGAAGACGTTCGAAATCACCGACAACTTTACGTTCTATAAGGGAATCAACACCTTTACGGTGGGTACGCACAACGAGTTATACACCATCGATTACGGTTTTGTCAACTCGCCTAACGGGCGAATCTCGTATGCGGGTACGGCGGCAAACACGACGACTAATACGCCCGCTCGCGATGGTGTGCAGAACTTTCTGATCAAGTTGCCCAACCGGGTGCGGGGTTCGTATCCGTTCGGGGATGCCAGCAACAGCCTGGACGCCCAGTTCAACAATCCATACGCGCACTTCAATGTCAACCTCTTCAGCCTCTACGCGCAGGACGATATTCAGCTAACCGACCGCATCAAACTGTCGCCGGGTATTCGTCTTGATTACACAGGGTTGCCCAACAAACCGACGTTGAGTTCGCAGGTAACGTCGTCGACCGGAGATCCAAATTACGGTACGACGTACACCTATACCCCACTCAATAAAATCACCAACTCGTACCTGAACAACGTACAGGTGTCACCCCGACTGGGTCTGTACATCGACGCCAAGGGCGACAAGAGCGTTGTGATTCGTGGGGGCGCGGGACTGTTCACCGGCCGAATTCCGTTCGCGTGGCTGGGCTATGCCTTTTATAACAACGGTGTTGGTTATGGAGCGTATGACTTTAACAACAACGCAACGGCATCGACCAAACTCGTTGGTGATCCATTGACACCGGGCGGTGCGCTGGCCATCAATAACAATTCGGCCAACGGTGGTGTCCGGCGGACACAGGTCGACCTGATCGACAATAATTTCAAAATGCCGCAAATGTTCCGGGCGAATCTAGCCGTTGACTACACCATCGCTGGCTACAAGCTTACGCTCGAAGGCCTATACACGAAAGTTATTCATGACCTAAAATTCCAGCAGGTCAACACGAAAGACGTGGTCCGTTACTACAGCTACGACACGCAGAAGCAGCAGCCAATCTACGTGTCATCGACGGGTGCGGCCGGTGCGCAGCGAATCGACAACAACTTCGCCAATGCCTACCTGTTGTCGAATACCAACCAGGGATACCGCTACAACCTGACGGCGCAAATCCAGAAGAACTACTCGGCGGGTTTTGGTTTCTCGGCGGCTTACACGTATGGCAAAGCGTTCGACCTGACCAACGGGATTCGTAACTCGATGGAATCGAACTGGCAGCTGAACCAAGCGCTGTCACCGAATAACCCGTCGCTGGCCTACTCGAACTTCGACATCCGCCACCGCATTGTTGGTACGGTTAACTATCGCCATACCTGGAATCCAAGCAACGCCACGACCGTTACGCTGTTCTACTCCTTCCAGTCGGGATCACCTTATTCCTGGGGTTTTGTGAACCGTACTATCGATGGGACCGGACAGGCCAACAGCCTGGCGTACATTCCGAAAGATCTGACCGAAGCGCAACGGCTAATTCCAAACAGCACACAGGCGCAGGAATTTATGGCTTTCGTTCAAAATGATAAATACTTGAGCAGCCGGATGGGACAGTTTACCGAACGTAACGGTGGCAGGACGCCCTGGAACAACACGATGGACCTGCGCTTCCTGCATGAAATCAAGCTGCAGAATGGTCATTCACTTCAGTTCTCCTACGACATTCTGAACTTTCTGAATCTGGTCGACAAGAAGCTGGGCTATTACTACTTCTCGCCCAATACGTTCAACTCGACCGCATCGATCGGTCTGACTCCGGCCAGCAACCCGACATCGGGTGATCCGACTTATACCTGGAGCCGGCCAACAACACCCTACTCGATTGATCCGCTGGGATCGCGCTGGCAGATGCAGCTTGGTGTCCGGTATTCATTCTAAGTTGACAAGAATCATTTCTCTATCCACCCAACGTAACGAGCCCCGTTCCTAATTAGGATCGGGGCTCAACGTTTACCAACGACTACACCAACTTTAGAACTGGCTACCCATGCCGATCAATACGGTCGACAGGATAATAAGCGCCAGCCCGGTGTAAACAACCCGGTACGTAGCGGGACTAGCGCCTTTCCACTCTTTCAGGGCAAGGCCCCAGATGGTACTGAACGTAATAATAAACGCCATGTGGAGCGTCCAGCCCGCAAAACGGAACTCGTCGCCCAAATAGGCGTCGCCCATACCATAGAAAAAGAATTGAAAATACCAGGTCGTTCCGGCCAGAATGGCCCAGAAATAATTACGCCCCAGCGGCTTGTCGGAGGCCAGGTAATCACCGAAGCTGTTGTTACGTCGGTTCAGAATCAGGCACCAGATCAGGTTCGTCGTGAAGCCGCCCAGCAGCAGAACCGGATAGATGGCATTGTTTTGAAACAAAGGATTAGTACCGTTCTGGAGCGCCAGCTGGGCAATGGGCTTACCCGCCGTCAGGCCAAAGGCAAAACAGGCACTCAGAATCCCCGATACGGTCGCAACACCAATACCTTTCCGTAGGTCGAACTCGGCAACGGTTTCTTTCTGCTGGTCGGCGTCCAGTTCCTTTTCTTTCCGGAAACCGGCCCGGCCGCAAACGGCAATTCCTAGCAGACAGACAGCTACCCCAGCCAGCGTAAACTGCCCGGAACGCGTATGTAGTAATTCATCGAACTTGCCTTCCCACAGGGGCGGCACCAGCGTGCCAAAGGCCGAACAATAACCCAGTGCGACGGCCATACCCAGCGAGATCCCCAGGTACCGCATCGACAGCCCAAACGTCAGTCCGCCAATGCCCCAGAGCAGCCCGAACAGGAACGTCCAGCCCAGTGTCGAACCATCGGCGTTGCTGATCGCCTGGGTCATGTTGATAACCGTCAGCGACCCCATCACCCACGGAACAATGATCCACGAAGCCAATCCGCCGACAATCCAGGCGCTTTCCCAGGACCAGCCTTTTACCCGTCGGAATGGAATATAAAACGTCCCGGATGCGTAGCCGCCGAGTGCATGAAAAAAAACGCCTAGTAATGAACTCATACAGGTTTAGGAAGTAAACGATTAAAGGGATTTTCGAACAATGAGCTGAAAAGGATTTTTGAGTTGCCGGATCGTATCGCCCCGCACGAGTTGAGCCGCCGTACGACCCATCTGAGCAAAATCAGTCGAGATAACCGTGATCCCGTCCAGGAGGACTTCTTTAAGCTGGGTTTCGTTGTACGACAGAATTCCGACCTCCTGCCCAACCTGATACGTCGTATCTTTGATACACTTGATCAGCGTGACTAAATCTTCTTCGACCAGGTTAATAAACGCATTTCCGGGTTGAACATCCACCTGTTGCAGGTCATGCACGACCCTGGCCCCAAAGCCGTATTCCGAACAGAACCGGTGGAACCCGTTCAGAATAGCCGTTGGGTGATAGGTATAGGCTGGAAAGAGAATATTGAGTGTTGTGTACTTGCTCAGCTGCGGCAACGCATCGCGGAGGGCCTGATATAGATCGTTCTCAAAGTCCTGATACACGGCTGAATACTTCCCCGTCAACCCGCCGATCAGCTTGTCCATCACGATCAGTTTATGCTTAGGCAGGGTATTTAGCAGATCAATGACTCGTTCATCGCCGTCGAAAAAGTGGGCTATGATGACGTAATGGGTGTAGCCGTGAGCGTGGTTCAGCAATAGATTCTTGAACAGCCGAAACTCATTATTGTAGATAAAAAAATCAATCGACACATCGGCACCGAGCTCGGCTACGAAGGCGTCATAGATGAGTTTTTTGTGAGCGCTGAGTTTATTGAACAGGAGAAAAACCTTGAGCTGCCGATCCAGTTCCAGGTCGTTGATGTACGAACCTTTGCCCTTCGTTGAATCAATAATTTTCTTTTCCTTCAGCAGGTCATAGGCCCGCTCCACGGTGCGCTTCGACACATCGAATTCGGCACAGATCTCAAAAATAGACGGCAGCTTATCGCCCGGCAGAATGTCTTTATTCCGAATACCCTCCACGATCGAATTGTAAATCTGAACGTACTTGGGTGTACTCGAAAAGTCATTGATAGCGATTTGCTGAAGCATATACTACTGAAGCTAGACCGGAGTACGGACCGGTAACGACTGGGACGTTGCGTACGAACGAAGCATAATCAGATCGGCGGGAACCGGCAGTGGATTCCACTCACTATGAATAGCCAGAGCCGCACCCAGCGCCGTTGCCTGCGCTACCGAGGCTGCTAAAACCGTGTGTTGCGGAAAAGCAGCCGCCAGCAGATTCATGTACAATAGGTTATGACTGAAGCCGCCATCGACGTAAATTCGCGACAGCGCAGTACTATTATCCGTTAGCACCAGCGCGACCGAAGCTACTTGCGCGGCCATCAGGTCAATCATAAACTGATGATACGCCGTTTCATAATCCGGAAACTGCTCCAGCTCCCGTTCGCCAAAACCAGAGTCACGGACGATTCCCGCCCCGTCCTTCCAACGAATTGGCTCATTCTGGCGAAGTTTCTCGACCAGTGATTCGTCGTAGCAGACCTGCTTGTAATAATCCGCCGATACGGTAAAATGCGCGGCCAGTCGTTTCGTCTGCTGCTCATGCTCATAGCCCGCAAACAACCGGCTGGCTTTAACGGGCTGACCTTTATATTGCAGGAAGCAGAGGCAATCGTTTTCCAACTCCTCGGCCGTCAGCGGATCAGCGTTGAATGGATTCAGGCTAATGCACCAGGTTCCGGTCGAAATCAGCAGAAAAGGCTCCGGAAACGAAGCCAGATACGGAATCAGGGCGGCCGACGAATCATGTAATCCCCCACCAACGCGCACCTTCTTTCCCAGCATAGTTCCCGCAACCTGATCGGCGGGAAGCAGGTTTCCGAACAGACGATCGAACCCTTCGGTCGTTACCCAGTCATGGTACCGCTGCCGGTTAAAATCCCAGAGCAGTGTATGGCAGCCAATACTCGTTACGTCCGTTACCACCTCCCCCGTAAACAGATAGCTTAAGTATTGAGGCAGGTGTAAGGCGTGCTGTATCTGGTCGAACACCGGTGGTTTGTCGTGTCTAATCCGGTACAGCATCAATCCCGAATTGAGGCTATCCATTAAGGGTGATGCCGTTTGCAGCGCCAGTTCCCCCGCCGGATCGTACTGTTCCACAAACTGTCGACGTAACGACTCAGGAAAGGGTTTCAGGTAGTTATACAGCTGACCGACTGGCTTCCCTTCAGCATCGAGATACACAAAGCTAGCCCCGTAGGTCGAGAAGTTTAATGCCCTTACGTCGAACTCGGGTAATGCCAGTACCTCATTCATCACGCCCCTCACCCACTGAGTCAACCCACCAACGTCCTCACAGGCGTCACCGTCTTCGTCCACCGTTTCGGGTAGCTGCTGACTTTTTTCCCACACGATCCGGTACTGCTGATCGAACAGAAACAGCTTCTTATTGGTCTTACCAACGTCAATTACGGCGATTACGGGAAAGGGCATAGGCGAAAGAGTGAAAGAGCGAAAGGATAAAATCAGACTATTAAAGCAGAGCGCAAAAGCGATTTATGCGTCAGCCATTTTTCGCTCTTTAATTACAGTCCCGTTGCTACGGTTTTGAGGCCGCGCTCGTTGATGAGTTGCTGACGGACATTAAGGTGGCGGAACAGACCCAGCGGATTCAATGCCCCACCGGCCCGCAAGCGCGCTTCGGCAACTAAGGGCCGAACATCCGTCCGGAAGGCTTCCTGCAAAATTTCCTGCGCTGTTACGACATCATTCGCGTCGCGAGCCTCTTCCAGCGCCGGCCGATCAACCAATAGCGCCTGGGCATAGGCCAGTTGGATGGCTTCGACACTTTGCAGCAGATCTTCCAGCGGATCTTTTACGTTATGGCTGGCATCGATCATCCAGCCCAGGTCTTTCGTATGACTCATGCCGCGGGCATCCATACCATCGACCAGTTCGTTGAAAATCAAAAAGAGCTGGTAAGGCTTGATACTGCCTGCCGTCAGATCGTCGTCACCGTATTTGGAGTCGTTGAAATGAAAACCACCGAGCTTGCCTTCATTCAAAAGGATTGCTACGATCTGTTCGATATTGGCGTTGGGCAGATGATGACCCAGGTCAACCAACGTGTATGCTTTCGGCCCCAGCTTGTTGGCATAGAGGTAGCTGCTGCCCCAGTCGCCAACCGTCATCGAATAGAAATTGGGTTCGAACGCTTTGTATTCAACGAACATTTTCCAGTCATCAGGCAGGGCGGCATAGATTTCTTGCAAGCCGCTGAGAGTTCGCTCGAAGGCTTTACGGAAGTTGAGCTGCCCCGGAAAGCATGATCCGTCAGATAACCAGACGGTCAGCGATTTTGACCCGAGTGAAATTCCATGCCGAATGACCTCGATGTTGTGATCAATAGCCTGCTGGCGAACAGCCCGATCAACGTGTTGGAGCGAGCCAAACTTATAGCTATTTGCCTGATCCGGCTGATCCTGGAACGTATTGGAGTTAACAGCATCAAACACTAACCCATGTGAAGTTGCCTGCTGTTGAATAGCAGCTACATCACCCGGAATATCCCAGGGAATATGCAGCGAAATAGCACCACTAGCTCGGTTGAGGGCATGTAGCAGCCCTACATCGTCAATCTTTTCTTCCAGACTACGCGGCTCCCCACCGCCCCCGAAGCGGCCAAAACGGGTACCGCCCGTGCCAAGCGCCCAACTGGGAATAGCGATCTGAAAGTCGATCAGTTTCTGAATAACGGGTTCTGCCGTCGCCACTTCCTGCGTCCAATAAGATAGTTTGCGTTGGTGCGCGGTCAGGTGGCGGCTATTATAATCGGCAATAAAGTTAGGATCGAGGGTCATAGGAAAAGGAAGGAAAAGGAACAGGGAGGAAAGAGGAAAGGGAAGAGGGGGCGAGTAGAGTTGAATGGAAGGAAACAGTTGCGTCTAGACTTTTCTTTGTTCCTTCCTCCTCTCCTCCTCCTTCTTTTTTTATCTCACAAACGCCATGGCGACACCACCATCGACGTTCAATACGTTACCAGTTGATTTACCAAGTAGGCCTCCCACAAAGGCGAAGCAGGCGTTGGCAATATCATCGGGCAGAATGGCCTCGTTCAGCAATGTGCGTTTGGCATAGTAGGCGGGCAGTTCCTCAACGGTAATACCGTAGGCTTTCGCCCGGCCTTCGGCCCAGCCGCCCGCCCAGATATTGGAGTCGGCAATGACAGCATCTGGGTTCACGACATTGACGCGAATACGATCGCCACCCAGCTCAGCCGCGTTCAGGCGACTCAGGTGCAGTTGGGCGGCTTTTGCCGAGCCATAACCCGCGTTATTGGGTCCTGACACCAGCGCGTTTTTACTGACAATGTTTATCACATCGCCCCCAATGCCCTGCTTACGCATTACGTCCACGGCCGCCTGCGTCACCAGGAACTGGCCTTTCACCAGAATATCATACAGTTTATCCCAGTCGGTCAGCGTGTGATTTTCAATGGGTTTAGAGATGCTGATCCCTGCGTTATTAACGATAATATCGACGCCACCAAACGCCAGCGAAGCAGCTTCCATAGCGGCCACAATACTGTCGGCGTTCGTTACGTCCAGCAGGGTTGTCGCCACGGCATCGCGACCGAATTTCTTGGTAAACTCGTCTTTTGCACCCGCCAACCGCTCTTCATTAATGTCGTTCAACACCACTACGGCTCCTTCTTCCGCAAATTTCTTTGCGATGGCTTTACCGATACCACCGGCGCTCCCCGTCACCAAAGCAACCCGGCCCGACAAGGATTTCGGCTTCGGCATCCGTTGCAGCTTGGCTTCTTCGAGCAGCCAGTACTCGATATTGAAGGCTTCCTGCCGGGGCAGGGCCGTATATTCCGACACGGCTTCGGCCCCTTTCATGACGTTAACGGCATTGATATAATACTCCGATGCCAGCCGGGCCGTGGTTTTATCCTTAGCAAAGGTGAACATCCCCACCCCCGGATACAGAATCACCACCGGATTTGGGTCGCGCATGGCCGGGCTATTCGGGTGCTTGCAGGCATTGTAATAATCCGCGTACATAGCCCGATACGTCTCGAAAGCTGGAGTCAGCTTCGCTTTCAGCGCTGCCACATCCGATAAATCCTCGTCGGAAGTCAGTTCCAGCACCAGCGGGCTGATTTTGGTACGCAGGAAATGGTCGGGGCAGCTCGTCCCCATCGGAGCCAGTCTGGCTAGATCTTCCGAGTTGATAAATTCGAGTACCCGTTCGTCGTCAGTAAAGTGGCCAACCATCGTCCGCTCGGAGGAACAAAACCCCCGAAGCACAGGAGCCAGTTGACCCGCCTGTTTCTGCCGGTTGTCAGCTGATAAGCTTTCCAGTTTCTGCCCCCCGAATACAGGGCGCTTCTTACCAAAATTACTTTCCAGGTATTCCGCGCAGAGCTCAATCACCTCCAGCGTGTTCACGTAGCTTTCGTAGGACGTATCGCCCCAGGTGAACAGGCCATGTGAACCCAACATGATACCTCGGAGGCTGACGCCCCGCGCGGCTGCTTCGTCCAGGCAGGCCCGCAGTTTCAGCCCCAGATCGAAACCGGGCCGCTGCCACTCCACCCAGCCAACTTCTCCGCCGAACAGGTCGTCAGTAATACGTTTGCCATCCTTGGCAGCCGCAATGGCAATAGCTGCGTCAGGATGCAGGTGGTCAATGTGTTTAAACGGCAGAAAACCGTGCAAAGGCGTATCGATGGACGGCGCTTTCGACGCCAGATCGAAGATCGAGTAGTTGAATAACTCAACCATTTCGTCTTCAAACTCCAGTCCCCGATATACTTTCTCCAGACTCCGCAGCCGGTCCAGATACAGAGCAGCACAACCTGCTTTTGTCAGCGTACCAATATCGCCCCCGGAGCCTTTGATCCACATGACGTCGACGTTCTGTCCGGTCAGCGGGTCTTTGTCGACAATCTTCACGGATGTGTTGCCCCCGCCGTAATTGGTTAGGCGCAGGTCGGCGCCCAGGATATTGGAGCGATAGATGAAGAGAGCGACTTCATCGCCTGCCAGCTCAGCGGCTTTAGCATCGTCCCATAAATAGCTAACATGCTTGAAATCGGAGGCTGACCGACGTTCGGCTAATGTATTGGAATTACTTATCATAGTCTCATTCTAAAGGCTCGGGACAAGCCGTCGCCGGATCTGCTATACGTTTGGGTTAAAAGTAGGTAGGGCAATTCAGACGGGTTTCCTCCACTTACCTACTTCCCTCTTACAAACTTCATGTCGGCCTAATAGCTACAAGGCTGGCCTATTCTACCTGACCCAACTACATCGATAGTGATCACCAACGGCTACTACCCATGAAAGAAATTTAACGCTCCCGCCTACTAATCAGGTCCTGGTTTGTGACACCTAACAGAAATAAATGCCCACTCACAACGATGACTAAAAACAGAAAAAGCTATCCAGGTTCGGATAGCTTTTTCTGTTACGTAAAAAACTGAATGCTATTGATTACGTGTCATCAATCTGTTCGTTGCCAGTTCCGTTGATGGGATCGGCCACACGTACAA
Source organism: Spirosoma pomorum (assembly GCF_054776615.1). Taxonomy (NCBI): domain Bacteria; kingdom Pseudomonadati; phylum Bacteroidota; class Cytophagia; order Cytophagales; family Cytophagaceae; genus Spirosoma; species Spirosoma pomorum. The sequence goes on from NZ_BAAHBP010000001.1 coordinate 285,205, forward strand.
AATATTAGATGGCGGTATGGCGCTAACAGATCCTTTTCCGGGGATCGTTGCATTGAGTCGTAGCAGATCTCCGTTCCGCAACCCTTCTCCTAAGAACTCGATACGCCGTTCTGTCAAGATAGCTGTAGCCATCGCATCAGCACTAGCAAAACTAGATGCAGTATACACGCCCGCTGAATTCGACCGCCCACGCACGGCATTCAGTAGCGCAAGTGCCTGTGCATCGACAGACGATGTAGATCGGACACGAGCTTCAGCCAGATTCAGCAGCACTTCAGCGTAGCGGATCACAGGTGCTTTGTCAAGAAAGGGCGTCCTTTCTTTGTACTTGGTCAGGTAGACTTCTGTACCAGATGTCGCAACGAAATTTACGCGTCTGGCGTCCGTAGTGGCAAAGGCGGTTGTGTTGGCCAGGATACCAGCGGGATTCAGGCTATACTCACCATTTCCACCCAACGAAGCTGGCAAATAGTAGTAGCCAAGCTGGTTTTGTGTACCGGCCGCGTTCTGCGCCGTAAACGGAAAAGACAGAATACTTTCGGCAGTCTCTTCTGGGAACGTAAATACAGCCACAATAGACGAGTTCAGTTCGTGAGCGACCCCTGAAGCCGCTCTGAACGGAGCCGTAGTCGGTACGATCTTGTTCGCTTCGGTGATTACATCCGCATAGCGGCCCATCGACAGATAGACGCGGGTTTTCAGAGCGATCGCTGTGTTACGATGAGCCCGTATAATGTTCAGTGCCGCTCCACCGTTTGTAAGCGGCAGATTCTGTTCGGCAAAGGTCAAGTCGTCCAGTATCTGGGCGTACACTTCAGCCACAGTACTTCTCGCTAGATCATTACCCGTCGCATCGATTTCGGCCTTTAACCGCAATGGCAGACCTGGCCGGCTTCCGTTACCATCGATGTACGGACGGGCATACAGCTGCAACATAGAGTAGTAGCACAGAGCCCGTAACAGACGCGCTTCGCCTTTGTAATTGTTTACTTTCGTCGTTGCAAAGTCAGATGTAAACGTTGGCACTACGTATTTAGCTGCGTTCGCATCAAGCCCCGCAAGAAATACGTTGATCTGATTGATCGCAGCGTATCCAGCCGTCCAGGTGTTAATCACGTCGTTCTGCGACGTTTCATTTATGGTATGGTTCCATACGCCCGCCCCCGTTACACCATTCGATGTACGGTTTAGAAAATCGTCGGCCCGGATATCTCCGTAAACTTGATAGCGTCCTCCCAGAAAAGAACCAGCTTTAACGTAGGTATACAGGTTATTTACCTGAAGTTCAATACGAGCGGGGGTATCAAAAACAACCTGATCCGAAAAAAGCGTCTCAGGCGTCGGATTTAGTAAGTCAGTCTGGCAGGAGAAGGATACGGCTGCTACGACTGTAGAGCAGATCGCTACCCTGACCTTCTTCATAAGTATAGTATTCATTTTAGATAAAAAGCTTTTAGAAACCAAGATTGATGCCTACTGTGAACGTTCTTGCCTGACCAACCGAGTTACGGTCAACCCCGGCTCCTGTGTTACTGGCGCTACCCGATGCGTTCGTCGATATCTCAGGGTCAATACCTTTGTATGCAGTAAGTAGGGCTGCATTTTGCACCTGGGCGTAAATGCGGGCTGTTGCTATGTTTAGCTTGTTCAGCAGGGAACGGCTAACAGTGTAGCCCAGGGACACGTTACGTAGACGGGCAAAATCACCCTTAAAGACGTTGGCAGACATAGCCAGAGCAGAGCCGTTTGATACGTTGTCCGTATAAACAACACGCGGATACGATCCATTTGGATTTTCAGGTGTCCAGCGATCCAGGATATCAACGGTGTTGTTCCAGAAGCGCATGTCTCCCAGACCAGCCCGGGTTCCGTTGTAGATGTAATTACCACCCGAGAACTGAATGAATACGCCCAAATCAAACCCCTTGTAGCGGAACGTATTGTCGAAACCACCGTACCATTTTGGCAGCGTTGGTCCGTAGAATACGCCGTCAGCCAATTGAGTTGGCGCAGATGTCGCCCGGCCTTCAAGTGTTGTCCAACCCGTCCCCAAGTGATCATACTGAACGACCGTACCATCGATTTTACGAATCAATCGGCGGCCATTGGCAGGGTTTACGCCTAATGAAGGAACCAACAATAACTCACCGACCGACCGGCCAACTTCCGTATAGTTCACGGTTTCGAGACCGGACGTAGCAGTACCAATCCGCTGTCCTTCGGTGGCGAGTGACAGTACGTTATTTTTCAGCGTCGTTACGTTCGCATTAACGGTCCAGCTGAAATCGTTGGTACGAATGGCGTTGAACTTGATATTGAACTCAATCCCCGAGTTTTCCATCGACCCGACGTTGGCCGGAATCGTATTGTTGGGAACCCCTTTCGAAGGAGCTAGAGGCACGTTTAGAATCAGGCCATCGACCAGGTTACGGTAGTACGAGAAGTCGCCCTGAATACGGTCCTGTAGAATACCGAATGTTAAACCAACATCGGTTTTCTTGCTGGTTTCCCAGGTAAGCGCCGGGTTACCGGCTCCGCTGAAGCCAAGCGTCGCATTGGCACCGTATAGTCCGGACGAATACGTTTGTAGTGAGGCAAAATCATCAATACCCTGGCTGTTACCAACCTCGCCGTAACTACCCGTAAATTTCAGGAAGTTGATCTTACTCAGGACGGCGCTGTTTTTCCAGAAATTCTCTTCCGAAATAATGTAGCCAAGCGAAGCGCCGTAGAAATTACCCCACTTGTTCGCCCAGGCCGAGTAACCATCCCGGCGTACGTTGATCGAGGCCAGATACTTCTTGCCAAAATCGTAATTCAACCGGCCGAAATAAGAGACAAGGTAGTTTTCACCCTGGAAGTTACCGGATGCCGCAATGTTGGTGAAGTTCCCCTGGAACGATTCAAAAAAGTTGTCAGCCACCGTGGTCCGGTTGGCACCCCAACGTTGTGTAACCGTATGCTGCTCTTCTGTCCCTACTAAAAGTGAGACATTATGATTCGTTGCAATAGTCCGGTCGTACTGAAGCGTGTTTTGCCAGTTCCAGCGATTATTTGTCCGAAAGAAGTTCGACGCCGAACCACCCGTTGAGAAACCGTCCCCTGCAATAGCTGTAAAGAATGATTTATCCTCGAACGAAATGTTGTTGATCCCGTAGTTTGTCCGGAGGTTCAGTCCTTTGATGATCTCCCAGTTTGCATAAACACTACCCTGTATCTCGTTGCTATTGGACGTAAAGTAGTTGTTGTCCAAATCGACAACCGGATTGTAGTAGCCAGGCAGCAACGGAGCACCCGTCGTCGACTGTGGGTTTAAGTTAGCCCCAGGACCAATCCCCGCACCGCTGATATTATAGCTTCCATCCAGATTGTAAGCAGGTACGTTCGGTGGTAAGACCAGTGGCAGGCGACCCAGACCCGCTGTTCCGAAAGCAGCATCGCCTACCGAACCCGAGTTCGGTGATGAGTTGTAGTTATTGGAGTAGCCAATTCGAGCGCCGACCGTAAAGTTCTTGTATACTTTATGATCCACGTTCACCCGGGCCGATGTCCGCTTGAATTCATTCTTCTTCAACATCCCTTTCTGGTCCGTATAGCCCAGCGACATGTAATAGGATGTCTTATCAGTACCACCCGAGAAACTCAGGTTGTTCGAACTCGAAAAGCCGGTTTGATAAATGTAATCGTACCAGCGGGTGTCAACGACGTTCCCGTTGGCGTCCAGCGTTGGGCGAAACCCTTCAACGTTTGATGCAGCCTGTCCAAGCGCGACCCGGTTTGCATTCAGGTTACGGACGGACTCGTTCTTGATCATCATGTACTGATCGGCATTCAGAATGTTATAGAGCCGAACCGGGCTGGACCAGCCTACCCATGAATCGAACGTAAAGCGTCCTTTTCCTTTTACTCCTTTTTTGGTCGTTACCAGAATAACTCCGGCACTGGCGCGTGATCCATAGATGGCGCTGGCAGAAGCATCTTTCAGCACTTCCATGCTTTCTATATCAGCCGGATTGAGGTTACTAAGCGGGTTGTTCGGTACGCTGCCAACGGCTGAGTTGTTACCGGTAAATGCCGGAATGCCATCAATAACGATAAGTGGCGACGAGCTCAGGTTGATTGAGTTAACCCCCCGGATCCGGATGACAGGCGGGTTGTTCAACACACCATTCGGTGTCGTAATATTAACCCCCGGAGCGCGGCCTTGTAATGCCTGATCGAAGCTTTGAACCGGAACGTTGGCAATATCTTTTCCGCTTACGGAAGTGATCGAGCCGGTCAACTCACGCTTCGACTGCGTACCATAACCAATGACGACAACTTCGCTCAGATCCGTTGAATTAGCGATCAGCGTTACGTTGATCTGCGATTGGTTGCCAATGACCACGTCTTTGCGGTCATAGCCGATGAACGAAAAAACCAGTGTACCACCAGAAGCTGGCGCGGCAATCGAATACTTTCCACTAGCATCAGTGGACGAGCCCTGCGTGCTCCCGCTGATAACTACGTTTACCCCCGGCAGTGGCGAACCATCATCCCCTACCACCTGTCCTGTTATAATCCGACTTTGCGCATAGAGCTCATAGCCAGTACAGGTCATCAATACAGAAAGACACAACAGTATAAACTTCCTCATCTGTAAGTTTAATTGAATTTTAATGAAGGAGTCAAATATAAGATTGCCTGATTGTGAAAGTCAAATATTATTTCTTCAAAAAACAGAATAGCTTAATAATGTACCGCAAAAATACCTTTATCTATAATTTTAATCTACTAATCAGCTTTCTAATGAAAAAATTACCATATAACTAACAAATGGTTACATAATAGAATATTAGAGTGTCTATGGTTTTAGTTCGTCAATTGCCGACTGATATACTACGAGAAGCTTGACTGCGTGATTAAATCTGTCCATTCGAAAAAGCAAATATCTTATTTTGTAAGGTCAAATTTGATTTATATAAAATACTGTATAGTCTACTTAATCTAGAATATAGAGATAATCTAATTTCTTAATTTAGATTAATAATTTATTAAATTAGGTAATGGCCCAATTTTATAGATCGGTAACGAATTTGTCACCATGGGTTACTTAACAATTATTTGAATAGTACAAAAAATTTAGTTCTAGGAATTCTTTGTAAAACAGGTAGCACCGGCTTACATTTGTTATTACGTAAGTATTATTTTCAGTATTAAGCTTAATAACAATTCCAGATGCAAAGAATTTTATTTGGAAGCTGGTTGCTTTCCATCCTGTTCTGCCTGCCTGTTCTGGCTCAGAATGGAGGAGTTAGTGGCCGCGTCACTTCATCAGATGATGGCTCAGCCCTGCCAGGTGTGAGCGTACAGATTAAAGGAACGAATCAAGGAACGACAACTGACGCTGATGGAAACTACCGCGTCAACGGAGCAGCGGGCAAGACGCTGGTATTTAGCTTTATCGGTTATGTCTCGCAGGAGGCTGCCGTTGGTAACAAATCGACGGTGAACGTCGTGCTGGTGGGTGATTCTCAACAGTTGAATGAGGTTGTCGTTACGGGTTATGGTACGCAGCAGCGTCGGGACGTAACGGGATCAGTGGGTACGATCAAAGGAGAAGGTATCAAGAACGTTGCCGTACCTAGCTTTGATAAATTCCTACAGGGACAAGTAGCTGGCGTTCAGGCTTCTGTACCAGGTGGTGTCCTTGGTCAGGCCGCTCGTGTACGTATTCGGGGGACAAACTCGATCTCGAACAGCTCTGATCCACTTTATGTTGTCGATGGTGTCCCATACATCACCGGTAACCAGGGCGCTACGGCAAACAACCCGTATAACCCACTTGGCGACATCAACCCCAATGATATCGAAAGTGTAGAGGTGCTGAAAGATGGTTCGGCTACAGCTATCTACGGTTCGCGGGCAGCCAACGGTGTAATCCTTATCACCACTAAGAAAGGGAAAAAAGGGACACCTCGCTTTTCGTATGACGGTTGGTTTGCACTGGCTCAGCCTTCGAAGCGTTTCAACCTGTTGAATGCAGACGAATTTATTACCATTGCTAACGAGAAGCTTGCCAACGCAAACATTGCTGCTGCAGCTTTCCCGACGTCAAATACGGCAACAGGTCAGAACTATAACTCGGACTGGCAGGACGTTATTCTAAGAACGGGCTTTCAACAAAACCACGCTCTTTCGTTCAGTGGGGCATCTGATCAAACCAATTATTACTTCTCGCTGGGTTATGCTAACCTGGAAGGTAATATTGCGGCCAACAACCAGAAGAAATACAGCTTCCGGGCTCGGGTTGACCAAAAAGCGTTTAACGACAAGGTTACTTTCGGTATCAACGCGTTTGCTACGCACACGACGAATACAGGTCTGAACCAAGGAACGAATGCACTTTCGGGTAATATCGCCGGTGCCATTTACGCTTTTCCTAACGTAGCCATTCAGTTTCCAGACGGCAGCTATAACATTGAAGGGCAGAGCCTGGGACGTGGTGCTAATACGCGGGCAATCTATGGTAACTATACTAACCAGAAGTTTATCCTTGACAACAACATCTACCGGAACCAGAACCTTAATCTAACGGGGAACTCGTACATAGACGTTGAAATTGCGAAAGGATTGAATGCCCGTACTCAGATTGGTGTCAACTATCTGATCAACGAAGACTTTACGTATCAAAACCCAGATCATGGCGATGGCGTGTCTGTACGTGGTTCGGTAGACCAGATTTACTCAAACCAGTTCCGTTACAACTGGCAGAATACACTGAGCTACAATCGCACGCTTGGTCAGCATAAAATTGGTGCTGTAGTTGGGTACGAAGCGCAGAAAACAAACTACCGCTTTTTCGAAGCGTATGGTACCGGCTTGTCGGATAAGTACTTCGGTGTAAACAACATCATCAGTGGATCGCTGACGAACCAGCAGATTTTCGGTACGGCTAACCAACGGGCGTTCGAATCTGTTTTCGGCCGGGCGAACTATTCGTACGGTGACCGGTATCTGATCAGTGCTACCCTGCGTCAGGACAAAATTTCGTCGCTTCCAATTGGCAATCAAGGTGCCTTACTACCCGGCGTTTCTGTGGGCTGGCGTTTATCGGAGGAAAAATTCCTGAAGTCAGCTACCGTACTGAGCGAGCTGAAACTGCGGGGGGGTTACGCCGTTGTTGGTAACGTTGAAATTGGCAACTATCCATACGCCGGTACTTTCTCGGCTACGCAGTATGGTGATGTTACTGGTATCCGTTACAACCAAGTCGGTAACAACAATCTACGGTTTGAAACCAGTAAGAAGCTGAACCTTGGCTTAGACGCTTCGTTCCTGGCTAACCGCATCAGCTTTACGGCTGAGTATTTCAGGAACAACATCGACAATCTGATTCTGCAGGCGCCAACACCACCATCACTTGGTGTGCCGTCAAACCAAATTGCGCAGAACGTTGGTAAAATGTACAACCAAGGGGTAGAGTTGTCGCTGAACACGGTTAACTTCCAGAAAAACGAGTTTACCTGGCGTACGAACTTCAACCTGACCTTTGTTCAGAACCGGATTCAGCAGTTGGTCAACGGTAGCGATGTTCCTTACACGTACAACATTCTGCGCGAAGGGGAATCCATCGGTGCGTTCTATGGCTACGTTAGCCGTGGCGTAAACGCGTCAAACGGTAACCCAATCTTCGAAAAGGGTGATGGCACGCTGGTACAATACCTGATCGGTAAGACGACGACGTCAACCAACAACTTCCTATGGGCTCGTTATGATCCAGCTAACCCAAGTGCAGTTTCGACGGCAGCAGCAGCGCTTACGAACAGCGATAAGCGCGTACTGGGCGTTGGCAACCCAACCTGGTACGGTGGTCTGAACAACTCGTTTACCTACAAAAACTTCGACGCGACAATCTTCCTGACCTTTGCTGGTGGCAACAAAATCTACAACGTTACGCGCCAAGAGCAATTAAACAACCAAGTGTTTGCGAACGCTGGCCGGGAATTGCTGAACAGATGGACGGGAGAAGGACAGGTTACGGATGTGCCTAGACTTTACTTCAACTCGGACGCTGCTGTACTGCAAAACGGTAACCTGAACAGCCGCTTCCTGGAAGATGGCAAGTTCCTACGGGTACAGAATTTGAGCCTGGGTTATACGCTGCCAAACGGCATCCGTCGTGCTGTCCGCGCAAACAGCTTCCGGGTATACGCTCAGGTACAAAACGCCTTCGTCTTTACCAAATACACTGGACTGGATCCAGAACTGGGTAGCAGCGTGACAACAAACGTTGCTCCAGGCGTGGATAACCGGACGAACCCAATTCCAAGAACGTATACAGTTGGGCTTAATCTGAACTTCTAAGTATTGAATTAATGCAGTAGCTGTGCTGGAAAGAAGCAGCGCTATGTTTTATCAACGATTCTGATAAGTACAGCGCACACTCGTTCAACACAACTACTGCTTGATTGACAGACATCCATGAAAAAGACCATAAATAAATTCTGGAGCCCGGGAAACCTTACCAAGGTTTCTCTTCTAGGAGCAATGCTCGTAGTCTCCTCTTGTAAACAGTTTACGGAGTTAAATCCATTAGCGTCGTTAGCTGAGAATACAGCCTTCAACTCAACCAACAGTATCGAGTTGGTAGTCAATGGCGTTTATCAGTCAGCAGCTATCGGTAACTATGCGGGCGGTGCTGGTCGTGGTTATCCTTTCGGAGCTGCCTCCATCGAACAGGCGGAAATGCGGGGTGAAGACATGATCAACCTGCAGGCCTTCTACGATATTACGTACCGGGCGCTTTATTCGACAACGACCGCGAATAACGTCAACCACTGGGAGCAGCTTTACGCCTTGGTCAACCAGGCTAACATCATGATCAATGGGGTTAGACAAGCCGGTACTAGCGGTGTTCTTACGGCTGCGGCTGCGGCTCAGTACGAAGGAGAAGGACGGTTCCTGCGGGCGCTTGCGCACCACGAGTTATTGATTCATTTCTCTCGTCCCTACGCAGATAACAAAGGCGCTAATCCAGGTGTCCCCTACCGCGAGAACCCGATCAACTCAGTTCCTTCTGTTCAGGAAGGACTTGCTCAGGGCCGTGGTACTGTTGCCGAGACCTACGCAAAGATTCTGGCGGACCTTGATTATGCGGAAACGAACTTGCCTGCTACGCGCTCTGTCATAGCAACATCAATCTCCCGCGCTACGTCAGGTGCAGCTATTGCCCTCAAAACCCGGGTAAAACTGCACATGCAGGATTGGGCCGGTGTCATCACGGAAGGGGCAAAACTGGGTACGTCGGGAACGTCAGGAACGTTTACGAGTCCGATTGGTAGCTACAAGCTGGAGACCAGCCCGGATGCGCCATTTGTTAACTATACCGGCAACACGGAGTCTATCTTTTCGATTGCGAACAGTCTCAACTCGAACCCCGGTGTTAACGGAGCCCTGCCTAGCATGTTTGGCCCAACCTCGTTGGGTAGCCGTGACCTGATTGCGACCAGCCCCAATCTGTACAACGCATCTTTCTGGGTAGCCGGCGATACCCGCCGTACGCTGCTCCAAGTAGCACAGACAACGGGTAGCTATCCGTTCTATTTTAACTACAAGTACCGCCAGTATACGACCCGGGCCGACTGGGCCCCTATCCTGCGCTATGCAGAAGTACTGCTGAACGTATCTGAAGCACAGGCTCGTCAGGGCAACAGCGCGCAGGCTCTGTCGCTACTCAATGCTGTTCGTAACCGTGCGGTTCCCGCAGCGTCCCGTTTTACGGCTGCTCCCGACGATCTGATTCAGGCGATTCTGAACGAACGTCGGATTGAGTTCACGGGCGAAGGTCGTCGCTGGCCAGATATCCACCGGTTGGCGCTGGATACCAAGTATTCAACGAATGGAATTCCAGCTAAACTGGATGTATCGCAAATCAGAAGAACGAGCTACGATCTGACAAGTCGTCCAACCATCAATGGTATTGTAGCCGCTATTCCGTACAACGATCCACGTTTCCTCTGGCCAATTCCTACGTCGGAAACTGCGCTTAACCCAACTCTGGCTCAACAGCAGAACCCTGGTTATTAAGCATACGTAACTTTTTAGTCAAAAAGCCCTTCGGTGAACCGAAGGGCTTTTTTCATTTCAGTCATTTTACAATTCAAGGCGTATAGACAACTTATTTTTAGACCATTAAGCAGTGTTTCTCCTCTACGTCTTGAAAATTTTTACGTAGTCTTAAAATATACCAGCCTCGTTTTGCGACTATCCTAGTAAGAGCAGCAGTTACAGCATTGGCCGACGCATGGCATGCAATCGCTAGGCCGATACTGTGATCAGCCGCTCTTCATTGATCATCTCTAAACAAGCAAATCTATGGCAATCTGGCGCATAACAGGTCTGGTTCTTCTGGCAGGGCTGGCCCTATTTCTAGTCTCACTTCTTATTAAACTATTGCTGGTAGCACTGGCCGTTGGGCTCATTGTTCGGATAGCGGGTGGTTTCATTGCTGATCGGTTCTTCGGATCTCGATTTCAGAGCCAAGGGCGGTGGCAGCAACCGCAGATTATTTCAATCGATAATCCGACGCCCACTTATCAGGCCATTCCCGTTAAAGCTGTTTATGGCCGCGTTATCCCAATCAGCTAAGTGAGCAAAACAGAGCAAAAACTAATTGAACAAACACACGTAAAGACAACAGTCATGTATAATAAACAAGCTTATCAATCTGAATTTAAAGGTAATTGTGGCCCAATGGGTCGTGGTAAATTTGGCGGTTTCTGGGCCCGACACGCAGGCAGCTTTGGTCACCCCCCGGTGAACATTGAAGAAAATGACTCTGAATACATCATTTCTCTGTTCGCAGCTGGACTACGTAAGGAACAGGTAACTCTTACGGTAAAAGATGACGTACTACGGATTGGCTACTCGGGAGATACGACTAATGGCTCCGCAAAATATACGTATCAGGAATTCAACCAGAGTGAATTTGACCGCTCGTTTCAACTGAATGGTAAAGTACTGACGGATGGTATTTCTGCCAGTTACGCCGACGGGATTCTTCGGGTTACACTCCCTAAGAACCCGGAAACCAACGCGCCAGCGCAAACGATCAACGTCGCCTGATTCTGAGTACCGGCGAGGTCTTTGCAACCTCGCTGGTACCTCTTAACATACGCTTACCAACCATCCACCCAGTTTCTACACCACCTATCCAGAAACCATCATAGCTGGGCACTCCTTACGTCTAATTTTCCTTTTATTCCTGACGATCTCCTTTTTATTCGCCAATTACCGGTGTCAGCCGTGAGTACTTTACCTGCTAACATACCGACTACCTACCGTCTGGCGCTGGCTATGAGCTCGGCCGATCAGCAATCATCTGCCCGCAACTCCAGGCCGGACGCTCGTCAACTCAGTGAAACTATTCGTCGAGAGCAGGGCCGCCTGTTGGCATTTATCCGCAAACGACTCCCAGCGCCGGAAGATGCCGAAGACATCATGCAGGACGTATTGATGGAATTGGTCGAAGCGTACGAATTGGCTAATCCAATTGAGCGCGTAGCATCGTGGCTATTTGCGGTGGCTCGAAATAAAATCAGCGACTGGTACCGACGTTCCCGCCCCAACGATGCACGTATGGTGTCGCTGGATAAACCTATTGGCGATGACGACGATCCGGAGTCTCCCGTGCTGATGGAATGGCTGGCCGTGGTTGACGAAGGTGGTCCCGAAAGCGAGTTCTTTCGGGAAACGTTTATGGACGCGCTGACAGATGCCCTGGCGGAACTTCCCAGCGATCAACGCGAGGTATTTGTGCAGCACGAACTGGAAGGAAAGAGTTTCAACGAAATGGCCGACGCCTGGAAAGTTTCCGTCAATACACTCCTTTCCCGGAAGCGATACGCTGTTCTTCACCTCCGCAAACGGCTACGTGATCTCTATGACGATTTTTTAACCGACTAATGTCACTCCTTTCAAAAGGACGTAATTTTGTCTTCCTCACTTCTTCAACAAATACGAACGCATCAATCCCCGCAATCAGATGAATCGACCTCGTTTTCGTCGGGCATTACGTATTACAGCTTTTGTTATCCTATTTGTCGGGCTGGCTGGCTTTGCCGTGAAAACGCTATGGAACGCACTTCTCCCCGACATCACGGGCGTATCAACAATTACGTTCTGGCAGGCGCTGGGCCTCTTGGCACTCAGCCGAATTTTGTTTGGCGGTTTCGGGCGGGGTCCGGGTGGCTGGCACAATTACGGAAAGTTTACGGCTGAGGGCCAGGACTTTCGGAATGGCTGGCGTCGTAAAATGGCGGAACGGTGGCAGAAAATGACACCCGAACAACGAGCCAAAATGCGACAGCACTGGTGTGATCGGTGGCAGGGCGAAGGCCACTGGGGTAATGATAAATCGGATGACAAGGAAGAAGCTAACGTTTGATGCCGACTCATACCTGTCCCCCAATCAGTATACTTCATTAAAACCATAGTCAGTTACCAGTTCTATTCATCTACAATGCCTCACGCCCTTGTCACCGTTTCCCAACGGGCCCCTTCGTTAAAATCCTCCTTGGTATTTCAGATTACAGGAACACTGCCAAATAAAGACAAGTAATTTAACAGTGACCAGGAATGAAGTAGTGACTACGGCTTCAACCAGATGGTGTGGTCACTGAACCCGATTTTCCATTTTATAGGCTTTGAGAAAAATTAGCTCGGCTAAGTTTTCCTGAATTGAGCTAATACACAGGTAACGTTCTTACTAGAAGTCATCATTGATTGTGAGAAACTTTTACATTAGATTTACAGTTGTAAAAATAAAAGCGCAATCTTATGACGTATATCAGTTCACAACCGGAGATAGCGACTAACTGGGATGACATCTGTTTTCCGATAGAGCCGGTGCTGCTTACGGATCTATTACCCGACTACGACATCATCGCTACCGATCGCCAAAAATTAATTGTGGGTCAACCGGCAGGCGGGCGCAAGACGTTGTTTGGTATTCAGAGTGCTGACTATACAATTATCCCCAATCGAGCTATTCAGGAGGTCGTTGACGAGCTAATTCCGAATTACCAGCTCCTTATTAAACACACCAACACAGGTGAGTTCAGCATCAGTATTATTCTGCCTTCATCGCTTTCGGTGGGCAGTGAGCAACTACAGCGGAGCCTGACTATTACCAATAGTTACAATGGAAAAACGCCGTTCAGTATCCAAGGAAAACCGTTAACGGCTCTGTTAGATCCATCAACGCATCTGGGCAGTAGCGTGTACCGTAACGTCTGCCAAAACGGGCTACTGGGCTGGGCTGATACCTTTGTCGATCTGACTACCTATCAAAACTGGCTGGGGCATCTCACCAAGGGACCGATCAAAACACCCTCGGTAAAGTCGCCGTCCACTTCCCGGTCACTTCGGATAGCACCGGATATCCGCAAGCTTCACCAAAGTGCGCTGACAATCCCGCTATTTCAGCAGCAACTGCGCGAATTACTGCTTGATCATCTGGCGACTGGTGTTACGCTAACGGCTGCCGTGTATGACCATTTTCAGCAAACGAACATGGTAGGAAATTACGAACACGTCCTTCGACAATTGCCCGTACCTGTTCAACTTGCTAAGCAGGCGCGCGATCGGCTGCGGCTGGAAGAGCGGCTCTTGAACAAACCAGCCTCCTACTGGCTACTGTACAATGCTGTCAATTATGCCTTGTTTACCAGCCGGAGCAGCTTAACACTCAACGATCGGTATCGTCTGGACGAGCGGGTGTTTCATCATTTGGCTACTCAGGCTTACGCCTGATCGCTGTTTCTACCCGCCGTGAATGTACCATGTTACGTACCATTTAAACTCAACCGATATGTATTCACCTGATGTAGCCCTGGGATTAGGTAGCGTCGTTTACGCGCTAGCTAAGTTGGACGGAAATTTCCACAGAAAAGAAGCCCAGACTGTTCGCGATCTGCTGGCTGATGAGCCGTATAGCGACTTAGCCATTTGTGCCTGTTTTTTACGGGATAACGCGGGTGAGTCTATTGGCGAGGCCCGTGCGTTTGGCCTGCGCCGGATGAGCGATAAACGCGTGGAATTAAACGCACAGACTAAAAAGCGGTTCATTGCTATTCTACTGCGTGTGGCTCGGGCTCATGAAGGCATATCTCGGGAAGAGCGGTCTTTCATTCGTCAGTTCTGGCGGGAATTACAACGGATTTAAGGACACCCAACTGGTTTATTAATGCCCGTTACGTAATACGTACCCAATTGACTATCAGCCATTCCACTGTACGACGACAGTGCTGGCATGAGTTCAGTCGATCCTGTTAACGTCTATCGCACATGTCAACCTTCATACATCATGACACCTTCTGCCAGTACTCGTTCGCGCACGCGCTCTGTTTTGCTGATTGTTTATTTGATCGGCCTAATTCTGACCAGTATCTTTTTGAGTCGTCGGCGGGCTCATAACGTTCAGGAAACCTCCTCATCCATCTATAAGGATCGACTGCTACCAACGAACATGCTGGTTAATCTAACGGCAACTGTCTATCGCAAACGACTCCTGTTAGAGACCTACGTGTTAGCAACTCCTCAACCGGATATAAACGCGACGGGGACATCGCTCAACCGACTCAACCGGCGAACGGATTCTTTACTGACAGAATTTAGCAAGACTTCGCTAACGGCCAAGGAAGCCGATCAGCTCCAATTATTGAAACGGCAGTTGGTCGTTTATAATCAATTAGAGAGTGAGTTAGCCACTCAATTACCTGATCAACAGACGGCCCAAAAGGCTCTGTTTGTCGGGAGTGGCAGTACGGCGTTTGGGCAGGTAGCTCAAACGCTCGATGAACTGGCTAACCTACAGGTCCAGGTTGGTGAAGAATTGCTGGCTGAATCACGCGGGGAAACCAATTACATATACGTCCTTACGGCGTTGCAGATCGGCCTAGTACTACTGATCGGGCTGAGCTTATTCTGGTACCGTTTCTAACAAGGGCATAAAAGGGAAGGCCAATGTTGGCCTTCCCTTTTTACGTACTTACAAAGTCGGATCAGGTGAAACGAGCAGTAGTGCTACCGGGTCGCATAAAAACGGGGCCTTAGTTTAGCATCCGTTCGTATTTTTGCCCTCCATGACTAGACCGTATCTCTCCTTCTGGCTGGTGTTGCTGTCGCTATGCGTCGCGCAGGCGCAGGATTTGGCCCAGCGTTACCCACTTATCCCCTACCCTACGTCGCTTACGCCCGCCCAAGGGCAGTTTTCACTAACGACACAAACGGCGTTACTGGTGCAGGATAAGCGCTTTACCAACGAGGCCGACATGCTGCAAATGCTGGTGCAGCCTAGTCTGGGGAAACGACTACCTACAACGGGAAGCAGTTCGATAATTGTGTTACGTCATGATCCGACAATCACCACGACTGAAGGGTATAAGCTAACCATTACGCCCCGACAGGTTACGCTATCGGCCAAAGAGCCAGCGGGTATGTTCCGGGCCATTCAGACAATTCGGCAACTGCTGCCCGTTTCAATCGAGCAAAAAAGCGGGAGAACAGTTTCATCGTTGGTCCTGCCAGCGGTTCAGATTCAGGATCAACCGGCTTACGCATGGCGGGGCATGCACCTTGACGTATCGCGGCACTTCTTCTCGATGGATTACCTACGTACGTTCGTTGACTGGCTGGCGCTTTACAAGTTCAACAAGTTTCACCTGCATTTGACCGACGACCAAGGATGGCGTCTGGAAATCAAAGCCTATCCCAAACTAACCAGCGAGGGGGCCTGGCGGACGTTCAATAACCAGGATTCGGTTGTGTTGAAACGGGCCGTTACCAACCCGGACTTTGACCTACCCAAACAGCATCTGCGCCAGCAGAATGGCCAAACGCAGTACGGCGGTTTCTACACGCAGGCTCAGATGCGTGACCTGATCGCATATGCAGCGACGAAACACATCGAGATCATTCCCGAAATCGACATGCCCGGTCACCTGACGGCGGCCATCAAAGCGTATCCGTTCTTAAGTTGCACAGGACAGGAAGGTTGGGGCAAGACTTTTTCGGTCCCAGTCTGTCCCTGCAATGAGCCAACGTATCAGTTTACCGAAGCCGTTCTGAGCGAGATCATCGCGCTTTTTCTCAGTCAATACGTTCACATCGGCGCGGATGAAGTGGAGAAAACGACTTGGGCCCAGTCGTCCGCCTGCCAGGAGCTAATGAAACGGGAAGGGATCAAAAACGTTGAAGAACTTCAGAGCTACTTCGTACGACGGGTAGAGAAATTCGTCCAGTCGAAAGGAAAGAAACTACTGGTCTGGGATGATGCGCTCGAAGGTGGCCTCGACAAATCGGCGACGGTGATGTACTGGCGGAGCTGGGTTAAAGATGCTCCGTTAAAGGCGGCCAAAAACGGTAATGAAGTTGTCATGACACCGGTCAGCACGTTGTATTTCGATAGTCCACCGGGCATTCAGTCGGTCGAGAACGTCTATAATCTGAACGTTGTCCCTGAAGGTATTACGTCCGAGCAACGAAATCTGTTCAAGGGGGCGCAGGCCAACATCTGGACGGAGTACATTCCCAGCCAGAACCGGGTCGAATACATGATGATGCCCCGGATGACGGCCTTATCAGAAGTGGTCTGGACCAGTAAGAAAGACTTTGCTTCGTATCAGCAACGGCTATTGCAGCATTTTCTGCGGCTGGAAGCACTGGGCATTCACTACCGGCTCCCGGACCTGACCGGCTTCGCGGAAGAGAACGTGTTCGTTGACAAAGCGACGCTGCGTATCAAGAAGCCGCTACCCAGCTACACACTCCGCTACACAACCGATGGCTCGCAACCGAAAGTCGGTTCGACCGAGCTGAAAGACGAGCTGACAATCGCGAAGCCCCAGACGATCAACGTAGCGGCCTTTACTCCGTCGGGACTACGCGGTGATGTGTATACGCTTCGCTATCAGCAGCAGGCCTATGCCGAGCCTACAACACTTTCCAGTCCCAAACCGGGCCTGCAATGCAGCTATTACAAAAAAGCGTTCAAGGAAACTAAGCTAATGAAACAGCAGCAACCAGACAGCACGTATACGATCAACAACATTGTCGTCCCTAAGTCGGTCAATGCACCCAGCTTCGGCCTTCAGTTCCGTGGCTATCTGAACGTACCAGAGACGGGCGTTTATAGCTTCTTCTACACCTGCGACGACGGAGGCATCCTGCGCATCGCTGATCGGATGGTCGTCGACAACGACGGAAATCATTTCCCCATCGAAAAAAGCGGTCAGGTTGCGTTGTCGAAAGGTGCTCATCCCTTCGAAGCTGATTTCATCGAAGGGGGCGGTGGCTTTACGCTGAAGCTGAAATACAGTCTAAACGGCTCAGCCCCGGCTGATATACCGGACAGCTGGTTCGTTCGTTAAAAGAACGTATGTTGATACGCATCCTTTCCTTTCTTAGTCTATCCATCGGCCTTTGGATTACGTCGGTCGCCAATGCGCAATCGACTCGTCCAAAGGCCGATACGATTCGGCACGACTGGTCCTACCTTGACCCCAAAACGGATTTAATAGCAGGTATCAGCCTTTACAAAGCTTACGAGCTGCTGAAAGGAAAACCATCGAAACCAGTAGTTGTGGGCGTACTGGACTCTGGTGTTGATCCAACGCACGAGGACTTAAAAAACGTGCTTTGGGTGAACCCTAAGGAAGTTGCCGGTAACCAGACTGACGACGATAAAAACGGCTATATCGACGACGTCAATGGCTGGAATTTTATGGGCGGCCCCGGTGGCTACACGTACGAATTCGGTCAACCCGAGATTACGCAAACCTATCTTAATCTGCGCGCTAAATACGACAGTTTGTCACCAGATCAGGTTAAACCGGCCGATCAGCGGCAGTATGATACGTATCAGCGTGCGAAGAAGCAGTTTTTGCAACGTTACCAGGCGGGTCAGGCCAAGCGAACAATTTTTACGGACACATCCCGGTTCTGGAACATTGCCCGGCAGCTTCAACAGCAATTACCTGATTCAGCTACCACACAACAGGCTATTCGTAGCGTTACGTTACCAGATGATACACTGGCCACTACAGTGCGCGATTTATTAGCGGGAGCTTACTTTCCACAATACGGTTCGTTCAGCGCGTATTTGGCTATTCTCCGACTCAACTGGAACCGGTTTCGGTTCGCCGTCAACAGTGATGCAGATATTGCTTTCAACCCCGCCTATAACCCACAGGCGTCCGTTGGTGATAACCCAGCCGATCCTACTGAACGGTTCTACGGCAGCCCAACCTTACAAGTACCAAAAGGCTCTGATCTAGCCGTTCACGGCAGTCATGTAGCGGGAATCATCGGCGCACAACGTAACAATGGCGTTGGTATTGATGGCATTGCCGATAACGTCCGGATTATGTCGGTCGCCGTTGTTCCGGCGAACGGAGACGAACGGGACAAAGACGTAGCCAACGGTATTCGTTACGCGGTTGACAATGGTGCCAAAGTTATTAACATGAGCTTTGGGAAACGGCTGTCTCCGTTCAAGGAGCGGGTCGACGCGGCTATCCGCTTTGCCGAAGATCGGGATGTGCTGATCGTTATTGCCGCTGGCAATAACGGGCAGACGACGGATACGTTACCCACTTACCCGTCGGCCCGCTACGCCAATGGACAAATAGCGCGGAATGTGCTGGTCGTCGGGAACAGCACGCCCTTTCTAAATGAAAAGTTAGTGAGCCGGTCGTCCAACTACGGTATGCAAACAGTCGACTTGTTCGCTCCTGGTACCGACATTTTATCGACCATCCCTGGTAACCGCTACGCCCGCTTCTCGGGCACCAGCATGGCGGCTCCCTGCGCAACGGGCGTAGCGGCTTTACTCCGATCTTACTTTCCGTCGCTGACGGCAGTTCAGATACGGACCATTTTGATGAATAGCAGTTACAAACCAGCACTGCTGGTTAACAAACCCGGCCGGATAAGCCAACAGATTTCGTTTACTACCCTCAGTCGTTCAGGCGGATTGTTAAATGCGTACGAGGCCGTTAAATTAGCGCAACGCCAATCCGCCAGGTAAACCTACCAGTCGCACTCCTGCTTATCACACCAGAATTTGCCGGTTTCTGACGCATCTATTTCGTCAGCCAGCCATACGATGGTTTCAGCCCCCTGCTCAACCGAGCGATGAGCATCAGGCCCTCCAATATTGGTACGCACCCAACCGGGGTCGGCGGCATTAACGGTAATTTTGTCTTCCTTGAGAGCCGCAGCAAACTGTTTCGTTACTGCGTTTAGGGCTGCTTTCGAAATACTATAGGCCGGATACTCATCATCCATCCGACTAATCGATCCCAGGCTGCTCGATACGTTGATAATTCGACCACCATCGGGACTGTTTTTCAGGTGGTCCAGAAAGTCCTGAATTACCATAATAGGACCGCTCAGGTTTGATTTCAGCGTGCGATCCAGCATTTCGGGGTTCAGCTTCAAAATACTCTCGCCATGATCTTCCAGAATGGCCGCATTATTAATCAGTACATCCAGATGATCGGCTTTCTGCGAGAACGTCCCACAGGCCGTTTTGATACTTACCGGGTCCGTTACGTCAAGCTGAATGAATGTGGCTTCGTAGCCATCATTGCAAAGTTCTTCGGCAGCCTCCCGACCTTTTACGATGTCGCGTGAGCCGATGAACACGGCATACCCCCGCTGCGCCAGTTGGCGAGCTGTTTCCTTGCCGATTCCTTTATTAGCTCCGGTAATCAGAGCCGTGCGTTGGTGTTCCGTTTTCATAGTAATACTCCTACTCAGCCCGCCCCCAAAATGTTTGACGAAGCCCCCTGTTTGGGTATGATTTACACTTGCCTTAGCGCTCCATCTGATGTCCTATCCCACCAAATCCGTAACAAAACCCTCTGATAGCACAACGGGGCCGTAGTTATGCTACGGCCCCGTTGGTTGTTACTATGTATGATTACGTCATAAATATTGGCTTGTTCGTTCCCAAAGCCAGGCGGCCTTCTCGTTGGTGATGTCTCGATTACGAGTTCGTTTCGGTGCGCTGTCAGCAAAGTAACCGCCGTTATTAGACGCACCGATGGACTTAAGTGGAGCCGACGCCAGGAAAACTGTCGTCTGTGCACCTTTTTCTGGTGTTCGCATAAACGGCCGGATTAACGCAAATACTTTTCCGCCCAGCCCCGCGGTATCGCTGGCGAAGTTCGTACGAACAGCGCCCGGATGCGCGGAATAAGCCGTGATGCCAGTTCCAGCCGTCTGCTTAGCCAGTTCCCTGGCGAAGAGGAGATTAGCTAATTTATCGTCACAGTAAGCTAGCAGGGTCGATAAATTATCGAGCTTCCGAAAAAATCGGGCTGTTCGTCCACCAATGTAAGCTCCTGATGACAGACTAATAACCCGGGCATCGCCCGTTGCTGCCCCAGCCGCTTTGAGCGAGTCCATGAGCCGGTCAGTCAGAACAAAATGGCCAATGTGACTAGCGAGGAACGATTTTTCGATGCCATCCACAAATTCAAGTTTTGCGGGTGTGTAGCCAGCGTTATTGATCAGTACATCAATTTTTGGGTAGGCCGCCCGGATGGTGTCTGCCACCTGCCGCACCGAATCAAGATCGGCCAGATCGACAAGAAACAAATCGACCTTGACGGCAGGATTAGCCTGTTGCACAGCGGCCTGCGCCTTCTTGCCCCGGTCTTCGCTCCGGCATACCAGGATCAAATCAAACGATCGTTGCGCGAGCGCTTTAGCGGTGGCAAGCCCTAGTCCAGCGTTGGCGCCGGTAATCAATGCTGTCTTAATTCCCATGCGTTACGTTAGTTGGTAGTGATGCGTAATGCTATAAGCAACTATTTGCCAGTACCTTTAGTTTGTACCCATCAACTAAGAGTCTGCTGACTATGTCAACTGTAGCCAGTCTTAGAACAGTAATTTCCAGCCGTTGAAGAACAGATCTTCTCCAGGCTGACCCGACCAGTGTTGATCAGATTCGACCTCCTTTGTTACCGCGGCAACCGTTTCTTTTTGTTTGATCATTACGGATACGCCCTCTTTGGCCAGCGACCGGCACAGGTCTTTAGTTGCGTTATCTCCTTTGCCTACCAAATAGCAGAGTGTTTCGTCTTTCTTTTTCATGGCTCCTTCTATTTTTGCTTGCACATACAATAAAATCAAACAAATTTTTTTTAGGCATCTCCTAATGCCTGGGCGGCTTTGAGAACCTGTTTTGTCAGCTGACACATGTTCTCTTCACCAACTAATTTCGCGCACCGATCGCCTACCCGGTCCCAGGCGCTGGCAATATCTTGCCGGAGGGACTCACCCTCACTGGTTGGGTATACCAGCGTCTTCTTCCCTTCCGACTCGCGCCGAACAAATTGTTTTTGTTCCAGCTTTTCCACCAATCGAGTTACTGTCGATGGCGTCAGATACAGGGCTGAACTCAGTTCCGTTGGCGTCACTCCCGGCTGGTCGACAACCAGACAAAGTAGATACGCGTGTGAATAGGATAGCCCGTACCGCCCAAACTCCTCATCCCCAATGGCTGTGACGGCACGCGATAGCGCATTGGCCGAAAACAGCAGACAGGCACTGAACCGTGAAGTAGCCTTCTCGCATTCTCCTGTCTTAACTATGGTATCGTCGTTCATTAGTTTATTCGGACATTAATGAGACAAAGGTACGATATGATATTTGTATGTGCAAGCAAAATTCAAATACTGAGGAATTATTTTCCTCAGTAGCTATAGTTCTTTTATCTCAGCGGTAAGTGGACTTCGGCCATCATGCAACGGGCCGAACCGCCCCCGTTAGCTTCAATGGTCGTCAGATCGAAGTGAAACAACATGCTATAATCGTCCAGTAAATCAATCTGTTTGGGCGTCAGTGAATTGAATGCCTGATCGGACAGAACGAGCACTTTTCGCCCCTGCGTCGTCATCACCAACAAGACATTTCCCGCGAAGTTAGCTATCTGCTCAGGCGTAATCTCGACCACCCGTTTGCCAAGACTCTCCAGCTCCTGACGAACCATTAGTCGTTCATCGGGATCGGCGATGGCGGCCAGACAGATAATTGCTAGATTATCAGTGATGCTCATCAGGACGTTGGTGTGGTAGATGGCCCGCCCGTTAGCATCTACCGCGTGGAAAGCAACCGTTCGGTAGCCGGTCTGACGGGCGAACTCAGCTAATACGTCGGGGTGCGTGCGGGGCGACAGGCAGGCAAAAGCAACGCGGTTCATCCGATCTAATACCAGACTCCCGGTTCCTTCCAGGAATTTCCCTTCTGCCTCAAAATACGTTAAGTCAATGATTTGCTCTATCTGGAATCGACTTTCCAGCTCACTGATCAGTTCGGGCCGCCGTTCTAATCGCCGGTTCTCGGCTTGCATGGGATATAGAATCACCTTCCCACTGGCGTGAAACGATACCCAGTTGTTCGGAAAGATGGAATCGGGTGTGTGCGGTGCTGTTGTGTCATCAAAAACCATAACATCGACTCCACTGGCCTGTAGTTGCCGAACCATATCCTCGAACTCCCGTAACGCAGTCGATTGGGCGGATTCCTGTTCCTGTGCCGTCAGTTGCTTTGTCTGAAACGCATTCGTCTCCGCCGTTTCAGGGTTGAACCCAAATTGCACCGGACGAATCATAAGAATGTGAGAAGTGGCCTGAGACTGCATAGTATCTTAAAATTTAGGGCAAATTATCACCAAACTAGTAATCGACGTAATGCCTCGTTTGTTACTGATATTTTTTTGAACCGACGACTGTTACGCTATACGTCATCCCGAAGTAGGGGTAAACTCATGCAATGCGAACCACCCCTGGCCCGGCTTAACTCGGCCGAGGGCAGCAGTATCAGCGTATTTTCAATAGTATCAGGCGACGATTCCCCCCGATCAAACCGGTCCAGCAATTGTGCCGCCCCTACCACGTCGAAACCGGCCTGCCGGAACGCGTCGGCTGTTTTCTGATTACGGTCGTACCCCACCACGACCCCGTCTTTCAGCGCCAGCAAGTTGCAGGAATCCGTCCATTGCTCGCGGGCACCAAACGGGAACTCATTATTACCCGAATAAATAAATTGAACTGGTTCGGTTGCGCTTAGGTCAGATTTGCTGATATCCGTCAGTAAGTCTTCCAGATTGTCAATTTCAATGGGTTTGTGCTCGACCCCCTTAATAAACTGCATGATTTTGAGTTCTTCGGCCAGGTCTCTGGGAGCAAAAAAATGCAGCACGTCCCGCTTTTTCATCTCATCGCCCGTGCGAGCCAGCGATCCAAGCAATACCCACACGTTTCGTTTCACCTGCGTAAAAATCGTGTCGATGTGCATGTAGTCTCGCTTCTTCGGAATCTTGATAATCGTGACTTTGTCAACCAGATT
This sequence comes from Spirosoma pomorum, assembly GCF_054776615.1. Classification (NCBI taxonomy): domain Bacteria; kingdom Pseudomonadati; phylum Bacteroidota; class Cytophagia; order Cytophagales; family Cytophagaceae; genus Spirosoma; species Spirosoma pomorum. The sequence goes on from NZ_BAAHBP010000001.1 coordinate 308,605, forward strand.
CTTGCCGAAAACCAGTTTCATTACCTGCTGAGCCGCGTACAGAGTTGTCCGCTCACTGACGCCAATCATCAGGTGCCGTTTAGCAATCATCATTACGTCCCCCCCTTCTAAGGTTGAGCGGGTTACGTCCCGGTTCGTATCGGCGTCGGGTAGCAGGAACGCGTATTCATTATCCTGAATTTCCAGAATTCGATCCTGATAGGCAGCGAACAGCGGGTGGTTAAAGAAAATGTACTGCGCCAGAAGAGCCTCGCGGGTGCGGGCTTGCTTGGCGGGTTTGTTCAGCAGGATGTGATCATTAATGACGATGCCAATGTCGCGGGTAAAGATGAAGTTGGGCAGGGGCGAAAATAGCATTGTTTGGTCGGGCAACGACCCTGAAATCATGATCTTGGCCAGCTCAGCCGGCTCATATACCTTCAGTTGCTGTTGCGTACGAAACGGGGTTCGCTCAATGCCACATATAGCAGCAATCAGCTGGCCCCGGATGAATTCATCGACTAGGACGTCGGCCAGTAACGACTGAATATCAACCACTTTGTCCGAGTGGAAATAATCGGCATGGTCAGGCTTGTAGAATGATCGATCAGTATCTTTACCTATCCGGGCAACCTTTCCCCGGATTTTGTCCGAGTCCAGAAAATATAACAGAATCTTAACGTAATAGTCGTACTCATCCCGGCGCATCATATCCAGATGCACGATATCTTCAAATAGCCAGTCCTGCGCTTTGGATGGTATTACCTTACCAAGCCCCCGATCCGGGCTGTGAATCAGCAGCCGTCGAAGCCGACCAATTTCCGACGAGACTTTAATGAGCTCAGTTGCTGTTGATTGGTTATTATCTCCTCCTTTTTCGATCGAAAAAATTTCATTTTCCATACCAGAATTGACCTGAACAAGGGCCAGGTACAGCGCACAAGGTACATTTTTGACATTGGAAATGAAATTACCGTTGCTACATACCGAACAACATTAAGCGAACGTCAACTTTTAAACCCCCGTTTTTGTTGTGCTAACAGACTAGCAATGAATTCATCTGTTACCTTTGCTGTTTAAATAAGGCTGCATACGAGACAACCTATCATGTTATCCATCAGGAATTTAAAAGCCTCAATCGGCGAAAAAGAAATACTTAAGGGACTCAACCTGGAAGTCAACCCCGGTGAGGTTCACGCAATTATGGGCCCGAACGGTGCGGGCAAGAGTACGCTGGCTTCTGTTCTGGCAGGTCGTGAAGACTATGAGGTAACGGACGGAAGCGTAACATTTGATGGACGGGATTTGCTGGACATGGCTCCCGAAGAGCGGGCAGCTGAAGGTATTTTTCTGGCTTTCCAATATCCCGTTGAAATTCCTGGTGTCAGCACCACTAACTTTCTAAAAACAGCCATGAATGAAATCCGCAAGCACCGGGGGCAGGACCCACTGGACGCGGTGCAGTTTCTGAAGCTGATGAAAGAAAAAATGAAGCTGGTTAACATCGATCAGTCTTTGTTAAGCCGCTCCCTGAACGAAGGATTCTCGGGCGGTGAGAAAAAACGGAACGAAATCTTCCAGATGGCCATGCTCGAACCGAAACTGGCAATTCTAGATGAGACCGATTCAGGGCTGGACATTGACGCATTACGTATCGTGGCCGAAGGCGTTAACAAGCTTCGCTCACCAGAGCGCTCTACGATCGTTGTTACTCACTATCAGCGCCTGCTGGATTACATCGTTCCCGATTACGTGCACGTCCTTTACAAAGGCCGCATCGTCAAGTCGGGCCCGAAAGAGCTGGCCCTCGAACTGGAAGAAAAAGGATACGACTGGATTAAAGCGGAAGCCGAAGCTGTCTAATTGCTGATTCTTTTGCGGACGTACTGTTTTTTGCAGTAACCGAATGCCTAACGTCGCAATGACACCGGTGTGAACCGTACCAGATATTTTTAACATGACTCCTTCTTTTTCATCATATACCGATTTCAAAGACCAGTTGCTAGCGGCTTTCCGCTCCAACGAGGAACTGATGAACGGAGAAAGCAAAACTCCGCTTCACCAGCTTCGCCGGGCAGCCCTGCAAAAATTTGAACAATTAGGTTTTCCAACCATTCGTCACGAAGAATGGAAATACTCGAACGTCACCAACTTCCTGAAGGAAACTTTTGAACTAGGCAACTCGTCTGCTTTGACGGCAGACGACCTGACCTCGCTACAGATCCCAAGTCTGGAAGGCAACATCCTGACGTTCGTGAACGGCATTTTTAAAGCCGAGCTGTCGCGCATTATCAGCCCAGCCGAGCAGGTTCAGATTACGAATTTCGCCGACGCACTGAAGAATAACTCGGAGCTGCTGGGAGCGAACTTTGCCCATTACGCCGATTATCAGGAGAATGCTTTCACGGCGCTCAACACGGCGCTTGCCAGCGATGGGGTGGTGATTCAGGTGCCCGCCAACGTAACGGTCGAGCAGCCAATTCTCCTGCGATTTATTACCGATGCCCGTGAGAGCAACGTAGCGTCGCAGCCCCGAAATCTGATTCTGGTTGGTAAAAACGCCGAAGTTACCGTTGCCGAATCGTTCCGGACGCTCGGTGAGCGGGCCAGCTTCGTCAATATCGTCACCGAAATCGTGGTTGAACGCGATGCCCGGATGCAGTATTACAAAGTGCAGGACGAAACGGAAAAAGCGTATCACATCGGTACAACACAAGTGCAACAGGCCGACAATAGCCATTTCTATTCGGCTACGGTTACCCTGAACGGTAACTTCGTTCGCAATAACCTGAACATCGTCCTGAACGGGCAGCATGCAGAAGCCTTCATGTACGGTCTGTACATGCCGAACGGACGCCAGCACGTGGATAACCACACGCTGGTTGATCACGCCATGCCGAACTCGTACAGCAACGAACTGTATAAGGGTATATTGGACGACAATGGCACGGGTGTTTTCAACGGAAAAATCTTCGTTCGTCCTGACGCGCAGAAAACCAATGCGTACCAGTCCTGCAAGAACGTAGTCTTGTCGTCAGGTGCGACAATGAACACCAAGCCACAGCTGGAAATCTACGCTGACGACGTAAAATGCTCACACGGCACTACGACTGGCCAGCTCAACGACGAAGCCTTGTTTTACATGCGGTCACGGGGTATTCCAAAGGACGAAGCCCGTACGCTGCTGCTGTACGCGTTCGCTCAGGACGTATTGAGTCAGATCAAGATTGAGCCAATCCGCGAATACCTTAACCAGGTAGTTACCCAGAAGCTGGCCAAATAAGAATAATTCCTTCAGTGAAGCGCCGGATGTAACAACCCGGCGCTTTTTTTTGCACCTTTCCCCGGCCTCCGTTGTTAGTTTATAGATAATCTCCCGCTTACGTATGCAATCGGCTTTAGATACTACCTTCGATATACAGCAGATCCGTCAGGACTTCCCAGTACTTCACCAGGAAATCAACGGACGACCTCTGGTCTACTTTGATAATGCCGCCACGACGCAGAAACCCTCGTCGGTTATCCATGCGCTGACGAACTATTACGAAGGTTACAACGCTAATATTCACCGGGGTATTCACCATCTGGCTGAACAGGCTACGGCCGCTTTTGAGGCATCACGTCGGGCGGTTCAGTCGTTTATTAACGCCAAACACTGGCAGGAAGTCATCTTTACGTATGGCACTACGGATGGCATTAACCTAGTCGCCCAAACCTACGGGCGCCGGTTTCTGAACGAAGGCGACGAGATTATCATCTCGGGCATGGAGCACCACTCCAACATCGTTCCCTGGCAGATGCTGTGCGAAGAGCGGGGTTGTATCTTAAGGGTCATTCCCGTTGACGACAACGGCGAATTGATCATGGAGGAATACGAGAAGATGCTATCAGAACGAACGAAGTTCGTTTCTGTCGTCTACGTATCGAATTCACTTGGCACGATCAATCCGGTCGAAACAATCATTCAAAAAGCCCACGCCGTTGGTGCTGTTGTGCTGATCGACGGCGCACAGGCCAGCTCACATCTGGATATTGACGTACAGGCGCTGGACGCTGATTTCTTTGTGCTTTCGTCGCACAAACTCTACGGTCCAACGGGTATGGGCGTGCTGTATGGCAAGCTGGACCTGCTGGATAAAATGCCGCCTTACCGTGGTGGCGGGGAGATGATCAAGGAGGTGACGTTTGAGAAGACGACCTACAATGATTCGCCCTATAAGTTTGAAGCGGGTACACCTAACATTGCAGATGTTATCGCGGTAAAATCGGCGCTGGAGTTTATCAACGGTCTGGGCAAAGAGGCTATTGCCGCTCATGAAAATGATTTGCTGCAATACGCTACCGAGCAGCTCAGTGATTTTGAAGGGTTACGGATTATCGGTCAGGCGAAGCAAAAAATTGGTCTGGTATCGTGGGTTATGGATGGTATTCACCATCAGGATATCGGCGTTATTCTGGATCAGCAGGGCATTGCCGTCCGGACGGGTCACCACTGCACCCAGCCGCTGATGCAACGCTTTGGCATTGCCGGAACTACCCGGGCTTCTTTTGCGGTTTATAACACCAAAGATGAAGTCGACCGGATGATTCAGGGTCTGCGCCGAGTTCAGAAGATGATGCTTTGATTTTAATCTTACGACTATGTCTCCTGACGAAATTCTATTGGACAAGAACCAAGTCCTCGCCAGCCTTAGTAAGCTACCAGACAGGGTATCTTCGGAAGATTTGATCGAACGTATTTTGTTCATCAAATTAATCGAAAGTAGGTTACTCGAAGCGGCCGAAATTCCTAACGAGCAGGTCATGCAGGAGTTAAAAGATCTAAAGCAAAAGAAACTGGCCGCGTTAAAGAAAAACGAATGATTGCCTGGAAAGAATCAGCAAGAGAAGAAGTCCGGGAAATTTATGAGTACTTGTTTGATCTGTCAATTGCGGTAGCCGATGAATGGTCAGACGAGTTAGAAAAGAAACTAAGCCTGATAGCTCAATTTCCAGAAATGGGGCGAATTGTACCAGACTTCTATATTTCATTTATTCGCGAAGTATTTGTGGGTAGGTATAGATTGGTTTATAGTACACAGGAAGAGACGCTAAAAATACTTGCCGTTCGTCTGATGGGACGGCCTCTAGGCAGCTTATAAGAATGACGATCAACGAAAAACAGGACGAGATTATCGAGGAGTTTGATCTGTTTGATGATCAGCTCGATAAGACACAATACATCATTGACCTGGGAAAGAAACTGCCGCCAATGCCTAAGTCAGCCAAGACGGACGAGAACCGAATCATGGGCTGCCAGTCAAAGGTTTGGGTTGATGCCGAACTAAAAGGCAATCAGCTTTATTTTTACGGAGACAGCGAACCAACGGCCCAGATTTCGAAAGGACTCATTGGCTTGTTGATTCGCGTTTTGTCGGGCGAGAGTCCCGAAGCCATTGCCAATGCTGATCTGTACTTTATCCCACGGGTAGGCATGGGCAATCTGATTACGTCGTTGCGGGCCGGTGGGTTAGCATCGATGATCGAACGAATGAAAGCATACGGGCGGCAATACGCCAACCAATCAACAACCGCGTAGCCAGGTACAATACGTAACAACCATGACGGACGAAGAATTAAAAGAACAGGTTGTGCTTGCCCTAAAAGGGGTTTATGATCCGGAAATCCCGGTCGATGTGTACGAACTGGGACTGATATATGACATCAAAATATTCCCGGTTAACAACGTGTATATCCTGATGACGCTCACTTCGCCTTCCTGCCCATCGGCGGGTTCGATTCCAGCGGAGATCGAAGAGAAAGTCCGGGCGATTGACGGGGTAAACGACGTAAGCGTTGAATTAACGTTCGACCCTCCCTACTCGACCGAACTCATGTCGGAAGTAGCGAAACTAGAACTCGGGTTCATGTAACCTTTGCCACTGCACTTAAATAGTCACGTATAAACTTCAACTATTTCATTTATGTATCCTCCACATTTGCTGGTTCCCATGCGGGAAGACCTGACGAGCGTCGGATTTGAGGAATTAACAACGGCTGATGACGTTGTCAACGCCATGGACAATGCCCAAGGTACTACCTTGGTTATGGTAAACTCGGTCTGCGGTTGCGCAGCTGGGGCAGCCCGTCCGGGCGTTAAAGCGGCACTTGCGCTCAGCGCGGCCAAGCCGGACAAACTGGTGACGGTATTTGCTGGTGCCGATCTGGACGCTACGGCCAAGATGCGGGAATACCTGCTGCCTTATCCGCCATCGTCTCCTGCAATCGGTATTTTCAAAGACGGCGAGCTGGTTCATTTCATCGAGCGGCACCACATCGAAGGCCGGTCCGCGCAGATGATCGCTCAGCACCTGGAAATGGCGCTGGACGAATTCTGCACGCCCGCTAACGCTTAATTCAGCGTTCTCACATACAAGAAAAGCCTGCTAGCTACTATACTGGCAGGCTTTTTCTTTTACATGGCATTTGGTCTTAGTTGCTCACCTTGACCAGATCAATCTCAAAAACGAGAATCGAATTGGCTGGAATACCCGATTGCTCCTGATTACCGTAGGCTAAGCTGGGCGGTAAATACAACGTAACGCTGCCGCCAGGCGCCACCAGCGGAATGCCCACTTGCCAACCCAGAATAAGCTGATTCAGGTAAAAGCTTACGCTCTCTCCATCATCAAAAGATTCGCCGTTGGTTAGTGTTCCTTTGTAGTTGACCGTTACGTTCGAACAAACCGTTGGTTTATCGCCCGAGCCGGGTTTCTGAATCGTATAGTAAAAGCCGCGTTCATCGGCCGTAGCTTTGATGCCCTTGGTGTTAATGTATTGCTTCAGCGCGGCTATTTCCGTTTGAGGAACATCCGTTACCACGGGGGCAGGATCGCAGGGCGGACGTTGGCCGAGCTGGCAACCGCTGGCAAACAAGGTTAGGAGCAACAGGAAAACGTATGGTCTCTTCATAATTCTATACGGTCGCTGGCGAACAGCGACGAAACTTACTTTGTCAGGTAGCTATAGTGAATAACGACCGGCTCTTCTTCCGGATAAAAATCGAACAGGGGCGGATTCGTTAGCTCCTCAATGTCGATGCTTACCGTATCGATTCCCTTTTTCTCAGCGGCTTCTATAGCAAAATCTTTTGCAGTCTGGTGCACAAGCGCCAACCGGGAAAGAACGCCCGTACCGACCTTGCTTTGTTCTTCCGTAATTCGATTTAGCCGCTGCTGAAATGTCGGCACCGAAACCGCTACTGTTGCCAGCAAGCGTTTGTTCTGGGACTCTTCCATTGGCAAAATGTATTTGCCAATGAACCTACGTCACGGCAAAGAGTTTGGCGAGCAAACGCGATAACGGGAGCAGGCAGAACACCAGCAATGCTAGTGGAAAGGAAGCAAAGGCCGCCACCCAGGCCGCATTCATAACAATGAGTGACAACACGCCCGCTTTTACTGCGATGCCAATGTTACGTCCAACAGGCTCAGAGACGGCCCGCCACAAAGGCGGAAAGATGTAGTAACCGAATAAAATTAGAAACGGCAGTGCTGTTCCTAATTGTTGTCTGGATTGCGCCAGAGCGGCCAGACAACCAATGACGAGCGCATACAACAAACCGGCGAGACGTAGCGTCGTCGAACTACCGCCGTGCACTTCACCCCGGCTAATCATGGTGATAGCCCCAATGTAGACAATAGGTACCAGGCCCACCCAGGCCCAGGGCAGTACCTGCTCGGGCAGAATACTAATACCCAGTAATAGATTCAAACCCCGGCATAGGCCCATATTCACCGGTCCGAACAGATTGTGGTGTTTACCATATTTGTCGTAGACGAGCGAGGCAACAGTTATAGCGATAGCGAGACCACCCGCTACCAGATTCACCCCGAAGGACGCGACAATCCCAATCCCGAATAGGATAGCCCCCAGTATCGTTGCCGCATTTTTACTGACAACTCCGCTGGGGATGGCCCGCTCGGGACGCTCTATAGCATCTAACTCTGCATCGAAAACATCGTTAAAAACGACCCCTCCCCCATACAGTCCTACCGTGGCCAAGCACAGCAGACCTACCGGAGCGGGTGCCGGATTTGGCAACAGGAAATAACCCGCAATGGCCATTCCCGCCAGTACGTCCGCAATGGCCGTAACCAGATTCGCGGGCCGCGTCAATGACAGTAGTGCTTTGATCATAATAAATCAATGGCGAATGAATGACTGATAGAATGAGTGAATAATTGATAGAGAAAGTACCGTACAACTTCTTTTTTATTCACCCATTCTATCAGTCACTCGTCCACAATTATTTGATTATCGTCGATTCTTTATCCACTCGTGGGGCCTGACCGCCACGTAATACAGAACTGCCATTGTATCGCTGGCTCTGGTCGATACCCAGGGGCTGGGTCAATTCGTCAAGACTCAACTGCCCGCTTTGGGCAAAGGCCGTAACCGCATTCGTGAACGTAACGAGTCGAATATCCTCATCAGAAATACCACGCTGTTTCATCAGAGCAGCCGTTTTAGGAACAGCCAGTGGATCGCTGATACCCCAATCGGCGGCCGAGTTGATCATGATCCGCTCTGAACCGTATTGCTTCACAATGTCAACCATTCGTTCGTTACCCATTTTGGTGAACGGATAAATGGTGAAGCCAGCCCAGAAGCCACGGTCCAGCACTTCCCGTACAGTTTCTTCATTATTGTGATCAACGATTACCATGCCGGGGTCGATCCCGTGCTCGATGGCAATGTCCATGCTCCGCGACGTTCCCTGTTTTTTATCCCGGTGGGGCGTGTGAATCTGTACGGGTAGGTTAGCTTCTTTAGCCAGTTCGAGCTGAGCGCGGTAATATTTGTCCTCGGCAGCAGTCTGGTCGTCGAAGCCAATTTCACCCACGCCCACAACCCCTTCTTTATAGATGAATAGCGGCAGAATTTCCATGACCTGCTCGGCCAGTTCTTCCTGATTGGCCTCTTTTGAATTCAATCCAATGGTGCAATAGTGCCGGATACCGAACTGCGATGCCCGGAAGCGCTCCCACCCCACCAAACTGGCAAAATAGTCCCGAAAAGAGTCAACACCGGTGCGAGGCTGACCCAGCCAGAAGGCAGGTTCAATCATAGCGACTACGCCCGCATCGGCCATTGCCTGATAATCGTCGGTGGTACGGGACGTCATATGTACGTGCATATCGAAAAACGACATACCACGAATAGAATCCATAAAATCCATAAGAACTACACGGTTAAATAGGTTACCGAAACCGCAAAGGTCCGCAAAAAGGTGATTTATGCGGACCTTATTTGATCACATTTTAATGCACAGTTGTATAACCCAAAGACGAGCCTACTCGTTTTATAAGTAACAAGACAACAAATACCGTTATGAAAACGCTGCAACAGCTAAAACGAAGTAAAGCGAGTTTATTCATCGCCTTGCTATTGACTTTGGGTGGTGGGTTATCCGCCTGTCGCGACAATGCGCTTGATAATCTAAGTCCGGAAGACAGTAAGGTCTATATCACCAACTACGACCGCTCCGTTAACTTCAGCCAATACCGGACATTCAGTATGCCGGACTCCGTCGTCATCGAATCCAACGACGGTTACCGCCCTTCGTTGGGTGCGCTTGAAGGAAGTTTTACGTCGGGCGTGGCCAGTGCTCTGACGAGCCGTGGTTTCCAACGGGTGAGCCGCGGCCAAAGCGCGGATCTTGGTGTAGCTGTTATTCGGGTTGACAACCAGTATACTGGCGTTGGCGTTGATCCATATGCGTACTATGGTGGATACTGGGGTGGCGGTTTTGGCGGCTTCGGGGGACTTGGTGGTTTCTACCCTTACTATCCCAGCTACTACACGTATCAGGTTGCCGAAAAATACTGGGAAATTCAGGTTGTCGACCTAAAAAATCGTCCAACGACCAGCACAGGCAACGGCCAGACCCAGTTGAATGTCATTTACAACGCGTCAATCCGGGGCGGTGACATTGTCGATACGCAGTCCATTAACACGGCGTTGAATGCTATTTTTTCTCAATCGCCTTATCTGACTACAACTCGTTAATACGTTATGAAACGGATCTTAATTTTATTCGCCCTTGTGCCGCTGGTAACGGTGTCCTGGGCGCAGGTCGTCACTACCCCTGATTATTCAAACGTCTTTCAATCGCCTTACGAGCAATATGTAACGTTTAATTTTTCGGCGCGCTACGGCGTTTCGTTTCCGTTCGGTGGCCAAAAAGGGTACATCGACCGAATTGGACCAGCTAATGTGGCCGTTGATGGTGAGTGGCTGTTTCCCAAACGCTTCTCAATTGGTCTGAAAACGGGGTATCAGTATACTCAACAACGGCTACCCCGCGGTTTGTACGAAGCTACGTACGATGGTAGTGGCCAGACGATTTCGGCGGTTCAGACTCGTACGCTGTCCATCATTCCAGCCATGGCTTCCTTCTCGTATTACTTTGCCGATAACGCAGCTGCGGTACGTCCATACGTGCAGATTGCAGGCGGTGGTGCATACGTAAATTACACGAACTACTTCGGAACGCTGGCCGATCAGCAGGCCAATTTCAAAGGTGCTTTTGCGCCAGCGATTGGCCTAAAATTCTACGGCAAGACGGAAAACAAACTGGGTGCAGAGATTCAGGCTCAGTACCAGAATGTGTTCTTCAACTATGATCAGTTACGGGGCAGCAGCCCATCGCTGATGCTATCGGCGGGTATCATATATCGCTGGTATTAGCAGTCAGAATAATGAGGCAAGCCGTAAGAAGAAAAATTCTATTAAGAACAGCCTTTCTTCTTACGGCTTGCCTCATTATTCGTTTATGCCATCAACTCGTCAATATGAAGTGGCAAGCTACGTCCGGCGGCCCGGCGCTCGGCAGCATAGTCAGCCAGCGTCTGCGCGAGTCGGGCGTTTTTGCGTTCCTGCCAGCCAATAATCTGGGTAATATCTTTATCCGTAAAAAAAGCTTTCAGAATCAGTTGGTTCCACGCAGCTTCGTCAAACTGATCCGCCGGATACGGATTATGGAGCATGATTGCCGATTGTACATCCGCGATGTTGTTGCGGATGCCTTCCGTAGCCTGAAACTGCCAGGCCTCCGGGTAAGCCAGTACCGGCAGCGCTGAATACAACGCTACCAGTTCATTCATTTCGGCCGCCCGAAATAGTTCGGTAATGGTTTTTACGTAGGCCGTTTTGTCTTCGATGGGCAACTGGAGTAACCACCATACCCTCGCCAATCGGTCGAATGTCCATCCTTCAACCATGAAACCCGTCCGGCTACGCTCCAACGCCAAGGCCATATCAGCGGGTACATCAAGCACCGCTTTTCCGGTAAAGCGCGGCAGGGCCGTAAACACCCGATAAAACTGAGCAGTCTGCGGATTAGCCTGAAACTGGTCGGCTTGCTGACGGAGATAAGTAGTCGCTTTTCCAGCATTCGGTTGCTGCTCCATCAGGTAGAACAGCGTCTGACTCATGGCAAGAATATTCATAGAACAAACTTACGCGAATCAGCGGGATAACGACTCGTTCCAGCTACTCCTTCTTCGCCTTTGGATGCGCCTGATCGTACGTTTTTTTCAGTTGCTCCAGGCTGGTGTGCGTATAGATCTGCGTAGCCGCCAGACTGCTGTGCCCCAGCAGGTCCTTGATGGCGTTGAGATCGGCCCCACGGTTCAGCAGGTGTGTGGCAAAGGTGTGGCGCAGGACGTGGGGGCTTTTCTTCTCCAGCGTCGTCACCAGCGTCAGGTGCCGTTTAACGATCCGCTGAATGAGGACGGGATAAGCGGCAATGCCTTTATCGCTGACAATCAAAACGGTTTGGTCAGCCTGCCCCGAGAACTCCTGTTCTTTCAAACGCTGGTATTGTTGAACCAAGTCGAGCAACGGTTGCGTCAGTGGAATGATCCGATGCTTGTTACGCTTACCCAGCACTGTAATCGTCTTGTTGTAAGGATTGATATCAGTTGTTTTCAAACCGGTCAGTTCGCTCAGTCGAACGCCCGTTCCGTAGAGCAGTTCCAGCACCAGCTTATCCCGAACGCCTTCGAACGTATCCGGAAATTCGGTCTCGCTCAGCAGCGTTTCCATGGGCTGCTCCTCGACGTACTGCGGCAAACGCTTGCTGGCTTTTAGCGCCTGTATCTTCGTTGTCGGATCGACGGCAACAACTTTATGACGTAACAGAAACCCGTAATAATTACGTAGCGTCGCAATTTTTCGGTTTACCGACGACTTATCCAGCCCGGCTTCGATCATACTGACAATCCACGACCGGATATGCCGAAAGTCAGCCTGCGCAGGTTGATCGAGGGCACATTCGGCCAGGAGAAAGGCCGTAAACTGCTCCAGGTCATTTTTGTAAGCGGTTACAGTATGGTGGCTCAGACGTTTCTCGAAACGGATGTGCTGAAGGAAGTCGTCTATCGTCATAGGGGGCGTTGTCTACTGTAAACTTACGTTGCTGCCAACAAAAAAGCAGCAAACATCGCTGCTTGCTGCTCTATATGTACTACTGATACTAGCCTTACTGACTGCGCAATCACCAAGGCACGAACCAGAATTCGTGATCCGGCAGGGCCTACTGCTCGGTATGGTTACCGTACATTCTTTCTTTGTAGGTAGCCTTGATGATCTCGGTGCGACGCTTTACCGACGGTTTTTCGAAAGCCGTCCGCGCCCGCAACTGCCGCAACACGCCCGTCTTCTCGAATTTCTTCTTGAAGCGTTTCAGGGCTTTGTCGATCGACTCGTTGTCTTTTACGTTAATGATAAGCATGTGTTAAATGTTGTGTTTTAGCTAAAACGGGTAGCAAAGGTAGTAGATTTGCCGATATGAAACAAGCCATTATTGACTTAGGTACCAATACATTCCATCTGTTGATTGCCGAAAAAGGTCCCAATGGGTATCAAACCCTGTTTCGGGAGAGCCATCCGGCGAAAATCGGGCAGGCTGGCATCAACCAGGGTATCATTACCGAGGATGGCATCAACCGAGCGTTAGGGGTATTGACCTACTTCCGAACTGTACTGGATCAGTACCAGGTACCCCAGGAACAGATTCTGGCTACCGGAACCAGTGCCATCCGGGTTGCGCGCAACCAGCAGGAATTTATTGACCGGGTCTGGGCAGCTACGCAGATTCCCATTCGGGTGATTTCAGGCGACCAAGAAGCCGAATACATTTATTACGGGGTCCGGGCGGCCGGAGCGCTTGACGATCAAACCGCGCTGATTATCGACATTGGCGGGGGCAGCGTGGAGTTTATTCTCGGCAACCAACACCGTATCTTCTGGAAACAAAGCTTTGAGATTGGTGGCCAGCGCCTGCGCGAACGGTTCATGCCTGACACAAGCGGTTTCGACGAACCAATCAGTCCCGGCAACGTGCGTCGGCTACAGAACTACGTACAGGAACAACTCTTACCGCTCGCTAACGCCATTCACCAATATCAGCCCAGTACGTTGGTTGGCTCGTCGGGCTCGTTCGATACGCTGGTCGACATGTGGTACATGCACGAACGGGGTCAACTACCTGACCCGGCAGATACAGCTTTTACGCTACCCCTCACTGAGTTTTACCGGTCCTACGAGCAGTTGCTAACCCGAAACCATGCCGAACGAATGCAACTGCCCGGCATGATAGAACTTCGCGTCGACATGATTGTCGTAGCCGTTTGTCTGATCGACTTTATTCTGAAAACGTACGGTATTCAGCACATCAAAACGTCAACGTATTCGCTGAAAGAAGGAATTCTAAGTAGTATGTCTCAGAATTAGCCTACACGGCGGTTTTTGCTTCGTTCCAGTACACGTCCATTTCGGCCAGCGTCATGTCCTTTAGGGCTTTACCGCTGGCTTTTGCCTGTTCCTCTAGGTACTGGAAGCGTTTAATGAATTTCTTGTTGGTACGTTCCAGCGCGGTTTCTGGGTTGAGATCAATGAAGCGGGCATAATTAACCAGTGAGAATAGCAGATCGCCGAACTCCCCCTCTGCCCGGTCTTTGTTGATGGCATCGTTATCCTCTACGTTAAACTCATCCCGGAACTCCTGCATTTCCTCTTCAACCTTCTCCCAGACCTGCTGTTTCTCGTCCCAGTCGAAACCGGCACCACGCGCTTTTTCCTGAATCCGCATGGCTTTTACCAGGGCGGGCAGCGAACCCGGCACCCCGCCTAGCACCGACTTATTGCCTTCTTTTAACTTTAGTTGCTCCCAGTTGGCTTTCACCTGTTCTTCGGTATCCGCCACAACGGTTTGCCCGTTTACGTCACCGTAAATATGCGGATGCCGGCTAATGAGTTTATCACAAACGCTGTTCAGCACGTCGGCCATATCAAACCGCCGGTTATCGTCCAGACCCAACTCTGACGCAATCTTCGCGTAGAACACCAGGTGCAACTGAATATCACCTAACTCCTTTTTTATCTCCGTCAGGTCTTTCTCCAGAATCGCGTCTGATAGTTCGTAGGTTTCTTCAATAGTCAGATGCCGCAGGCTTTCCAGCGTCTGCTTGCGGTCCCAGGGGCACTGTTCACGCAGCTCATCCATAATGGTCAGCAGGCGATTGAAGGCCATCAGCTGCTCCTGACGGCGGGTTGGCAATTGATCAAATGTCATAGAGTAAAGTTAAAAACAAATGCTGGAAAAGCACTTTGCTCCTAGTTTCTGATCGCTGATAGTCTCTTCTATTAGAACTGTTTCTTTTGGCAGCACCAAATCGCAGGTTTTTGCTATGCCGATGAAAGTCCGTACACAAATTTCTTGCTGAATCGCTTGTTTATACGGTTTCCATTCTATTTACTTTGCTAAACAAAGTTCTTTTTCATGAGAAATCATTTCTATTCACCCACAATTGCCTTCAGAGAACCGCGTAGCGTCAGCCGCGGGTTTGTTGCTCTACTTGGATTGACTACCGTCAGCCTCAGTCTGGTTGTGACTCGGGGAGTCGTGACTGATAACTGGTGGTTCTTTATCATGCTAACCTGGAACCTATTCCTGGCCTTTTTTCCGCTGGGCGTTGTACTGATACTCCGCGATATCCGCTCGTCAGAGGATGGGCCAAGTTGGTTTCAGAGCGGCAGACTGCTCGTGGCTGGTTTGCTGGCCTGGCTCGCCTTTCTACCCAATGCTCCTTACATTATTACTGACCTGTTTCACATCAAAAGCGTGCAACAGCCCCTGCTCTGGTTCGACACGATGACAATCTTTATGTTTGCCCAGACGGGTTTGCTGGCGGGTCTGTATTCTACGCTGGTGGTTCACCGAATGATTCGGCCGCTGCTGGGGTCGCTGGTGACCTGGAGCGTTGTTCTAGCCAGCCAGTTTCTGTCAGGCTTCGGTATTTATTTGGGTCGATTTGGCCGCTGGAACAGTTGGGACGTACTGGCAAAGCCGTCTTCCTTGTTTCAGGCAATTACTCAATCGTACCACGATCACCTCAGTATTAAACTAACTTTGGCGTACGGTTTTGTGCTGGTGGTCCTGTACGTATGTTTTCACTGGTACGTCGATTATGATAGACGTTCGTAAGGTTCTACGTAGTTTTCGGTTCGCGGCCCAGGGAATTATCGACCTATTCCGCTTCGAGAACAACGCTAAAGTTCATTTGCTGATTGCCGTAGCAGTCGTTGGTTCTGGTTTTTGGTTACGGCTCAGCGCCGTTGAATGGGCAATCCTTGTTACGCAGATTGGGCTGGTCTGGGCCGCTGAAGCGGTCAACACCGCCATTGAAAAACTTTGTGATTTTGTGTCGCCCGGCATTCACCCACAAATCAAGGCAATCAAAGATCTGGCTTCCGGCGCGGTGCTGATCCTGGCGCTTACGGCTGTAATTACAGGCCTACTTATTCTAGGCAACCGATTACTCGACACATACTATTACTAAATTATTCTTGTTCTCTACTTTCTTTTCTGGTTCCCAATGCACGAATCGAACGAGCATTTACAAACCCTGACAGAGATTCGCGGCCTGATGGAGCGGTCTTCCAAATTTCTGTCCTTAAGCGGTTTATCGGGCGTATCGGCCGGTGTGATTGCGCTGGCGGGTGCAGCTGTTGTTCATCTTCGCCTACGTACTGACTGGTTTTCGCTGATCAACTACCAGCGGCTGGAGTTATACGATAGTGCAACTCACCGGCAGATTCAGCAGTTTCTACTTTTAGTTGGTGTTACGGTGCTAACGCTGGCGTTGATCTCCGGTACGTATTTTACCGTTCGCAAAGCGCGTCGGCAAGGGCTTGGTATCTGGAACACGGCTTCCCAGCGGCTGGCCTGGGCACTGGCAGTACCTTTGGTAGTGGGCGGTCTGTTTTGCCTGGCGTTGTTTTACTACCAGCTAATTTGGCTGACGTTTCCGGCAACGCTTATTTTTTACGGCTTAGCCTTGCTGAACGGTAGTAAGTACACAATCCGTGATGTCGAGTCACTGGGCTACTGTGAGGTAATCCTAGGGCTTATTGCTCTATTCTGGCCTGGTAATAACCTCCTCGCCTGGGCACTCGGCTTTGGCGTACTGCACATTGCGTACGGCTTGGCGATGTACTATAAATACGAACAAAATACCGCATGAGAGACCTGCTTCTTCATTTTAATAAAGCCTTCGAAAGCAAAGCACGGCTCAATATCATGTCGGTTCTGATGGTCAATGACTCTATGAGTTTTAACGCGCTGAAGGAACTCCTTGGTCTTACCGATGGCAACCTGTCAACCCACCTGCGGGCGTTGGAAGAGTCGGGCTATGTACTGATCCAGAAACAATTTGTGGGCCGTAAACCGAATACAACCTACTCGGCAACCGACCTAGGGCGACAGGCCTTCACCGATCACCTGAACGCCCTCGAAGAGTTTATCAAGAATCTGTAATCTCTGTTCCCTCTTTCTCGCTAGCTGACAGCAGAGCCGTTTTTTAACGAGCCGGATAGGCCGTTTAGCTCACTAATTCATTTTTACTTTACAAAACAAAGTACTTTATGATACTTAATAATGAATCGTCTACACTATCACCCGATCAGGTCAAGCCTATCGATACGTCAGAGCCCCCCATATCGTGGAGCGATTTCTGCTCTCGGATAGCCGAGCCCTTCCAAAACCGTGTGCTCAAAACCGGTCTGATCCTGCTCACGTTTTCGGTCGTGGTCTATGCCCTATTTGAGTTAGTTGCGGATCGGGCTCGAGTTCGGGACACGGATTTTTTACTATTCATGTTTCGCTACGCACTCACGGTATCTTTTTCTATAATTCTGATTGCTCATGGCCTCTTCCGGTGGCGTTCGGCTACGTACGCAGCTATGCGCCCGGCTCGCTGGGTTGGTCTGGTCCTTTGGCTGATCAGCGCTTTTGCGCTAAATCGGAGCTTCCTGATTTTTCAGCAATCGACCGAGTGGCTTTGCTGGGCGATTGTGCTGGCGGCTGCTTCGGTAGCCGCCTATGGCTGGCGAGATATACTACCTATCCGGGGCCGACAGGTTCTTTATGCAGCCCTAGCCATCAGCTGGTGTCTATTTACCTACCAGGCCATCTACCTTGTGGAACTGTACCCAACCAGTACAATAGTGGCAGTCGTACTGGGAATTTCCCTGCACACCTTCATTCCGCTGGCTCTATCGATCGTTGTTGGCAAACGGCTCTGGCATGATGCCCAGCAAGAACCGTATCTCCGCCCGTGGATTCGTTTGGGTCTGTTAGTGCCCTTGATTGCCATTGGTTTGTTTCTTGTAGGTTGGAAAATAGCCGTAAACCGCGTCGATAAAGCTCGTATGTACGCAGCAACCCGTCGTACTACCGACCTGCCAGACTGGGTACTGGCCGCGCAGCAACTCGAAAACAACTGGCTGACGAACCGTCTGCTACGCAGTGGGCGGGTGTATGATAAAGGCCGCTTTTTTGACGGATCAGGCTGGGGGATGGGAAATTTAAGCGCTCAAGACGACACCAAACAGCATGATCCACTGGTGGTTATTGCCTCCCGCCTATTTCCACTCAGCAACACATCCGACGATGAACAGCTTAAACTACTACGGGTAATCAGCAATGAGCAACATGGTACCGAAGAAAAGTTTTGGACAGGACGACATCTGAGCGTTAAAGACATCGTTTCGCAGGTGCGTATCTGGCCACAGTTTCGGCTGAGCTACGCCGAAAAAACGATTCGCATCCGGAATCAGCAGCGATTCGGCTCCGAGGAAGCGCTGTTTACGTTTCATCTGCCAGCAGGGTCCGTTGTCTCATCCATGTCATTGTGGGTAAACGGCAAGGAAGAACCCGCCCGGCTGACAACGGTGGCAAAAGCCGACTCCGCCTACCGAACGGTCGTGAATGTTGAGTCGAAGGTCCGTACCCGTGACCCATCGGTGGTGTACTGGCAGGAAGGTAATCGCGTCACCGTCCGTGTGTTTCCGTGTCAGGCCAGCGAAGATCGACGAGTCAAGCTGGGCATTACGTCGCCATTACGTTTTGAGGAAGGCGAATTAATTTATCAGAATCCTTATTTCGAAGGGCCTGATGCCAGTTCGTCAGATGAACTCGTACACATTGACTTTGCCGAATAGCCGGCTGACCTGGACTCCCCCTGGCTGTTTGACCGACTTACGGGCAATACACTTACCCACGAAGGGACCTACGATCCCGACTGGCAGCTACGCTTCAAAGCCCCACCCATTTCCTCGGAGTCGTTCGTCTTGGACGGACGGGCTTATCAGATGGCGCGTTTTCAGCCGGACAGCGAGCGTTTTGTGCCAACCGACGTTTATCTGGACCTGAACAAAGCCTGGAAGAAGCACGAGTTCACGACCGCTTTCTGGATAGCCAAGCAACAATATAACTGTCGGGTGTGGGTCTTCGATGATGGACTCCGGCAACTGGACTCCGCCAGCCTGGATGCTACGTACCAGCAGCTGGCCAGTCAGCGTTTCAGTCTCTTCCCAATTTATCAAATTGCTCACCCGGCTACGGCGTTGCTCATCACCAAAGGCACTCCGTCATCACTGTCATTGAGCGATTTGAAGAACAGTACGTTTGCTGACCGGACGAAGCAGATGGGGTCCCAGTCGACGCCAATCCGCACGTTCTGTTACGGCAATCAGTTGTCAACTTATTTAAAAACGCTGGCCGAGTTGCAGGTTCTCAACGTAACGCAGGGGAACACCTGCACGCTGATCCATGATGTGGCCATAAAGCACCAGTTCCCCCGCCAGCCCAATCGCCCAGACCAAATTGCGTTATTGGATGCGCAGGTCAGCATCCGGACAATGCCTTCACCAGTACGTTCAGGCAAGGAGGTTCAGCAGGCGGGTATTGGTCAGCAAGCCAGCGCCCCCGATCACCTGGCGCGGCTGTTCCTCTACAATCATTTGTTAGGGCGAATTGGTCGGAATTATTTTACCAATACGCACAAAACACCCACCCTGATCGAGGAAGCGCAGCAGGCGCACGTGGTCTCTCCCCTCTCCAGCCTGATCGTACTCGAAACACAACGAGATTATGAACGCTTCGGCATTCATAAAGACAAAAATGGGCTCGATAACGCTACGTTGAAAAAAGACGGAGCTGTCCCTGAACCGCACGAGTGGGCTATGTTGCTGATGATTGTCATGCTGGTGGGCTGGCTAATTATTCAGAAACGACGTAGTACGCCAGCTGCCTCCAATCGTTGATACTTCCCGCTTCTATTCCACTATGACCATTTCGTTCGATCTGACAACCGCCCTGTCCGTAGCGCTCGTCCTCTTTGTTCTGGTGCAAAAAAGTAGCCGGAACCGCTGGGCAGGGCGGTTGATAACCCTACTTCTCCTTTCGCCCGGTCTGCGTTATTTATCCGCGCTTTTTACGTTTCCTATCCGACTAAAGCTGAGTGCCTGGGCCGGACTGTTGCTGCGGGCAGCGGGGCTAAACGTTGAGACAGTAGGTAATGCAATCATTCGCCAAACCGCAACGGGCTCGGTTGAGATGGCCGTCGATCCCGCCTGTATGGGCTTGCAGATGACGGGGGTTTCGCTGCTAGTAGCCTTGTTTTTTCTCATCTGGCAGGAGCAACAAACTCAGAGGGCAGTGCCAGCGCCCTGGATAATAGGCTACAGCCTAACAGCTTTCGGAATAACCATTCTAAGCAACCTATTTCGGATTTTGTTACTGGTCGTGTTCGGCGCTATGCCCGGCACGGTTTCTCATGAATTGATCGGCTTAGTCTGCCTGGCGGCTTACACCTGGCTACCCACCTGGTTTCTGGCAAAAGCGCTGGTATATCGATTTAGCCAGCCCGTTGGCGTGTCGGCGACTACACTGTGGCAACGGGCGTGGGGAGTTGGCGTGTTGACGATTGGTTGCGTGACCATGTTCCTGGCCGCTCGTCCCGCCGACCAGCGCAGGCTACACCCTGCTGACCACCTTAATCCGGCCGGTTATGCTCCAAAGCAACTGACCGAAGGTATTATTCAATTAGCCAAACCTGGTGTTCTCGTTTACTTAAAACCCCAGACCGATTGGTTCAGCGTGGGTCACAGCCCGGTAGCCTGCTGGACCGGCAGTGGTTACGAACTCCGGCAGGTTCGGGAAACAAGAATAAATGGCGTTCCGGTGTACGTAGGTCAGTTGAGGCAACCAGCTCGCGCCGGACAGACTCATGAACGAAACGTCTTGTATACAGCCTGGTGGTTCAGCAACGGATCGAGTATAACGACCAGCCAATTCGCCATGCGGAGCGACATGGTTCGCAACAATGCCGCTTACGTATTAGTCAATGTTACGGCTACCAGCCAGGCGTCACTGATTGACCAATTAGAGTACGTACTGGCTTCGGTGAAAAAGCCGCGGGTTTCGGCGTAACGACCAAGCTTCTTAACACGTGTAAACAAAAATCGGGGTGCCTGGTCACGTGTTACGTAACAGACACCCCGATTTTAAACTTGACTTAGCCGATTATGCCAACCGGTTGATGCAGTTCAAATCTTCGAACGCAACTTTCAGGCGCGCAACCATGCTTTCTTCACCCTTGCGCAGCCATACGCGTGGATCATAGTATTTTTTGTTCGGCGAATCTGGTCCTTCTGGGTTACCCAGCTGCGATTGCAGATAGCCTTCTTTCGATTTATAGTAATTCAGGATACCTTCCCAGGTTGACCATTGAACGTCGGTATCGATGTTCATTTTCACGGCACCGTACTGGATAGCCTCCCGGATTTCGGCGCGGGTTGAGCCCGATCCACCGTGGAATACGAAGCTGACAGGCAGCGGACCGGTACCGAACTTCTCCTGGATATGATCCTGCGAGTTTTTCAGGATGATCGGCGACAGTTTTACGTTACCTGGCTTGTACACGCCGTGTACGTTACCGAAAGCAGCCGCAATCGTGAAGTTCGGCGAAATTTTCTTCAGTTCTTCGTAAGCGTAAGCTACTTCCGAAGGCTGGGTGTATAGTTTCGAATCATCAACGTCCGAGTTATCGACACCATCTTCTTCGCCACCCGTTACGCCTAGCTCAATTTCCAGCGTCATGCCCATTTTGGCCATCCGCTCGAAGTATTTGCAGGAGATTTCGATGTTCTCTTCGATTGGCTCTTCGGACAAATCCAGCATGTGCGACGAGAACAGCGGCTTACCTGTTTTGTCGAAATGGCGTTCGCTGGCTTCCAGCAGACCGTCGATCCAGGGCAGAAGTTTCTTGGCACAGTGGTCAGTATGCAGAATAACGGGAACTCCGTACAATTCGGCTACGGTATGTACGTGCTGCGCGCCCGACACCGAACCAGCAATGGCTGCCTGTTGCTTGTCGTTCGGCAGGCTTTTACCCGCGTAAAAAATACCGCCACCGTTCGAAAACTGAACAATTACCGGCGAATTAACAGCCTTAGCCGCTTCCAGAACCGCGTTAACAGAATCAGTTCCAACAACGTTGACCGCCGGGAGGGCGTAATCGTTTTCGTTGGCATGACGGAAAATATCAGAAACGCCATCGCCAGTAATGACGCCGGGGGCGAATCGGGTTGCTACTTCGCTCATAAGTGTTATAGAAAAACGGTTTTATTGATTATCAAGAGGGGGACATTGACCGTCAATCCCTTTCAGCCGGTAAAGTTGGGGATATTATGGAATTAATGCTACTGTCTCTCTCCTCCCAAAACAACATTATGGCCGACTTCCGTTCTTCACTAGCCTGGTATATCAACCTGTTCCTCTAAATAATTTACGGTCTCGGCAAAGCCATAATTCGAAGCAGAATAGTTTGTATATTTATAATCAGGATGTTTTAGGTTCAACCTGCTTTGTCCTGCACTAAGGCTAATCAGACAGTGGTGGCATTTACGTCGCGTAAATCAGCCCCGAATTCATTGAGTCCGTTATGAAGCACGTTCTCCTATTACTCCTTCTGCTCGCAGGGCCGATGGCATTAGCACAGCTAACGCAGTCTATGCGCCTGGAAATGCCGGCAAACCCGAACGAAATCGAGTCGTTCGACGTAACACCGCTTGCCGAGCAGGGGGTGCTGGTCACGACCCAGACGGGAGGATTATTCTCAAACGCCCCCACTCAGTACCTCTACCAACGCCTGAACTGGAATCTGAAATTAATATGGTACAAAATCTATAAGCAGGATATCAAATACCGTCAGATTCAGGCATACCGCAACGAACAATATCTCTACCAGCTCTTTCGCGAATACGACACGAACAAGTATCAGTTCTTACGAATTCATCTCGATGATGGGACAATCGAAACGTTCGAAGGTGCCTTGCTTGAGCAGTTCGACATCCGCCAATTCAAGGTCATGGACAGCCAGGCATACATTGGTGGTGTTTACCACAATCGGCCTATCGTTATGGTTTTCTCCTTGTTTGATCGTTCGACGAAGGTATTGCCTGGGCTGTACGCCAATAATCTGGAACTAAGCAGTATAGAACTGGACGAAGCCCGCCGGGAGGTCAACGTATTGGTCCACTCCTCCAAGCGACGTTGTCAGTTTTCTATCCGGACGTATAATTACGATTCCCGACACCTGCGTACCATCGACTTCTCCGACGCTCAAAACAACCTTATTACCGGTAAACTTCTCCCCGTCAACGAACGCGAATCCCTGCTGGTTGGCAATTATTCCACCGATTGTACGCCCTACTCACAGGGTATCTACGTAACGCGTATTCACCACGATGAGCCCGCTACTGCCGCCGATGATGCGATCAAGGACATGAAGTTTATCGAGTTTTCGCAGCTTCAGAATTTCTTCAATTACATGAAACCCGAACGGCAGCAAAAAATACTGGCTCGGGCAAAACGTAAAAAGGAAGAAGGGAAAGATTACAAGTTCCGTTACCGACTGCTTGTCCACGATCTGCAGCCAACTCCCGACGGGCTGACGCTTGTTGCCGAAGTCTATTATCCGCAATACCGGGGCAGTACCTTAACGAATACAGCCTATGTGCGCGGAATGGACCGGTACGAAGGCTACCATTACACCCACGCCTTCGTTTGTGGATTTGATAAAACAGGCCAATTGTTGTGGGACAATTGCCTGCCGATTAAGCAGCTTCTCAGCCGGGATCTGACACAGATGGTTCAACTCTCCCAGCAGGGTGACCGTACGATTCTGGCTTATCCTAATGAGGGGGCTATCAACATGGAAGTGATTCAGGGCAACAAAATTCTGCGGGAAACGGAAAAGATCAAACTTGGTACCAGCCGGGAGAACGAGAAAGTGATGTTCTCTGCGCAGGACAACTTAATGGCCTGGTATGGGCGCCATTTTCTGGCCTTCGGTTTTCAGAAGATTACCTCCACTAATTATACAAATCCAAGAGAAGTCTTCTACCTGAATAAACTTACGTACGACCCGGATCAGCAGCCCAGCGGTACTGCTGATGCCTCTATCCGAAAAAGCGCCGGATCAGTGCGAGAATAATATTGAGGAGAATACTGACGATGATACACGTCACAATGGGAAAATAGAAGCCACCACCGTTTTTATTCTCGACCCGGATGTCGCCTGGTAGCCGCCCCAACCAACTTAGCTTATCACCGAAGAAGTAGACGATGCTTCCAATTAGTACGAGCGCCAGCCCCACCAAGAGAATGTATTTTCCAATTGCCGGATTCATCAGTTACACGTAACGGTTTCCATTAGCAACAGTGCTTGGTCGATTCCTGTTTCCATAAGGAGACAAGCTATGGCTAGACAGTGTATATCACTAAACCCGTTTTCTGCAATAAATACAATTTAATACAGCGCTGACTTGCTTTTTGCAAATAGTTTGCTTACTTTTGCACTAGATTTTACAAGCGACATCCGTCGCACTTCTGTTTCTCTCCTTTTTTACACGCTGAGTTGGGTCTGACAGAGTCCGGATGTATAGGATGGGTTTTCTGTGTGGACGCTCCTGCGGGAGCAACCGAGATTGAATTCTCGCGCGTGGGCTAATCGTCAAGTTGTTACGTAGTGCTTTCCCCTGGTTAGGTGGGGATCAGACCGTTAAATTGGGTGGTCGTTTGGGTACTCCGTCCGTTGGGCAATTTTCACAATACCGCGCTTTTACTCGCACACATATCTCGTCTTGCTTGGAGGGTTTCATGATTTATCTTTCCAATAATGCAAACGAACGAAACAAACATCGTTGACCAGGATATCGACCTGGCAACACCACAACAAGAAATTACTGTCCAGGCTGAGGACAACGCACCGGAAGTAGTAACGAGCCTCGTTGCTAACCCAAACCAAGTTCTTTTTTCTGATTTAAATATTTCGGAAGACCTGCTTCAGGCCGTTACCGAAATGGGCTTCGTTAGTCCATCGCCGATTCAGGCGGAAGCGATCCCGCCTATTCTGGCTGGTCGTGACGTAATTGGCCAGGCGCAGACGGGTACCGGTAAAACGGCTGCCTTTGGTATTCCAGCGCTTGACCTGATCGACGTACAGGATCGTGCTGTACAGGCGCTTATCCTTTGCCCAACCCGCGAACTGGCGCTACAAGTATCGGAAGAAATCCGGAAACTGGCGAAATACAAACGTGGTGTACGTATCGAAGCTATTTACGGTGGAGATTCCATTGAACGGCAGATCCGCTCGCTCAAAGGTGGTGTACACATTGTTATCGGTACACCAGGCCGCGTAATGGACCACATGGAGCGTAATACGCTTAAACTCGACCACGTTAAGATGATGATTCTTGACGAGGCTGATGAGATGCTGGACATGGGCTTCCGGGAAGATATCGAAAGCATTCTGGAAGAAATGCCCGAAGAGCGGCAGACGATTCTGTTCTCGGCGACGATGTCGAAGCCGATCATGCAGATCACCCAGAAATTCCAGAAAGATCCGGTGCTGGTGAAAGTCGTTAAGAAAGAATTGACGAACACCAATATCGAGCAGGTTTACTTTGAAGTAAAACCAAAAGCAAAAGTTGAGGTAATGTGCCGTCTGATCGACATGTACGACCTCAAACTAATGCTGGTCTTCTGTAACACAAAGCGGAAAGTTGACGAAATCGTTGAAGACCTACAGATTCGTGGTTACTCGGCCGAAGGCTTACACGGTGACCTGCGTCAGGCGCAGCGGAACAACGTAATGAGCAAGTTCCGGGCCGGTACGACCAGTATCCTGGTCGCTACGGACGTAGCCGCTCGGGGTATTGATGTAGACGACGTGGATGCCGTTATCAACTTCGACATCCCACTCGACGAAGAATATTACGTACACCGGATTGGCCGGACGGGCCGCGCTGGCAAATCAGGCCGGGCGTTCTCGATGGTTGGTCGCGACGAAAAATATCGTTTCCGCGAAATCCAGTCGTATACCAAAGTGAAAGTTGAAAAAGGCGTTATTCCTTCCTTCGAAGATATCGTTGGAGTTCGGAAAGCCCGCTTCATCGAACAACTGAAACAAACGGTTCAGGATAGCTCGGATCTGAACCTGTACGATGATATCCTGACACAACTGCACCACGCTGGCCTGTCGACCGAACAGGTTGTAGCCGCGCTGGTAAAACGCAGTATGGGTCTGGAGAAAAATGAATTCGCCGATCAGAACCTGGGTCTGGAAGATGACCGTCGTCGTGAGCGGGGTGGCGAACGTAACGATCGCTTCGGTGGCCGTTCGGATGATCGCCGTGGCTCGACGGGTTCACGCTTTGGCGACCGTGATGGTCGTGGCGAAGGCCGTTTCGACCGGGGTGGTTCGCGTTTCGGTCGGAACGAAGGTTCGGACCGGGGTGGTAACCGCTTTGGCGACCGTGAGCGGGGTGGTGACCGCAATTTTGCCCCCCGTGATGGTGGCCGTGGTGAAGGACAAGGAAAATACGTTGACCGCGATAACCAACGCGCTCCTCGCGAACGGGATGCAAACATGACGCGTCTGATGGTAAGCATCGGCCGTCGGGATTACGTTCGTCCGGGCGATATCGTGGGCGCTATTGCTGGTGAAGCCAACATTCCAGGCAACACCATCGGCAGCATCGACATCTTCGACAAATTCACGTACGTTGACGTACCGAAAGATATCGCCAACCGCGTTGTTGACGCCATGGAAGGTAACACCATCAAAGGTCGTCGCGTAAATATTGAAGTTGCCCGCTAAGGGTGACTCGGTAAAAGTCGTTCAGCGATAATAAAGAAGGCCCCGACAGCGAACTGTCGGGGCCTTCTTACGTTAAAAATTTTCAGCTCCTATTCTTCGTAATAATAGCCAAAGATAATTCCCATCTCATCTTCGCTTGTTAGTCCGAACGAGACAGCTTTCGAAGTCGTATTATTATACGTAATCTCCGAAGTCAATCCCTCTCCTTTCTGAAGAATAATTGGTGTTTTGAACGTAATAATATCAGGATGTGCCCAATCGGTTGACGTGTACACAACCTCACCATCCCGCGAGCCACCTTTGATTTTGATGACAAACTTCTCACCCAGCTTGTGCATGTGTGAGGTTAACGCCAAGACTTTAGTCAGCTTATTCCTCGTAAAGGATCTTGTCATCGTTACCCGACTATTAGCGGGAATAGCAAGATTAGTGTTACTCAAATTAAGGGTCTGAACGACATGCTTCACCGTCGACGCGTCGACGGTGTATAGGTTAATCTGAGCCTCTCCTTTTGTGGTTGTATTGGTCTTATTCACGTAGTGCGAATTCAGATCAAGCGACATTCCAGCGGGGAGCAGCAGCGCTGTTCCTTCAGGAAAGGTATAATCCTGGTACTGTGCCTGCGAACCAGCCAAGTAGATATGGTTCGACATACTCAGCGCTGTTATCCAGTTAAGTGTATTATCGGAGTTACGTAAATCCCGAATGTCGTTCAGGTTGGGAAGTATATTTTTGTCATTAAAATCATAGGCCACAAAGTGATGACTTCCCGACCGCATGTTGATTTCAAATCGATTCACATATACATCCTTCGTGTTACCTACTAACCGACGAGTAAACAGCTCCCGCTCGAAAGTTGGCGCTACGTCGAATAAGGGTATAGCGAGTTGAAATCCCTTTCCTGTAGCCGGCACAGGCAACGCTTCGTACGTAGCCTCCGTCATCTTTGTGCTACTCAGCAGAGTCATATCAGCAACCGTTCCGGTTTTAGGAGCACCTGCATCAATCCAGCGCCGAATAAACTCGATTTTTCCATCGGACAGTGGCTGCCCTCCTAACGGCATCAGATTGCCATATTGCTTGCCTGTATGGTGGCTAGCCAGCGAATTGAGCTTATGATACAGTAGGCTCTCTATCGAAGCGAAAGCCCTGACGCGTTTCAGCCCATCGGCTTTGGCGCTACTGTTTTTAGGATCGACCTCGACCAGATTCTGGTAAGCTAGTCCTGCGGCTAGAACTAACCCATGCTGAGCAAAACTAGCGTCCTTCTCGGATGCATGACAGCCCGATGTCGCACAGGAAGGCGTTAGGATTTTTTGCTGAATAAGCTCAAAAGTGGCAGCTGCCTCAGGTTCCTCCTGCGCAACTTCATTTTTTTGGCAACCTGCCAGCTGAGTTAGTATGGCGACTAAAGAAAGGATCACCAATAAATTCTTGTAAACCAGAATCTTCATACACGACAAGACTGCTAGAACGGACACAGAAAGGTAACGAAAACTTAGCTTTTTCTGGTAAGAAATACTCACTTAAAAGCGAAGTATGAAATCCTGACGAGGTTGCTCCTGGCGAAAGAATACGAGTCCGACCCAGAATAGATCAACTGTTACAGTAACAGCGGGATGCGCTTTTATATATTGCCAGGCCTGCTCCATCTCAGCCGACCAGTGAATATCGTCAAAAACGAAAATCGTATCATTTTGAATATTCGTGAGGCAGGTCTCGAAATAACGTATCGTTGGCTCGTAGCGGTGATTAGCATCAAAGAAAACGAAGTCGAGGGGCGGCAGTGAACTGACCTGCTCCACCAACGTTTCATCCAGATTCCCGACAACGATGGTCACGTTCTGAATTTTTAGCTGGTCGAAATTCTGCTGCGCCACGGCGGCCGTTTGTGGACAGCCTTCGAACGTAATAACTCGTCCGCCCGTGTTTTTTGCAGCTTCGGACAGGTGAGCTGTCGTAACGCCCAGCGATGTTCCTAAATCTAGAATAGTCCGGGCTTGAGCCCGACGGATCAGCCGGTATAGTAGACGCCCAAAGCGGGCTGGTTTCTGCGAGTTCCTGGCAATATCCTGAATCGTTCGCTGCCGGGATGCATTCACTTTCGATCCCGCACCCAAATCAGTAATATCAACCAGTTGGGTATTTCGACGCAGTTCTTTCCGTAACTGTCGGATAGGACGAAACACCTGTTCGCGCCGGTTATCCGTTCGAATCGTGTTCGTGTACAGTGAAAACAAAAAAGGGGAATGCAGCGAATGCTCGTCGCGGGCGCGACACAAGTATCGCAGGTAAGCGGAAATCAACAATTAATTCAGTTTATACGGAACAATCATCGTGAACTCAGGGATGTTCACGCGCACCTGTTTCCCGTCAATGATACGTTCAACCAGGTAGGTACCAGCCATTTTACCCATGCTAGACCGCAGGTTGCAGCCCGATACGTATTCATGGACTTCCCCCGGCTCCAGAACAGGCTGCTGCCCGACCACACCTTCTCCTTCGACTTCCCGAACGGTGCCGTTGGAATCGAAGATCATCCAGTGTCGACGAAGCACCTGGATGGTGTACTCGCTGGAGTTCTCGATAGTTATTCGGTAGGTAAACACGTAATGCGCTTGAAGCGGACTTGAGTAATCCGATTGATACTCAGTCTTTACGCTAACTTTTACGCCCTCTGTGACTGACGAAACCATATATTTAGTGTCGTTTGGCAACCTTAGAACGAAAATTAGGTTGATTAGTTTTGTTACGCAAGAACCGGTCTCAAAATATTTTATTCGAGATTGTATCCAGCATCTGTAGGCCTATAATGCCATTTTAATCTTATCAGTTCCATCCATGAATGTATCTATCGCTGAATCGTGGCAAACACGGTTGCAGCCTGAGTTCGATAAGCCTTATTTCCGCGAATTGGCCGAATTTCTCCGGCAAGAGTACAGCACGCAGCGCGTCTACCCACCCGGACGGTTAATTTTCAACGCCTTTAACACGTGTAGTTTTGATGACACGCGCGTAGTGATTCTAGGACAGGATCCGTACCACGGCGAGGGCCAGGCCAATGGGCTCGCGTTCTCCGTAGCCGACGGTATTACCAAGCCACCGTCCCTGGTCAATATTTTTAAAGAAATTCAGGACGATCTGGGTAAACCCGTCCCCAAGTCAGGTAATCTTGAACGCTGGGCAAATCAGGGTGTTATGCTTCTTAATTCGACCCTGACCGTTCGGGCGGGACAGGCGGGTTCACACCAGGGCAAAGGCTGGGAGACTTTTACGGATACCGTTATTAAGCTCATTTCCGACGAGAAGCAGCACGTCGTTTTCATGCTCTGGGGGGCATACGCCCAGAAGAAAGGTGCGGTAATTGATAACAAAAAACACCTTGTCCTCAAGTCCAAACACCCCTCTCCTATGGCCGCTCAATGGGGTGGCTGGTTCGGCAATAAACACTTTAGCCAGGCAAATGAGTACCTGGCTAGTAAAGGGCTTCCGCCGATAGAATGGTAGGGATATAATGCGTAGAGACGCAAAATTTTGCGTCTCTACAACCTACAGTCGTTTTAATCAATCGTCCGGAACAGGCGATTCCAGCGAATCTTGTTCCAGATGTTGGCTGGGTTTGGATCAAGTGACATCCAGACAAATACGGCTTTACCAACAATATGATCCTCGGGCACAAAGCCCCAGAAACGGGAATCGAGCGAGTTATCCCGATTATCCCCCATCATAAAGTAATAATCCTGCTTGAATGTGTACGACGTAATAGGCTTGCCACCAACAGTAATGCTCGTTGGCGTCACCGTTACGTTCTCATTGCCTTCGTATAGCTCAATTACCGGGCCGTACAGCGCGATCGTCTGTGCATTAATGGAAATTGTCGCTCCCTTTTTAGGAACCGTAATCGGACCGAAGTTATCGTGGTTCCACTTAAAGGTTGGCGTTCCATAAACCCCCGGCGACATTTCGCCCGGCTTATCCATCATCGGTTCAACGCCTTTTACCCAACTAAAACCTTTGAACTGGTCAATAACAGCCTTTGTCGTGTTGACGCTATAGCCGACCATCGTAGATGATTTCGTAGAGTCGTTATACTGCTCCAGCGGTTTCCAGTTTTCGGTGGGTTGGCTTGGATCGCGGTAGTCGTTGACAATGTCATACTTCCGGAAGAAGTTGGCGTCCAGTACTTCCGTCGTTTTGATGAAATACCGCTGTTCTGATCGGGGGGGCGCCGGAAAAGGTTTTCCGTTGATGAATACTTCCCGCTCCCGAACTTCCAGTACATCACCAGGGATCCCAATGCACCGTTTGATGTAGTTCGTCTTCAGGTCGACGGGGTAGTCAATATTCTCGTTCAGGTATTTAGGCGGTACGTTAAAGACGACCACATCCCCATTTTTAACGTGCGTAAAACCAGGCAGCCGGTAAGAGGGCAGCTGAATAGCCGTGCTGTAGGACGGAATGTTCGTTCCCCATATTTTCTGATGCGTCAGCGGAACCTGCAACGGCGTCCGGGGCGTCCGGGTGCCGTAATGCAATTTGCTTACGAACAGAAAATCGCCGACCATCAGACTATTTTCCATGGATGGAGTCGGAATGGTGAACGCTTCCATAAACAGCCAGCGGATCAACGTAGCGGCTACGACGGCAAACAAAACAGAATCGAACCACTCACGAATGGGCGACTTTTTGGGTTTAGCCGATCTGGTTGCGGCTTTCGTGCTTATTTCAGACACAGGAACTTCGTTAGAAAATGAGTACTCGTTACTACTTGACAGCGGCTTTATCCGATTTATAATCGGGCCTTTGTCTATTCGGCGTTTAAATTTAATAAATCATCCATCCCAAAAACACCTTCCCGGCCAATAAGCCACTCAGCGGCTACCACAGCACCCAGGGCAAATCCCTGCCGACTATGGGCTACGTGACTAATTTCAATCCGATCGACATCCGATTCATACCGGATTGTGTGCGTACCTGGGACTACGCCTTCCCGCACCGATTCGATAGCAATGGCATCCGTGGACTCAATCTGCGCGCTGGATTCTTCTTTCAACACCCACCGATTCTTAGTATCGATGTGATCCATGATCCCTTCAGCCAACGTAATGGCAGTACCACTCGGCGCATCTTTCTTTTCGGTATGGTGGATTTCCGTCATTGAAATCTCGTACGACGGATAATTATGCATGAACCGGGCCAGCACCTTGTTTAACTTGAAAAACAAATTGACACCAATGCTGTAGTTCGATGCGTAAAAGAAAGCGCCTTTTTTCTCGCGGCACAACGCTTCGATTTCAGCTCGATGACTAAGCCAGCCCGTTGTTCCACAAATCAGCGGCCAGCCCCGCTTTAGGCAGTACGTGATGTTTTCAACAGCCGCTTCAGGCGAGCTGAATTCAATGACCACGTCAACACTATCGTCGGTCAGCGCATCCAGTTCGTCACGGTTGTCAATATTAATGCGGCCAGCGATCTGATGACCACGCTCAAGGGCAATCTGCTCGATCGCTCTGCCCATCTTCCCGTATCCTAACAGAAGAATATTCATACTAAAGGAGGAAAGGAGGAAAGGGAGGAAGGAGGAAAGGAATAAGTTACCATAGTGTCAAGCAAGCAATTTTTACTCCTTTCCTCCCTCCTCCCTTTCCTCCTCTTTTTTATCATTTAAACGTAAAAGCAACCCGAACACCCGGTACAATGCCCGTACCGGGCATCGGCAGTACATTAGGGTGAACCTTCATCGAGATATCGTCCGACAAATCAAATGTTTTCATGTGAGCCGCAACATTAGCTTCAACGGCGTTCAATGCCCAGCCAACGGCCGTCAGAATAACCGTCAGATCGCGCTGCCGCTGAAACTGATCAGTAGCTCGCTTTAGTTGTTGTACTGTCAAAGGACGATCACGTACCGTGGCAACCTTGGCCTGATACAAGGGGTTGATCGTCGTTGAGTTGTACGCTTCCCGGTAACCAGCCAAGTATTGATTATACAGGTTTTGATTCCACTGAAACGAATAAACAGCGCCAATTAAGCCACCATAAATAAAGGGGAGTTTCCAGAACTGGCGATTGTATATCTGCCCGAGACCGGGAAAAATCAGTGACCGAATGGTGGCTTTACGCGGAACAATCTTGCGGATTTTGGCTTCCTGCGCGGCAGTGACCTGTCCGGTGTCCAGCGTTGCAGACCCGTTTTCGGGTGTCAGCGTAGACGTACCAACGCGAACGCCGTTACGGCGAACCGTTTCAGGGATCGTGTCGGCTGCCGAACGAATTTGCCGGGTCGAGTCCGTCGGCGCAGGAGTTACCGCTGGTGCAGCAGCCGGCTGCTGCGCCAATAAGGATCGTGCTGAACTAACGATTAACAGACACGCGATCAGGAACGTGAAAAACTGTTTCATGCTTTCGCAACGCCCAATACCCGCTGTTTGTCTTGCCCGATCAACTTTTTAGAATAATTTAACACCACTAGGCCTGCGAATTCAGCACTTCCAGGATTTTGGTAAGTTCCTCCTGCGACGTGAATGGTATTTTAATTTCTCCCTTGTGCCGCTCGTCAGCCTTGATGGACACCTTGGTGCCGAACATCGACGAGAGTTTGAACTGCAAACTGCGCATTTCCTGCTTAGGCAACGTAACGCGACGCTCAGTAGCCGTGTCCTGTAAATTGTCCGACAGATTACGTACGGCTTCTTCTACTTTACGGACCGACCAATCCTCATCAACCGTTCGGTTGAACAGGCGAATCTGCACATCCGGATTTTCGATGTTGATGATGGCACGGGCGTGCCCCATCGAAATTTTGTTATCGCGCAGCGCTGCCTGAATAACGGGCGGTAGCTTCAGCAAACGAATGTAGTTATTTACCGTAGTCCGGTTTTTTCCCACTCGCTCGCCCAGTTCTTCCTGCTTCAGACTACATTCGGTGATAAGCCGCTGGTAGCTCAGGGCAATCTCGATTGAGTTTAGATTTTCTCGCTGAATGTTCTCAATCAGCGCCATTTCCAGCATCTGCTGGTCATTAGCCGTGCGAACGTAAGCGGGAATATGAGTCAGCCCGGCAATTTTAGACGCCTGCAAGCGTCGTTCTCCCGAGATAAGCTGGTAACGATCTTTACCCTGTTGCCGAACAGTAATGGGCTGAATAATACCCTGCGTCCGAATCGAATCGGCCAGTTCCTGCAGTGCTTCCTCGTCAAAGCGGGTACGTGGCTGAAACGGATTTGTTTCAATGTATGACAACCCAATCTCGGTCATCGTACCAATTGACTCAAACGGCGACGATTTTGTCTGCCGGTTGACGGCTTCGCTGTCATGCAGCAATGCACCTAAGCCTCGGCCCAGTCCAATCATCTTCTTATTCGGCGCTTTGGCGTTTGCGTTATCCATGAGCAGTTTTTTTTAGCGATTGACCTATGCTATATGGTGAGCAAGGACACCCAATCAGGAACATCCCAGTTGTCCATCAAGTAGCCCGGATTATGTACGCTTGATTATACTTCGTGGGGCATCAAGCCATTTTTGGCAAGAATCTCGCGGGCCAGGTTCAAATAGCTTACAGCCCCTTTACTGTCGGCATCCTGCGCCAGCGCGGGCACGCCAAAACTTGGTGATTCGCTGAGTCGGATATTTCGTGGAATAATGGTACTAAAAACCATTTGCTGGAAATGGCTTGTTACTTCACCCACGACCTGGTTCGACAGACGCACCCGGAGGTCATACATTGTCAGCAGGATTCCTTCGATCGCTAGGCTCGTGTTCAGCCGTGACTGAATAATCTTGATCGTGTTCAGCAGCTTACCCAGCCCTTCCAACGCAAAATATTCACATTGAACTGGAATAATGACGGAATCAGCGGCTGTCAGGCTGTTGATTGTGATCAGTCCAAGCGATGGTGAGCAGTCGATAATGACGAAATCGTAACTATCCCGAATTGAATCCAGCGTTACTTTCATTTTATCTTCTCGATTCTGCAGGTTGATCATTTCGATCTCCGCTCCTACCAAATCGATGTGCGATGGTAACAGATCAAGATTCGGAAAATCCGTCTGAATGATAGCATCCTGCGGCCGAATTCCTTCAACCATGCATTCGTAGATGCTGTACTCGATTTCTTTTGGATTATACCCCAAGCCTGACGTCGAGTTTGCCTGTGGATCGGCGTCGACTATCAGTGTTTGAAATTCGAGAGCGGCCAAACTAGCGGCCAGATTAATCGTTGTTGTTGTTTTACCGACGCCCCCTTTTTGGTTGGCGATAGCAATGACTTTACCCATTGGTCTGTGCGTTGCAGACCCAAATATGCCGGATAGTTTTCACGAATCCAAGCACTGTTCCACGGAATGTTCCACAAAAGGTAAAGAGCGAAAGAATGAATGAGCGAAAGAGCGATCCTTTCAGAAGGTACTCTTTCGCTCATTCATTCTTCCGCTCTCTAAATTAATCCGCCCACACCTTCGTTCCTTCGGTACAGTTGCGGCACATTTCTATTTCAGAGCGGGATCGTAGCAATG
Source organism: Spirosoma pomorum (assembly GCF_054776615.1). Classification (NCBI taxonomy): domain Bacteria; kingdom Pseudomonadati; phylum Bacteroidota; class Cytophagia; order Cytophagales; family Cytophagaceae; genus Spirosoma; species Spirosoma pomorum. The sequence continues at coordinate 343,652 of NZ_BAAHBP010000001.1, forward strand.
TCTGGCGGAAGTTATTGTAGGCGTCGCCATGCCAGAGATCGGCGAAAGACTCCGTTTGCAGATCGCCGAGTCGATGATCCGCGTCTTTGTCAAAACAGCAGGGAACGACCAGGCCATCCCAGGTAATGACGCAGGAATGCCACATCTTCCAGCAATGGTCTCCAAAGCCGTTCTTGATTCGATACGAACCGTCGTCCTGCGCGGCATACCGGCTGTACTGGTCGATGGTTGGAATTAGATCTGAACCTTGTTCGTAGTCATAGATCTGCGCTGTTTTCAAGCCAACTTCATCAACCCCTAACTCACGAGCCAGTTCTTTCACTTCAGCAATCTGATGCTCGTTGGGCTTGACGACCAGAAACTGAAATACGACGTGGGGGGTCTTAGACTTCAGTTCCTTCTTCCAGCGGATGATATTTTTTGTCCCCTCCAGCACCTTTTCGAGCTTCCCTCCTACCCGATATTGTTGGTACACTTCCTGCGTGGTTCCGTCGATCGAGATGATAAGCCGGTCCAGGCCCGACTCGACGGTTTTTTTTGCGTTAGCGTCCGTCAGGTAATGTGCGTTGGTGCTGGTGGCCGTGTAGATATTGCGATCGGTAGCATAGCGGACCAGCTCCAGAAACTGCGGATGGAGATAAGGTTCTCCCTGAAAGTAGAAGATCAGATACAGCAGCGTTTCGTGCAGTTCGTCAATAGTCCGTTTGTATAGGTCTTCGCCTAACATACCCGTTGGCCGGGTGAACGACCGCAGACCACTAGGACATTCCGGACAACGCAGGTTACAGGAGGTTGTTGGTTCAAACGAGATTGACATGGGTAGCCCCCGTTGTAAAGGACGACCTTGTTGCCGCGACGCGTAGTAACTATACAGCACCTTGAGCGCATTAGCGACGCGCTTGGGCGTCAGCTTGGAAGCAAAGTTAAGCCCGTCGGACAGGTTGCGATTCATGCAGTAAAGATACGGCAGTCTGTCAGCATCACTACTTCGACGTAGGAGCAAACGACATAGCCACACCATTCATACAGTAACGTAGCCCCGTCGGTTCCGGTCCGTCATTAAATACGTGGCCCAGATGCGCATCGCAGACAGAACAACGTACCTCCGTTCGAGTTCCGTCAGGTTCTGTGTAGATAGCGTTCTTAACCACGGGCTGGTAGAAACTTGGCCAGCCCGTACCCGACTCAAACTTAGTCTTGGACGTAAAAAGCGGGTTTTTACAGCCAGCGCAAACGTACGTGCCGGACCGATGCTCATGGACTAACTGGCTACTATTTGGCCATTCAGTTCCCCGGTCCCGCGTGACCCGATACTGAGCGTATGGCATCAGTGATCGCCACTCATCGTCCGTTTTCTCTACCCGCCGACCGTTGGGCGATGTTGCACCAACGGGCAAATGATGCACAGGCCGGGGCGTCGCGAAGTACGTTCCGTACAACCAGAGTAGACCAGCAACCAATAACGCGATCAGGAGGAAAATTCGGTTTTGCGACATACGTATAGGTGGCAACTATCGGACTTTAAGCTGCTTACCTAAATCTATAACGTAGGCTCCTACTGAAAAATTCGCCCGTGCTCGATCATCAGATCGGTAACACCCTGACAGTCATGACGCCAAACTCTTTATCGCCCAATGGCAACCTTACGCAGAATAGAATCAATGACCTGTAAGGTCGTTACTCCATCGGCTTCTGCTTCGTAGTTGAGCATAATCCGGTGATTGAACACGTCGGGCGCAACTTCCTTGATATCTTCGGGTAGGACGTAATCGCGCCGATCGAAGTAGGCCATCGCTTTGGCTGCCAGATTCAAATTAATACTGGCGCGGGGTGATACGCCGAACTGGATGTATCGAGCCTCGTCACGCAGGTTGTATTCCATAGGTCGGCGCGTCGCGAACACCAGTTCGATAATGTACCGCTCCAGTGTCTCAGAGATCGTGATGCCGTTGATCTCGTTCCGGATCGCTACTAGATCTTCCTTTCCCAGAACCGGCTGCACTTCGTAATCGAAGTTCATGTTCGACATTCGGCGCATGACGGTTAGTTCATCCTCCTTGCTCAGATAATCGACGAACACCTTCATCATAAACCGGTCAACCTGCGCTTCGGGCAACGGATACGTTCCTTCCTGCTCGACGGGGTTCTGCGTCGCCAGCACCAGAAAAGGCTGATCCAGCACAAATGTTTCCTCGCCGATCGTCACCTGTTTTTCCTGCATGGCCTCCAGCAAGGCTGCCTGCACCTTTGCTGGTGACCGGTTAACCTCATCGGCCAGAATCAGGTTGGCGAAGATAGGTCCCTGTTTTACGTCAAAATCAGCCGTTTTCTGGTTGAAAATCATCGTGCCAATCAGGTCGGCGGGCAGTAGATCGGGCGTAAACTGAATCCGTTGAAAATCAAGCTCCAGCACTTTCGACAATGTACTGATTGTCAACGTTTTCGCGAGTCCTGGAACACCTTCTAGTAGAATGTGCCCCCCGGTAAAGAGTCCGATCAGCAGCCGATTCAGCAGCCGATCCTGCCCCACGACTACCTGACTCATTTCGTTCAGAACGTCCCGAATTTTTGTATGGTAGGCGAATGAAGTCGTCGATTGCATGTCAGAACGTTGCTCGGATGCTCCGGTCTTTACCGTGAATATCTTTATAAACTTGAATCTTCGTAAAGCCCCGGTCAGCGAACACTTCCCGGGTTGCCTCTCCAAATCGCTCGTTGATTTCTACGTAACAAGCTCCGTCTTTCGTCAGGTGCTTTACGCAAAAATCAGCCACGGCTTTGTAAAACACCAGCGGATCATTGTCTTCCACAAACAAGGCCAAGTCGGGCTCATAATCCAATACGTTCCGGTCCATTTCCGCGGCCTCCGAGCGGGTAACGTAAGGCGGATTACTTACCACACAATCGAATTTCGCAATGCCTTCGGCCGGCACATCCAGAATGTCCTGAATAGAAAAATCAACGTCGGCGTTTAGATTTTGCGCATTCCGCCGAGCCAGATCCAGCGCGTCTTCTGATACGTCCCAGCCCGTCACGACCGACTGTGGCAGAAATCGAGCTAACGTAATGGCAATACAACCGCTGCCAGTACCAATATCCAGAATGGGCACATCGTCGGTTCGGTCAGAAAAATCGTGCATGATTAATCGGACCAGATCCTCCGTTTCCGGGCGGGGAATCAGTACATCGGGAGAAACGTCAAATTCAAGGCCGCAGAAGATTGTCGTCCCAATCACGTGCTGAATGGGTTCCTGCCGGTTTAGCCGCTCCAGGATCTTAAACCAGTCGGGTTCGGTCCGGTTGGGTGGCAGGGGTTTGTCGGTCAGCACATCGGTTTTGCGCAGCCCGAAGTAATGATCGAGCAGCATAAACGCCATTTCACGAGCCTCTTCGGTTGAATAGGCCGTAATGTTTTTGCGCAGGCGGTCGTATAGCGGTTTGGCGGTTGCCATTTGATTCAATCAGGTAATTTTGCGTAAAACTAACCAAGTTTATGATTTTCGGCGGAACTCCGTATTGTTCTGACAGGATTAAGGGCTGAGCAAATTCTCATGCTGCCCCCATAAATCACGCCCGCTCGGAGACATAGTCTATACGCTTAACGTTATGCACGAACGTTTCATGTTACGCGCCCTCGAACTAGCCGCATTAGGTCGTGGTCAGGTCAGCCCTAACCCCATGGTAGGCTGTGTTATTGTTCATGAAAGTGAAGGTGGTACACGGATCATCGGTGAGGGCTGGCATAAGCGCTACGGTGACTGGCACGCTGAAGTAAACGCTGTGCAGTCGGTACAACCTGAGGATGTACATTTGCTACCAGAGTCAACGGTGTATGTCACACTCGAACCTTGTTCGCACTGGGGGAAAACGCCACCCTGCGCTAACCTTCTCATTGACAAGCAGGTAAAACGTGTTGTCTGCTGCAACGACGATCCTAATCCGCTGGTCTCGGGGCAGGGGTTCGAGCGCCTGCGCGCGGCAGGTATCACCGTTGAGACAGGCATACTGAACGACTTAGGTCGACAACTGAATGCCCGCTTTTTCACTTTTTTTGAGAAGAAACGCCCGTACATCATCCTGAAGTGGGCTGAAACAGCAGACGGCTTCATCGCTGGCCCTGGTAGTCAACCGATCGCCATAAGCGGCCAGCTTGCCCAGCGGCTAGTGCATCGGTGGCGGAGCGAAGAAGATGCGATCATGGTCGGTACAACTACCGCCCGAACCGATAATCCTCGGTTAAACGTACGGTACTGGCCCGGCCGGAATCCGATTCGCATTGTTATCGACAGATCGTTACAACTCCCTCCCTCCTTGCATCTATTCGATAATACGCAACCGACGCTGGTCTACAATTGTCAAAAAACTGAAGTCAGTGATCAGGTAACTTATCAACAGCTACGTCCAGATCAACCTTTCTTACCACAGCTTATTACGGACCTACACGCTCGACGTATTCAGTCTGTTTTTGTTGAAGGCGGAAGTACACTGCTGAATTCTTTGCTTGACGCAGGTCTGTGGGATGAATTACGCGTTTTTCGCAGCCCCAAGCTGGTCGGCGATGGTGTCAAATCCCCAACGATACGCGGTGTTATTCGAAAAAGGGAGTTTGTTCGCCAGGATGAATTAACTTTCTACCAACCACTTCGCTAGCTAAAGTAATAGTCTGGCCTTCCGCCCGAAAAACGATGATGTTTTGTAAACAGCCACGTGTTTTTTCCGTTAAAAATTGATAGCTTACATCGAGTAAAGTACGTTCGCTATGCATACTTCTATCGCCTTTCTTTTTAGCGCTTTGCTTCTAACGGCCTGTGCAACAAATCGTCCGTCGGCCACTAATGCTCCTGTCGATGCAGCCGAATATTACCAGCCGAATCAGGCGTATGCCCCCACTCAGCGATTGTACCCAGATCCGACGGGGGGGCTTGGTCATTCTGAAGATCCTGATATTCGAGTGACCGATGTTCGGCTGACGGCTTCCTACACAATTCTCTACATGACTTTTGCGAAGGACCCGAATGATCGCGGCTATTATAATTCTACTAGTAGTGTTTCTTTTAACCCCAAGGCGCTCCTGGGCACACACGGCAGCAAGCGAACGTATGCTTTATTAAAAGCAGAAGGAATTCCCCTCTCGCCCGAATCCCGCGACATATCGGGGAACGAACCCGTCAAATTTACGCTCTATTTCGAACGACTGGATGAAGGGGTAGAACGGTTTGATCTGTTTGAGTGTCAGAGCGACAATCAGAACTCTTGTTTCAACGTATCGAATATAACCGTCGAAAACGCTGTAGCAAAAGCGAAATAACGTCATCGACTATCTACTTTTTTCTATTTCCCACACACAGAAGACGAGGATCAGGGCGTTACACAGGTAGTGCCCATATTGTTCTTAGTGCGTTTATGTCCTTTCTCTCTTTGAAAAACTGGTTTCGAATCTCCCGAACTACACTATTTTTTTGCCTGTTTTCGGGGCTGAGTTTGCTAACGGTAGCCCAAGTCACGTTACGATACCGATTACTTTCTGATTACGTCCTGGCACCGGAAGCCAGCGTCAACAAAACAAAGACATCCCTTTACCTATTTGAGGACGCCGAATCATTGAACAAGCTTTTTACGCGGGCCACACCAGTCAGCAAAAAAACGATTGCGCCTAACTTTACGAAAGAAACCGCCATTGGAATCGTATTAGCCTCTACTAGTACGCCCCCTAAAATCTCCGTCAGCCGCGTGTTCGTGCAGGACTCTACGCTCACGATACGGTACATTCGCATGAAGGATACTTCCCAGACGAAAATAGTACAATCGGAGAAAATTCAGCCCACTTTGTTACTAACCATTCCTCGGCAGACAGTCCTGAAAACCCGACTAATCGAAAACGGAAAGTTGATTCAGACTATCCGAAGCGACGACGAGAAATAACGACATTTAGATAGTTTCAACCCGCCACTCAGCAACCTAGTTGAGTGGCGTTTTTCGTTATGGGGCCGTTTCATAAATAAGTTAGCTACTTAGCTATATTGGTTCACATTCTCTGACTGCACAGTAGTAATTCTGGGTGAGTCGGCTACTTTTGGTAATGTCTTTTATCTACCTTTTCCGGAGGATATATGATGACTCTACCACTACCAGCCTCGGCCTTACTACGATTTTTTTTCTACTTACTATCCATATCGACTGGCTACGCTCAGACGATACGGTACGTCAAATTCAATGGTGGTGGTGACGGCAGTTCATGGGCCAATGCCTCACCTGATCTACAGGCAATTATTAACACGTCGTCATCAGGCGATCAGGTTTGGGTCGCAGCAGGCACCTTCAAACCAGGAGGTAACAACAATACTGATCGCCTAGTCAGCTTCAGTATGAAGGATGGTGTTGCCATTTACGGAAGCTTTGTCGGCACGGAAACAACACTGAGCGAGCGCCCGGCTTCGATTACGTCTGCTCAACCATCCACTATTCTGAGTGGAGAATTAGGAGCATCAGACAATTTTTTTGACAACTTCAACAACATCTTTGTCAACAACAATCTGAGCAGCACAGCTATTCTGGATGGCTTTGTCATAACCGGCAGTTACGTAATCGCCAATGGTGGCGGGATGCTCAACCAAAATAGTAGCCCAACGGTACGAAACTGTCATTTTCTAATCAACAGGGGTAGTTCCGGTTCAAAAGGCGGAGGGATGTACAATGATGCGACAAGTAACCCAACACTAACGAACTGCACATTTATAAGTAACACTGCGCGTGAAGGTGGTGCCATCTTCAATCAGCCAACCAGTACATTAACTGTTACACGTTGCACCTTTAGCACCAATTCAGCCTTCGACAATGGCGCTATCGTTGGTGGAACCTTAAAAATAACTAACAGTACGTTCGACAACAATAGAGCAGGACCGGGTCCTGGGGGCGGGTATGGTGGCGCTATAAACATTAGTAGTAACTCTGTCATTACCAACTGCTTGTTTAGTGCTAATCAGGCGATCGGTTTTGGGGGAGCTGTTTTCGTTTCAGCAGGTAATCCTGTTCTAATCAACTGTACATTTAGAGGCAATCGGGCTACCGATGGTGCCGGAACCCGTTATGGCATTGGGGGGGCTATGTACATAGGAGGAATAGAGAATACGCCAACCCTCATCAATTGTAGTTTTAGTAATAATATAGCCAAAGGGCTAGATGGGAACTACGGCAAAGACGCTCATGGGGGCGCTATTTATACCCGCCGTAGTATTCCCTCACTGATTAATTGCAGCTTTGGTCTGAATAACGCCCAGGGCCAGGGTGGTGCGATTTACAATGAGTCAGGCACTACTACTCTAACCAATAACATCCTTTGGGGCAACCTACCAAATGGAATCAGTAATACTAGCAATGCTAATACGGTCTTAACTTATACTGACACGCAGGATAACACGTCCGGCACGGGCAACTTCTCCCTCGATCCTCTCTTCGTTGATGCCGCAGGCGACAATCTCCGCCTGCAGGCCTGCTCCCCCGCCCTCGATAAAGGAAACAATAGCGTTAACCCAACCACCACTGACCTCAATAACACCCCCCGCCTGGTGCGCCAGATTGATCTGGGGCCCTACGAGTTCCAGGGTACGCCAAAGGCACTGGTCACTATCACTCAGCAACCCAACGCCTACTTCAGCATTCCCGAAGGCGGTACGCTGACGGCTACCGTTGCGGCCAGCGGTTCCGCGAGTTCTTATCAATGGTACAAAGATGGTACCCCCGTAAGCGGGGCTACTTCAGCGACGCTGACCGTAAGCAATCTCAACGCCGGTAGTGCCGGTCGCTACTATGTAGTGGTGACGGGGTCTTGTGATAGTGACACTTCGACCGAATCGGTCCTGGTTGTCAACACAGGGATGTATACAGTGAAGGCGGGTCGTTGGGACGACGCGTCAGTGTGGTCGATGAATCGGGTGCCTATTTCCAGCGACGTAGTACGTATAAAGCATCTGGTGAGTATACCAACTGGTTTCGTAGCCGAGGCCCGTCGCCTAAGCTACGATCCGGGGCAGACCTCGCAACTAGGTACAAGCAGCAAAATCAATCTTACTCAGTAGATTAAGTCAACTTCACGATTAATATCTTTGCTTTTAAGTTTTTCCACTACCTTATGAAACAACTTCTCCTTTCCTTATTATGCTGCCGTTTACGCCATTTATTGCCTTTGATGGTATTCTATGTAATGGCAGTTGGCAGTATTCACGCCCAGACAATACGTTACGTAAAGCCCGATGGTAGCGGCAACGGTAGTTCCTGGGCTACAGCCTCTGCCAACCTTCAAGCCATCATCAACGCGTCTTCAGCTGGTGATCAGGTCTGGGTAGCGGTAGGTACCTACAAACCAGGTGGCAACGCTAACACCGACCGTGCTATCAGTTTTAATATGAAAGATGGCGTTGTCATCTATGGAGGCTTTGTTGGTACCGAAAGTACCCTTAGTGAACGCCCGACTTCGCTCACAATATCACCCTCAGGTAGTATTTTGAGTGGTGAGCTTGGCAGCCCTGATGTGTTAACTGATAATAGCGAGCACGTCATAGTTAACACTAATCTGAGCAGCACAGCTATTCTGGACGGTTTCGTCATTACAGCTGCTATACTTCCTAAACTGACAACTGGCGGGGGAATGCGCAATGTGAACAGTAGCCCAACGGTGAGGAACTGTTATTTTACCAATCATACGGAAACGCCGGGTTTCGATGGTGGGTTCGCGGGCGGTGGCGGCATTTACAATGATGCCAGCAGCAACGCCCTAATCATCAACTGCACGTTCGACAATAACAAACTATGGTATGGCACGGGTGTCTTGAGCGAGAGCAATAGCCTCACCTTGGTCAACTGTACGTTTACCAATAACACCGGAGGCTCGTCGGGAGCGGTTATTGGCAAGGCAGTCACCATGACGAACTGCGTTTTCAGCAATAACTATTCATCATCTGGCAGCAGTGGTGGTGGGTCAAGTGGTGGTGGAGCACGAGTTGGTGACGGTTCATACGTAGCCAACTGTTTATTTTCAAATAATACAGCCTTAGGATACGGTGGAGGTCTTTCTGTCGGCGATAATGCAACGGTCGTTAACTGTGTATTTCGGGGCAACAAGGCAACGGGTTTTGGCGGAGCCGGAAATTCAGCCGGTTACGGGGGCGCCGTTTCAGCGGGGAGTTCCTTATTTGTTAACTGTAGCTTTAGTAACAACGAAGCGGGTGGCCGAAACAACTCGGGGGGAGGAGCTGTCTTCTCAACCCCCACCACGAATTTTGTCAACTGTAGTTTTGGCGGTAACAAATGCGACCGGCCTGGTGGTGCTATTGCCCGGTGCGGCCTGCTCATTAACTGCATCATCTGGGGAAATAAGCCTGATGGAGTTTATGGCGTCGTTACCTCATCATTGAAGTATACGATCACGCAGGATATTGCTGCTGGAAATAATTTCATGCAGGATCCGCTTTTCGTTGATGTGGCTGGCGACAACTTACGACTGCTTCCGTGCTCCCCGGCCATTGATCGCGGTATCAACATGTATGATGCAAACACCAAGTACAACAATACCACTACCGATCCGGATAACAAGCCTCGACTGGTACGTCAGATCGATATAGGCGCTTATGAGTTCCAGGGAACGTCACAGCCGCTGGCAACGATTACACAGCAACCGGCTTCTTCTCGCGAAATTCCCCTAGGCGGTACATTAACGGTAACCGTATCGACCAGCGGCACGGTCAGCAGCTACCAGTGGTACAAAGACAACGTAGCTATTGCCGGTGCTACGTCGGCGACCCTGACTGTTACAGGGCTTACAACGGCCGATGCAGGTCGGTATAAAGTCATAGCAGGTGGCATATGTAACAGTGTTACGTCGAGCGAACTGGTTCTGGTCATCAACACGGGTATGTATACGGTAAAGGCCGGTCAGTGGGACGACGCGTCCATATGGTCGATGAATCGGGTGCCCATCAGCAGCGACGACGTACGGATCAATCATCCGGTGACAGTGCCGAGCAACTCCATAGTCAGAGCCCGCCGGATCAGTTACGCCCCCGGGCAGACCTTGCAATTAGGTACGGGTAGTCGGGTTAGTTTAGCTCAGTAGAAAAGATTTCTCAAACGCTTAGTATTTGCGCTCAGTCAATATTATTCCACATAATGAAACAACTTTTTCTTTTGCCCTCTTTTCGCCACCATCTGAGTCTACTTGTTCTGGTGGGGGTACTCTGCGTGTTGGCAGGCAATGTAGCTTACGCGCAAACAATACGTTACGTCAAACCCGATGGTAGCGGCAACGGTAGTTCGTGGGCTACAGCCTCAGCTAATCTACAAGCCATCATCAACGCTTCCTCAGCTGGCGATCAGGTCTGGGTAGCAGCCGGTACGTACAAGCCCAGCAGTTGCACCACCTGCAGTGTAACTGATCGTATGATGAGTTACAGCATGAAAAACGGCGTAGCTCTCTACGGCGGCTTTGTCGGTATGGAAAGCGCCCTCAGCCAGCGACCTGCCTCGCTATCATTGGCACAACCGTCGAGTACTACCCTAAGTGGGTATCTGGGAACAACCAATAATCGAAATGACAGAAGCGTTCACGTCATTGCAAACAACGATTTGAACAATACGGCATTATTAGATGGCTTTGTTATTACAGGCGGTAATATTGACGCTGGAGGCAGCGGAGTCGATTACAACACGCTCCAGGGCGCTGGCATGCGTAATCTGCACAGTAGCCCTATCATTCGTAACTGCTTTTTTTCAGACAATATAGGTACGTTTGGTGGTAGAGGCAGTGGATTATACAGCGACGCCACTAGTTTTCCACAACTCACAAATTGCACGTTTGAGCGAAATGCAGTATCCGAAGGAGCCGCGATTTATGGCGATTCTATTTCTTTGACGAATTGTACCCTTAGCAATAACTTTAGTACAGGCTATTCAGCCGTCATTGTCAGGAAAACAGCCATCATCAACAACTGTACATTCAGTTCTAATAGCGGGGGCTCCGGTCCAAATGGAGGGGCAACTGGAGGAGCGCTGAATGTTGGGGCAGGTTCCGTATTAACAAATTGTTTGTTTGTGCTAAACAGCGTCATTGGTGATGGGGGTTCATTGGCCGCTTATCAGGCAACTGTCGTCAACTGTACTTTTCGTGGTAACAGGTCGTCCAGCGGAGGAGCAGGCATTCAAAATACGTATGGAGGAGCCGTCTACGCCAGAAATACCAGTTTCATCAATTGTAGCTTCACCGGCAACCAAGCCACAACACGGAGTAATTCGGGGGGCGGAGCAGCTTTCACAACTGGTGGCCAATTTGTCAACTGTAGCTTCGCGCGAAACTTTTGCGATCGTACTGGCGGTGCCGTTTTTAGTACCAATACCTCTTTTGTCAATTGCGCTATCTGGGGAAACACGCCGAACGGCATTGTTTCTGACAGTGCAATTGCGATGACGTACACCGATACGCAGGACAACACCCCTGGTACCGGCAACTTCTCACTCGATCCGCTCTTCGTCGATGTCGCTGGCGACAACCTCCGTTTGCGGGCCTGCTCCCCCGCTATCGATAAAGGAAACAACGCTGCTAACTCAGCCACTACCGACCTCAACAACAGCCCCCGCCTAGTGCGCCAGATTGACCTAGGAGCCTACGAGTTCCAGGGTACACCACAGTCGCCATTGACCATTACTCAGCAACCCGTTTCTTATTTCAGTATCCCCCAGGGAGGCACCTTCACTGCCAACGTCAACGCTAGTGGTTCAGTGAGTGCGTACCAGTGGTACAAAGATGGCGCTCCCATCAGCGGGGCCACATCGGCAACTCTTTCAATAAGTAACCTAAGCGCCAGTAACCAGGGGCGTTATTACATCGTGGTAACAGGAAACTGCAACAGTGTTACCTCAAATGAGATTGTCCTGATAGTCAACACGGGGATGTACACCGTGAAGGCGGGCCGGTGGGACGATGCATCTGTGTGGTCGATGAACCGGGTTCCCGTTAGTGGTGATGCGGTCCGCATTAAGCATCCGGTGACAGTGCCAAGTAATTACATAGCCCAGGCCCGTCAGCTAAGCTACGATCCAGGCCAAACAGTGAAACTGCAAACTGGTAGTAAACTTGTGGCTCAGTAGGTAACCATCAAAACTGGTACGTAAACAAACGCACTTAACTTTTTGCTCAAATAACTAAATAGTCTTTTCTTTAAACATGAAAACATCTACACGTCAACTTTTTCTTGCCAGCCTGCTTACGTTTCCCATTGCAGCGCTTCAGGCTCAGACTATTGAGCCAACACCGGGCACATCGCTCACGATAACGGAGGATGTCAATCTAAGCCTTAATAAGTCGCTGCGGTCGGCCGACACAGTGCTGCTAAAGACCTCTTCCTCGAGGATTGGTAACTTGTTTTTAGGGCTTCGCGCGGGTGCGTCTACGTCTACCGGTAACAACAACACCTTTCTGGGGTCCAATGCTGGTCTTAGTTCGAATGGGTCAGCGAATACATTTGTTGGTTTTTCGTCGGGGCGATCAACAACTAGTGGAGCCTTCAACACGTTCATGGGTGTGCAAGCCGGTTACAGCAATACCACTGGTAGCTCCAACTTCATTATGGGTACCAATGCGGGGGTTAATAACACCAGCGGCAACGCTAATTTCTTCCTGGGAGACAACACGGGTAGTGGCAACACAACAGGCGGCTATAACGTATATCTTGGTACCAACGCCGGAAGCGGCTCGGGCGTGAATGGTGATAATAATACAGCCATCGGTTTTGAGACCGGACGTGGCAACGCAGGTGGCGTTAACAACACATTCATCGGTTTCCGGGCTGATGCTGGCGCTAACGGTCTACAAAATGCAACGGCGATTGGTAATAACGCCCGCGTAACAGCGAGCAATGCCCTGGTACTTGGTAGCGGTGTAAACGTGGGGATTGGCAACACCGCCCCTACCGCCCGTCTACATATCACCAGCGGCTCCGCTAATCAGTCAGGCTTACGTCTGGAGAACCTGACATCGGGAACTACGGCCTCCATCAATTCGAGTAAATTTCTGACTGTCGACGGTAGTGGTAATGTCGTGCTGGCTAACTATGCCAGCGGTGGCCGGGTAGCCGCGCAGGACAATGCAGATTTACTTTGGGAACGTAAAGGCGGTTATCTACAAAGCACAAAGGGCGAACCGATCGTTATTGGCTCGGCACTCGCGAAAACACCCGCTGGCTATCGGCTCTACGTAGAAGATGGCATCCTGACCGAGAAAGTGAAAGTAGCTTTAAAAAGCACAGCTGACTGGTCTGACTACGTCTTCGCGCCAACCTATAAATTACGTTCGTTGAGTGAAGTGTCTCAATACGTACAGGCGAATAAGCACCTACCTGGCGTACCATCGGCTTCTGAAGTTGTCGAGCAGGGAATTGACGTTGCCAAAATGGATGCCAAACTGCTGGAAAAAATTGAAGAGTTAACGCTCTACAGCATCGAACTGGAAAAAGAAAATAATCAGCAGCGTACAATCAGCCAGGAACAAGGTAAAAAGTTGGAAAAACAACAGGCTGAAATTGACGAACTCAAGAAGCTGGTTCAACAACTGATCGATCGAAAATAACGTAACGTAATGAATTAATTTGTCAAAGCCCAGGTCTCCAAGTCCTGGGCTTTGTTTATTTAAACTTTTACCGCTTCGTACGGAATATGCAGCCGGATCAGCGTTCCGTTCTGTCGCGAAAGTTCAAGTTTACCTTCCAATTGCTCGGTCAGTAAATAGACAAGCCGTTTCCCGAACGATTTCCCTTTATCAGTCGGCTGCCAATCCGCTGCGAGAATCCCAGGACCGTTGTCCTGCACTTCCAGCGTGATCCCGTCGTGGTTGCGCATTCGGATGATTAGTTGTGGGTGCTGGGACTCGGAGAAGGCATACTTAAGCGCGTTGGTAAATAACTCATTAGCAATCAGCCCGAGCGGAATAGCCACGTCAACCTCTAATTCTTCCACTTCGACATTGATTCGTAGATCCACTTCGTTGGGTCTGTAGCCATAAGCGACAATCAGGCTTTCAGCCAGACTACGTAAATAATCGCGCATGTTCACGCGGGTCACGTTATCCGTTTGGTACAATTTCTGGTGAATCAGCGCCATGGCTTCTACCCGCTGCTGTCCGGTTCGAACGGCCTGAACGGCCTTCTCGTCGTCGAGCCGGGTCGATTGTAGCTTCAGGAGGCTGGAAATGACAGCCAGGTTGTTTTTCACCCGATGGTGGAGTTCGCGCATCATTAATGCCATCTGGTCCGATTGCGCTTGCACCTTTGTCTGGCTTGTTCGCAAGCGTTGCGACTGCACATACAGCACGCCGGCTAAACCAGCTAGAAGAATTATCCCGCTAATACTTGCCCAGATCCAGCGGCTCTGCTGCTCATTTTTGTCGTCCAGTTGTCGAATTTGTGCTTCTTTTTCCTGCGTCTGAAATCGGGTTTCCTGCTCTGAGAGCTGACGCTTCATGGTTTCATTCTGCAGGCTGTCCCGGTTAGCAATCTGCTGCTTATAATAATTTAGGGCCAGTTTGTAATCGCCCCTGGCTTCGGCAATATGATACAAGTGCCCATACACTTCTTCCTGCATAGGTAGCTTATTAGCACCTGTTTTTTTGACCCAGGCCAGTGCCTGCTGGCAAAACGTTTCGGCTTCACTTAACTTGCCCTGCGGAATCAGCGCACTGGGTATGTTGACCAGGCCATAGCCATACAGCGTCTCGTCGCCACCGGGTCGTTTACTAAAGCGTAGTAACTGGCGAAAACCTTGTTCCGACCGGGCGAACTGGCCCATGTTTTTGTAGAGCAGCGATGCGTTGAGCAGTGATATATGGTACGCAAGCGAATCTTTTTGCTTCGCGTAATAGGCCAGGACCCGGTTTGTGTAGCGCTCCGCTTCGTCAAATTGCTTCCGATGCCCGCTGATTTTGGCCAGTTCTTCGTAGAAAGCTATCACCCATTTTGTCTGTCCGTATGCTTCAGCAAGTTTCAGCCCCTGCCGGGTGTACTGCTCGGCCTGCTTATCATTTCCCAGCTGCACGTAACAAAAACTAATGAATGACATCGTCTTCGGTATTTCTCTAGTGTATCCTGCCTGCCGGAATAAACGAAGCGCCTGCTGGTAGTTTGTAATAGCCCGCTGATAATCACCAATGTTTTCATACCAATACCCAAGCCCTCGGTAGCAGATACCAATATCAGGCCGGTTTCCACTTGCCCGTGCGATGGCCAGTGCCTGATCGAACGCTTGTTTGGCCAGCGGAAAATTAATCGCGAAAATCAGCGAGTCACCGATCTCGCGGAGGTTCCAGGTTTTAACGCTATCAGGCGCATTGGCGAGCGAATCGGGCAATAATGACACCTGTGCCCTTGCGTTGCCACTTGAGAAACTAAGTAGCAAACAGAGAAGGGATAGACGAAATTGGTTCACGGCAATAGCGGGTGGAAATTAGCTAACAAACCTACTGGAATAGCGTGATTTTTCCCGCAGTGCCGGCCCCCGAACTTCTTTATTTTCAGTAACACCTCGGCTAATGCTCGCATTGTATTAGTGACGGAGGTTTTGTTACCAGAACCAATCGCAGTCCGAGTTAACAGACACCTGTTTGCCGTCAGAAAATAACCTTAGTAAATTTGTGCATCAAAAACGTACTACGATGAATCGCTTTTTCTTTATCCTTGGTCTGTGTTCATTGGCGGTAGCGGCTTCGGCCCAGGTAACGCCCCCGGCTGCGTCGACGGCGGCTGGCGCAGTAGTTTTATCGAACTCATCCGATCAGGCTCCCGCATCCGTAGAATCTGAGGCCAAAGCCCGAGATGCGGAATATGCTCAATGGAAGACCCGATACGCTACGAACCGAGCCTGGGTTGCCAATGAAATTAAAGAAATCCGCAGCGAAATTGCTACGCTGAAACAACGTAAACCAGGGGTTGAAGAAACCTATTCCGATCTGCTCAACGGCTCCATCAATAACTGGAACCGCGACCGCACCGACTACGGCGATCCCGAGCAATTTGCTGACTGCAAAGAAGTTCTTGTGAATCTAAAAACTTCTATCCGCAACGAACTGACCAAAAAATAGTCTGCTTCGCTACGTAGCAATGGGACGTTTGTGGAGGCAAGGCCAAGCCGCTTTACCTCCACAAACGTCCCATTGTTTTATTAGTCCTCCCGTCCTTCTTTCCGATTCGCATCAGCCATGCGAACGATTTTGGGCGAAAACTTCGCCAGCACTGTCACTAGATCACGCTGGGCGTCAATGACGGTTTCGATGTCTTTGTATACCATTGGCGCTTCGTCCAGGTCACTCCCGATGAGCTGAATACCAGCATCCCGGAGAGCCTGATCCAGCATGGGCCGCGTGATCGAGGAAAATGCTTTAGTGCGCGACATTAGCCGCCCGGCTCCGTGCGAGGCCGACTGCAATGAGTCCGGATTGCCCAGCCCGCGCACCACGAAGCCCGGTTGCGTCATCGAACCCGGAATAATGCCCAGTACGTTCTTCCCTGCCGGGGTTGCCCCTTTGCGATGAACGATTACATCACGGCCGTTGGTCAATTGCTCTTTCCAAGCAAAATTGTGGTGATTCTCGATCCTCACCAGCGGTCTCTCATTCAGCGCTTTCGCCAGTTTATTGTGGATTTCGTGATGGTTCGCCGATGCGTATTCACCGGCCAGATTCATCGCGATCCAGTATTCCTGTCCTTCTTCGGTATTTAGATCGAGCCAGGCCAGGTGTGCAGCTTCTTTCGGTAAGCGGGTTTTCTGCATGGCCAGCTTAGAGTAGTAATTTGCTACGTTGCCGCCAAAGCCGCGCGAACCCGAGTGCGACAGCAACGCCAAGTACGAGCCCGGCGGAAGCGCCAGCCCCGCGTGGTTGGCATCCGTTTCGTGCTCGTACACATCGATGACGCCCCACTCGACAAAGTGATTACCGGTACCGGAGCTACCCAACTGTCGATACGCTTTATCCTTCAGATCGCGGATAACTTTGGTGGCCTGCCACTCCGGTAAATCCATGACGCTCTCATCAAATTTCTGCCGCGTTTCGCCCCCCATCCCGAACTTGGTCTGCTCCACCAGCGACTTTTTCAGCAACTGAGATTCTCGTTCCAGAAAGGCCGGCGGCAGATCGAACACCGACAGGCACATCCGGCAGGCTATGTCGACCCCCACTGCGTAGGGACTGACGGTATTGGCCTCCGTCGCCAGAACGCCCCCGATCGGCAAACCATAGCCTTGGTGCGCGTCCGGCATCAATGACCCCGCTACCGAAATAGGTAAGCTCGCAGCCGTTCGCATCTGCACCAGCGCTCCCTCCTCAATCTGCTCCGCACCAAATACTGTATAAGGCAACGGTTCCGGTCGCAAGTTGAAGGTATGCTCTGATTGCTTATCCGACGTGTTGAGGGCGTAAGGCGCTGGTTCGGTTGGCAGGTAAATAGCACCGGTTTCGCTGAGCGGAACAGCAATCCCCTGTTTGTTCAGGTCATAAATTTGCCGGGCCAGGTTAGTCACTTTGTTTTTCGAATACGCGAACTTCTTCGGGTTATGTAGCATCTGCGCCAGCAACCCCATGACTTTTTCTTTAGGGTAGTCAGCCCGTTGTATCAGGCCATTGGCTACCCGCAGGAAAGCCGGATGCAGGGAATCAGGAATTGGCCCCAGCAAGAGAATATCATCAATCTTAATCAATGTTCCCATGGAGAAAAGTTGAATTTAGGATTTACCAGCCGCTCGTTCGCGGACGAAAAGATGCTTGAGTTGATCGACCATTGAGCTGCCGTTCGACACTGAGATTGAACTGATTTTATCAGCGATCTTCTCAACATACTCCATCTCTTTCAGCTTCCAGAGCATTTCGTTGTCTTCCATCACCTTGGCCGTGTTGAGCAGACTGCGAGTCGACGCGGTTTCCTCCCGACGCATGATGCTGTTAGCCTGCGCTTTCTTTTCGGCCATCAGCACCTGGTTCATGATGTCACGCATATCACCCGGCAGGATGATGTCGCGAACGCCACCGCCCCGCAACTCAACGCCCAGGCGATCGACTTTCTCCGCCGTGGCGTTCAGAACAAAAGCGGCCAGTTCGCTCTTACGGTCAAGGAGTTCGTCAAGGGTCATCCCACCAACATACTCCCGCAAGGCCAGTTGAACAGCTACGTAGAGCTGCTTATCGTACTCCCGGTTTTCGACCAGCGCTTTCGTTACGTCCTCCACCTGATATTGGAGATAAAAACTCAGCCGCAGCGAGGCTTTGTCTTTGGTCAGCATTTCCTGCCCCGATACTTCCATCTGCTGCTGCCGCGTGTCGACTTTTTGGACCTGAATGGGTATGCTGTTTTTCCACCAGTAGTACGTTCCCGGCGTTAAGATCTGGTTGAATTTTTCGTCGATAAACAAAACACCCCGCTCGTGGGCTTCGACCGTAAACACCCGGATGTAGGTGGACAACGATGTGGATAAAAGCGACGGCAAATTGATGCTGGTGGGAATAGCTACTTGACTCAAGTCAGCTTTGACGTGCTCATACTGCTTAATGCCTTTCCAGAACGCCCACCGCCCAGCCAGCAGCACGCCACGAAACAGCCGGGCGAAATCCGTCACTTCATATTGAAGCGCGATTTCGTTATCGGGTACGGTAATCACATCCAGTACAGCAGCTACGTCCGGGTACGTTAGCAGCACGGCCAGATCGACCGGCGGATTCTGCAACCGCTCCCCCCGGTTGTAGACATGTACCATTTCGCCCGGCCAGAGCCAGTGAGTTCCTTCCACCAACAGTCGTTTGTAGCTTCCTTGCTTAAATACCAGGCCGATTTGCCAGGTTTGTACGTGTACCATTTTCATCGTCTGCTTTATTTATCTGTAGTGTGTTCGTCTTGTTGAAATCAGGTAGAAGCTATCCGTTCAGCCGGGGCGGAAGCCGGTTTGGCGCCCGTTTCGGTACCGGATTCTGTGCCGTGTTGCCAATTGATTTGCCCTCGACCCTGGCGTTTGTCAGGCTCTCAGAACAGCTCGCATCGCTGGTACGACGCAGGTACCGGTACGTCCGCGGACGCGGTATCGGCCTGCTGGCTCGGGTTGACTTGTTACGTCGTTGGGCGTGCCAGCAACGTAACGGGATAGCTTCTAACCAATTCCTATGGTGGCCTTTTTAGAAGTAGCCGTCTTCGCTGGAGACCTTTTTTAGAAGTGGTCAGCTTCCCATCCACCGGAATCAACGTGTGGGTTGATGCAGGAGTCGAACCTGCGCACGTCGACAGCAACCCGTCATCATCAACAGCATACCAAAATCAGCCAGGGGCTGCGGCACTCCGGGGCCTTCTGAAACCCGCGTCAGGTTTGACAAGACTATTACTGTCGCGACGGCCCGTTACCGAACCGCCGTGACAAAGGTTACTGGCTACTGCGCAGTGTTTTTGCGCAGTTCAGAAAGTTTTATCACTTTTCTAAAAAAAAATGAGCTAAGTCTTTATGCCTGCCAATCGGAATGCTCTCATTCGCTACAAAACGCTCGATACCTGCCTGCGCAATCGGCAGCGCAAGTGGACACTCGATGCTCTGATTGAAAAAGTCTCGGAAGCACTGTACGAATACGAAGGCCTCGACAAAGGCATTAGCCGACGCACCGTTCAGGCTGACCTGCAACTAATGCGAAGCGATAAACTGGGTTACTACGCGCCCATCGTTGTTACGGATAAAAAGTACTATACCTATAGCGATCCAACCTATAGCATTACCAACATTCCCCTGTCGGATAGCGACCTGGCCCGGATCAATGAAGCCGTCGAGGTTCTGAAGCAGTTCAAAGGGTTTTCGCATTTTACGGCGCTCAATGAGGTCGTGCAGAAGCTGGAAGGGCAGGTGTATTCGACCGCGCAGAAATCGGTGCCGGTCATCGATTTTGAGAAGAACGAAAGCCTGAAGGGGATTCACCTGCTGGACGAACTGTACCAGGCCGTTATCCAGCAGCGGGCCTTGCGGTTGACGTACCAATCCTTCCAGGCTCGTCATCCCCAGCAGATCGTTTTTCACATCTGGTGGCTGAAAGAGTACAAAAACCGCTGGTTTGCGGTGGGCGTATGTGAGGGCAAACGATACATTATGAATCTGGCGCTGGACCGAATGATTACGATTGAACTGGCTCCCGATGTCACGTATCGCCCGAACAAACAGTATGATCCGGAAACGTATTACCGGGACGTTATTGGTGCAACCGTCAGCCCAACGCTACGGCCTATGCGGGTAAAGCTTTTTGTCAGCCAGCCGCAGGCACCCTACGTCGAAACGAAACCGCTCCACCACTCGCAGCAAGTTCTCGAACGGACCAACGATGGGATTATCATTGCGCTTCACGTACAGCATAATTTCGAACTGGAGCGCGAGATACTTTCCTTCTGTGAGTACATTACGGTCCTGGAACCCGAACGACTTCGCCGGACGATTCAGCGCCGGCTCGGCGCCGGAGCCACCAATTACACCGACCCGCCCCGTTCGCCAGAACAAATCGTCAGTTGAAAACCTCAATCCCTTATTTCTGAGTTATTGATGTAAATACAACGTTATGATTCTTCAACCACAGATCAGGGATTTAGCCGTCATCAGCGATCAGCAAACCTGCGCGCTGCTCGACAAACAGGGAACGATAAGCTGGTTCTGCCCGACGCGCTTCGACGCCGATGCCGTTTTCTCACTCCTGCTCGACGAGCAGAAAGGTGGGTATTGGTCGGTAGAAGCCGAAGGCAAGACCTTTGTCAGCCGGGCCTACGAAGATCGAAGCAGCATTCTGACAACGAACTTCACGGCTGGTGGAAAACCGTTTTCGATTACAGACTGGATGCCGACCCAGGCTAAGCAAACCCAAGCAGGGAAAAATCAGGTTGAACCCGCTGCGGCAGTGATTAACGGCATCTGCCGGCAGTTCTCGGCAGCCCCCGT
Source organism: Spirosoma pomorum (assembly GCF_054776615.1). Taxonomy (NCBI): domain Bacteria; kingdom Pseudomonadati; phylum Bacteroidota; class Cytophagia; order Cytophagales; family Cytophagaceae; genus Spirosoma; species Spirosoma pomorum. The sequence continues at coordinate 364,625 of NZ_BAAHBP010000001.1, forward strand.
CAACATTACTAGTCGCATCCGGCTTAAACCCGATTATGGTCTGCGAAATAGTGTGCCAATCCTGACTGACGATAAGCTCTCGGCCACTTTCTCCTCGGTCAAGCTGTGCCTGAAAACGTCGCACCCGTTAACGAAGGATGACAATGGCTTGGTATTTCATATTCCGGCTGGCGAAACCGGCTGGGCCGTTCTCGTTGAAGAAAGTGAAAGCCAGACCGACGTAACACCCCAGCTTCTGAACGATTTACTGCAACATACCCGAAAAACCTGGGCCCATCTGGCATCATTGCTGATCTACAAAGGTCCCTACGAGAAAGAGGTCAACGAATCTATCCGGGCTATTCAGCAGCTGACCTACGAAAAAACCGGTGGAATTATTGCTGCGGCTACTACGTCATTACCGGAGGTTATCGGCGGAGAGCGGAATTATGATTACCGTTACGTCTGGATGCGCGACGTGGCCTTGATTACCGGCGCGCTGGCGCAGGTGGATGAAGTGGGTGAAACAGAAGAAAATTTCCTGTCGTTTATGTGCGGAGCCTTGGGTGAAAACAAGCAGGTTAATCTATCACCATTCTACAGCGTTGAAAAAGAAATTATTTCCAGCGCTGAAGAACTGGAATTGGCGGGTTATAAGGCTAGCGTTCCCGTTCAGATTGGCAACACAGCTAGCAAACAACTCCAGCTCGATAGCGACGCCAACGTACTGCTGGCAGCAAAACTGATCTACGACCGGTTCGGTAAAAAACAGCATTGGGACGCCGTCTGTAAAGTAGCCAACTTTCTGGCCGAAAACTGGCAGCGCGAAGACAACGGCATCTGGGAAGAATCAACAACGCACCAATACACAACCGGCAAGGCCTACACTGCCCGTGGTCTGGAGTTCATGGCCAAATACGCCGACACACCCGCTCAGGCCCAATACTGGAAAGATACGGCGGCTAAAATCCGAAAATTCGTGCACGATCATTGCCTGACCAAACAGGGGGCTTTTGCCGTTTACGCGGGTTCGGAAGACGTCGACATTGCGACGGCTTTATTCACGCCCTGGTCGTACGTTGAGCCGGATAGCCCCGAAATGAAAGCGACAATCCACGCCCTCGAAACCAACTACTGCCGCGACAACCTGTACTGGCGTCACCTGGAAGAATTTGATTCGAGCAAAGAAGGGGCGTTCCTGGCCGGTACGTTCTGGATGTCACACCACTACGCTATTGTGGGCAACTTGCCCAAAGCCAAGGCCATCCTGGAAGCGGGCATGAAGTACCAAAACGACCTGGGTTATTTCAGCGAGGAAGCGGGCGTACACACGGGAGAAATGCTGGGCAACTTCCCACAGACGTTTGTGCATTCGTCCTTTGTCTGTGCAGCCAATGGTATCAAGATGGCAATGGCCGGCAAAGATAGTCGGGCATTTTAGTAACAGCTGAGTGATAGGTTGATTGATACGTTCAGCCTATCACTTTTCCTTGCCGCGCGATTGATCGACGCAGTTCGTTAACGCCCGATACGTATGGTAGGCGGCTTTCCAGATATGCCCTTTCTGAGCAGTCTTACGTTCGGGATTTTTATCGAGCCCTTCTTCGTACCAATCGCCGTGCTCGTGGTCGATCAGGTAGGTCTGGCAATACGTCCACAGGCGTTTGTACTGATCGAAATACCACATGGAATCGTTCGGGAAGCGATTAGACATGAGCAGTAACGTGTTTGGTCCTTCAGCTTGCGACCACCAGTTTTTACTATCCCGGATGATAGTCATCCCAGGTTTGTCTTTAAAATAGTATCCCTGATCGTAGAAGCCACCCACTTTTGCGTCCCAGCCGTTTCTCAACGCCTGGTCGACCATTCGTTTGCCCACCTCTAAAGTTTTAGCATCATTTTTCAGCCCCAGAACGTGCGACGCTTCTAGCATGAGGTAAGCCGTTTCGACATCGTGCCCAAACGAGACATGATCTATGTTTCGGTGCTTCAGGATAATGGTTTCGGACGAATCCCGAAACGAAACGGGCGTCCAGTCAGGTTGCAGAAACAGGAACAGGTTACCCTTAGGTGTCGTAATTACATCACGAACCAGATTGAGCATTTCGTCCAGCCGCTCGCGCACCAGCGGATTGGGCCACACGGTGTATAGTTCGGTTAGGGCTTCCAGCAGATGGATTGAGCTGTTCTGGTCTTTGTAGCCCACGGTAGACGTGGAAGGCGTGGACGCATCCCGCTTGATGGGCGTACCGTCCCGGCGCAGGTTCTGAAAATAGCCTTTATGCACAGGATCGTGGCTGTGCTGTTCGAGCCAGGCGAATGACTTCTTTGCCAGATTCAGCGCAGCCGTGTCGCCTGACATGTGGTAATAGGCACTCAAGGCATAGAGCCCAAATGCATTGCCGTAGGCTTCCTTATCACCGCTACTTTTTACGTTGCCCTGCCGGTCGACCAGGTGATAAAATCCGCCGTACTGCTTGTCCCACATGACGTCCCGCAGAAACCGGAATCCGTGCGCGGCATTGCTTTTATAGTGAGCCACGGCGGGATACCGCTCGGCGGCTTTGGCGGTGGTCCAGGTATGCCGAGCCTGCGTCACAATCATTTTGTCCTGCGACCCAGTGGGCTTAAAGTCGTAAGTGAACGTGCTCAGGAAACCACCATACAGCGTATCGATGGCCTGCGGATACCAGCGATTGAGCATTTCCGTCTGCACCGATTTTTCCATCTCGGCCGAAATACGCACCCGGTCGTTCATTTCCTTTTGCGCCCATCCTGCCTGCGCCAGACCGATTCCCAGTAACAGGTAGACAGCTCGAAATACGTACCTAGTCATAAGCCGAAGGGTTAAAAAAGTTTACCGGCGTAGATTCTGATTCATATACGCCTGCATCAGTCGTTCGAGGAATTTGGGCGTATTGATGTACGTACCGATTTCGGCGTTGGGTGGCTGATTGAGGATCAGTCTTGTGTAGCCAGCATCATCAACCGTCACGTTCCCTGGTTGCGTTTTGAATAGATCTGGCCAGAGCACCATTCCTACCGCCACAGCATCATAAAGAACAGGGTCTCTGTCGGACGCGGTCCGGTCGTAATTCCACAGAGGCTGCAGGCCACACAAGGCGCTCGTCAGCGGACTTTGCCGCATCAATAATTTCTGGCGGAAAGCGGCATCGGCCTTAACAAAAGTCGTTACGTCCAGCCCGGCATAAGTGATCGGTACCCCACAAGTAACAAACTGTTTGGCCGCCGATACGTCAACAAACACGTTCCATTCTTTATCGGGTGTGGGCGAGCCGTTATAGCCGATGTAGAATGAACCAAACATGGCCACGATGCGCTTGGCCAGCGTCAACGCATCCGGATCGCGCTTGATCAAATCGACCATGTTCTGAACCGGCCCCACCGAAATGACGGTCACCTGACCGGGGTATTTGCGCAGCTGTTCGCGGATGAAGTCTACGGCTGGTTGCTGAATCGGCTTTTTGTGGGTGAAATTTTTAGCGTAATGAAATTGATCGGCGTACCAGTTAGCGCGCTCATTCATCTGCCGGGTATCGCGCCCCACAGCCACTGGAATAGCTTCCAGCCCCCAGTCGTACAATAGTTGGCAAGCCAGTTGAGCGCGGTCGTCGGTACGTCCATAACAGGTCGTTACGCCCAGTACTTCCAGATTCGGACTGGCACAGAGCAGTGCCAGCGCGTAGGCATCATCGATGTCGTCGCCCAGATCGCAGTCAAATAGTACCCTCATCCGGCCTGGAGGAGCATCAGTTCGTGGCTGCGCCGTTGCCGCCAGCAAACCAGATCCAATCATAAACGCCACTAGAAAACCAATTTGTTGAACCAGTCGTCGCATATCGGAGCAGGTAAAACCGGAAAAGAGTAGAACAAGGCCAAGCTACTGACCCACTGCACAGTAGTTTCCTGATCGTCGCGGCTTCTCGACTCGTCATTACCTGATCGCCAGTTCAATGATTTGGAAGTTGGTCGACGCCCGTCGTTTTATCGCCCGCAGCAGGCTGGCCTTACTGCCAACGTGGTTTCTATTTTTCCTGTTTCTTGTCCTGGCTCATCCATCAACCGGCCAGGTTCCAGCCTACTCATTCACAAAGACGGATACTATCCGGGCCATTCAGCGCCTGTTTGATTACAAGCGAACGGGCGGGCGAATCTATACGGCTATAGGCGTTCCGGCAGCAATTGGCGGAGCTGCAGCGGGATTCGTGGGTAGTGCTCTCATGGTAGCCATTACGTTGGGGAAAAATAAAAATTCGATTCTTCCGATCACCTTACTTGGTGGAGCAATCGGACTCACCCCGACGGGAGTCGGTATCGGTCGACTAATTCGCTACAGCCGACGGCGGGAAGACGTACTGATTGACGCGTACGAATCCGGCGTCCCCCTACCGGGTTTTGTTCGCCGTAAATTGAGGGACAGGTACTTTGAATTTACGGCAGGCGCTGCCAGCAGCCCCCCAGTTTCAGGCAGGTAAATTCGCTACGCTACAGCAAGTGATCGTTTTCATTCCGAAAAACGTTCTCCTCTTTACCGATGCGCAGGTCGCCGACCCCGGTGATTTTCGTATCTTTGCACTTATTTTTTAGCCACCTTCCGGCGCGAACTGTGCGCCGTTTGATTCTATCTGGCGTGACTTATCAGCAATACGAATCCCTCGACTATGCTAAACTGGCAGCCGAGGTCTTGACTTACTGGAACCAGAACCAGGTCTTCGAGCAGTCAGTCGCCATCCGCGATGGCAAACCCTCTTTTACGTTTTACGAAGGCCCTCCTTCCGCCAACGGCGCTCCGGGCATTCACCACGTAATGGCCCGGACGATCAAGGATATTTTCTGCCGCTACAAAACCATGCAGGGTTTTCAGGTGGAGCGGAAAGGCGGCTGGGATACGCACGGCCTGCCTATCGAACTACAGGTGGAGAAAGAACTGGGCATCACTAAAGATGACATTGGCAAGACGATCAGCGTCGAGGAGTACAACCGCCGGTGCCGCGAAACGGTGATGCGCTTTACGGATCAGTGGAACGACCTGACCCAGCAAATGGGCTATTGGGTCGATCTGGAGAATCCGTACGTTACGTACAAAAACGAATACATTGAGTCGGTCTGGTGGCTGCTCAAGCAGTTATACGACCAGAACCTGCTCTATAAAGGGTACACGATCCAGCCTTACTCGCCGAAAGCGGGGACGGGTCTGAGTTCGCACGAGCTAAACCAGCCGGGGACGTATAAGGACGTGCGCGACACAACCATCGTAGCGCAGTTCAAGGTGAAACCGACGGGTAAATCGGCCTTTCTGTTTTTCGATTCAGCCGACGCCGATATTCATATCCTGGCCTGGACGACTACGCCCTGGACGCTGCCCGCCAACTCCGCGCTGACGGTTGGCAAGGACATCGACTACGTACTGATCAAAACATTCAACGCCTACACCTTCGAGCCGATCAACGTCATACTGGCGAAAGCGCTGGTCGGTCGCTGGTTCAATGAGAAAGCGAAAGTTGACTCGGCTACTGATCCATCCTTCGACGCGTATCGGCCAAACGATAAAGTAATCCCCTGGACTATCCTGTCCGAATTCAAAGGTGAGCATCTGGAAGGCATCGAATACGAGCAGTTAATGCCCTACGTGCAGCCATCTACCCCAGCCTTCCGGGTTATCCTGGGTGATTTCGTCACGACGGAGGATGGTACGGGTGTCGTTCATACATCGCCAACCTTTGGTGCCGATGACTTCCGGGTTGCCCAGGCGGCTGGTATTCCGGCCATCATGGTGCAGGACGAAACGGGCAAAGAGGTCCCAATCGTAAACAAGCAGGGTCGTTTTGTGAACGAGATCACGGACTTTGCTGGCCGTTACGTAAAGGAAGAATATTACTCCGACGAGGAGCGTGAAGATCCGGAGTTTAAGCCAACGGACGTCTTGATCTCGATCAAGCTGAAGCAGGAAAATAAAGCGTTCCGGGTGGAAAAATACGAACACCCTTACCCGCACTGCTGGCGGACCGATAAGCCAATCCTGTATTACCCACTGGATAGCTGGTTCATCCGCACAACGGCGAAGAAGGATAAACTGGTCGAACTAAATAAAACCATTAACTGGCAGCCCGAAAGTACTGGCACTGGTCGTTTTGGTAACTGGCTCGAAAACCTGGTCGACTGGAACCTGAGCCGGAGCCGCTACTGGGGTACGCCCCTGCCGATCTGGCGTAGCGAAACTGGCGAAGAAGTGTGTGTGGGTTCGGTTGACGAACTCGTTTCACTCAGCGCTAGTGCGAATGAGCGAATGAGCGAGTGGGTAGCCCAAGGCCAGTCGGAATTCCAGGCATACATTGACAAAAACCAGGCGTTTCTGGATAATCACGCCCGTGGAGACTATGATCTGCACCGCCCTTACTCAGACGAAATTTACTTCCTGTCGGAGTCGGGTAAGGTGATGCAACGCGAGCCAGATTTGATTGACGTGTGGTTCGATTCGGGCGCTATGCCGTACGCGCAGTGGCACTACCCATTCGAGAACAAGGACAAAATCGACAACGGTCAGGCGTTTCCGGCTGATTTCATCTCGGAAGGGGTCGATCAGACGCGGGGCTGGTTCTTTACGCTCCACGCTATCGCCGGGATGCTGTTTGAGAAAGTTGCGTTCAAAAACGTCGTATCGACGGGTCTTGTCCTCGACAAGAACGGCAATAAAATGTCGAAACGGCTGGGTAACGCCGTCAATCCGTTTGAAACGCTGGCTAAGTACGGTGCCGACGCAACGCGCTGGTACATGATCACCAATGCTGAGCCCTGGGATAACCTGAAGTTTAACATCGACGGTGTGGGCGAAGTGCAGCGGAAGTTGTTCGGGACATTATCAAACACCTACAACTTCTTCGCGCTCTACGCCAACCTGGATAACTTCTCGTTCGAAGGGCGTACGGTTCCCGTAGCCGAACGTCCGGAACTCGACCGCTGGATTCTGTCCAAGTTGCAGTCGTTGGTGCTGGAGGTCGAGCAGCAATATGATACGTTCAACCCGACGAAAGCGGGCCGGGCGGTGCAGTCCTTCGTCAACGATCAGTTGTCGAACTGGTACGTTCGGCTGGCGCGCCGGCGTTTCTGGGCGGGCACGTCGGAAGCGGGTGAACTGACCGCCGACAAACGGGCGGCTTACGAAACCTTATTCGAGTGCCTGACAACGGTAACGCAGTTAATGGCGCCAATCTCGCCGTTCTACACCGATTGGTTGTACCGTAACTTAAGCAACGGCGATGCGTCTATTCACCTGACCAACTTCCCGAAAGCTGACCAAACGTTGATCGATAACGAACTGGAAACGTCGATGGAGTTGGCGCAGGAAGTGTCCTCACTGGTTCACTCGCTCCGGAAAGGCCACAAGCTGAAAGTTCGTCAGCCGTTGAGCCGGGTGCTGATCCCAGTTTTGAGCGTCGATACGCGTCGGCAGATCGAACACGTAGCACCCCTGATCATGTCGGAGGTGAACGTAAAAGCGATTGAGTTCGTCGACGACGCCAGCGGTATCCTGAAGAAACGGGTAAAACCAAACTTCAAGGCGCTTGGACCCCGCTTCGGCAAGCAGATGAAGGACGTAGCCGCTCTCATCACGGCCATGACTGATAGCGAACTAAAAACGCTGGAGCAAACAGATGCATTACATCTGGGTGAGTTCGATCTTCGTCTATCGGACGTTGAAATCCAGACGGAGGATATTCCAGGCTGGCTGGTCGCGAGCGAAAACGGTCTAACCGTTGCACTCGACGTAACGGTGACCGACGAACTACGCCGGGAAGGGATTGCCCGCGACTTCGTGAACCGGATTCAGAACCTGCGTAAAGACCTTGATTTCGACGTGACGGACAAGATCACGATCGACCTCGAACGGAACAACGAGCAACTGGCCGAAGCCGTCGAAACCAACAGCGATTACATCCGCCAGGAAGTACAGGCCGTTTCGCTCAACCTAGTGGCGGGACTGAACGGCGAAGCCGTTGAGATCGACATGGACGAGTTTACGCTTCGGGTCAAGATTGCCGTGTCGTAGTACAACCGTTTATAATTATACCAGAACAGCCGTCGGCAAATGGGCCGACGGCTGTTCTGTTTTGGTAGCCCTTCCCGTCTACCCTTAGAAAGACTATTCTACTTTTTAAGCCAGGGGCTTATACGGGTCTTTTTTCAAATCTGTCTGATGGCATGAAACTTGTAACATGCGATAGGACGAGCAATCTTTATCAGACAGCAAAATTTCGGGTAGTTAGTTGCATGCAGTGTACCGGTCTCTCGGTCGGTGCGCTGTATTAGCGCCCAGAAAAGCGGGTCGTTAAGATTAGCGTCGTTACGTAATTTATTTGGTTAGTAGTCTATCTACCAACCTCTTACCCTCAAACGACTGTACTGCCTTGGTAGAACATTTACGCGACATCTTGCACACGTTTGCCAATAATTACCAGTCCGTGATGTGGCGCCTGCGAGAATGCCCACTCAACGACGAACAGCTGGGGGCGGCCCTCGGTATCAGTGGCAACGCCATCCGGAGTCGCCGGGCAAAACCGGATCTCTGGAAACTGTCGGACGTTGAACGACTGGCCACCTATTTTACTATTTCAGTAACGGCCTGTACTCAGTTACACAAGATTTTGAATGAGCTTCCTACGCACATGAAGGAGCTAACGTCCAGCGAACGTCGTCGCATCGAGCGGATGTTACTCATCAAAATTGCTCAGTTGGAAGCCTACAATAAAAGCGACTGGCCCGTTAAGCATTTGCTTCGCATGCACCAGTCGCTCGTGGCCGTCGCTCAGCAGTCAGCCTAATACTGCTATATTGATTATCAGCCGATAGGATTACCCTATCGGCTTTTTTATTTTTGTGGTGACACCTCTACTTCTGATGAAATCACCACGATACCTGGTTACTCTGCTTTATTTACTGGCCAGCCTTACTACCTACGCCCAGACGCTCACCCAGGGACCTTATCTACAGGTTGTCACGCCGACGTCAGTACAGGTGCGTTGGCGAACCAGTCAGCCTACAGTTGGCCGAGTCTGGTTTGGCTCCAGTGCCAGTCAGCTTAGCGATAGCCAGCGTGAAACGCAGCCAACGCAGGAGCACATGGTGACCCTCACGGGTCTGCAACCCGCTACCCGCTATGCGTATGCCGTTGGTCAGGACGAAACCAAGCTAACGACCGGGGCAGATTATTACGTTCAAACGGCCATCCCAACTGGCGACAAACGCCCGTTCCGAATCTGGTCATTAGGTGATTTTGGCGACGGATCCGACAACCAGCGTAATGTGTATCAGGCGTACCGCAATGCTACCGCCAGCCGCCCGGCCGATCTGTGGATATGGCTTGGCGATAACGCCTATTGCTGTGGCACAGACGCCCAGTTTCAGCAGTATGTCTTCAATCTGTACGGTCCTCACTTCCGGAACACACCTTTTTTCATGACGCCCGGCAATCACGACTACGCCGATAACAGCAACAATTTCAATATTGATTATTACAAGTTGTTTTCGATGCCACAGCGGGGCGAAGCGGGTGGTGTACCATCGGGCTCTCAGTCGTACTTCTCGGCAGACTACGGCAACGTTCATCTGGTGTCGCTGGATTCGCAGGGGAATGAAGCTGATCAATACCGCCTTTATGATACCACGGGTACCCAGGTACAATGGCTGAAGCGTGATTTGGCCGCCAACAAGCAACCGTGGACGATCGTATTTTTTCACCATCCACCGTACAGCAAAGGCGGTCACGATTCGGATACGGAGTTAGCCATGAAACTGATCCGGGAGCGGCTCACACCTATTTTGGAACGGTACAAGGTTGACTTGGTCATGAATGGCCATAGCCACAATTACGAACGGCTGTATCGGATTAAAAACCACCGGGGTTTAGCTAATACGTTCGACCGAAACACACAGTTGGCGGAGGGAACAACGGCCCGTTATGACGGCACGCCTAATTCCTGTCCCGTGCTAACCAAAGGTGAAGGGATCGTTTACGTGGTCAATGGCTCGGGCGGAGCGCTGGGGCCGCAACAACCTGACTACCCCCTTCCCGCCATGGTTGCGGGTACGAAAGGAACCGCGGGAGGCTCTATGATTCTGGACGTATCGGACAATCGGATTGATGCGCAGTTTATTGCCGCCGACGGTGCCATTCAGGATCAGTTTACGATTATGAAGGAGGTTAATAAATTGGCCTCCCTCACCGCAGAATACGGCGATACGCTTCAACTAGTCGCTTCCTGGCCGATTGCTCTCAATAAATCGGGGGATTATAAATGGTCGGGCGGGGAAACCGATCGCACCATTCGTTACGTAGCCAACAAGCCTGGTACGTTTCCAGTCTCGGTAAGCGACAGTCGCCAGTGTTTGATGGATCAGTACACTGTAACAGTACAGGCACAACCTCGTCTGACGGCTAAAGCGCCTGCTTCGGCCTGCGCTGGTAAGGCTATTGCCATTACGGCAACGCCAGAGAATACAACCAAAGCAAGTGGGTGGCAATACGATGTGTTACTTTCGGATGCGACGGGTAGTTTCGCCAGCGAGCAACTTATCGGTTCAGGGACATTAACTGCCTTACAGACTACCCTACCCGCCACACTTGCGGCAGGAACGGGTTATCGGTTACGCATCCGCCCAAGAAATGTCTCGTACGCTGAGTTGATACCCAGTGCTACAATTGCAGTTGGTACACCACCCACAGCGACACTCACCGGCTCGGCAACCGTAGCGCAGGGACAATCCAGTACGCTAGCCCTGAACTTTACGGGTAGCGGCCCGTGGCGAGGAACCTTGTCCGACGGCACTGCTTTCTCTGCAAGTACATCACCAACAACACTGACGGTTCAACCGGGTCAATCAACGCAGTATACGATAGCTTCCGTCGAAAATAGTTGCGGAGTTGGTACCAGCACTGGTCAGGCAACGGTAACGGTATTGATTCCGACCGAGGTGGAGTCGTTCGCGGGTGGGCAACTGCGCATTTTCCCCAACCCTACGCAGGACGTGGTACACGTTGATCTATCAATTCCGCAGCGAAAGGAAATCGTTGTAAGCTTACGCGATGTACAGGGGCGATCTGTTTATCAGAAACAGACGGGGCTAGCCAACCAATTCAACGAAGTCATTACGTTACCCGCCAGTAGCGGCACATATCTGTTGACAATTCAGGTTGGTAAAGACGTAATTACCCGAAAAGTGTTGCGGCAGTAACGGACCGGCGGATGGTTACAACACCTGCCCGACTCCAAACAGAATGACGAACAGCAGGGTAGAGAGCGCGAGTTGGCCCAGCCGAGCGTTGAGTTCGGCGGGTTTCTTGTGCGTAGCCACGGCACGGCCGTTCAGAACGAACAAGGGAAAGGATAGAACGTAAAGATACCCAGTTAAGGGGGTATCGGCCAGAAACGAGTAAGCCAGTGCGCAGACCATCCCCGTTAACAGCAATCCCCAGTGGTAACGGATGGCCAGCGGTAAACCCAGCCGCGCCGGAATCGATTTCTTTCCGGTCATGGTATCGGTCTCGATGTCGCGAATATTGTTCACGTTCAGCACCCCCGTCGCAAACAAACCGACGCTTGTAGCGGGCAACAACAGCAACCAGTGAAACGACAGCGTGTGGAGAAAATACGTTCCCAGTACCCCCACCCAACCGAAGAAAATCAAGACGGCAATGTCGCCAAATCCAGCGTATCCGTAAGGGCGCTTTCCGTTGGTATAGCCAACGGCAGCTGCGATACTTAACAAGCCTAGAATCAGGAAGAACCAGAAGATCGTCGCGTCGGCATCCCGGAATGCCAGTACCAGCAAGCCAATACCGCTGATGAGCGACAGAATCGATGTAATGATGATTCCCCGGAGCATGGCCTCGCGGGTAATATCGCCGGTAGCCACCGCCCGACGTGGACCGACGCGCAACTCCGTATCCTTTCCTGATACTGCGTCGCCGTAGTCATTGGCGAAGTTGGAGAGAACTTGCAGAAAGATGGTTGTCAGTACTGCTAGCAGCGTAATTGACCAGCTAAAATGCTGACTGGCCACTGCCAGAAAACTCCCTAAAATAATACTAGCCAGTGACAGCGGCAGCGTGCGCGGCCGGGCAGCCGCAAGCCAACTCTTTACCATAGTAGTGAAAGAGCGAAAGAGCGAAAGAGCGAAAGGCGAAAATCCATCCGGACAACCGCTCTTTCACGCTTTCGCTCTTTCGCCATTGATTTAGATGCCTACTGCTTTCTTAAACTCGTCGTCTTCGGGTTTTACTTTCGAGCCGAAGAAGTGGGTCAGTTCGCCTTTCTCGTTGATGACGTATTTGCAGAAATTCCAGGTTGGCACTTTGTCATTCCAACCATTCATATCTTTGGTAGTCAGCCATTTGTACAGCGGAGCCTGATCGTCGCCTTTCACGCTGATCTTCTCGAACATTGGGAAGGAAACACCGTAGTTCTTTTTGCAGAATGACGCGATTTCTTCATTGCTGTCCAGCTCCTGATTAGCGAAGTTGCCGGCGGGGAAGCCAAGTACAACGATTTTATCGCCGTGCTCTTTGTAGAATTTCTCCCAATCGGCGTACTGAGGAGTAAAGCCGCACTTCGAGGCTGTATTCAGTACAATGACTTTCTTGCCTTTGAAGCCGCTTAACGCTACGGGTTTTCCATCCAGGGACTTTACCGTGAAATCATACAGCGTTTTTGTGGGCGCAGCATGGTTAGCAGGAGCAGCGGCCACTTCATTTTTGTCGCTGAAAATACCTTTGACAATGTCTCTAAACATAAAGCCAGAAGAGAGTATGATCAGCGCTGCGGCTGCCAGTGTAAGTGAAACGTGTTTTTTCATAATACTAGGTTTGGGTAACTGTCTGGCTACCTGCCGACGTACCCCTCAACGGTTTGTCAAAAAAAATAGTTTAGTCCTTCCGTGTAACCAAAAACATTTCAATCAACCGCGTCGCGAATGTACACTTTTACACCCCCAACCCGAGGAGCTATTACGTTATAAATGAACGCAAAAATGGCTCCAAAGACCAGACCAATGCCGCCGTAGAACAAGGGGAGTAGGATCAGCGTAACAAAACCGCCCCCCATCATTCCGCTTACACTCGTTTTGCCCATCATGGCCCCGAACATGGAGCCAAAAAAGAAGAAGAGTAAAGCGAAAAACAAACCTAACAGTGCCAGTGATGCCCCGTACATCACAGCAACAGACATAACGTCCAGCCGCGTAATCTCTCGTTTCATTTCGTGAAGGTTTATGGTTTACGTCCTGAATGTAAGCAGGATATCAACCTTACCAACACGAGCTAATTACATTTTTTCGGGAACAGAGATACCCAACAGATCCATCGCTGAACGGATCGTCCGGCCAACAGCCTGCGCCATTACTAGTCGGTTCTGCAACTTGACCGCATCCGTCTCTTTCAGAATCGATAGTTTGTCGTAGAACTGATTGAACGTTCGGGCCAGTTCATAGGCGTACTGTGCGATGTACGACGGCGCATAATCAGCACCGGCATCAGCTACCCGTTGCGGGTACTGACTCAGGAGAAATACCAGTTGCTGTTCAATATCATCCAGTTCAGTACTGGTGACCGAGCTGTTCGGAGACAAGCCCATGTCTGCCGCTTTACGTAGTACTGACTGAATTCGGGCGTGCACGTACTGAATGTACGGTCCTGTGTGCCCATGTAGATCGACCGATTCGGCCGGATTGAACTGCATCCGTTTTTGCGGATCAACTTTCAGCAGGTAATATTTCAGCGCGCCCAGGCCCAGCATGTGGAACAGGTCGGTTTTTTCTTCAGCGCTGAACTCCTCAAGTTTACCCTTCGCGGCTTCGTCAGCGGCCGAAGCGGCAGCTTCAGTCGTTTCTCGAATCAGGTCGTCGGCATCAACGACGGTCCCTTCGCGCGATTTCATTTTACCCGTTGGTAGATCGACCATACCGTAAGACAGGTGATACAACCCATCAGCATACGGCCGCCCCAACCGGCGCAGAATGGCAAACAGCACGTTAAAGTGATAGTCCTGCTCGTTACCCACTACCCAGATCTGGCGATCGTTATGAAAATCCTGGTATTTCAGGTCCGTCGTACCTAGGTCCTGGGTCATGTACACCGACGTTCCGTCGGAACGTAATACCAGCTTCTGGTCGAGCCCTTCTTCAGTTAAATCAATCCAGACCGAGCTGTCTTCTTTGCGGTAAAAAACACCTTTTTGCAGCCCCTCTTCTACTATTTCTTTACCCAGCACATAGGTATTTGACTCGTAGTAGGTCTTGTCAAAGCTCACGCCGATGTTTTGATACGTAGCGTCGAACCCGGCGTATACCCAACTGTTCAGCTTCTGCCAGAGCGCGATCGTTTCGGGATCACCTTGCTCCCAGAGCCGCAACATCTGTTGCACTTCCAGCATGAGCGGAGCCTTTTTCTCGGCTTCCTCTTTCGCTACGCCTTCTGACACTAATTGCTCAATTTCGGCTTTGTACGCCTTGTCGAATAAAACGTAGTATTTACCGATCAGGTGATCCCCCTTCATACCCGACGACTCGGGTGTTTCATCGTTACCGTATAGCTTGTAAGCCAGCATCGACTTACAGATATGAACACCCCGGTCATTAACGATACAGGTTTTTGTTACGTCGTAGCCGTTAGCTTTCAGAATTCGACTGACCGAATCGCCCAGAAAGTTGTTCCGCAGGTGGCCCAAGTGAAGTGGTTTATTGGTATTCGGTGAGGAGAACTCCACCATCACCGACTGGTCTTTCTTCGGCAGTTGACCAAACGTAGGATTAGCCGATATGTCACTTAATACGTCAATCCAGGCCGCATCGGCAATGCTGACGTTCAGGAAGCCCTGTACAACATTGAACGCACTCACAACAGGGCTATTTTCGGCAAGCCAGGTCCCGATCGCCTGACCGATCTGCGCGGGCGGTTGCCGTAACGCTTTCGTCAACGAGAACGTAACGAACGTATAAAGTCCTTCGAATTCTTTTTTGGTGGGTTGTAGCAGTACGTCGGCGACTTCCTGCTGATACAGCTCGGTGATGGCGCGTTGAATGGCGCCTTTTAATTCTTCCTGAATATCCATCGGTTGGTGGAATCGCGCGAACCGGCGATTTCTAACCGCAAAACTACGAAAAGTACGGGCTTATTAGCCGATCTACGGCCATCTACCGGACACGGGCGAACTTGTGAGGAAAAAACGCAGCCTAATTATGGATAATCAGCGCTCCATATTTTAGTTTCGCCCGTGACTGTCCCGACCTCATCTTCCGCTCAACAATGAAGCTTCTGGTTACACTTTTCGCCCTTAGTACAATCTTCCTTACCGGTTGCGCCACGAACAGGACAACTACGAACGTATTTACTTGCGATAAATGGTGGTAGCGGCCGCTTGAGCGCTGGCCAGAATGGTCAGGTCGGCGATGGTGACGTGAGCCGGAGCCGTCACGGCGTAGACGATGGTATCGGCAATATCCTCGGCTTTCAAGGGCGAGAAACCTTCGTATACTTTCGAAGCCCGTTCGGTATCCCCCCGGAAACGAACCATCGAAAATTCGGTTTCAACGGCGCCCGGAGCAATGTTGGTCACTTTTATACCGTGCTGCGTTAGGTCCAGCCGCATGCCCGTACTGATGGCTTCAACGGCGGCCTTACTGGCGCAATAGACAGTGCCGTTGGCGTAGGTCTGCTTGCCAGCAATCGAACTAAGGTTAATAATATGTCCTTTTCGGCGAGCTACCATACCGGGCGTAACCGCTTTCGATACGTATAGAACACCCTGCACATTTCCATCGATCATCTGATCCCAGTCGTTGACATCGCCTTCCTGAATGGGTCCCATACCGTGCGCATTGCCAGCGTTATTCACCAGAATGTCGATTTCTTTCCAGTTTTCGGGTAATGAGTTGATGGCTTGTTCAACTTCATCCCAATAGCGCACGTCAAACGATAAGGTCGTTACGTCAGTTTGGGCTGACAGTTGTTCTTTTAGCTCGTCCAGCCGTTCCTGACGACGACCGCATAAGATCAGTCGGTACTCCATGTCCGCAAATGCTTCGGCAGTAGCGCGACCAATGCCCGAGGTGGCGCCAGTAATTAGTGCAATCATAAACTAGTCGTTGGTAATACACGAAATGCAAAAGTAAGACAATCCCCATCCGGCAATTGTTTTCGGCTTAGTCCATACTATATATAGGACAAATCCGCGAAAATGGCGGTATTTAGAGTCAGCGGGCAAAAAGAATGAACTATAAACGATTGGGTTGTATTTTTGAAAGATGAAAGCCCTTTCATTATCTCTCGTTACTTGTTCATGAATACCTTGAATCAAGCCTTTAGTGTACATTTCTCGTACAGTGTCTTTTTTACTGACCAGCTTTTTAACCCAACTAACGACGTACTCGCTACTTTTTTCGATCAGCAGTCTACGGGCGCGACTCGAAAAAAAGTGCTTTTTGTGCTCGATTCGGGCGTCGTAGCAACTCACAAGGAGCTACCCGCAGCGATTAAAACCTACATCACAGAACGGGTTGCTTCGGTTGATTTAATCGCAGAATTGATCATTGTTCCGGGTGGCGAAGCGGCCAAAAACGACCCAAACCTGGTTCGTGAACTGGTTGACGCGGTTGATCGGTACGGTATTGATCGACATTCGTTCGTTGTTGCAATCGGTGGCGGTTCCGTCCTCGATATGGTTGGTTACGCAGCAGCCATTTCGCACCGGGGCGTTCGTCACGTTCGGATTCCAACGACGGTACTCTCGCAGAACGATTCAGGTATTGGCGTCAAGAACGGCGTCAACTATCGGGGTAAGAAAAACTTCCTGGGTACCTTTGCGCCCCCCGTTGCCGTCTTCAACGATAGCCAGTTTCTACACACGCTCGATGACCGCGACTGGCGGGCGGGTATTTCCGAAGCGATCAAAGTCGCGCTTATTAAAGATCATACGTTCTTCGCCTGGATTGAAGACAACGCGCAGGCATTGGCTCGTCGCGATATGGATGCGATGCATTACCTAATCCACCGCTGCGCCGAGATGCACATGCAGCACATCGCTGGTGGCGATCCATTTGAAATGGGGTCCTCCCGGCCGCTGGACTTTGGCCACTGGAGCGCGCATAAATTAGAGCAGCTTACGAACTTCGAGCTTCGTCACGGCGAAGCGGTTGCCATTGGTATCGCGCTCGATACGCTCTATTCCAACCAGCTCGGCTGGCTCAACGATACCGACACCAACCGGGTGCTGACGACCTTACGTACGCTGGGCTTTACGTTGTACCAGCCTATGCTCGACGCCGACAACAGCGCAGGTATTCTGAAAGGGTTGTCTGAATTCCGCGAACACCTCGGTGGTCAGCTGACGATTATGCTGTTGCAGGGACTTGGTCAGGGCGTAGAAGTCCACGAAATCAATGCAGATGGCGTGCGTCAGGCAATTGAAACGTTAAAACAGCAGGAATCTCACGTGCAAGCCGTATGAAAACGCCTTTAGGACACCTTGGCTATTGCACCAACATTCACGCGGGCGAAAGCTGGGCCAATCATTTCAAGGCGTTGCAGGAGGCTATTCCAGCCGTCAAACAGCGTCTTTCACCCGATCAGCCGTTTGGTCTGGGCTTGCGACTATCCAACCAGGCCAGCGAAGAACTGGAAACGACGGAGAATCTAATCGCTTTCCAGCATTGGCTGGCCGAAAACGATTGTTACGTCTTTACCATGAACGGCTTCCCGTTCGGAGGCTTTCATAATACGGTTGTCAAAGATCAGGTTCACGCGCCCGACTGGACCACTGAAGCCCGGGTTGAATATACCAAGCGGCTCTTTCGGATTCTGTCGGTCCTACTACCGGTTGACGAATTGGGCAATGCCATTCAGGGTGGTATTTCGACGTCACCTCTCTCCTACCGGCGCTGGTTCGAATGGGAGCAGCCTGCCGCCCGGGATTACATTTTCTCGCAGACCACCCAGAACATACTGGAAGTAGTTGCCGAACTGATTCAGCTTCGGAAACAGACCGACCGGCTGATGCATCTGGATCTGGAGCCCGAACCCGACGGCGTTATCGAAACCACCGACGAATTCATTACGTGGTACACTGATTATCTCCTGCCCATGGGCATCGAGCAGTTGACCGAGCAGTTCAGCCTGACCGACGAAGAAGCGGAAGCTGCTATCTGTGAGCATGTCCGGCTCTGCTTCGATGTATGCCACGTAGCCGTTGGGTACGAAAACCCCGCTGAAGTACTGGCCAAGCTGAAAGAATTTGGTTTGCGGGTCGGCAAAATTCAGGTCAGTGCGGCTCTTAAAGCCGAGTTTCCGGATGATACCGACGGACGGGAAGCCGTCCGGCAGGCATTTGCTCGTTTTGATGAGCCGACATACTTGCACCAAGTTATTGCCCGCACCCGTTCCGGCGAATTACTTCGCTTTGCGGACCTGCCTGACGCGCTGGCTGCTTTCGATGATACGCATATGGAGTGGCGGGCTCACTTTCACGTGCCAATTTTCGTTTCAGCCTATGGGTCTTTGCAATCTACCCAGGACGATATATGGAACGTGCTACGGTTGCAGGACGAACGCCGGTTTACGAACCAGCTCGAAGTCGAAACCTACACTTGGGATGTCCTGCCGGATACGCTCAAACTCGATCTGGTCGATTCCATTGAGCGGGAACTAAGCTGGGTCCTGGCGGCCGAATTAACGAACCTATAACGTATTCGTCGTTCCTTATAACTTCCTCTAAACGTATGAAAAAGACTGTAGTACTCGACGTAGTTGGTTTGTCGTACTCGCTGATTAGTGAGCACACGCCTTTCCTGAAACAGTGGTTTGCCAGCAAGCATCAGGCAACGATAGATCCCATGCTGCCAGCGGTAACAACGGCAGTGCAGTCTACCTACGTAACAGGAAAATGGCCCAGCGAAACAGGAATCGTCGGTAACGGCTGGTACGATCATGCTGCCTCTGAAGTCCAATTTTGGAAGCAATCGAACAAGCTCGTATCGGGCGAGAAGATCTGGGACCGGGCCCGTAAGGTAGACCCTAATTTTACGGTCTCGAAGATGTTCTGGTGGTATAATATGTATTCCACCGCTGATTTTTCAGCAACCCCCCGCCCGCAGTATCCATCGGATGGCATGAAGCTGGCTGACTGCTACACCCAGCCCGGCGACCTGCGCGATCGACTTCAAAAAGAACTGGGTACGTTTCCCCTTTTTCAGTTCTGGGGGCCGGCCACGACCATTGCCAGCAGCCGCTGGATCGCCGATGCGTCGATGCTGGTCGACAAGTGGCACAACCCAACGCTAACGCTAATCTATCTGCCTCACCTGGATTATTGCCTGCAGAAAGTTGGCCAGGATATGGCTAAAATCGCCAAGGATCTGCGCGAGATTGACGATGTCTGCCGCGATCTGATTCAGCACTACGAAAAACAGGGAGCCGAAGTTATCGTCCTGTCGGAATACGGCATCACAAACGTTAGCAAGCCTATTCACCTGAACCGTATTCTGCGCGAAGCGGGCATGATTCGATACCGCGAAGAGCGGGGACTGGAACTGTTTGACGTCGGTGCGTCACCGGCTTTCGCGGTAGCCGATCACCAGATTGCGCACGTGTACGTCAACGATCCAAAAGTCTACAACCAGGTTCGGTCGATACTTGAGCAAACACCGGGTATTGAGCTGGTACTGGACAAAGAACAACAGAAAAAATACCACATCAATCACGAACGGTCCGGCGACTTCGTCGTCATGGCCGATGCTGATAGCTGGTTTACGTACTACTATTGGCTCGATGATGCTCGTGCTCCGGATTTTGCCCGGCTGGTGGCTATTCACCAGAAACCAGGTTACGACCCCGTCGAAATGTTCATGGATCAGACGAACCCATTTGTCAAGCTCAAGGCGGGCTACAAGCTGGCCCGGAAGAAGCTGGGCTTCCGGTATTTAATGAACATTATTTCACTGGACGCGACGCTCGTGAAGGGTTCCCACGGTCGCGTTGGCACCGCCCCTGAACATCATCCGGTTTTTGTTAGTAGTCAGAATGTCGGCAAGCGGATTCTGGCAACGGACGTTTATGAGTCGATCTGGAAAACGATGTCGGCTGAAGTTCTTGCTAATTAGGACGTAAAATAAGAGACAGCTCGCTCAATGAACGGGCTGTCTGCTAAACACACCTAATTAACTAATATCCCTGATATCACTACCAGGTTAAGCTCCTATATACGAAAATTCCGGCTCTTTTAGTTTTCTGGCCTATTCAACCAAACGAGTCCAAACGATCTTGGCTCACCTATGGACTTATCGCTGCATCAATTAAATCCTGATCCCAATTAACTGATTATTTGCCAGTTAATGAATAGTATATGAAATAAATCAGCTACAGCAATTAACGTTATTGATTGTCTATTTACTACTTATACTATAGAAAATCTATAAATTTAATATTAGTCAACGTATATAGGTTTGTTCGCTAGATATATTCATTCTCAAAACCTACTACGATAGCTTCTTTTCCTCGTTTCATTCGGTTCGCCAGCACCTTTGTGAGGCCTTATCACAGGCTGATTTACGGTTTATGAGCTGGCACTTTTTGACTATACGGTTGATCCTCACGTGGTAAATTGGGCTGCACATTAACTTTCCCAATCACAAACATCGGAGAATGTAAACATCGTCTATCTTTGCTTCGTTATACGACCTCGCAAATAACAAGGCGAAAGCCTGTTGTATGGAAGATAAGAAGCATTTAGACGCCGTAACGGCTGCCGGTTTACTGGTTGCCATGGGTATTATCTACGGTGATATTGGTACGTCACCACTTTATACACTTCGAGCCATTATTGGCGCCCAAAATGTTGTCCGGGGTGACGTTGTTCGAGGAGCTCTTTCCTGCATCATCTGGACGCTAACGCTGCAAACCACCGTTAAATACGTTATTCTCATCCTCCGGGCTGACAACCGAGGGGAAGGTGGAATTTTCGCGCTTTACGCGCTTATCCGTCGGCACGCTCGCTGGCTGACCGTCCCGGCCATTATTGGCGGATCAGCCTTGTTGGCCGATGGGATCATTACCCCCCCGGTCTCGGTCTCCTCAGCCGTAGAAGGGCTAACGCTGATCTATCCGAATATTGAGACAGTCCCCATCGTTATCGCTATTCTGACTGTTCTGTTTCTGATTCAGGCTTTTGGCACCAGCGTCGTTGGCACCGCCTTCGGGCCCATCATGCTGGTTTGGTTCCTGATGCTGGGAATGCTTGGTTTTGCCCAAATCATTCACGCCCCAGGTGTACTGGCAGCGCTGAATCCTTATTACGCTTGGTGGCTGCTTACGCAGTATCCAGACGGTTTCTGGCTGCTTGGGTCGGTTTTCCTCTGTACAACGGGGGCCGAAGCGCTGTATTCCGACATGGGACACTGCGGCCGGGGAAACATTCGGGTGAGCTGGATCTTTGTCAAAGCCTGTCTGATCCTGAATTACCTGGGCCAGGGCGCCTGGTTATTGAGCATTGAAGGGCAGGTCCTGAAGACCCGAATTCCTTTCTACGAGGTGATGCCCCCCTGGTTCCTGACCATCGGTATTGTTATCGCCACAGCAGCTACGGTAATCGCCAGCCAGGCCCTGATCAGTGGCTCGTTTACGCTCATCAGCGAAGCCATTCGACTAAATTTCTGGCCTAAAGTACGGCTACGGTACCCCAGTGTTCAGAAAGGGCAGCTTTACGTTCCCAGCGTCAATCTGCTGCTCTGGGCCGGTTGTGTGGGCGTCGTACTCTATTTCCGCGAGTCGTCAAATATGGAAGCAGCGTATGGTCTGGCCATCACGATTACGATGTTGATGACGACCTTGCTGATGTCTTATTACCTCTACACGCATAAATATCAGGCCTGGGGGGTTGTGCTCTTCCTGACGGTTTATTTGGGTATTGAAGGCTCATTCCTGGTTGCTAACCTGATCAAATTCCCGCATGGTGGCTGGGTATCAGTGCTGATTGGGGCATCGATTGCCAGCATCATGTACATCTGGTTGCAGGCCTTCCAGATCAAGTTGAGACTGACGGAATACGTCCGGATTGATCAATACATTCAATCCATCAAGGAGCTGAGCCGCGACATCAGTATCCCGAAATACGCTACGCATTTGGTCTTTATGAGCAATGCGGCTCGACAATCGGAGATTGAGTCAAAAATCATTTATTCTATTTTCCAGAAACGGCCCAAACGCGCGGACATCTATTGGTTTGTACACGTCGACACGACCGATGATCCGTACACAATGGAATATAAGGTAAATACGATTGCGCCGGATGATGCGTATAAGGTAACGTTTAAACTCGGATTCCGGGTCGAACAGCGTATCAATCTATTCTTCCGGAAGGTGATTGAGGACATGGTGAAGAACAAAGAGGTGGATATCACCAGCCGTTATGAATCGCTTAGCCGCCAGAACGTAATTGGCGATTTCCGCTTCGTCGTGCTGGAGAAATTCCTGTCCTTCGAGAACGAGCTTCCCACGCGTGAGCGCTTCATCATGAACCTGTACTTCAACATCAAGAGCTTTACCACATCCGAAGACCGCTGGTTTGGCCTAGATAGTAGCTCGGTCAAGATCGAGAAAGTACCGCTGGTTATTCGCCCCGTCGAAAACGTCAAATTAAAACGTATAGCAACCTAGTAAGCGAAAGAATGAAAGAGCGAAAGAGCGTCCTGTCGTTGTTATGCATTTGTATAAACACAAGCCATTCTTTCGCTCTTTCGCTCTTTCGCTCTTTCGCTCTTTCGCTCATTACTTATGAAAATCTTAATTACCGGTGGTGCCGGATTCGTTGGCTCGTCGCTGGCCATTTCGCTCAAACAGAATTACCCATCTTACGAGATTTTCGCGCTCGATAACCTCAAACGGCGCGGCTCAGAATTGAGCCTGGCCCGATTGAAAGCAGCTGGTATTGAGTTCCTACACGGCGACATTCGCAGTAAAGAAGACTTTGATGCTTTGCCTGCTGTCGATACGGTTATCGAAGCATCGGCTGAGCCTTCAGTGCTGGCCGGTCTGGACGGCACGCCTGACTACCTGATCAATACGAACCTGTTCGGTACAGTCAACTGCCTGAACTATGCGCTGAAGCACAAAGCCAGCTTTATCTTTCTGTCGACCAGCCGTGTTTATCCGATCAAAACCATTGAAACGCTGAATTTCGACGAGGATGCTACACGATTCGTCTTAACCGATGATCAGCCCGTGCTTGGTGTTTCGTCAAAAGGTATTGCAGAGAACTTTCCGCTCGACGGAGCGCGGTCGCTTTATGGCACCACGAAGCTGGCGTCGGAGCTGCTGATTCAGGAGTACAATGAGTTTTACGGCCTGAAAACTGTTATTAACCGTTGCGGTGTCATTACAGGCCCCTGGCAGATGGGCAAAGTCGATCAGGGAGTGATGGTCCTCTGGATTGCTAAGCACTATTTCGAGCAAAAGTTGGCGTACATCGGCTACGGCGGCACGGGCAAACAAACCCGCGACATGCTGCACATCGCTGACCTGTATCGTCTGATTGACTGGGAATTGCACAACTTAGACAAAGTGAACGGTGAGATTCTGAACGCCGGAGGTGGTACGGAAAGTAGTGCGTCGCTTCAGGAGCTAACTGAAATCTGCCAGGAGGTAACAGGCAAAACAATTCCCATTAGCGAGGTTACTGAAAACCGGGCGGCTGACATTCGTCTGTACATCACTGATAACACCAAAGTGACGCAGCTGACGGGCTGGAAACCCGAGCTGGGTATCCGTGAAATTGTTACCGACATTCATGCCTGGCTCGCCGAAAACCGAGCTGCGCTGGAGCCAATTTTGAAGTAGACGGTTGGGGCGTTTTCTGCTATCCGTTACGCTATCCTTGGCGCATCGCCGAGTTGTTATTAAATAAATTTAAAAAAGCGTCCTTGCCGGGTATAAAAACAGGTAAGGACGCTTTTCTTTGTGGAATATATTGACTCTTTCCTATATGAACCAATCTGATCACTCAACGTCCGACGCTCAGCCAGAAAAACTGGGGAATGCCGGCGCTACCCGCCGTCAGTTTCTGCAGTCTGGAGCACTGGCAGCCGCGGGCTTTTTGATTGTTCCTCGCCACGTATTAGGCGGTAAAGGATTTATCGCGCCAAGCGATAAACTTAATATTGCCGGAGTTGGCTTTGGCGGTAAAGGATTTAGTGACACAAATAATTCGTTCAACAACGGCGCTAATAACATCGTAGCTCTTTGCGATGTTGACTGGGGTCTGAACCGGGTAAAAGAAAACTTTACGAAGCACCCGAACGCGAAGCGCTACAAAGACTTCCGCGAGATGCTGGATAAAGAAGGCAAAACTATTGATGCCGTTACGGTATCGACTGCCGACCACACGCACGCCGTCGTAGCCATGGCCGCTATGCAGCGTGGTAAACACGTGTACGTTCAGAAACCGCTGACCCATAACATCCACGAAGCCCGGATGCTGACCGAAGCGGCCCGCAAATACAAAGTGGTGACGCAGATGGGTAACCAGGGGTCGTCAAACCCACAGCAGAAGCAGATGGTTGACTGGTTCGACAAGGGGCTGCTCGGTACGGTTAATACGGTTCACCTATGGACCAACCGGCCCGTTTGGCCACAGGGCATTCCCGTTCCACAGGCAGCTGGTGAAACGCCCGTTGATCTGGATTGGGATCTGTGGCTCGGACCCGCGCAGAAAGTCGGCTACACCCCCGCTTACCACCCCTTCAAGTGGCGCGGTTGGTGGAACTTTGGCGCTGGCGCGCTGGGCGACATTGGTTGCCACGTAATGGACGTACCCTTCCGGGTGCTGGGTCTCGGTTACCCAACGGAGGTGGAAACCAGCGTTGGCGCTGTATTCCTGAAAGACTGGACGCCAGAATACATTCCCGAAGGTTGCCCACCATCGTCGCGCGTTGAGCTGAAATTCCCTGCCACGGCGAAAAACAAATCAGCAGTAACGATGACCTGGTCGGACGGTGGTATTCGTCCGTTCCGCCCTGAGATGCTGCCAGAAGGCGAGCCATTTCCAGAAGGTGGCGAAAACGGCGTGTTCATCATCGGCGATAAAGGCATGATTGCCTGCGGTATGTATGGCGATGATCCAATTTTCTACTCGAAGTCGGGACAGAAAATCGTTGGTGATCCAAAACCCAAAAGTGGTCCGAACGGTATCGCCCTCCCAGAAAACGGCCACCAGGTTTACTGGACCGAAGCCTGCAAAGCGGGTTTCAACAGCAAAGAGCACAAGGCACTAACCTCATCGTTTGATTTCGCTGGCCCGCTGACGGAATCGGTTCTGATGGGTAATCTGGCGATCCGTAGCTACATGCTCCGTACGCCTAAAGCGGACGGAAAAGGCTTTACGTATCCAGGCCGGAAACGTATGACTTGGGACGGTAAAAACATGAAGATTACCAACTTTGACGACGCGAATCAATTCGTTTCACGCAAATACCGCGATGGCTGGGCATTAAACGCCTAAAAAGCCCAATAGAGTTATTTGTAAAAAGCCATTCTCGACCTGAGAATGGCTTTTTGCGTTGGCAGACCACACTTTTACTTTACCATGCGGGCGCAACGGTCATTCAGGATAAAATACCGGCACGTATGACACGGGAGTTTCAGCACCGAAAGGCCAGCGTTCCGTCAACACTGGCCTTATTTCTTACTGACTGATTTAGTTACTACGCTCTTTTCATGAAGAGTCCCTGCGCCATTGCCCGAAGCCGGTTGTTAGCAACGTAGGCCCAGATTAGCAGCATGTACATCGAGAAATCCTGGTAAGAAACAGGAAACGCTACGTTATTCAGATAATAGTAGGTAGCGGTAAAATCGAGAGATGGCGTAAAGCCAATCAGGTTTTCGTAGCCTAGTACCAGCGTAAGGCCTAGCGCGTAAAACAAGTACTGCGGTTTGCGAAAGAACCAGAGCATTCCAGCAAGAAACGTCGCGCCAAAGCCGAGGTAATGCTGCCAGCTAAGTAATAAATCGCCTGTGGCAGCCAGATAAATTGAGTACCCTTGAACCAGGGCTAATACGATTAAAATAAGGCCGTAGCCATAGAATTCCTTCAGTTGGGTACGCTGCATACGTAGGTTTGTTACGGAAAGAAAATGAACCAGATACTAAAATTAAACCCAAAATTTGTAACTATACAGAACAAGTCGAATATTTTCTTGTCAGTTATGGCCTGATAGCCACTGTCTTGGTTAGATAAGTGCCTTCCGATACGCACTCGGCGTCTGCCCCGTTATCTCCCGAAATGTCTTGTTAAAGTGCGACAGGTTGTTAAATCCGACCGCAAAGCCAACGTCTGCAATGGGCCGGGCTGACTGTAATAACCAACGAGCCTGATTAACACGGTACTCATTGACAAAGTCCGTAAAGGTCAGGTGAGTCATCCGTTTGAAGTACCGACAAAAAGCGGGCACACTTAGATTGACCAGATCGGCCACCGCCCGTACATCTACCGGATTCTCGAAATGCTGTTCGACGTAGCGACACACCCGGTTGATGCGCTCCTGTTCCTTTGGATTAATGTCAAACTGTACGCCGTCGGCATGAAGCGGTTTTACGTCCGTTGCCTGCGCTAATTCCTGCAAAACTCGTAGCAGGGTCAGCAATCGATCAAAGGGAGGCTGGTTGCTCATCTCCAGTAGCCAGGGGGCCACACGAGACCGGGTTTCCATGCCAAACGTTAATCCGCGGTGAGCCTGTTCAAACAATCGCCGGACAGCGGCCAATTCGGGACGTTTTAAAAATGGCTCGCCCATAAAATCATCACGTAATTGAATGACCACTTCTTCGTACTCATTTTCCCGCCCGTGGCTGAAATTAAGGTGTGGTACATTGGGGCCAATAAATGTCAGCTCTCCGGCTTCGTACCGGGACCGGTGCGTTCCTACCTGACGAGGGCCCGTTCCGCCTGGTACGTACACAATTTCGTATTCCGGATGGTAGTGCCAATAGACCCAGCAGGCATTCGGTTCGGTGTGATGAGCAACCCGGAACGAGCTGCCTGTTTCGGGTTCTATTTTCTCAAATTGAAGCTTCATAAAACTCACCGGATCAATAGACCGACAGGGAAACCGAGCGTTGCTTTTAAACGTTAATATACCATACGGATTATAAACAACAGAGCGAATGAAACGAATTCACATGTATGTACTTAGCCTGCTTCTGCTAGTGGGTTGCGTACAGGGCCAGTCGCAGGATACGGCACCCGCTAAGTTACCAACTCTTAAACCCGGCGAAGCTGTAGCCACCTTTGCGGGCGGCTGCTTCTGGGCCATGGAAGAAGGCATGAACCAGTTAAAGGGCGTTCGGGAAGTCGTTTCAGGCTATGCGGGCGGCATCACTAAAGATCCAACCTACGAAGAAGTAGGAACGGATCAGACGGGCCACGCCGAATCAGTTCAGGTGTATTATGACCCAAAAGTCATTAGCTATTCGCAATTATTGGATGCTTTTTTTGCCGGACATGATCCAACGACGCTGAACCGTCAGGGTCCCGACGTTGGCCGCGATTATCGCTCAGTGGCGTTTTATCGCACTCCAGCGGAGAAGGCTGCCATTCAGGACGCGATCAAGCGTACGAACGAATCGAAACATTATAAAAACCCGGTCGTAACAGAAGTGACACCAATCAAGGTGTTCTACCCCGCCGAGCAATACCACCAGAATTATTTCGCCTTGCATCCCGATCAGCCTTATATCCAGCGTGTTTCGTTACCTAAAGTGGAGAAACTACGTAAAGCCATGGCTGGTCATCTGAAAAATAACAATGCATTGACCATGAATTAAGGCATTGCCGCATCTTGTTGATCAATACGGCATTAATTGCTGTCAATAGGTAAGAAAATAGCCAGCAGTTGCTGGCTATTTTTGTGTTATGAATACCGCAAATCCTACGCAGCCACGTCCTATCTTCCGGCTTGGCCGCTCGAGCTGGAATCGCTTTGTCCAGAACTTTACGACTTTCTTTCTGAATCCCCGGGCGCTAGCCATTGGCTTCGTCTTTGCCTCCGATAATGTTTTGTTTGGCAGCTGGGGCGCTCATATCCCCTACGTCAAGGAAAAGCTTCATCTGTCTGACGCGGCTCTGGGCCTTCTCCTGTTTGCGCAGCCAGTGGGCCTGATGGTGATGAATCCGCTAACGGGCTGGATCATTGCCAAACTAGGCGAAGCGCGTGCCTGTTTCTGGTCAGCCATTGTGCTGGTACTGGCCATCAGTATTCCGGTCAATGCGCCGAATACGATTGTATTGGCTTTTGGCCTGTTTATGCTGGGCCTAGCAGCGGCTCTCATTAACGTAGCCATGAACACGGCAGCCACCAACCTGGAGCGCGCCGAGGGGATCGTTATTATGTCGTCCTGCCATGGTATGTGGAGTCTGGGCGGACTACTGGGCGCTGGCGTGGCAGGGGCGGTTATTGCGCTGCATGTCCCGCCTACGATCCACATTTTAGTAATATCAGTCCTGATTCTCGTACTGACGATTGCAGTCCAACCGGTTCTGGCACGAATTCCGTCCAGTAGCCGAACCGAGTCGGGGGAGAAAGCCGGGTCATCGTTCATCAAACCAAACCTGGATCTCATGCTGATGATCCTGATCGGCTTGGCTTTGGCCATGGGCGAAGGGGCCGCCTTCGACTGGAGTGCGGTTTACCTTCACGAAACACTGGGTGCCAGCAAACAGATTGCCGCGCTGGGCTTCGCCAGTTTCTCGCTGATGATGACTTCGTTCCGCTTTCTGGGCGACGCCATCATACCCAAGATTGGTGCCCGACGCTGGCTACAAATTGGTGGTATACTAGGCGCTGTCGGTTTGTTTATTGCCATTCTCTTTCCCTACCCGCCTACCGCACTGATTGGCTTCGCGCTACTTGGTATTGGTTGTTCGCTGGGAGCTCCCATACTTTACGGTGCGTCGATGCGGATACCCGGCATTCCGCCCGCAGCTGGCCTCGCTACGTTTGCTACGTTTAGTTTTGTTGGTTTCCTGGCAGGTCCACCGGCTATTGGCTTCGTTGCCGAAGGATTCGGACTGTATTATGGCCTGGGAATGGTAGCGGTTATGCTACTGATCTCCGCGGGCTTATCCCGGTTAGTCAAGCAGTTTTAAATGCTGTTGTGTTCGATTGACGGAAAAAGCCCGACGATACGTATCGTCGGGCTTTTTCCGTCAATCGAACTTAATCTGGTTACCTAATTACCGAATGAAGTGAGACCATTACTTTTGATTTACTCATCTACACATGTTCTCCTTTTTGTACGAAAAAGCATTACGTTCTATTTATTGCTTTACTGTTTTCCGTTTACTCGGTTAGCTTTGGGCAGATTGGTGCTAAAACCCCTGTCTCTGACTGGAAAGCGGTGTCGGTATCGCAGCATCAGAAAGGGCGCTAGCTCGTTGGTCTCGGGCCGACTTTTCTGGTCGGAACGGCTAAAGCGGGGCGCTTTGTGGCTAATCGAACGTGGATTGGCGTAGAAGGTTAAATTCACTCGCTGCTCTCAGACCGTCAGGAAATCGGGACATCTGCCCGCTATTATTTGTGGAATGGAGGCTTGCTTTCCGGTTTTGTTTCGGTGGGTATTTCGTACGGACGCTTCCGGGCCTGGGATTGGGATTTTGATGGTGACCGACCTGAACCAGAAACGTACCGCCAACCAAAAGTTAGCACCATACTTGGCCTGGAATATTCACTCGGCTGACAAGTATCGCTTGAAGGTGCCGTTAAAGTAGGACGGCTGATTCGAGAAAACTGGACACAACCCAGTCTGCAAATCTCATGTAATGCATCCTTGGGGAAGTAACCCTTCTGCAATACTATCGCTACAGAAGGAAGGTAACGTTCTGTAGGCGTTACTCCTGCAACAGAAAATGGTCGCGGTGGTATTGCAGAAATTGCGGATCAACCCGATGACTAGTTCGTACGAACAACTTGCCAGCAAGTCCAATGAGGGCCAGATCGTTATCGATTCCGAAACCACCAAAATCGAACATGACATGATGATTGGGGCACAAACAAAGTAGATTCGCGAGCGTATCGGGGCCATCATGGGGACGACCCAGCGGCTGAATATGGGCCGCTTCGGCGTATAGGCCTGCACTCGTCGTAACCTGCGTACGGCACACCTGACAGTGATAACCGTAGATTTCTTTGACCTGAATAGCTAGCTCGGCATTGCGAACAATGCGTTGAGTGATAGTCTCCACGCGCTTTACTGTTCCATAATCGGGCGCTGCTTCTTCGACCCGATTTGTTACGTTAATCGTTACCAGTTTTATCAGTCGAAAGCGCCATACGAGAAAGCCAGATCGGCCTCGCTCCCGCCAATATGAATCGACCCGATACAAACCATCGTAGCGGTAGCCTTCCGATGGCGAGTAAGGCGATTGATGCTGGCATCCTCGAATTACGCGCACCGGAAGTCCCCGCTGACAGTTGAGGGCTAATGCCAGATTCTGACTTACGAGCTGCTGATCGGCCACTTGTACCCCAGTTTCTGTGCTGCGTCCGCCGTGACCCGTATATATAATTTCGTCGCCCAGGTCCTCATCATCCTCGTACCCACCCGACAGCACAATTGAGTCCGCCCCTTCCGTCTGCGATCCGCTAATACCAGCCTGCAACGGTTTGTGTACGCCATACTGAGAAAGCATAATTCGATTCTCGAACTCGCTCCCTTCTGATATACCAGGAATATCGCCGAAGATGCGGTTTGGTGTAGGCATGATATAAACAGAAAAAGGGCTGGGCAATTGCCCAGCCCCCAATTACGATCTCTTGTTACGTTTACAGTCCTAATACTTTCTTGTTAAACCCTTCATCGGCTCCGGTGGCAGCGAAGTCGTCGAAGGCGCGTTCGGTTACGCGAATGATATGGCTGTCGATGAACGGAGCGCCTTCAGCGGCCCCCTGTTCAGGATGTTTCAGGGCACATTCCCATTCCAGCACCGCCCACGAGTCGTAGTCGTACTGCGCTAGTTTAGAGAAGATCCCGCTGAAATCAACCTGCCCATCGCCCAGCGAACGGAAGCGTCCGGCACGTTCCACCCAGCCCTGGAAACCACCGTAAACGCCCTGCTTACCCGTAGGGTTGAACTCCGCATCTTTTACGTGGAATGCGAAGATACGATCGTGGTAGAAATCGATGAACTGCAGGTAATCGAGCTGTTGCAGCAGGAAATGGCTTGGATCGTAGTTGATACCCGCCCGTGGGTGATTACCCACTTTTTCCAGGAACATTTCAAACGAAACACCATCGTGCAGGTCTTCGCCGGGGTGCAGCTCATACCCAACGTTTACTCCCGCTTCGTCGAAAGCATTCAGGATCGGCGTCCACCGGTTTGCCAGTTCTGTAAAGCCGGTTTCTACCAAACCTGCTGGCCGTTGTGGCCACGGATACATAAACGGCCACAGCAGTGCTCCCGAGAACGTAACGTGCGCTTTGAGCCCCAGATTCTTGGAGGCTTTAGCCGCCATAATCATCTGATCAACGGCCCAGGCCTGCTGCTCTTTGGGTTTACCCGCCAGCTCAGACGGCGCAAAGGCATCGAACATCGTTCCATATGCTGGATGCACCGCAACAAGTTGTCCCTGTAAGTGGGTCGACAACTCCGTCACTTCAACGCCAATATCCGCCAGTTTGCCCTTCAATTCATCGCAGTACGTCTGACTTTCGGCAGCCT
Organism: Spirosoma pomorum; assembly: GCF_054776615.1. Taxonomy (NCBI): domain Bacteria; kingdom Pseudomonadati; phylum Bacteroidota; class Cytophagia; order Cytophagales; family Cytophagaceae; genus Spirosoma; species Spirosoma pomorum. The sequence goes on from NZ_BAAHBP010000001.1 coordinate 396,370, forward strand.
GTTTGAGGTCAAAAATCTTTGGATCGCTCGTTGGAATCTGGATGCCTTTGTAGCCGAGGTCGGCCATGTATTTTGCAATGGACTCCAGCGTATTGAACGGAGCCTGGTCACTCAGAAACTGGGCCAAAAATATGCCCGGACCTTTCATGGTTTTCATGGGAACAATGTTGAATGAGTGAATGATAAAATGAGCGAATAGATTTACCTGGCTCATTCTATCGTTCTGAATTACAATTTCACGTGTTCTTGCGAGCTTTTGCCAGCACTTTTACAATCTCGTTAGACTCCATCATCAATCCTTCAAGGCGCTTGAGCGGAATAATGCTAGATTCACTTAAGACTTCCATCCAGAATAGAGCCTCATCTGCCTCTTCTATCGTAATGCTGATTTTGGCGTAAAATTCAGCTCTACTCCTTGCTCGACAAGCAGCACGATAGTTAGCACCGGTTGACGACGCGGCACGAAGAAATTGCTTACCAATTATCCGAGCTTCTTCGGTTTTAGGTAACGCCTGAAATAATCGAATACTGCGCAGGACGAACTCCTTCGTCCGTCGTTTGAATTCTTCAATAAATAATTCTTTATCCGAGAAGTCAGACTGCGAATCCATTATTCGATCATTCTATCATTCAGGCATTCACCATTAGATCTCCACCCACGCCTGCTTCCGGTTGCTTTCCAAGATCTTCTCACAGATCAGGAGTTCGCGGTAGCCGTCGGCGAAAGTCGGGAACGTTGGTTTGTCAGGTTGCTTACCTGCGGCAACGGCGGCATAAACCTCTTTGAAAAGTTGCTTCGACGTATCCGGGAAGCCCTCGTTGTGACCGCCAGGGAACGTAATGAGCGACCGTGCATCGGGATACACCAGCGCAGGATCACGCATCAGACTCTCGTTGTAGCCATCGCGGTTACCGATCCACATTTCGTTCGGCGCTTCGGAGTTCCAGGCAAAGGTTTTCTTCGAACCGGCAATCTCCAACTTCAGCTGGTTCTTACGTCCCGCTGAAACCTGCGATACCGTGATGACACCCCGATTACCGTTGTCGAAACGAAGTAGTACGTTGGCGTGATCCTCCGTGTTGATAGGGACATCAGCGTAATCATCCGGTTGCAACATCTTGCCCGAATACGTTTCAACGGGCTTGAGCGGCTTCTTGCGTGTTTTGTGGATCGTGTTGAAATCGGCCATCACAGCAACGGTTTTCAGACCCGTGATGTATTCTGTAATGTCCATCAGGTGGGAGCCAATGTCAGCAATGGCCCGTGAGTCGCCCGATTTATCTGGCTCCAGACGCCAGTTGTAATCTGTTTCGTAAAACAACCAGTCCTGCAGGTACGAACCCATAATCGAGTAAATATCGCCCAGGTCACCGTTCTCCCGCATCGCTTTCATCTGCCGAGCCAGCGGATAGTAGCGTAGGTTGAAATGCACCGCATTCACCAGACCGGTTTCTTTAGCCAGCTCAACCAGCTCGGCGGCTTCATCCAGATTGGTCGCTAGTGGCTTTTCGCAGACGACATGTTTACCCGCCAGCAGAGCCGCTTTCGATTGCGAGTAGTGCAGGAAGTTCGGCGTACAAATATGGACAACCTGAATATCGTCCATTTTCAGCATCTCATCGAACGTAGCAGACCGCTCAATACCAAGCTGATCGGCCTTCTGACGAGCCAGCTCAGGGGTTACTTCGCAAAGGGCGAGAACATTCGTGTTGGGTAGGCGACGCAGCGCTTCAATGTGAGCGGGTCCGATGAATCCGGTGCCAACGACGGCAACGTTAATTTTTTGCATGAATTTAAAGAGCGAAAGAATGAAAGAGCGAAAGAGCGAAAGATTAGCTTGGTACCGCTCTTTCACACTTTCGCTCTTTCGCTCTTTGTATCAGTCGCTCACTGTTTTACGGGATTTAGATAAAATTTTTACCAGTTGATAGCCCTCGTCGATCAGATCGACTAGACGTTTTTGAGCAATCAAGTCGAGGTCAATTAATGTTTCGAGCCAGAATAACGATTCGTCTAACTCTTCAAGCGTTATGCTTAATTTGGCATAATACTCCTTCTGACTTCGGCTTCGCCGAACTGCCCGAAAGTTAGCCGCAGATGAGGAAGACGAACGAATAAGCTGCAAACCAAAATGTCGCCCTTCATAGGTATCAGGTAAAGTCCGACACACTTTAACTGCACGAAGCATAAAGGTTTTGAGCCGACGCTCGATATCGTCCAGAAACTGGCTTTTCGAATGGGTCGAATAATCGACCCAAGCCTCATAAACCACGTCGCCCAACTCATCGGTAGCTATCGCTCTTTCACTCATTCACACTTTCGCTCTTTGAAACTACTCTTTAAACTTCGTCCACTTCTCCGTCGAGTTGTTGGAAGCAATGCACGTTTCTATAAAGGCGAGGCCACGTATTCCCTCCTCAATACCAGGAAAATCTGTGTAAATCGGATCGATTTGTTCGCCGTTCATTCGGGCACGTAACGTCAGGGCGAAGTTGCGGTAAATATTGGCAAACGCTTCCAGAAAGCCTTCGGGATGGCCCGCTGGGATCCGGGTAGCCGCTTTCGACTCAGGCGATAACTCGCCAACGCCCGTCCGGATACGACGCGCGCCCGCTTCGTTGGTTTTGTAGATAAGTGTATTCGGTTCCATCTGGAACCATTGCAGACCGCCTAACTCCCCATAAACCCGTATGTTGAAGTCGTTTTCTTCACCGTTCGCAATCTGACTCGCGTGTAATACCCCCTTCGCGCCATTCTCGAAATGAAGTAGTACATTCCCATCATCATCGAGTTGGCGACCCGGTACAAACGTCGTCAAGTCAGCGCACATTTCGGTGATCTTCAGCCCCGTAATGTATTCGGCCAGGTTCTCCGCGTGGGTACCGATATCACCCATACAGCCCGCGGCTCCTGAACGCGATGGATCCGTACGCCAATCGGCCTGCTTATTCCCTGACGTATCCGTCATGGTAGCCAGCCAGCCCTGTGGGTACTCAACAATGACCTTACGGATCTCACCGAGCTTACCCGCCTTGATCATAGCGCGGGCCTCCTTAACCATCGGATAGCCGGTGTAATTGTGCGTCAGACAGAATAGCAAGCCAGTTTTTTCGACGATGTTGGCCAGTGCTTTGGCTTCTTCCAGGTTGATGGTCATGGGCTTATCGCACACGACGTGAAACCCGTTTTCGAGCGCCATCTTGGCCGGTGGAAAATGAAGATGGTTAGGCGTAACAATCGATACGAAATCCATGCGCTCACCTTCGGGCAGTTCCTTTTCCCGGAGAATCATCTCTTCGAATGAATCGTAAATACGATCGGATGGCAGGTATAGGGACTGACCGGTTGCTTTTGACTTTTCAGGATTGGCACTGAACACTCCGCAGACAAGTTCGATTTCGTGGTCCATGGTAGCAGCCCGACGATGAACGGCTCCGATGAAGGCGTCAAGCCCCCCACCGACCATACCCATTCTCAATTTTCTGTGCATGAGTAATTATGGTTACTTATTCGTTAAGTATAATTCCCGACAGCCATAATGGGGGCCGGACAACGGGGCAAATATGCCAGTAAATGAAGAAACAATTGGCCTGTCAGGTACCTTATTTCAGGGCAGAAAATTAACTATTTTCTCTTATTTTGCGGAAAATTTGCACGAAAACGGTTCCAAACTCAGTAGTTTGTGCCGTATTTTGTCGTTTCATTTAAAATCAGAGTCAATTAATAAACCCCCTCTTCTGCAGAAATGGACTTAACCATTAATCGTTCGCGGCTGTTCAACGCCAGTTGCTTTGCGATCATTACTACCGCCATGGCTTTTGCCATCCGGGCGGGTGTACTGACTCAGCTTGGTACCGAATTCAACCTGAATGCAAAAGAACTCGGCTACGTTAACCAGATGGCGTTTCTGGGCTTCCCCATCGCCATGATTTTTGGCGGTCCACTGTACAATGCGCTGGGTCCGAAGCGAATCGTCTGGTTTGCCTTCGCGGCCCACATTATCGGTCTGGTTACGACCATCACCGCCAGCGGTTTCTGGAGTCTGTTGATTTCGACCTTTTTCGTTGGCTTTGGCAACGGGATGGCCGAAGCAGCCTGTAACCCTATGGTAACAGACATGTTCAGCGGTAGTCAGAAGACCAAGATGCTAAACCGCCTGCATATGTGGTTCCCCGGCGGTATCGTTATTGGTAGTTTGGTCTCGAAATTCATGACCGAAGCCGGACTCGGCTGGCAGCTGCAAATCGGCTCGATCCTGATTCCAGCTCTGATCTACGCCTTCATGTTCTTTGCTCAATCGTTCCCTGACAGCAAAGTAGAAGGAGCCGCATCGACGGGAGAAAACCTGAAATCCATGCTTTCTCCGTTGTATTTATTCATGCTGGCTTGCATGGCAATTACCGCCATTTCGGAGTTTGGTCCAGAGCAGTGGATTGATCCAATCATGCGTAATGCCGGAGCTAATCCAATGATTATCCTGGCGCTGGTAACAGGTCTGATGGCCGTTGGCCGCTACTTCGCGGGTCCAATTATTCATCGCCTGAACCCAACGGGCGTTCTTTGGGGGTCATCTATCATGGCGACCATTGGTATCTACCTGATGAGTAACGCAACGGGGGGAATGGTGTATTTCTCGGCCATTATCTTTGCGATCGGCGTTTGTTACTTCTGGCCAACCATGCTGGGTTTCGTAGCCGAGTACATTCCAAAAGCGGGTGCCTTCGGTCTGTCGATCATGGGCGGTATGGGTATGTTCGCTACGTCGATCTTCCAGCCGATTATTGGTGGCTGGCTGGATCAGGAAGCGGCCAAACGTGGACTGACTGCCGAAACCGCCGATCTGGCTACAGGACAAGCAACGTTGGGACACATGATCGTTTTCCCGCTTATTCTGATCGTTGCGTTCGCGATTTTGTTCTTTGTGATGCGTAATCGGAAAGCTGTTGACGAAAGCGTATCGCTGGAGCAACCACAGCTGTAAGTACTAGTACTCAGACGAAACAGGAAAGGCTTCGAAAGCAGATTTGCATTCGAAGCCTTTCCTGTTTTCTAGCAATTCATTAAAAGTCAATTAACTAAACCTCACAATCAACTTTACTCCTTATCTTTCAACTTACTTAGTTAACCCAGATCAACGCCTGTAAACATACTTGTTGCTATGGCGCTTCTTGATACATATACTCAGCCTTTGTCGGCGGCACAAGCCGCACACTTGTTACGTCGAGCTACGTTCGGTCCCACCCCAGCGCAGGTGAAAGCCTTCACGGGCAAGACGCCAGCTCAGCTCCTACCAACCCTGTTGGCGGAGCAATCGGCACCGGCCCCTCCGCTTGATCCGGCAACGGGCAAGACCTTTCACGACCTGGCCTTTGATAGCGTCAATGCGGGCAAGTTAACTGCTTACGTAAAATACTGGTGGGCGGGACTGCTGCTCAACCAATCATCGTCGCTGCTCGAGAAGATAACTCTGTTCTGGTCCAACCATTTTGTGGCAACCCAGGCGACTGTTAACGACTACCGGTATTTGTATCGGTATAATGCTTTGTTACGTCAATACGCGCTGGGCAACTTCCGTACGTTCGCCATTGCCGTGACGCAGGACCCGGCAATGCTCCGCTATCTGAACGGCAATCAGAATATCGTCAGCAAACCCAATGAAAACTACGGCCGTGAGCTACAGGAATTGTTCACGGTAGGACGTAACGGCGGCTACACCGAGAACGACGTCAAAACTGCGGCCAAAGTACTGACTGGCTGGACGGACGTAGGGTACCGGGACGAAACGAAGGCCGACATAAGCAGTACGTTTCGTCCTTCCCAGCACGACACGACCGACAAACAGTTTTCGGCGGCTTACCAAAATACAGTTATCAAAGGACGTTCGGGTACGTCAGCCGGGATCGACGAGTTGAATGATCTGGTAGATATGTTACTGAAGAATCCCGAAGCGCCCCGTACCATATGTCGGAAATTATACCGCTGGTTTGTTAACGCAGATATTTCATCAACCATCGAAGCACAGGTTATCCAGCCGCTGGCTACTATATTTCAGAACAGTAAGTTCGAGTTAAAACCGGTACTGACGGCGCTGTTTCAAAGTCAGCATTTTTACGATGAAAGCATACGGGGCGCTATCATTAAATCACCGACGGACCTGGTTGTCGGCACGCTCCGATTCTGGGGGACGCAAGCTCCCGACTTGACAAAAGACGTCAACGCATTCTATCAGGTAAGCAACTACGCTTATGCCCGCGCGAAGGAGCAGCAGCAGGATTTGCTTGACCCACCCACCGTTTTCGGCTGGACGGCGTATTACCAGACGAATTACTACCAGCAATGGATTAATTCGACTACGCTTGGACTGCGGGGCAGCTTCAGCGATATGTTGACGACGGGTGCCCTGAAGCTGAATAGTAAACTGGCCGTTGATAGCCTGGCCTATGTAAAAAGCCTGAGTATGCCCACTGATGCCGCTAAAGTGGTTGACGAGTTGACGAATCAGTTACTGGCCTTACCACTTTCGCAACAGCAGAAGGATTTTCTCACTGACACCGTCTTTCTGGGATCAATTCCCCGTTACGAATGGACCGATGAATGGAATGACTACGTCAGTAAACCAACTGATGCCGCCAGGAAGCAGGCCGTCCAACTCAAAATTACGGCGCTTCTGAATTACATCTTCCGCATGGCCGAATACCAAATAACCTAAAGAGCGAAAGTGAGAAAGAGCGAATTGCCAGCGCTGTCACTCTTTTACCACACCAGTGGAACGCTCTTTCATTCTTTCGCTCATTCACTCTTTGATGTATGAAACGTCGTGATTTTTTACAGTACGCGGCTTCGTCGCTTGTGCTGCCGGTGCTGATTGATGGCTACGGGGCCAAAGCTTACGCCCGTCCTTCGTCGTTTATCCGGTCATTGATTGATCTGGCAGCTCCCACGGATCGGGTGCTGGTTATCATCCAACTGCAGGGCGGCAACGATGGACTCAATACCGTCGTTCCACTCGACCAGATGAGCACCTACACCTCGGCGTCATTCCGGGGGAACATTGCCATTCCTGAAGCGCAAGTACTGAAACTCAAAAATCAAACCGCCACAGGACTTCATCCCGCCATGACGGGTATGCAACAGTTGTTCAACGACGGACGATTGAGCATTGTCCAGGGAGTTTCGTATCCAACGCCCAACTTTTCACATTTCCGGGCTAGCGACATCTGGATGACAGCCGTTGATTCGTCACAAACTGCCACCAGCGGCTGGACGGGGCGCTATCTCGATCAGCGCTTTCCCAATTTTCCCAACGGCTACCCCAACGCTACCCTGGCCGATCCACCTGCTATCCAGATCGGGTATGTAGCTGCAACAAGTCTTTTGGGAACGACACAATCGCTGGCCACCGTGCTACAAAATCCGGATACGTTCGCGCGGCTAGTCGGTGATACGCCCAACAATCCGGTCAGTACCGTATCGGGTTACGCCGGGCAGCAATTGGCGTATATTCGCCAGCAGCAGGCTAGCTCAGTCAGTTATGCCGGACAGATAAAAAACGCAGCTGACAAGGGCAAGAACCTGGCTACTTACCCAACCAACAACGCCCTGTCCGATCAGCTCAAGATTATTGCCCGGCTCATCAGTGGTGGGCTGCAAACCAAAGTATATTACCTCACGCTCGGTGGCTTTGATACGCACGCTAGTCAGGTGGACGCGACTAATTCCGCCACCGGTGTTCACGCCAATTTGTTACGTACGCTGTCGGATGCCGTTTTCGCGTTTCAGCAGGACCTGATTCAATTAAAGGTTGATGACCGGGTCGTCGGCATGACGTTTTCCGAATTCGGCCGCCGGGCGATGTCGAATGGGAGCCGGGGTACTGACCACGGTACGTCCGCACCAATGTTTGTCTTTGGCTCCGCGGTCAAAGCTTCTATGGTTGGCAAGAATCCAAGTCTGACGGATTTGGACAATGGCAACCTCAAAATGCAGACTGACTTTCGGCAGGTGTACGCAGCCCTGCTTACCGACTGGCTGGGCGCGGATTCGGCCACTGAAGCCAAAGCGCTGTTTCGGGACTTTCCGGCAGCGCCGATTTTCCGATCCGCGCAGGTCGTGACGGCAACGGAAGAGCTGGCCTCCGCCGTCCAATTGTATCCCAACCCAGCGTCTTCGGACGTAGTGCTGGAATCTGATCTGATGTTACGTAACACCGCGTCGGTCCTACTGGCCGATATGCAAGGACGACAAATGACACTGCCTACAAGTCAGCCAGCCCCCAACACGATTCACTTTAACGTCAGTCATTTGCCAACGGGAACGTATGTGCTCCAACTTCGCACCGATCAAGGCACGTTTACGAAGCGACTACTCGTTTCCCGGTAAACGCTAAGCCAGCGAATGCTAATCCTTCTTAAAGTCAGCTAGCGTACCCCGGATTGTCGCGTTCATTTTGCTCTCGTTAATCGAAGGATCGCCGTCTTTGCTCACCAGTTTGCAGTGAAACGTAACCAGAAACGGCGTGTCTTTTTTGTCGAATAGCATTTTGGGCAGCAGGCCCAGCGTTTGCCCCGGCTTCATCGTTACGGGAAAGACAACGGGTGTTGTCGCCTGCTTTCGAATCTGAATCGGGTCGGGCTGGTAACCATCCGCAATTTCTTTCCCATCGATCGAAACCGTATAACGGGTGTCCGTGATTTCGAGAGAAAAGGCGTTTTTGTTCTGTATGTTTACTTTCGCAGCTACGTCGGTCCGCTTGAGTCCTAACTTGCCAAAGTCAATATCGTCGACCTTGATTTTAGGGATGTAGATTGTAGGGCGTTTGGTTTCAAATGATTGCGTAAACGTCCGCTCACCCAGGATTGGTACGTCCAGGTCAAAGACCGCTCGAACGCCGTAGGTTGTGCTGTCAACACCTTTCTGTTCGAGCGTTTTCAGGACAGTGTTCAATTTGCTGATAAGCAGCTTGGCCGGTAACGTAATCAGCGTACTATCGCCCGATTTCACTTCGATCGGTTTTTCATAAATCTCTTCGACAACGGGAGTCCGGGCGATATAGACCGTATAACGCAGTTTATTGGCCTTGAAGCCGATCGGCAGCGGATTATCGACCAGCAGCTTCATCATCATATCGATCTGGTCGTCGTCAATATTGGTAATATCGACCGTACTCATTTCCAGGCGAGGTTTCAATGTATCGTCGTAAGCCCCTGACTCCTGCTTTGTTCCAGTATACCAGACATAGGTACCAATAGCAACCACCAGCAGCAGTATAATACCAAGGGCAATCATCCATCCTTTTTTCATAACCTCTCGTGTCGCGTTCACTGCGTAACCTTTCCCAGAAGCAGACTGTTTATAGGTTGGCTATCAGAGCCCATTAACTCACTACGTTATGCGTACCTTATTTTTGTGTCTGCTGGTTCTTGCCGTAGCCTGCCGACGCCCATCTTCTCAACTCCGGGCCACGCTGACGCCCACTGACTCGGCCAAACTACTTACCAGTACCAAGCTTGCTTCCTACAACGAACTTCCTGATTACGGCCGCCATCTGATGGCGGGTAACCAGCTTATTGCGATGGGCTACGAACCCGACTGGTCGTTGATCGTCAATCCGTCCCACAATCAGCTTCGATTCCGATTTTCGGCAACGGATTCGGTTGTGAGTCAGGTTCCGGAACGGCTGGTCGATCCCGACGGGTCGTTTCGATACAATGCCACAATAGGCGACGATCAGCTTCGGGTGCTGTTTGCGCTCGACAGCTGTATCGACAAGCGGTCGGGTAAGCGGCTCGACTACCGCGTGGAAATAAGTTTTCGCTCGAAAACGTATTCGGGCTGTGGTGTTTCCTTACAAAGGCTGGCTTTGCTGCAGGACAACTGGGTATTGACGATGCTAGGCGACAAACCCATCAAAGCAACGGAAACACGTAATGAGGTCCCCCGTCTGGAAATCTCACTGACCGAGGGGCGGGTCACGGGTACTACCGGTTGTAACCGGCTGAGTGGTCCCGTTCGGGCGGATACCCGTCGGATTCGTTTTGGCGCGCTGGTTACCACACGAATGGCGTGCCTGGGAGAGGGAAACCAGTTGGAAAGTGCTTTTGTCAAAGCGCTCGATGCGCCATTAACCTATCAGGTAGGCGACAGTAAGCTGATTTTTTTCCGGAACGACGAACCCGTAATGACCTTTAAAAAAGTAGATTGATCAAGAAAGTAGATTACCATCCAGGCAACCTTCTTAAAAGCGGGCACTTTATCATATGTGTTCGCTTTTTTGATTATATATTTCCCAATAAAAGCCAATTACGTAACCGAATAAGTTAATCAAAGCGTATCTTTACAGATAGCTTACCCAACTTTCTTTGCAAACCCCTTTCTTCTATGAACTATCTACGGCTACCCTCCCAGGCCTTGTTGCTGGCAGGTATGCTAGCAAGCGCTGTGCCCGGTTGGACGCAGACAACAGCCCGAAAAAGCACGGCTAGTACGTCAGCCAAATCGACTACGCAGCAGCCGGTGGCACTGAATCGGGTACTGGTTTTTTCCAAGACAGCGGGTTTCCGGCACGCGTCCATTCCAGCGGGCAAACGCGCCCTGATGAAACTAGGTCAGGAGAACGGTTTTGCCGTTGACACAACGGAAGATGCCTCTAAATTCACGGACGATAACCTAAAGCGTTACGGTGCCGTCGTCTGGCTGAGCACCACTGGCAACGTACTGAATGACCCACAGCAGGCCGCCTTTGAACGCTATATTCAGGCGGGGGGCGGCTTCATGGGTATTCACGCAGCGGCCGACACAGAGTATGACTGGCCATGGTATAACCAGCTCGTAGGTGCCTACTTCCTAAGTCATCCCAAACAGCAGAATGTTAACATTGACGTCGTGGACAAAACTCACCCGTCGACCAAAATGCTGCCCGACGTCTGGAAACGGTTTGATGAGTTGTATAACTACAAGAGCTTCGCCAAAGGCATTAAGGTCCTGGCGAAACTGGACGAAAGTTCGTACCAGGGCGGAGCCAACGGGAAAGATCACCCGTTCATCTGGTACCGTGATTTCGACGGAGGAAAATCATTCTACACGGGAGGTGGTCACACGGATGAATCTTACGTAGAACCTCTGTTCGTGCAACATCTGCTGGCGGGTCTGAAATCCGTTATGACCAACGAGCTGAAATACAGCCAGGTCAAAACGCAGCCTTTCCCCGAAGAGAATCGCTTCATGAAAGACGTGCTGGTTTCTAAGCTGGACGAGCCAACGGAACTGGCTGTACTGGACAATGGTAAAGTGCTGTTTGCTGAGCGCAAAGGCGACGTAAAAATCTACAATCCCAAAACAAAAACGACCAAGATAGCGGCCCGTATCCCCGTTCACTCCGAGCGTGAATATGGCCTGATGGGGCTGAACATCGATCCTAAGTTCGAGCAGAACAAGTGGGTTTATTTGTATTACTCTCCTACGAAACCCGATACGGCGCAGCGACTGGTTCGGATGAAATACGACGACGCCCGCGACACGCTCTTAATGAACACGGAACAGGTGCTGTTACGTATTCCGGTAGATCGTATCGGTGGCCGGGACGATTGCTGCCACACGGGCGGGTCGATTGCCTGGGACCGGCAGGGGAACCTGTATCTATCGACGGGTGATGACACCAACCCGTTTGCGTCCAAAGGTTTCTCGCCGAGCGATGATCGGCCAGGCCGTACAAAGTGGAACGCGTTACGTAGTTCAAGCAACACCAACGATCTGCGCGGTAAGATTATCAGGATTAAACCACGCGATACTGAAGGCTACGACATTCCGGACGGCAACCTGTTTCCGAAAGGCACGCAGGGCGCCCGGCCCGAGATTTATACAATGGGACACCGTAACCCGTACCGGATTTCGGTCGATCAGCGTACTGGCTATCTGTACTGGGGCGAAGTCGGTCCAGACGCGGGGGAAAACAGCGAAACCTTTGGTCCACGCGGCCACGACGAAGTGAACCAGGCCCGGAAGCCTGGTTACTACGGTTGGCCGCTATTTGTAGCAGATAATAAGCCTTACAAACAGTTCAACTTTGCCGATAGTACGTCAGGACCGGCCAACGATCCAGCCAAGCCAATTAACTATTCGAAGCTGAACACGGGTCTGCGCGAATTACCACCTGCTCAGAAAGCTTACATCTATTACCCTTACGCCGACTCACCGGAATTTGGGCCAATCGTTGGTAAGGGCGGCCGGAATGCTATGGGTGGTCCCGTTTATTACTACGACGATTACCCAGCCGATTCAAAGGTCAAATTTCCCCAGCATTACGACGGTAAGTTCTTTGCTTACGAGTGGATGCGCGACTGGATTCATCCGGTTACGATGACGCCAGAAGGTGACTTCGTGAAGATGGAAGAGTTCATGCCAAGCTCGAAATACAGCCACCCGATGGACATGCAGTTTGCCAAAGACGGTTCGCTCTACGTACTGGAATACGGCGCGAACTGGTTTGCGCAGAACGCCGACGCTCGTCTGTCACGAATTACATACAACGCAGGCAATCGGATGCCGGTTGCCGAAGCATCGGTTAGCAAAACGGTTGGCGCGGCTCCGCTGGCGGTGAAATTTGACAGCAAAGGCACGATGGATTACGACGGTGATGCACTGACCTACGAATGGACGTTTGGGAAAGGGTTACCGAAAAGTAAGCAGGCCAATCCAGCCTTTACGTTTACCAAGCCCGGTGTTTATCACCCTGTGCTCAAAGTGACGGACGCTGCCGGAAACGTAACAACGAAAGAACTGGAAGTTAAAGTCGGTAACGAAACGCCTAAAGTAGATGTAGCTCTGAAAGGTAACAAGACGTTCTATTTCGTCGACAAGCCAGTTCAGTACGAAGCGAAGGTAAGCGACAAGGAAGACGGAACGCTGGCCAAAGGGATCAGCCCCGAGGACGTAATGGTGACGGTTGATTACCTGGAAGGTTTTGATAAAACTATCCTGGCGCAGGGTCACCAGATGAATACCAGCTTCTCAACGGGCAAACGGCTGATGGATCTATCAGATTGTAAAGCATGCCACTCGATCGACAAGAAATCGGTCGGACCGGCTTACATTGATGTGGCGAAGAAGTACAAAGGTCAGCCCAAAGCAGTAGCCCAACTGGCGCAGAAAATCATCAAAGGTGGTGGTGGTGTCTGGGGCGAACAGGCTATGAGCGCCCACCCACAACTGAAGACCGACGAAGCTGAAACCATTGTCCAGTACATTCTGTCGCTGGCTGATGAGAAAGCAGCTAATCGGCAACCACTGGCGGGTAATTACGTTCCAGCCAAGCAGAAAAAAGAGGGCTCTTACATCTTCACGGCTTCCTATACTGACCGCGGCAATGGCGTTATTGGCCCCATCACAGGATCAAAATCGGTGGCGTTACGTTCTCCGGTGCTGAAAGCTACGGCGGCTGATGCCAAGCAGGACATTTACCAGTACGACATTCCAAAACTTGGACCAGCGGCTGTTGGCCTGAAATCGGGAAGTTACATCGCGTTCGACGATCTGGACATGACCGGTATTCAGGGTCTTTCGGCCAATGTTTTCAACGCCAGCGATCAGACGGCGGGTGGCAAACTCGAAGCCCGGCTTGACTCGCCAACGGGTACGTTACTGGGCCAGGCTGACGTTAAAACCGGAGCTATGGGTCCCGTGAACATTGCCTTCTTGCAGCCAGTCAGTGGTACGCACAAGCTCTATTTCGTTTTTGTCAACCCAAGCGCCGGTCCTAAGGCCTTGTTCGCGCTGGACAAAATTCAGTTCATGCAGTCCGCCGGTAGCGACTCGGGACAAGGCAAGTAGTAGAAATCAATAGAAAAGCAAAAATCCCCGACCAGAACTGGCCGGGGATTTTTGCTTTTAATCGACATCCTAATATCGAATCTCCCAGTATGGATTCTGGTGGGCGGTCATCTGTTCTTTGATGTGCTTATCAATTAACCCATCATAGGCTACATCGTTGATCTTGCGCGTTTTCAGTTTGGGCAATTTCAGATCAGCGGGCGTTAGCGGACGGAACGTTACGTTGGTGGCTTCGACCGTTACGGCTCCATCGTCTATATCCAGTTCTAGAATCAAGCCCGGAAGCCCGTTAACCCGCTCTGGTCCCGCCGATACGGGAATATCCTGCGCAAACCAGGCCGTTATTTTCTGCTTCTTGATCGGGTCTTCGGTTTCAGCTTTCATGCAGACATAGCCAGCCACCTCTTTGATCTGGTTACCAATTTTCCAGCGTGGCGCGTGAACCGAATCTTCAATGGCATACGTCCGGCCCAACATTTCAATAATGTCCGTCTTCTTATCCTGCTCGAAATTCCGATACAGGTAAAATTCGGACTTACGCCAGGAGTAACCACCCGCTTCGGGTTCATCACCGTCGTAGGTGTACAGACTTTCGTTTGGACTAAAGGCTAGTTTCATTTTTACGCCCTTATTATCTTCCTCGAAATTCTTCCAGGTCTGCGCCATCCGGTCTTTTTGCTCCTGACTCAGGAACGTTAGACGATTGGATATCTTCAGCCAATACTCCTTACGTACGTACGTAGCAATCCCTTCCGTTTTCTGTGCTGTCGCTGACAGACTACAGAATAGACATAGTATTAAAAAGATCTTTTTCATCGCAAAACGAGTAAAGTGAGTTGATTATCAAATAGATCAGAAGAAACCATCCCGGCGCATTTTTGCCTGAACGCCCCGCATGTTGTACGTAAATCCAATGGTGAAGTAGCGGGCCAGCGTCTGAATGGTTTCCGACTGCGTGTAGTTAGCTCCACGGTTCAACGTAACGGCTACGTTCCGATTGAGTAGATCGTAGGCCGATAGCCTGATTTCTGCCCGCTTAGCTTTACCTAAAATGTGGTAAAGCGACGAGTTCAGAATTGGAATTCGTTGGTCGAAGTTCAGTACGGCATTGCGACTAACGCGGTAGTTCAGGCTGCTGTTGATGTACCAGTCATGGGGTAGTTTCAGTGTTAGATCGCCACTAAAGTTGTTGTTGACGTACGACTGATTCTGGCTGGTATTGATCGAAAACTGAGAGTTCGTTACGTTTAGGTTCGCATTGGCGTAGAACGTCAGCCAATCAACCGGCGTCAGACTCAATCGCGTTCCTACGCCATAGCTCTGATTGCGAGTTTCGTTCAAGACTCTATTAATCCGGGTCGGGTTATTACCAAAATTCAGGTTTCCGTTCAGATCCAGCGTTGCTTTAGTTTTCTTTAGCGGGAAACCAAAACCCAGATAAGACCCCAAGTTGCGGCCACCTGATATGTTCTCAGGCATAATCGTCGTCACCAGCGTCTGTAAATCAGTATCCTGGCTATTAACAATCTGGTTCACGAATTTTGTAGCATTCAGCCCGATATACATATTAACAAAGCTACCGGGATTGAAGTAGTTGAAACCCAGGTTGACACTGTGTCCCAGTTCGGGTAACAGGTCCGGGTTTCCCTTGTTGATAAAAAGGGGGTTGCTGTTGTTCACAACGGGCTGTAGGTCACGCGACGTCGGAATACGTACGTTCACACTATACCCCCCCCAGAGGTACCGATTATTTTTTAAGTCAAAGTTCAGATCAACGTTCGGAATTAACGTTGTGAACACCCGGTTGATCGCCTGCCGGTTTGGAGCGGTCTGATCGCGAGCAAATTCGCCATCAAGCGTAAAGCGCTGCCCGGCGGCCCCCACCGATATATTCAATCCCTTGTTCGAATAACGGACGCTGCTACCTAAGCGGTTGTAGATATAGTTGTTCTTATAATACAGACTCAGGGTATCGTTCCGGGGTCGGCTGTCACCAAGATTCAGATCGAATACGTCGCGGTCCACCTCATCATACCGCAGACTGAAGTTGTAGAATGTTTCCCAGGTAAAGCGCTTAGCAAACGGCTCTATAAATTGCAGACTGGCTTTGTACTCGCTCCGGAGCACATCGTTATACTGATCCTGACGCACGTTCGGAATACGATTAGCCGGGTTGGACGACGTATACGTATTAACCGAATTCAGCAACAGCGACGCATTGCTGGAGTTTACTTCATGCGTAGCGCTGGCCGCGAAGCTCCGACCTTTCTTTTTCATCTTCAGCCGGTAAATCAATGAGTTCGCCATAGCAAATTGCTCCTGCTCACTACGGTTGCCGGTTATGTTTCGCGTGGTATCCCCCACACCACGGATGATATTCTGCTGTCGGGCTAGGTTGGCGTTGCCGGTTCCATAGCGGGTATTGTTCAAGAAGACCAGCGTACTCGACGAGTCAAGCTGAGCCTCATACCGCAGACTTGCCCGGTGGTTTCCGTTGAAGTTTATCTGATTACTGGTTTCGTTAGTCGCGTAATTTCCCTGCGGCAGAATATTTTCCCGGCTCCGCTGAGCATCCAGCTCAATCCGAGTCTGGTTGTAGTAATAGCTACCGCTTATTTTCTTCTTTTTAGTATCGTAATTATAGTTAGCGCCACCAGCCCCGTTGTTGGAGAAACCAACCCCCTGCCGACCGCTCACCGGAATACCCAGCCCTTCGTCACCACTATCGGAGTAATAGAAGAAATTACCACTAAAGCCAAAGTCGGCGTTCTGGTTGGAATTATATGCGTTACTACCCCGGAAATCCTGATAATCTTCCCGCGAAAGCCCCTGCTGATTTGTGTTGTTACCCAGACCGACAAGCGAAAACTGGTGCTTCGAATTGAACTTGTTGTAGTTACCTTTAATCTCGGCGCGGGGCGATACGTTATTGGAGGCCGGGCCAGCCGCGGCTGTTACTTTTCCAAAACCGCCCTTTTTAAATTCTTCCTTCAGTTCCAGGTTAATGGTTTTTTCTTTTTTTCCGTCGTCAACACCCGTTAGCTTAGCCTGTTCGGTTTTGTCGTTGAAGACCTGCACCTTCGTAATGGCTTCCGCCTGCAGGTTTTTGGTAGCCTGTTTAGGGTCACCTCCGAAAAAGTCTTTTCCATCCACCCGGACGCGCTTAACTTCCTGCCCCTGCGCCCGAATATTACCATCCTGGTCGACCTGAACGCCCGGCAGCTTCCGTAAAAGATCCTCGACGGTGGAGCCCGGTGGCACTTTAAACGAGCTGGCGTTATATTCAATCGTGTCGCCCTTGATCGTAAGTGGCGCTTTCGCGGTCCGTACCACGACCTCAAATAGCTCCTTGGTAATGGGTTTCAGCTTCAGGTCCCCCAGATTGACCACAGCGTCGCCCGTGGGTTTTACCAGCAGGTTGTATGGGATGTACCCAACAAATGATATTTTCAGAATGTAGTTACCCGATCGTAGATTCTTAAACGTAAAAACCCCCTTTTCATCCGTTCGGCCAAAGTTGACCATCGATGAATCTTTGGGGCTTAACAACATGACTGTCGAGGAAGGAAGCGGAGCCGACGCCGTATCGACTACATGCCCTTGTATTGTAAAACGAGCCGCGCCGGGCGTTTGGGCGTGTGCACTAACCGCTACCAGGCACAATATGGCCAGTAACCAGAAAAGGTTTTTCATAGGGATGGAAAAGGAAAGGTTGACTTAGGATATTGGGCAAAGCTAAACACTGTAGCATATGCTCATCAACTCGTTAACGATTTTTAACTACGTTTATAGTAGCTTATTTAGTAAACGGTTAATCTTCCTTTAATGAGGCTTGTTGAGCTTAAACAGTTGCACAGCTTTACCGGAGAAGAGTAAAAAAAATAGGCGATTCCACACGAAAAGGCCCTTTTTTCAGAAAAAATGATTGGCTGGTTTTCACTGCCCAGTCAATACATCCCGGATAGCACTGGCTTTCAACAAGCATTCAGCCCACTCCTGTGCTGGATCGGCATCGTAGGTGATGGCACTCCCTACGGAAAAAGATGCGATTTGTTGCTGGACGTCGTAGAGCAACGTCCGGATTACGACGTTAAAGTCAAAGTTATTATCGGGCGTTACGTAGCCGATAGCCCCGGAATAAACCCCACGCCGACTAACCTCTAGCTCGTCAATAATTTCCATCGCCCGAATCTTGGGGGCACCGGTCATGCTCCCCATTGGGAAGGCATTCCGAATAACATCGGTCCAGGGAACATCACTACGCTGCCACGCTGATACGGTAGAAATCATCTGATGAACGTACTGAAAACTATAGATTCCGAACAACTCATCGACCTGCACTGACCCCGTCTCGGCACTACGAGCCAGATCATTTCGTACCAGATCAACAATCATCAGGTTTTCGGCCCGCTCCTTTTCGGAATTCAGCAGCTGACTTCGCAGCATGGCATCCTCATCGGGTGTATTTCCCCGGCGGGTGGTCCCTTTAATCGGTTGCGACAGAACTCGTTGACCTTCTTTTTTCAGAAATCGTTCGGGCGATGCCCCCATGATGTATTGATCACCGAGTTTCAGAAACGTCGAAAACGGCATTGGTGATCGGCGATTCAGCGCCTGATACGTACTTAGTGGGTCAAGCTGACATTGCTCGGCAAAAAACTCGATGCAGTAATTCAATTCGTACACGTCGCCCGCCTGAATATACTCCTGAATCCGGCGCACGTTGCTTTGGTACTCATCCGGCAAAACACGACACTGAATCAGTGTTTTTTTATCGACTGCAACAGCGGTTGTCGCTGTATACTCAAACGCCCTGATTGCATTAAGTACCACCTGTGCCCCATCTCCCTGCACAGTAATCTCCTGTTCTAAAAAATCAATTATCCACTTCGGTTCTACCAAATAGGCGTCAGGAAAATGAAGTCGGTATGGGTTGCGGCTGGTAAGTTGTTCAAGTTGATTCTTGAGATCGTACCCCAAATACCCCACCCAATGGGAAGGTCGCTCCTGCTGCGCTTCATACAGTTGCTGGAAAACATCGGGGCCTACTCCATAAAGAGTTGTACACGAAATAACCCGTTTCGCCCCGACGAAAAGTCGGTTAGGAAACGGGTCATTAGGGTACTGAATATGATTATTGTTTAGGAGAGCGACAAACTCAGTTGATGCTGAAACGGCCCAGGCTAACGCCCGCAAGCGCCATTCGTCTACGTTCTCAACCATCAACCGAACTGACTCCATCCTTACGACCGCAACAGACGTACGTCAACGGCAATGTCTTTTCCTTCTGGATTCTGACCTACTGTAAACTCAATTTCGTCATCGATATTCAGCTCTTCGAAATCGGTATCGATCAGGCTGGTATAATGAAAGAAAAGGTTGTTGGGCGGGTAGTTGATAAAACCATATCCATTCTTTAGGCTTCGAATAGTACTGATTTTCCGGCCAGTCGGATCGGCATCAGGCGTATCGGCCAGGTTATAATTTGGCTCATCCGACGTATCATAATCATCGAAAAGGCTACCCGTTGTGTAATTCGTATCATACGAGTCATCACTGTCTTCAAAGCTGCCACTGCTCAGCGCCGGAGCGGGAGTAGCAAAAGCGGGTTTAGCCGTTTGTTTGACAAACAAATTCTGAATCGTCGTGTCCTTTTTGCGAATACCAGCCTCGATCTTATCGTGCATTGGTACCGGGTACGATACTTCGGCCAGCAAATCCTGCGATGTGCGCGTCACCTGCTTTTCGCCCTGTTCGTTCAGAAACTCGAAGTCCCAGCTCAGCACCATGATACGCGATCCCAGTGTATTCAGCTTGCGAACCAGGGGAACGTAATCACCGTCGGACGTAATAAGAACAACGACGTCAAATTTTTTGTAGAGCGCCAGTTCATAAGCCTCCAGTGCCAGCCAGACATCAATGCCTTTATCCTGACGATAGCCCTGATAAGTTTTAACAGGAAGATAGTGCGTAATAACTCCCTCCGACATCAAAATATCGTCGAACAGGCGGTCGTAAAATAGTTGATTACCACGCTGATTTGCTTCGTGGGCATTGAGCCGCCCCCTGAAATAATGAGCGTCAACAATCTGACACAAACGCTCATTTACTTCTTCTTCCTTAGCAACCTGTTGCCTGATAAATGCGTGCAGTCCGGAAATACTTAATCGACTGCGCCGTTCGTGAGAATAATTGTAATAGTTACTTACGTGTAGAAAATAGTTTCCGTCATAAAAAACGCCAATCCGGGTCAACCGGGATGAATCTGCTGACATACGTGAACTTTAGATAAACAATAAACAGTAAGTGAGAAATTTTGAGATGGTCTACAATCAGATAATCTTTCGGTATGGATAGCAACAAATAAACAATCGTATTTACGGGTAGGCTTTTTGTATAAATCTTATAACAAGAAAAAGCAGAACTGGTAGTGGCTTTACCGGAAAAACTCGGGTAGAACTGTGGCGCAAAATTAACACATTTTCGCGTGGAACCCATCGGAAATGTATCTTTGTGGCTTCTCGAAACGCAATTATGCAAAAAGTTTTATTCGTTGATCGCGACGGTACGTTGATTCTTGAACCGCAGCCCGATCAGCAAGTCGACTCCCTCGCCAAACTCGATTACATACCCAAGGCTATATCGGCAATGCGCCGGATCGCGCAGGAAACAGATTTCGAACTGGTCATGGTCACGAACCAGGATGGACTGGGTACAGCCTCGTTTCCGGAAGATACGTTCTGGCCGGCTCACAATAAAATGATGGCCACCTTTGCCGGAGAGCAGATCGATTTTGCGGCCGTTCACATTGATCGTCATTTTCCGCACGAAAACTCGACAACCCGCAAGCCTGGTGTCGGCATGCTGACGCAATACTTTTCCGACATGTACGACCTGGCGAACAGTTACGTTATTGGCGACCGGCTCACCGACGTGCAGCTAGCCGTCAACCTTGGCGCTAAAGCCATCCTGTTTCTGCCACCGGGTGGCTTATCAGCCGTGCAAATGGCCGACGTGAGTGGTATGAGCGACGAGATGAAAAACGCGATTGCGTTCACCACCGACGACTGGGATCAGATCTACACCTTCCTTCGGTTACCCGCCCGCACCGCCACGGTCGAACGTAACACCAAAGAAACGCAGATTCGGGTAGAGCTGAACCTCGATGGTACCGGCCGCGCTGATATGCATACGGGCCTGGGGTTCTTTGATCACATGCTCGATCAGGTAGCTAAACATTCAGGCGCCGACCTATCAATTCATGTCAACGGTGATTTGCACATCGACGAGCACCACACCATCGAAGATACGGCCTTAGCCTTGGGAGAAGCCTACCGACGTGCCCTCGGCGATAAGCGGGGTATCAGTCGCTACGGTTTCTTACTCCCTATGGACGAAGCCTTAGCTCAGGTAGCTATCGATTTTTCGGGGCGCCCCTGGCTGGTCTGGGAAGCCGATTTTCGGCGGGAAAAGATTGGCGATATGCCCACGGAAATGTTCTTTCATTTCTTCAAGTCATTCTCCGATACAGCGCAGTGTAACCTTAATATCAAAGTCGAAGGTGACAATGAGCACCATAAGATCGAAGCGATTTTCAAGGCTTTTGCCAAGGCGATCAAAATGGCCGTTCGACGTGATCTGAATGAGCTGGATAACCTTCCCAGTACCAAGGGAGTTTTGTAAAAGAGACTTGAAGCGCGTTGTGGAGCCAGTTAACCGGCGTCCATAATTGATCATTCTTGCGCTAAGAAATTGTGCAAACAATGCACAAGATCGTGGGCAAACCGTTTTTACAGTGTATTTTTGTAGCAAATTCAATTGAGACTACTGACATGGATTTATCAACTCCGTTAACAATCCTCTTTTACGTTGTTCTGCTGACGGCTGCCTATATCACCGGCAAATGGCTTGTTCGTAAGGACCGTAATTACTAAGGGGCCGGTGGTTAGAAGCCAGCCGCCGATTTCTCGATCTTCTGTTTTCTAACCACTCATTTTTTCTTCGGTACCATGCTTGGCGCTCTGACCCGCTGGTTGTTTAAAGCCTGGGGCTGGCGGATCGCTGGCTCCGTTCCAAACGTCCCCAAAGGTATCTGGGTCGTTGCGCCCCACACCACTAATTGGGATTTTCTTATTGGTCTGGGTATCCGTCCTACCATCCACGTTTGGATCCAGTATCTCGCCAAAAGCTCCCTTTTCACTTGGTATGCTGGCTGGCTCTTCCGGCTTTTAGGCGGCAAACCTGTTTACCGCGATAAATCGCACAATCTGGTTGACGCTACGGTCGACGCATTCAATCAGAACCAGCAACTCCATATTTGTATTGCCCCTGAGGGCACCCGCAGTGACGTATCCCGGTTGAAAACGGGCTTCTATTACATCGCTCTAAAAGCCAATGTTCCCCTCATTCTGGTTGGCTTCGACTGGCCCCGAAAACTCGTTCTGCTAAGCGAGCCGCTCTACGTCACGGGCGATTATGAACGGGATATGCTTCCTTTCTACGAATTCTTTTCCCAAGTTCACGGGAAAAAGAAAGACTGGCTTATTCAGTGGGAGCGCACAGGCGTCATCGAGAAACCGGTGGCACGTTCCTAGCCTCCTGCTTGGCGCACCAGTTGGCTTAACTCTACTTCCTAAACCTTTTTGTTATGAACGTATCACTACGTCTGCTGAGTCTGGTATGCCTGCTGTTCAGCCAGACCTTGTACGCACAGGATGTTTTCCAGCAGCAGCGCGCCGGATGGCTGCAAAAAGCCGAGCAGCTTAAGCCGAAACTTACCGAAACGATAAAGAAGCCCCTCTATTTGGTATCGCTTGTTCAGGACCAGGCTTCCTTCCAGGGCTGGAAAGCCGTAAAAAGCCAACCAATCGATACACTATACCAATCATCGCTGAAAACGAAGTCGGGTGTTGTGGCTGATTTCGGGGAGCACCTCACCGGCACCGTTACGTTCACGCTTGAGGCCCGGCGTGGTACACCCGACGCGCCATCACGGGTAAAACTCACCTTTGGCGAAGTACCCGCCGAACTGGCTACCCCCTTTGACCCCTACCCGGGCGGCTTGAGCCGGGCCTGGTTGCAGGACGAAGTCTTTACGGTAGTGGACCTCCCCGCGACAATTACCATTCCCCGACGCCTGGCTTTCCGTTACGTTAAAATAGACCTTCTAGGCGCGTCCAACTATTTTGATCTAAAGCTCTCGGACATTACCTGCAAAGCAACCACGTCAGCGAACACAACACCCCCGGTTCTGGCTCAGAGCACTCCTCCCCTGCTGGCCGATATTGACCGGGTGGGTTATACAACATTGAAGGAGTGTATGCAGACCGTCTACGAAGATGGTCCCAAGCGCGACCGCCGGCTTTGGATCGGTGATTTATACCTGGAATCACTGGCCAATATGTACTCGTTTAAAAACTTTGACCTAACCAAACGCTGTTTCTATCTGCTGGCTGGGCTGAGCAACGAACAGGGCTACCTTCCCTCCAACGTATTCGAAACACCACAACCGCATCCACAGAAGGGAGCGCCTTTTCTGTTTGAATATTCCCTGTTATACAACGCTGCCCTGAACGAGTACTTGGCCGCGACGAATGATCGCACAACGGCGCTGGAGTTGTGGCCTATTGCGAAAAAACAGCTGGAAAACACAACCCGGTACGTCGACGCAAACGGCTTATTCGATACCGAAGCCGCGGCCAAAGACCGTTGGTGGCTGTTTGTCGACTGGAAGGAAGGTCTCGATAAACAAGCTACCATTCAGGGGCTGATTCTATTCAGTCTCCAGCAGACGTATGATTTAGCGAAGCAGCTTGGCAAGGAAAAAGAAGTCGCCAGCATACCAGCTCAAATCAAAAAGATGACTGCCGCGGTGCGAAAAACGCTGTATGACCCAAAAACGGGATTAGCCGTAAGCGGCCCAGCGAAACAGATCTCGTATGCATCGCAGATATGGCTGATTCTAAGTAACGTATTGACGAAAGAAGAAGGCCAAAAAGCACTTAACAAGCTACCCTCCGTAAAAGAAGCTGTTTATCCCGGTGGCCCTTATCTGTACCATTATCTGGTTGCGGCCATGATCCACTGCGGCATGAATCAGGAAGCAAAAAATACGCTATTGACGTACTGGGGCGGGATGGTAAAAAAGGGAGCCGATACGTTCTGGGAAGTTTATGACCCTACTAACGAGAAGCTATCGCCCTACAACTTTTATCCAGTCAACAGCTATTGCCATGCCTGGAGCTGTACGCCGGTTTACTTTATCCGGAAGTATCCTGACATTTTCCAGCGTTAGTAATACGTTATCCCTGTTGTAACGCCTGTACTATAGCCCGGCCAGCTCGTTCAGATGCGCCGGGCTCTCCCATTTTCTGCTGTACGTCGGCGTAACCAGTTAACAGGGCGGTCCGTTTTTCTCCAGCAGGCAGAATCGCTGTCAATTCGGCGTTTACGTTGGTCGGCGTAAGCTCCGTCTGAATCAGTTCTTTCACCACCTCGCGACCGGCAATCAAATTAACGAGCGAGATAAACGGAACAGCAATTAACTGCCGGGCAATGGCGAAGGAAACGAATGTTGTCTTGTAGCACACCACCTGCGGTACGTTGAACAGTGCCGTTTCGAGCGTAGCCGTTCCCGACGTAACCAGGGCCGCCGTCGCTAGATGGAGCAGATCATAAGCCGCATCGTTCACTCGCCGTACGTGCGGGTAGTTAGCCATCAATGTATCGTACAGATTCGCTGGCAGATTACTCACTGTACCCACCGCAAATTGATACGCATCAAACCCGTTGGTGCTACTCATCATCGTCGGCAGAACCGATACAATCTCCTGATGGCGACTACCAGGCAGAAGGGCTATAATCGGCCGCTCGTCCAAACCGTTTTTCTGGCGAAAGTCCGAATCGGGTTGGAAAGCCGCCAAAGCGTCGAGCAACGGATTGCCTACGTAATCGACTTTGTACTCGTATTTAGCAAAAAACTCGGTTTCGAACGGCAGGATTGTAAAGAGCCGGTCGACGCTGGCTTTGATGTTCAACGCCCGACGCTGATTCCAGGCCCAGACTTTGGGGGAAATATAATAAAATACCCTGATGCCGTGCTTTTTGGCAAAACGAGCCATCCGCAGATTGAAACCTGCATAATCAATCAGGATCAGGACATCAGGCCGGTGGGTTAGCAGATCGGACTGACATTCGCGCAGAATACGTCGGATAGTCCCCAAATTCTTGACGACCTCCAGAAACCCCATGAATGCCATCTCCCGATAATGGCGTACTACCGTCGCCCCGGCGGCTTCCATTTGTTCTCCGCCGTACGCCCGGCACTGAGCCTCCGGGTCGCGTTCTCGAATCGCCTTGATCAGATTGGCTCCATGCAAATCGCCCGAACGTTCACCGGCAATCAGGTAGTAAATCATTGGTTGTTGAGATGGGCCGTCGAAGGTTATTTATTCGCCAAAGTAATCCACGAAATTTTTTGGCGTTTCGTACAACCGAAGCTGGTGCAGCCGGGCCTTCGTACGGTGGGCTTCGGTTACGTCGCTCAGCGCGCGTTCGAGAATTTTCCAGATTTCCATAATAAAAATCTCACAGCTCGCCATCTTCCCCTGCATGAAGTCGACATCCAGGTTCAGGTTTTTATGATCAACTTTTTCAATTACCTCGCGCTTGATAATATCCCCCAGCACCTTGAGATCGATAACAAATCCGGTGTCTGGATCGGGTTCACCCTTTACGGTAACGATCAGTTCGAAGTTGTGCCCGTGCCAGTTCATGTTGGCGCAGGGACCAAAAACTTCTTTATTACGCTCTTCCGACCAGTTTGGGTTGTAAAGCCGGTGGGCCGCGTTAAAATGTTCGATTCTGTTTATATAGACCATTTCTCTGGTTTAGATAAGGCGGTTGCCAGAAACGCCGGTGAAAAATTGGGTGCAAAGATACGAACTATATGAGCCATATAAAACGGTTGACTAAAAGTCCAGCCGCTTAGTATAACAATAAAGCTTCCTGGAAAAAATGCAATTTATTCAAAAAATAGGCTATTCATTTGTACCCGTCTAAAGCTGTATCTTTACAGCCCATTTAGATTTATTCTAGTTGATATTTACCTCTTTATAGAAACCAAAACGTTTACGGCCAATAAAATATGATTATCGTTACGGGGGCTGCAGGCTTTATTGGAAGCTGTTTGATCAATCATTTGAATGCAGAAAATTTCAATTTCATCGTTGCCGTTGATGATTTTTCTGATTCCCGTAAACAAGCCAATCTAGTCGACAAACGTATCCAGGAATACGTCGACCGGGAAGCCTTTTTTGGCTGGCTAGATCAAAATTATCAGGAGGTCGAGTTCATTTTTCACATCGGTGCCCGCACCGACACGACCGAGTTTAATTGGGCGATTCTGGAGCACCTTAATCTGGAATATTCCAAGCAAATCTGGAATCGCTGCATCGATTATCAAATCCCTCTCGTATACGCTTCTTCGGCCGCTACGTACGGACTTGGCGAACACGGTTACGATGATAACGAGTCAG
The DNA here is from genome assembly GCF_054776615.1 of Spirosoma pomorum. Taxonomy (NCBI): domain Bacteria; kingdom Pseudomonadati; phylum Bacteroidota; class Cytophagia; order Cytophagales; family Cytophagaceae; genus Spirosoma; species Spirosoma pomorum. Next base: position 422,731 of record NZ_BAAHBP010000001.1, read on the forward strand.
TCATTCCTCATTTACAGCCATTAAATCCGTACGGTGAGTCGAAGAATAAATTCGATATCTGGGTACTAGAGCAGGAACGACAACCTTTCTTCTGGGCGGGTCTGAAGTTCTTCAACGTCTACGGCCCTAATGAATACCACAAAGACCGCATGGCGTCGGTTATTTTCCACACGTATCAGCAGATTCTAAAGACGGGGCAAATGAACCTGTTCCGATCGCATAATCCGGATTTCGCTGACGGCGAGCAGATGCGGGATTTTATCTACGTCAAGGACGTAATTTCGGTATGCAGTTTCCTGATGCACCACCGGCGTAATTCAGGTATTTATAACCTCGGCAGTGGAAAAGCGCGTACTTTCCACGACCTGGCATCCAATACGTTCCGGGCGCTGGATCTGGAGCCCAACATTGGCTTTATTGATACCCCCGCTGATATTCGCGATAAGTACCAATACTTTACGCAGGCCAACATAGCCAAGCTCCGGTCAATTGGCTACGACAAACCATTTTTCTCCCTGGAAGAAGGCATCCACGATTACGTGGTCAACTACCTCAAAAAGGACGCGTATTTCTAACAGACAGCTACTCCCAGATCACTTCGATCACCTCGTTTTTTAGGTCTATCGTAGTCTGCTTTTCGTCTTTGCCCCGCCGAAGCGTTAATTTCCCTTTGTTCGGCTTTAATGAATCCTGGCTCAGTACGTGCGTGGCGTCTTTCTTACGAAAAACGGAAACCAGGGGCTCCGTAGTTGATACGGGCAATTCGACCGATCTACCCTGCACTTTTACCGAACGACTCGTCACGGCCAATGGCTCTTTACGTAATAAGGCAAGGGCGCGCGACGCCTGGGGTACACCGTACCCTACGTAATTATTTCCGTATGGATACAAATGCGAGGACTTCTCGATGATCTCCATCACCTCTTTGTTAGTCAGCTTTGGGTTTGCCTGCATGATGCAAGCGGCAAATCCGGTGATGATGGGCGCGGCCAGCGACGTTCCATAGAGCGAGAAGCACGATACATTTGGTTTGATATAAGGCAAATTTTCGGGGCCAATGCTGCTGTAGCCAATTCGGTTCCAGAGCCGGGCGTTAGTAGCACCAATCGCCAGAACCCCCTGCGCATCAGCCGGAGTGCTGACCACCCGCCATTGCCGGTCATCTCCCTCGTTACCGGCCGAAACGATGATCAGAATTCCTTTCTTATCGGCTGCCAGTTGAGCCGCCCGACTAATCAGACTCGTTTTGCCATCCATCTGGCTGGGCATGTAGTTTTCCTTGGGATTACTCATCCCTTTGGCGTACCCCAATGACGTATTGATCAGCCGAACCCCCAGGCTATCCATCCATTCCATAGCCGCCACCCAGTTATCTTCTTCGCCCCGGTACTCACGGTTACCCTGATCAGTTCGCGCCAGGTAAAACGTAGCGTCGGTAGCCAACCCATACTGCATCGTATCGACCGGATCATTCCCGGCAATGGCCGCCATAACTTCCGTCCCGTGCGTATCAGCCATGGATTCCAGTGTGCGGAGCAGGTTTTTGGGCGCGGTATTCCGGCGAACGTAATCCCGAATTTCTTTAACCCCCTGCCGCTCGAATACGTGTTTGAGCGCATTTACCGAGTCAGCACCGAAGAAGCCGGCATCGATCACGCCAATTGTCACAAAACGCCCGTTCAGACCAGCTTTCATAAAATCAACGGCCTGAATCTGCCGCATAACTGGTGCCAGTTGAGCCCGGGTCGGCGTTCCCAACGACGTAACAACGATAGCCGGGTCAATCGGCTCAATACCCATCACAAACGGAAGCGCACGCACCTTCTTTGCCTGCTCGGGAGTCAACCGTGCCGACACGGCATTTAACCAGCGCGATCGAGCGGCAATCTGTATACCTGTTCGTTGCAGTTGCTGTATGTATTGACTGGATACGGGCAGATCCGAATCATCGAGCGGTAGTTGCTGCGCTACTCTTCGGGCCACCGATTGGACTGACAAAGCAGGTTGATCCGTTTGTTCTTTGTCGGCAAGCAGAATCCAGTATTTGGCGTCGCCCGTGTTGATTAATGAAGAAAACGACTGAGCGGAGCAATGCAGCGACAGTATGGAAAAAAGGAGAAACAAACGAATTGACATGGGTATTAACGCGCAATTTCGATTTGATGCGCTGGGAATAGTCTAGCTATGTAAACGCGAAAACGGCTGAAAACTCTTACGCTTTTGGTTTTACTTTGCAAAACTAATTAGAAAGACGGCTCTGGCCGGCATACTATGCGCTACTTACCTATTGATAATCAGCTTTTCGTTCAGAACCGGCAGCGGCTAACCGCTTTACTGAAGCCAAAGTCGCTGGTGATTGTGAACGCTAATGACATTATGCCAACGAACGCCGATGGCACTATGGTTTTTCGGCAGAACAACGATCTATTTTATCTAACCGGCGTTGACCAAGAAGAAACCCGTCTGGTGTTGTTCCCAGACCATCCCGACCCTAAATTTCGAGAAGTCCTTTTTCTGCGCGAAACCAGCGAGCTAATTGCCATCTGGGAGGGGCATAAATTAACGAAGGAAGAAGCCGAGAAAACGACAGGTATCTCACAAAAGCAGATTTACTGGACGCATCAGTTCGAGCAGGTTTTCATTCAGATGATTTTCGAAGCGGAGAATGTATACCTCAATACCAACGAGCACACCCGCGCCAACATAGTTGTTCAAACGCAGGACAGCCGTTACATTAATGAATTCCGGCAGCGATACCCACTGCATCATTTGCAGCGTTTGGCTCCACTAATGCACCAGTTACGGGCGATCAAAGCCCCGCAGGAAATTGCGCTCCTGCAAACAGCCATCGATATTACGGACAAAATGTTCCGGCGGCTGCTGACGTTTATTAAGCCAGGTGTCTGGGAATATGAGATTGAGGCCGAGATGATGCACGAATATCTCATGAATCGTTCGCGCGGTGCTGCATACACACCTATCATCGCATCAGGTGCCAATGCTTGCATTCTGCACTACATCGACAACAGCGCGCAATGTCAGGATGGTGACGTGATTCTGCTCGACATTGGCGCCGAGTATGCCAACTACAATGCCGATATGACCCGTTCGGTTCCGGTCAATGGACGGTTCACCGAACGGCAGCGAGCGGTTTACGATGCCGTTCTCCGAGTGCTGAATGAGTCAAAGCAAATGTTACGCCCGGGGAATCTCTGGGATGAGTACCATCGGGAAGTTGGCAAAATCATGGAATCGGAGTTGATCGGGCTGGGTCTGCTTGACAAAAACGACGTAGCAAAGCAAGATCCGGATGCCCCTCTCTATAAGAAATACTTCATGCACGGAACGTCTCACTTCCTGGGGCTTGATGTACATGACGTAGGCAACAAATACCGCCGAATGGAACCAGGCATGGTATTCACGGTTGAACCGGGCATTTACATTCCGGCGGAAAAGCTGGGAATTCGCCTGGAGAACAATGTCGTCATTACCGAATCAGGCTGCGACGATCTAATGGACAATATCCCACTGGAAGCTGACCACATTGAAGAGTTGATGAATTCATAATCAAAAAAGAGGGCTGTCTCCTAACAAGAAGACAGCCCTCTTTTTGATCAACATATAACCTATTTAGGCATTTTGCAATTTAGCCCCCTCTTTAGCTCCTTCGCGCTCCAGAGCAATGCTTAGCCCAGCGTAAATTCGCCGAATTGCCGTCTCGATACGCTCCCAGCCAGAATCGTTTGTCAGATCAATATCTGCAATCTGCCCCCGCTGCGTACTAGTCAGAACCATATGCGTAACTGCCGAAATCATTAGGCTAGTAATCGCGATCGGATCAAATTCAGAAAAGGGAGCCAGTTTATCCGTCAGGTTTTTGTAGGACTGATCCCGGAATTCAGCAAGCCGGCGTGCTAGTTCTGTTTGCCCATTCGACATCTCCCACCGGATTAGCTCCTGCGATGGCTTCCGACTCCGGAACTCACGCATAAATTGGATCGTGTAATCCGACCAGATCTTACTACGTCCCTCTGCAGGTAAGTTAGCAGGTACTGAATCCAGGAATGATTCGTTAAACATTGACAGAAAGAAACCTCGCTGCACATAAGCTTCCAGTAATCCATTCCAACCACCGAAATAACGGTAGATCAATACTTTATTAACGCCTGCCCGTTCGGCAACGGCATTAATACCAGCTTTTTCTGTACCGCGCTCAGCCATGACTTCGCCCATGGCCCGCAGAATGCGTTCCATAGTCATCTGGCGATTCCTGCGTTTGACAACTTTCATACTCGTGACCGGTTTTATATAGTAATTAGGTGATATTGCACTACACTACGACTACAGACTTCGCACAACTCTACAAAATCCGTAGCTTATGACACAAATATGAATAATACAATCGATGTTACCAAGCGGTAACGTCACCAAAATTCAGGAAATTTGATGAATTGATTAACTAGCTGATGAACGGCGTTAACTAGTTTTTTCAGAGTAATTACAAATAGCCCGGAGGCCAAAAGTAGACGTTAATATGTCCTCTTTCACTAAATTCCGGCAAATCAGAGGCATGACCGATTCTATGTGCACGCCTTTACATCTTCTATCTGTAAGTTACTACACTCGAATATAAAAGACAAGTCCTGAGCACTTGTATACTCAGGACTTGTTTTAGAATATATATACTCAATTATCCCTCTACCGCTCTGGGTAGACAGCTGCTTGACGCGCTAAGTCGTTAATGGCAGTTTGCAATTGTGTACGGCTGAGCAGCATATCCATTTGCAAAGGAAAATCCGGGTAGGCATGCCAGTTGGGCGTTAACGCGTTGTTCAACTGGATTTGTAATCGGTATTTGTTGTTGGGCATCGCCACAGCCTCCAAGCTCAGGCCCGATTCGGCAAAAGTCATCACCAGATGGTCAGCGGCTTTTTCCCAAAGCGAACGTAACCCTCGTAGCAACCGACCAACTTCCCACGTTTGTAAAGGCGTCGCCTGGCTGTCGGCTTGCTTCGACCATTTCGTTGATACCTGGCATTGCAATCTGTTACGATCGCGCCAGTTTGACGCTTTCTGGCCGTATCCTAGGATAGCCAATTCAAAAGTACCGGTAGAGGAGCTGAGTTTCATGGGTCTGTACTAGGCGTCAGTTTTCTATAAAACTAGTCTACTAACTATTTGTTTGATCTTTTTTTAACAAGTCCCTCCTAAGTTTTTGGTACTGTATCTCAATTGGTTTGCTTGATGAACGTAGGCCATTTTGGGGGTTATGTTAAGATAAAAAGAACTTGTGCTGCCACGACCTAATCAGGAGAAGAGTGACTGTCTGACTTTCCCTATCTTTGTGCCCAGAATAGAATTTCGAACTCTAATAAGCAGATCAATGGCAAAAGTGCTCATTATCGGAGCAGGTGGGGTCGGTAGCGTTGTCGTGCACAAGTGCGCGATGAACAGCACGATCTTTACGGATATTATGCTGGCGAGTCGTACGAAAAGCAAATGCGACCGGATTGCCAGCGAAGTTCAGGAAATGCACGGCGTAACGATTCAGACGGCCCAGGTCGATGCTGACGTTGTACCCGAGTTAGTGGCCCTGATTCGTTCCTTTAATCCAGTACTGGTTATCAACGTAGCGCTCCCCTATCAGGATCTTCCGATCATGGATGCCTGTCTGGAAGCTGGCGTCCACTATATGGACACCGCCAACTACGAACCTAAAGACGTCGCGAAGTTCGAATACAGCTGGCAATGGGCTTACAAAGAGCGCTTCGAGCAGGCTGGACTAATGGCTTTGCTGGGTTGTGGATTCGACCCTGGTGCTACGCAGGTATTCACGGCCTACGCAAACAAGCACCAGTTTGACCGGATGGATTACCTGGATATTATCGACTGCAACGCCGGGAATCACGGGAAAGCCTTCGCCACCAACTTTAACCCTGAAATTAATATTCGGGAAATTACTCAGCCTGGTCGTTATTGGGAAAACGGAGAATGGGTTGAGATTCCAGCAATGAGCATTCACAAGCCGATTGATTACCCGGAAATCGGCCCGCGTGAGTCATACGTACTGTATCACGAAGAACTGGAATCGCTGGTTAAAAACTTCCCGACTCTGAAACGCGCCCGTTTCTGGATGACGTTTGGTCAGGCCTATCTGACGCACCTGGAAGTACTTCAAAACGTGGGAATGACGCGCATCGACGCAGTCAAGTTCCAGGGTATGGATATTGTTCCCCTGGAGTTTCTGAAAGCCGTATTACCCGCTCCCGAGACCCTCGGCGAGAACTACACGGGCCAGACCAGCATCGGGTGTCAGATCAAAGGTGTAAAAGACGGGCAGGATCGCACGTATTACATTTGGAACAACTGCGACCATGCAGAAACCTACAAAGAAGTCAAAGGACAGGCGGTGAGCTACACCACTGGCGTTCCGGCAATGATTGGCGCCATGCTGATGCTGACCGGTGTCTGGATGAAACCTGGCGTTTGGAACTGCGAGGAGTTGGATCCCGATCCGTTCATCGAGCAGATGAACAAGCAGGGACTTCCGGTTCAGGAACGGGTTAATATTCCGCTACCGCACGAATACTAAGCTTTACTACTCCTAAAACAAAAATCCCGTCACCTCCTCTGACGGGATTTTTGTTTAACCCACTTAAACTAGCCTCAGTCAAATCAGGTTGAACTTACAGAGACCGTACTTTTGCTCCATGAAAACGACTTTATTACAGCATACGCATACAATCCCCTCTCCATGTTACGTCCTGGAAGAGGCCAAACTCCGACGAAACCTCGAACTGATCAATTCCGTCCAGAAAGCAGCCGGAGTTACCATTATTTTGGCGCTCAAAGGATTTTCCATGTATAGTGCTTTCCCACTGGTGCGTGAGTACCTGAGCGGAGCAACGGCTAGCTCTCTGAACGAAATCAAGCTCGTCAATGAGTACATGAATGTCAAAGCTCACGCATACATTCCGGCCTATCGTGATGATGAGTTTGATGAAGTAGTCGAACGCAGTAGCCATCTGACGTTTAATTCGTGGAGTCAGTGGGAGCGATTTAAAGATAGGGTAGCCGGGAAGCCTGTTTCCTGCGGAATTCGGGTTAACCCTCAGTATTCAGAAGTTGCGACAGATATGTATAACCCCTGCGTACCCGGTTCACGGCTGGGTGCTACGCGAAGTCAGCTACCGGATCAACTGCCAGAAGGGCTAGAGGGGATTCATTTCCATACCCTTTGCGAAAACGATTCCTTTACGTTAGAGCGCACGCTCAACGCGCTCGAATCTCGCTTTGGCGATCTGCTTCATCAGGTTAAATGGGTCAACTTTGGCGGAGGGCACTTAATGACCCGCGAGGGCTACAACACCGAGCACCTTGTTGGTCTACTAAAAGCCTTCCGGGAGAAATACAACGTCGACATAATCTTGGAACCCGGTTCCGCCATTGCCTGGCAGACGGGCGTGCTTGTCTCAACTGTGTTAGACGTATTGGATAGTCAGGGTATTCAGGTCGCGATTCTGGATACGTCCTTTGCTGCTCACATGCCTGACACGCTCGAGATGCCTTACAAACCCCGAATTCTAGGCGCTTATCAGGAACCCGTTGCGGGTAAACACACGTACAGGCTGGGCGGTATGACCTGTCTGGCGGGTGACTTTATGGGCGATTATTCCTTCGATAACCTACTTCAACCAGGTGATGTTATCGTCTTTGATGACATGATCCACTACACGATGGTCAAGACCACAACCTTCAATGGTGTCAACCTGCCCAGCATTGGAATCTGGCAGGAAGATGAAACATTCCGCCTGGTCCGGTCGTATGGTTATGAAAGCTTCAAAGATCGATTGAGTTAATCTGGCCGGTGAATCAAGAGCTGTCAGGTCGATCTCATGTAGCACAATACAAAAACGCTTTATGATACTAGCCTTCATTCTCTTATTAATTTCTCCTCCCGGGAGCGCCGTTGATAACACCAAAACACTGCAACAGCTTCTTAATAAAAATGCAGGGAAGACGATTACTTTGCCAACGGGTACATTCAATGTGAGCACACTGAATGTACCTAAACAAACCAAGTTGACTATTGGACCTAAAACGATTCTGCGGGGTTTGCCCACAACAACAGCGCTCCCCGTGCTTCAACTCCAAGCGGGTGTTACGTTACGTGGCACAGGCATAGTTGACGGTAACCGAAAAGCGCGTACACGCGGCATGGGCGTTTTGGCCAGCAAGGCCAACAATCTAACGATTGATGGCCTTCGTATTCGGGAAGTAGCCGAGCAAGGTATCCACGTTGTTCAGTCAAAAGGGGTTATTTTGCGCAACCTGGTCGTTACGGGTTGTGGTGCCAAGGGGATCGATCAGTTCCAGGGTATTCATTTAGTGATTTCCCAGAATATTCAAGTCACCAATTGTCGGGTTGAAAATGCTCAACATGGTATCCAATGGTGGGGTGACGCAACGAATGGCTTCTGCGAAAACATGACAATTCGTAACAATGTCATCCGCCGGGTCGACGGTGGTGGTATTTGGGGGTACAAGGGACGCAACATTTCCGTAGCTACTAACACTGTCTCGGAATGTGGTGATGTGGGAGTCGATTTCGAAAACTCATTCAACTCTACTGCCACGGGAAACACGGTCCGGGACTGCAAGAACTTCGCCCTCGCGATCTATTTCGCCTGTGAGAATGTAAAATTTATCAATAACATTGTTACACAAGGGCCTTCTTACGGCAGTGGAATTGGTCTGTGTGCAGAAGGTATCAGTAAAAATATCTCATTTATAGGTGGTCGAATTAATACAAAAGGTCCAGATGCCGGTGGCCTGAACACTGTGGGAGCCAACGTTGCACAAAATATATTGGTGCAAGGAGTTCGTATTGTTACGGAAGGCAAAAATGGAATTCCGATTCGTGTCCTTGATAATAATCAGTTCCGAATTATCAATAACCCACTGATTTCGGGGGTTAGCCCCACTGGTATCAGTCTGGAGGGTTGTAGTCGTAGCCAAGTTACAGGCAATACCATTGTTCATCAAGGGGTAGATAAATCTCCGAACAATGATCGAGGTGGAATCTTTCTTTTCTTTCGATCAGCGGACTATCCAGCAAGAGACAATAACATAGCAAATAATACCATCCGCGGCTTCAAAACAGGCATCAACGACGACTGCTGGGGCGATGTTAACTCGAACAATATTATCAAGCAGAACGTAACGCCCAACGTAGTTCACCGGCAGAGTAATGGCATATGGGGAGGTCAAGCGCAACAAAACGTAACAGCCACCCGGTCGGCGGCCCCCGTTCAGATCAAACAATAAACAAAAAACCTGCACCCAAAATGGGCTGCAGGTTTTTATCAGACAGCTAAATGCTAACTCTATCAAATAGTTAGCTAGTAAATTTACTAAGAAATAAAGGAAAGTACATACTTTCCTTTATTTCTTAACGAACTCCCGGTGATAGGCTGCCCGGTATAATTCTTCTTCAGGTAAGCTCTTAAAGTACTCGTACGTAATCCGTAGGCCTTCCGCCCGCGATACTTGGGGTTCCCAGTTCAAGATAGCTTTTGCTTTCGTAATATCAGGCTGCCGTTGCTTTGGATCGTCCTTAGGAAGGTCTTTGAGGACCAGCTTCTGCGACGTTCCCGTCAGTTTGATAATCTCCTCGCCAAATTCCTTAATCGTAATTTCGGATGGATTTCCAATGTTAACCGGATACGGATAGTCGCTTAATAACAGGCGATAAATTCCTTCAACCAGGTCGTCGACATAGCAGAATGAGCGGGTCTGGCTGCCATCGCCGAACACGGTTAAATCTTCGCCACGCAGTGCTTGTCCAATAAATGCTGGCAGTACCCGGCCGTCGTTCAGGCGCATCCGTGGACCATACGTATTGAAGATACGAACGATTCGGGTTTCCAGTCCGTGATAGGTATGATACGCCATCGTAATGGCTTCCTGGAAGCGTTTAGCTTCGTCGTATACCCCCCGAGGACCAACGGGGTTAACATTTCCCCAGTATTCTTCTGGCTGTGGGTGAACCGTCGGGTCACCGTATACTTCTGACGTAGATGCAATCAGAACACGGGCGCCTTTCACCCGCGCAAGACCCAGACAGTTATGAATGCCCAGCGAGCCTACTTTCAGCGTCTGAATCGGGATTTTCAGATAGTCGATTGGACTAGCTGGTGAAGCAAAGTGCAGAATGTAATCCAGTTCGCCCGGTACGTGGATGAACTTGGACACATCATGGTGGTAAAATTCGAAGGTGGGCAGGTGGAACAGGTGCTCAATATTGCGAATATCTCCCGTGATTAGGTTGTCCATCGCAATAACATGGTAGCCTTCTTTGATAAATCGGTCGCAGAGGTGGGATCCCAGAAAGCCGGCTCCGCCCGTGATTAAAATACGCTTCATTCAGTGTATGGTTTTCGGCTGGTAATTCGTCAAAACGGCAACCTGTCCGGGTTGCCGTTTTGACGAACAAACTAAACTTTTTGTTCTACAGGAGCCAGAACAGTCTCGCGTCCTACGCTGTAATAGGTATACCCCTGATCACGCATGTGCTCCGTTTCGTACACATTACGTCCGTCGAATATCACTTTGCCTTTCAGCAACAGGTTCATTTTGTCAAAATCCGGTGTGCGGAACAGTGGCCACTCCGTTACAATGACCAGCGCGTCAGCGTCATCCAATGCTGCGTATTGCGTGTGTGCATACGTAACGATGTTGCCGATTTGTCCACGCACATTGTCCATCGCTTCGGGATCATATACCGTCACTTTGGCGCCCGCGTCGACCAACGCTTTGATATTGTCCAATGCTGGAGCTTCCCGGATATCGTCAGTATACGGTTTGAAGGCAAGTCCCCAGACGGCAATCGTTTTTCCTTTCAGATCACCACCAAAATGGTTCATGATCTGCGGAATCAGCTTTGTTTTTTGTTCGTAGTTGACCTCCATCACCGATTTCAGTACCTTGAAATCGTAGTTGAAATCTTGTGCCGTTTTGGCCAGTGCCTGCACATCTTTTGGAAAGCAGCTACCGCCGTAACCAATACCAGCGAATAGGAAGCGTTTTCCAATCCGGCTGTCCGTTCCAATGCCCCGACGAATATCGTCAACGTTAGCGCCAGCCCGCTCGCACAGATTAGCGATCTCGTTCATAAACGTAATTTTCGTAGCCAGGAACGCATTGGCTGCGTACTTGGTCATCTCAGCCGAACGCTCATCCATGAAGATGATTGGATTTCCCTGACGTACCAGCGGAGCATAAAGCCGATTCATAACCCCTTTGGCTCGCTCGGACTTCGTACCAATAACTACGCGGTCAGGCTTCATGAAATCTTCAACGGCAACACCCTCCCGCAGAAACTCGGGATTGGATACAACGTCGAAATCAACCTTAGCGTTGTCGGCAATATGCGCGTGAACCTTTTCGGCCGTTCCAACAGGTACTGTGCTCTTGTCTACGATAACCGCATACTGGTCCATGATCGGTCCCAGATCACTGGCGACTTTCAGGATGTATTTTAGATCGGCAGATCCGTCTTCGCCCGGAGGAGTTGGCAGCGCGAGGAAGATAACTTCTGCTCCCTTTATCCCCTCTTCCAGATTGGTTGTAAAGAGCAGACGGCCTTCTTCAACATTCCGGTGAAACAGCGTGTCGAGTCCTGGCTCATAGATAGGAATAACCCCATTCTTTAGCTTCTCAACCTTTCGCTCATCAATATCTACGCATGTCACCTGATTGCCCGTTTCGGCAAAACAGGTACCCGTAACAAGGCCCACATACCCGGTCCCTACGACTGCCAATTTCATAAATCGAATATTAAATAGTTGCGACTACTTGTACAAATCAATGTTCTGAGAATCATCAACTGATTCTCGCAAAAATAGGAATTTTTCAATGATACTGTATTGCTAGCTAGTAATCCAGACTGAACGATAATAGGATCGGTCACTGCATCGTACCATTTTTTGCTAGTGCCTATATTTTACCGGCTTCTTGACTTCTGACTACATACATGTTACTTAAAGACTGTTTCTACAATCAACTAGTCACTAAAAAAATAAATTAATCAAATTTAGAGCCGATTCACTAACTCTGAAAACGGCACAAATCGCTATCAATTTGTTTATTCAACGGCCCAGATCCACTTATTGAAGGAATAGAAAAAAACCAAGCAATCTACCAATAGTACTATAAAAGAAGAGGGAGAACACCGAAAGGCATTCTCCCTCTTCTTCAAAACAAAAAATATGTGTTACAAACTACGCCGTTTTACGTGCACCCTTGATCAGAGCCGCGATACCTAGAATAATAACCGCTCCGACAAAAGATGTCAGTACGCTGTCCAGGAAGCTACCGCCAGCACCAAAAATCCAGCCACCGACGAAACCGCCTGCTATACCTAGTAAAATTTCAACGAGCAGGGAGAACGAAAACCGTTTAAAAACGAGATCAGCCAGCCAGCCGGCAATGGCTCCTACCAGAATTGTTATTAAAATGCTCATGACTTTTTTTACGTTGAGTGAATTGATTTTTAAATCACATACATAACTTCAACAAGGGCATTTTGTTCATCCTCTGACACCGATAACTGCTAGCATTCGTCCCGTTTGTCCGTGTTCCGCCCGATACGAAAAAAATGCATCGTTATTCAGAACTGTGGAGTACGTCGACAAACAAATCTGGCGACTCGGCACACCGGCCTCCAGCAGCAATTGACGGTTGACGGCTTTTAAATCGATATAACTCTTCGTTGTTCCTGGTTGCGCTCGTCGGAACGCAGGATCGAACAAGTCGGCGACATCGGGCCCCACCTCAAATGAACATTCATCAATGCAGGTTCCGATATAGGCGTAACATACTGTAGGATCAGTACCGAACTGTTGTTGCAGGGCTTCCATCGTTTTAGCCAGCAGCTTTCCTACCGTTCCCTTCCAGCCAGCGTGAACAGCGGCTACGGCCTGTTTTATGGGATCATAGACTAGTATAGGAACACAATCGGCAACGGTCACGCCAATCAGAAGGCCAGGTTGATTGGTTATCAGAGCGTCGTAGCCATCGTAGCGCCCCGCTTCTGTAGCCGTCAGAATTTCTAGTCCGTGCACCTGATGCGACGAAGCAAACGTAAAATTCTCCGCTCCGATAGCTGTCAGGAAACGTCGACGATTTTCGTTCACATTTCCGACTTCGTCGGCAGTGTTGATTCCCAAGTTGAGCGAGGAAAACGGCGCAGGGCTCACTCCTCCATGCCGGGTACTTTCGGCGGCAACCACCTTCGCAAAAGAAGAAAAGATAGGGGGACTTACGTAAGAAGCAGTTAAATCAATAGTCTGCGACATCGCACTGGTATCGTCTGGTTTGTTCATCAAAGGTACAATCTGATCAGTCCGTTCCCTCAGTCGTCCAATTTTCCGTCCATTCATCACAGGAAACAACCGTTCCGGTAGTTTGCAATGCATAGTACCGTCCTAACCCTATATCTTTGTTTCACCAATCAGCCGAAACACGGCAGATTTCAACTCAGACAAATTATTTAAAAATCCATAGTCATGAAATCGTTCGCTAAATTCTTCTTTTTTGCTCTGACGTTAGGCGTCGCTACTTCATTCGCATCATTCGCTGGTGATAAAAATCCAGAACAGCCTACCGAAAAAACACCGTTCAAATCAGGTATTTACACCTCCGTTGACGGCAAACTGCACGTGGCTCTCGACAAACAGGCAGGTAGTACCGTTACGATTCAGTTAAAAAACAATATGGGCGTTACGTTGTACACGCAGCGACTGGGTAAAAAAGCGGAGAATTGTCGCCTAGTCCTCAATGTTGACAGCCTGCAGGACGGTATTTACCAACTGGATATCACCAATGGCACAGACACTATCAGCAAAAGTGTTACGCTGACTACGAATCAGCCACAGGCCCCTAAACGTCAGGTACACACCGAAGCTTTGGCCAGCAATTAAGTTCATCCCACCTGTTCATAACCAGCCGGACCGATACAATCGGTCCGGCTTTTTTATTGTTGAATGAATTTCCAACTTACTGCACCCAATCTGACTGTATGTCTATGAGTCGTACAATTGTTACTCGTTCCAGCATCCCTGCATCAGGTCCACTCGCCGATGGGCCCGTTCTACCCCGAGAAGTTAAAGCTGATAGTTATCAGACTCAGTTTCTAAAGCTAATGCCGATGGAAGTCATTAGCGCCTACATCACCATTGATGGATTGCTTCGAGGCAGTATTCTTCCATCGACCAGTCCAGTCGTTTATGCCTGGTTACTTTGGATCGTGTTTATTGCGCTGGCTGTCATCAATCCATTCTACTTGCGATACGTTGGTAAAGTAGACAGCAGACGGCAGATTGGTTTATCGGCGGGGGCTTTTGTCGTTTACGCCGTTAGTCTGGGGGGACCTTTCATGACCATTGGTTTGGACGAAGCTATTGTTCGACTCATTGGCTCGATATTGATACCCGTTTATACGTTGATTGCGTTAATTGTGCTGAATCGGTAAATCTCTTTTCTGCTTTTTTCATGGCCCAGTCTCCCACTCAGAATTATATTCTGTTACCCAAACCAGACCTGCGCTTTTCGGCTGAATCGCTCGCTACTGCTACCCGGCAGACCTTTTCTCGATTAACCGTCGACGCCCATCTGGACGATGTGATCGACAGTGATCTCAATTCGCAGGCTGTTGTTCTTGACACGACCCGCCATAGCGGTGCCAAGTTGGTACGAGTTACGGCCGATGACTTACCCAATCTACGAGCCCAGTTACCAGGCGTACGTATTGTGCCGGAGGTTTTTTATTACCCGCAGCGCTGGATGCAGGAGATACGTAACAAAGTCAAACCCCTCCAGGGGCAGGCGCGTGTTACGGTCAAATTGCTGCTGAAAGAAGCGAAAACCGGAAAACCAGTTGCCGATGCGACTGTGGTAGCCTTTACCAATTTTGATCAGCGCGAGGGCGAACAGGCTACCTCTAATGCTCAGGGCGTAGTACAGTTCAGAAACATCGGCAATCGTACCCTTGATCAAATTTACATCTACCCTAAAGCCGGGCACTGGAGCTTCTGGAAACAGAACTTCACCATTAAGACCAATGACACGATTACGCTCCAGCCGGTTAAGCTGGATTACGTTGACGCCAAAACGTTTTTCTACCCCCCAACGCCCGCCGAACAGCCCAACGGAAAAGGTGTTCGCGTCGGTGTTATTGATACGGGCGTAGGTCCCCATCCTGACCTGACCGTTACTGGTGGAATCAGTACGGTGACGGGCGAAGACTCCAGCAATTTTGCCGACGTCGACGAGCATGGTACCCACGTAGAGGGAATTATTGCCGCTCACGGTATACCACCGACTGGGGTTCAGGGGGCAGCTCCGCATGCTGAGCTTTACGCGTATCGAGTATTCAGCCAGAACAACGCGGGGGCATCAAACTTTGCTATCATTAAAGCAATCGAACAGGCCGTTGCCGATGGTTGCGATATCATCAACATGAGTCTGGGTGGCGGCCCGAGCGATGATGCAACCGAGGATGCCATCAGTTTTGCGCACGAAAATGGCACCGTGTGCTTCGTCGCTACAGGTAATGATGGACGCCAGCCCGTTAGTTTTCCGGCATCTTACTCCCTCTCGCTGGCCGTGGGGGCTATGGGGCGAAAAGGTACATTTCCTGCTAATACAACCGATGCCCCCAACGTATTGGCTCCGTTTGGTAGTGATCGAAAGAATTTTGTTGCTGCTTTTTCAAACATCGGCCCCGAAGTGGACTTCATCGCTCCGGGCGTGGGCATTATTTCGTCGGTACCGGGTGGCTATGCCCCGATGAGTGGTACGTCGATGGCGTGCCCACTAGCGGCAGGTGTAGCCGCCCGGCTTCTGTCAAATTCACCCAATGTATTGGACATGCCCCGTACGGCCGACCGTTCCGAAGCCATCATCCGCTTATTGGCGGAACACGTCCAATCACTGGGATTCGGGTCGTCTTTCGAAGGCACCGGAATGTTGTTTGTATAAAATTTGTTGGCTAACTATGCGTAGCAAATCGCAACTTAATGACAATCAGCATTATGGCATACGGTCGATACATATTCAATTTTAAGGGCATACTTCCACTGCCTGCCGATGACATAAAACTGATTCGTTCTAAAACGCAGTTGGTCGATGCCAGCCGGAAAACCTTGCTGGTTGAAGGAAGCGAGGATACGGTGATGAATGAACTGGCGCAGAAGCTCCCCCAATGGACGGTTAGTAAAGAAACATGCTATAATGTTCCTACCACAAGGCCCAACGTGCTGAAATCACCTAAATCGTAGCTGATTACCTATTATCATGATTAGTCAAGCCAGTTCTGAGTTCGCAGAGCTGGCTTTTTTTATATGGGTCTGGGCGCATTCGGGAATGGCGGCCAACATTACTTCTATGATTTTGTTTTTCGGTAAAGAGTTTTGACTTTCTCGAATCGTAAGAGCCAGTCTTGTGTATCCTCTCCGGCTCAATCGTTTATGCTATATGACTACCCTTGCCCCGATTACCTCCTCCACTTCCTGGAAAGATCTGTCGACGGACACTACGTTCTGGGCTGATTTTTCGCAAACCCTGATTCCCCCTTTTGTCAACATATGCCGTTGGTTTGCGGGTAAAGCACGCCAGCAGAGTGGCTTTTCAATCGACACGATTCATACGCTGCCCCTAACGGACGATGACGTTGCTTACTTATTAATTCTGCGGGCAACCTATGCCGATGGTGAGCCCGAGCGGTATTTGCTTCCGGTTACGTTTATTGCCGACGTCCTCGCCCATGACCCCTCGATCGACCTGGCGTTGATTCCAGCAACAGGCCGTATTGGGGAAGTGGCCTTGGCCGATCAGCCGGGTACTCTGATCGACGCCATCCACGATGAGCGTTTTCGGCGGACATTGTTTGCTGACATTTACCGGGACGTAGTATTGACGCAGCCAAATGGACAACTGACCTTCCAACGAGGCAAAGGACTGGACGAAGGTGACGAATTTCTGCCATCAAGGGTACTAGGCGTCGATTCAAGTAACTCGGCGATGATATTCGGCGAGAAGTATTTTCTGAAGCTTTACCGGAAACTATTCGAAGAAACAAACCCGGAGGTGGACATGGTCGCTTTCCTGACCGATGAAAGTGACTTTCGGAATATTCCCGCCTTTGGTGGTAGTCTGAGCTGGCAGCAAGCGGGTGTTCCCGACGTAACGCTGGGCATGGTGCAGCGCATGGTGCCAAATAACAAAGATTCCTGGATGCAAACCGGGGATTATCTGAATGACTTTTTGTACGCTGTTCCCCAACGTCTCTTTGCCATTCGGGAAGACGTGTTCGAGCAGGTAGCCTTACTAGGCCAGCGAACCGGCGAGATGCACTTAGCCCTGTATAAACCAGAAGCTGAGACTGCTTTCGCTCCTGAAGCGTTGACGGATGAGTACCGGCAGTTTCTGATTAAACGCTTTGAGGACCTGCTTGAACGGCGATACGCGCTGCTCGTTGACAACTACACCAAACTCGACCTACAGGCCCAAAAACTAGCCTGGGTCTTTATGGAGGCACGCGAAATGATCGAAGCCTTCATTGATGATTTTCGGTGTCGGCCGCTGGAGTCGCTCCGCATCCGGATTCACGGCGACTATCACCTCGGACAGGTGCTGGCCATTGCTACCCCCGGCGAAGGTATTGGCTCTGATTTTGTCATTATTGATTTTGAAGGCGAACCGGAGAGCAGCATCTCCGACCGAAAAATTAAACACTCTCCCCTCAAGGACGTAGCAGGTATGATCCGGTCATACCATTACGCCGTTTCGGCCAAACTGTTCAACGCTTCTGAAACCGAAGGCCTCAGCGCCGAATATTTGCAACGTATTTCTGATCGCTGGTTCAAGCTTATCCGCGACACCTATCTCAATGCTTATTACGATACCGTCGGGACCCCGCATCCGCTCTTCCACAATAACAATGAAAGCAATTTCCTGCTGCTGATTTATTTGCTGGAGAAGGCAGTGTACGAACTGGGGTATGAAATCAGTTATCGTCCCTCTTGGGTAAAAATACCACTCAAAGGTATTATCGACGTCATCCGTGAAATCGAGAAAATTCGCCTAAGTGAAAACAAAAAAGGTGATAACGTTCCAATGTTACAGACGAAAATACTGGACTAAGCGATCTGTTACTTACCTTTCAGAGCCGAGTACTTCCTGGTACTTTTTCTAACTTTCCTACCCTTAACGCGTTCACTAACGAAGAGATTACTGACACATGGCAAAACGTAAAACTGCAATACCCGCAGCCGAAGCAACTCCGCCGGCTTTTGTTGAACAACCAACTACCGA
Organism: Spirosoma pomorum; assembly: GCF_054776615.1. NCBI lineage: Bacteria > Pseudomonadati > Bacteroidota > Cytophagia > Cytophagales > Cytophagaceae > Spirosoma > Spirosoma pomorum. The sequence continues at coordinate 441,106 of NZ_BAAHBP010000001.1, forward strand.
AATTATAGAAACTTCCCAGGAAACCAGTGATTATTACTCCCGCTTTACGGATTTTGATATTCATCTTTTCCGGGCTGGGAAACATCATCGACTCTACGAGAAATTCGGTTCACACGTCGTTGAGCACAATGGCGTTGTGGGTACGTATTTCGCGGTCTGGGCTCCCTCAGCAAAATACGTATCCGTGATTGGAAACTTCAACGGCTGGGACAAGGGTAGTAACCCACTCAACGTCCGTTGGGATTCGTCAGGCATCTGGGAAATTTTCGTTCCCAACACGGGTCGGGGTGAAGTGTACAAGTATTTTATCGTCCACGAAAACGGCCGCGAACTGGAGAAAGGAGATCCATACGCCCACCGCTGGGAAGTGCCGCCCCAAACGGCTTCTGTTGTCTGGGACACGTATTACGAGTGGCAGGATCAGGACTGGATGACGAATCGGGGGCCCAAAAATGCCCTGAACGCTCCGGTTTCGGTTTACGAGGTGCACATGGCCTCCTGGCGCCGGGACCCATCCGATCCGGATCGGGAGCTAAGCTACGGTGAAATCGCCGATGCACTCGTACCCTACGTGAAGGATATGGGGTTCACGCACGTCGAGTTCATGCCCATCATGCAGTACCCATACGCACCTTCGTGGGGCTATCAGATCACGGGTTACTATGCGCCCAGCAGTCGATTCGGTACCGCGCAGGAATTCATGGCGCTGATCGAAAAGCTACACCAGGCGGGAATCGGCGTTATTCTGGACTGGGTTCCCTCCCACTTCCCCGGTGACGCACACGGGCTCTACGAGTTTGATGGATCGCACCTCTACGAACATCCGGATATGCGGAAAGGCTATCATCCGGACTGGAAGAGCTACATCTTCAACTATAGCCGCCCGGAAGTACGCTCATTCCTACTGTCTAACGCTTTATTCTGGTTGGATCGTTGCCACGCCGACGGTTTGCGAGTCGATGCCGTAGCGTCGATGCTTTATCTGGATTATTCCCGGAATGCGGGTGAATGGGAGCCAAACATATTTGGCGGTCGGGAAAACCTGGAAGTTATTTCCCTCTTCAAAGAACTCAACGAGGCCATTTATCTGGAGTTTCCGGATACGCAAACTATAGCCGAAGAATCGACGGCGTTCCCTGGCGTATCACGACCCGTATTCATGGGTGGCCTTGGCTTCGGTATGAAGTGGATGATGGGCTGGATGAACGATACGTTACGGTACTTCGAGCGCGATCCGGCTTACCGCAAATTCCACCAGGACGAGCTGACGTTCAGTACGGTCTACGCCTATACGGAAAATTTCATGCTCCCTCTCTCCCACGATGAGGTCGTATACGGCAAACATTCGTTGATTGGGAAAATGCCGGGTGACGAGTGGCAGCGGTTTGCCAATCTGCGTCTGCTGTTCTCCTACATGTTCACTCACTCGGGCACGAAATTGCTGTTTATGGGTGGTGAGTTTGGACAAACGTCAGAGTGGAAATTCGACGCTAGTCTGGACTGGCACCTGCTGGAGTTCGCGCCCCACAAGGGCATGGCGAACTGCGTGCGCGCGCTCAACGAGTTGTATCGTAACGAACCTGCCATGTACCAGCGGAACTTCTCGGCTGAGGGTTTTGAATGGATCGATACAGGAGACCGCGAAAACAGCATTATCACTTACGCACGTAAAGGCGACAACCCGGATGATACGTTGCTTATCGTTCTGAACATGACTCCCATACCTCGATCGGACTATCGCATCGGTGTCCCAAGCGCTGGTACATATTACGAAGTGTTCAACAGCGATAACGTTGACTTCCATGGTAGTGGGGTTGTCAACGCCAATGCGCTGCCGAGTGAAGACGTAAACTGGCAGGGCCGAAACCAGTCGCTCCGGCTCAATATTCCCCCATTGGGCGCCGTGGTGCTGAAACGCAGCTAAGACCAACGGATAAAAAGATAGGCGGAAAGGCGAGGACGGCAATAGCTGTTCTCACCTTTCCGCCTATCTTTTTATCGCGGCTTATATTACAATACATAGTCGATATATTCTGTTTATTGGGTAGAAAATCCGTTGATTCAAGCATCGAATACGGCGTTCACTGCCTCCGGTTAATCAATTAACCTATCTTTGCGCGCAAGATCAGTAAATGTCTGCATGAAGAAATTTCTCGTCACCCTGTTCACTCTGATTTCCATATCTGGTTTTGCTCAGTCACCCGTATCCGCTCGATTGAGCAGCGGTTTTGATTTAGGAATGGCCTACACCAAAAACCGGTACAATCCATCGATCGCTTACTACCAACTGATTAATATTCGCGAAAGCAAAATCTTTTCGCTGGGATGGACAGCCCGACTAGGGGCTTTTTACGGCGACAACATCGATTTCTACACTGCCCCCCCCCGACTGACCCGCGAAAAATCGGGATTAGGTGCGCTTTGGTCTCCACTTGTTGACCAGAACATTGATAGGGTCCGTTTTGACTACATGACCGCTACGTCCCTCAACTTCGGTATACGGGGGCGAATTAAACTGAGCTGGATAGAGTTAGGCGCCAGCGCCGACCTGCTGGGACTGACACTGGGCAAAAGCCGAACGGGTATCTACCAGTCGGCAGCAGGTCGCTTTAGTAAGGATCCAACAATCACCATACCGTTTTCTGGCACCAACGCGCTGCAAAACGGCTCTCCGGCTACAGGAAACCTACGGCTGCTTGGCGACAATGACCAGGGGTCACTGTCAACGGAAGTGTTTGCCCGCTTCTATATTAACCAGCGAGTAGCCATCAAAGCCGGTTACCAGTGGCAGACCACCGAAATGCGAATGGCAAATCGAGACGTAATAGCCGATAACAACCGCTTCCGTAACCGGACAGGCATGCCTTACCTCGCCGTTACATTGCCGTTATTTTATTAACAACTAGTTAGAAAAGGCGAAAGCGGGCAAAATGATGATCTAGTCGTTTTGCCCGCTTTCGCCTTTGTGTTTTTTTACGCTTCGACTGGTTTCAGATCGAAATACGTTTCGAAAATAGCGGTTCCTACTTCGTTAGTACGGGTCTGGAAATTATCCAGGTACTGATGCAATCCCATTTTGAAGATGTCAGCCGTTTCTGTGAATTCAATGTCCGTCCGAAGCTTGCTGAGCGTTCGCTCCGCGGCATTGCCAAACCCCTGAGCAATATTATTACCCGAGACCTCGTACAGCGATAATTCGGCCTGCCGAACACAATGGGCCACCGAGCGCGGAAACATTTTGTCCAAAATCAAAAACTCAACGATACTGGATGGCGTCAGCGATCGATACTGCTGGCGGTGCATGTTATACGCACTAACAGACCGCAGTACCGCCGACCAAATCATCAGATCGAGTGTCGAGCCAACCGACCCCACTTCCGGTAGCAACGTAAAATACTTTACGTCCAGAAAACGCGATGTTTTATCGGCCCGCTCCAGAAACCGGCCTAGCCGTCCGAAATGCCAGGCATCGTTCCGGGTAATCGTCGCATCGATGATACCATAGAACAATTGAATACTGTTTCGAATTTCGTTGAAGAAGCTTTGTGTCTGGCTCTGGCCCAACTGTTGCTTTGGGGCCGTATCCCGCACCATCAGGTAAAACTGATTCAGGTGTTCCCACATCTCCTTCGAGATCGTCTCCCGTACGGTACGAGCGTTTTCCCGGGCATTGCTTAAGCAGGCGACAATGGAATTAGGGTTTCGTTTGTCAAACGTCATAAACTGAATGACATTCTCACGCGTAGGCTGCTGATAGTACTTGAAAAACAGGAAGTTATCGGCAGTAGCGGTTAGCAGTGGTTCCCATTGCTGATCTACGTTTGGCGGAAGATCCAGCTCCAGATTAAAATTGACGCTCATGAAACGGGCGTAGTTCTCGGCCCGTTCGATGTAACGGTGCATCCAGTAGATAGAATTGGCAACGCGGCTCAGCATAAAAAAAGTAAACGGACTAGCGTAGAGAATTAACAAAAATAGGGCGTTCGCTTAGTTTTGCAATATTTTATATGTGGTGGCCTCCCTAGTTAGCTATAATCATAAAAAAATATAGGTTATTTGCTGCTTTACCTCTATACCCTGTTCCATGTTAAAGCTTTCTTTTCTGCTCCTCTGTAGCACCATGCTGGTCGGCCTGACAACCCAAGGCTCTCCGCATCCGCCGAAGCCAGATTCTCGTTTTTATGAGATGCGCATTTATTACCCAAACCCCGGAAAATACGAAGCAATCGTTGATCGATTCCGCCAGCATACGCTCAAACTGTTTGCCAAACACGGCATGGAAAATATAGGCTACTGGACGCCTACGGATACCAGCCGAAAGGAACTGATCTATATTCTGGCCTACCCAAACCGGGAAGCGCGCGACGCATCCTGGAAAGCCTTTGGCAACGATCCGGAATGGGTAAAAGCTCGGGATGCCTCAGAAGTAAATGGAAAACTGGTGAACCACGTCGATCAGATTTTCATGACCGAGTCTGACTTGTCGCCAGCCATTAAAACAAAGGCCGGCAAGAAGCCCCGCACGTTCGAGTTACGCTCGTACACAGCCGCTCCCGGTAAGCTGGAGGCCTTGCTCACCCGCTTCCGGGATCATACCCTGAAACTGTTTAGCAAGCATGACATGACACATATTGGTTACTGGATCACGCAGGAGAAGGATGGCGTCCAGCCACGGCTGTTATACATTCTGGCGCACCCCAGCGAAGCAGAAGGGAAGCAGCACTTCAAGGAATTTGCAAACGATCCCGTCTGGCAGAAAGCGCTGAAGGAATCGGAAGCCAACGGCAAGCTGACCGACAAAGTGGAATCCGTTTACATGAACGCTACGGATTATTCGCCGATCCGTTGATGAATTACGCTACGACAAAAAAAGCTCCTGTTATTTACAGGAGCTTTTTTTGTCGGTATCTATTTGTCACCTGCCGCTGGCGGATTAATCATGATATGGGCGCGGTGCGTACCGGGGTCCATGATCCAGGGCATCCCCGGCGCTTCGGGTTTAAGCGGTAAGCCGGTACTCTCAGCAGTGGCATACGGAATGTACACGACGTAACGCAGGTAGCCATTTTTTACGTCGCCCGTTTCAGCAGTAAAGTCTTCCGCTTTGGCGGTATACGAAAACAGCGACGACGGATGATCCGGCATTTTCAGCTTCTTCTCCTTTACCTCCTGCTCGCGAATCTTCAGAATTTCGTCGGGTTTCTTCCCCTCTCCTTTCAGTACTCGTCCACGATCCATGAACGGCTCCAGATCGCGATGATAGCAAGACACGTTCAATCCCTTCTGCCGAGGATCGTCGGCCAGGCAAACCAGCTCGTTTGTGCCTTTACGCAGTAAGATGAATTCGTTTTTAGGCGAATAGCCATAGACGGCAGCTCCCGCGCGTTTATCTTCCGGAGCCGCCAGCACCGCCGTTTTTATCTGCATCTCGGGCGACGGAACGGCGGGCGTCTGGGCCATCGAACTGATGCACAATCCATGTAAGGCAATGACGAAGGAAAAGGTAGCTTTCATACTAGTATCCATCTAGGTTTAGGAGAACGAACGCAAAGTACCAAAAAACACTCGATTGCGGCCTGAATACATAAAGCATTCGGGCTGCTACTGATATCCCCGCGCTTGTAGTTTGAATAACTCAGCGTAACGGCCATCCTGACGTAACAATTCGTCGTGGCTGCCTATTTCGAGCAACGTACCCTTGTCCAAAACTAGAATTCGATCGGCCATGCGGACTGTGCTGAACCGGTGCGAAATGATCACTGACGAGTGGCCTTCTGTTAGCTTGGCGAATCGCTGAAATACGTCATATTCGGCACGGGCGTCGAGCGCGGCCGTGGGTTCGTCCAGAATAACCAGCTGAGCGTTGCGCATATACGCTCGCCCCAACGCTACTTTCTGCCATTCCCCACCCGACAATTCAACACCTTTGCCAAACGAGCGCCCCAATTGCTGGTCGTAGCCGCCCTCCAGTTTGGCAATGACCGTATCAGCCAGCGACTGCTGCGCTGCTGTTTCAATTCGCGACTGATTCATCCGTTCGCTCACGTCCCCAACGGCAATGTTGGTTCCGGCCGACATCTTGAAGCGGGTGTAATCCTGAAAAATGACGCCGATATTCTGGCGCAATACCGTCAGATCATACTCGCGTAGATCGTATCCGTCCAGTAGTATCCTGCCTTCCGTCGGGTCATACAGCCGGGCCAACAGTTTAACCAGTGTAGTTTTGCCCGCCCCGTTCTCACCCACCAATGCCAGCTTTTCACCCGCCCGAAGCGTAAATGATAGATTACGTACCGCCCAGCGCTCCGAGTTTGTATACTTGAAACCAACATTTTCGAACGTAAAGCCTTCTCGTATGGGGTTCGGAAAAGGCCGGAACGTAGCAGGCGAATAGATCAACGGCTTGATGGCAAAGAAGTCGAAGAGATCCTGTAGGTAAATTGCTTCCTGTGTCAGGCTACTGAACTGTAACAGAATCCCCTCCAGTGAAGCGCGAACCTGCCGGAACGAGCCAGCCAGAAAGGTGAGGTCCCCCAACGAAATGGTTCCATTGACGGCTCGCGCCACAATCCAGACGTAAGCGCCGTAATAACCAGCGGTCCCTAACACCGTTAGCACGGTTCCCCATATCGTTCGACTGATGGACAAGGACCGGTTTTTGGTGAAGTACTCCCACGAAAGTTTACGAAAACGATCAATCAGAAAATCAGACAGGCCAAAAATCTTGACTTCTTTGGCCGTTTCGTCACTGGCCCCAACGTAACGTAGATAATCCAGCTCCCGCCGTTCGGGTGTCCAGGAACGAGACAACGAATAGCTGCGCTGATTGAAATAATTATCGCCGATGAATGAGGGGGTAACGGCAATCAGAATCAGTAACAGCAGCCACGGGTTGTACACTGCCAGACCTGCGGCCAGGAAGCCCACCGAAATCAGTTCCTGTATTTGCCCAAATACGCCGGACAGCAGCACTGTCCGCCCGTTCGACTGCCGGCGGGCGCGTTCGAGTTTATCGTAGAACGTCGCGTCCTCGAACTGTTCGAGGTCAAGCGTAGCTGCGTGCTCCATCAAGCGAACAGAGGTCTGATTGGCGAACAGATCGCCTAACAAGCCATCCATGAGCGATACAGCCCGGCCCAGGGCCGTCGATAGAACAGCCAGACCGAACTCGGCGGCTACCAGCCACCATAGGAAAGTTGTATCCCCCGATCCGGCATTATTCGTGAAGGCGACCACCTGATCAATGATCAGTTTACCAACGTAAAGTGTTGCGGCTGGCACAGCCGCCCGGATCAGGCGCAGGGAAGCATTCCCCAGGAACAGGCCCGGCGATACTTCCCATATCAGACGGAAAAAGGCGGGTAAATTTCCGAGAGCGGCAAAGCGCTCACGCCAGCTTACTTCTGGCTTACTATCAGCGGTATTAGCATTTGATTTTTTCTTTGTTGTCATACATAAAAAAGACAAGTGCACGAGGGGATTAGTTCGCCGAAAATTTCCTGGACGGCAACCACTGTTTTGCTTCTCTTTTTATCTTTCCGCCCTGTTCACCTTCTTTATTTCTAACAAACAATCCTCTATGAAACGGTTACGTTACGTATTCAACCGCACCCTCCTTTTTATTCTGCTTGCAGCCTCTTTTGCGGTACAGGCTGAAGAACCAACAGGCATCCGTTTTTTCAAAGGTTCCTGGAAGGCAGTCCTGAATGAAGCCCAAAAACAAAACAAACCCGTCTTCATCGATATCTATACAACCTGGTGCGGTCCCTGTAAGCAAATGGCCAGACAGGCGTTCCCGGATGCGAAAGTGGGTGAGAAATTCAACGCCAATTTTATCAGCTACCAGCTCGACGCCGAACGGGGTGAAGGCGTTCAAATCGCCAGAAAGTACACTGTTACGGCCTACCCAACGACCCTGTTCGTATCTCCCGACGGTGACCTTATCCACCGGGTTGTTGGCTACGGTGGCATCCAGGCCATGTTGACAGAAGCCGATAAAGCTATTGCGGCAGCGGCTGATCCCAACCCACTGTCGGCGCTGGAAAAACATTACGCCAGCAACAAGAACAACCCAGCCTTTGTCGCTCTCTATCTAACCAAGCGGGGGCAAGTTGGCATGCCCGATCCGGAAGCCTTAGAATCGTATATGCAGTTGATACCCAACGCCGACTGGTTCACGGCGGAGAATCTAACCATTCTTAGTGGCAATATCGGTTCAACCAGTTCCAAAGCCTATGACCTCCTCATCCAGGCTATTCCTAAAATAAGACTGGATCAGGCTAAACTAGCTCTATCTCGGTCAATCATCAACGGGCTGCAGCGGGCCGAACGAAAAGACTATCAGAAAGCGATTCAGCAAGGCGACGAAAACTTACTAAACACGATGCTTCAGAATCGTCGGCGACTAACGGCGGTTATTCCTATTGACGGCAATGTCAGCACGGATGAACGTGAAAGCACGTATCGCCGGACATTCTATCTGCAGACCAAAAATCTGGATGGCTACCGAAAGTTGGCGTCTCAAGAAGGTACCCGCCTGCTGGCTATTCCCTCCGACTCGTTGAAAGCCAAGGATGAATTTCTCCTCAAACGTTTTCAGCTACAGTCTGCTTTTACGCCCGATTCAATTAAACAGCAGGCCGCGTTCAAGCAATACGCGGCCAGTATGCAAAACGCCGAAACGAATCGGATCGCAACGCAATTGAACAGTCTGGCATGGGATTATTTTCAGAACCTATCCGAACACGCCGATTTGAGACAAGCGCTACTCTGGTCAGCAAAATCGCTGGCCTACAGCCGAAGTAGTGCTAATCTGGATACGTATGCCCACTTACTCAGTAAGCTAGGCCACAAAGCGGAGGCAATCAAAGCGCAGGAAGAAGCCATTGCTCTGGTGAAAGCTGAAGGCGGTGAACTGGCTGAGTACGAGAAGGGCTTAGCTGAAATGAAACAGAAGTAATTCCTTAGATATAGGTCTAGCAGTTTTAATGGGAGCATTTATCTTTCATGCCATGACGGTGGGTCGTAAAATCCGTCATGGCATGAAGGGTACACATGACATAAATAGAGCCATTGTCGAGCCGAATCAACAGTGGCATTAACCGGATACGGGGGTACATATCTAAACCAAACTAAGGTTGTTATATGAGCAAGACAAAGCAGGACTGACACAATACCGGCCCGCTTTAGCCAAGGTCTGCTACTGGCTTTAGAAAACACCAGACTTAGCACATACACTAGGTTGATTGTAACCCCAATGAACACAGCTCCATCCGGATGCTTACGAAAAATAGGATACAGCGTTGCCGAAAACAGGTAAAAAAGGCTGGCAAACGTCGTAACCAAGGCCAATAGTCCAGTCCAAAAGGCAACCTGATAGTTTTGGTGGCGATAGTAAGTTAGAATGAGAAGGGAAGTAATGAAGGAGATAACGTTCGTTGCCAAAAACCAGCTACGAAACGAGGCCAGCGTGTAGATATCGATGCCCGCTTGGGCATGAAGCCAGCTTTGGAATAAACCAACTACGAAAGTGATCCCTAAGCCAAAGAAAACACTACGATAAAAATCCTGTTTCATGCTGCCAGTTGGTCAAATCCATGACCTGTTACGAAACAATTCCGAACAAAGAAGTTTTTAAGGCTTGGGTTTTACTCCCATACCAGTCGATCGTCTTACTGGCTGATCCGTTTGGGGAAGTAGATATAAGTAATCTCCTCCACTTCACGGGAGAGCGTTACGGTGGAATAGTTGTACAGACACCTTGGACCTGGAGCTAAGACCACCAATGCAATACGTACCCGTTTCTATTCTGTGATTGCTGGCAGTCCTTTTCAAGTACCATCAAGCAAAATAGAGCCAGTCAAAAGTGAAGCCGTAGTCACCTTGTACGGTCCAACCAACTGATTATTTCAACACCGAAGCTTTAGTGGCAAAGAGCTTTTTTAAGAAAAACAGATACTCGGCTTTAGACAGATTTCGACGCTCATTAAGCTCGTTATTGCACCTTACAAAATATGTTCTGCCAGGAACAAATGAGCCGTACAAGCAAAATATATGAGCCGTACAGGCAAATAGCGCGCGTCGTAAAGTTGGATTTTTGCTTCATGGAAAATATCACAAAAATTCGACTGGGTCAAAACGGTCCACTCGTCTCAAAGCTTGGCTTAGGCTGCATGCGCATGTCTTCAATCTGGGGCGGGGCTACGCCCGACGAAACCGAAAGTATTGCCACCATCCATGAAGCCATGGAGAGAGGGATTAATTTTTTGAACACGGGAGACTTTTACGGGGCTGGCCATAATGAACTGCTGATCGGCAGGGCTATCAAAGGAAAACGCGACGAGGCCTTCATCAGCGTAAAGTTCGGCGCCATCTTTCACAACGGTCAGTGGCTGGGCATGGATCTGCGCCCCATCGCGATCAAGAATTTCATCAATTACTCCCTAACCCGTTTGGGTATTGAAACTATTGACCTCTACCAGCCTAGCCGAATCGACAACAGTGTGCCGCTGGAAGACATCATTGGCACGATAGCCGACTTGATCAAAGAAGGGAAAGTACGTCACATTGGCGTCTCGGAAATTACAGCGGATCAACTTCGTAGCGCCAACCGTGTTCACCCCATCAGCGCGCTGGAGATTGGCTATTCGCTGGCCGACCGGCAAATAGAAAGTGTGCTGCTACCCACCGCCCAGGAGTTAGGCATTGCCGTAGTAGCCTTCGCCAATACGGCTGAAGGCTTGTTGACCGGTGAACTAAAAGCTCCGCTGGCCCCAAACGATTACCGTAAACACTTCTCTCGTTTTCAAGGAGACAACTTCATCCATAATCTGGCGAAAGTCGACGTCCTGAAACAAGTAGCCAGCCAGAAAGGCTGTACGCCAACCCAACTGGCCATTGCCTGGGTGAAGGAACAAGGTGATCAGATTATGCCGTTAGTGAGCATGAGTCGTCGGTCGCGCTTGCCAGAGAACATTGCAGCGCTGGATATTATATTTACCCCAGAAGAGATGAACACCTTAAACGCCACGTTTGCCATCGGTGCAATACGTGGCAGCACTTACTTACAGCGCTAAATGGACAGTCCAGCAGAAATCCTTCCAGGCGTTATCTTCTATTCGTATCACTCGGCTGAGCGGAAAGAGAAAGTGTGTTTATGGAACCACCATACCTTGATACTGCAGGTTTCAGGACAGTTTATCTTGGAAACCTCCGGGCAAACCGTTTCGATGAGTGGGGGAGACATGTTGCTGATCGGCAAAAATCAACTGGGTACGCTCACTAAAACCCCGCCATCCGGAGGCAACTATGAAACCATCGTCATATCGCTGCAGGAGGATCTCTTACGCAGGATTGCGTTAGAAGAAAAGCTTCAAGCAAATCAGACCTATATTGGTTTGCCCAATACGTTAATTCCCTCTAATGACTTTTTAAAAGGCTATTTTCAATCGATTGTTCCCTACGCCCGTAGCTCGGGAGCGAGCCTGACCGACGCACTGGGTATCCTCAAACTGAAAGAAGTCGTCAAATTACTTTTGCTTGCCCTGCCCGAGCTTGGCGACTTACTATTTAACTTTTCCGCCCCTGGCAAGATCGACCTGGAGAAGTTCATGCTCAGTAACTTCCGGTTCAATGTTCCCATTGAAAAATTTGCGCAGCTTACCGGCCGCAGCCTGGCGGCTTTCAAACGCGATTTTGTGAAAACTTTTGGTGCTCCGCCCCGTCATTGGCTACAGGATAAACGGTTGAGCGAGGCCAAATATCTTATCGAAACCAAACAACAAAAGCCCTCGACGATTTATCTCGAGCTGGGGTTTGAAAGTATTTCACACTTTTCTAATTCCTTCAAGAAAAAGTTCGGGAAGGCGCCAACTGCCCTTACGTATGGCCATTCGCCAACGTAAGGGTTCAGGACTAGTCTCTTCGAATCCCCAGTTCTTGGCTACGCTACATGAATGCCCCTTGGCTCACGGGGAGTCTTGTTGGCGATAACTACGCAAGTCGTCGTACAAGAAACGGTTAAAAAGGATTAGCTACTACTTGAGATCAATTGATCTTTTTCCACTCAAAACGCTGGCCATTCTCCTCAATAACACAGCCAATCACTTGGCCTGCGGCATTACGTCGGAACGTCACCCGACTGTTGTACATCCGGGGGAAAAAATGGTCCGCACTACTGGCAAACAGGCCTAATTCCGGTAGTTGATTTTTATGGTGTCCCAGCGAGTATAAGTGTCCATCCCGAAGAACAATATCCGCTCCATAACCGCTTGGATGATCCGCTACGTAGCGACCGACGTACTGCGTTAATAGCTTCGGCTCCAACAGCACCTCCTGCTTAGGTAGCCACAGATCATCAGCCATCCCAAACACAATCACCGATAAACTTTGTACAACGGGAAAGATTGAATCGGCATAATTACCAAAATTATTGAACAGGACGATAGTGAGATCCTCCTTCGGATAGTAGACGAACTCCGCCATAAAGCCTGGATAGCCACCACTGTGGCGCAGGTAAGGTCGGCCCCCAAATTGATCGTTTTGCCAGCCGTAGCCGTAACCGCTTAGACGGGGGGTAAAGGCCAACTGCCAGGAATGAGCCGATAGCAGTTGTCGGTGGGCAACCGCTTTGGCCCACCGCAGCATATCGCCGGTTGTGCTGTAGAGGCCGCCCGCGGCATATAAAACGGTTGAGTCTGGGTGAGGATAGGGCGAGTAGTAACCCGCCGTCAAGGTGTCATAACCCCAAGCCCGGTTTTGAGTGGGTAGATTGATAAAATCGAAGCCCGACTGACGCATGCCCAGCGGCTGCAAGATCAGCTCGCGCATGGCCTGTTCGTAGGGTTTACCGGTGACTTTCTCAATCACCAGGCCCAACAGAAAATAGCCTGAGTTACAATAACTGAATTGCGTACCCGGACTAAACGACAAGGGTTTATCCCGGATGATGTCGACGATACGTTGTTTGGGCACGGGATGGCAGACCAGCGCGGAGTCTGCTTCATCGATCAACTCCGTGTAATTGAACAAGCCTGATGTGTGAGTCAGTAATTGGTGGATGGTGATCGAATCCCCCTTGGCAAAACCAGGCAGGTACTGACTTAATTTGTCGTTGACCGATAACTTGCCCTGCTCCTGTAACTTCAGAATCAACGCAGCCGTGAAGGACTTGGTAATGGACAACAGGGGAAAACGGGTGGCAGTATCATTAGGCGCTTTGGTGGCAGCATGGCGCACCCCATATGCTTTTTGCAGTAAGACCGTTCCCCGGTGAAGCACCAGGGCAGCGCCATTGAAGCGGTCGGCTTGTTGAGCCGCCGTTAGGTAGTCATCTAATCGTTGGGGGATCGAGCCTGAGTCTGGAGACTGAGCAGAGAGCGAAAACAGGGGCCCCAGGATCGTCAGGAGCAGCGAACAAATCGTCTTCATACGTGATTACTTTTGGCTCGCAATACCGCCATGAATACCCCCAATAGCTACTCAAATCCGGATTTGAGCCTTATTTTTTACCGGCTGCTCGTTTTGCAGGTACTGTTTTGGGGTCAGTCCTGTCACCCCCCGGAAGGCCCGCTGGAAGGTCGCCTGCGAATTGAAGCCACACGCGAAGGCGATACCCAGAATCGTTGAGGTTTGGTAAGCCGGATCGAGCAGCTTCGTTTGAACGGCGGCCACCCGGTACTCATTGATAAAGGCGTTAAAGCTTTTGCCCAGGTGCTGGTTCAAGGCAGCCGAGATGAGTTTGGGGGCCACCCCCAGGTGCTTGCCAACCCGTTCGACACTCAGTTCGGCATCCAGGTAGAGTCCATCCTGCTGCATCGCTTGCCGAAGCTGCTGGAGGGTTGTCTCGATCAGGGGAGCGGGCCAGGCCGAAGTGGTGGCCTTCCGTTCCTGAGGTTCGCCCGTACGTAGGGAGTGGAGATAGCCACGCAGCCCAATCCAGTAGATGAGCCCGGCCAGGGGAATGTAGAGGGGATAATAGCCCACCTTACTAAGCAGGGCATCCCGAAAAGTCGGCAACTGGTAAGGAATTAGAAAAAGAAGCCACAGGAGTTGAAAGCCACACCAGACGCTTAAAAGCGAGTGCAGCCAACGCAGCTGAACGTTTCCTTCGGTTGAGGGGGATAGATTAGCCCGTTTATGCCGGTTTACCAAGCGCAGAGCTAAACCCAGGTAAATCGTTAGGGATAGCCAGCCCGGGATATCAACCAGGGTATCATAGCTATTTTTAAGGTCGGCCCACCAGCCTCGGTTTGCATAGCTGGTCAGGTTCAGCCACAAGGCGATCAGGTAGACCCAGACAATGCCTTGTTTGCCGATGTCGAGTAGGGCGGTCAGAAAGTGGAGCTGTTGCCGACGGCCTAGCCGGAAGCTATCGTCAAGTAAGGTCTGGGTGTAGAAATAGATGATTGGCCCGATGGGCATAACAATAATCAGGGGCACCACATCGATCAACAGACTGGTCCACGGGTTTAAGGGTACGCCAACGGAAAAGCAGGCCGCGGCTAGTAATGCCATTAGCGTGGCTAATAACCGGTTGGCGAGGGGACTACCCTGCCGGTTTCGCCAGAGAAGAATCGCCAAAATAATCCCCTGTAGAGAACCTAGTAGAACAAGAAGGTCGAAGACAGAGACATTCATTATCGAGCACGCAGGAAGTACTACTTCTCTAAACGGGATAGTCTGGTCTACCTACTTAATTTCAAATTTCTTTGGAGAAAATTGGTAGCGGCCTTCACCGAGAAGTAATCGCTTTAAGCCCTTTACGTGGGACGAAATACTCATGACTGCTGATCAGGGAAACTGTCTGCTTCTAACCCTGTCTTGACGACTATCAATGATTTCACCTACTAATTATTTTGATCATCGGATGATCAGTCAGGATGTCTAGGATCATGTCAAAATACGTTTCCCCTTGACCACGCTCCAGCGCTGCTAGCTTTTCTTGGAACAGTTTTTGGTTGTATGGCGATCCGGGTCTGAGCTTATCCAGATAGTAATCTCGAGTGGTTTGGTAACCTAGCGCTTGTCGGCTATGGTCCATATGGTGCCAGATAATTTCAACCGATTCTGCGCCTTGTAAAGCGCCATAGCCTCCGTACAATAAATCCCCAAAGGCATCTAGACTCTGGGCGATCAACCAGCTTTCGTCCGCCATGAAGACTCGGTTGATCTCCTCGTAAAAGGAGGCAATGTCATTAATTACGTTCCCCTCGATCTCAAATTGTTTGACCATCGTTTAATGCTGAACCAGTAAGTACTAGAGCTCTGGCTGGATTAGGAGTTACTCCTTTCAAAATACATAAAAATCAAGTTGGCGTCCCCAGCCCATCTTATCCCGGCTTATTGTACCAATGTACACAAAACGTAGCGCGTTACCGAACCAATTTTGGTATGAGGATAGGCTGTTTTGGATCAGAACAGCAGGAGTTTCTCCACATGAAATTTTATGCCCCGCTATAGTCAAAAAGCAAGACCTTAGTTCGCATTACGAATCAAGGTCTTACTTTTTGATCGTTAAGTATATTGGTACCTGTACACGCTGATACGAGCCGATTATATTTTAGCCAAGCTTTCCGGTATTTTTAACCTTATTCATCGCTGATCTAGCTTCATCCGCCAGCCGGTCGGCTTCTTTAAGGGCCTTATCCGCTTCTTCGTCAGCTTCTCTAGCTTCTTTGGTTGCCTGATCGGCGTATCGGCTGTGTTCGTCCTCCTGCATCCCTACGTTGGCTTTGATGTTACTGACGGTTTCTCTGGCCTGGGTCTTTGTTTTATCCCACTGATCTTTTAAGTCTCGGGTCTGGTCACCGACCGAGTTAGTGATTTGTTTACGAAGCTCCTTCCCTAATCGGGGAGCAAACAGTAAACCGGTGACTACACCAGCCACCAGGTACAAATTCTCAATTACGTAGAATATGTGCTCGGCAAAGTTGGACGTATTGATTTGTCCTGAACACTATCAGCTACTTTGGTTTTCTCTCATCGTATCTTGTCAATAGAAACTACCAGAACCGGCCAACAAACAGGCTATAATCATTAACTTGGTAGATGTACGCGTCCCAGATTATAAACTGCTCCGAGCCGTAGACCTCTGTGCTCTAATGAATATCAGTAGTCCGGCAGGTCGATACCTTCTTTTTCTTCCTCGGCATCGTTGGAAGTGAATAGACCGACTACCTTCTGAACGGGTTTGCTAGCCACAATACCAGCCACCGTATTGAGCACTGACACGCCAAATTTCGTTTCGGGGTACACCAGTTTAGGGGTGCCCGGCGGCAGTTTCTGCACCTCCTCTACGTAAGGGCGCATCAGCTTTTCGTAGGCCGCAAAGGCGTCCTCGTACCGTTCGTGCCGCGATAGTTCACCAGCCAGTACGTAAGCTCCCACGATGGCTAGGGTCGTCCCTTTTCCGCTAATGGGCGTTGGGCAATAAGCTGCATCACCAATCATCGCCATTCGCCCCGCTGACCAGCGCGGAGCTTTGATCTGACCGACTTTATCAAGGTACAGGTCATTCGTTCCATCGATGGCCTGACGGATGCGGTCGGCTTCCCAACCCGCACCGGCCAGTTTGGTTTTCAATACGTTTTTCTGCTCATCAGCCGGACGTTGCTCGTAGCTTTCACTACTATCTTCCAAGAAAGCCACCGACGCCCGGATAGTACCTTTGTTGTCAGGGCGGAGCATGAGCACCCGGCGATCGACAGCGGTGTACCAACGCCACCAGTCGTTATCGTTTTCTTGCCGAGGAATGGTCATGTAGGAGACGTAAAGGCCCAGCGACTTGAACTGAGGTTCGTCACCAAACATAAGCTGCCTGGTCTTCGACCGGATACCATCGGCCGCGATGACTAGATGAAACGTTTCGGTTTTGCCGCTGGCGAACGTTACTGATACATCGTCGGGGTGCTGATCCAGGGCCGTTATCGAATCGCCGAAGCGGTAATCGACGTGCTCCTTCGAGCAATCATAAAGAATCCTGACCAGGTCGCCCCGCAGAATTTCCAGTTCACGGGTTCCAGTGATCGATGCATCTTTGGGGAACTCACCCGCTACCTGGCCATCCTGCCCGATAATCTGCAAACCAACTTCGGTTGTATTTTGGCCCAAAATAGCGGCCTCAATGCCCATTTTTCGGACTATCTTCCGGGCCGGACCATTGACGTCGATATTCTGCCCGCCTAGGCGCAGGGCCGGTGACCGTTCGACAACGGTAACGGCAAATCCGTATTTGGCCAGCCAGAAGGCCATCGTCGGGCCGGCAATGCTTGCTCCGGACAGCAGTACTTTCTTGGCTACTGATGTAGGCATAGGTGAAAGTTTAATATTGGCTTACAAAGAATTATGGCTTTACGTCTGTTGTCATTGGCAAACAACAAAATAACCATTTCGTATCATTATTGTTTATCTAGTACGAAATTAAAGTAATTATGTCTCAACCATCGGCTATCCCCGTTCTGACGGCCTGGGAGCGTTTCTGCGATGATCAGCCGCAGGGCAGTCTCCGTGAGTTTGCCGGCTGGCTGCTCAATCACCTTGACCCGTTGCGTCAAGCCCCTTCCCTACCCGACTCCGAACCCATCATGAAGTCGGGGAAGCGGCTGTCGGAAGCGTTCGACAACGAGGATTTTTTGGCTGGTTTTTATATCGGGCGACTTAGCCGGTACGCCAAATCCTACGGCAAGTCGATTATGGCCGAGCACGGTTTTGCCAGCGCCGACGAGTTTCTGTTTTTGTCGCTGATTGCCCGGATGGATCAGCCGACCAAGAAAGAAGTGTGTATCGCCAACGCAACGGAACTCACTACCGGCATGGACATCCTGCGCCGGCTGGTCAAAAACGGGCTGATTCAGGAAACTCCCGACGAGCGCGACGGCCGGGCCAAACGCTTATTGCTGACCCACCAGGGACAAGCCATGATTGATCGGATTTATGCGCAGTTCGAGCAGATTCCCAACAGCGTTATGGCCGACCTGGACGAGATAGAGCGCCGGCAGTTTATCCAAACGCTGAAATACCTCAACAACTACCATTTCCAGTTCTACCAACCCTGATGCTGGTGAGGCTACGGTAATTCCTCGATTCCTGTACGTTGGCCCATACAGCCGCACCCGTCCGCTCTTGCCTAATAATAAGCAAGGAGTGTTTGGTTAGAATCTGGCTGAACCGGGACTGGCAATACTGGCAACAATGATGAACCCAGTCGGCGGGGTAGACCTAGTCGCCAGTTCCTTATTGAGAGGAAAGGGCGGCTTAGGTGGACTTCAGAAAATCTCTCGCTACTAAGCAGGTAACCAACACGGTTAGCTACTAGAAAGCATTGTCTCTAGAATTCTTCTTTACAACATTTAGTCAACAATAAACAGCTGTGGACAGTACAACCACCAGCTTCAAAGCGGCTTGTTTAAACCGTTTTTTGTCGTAATACCGCCGTTGGAGGGTAACCGTAATACTTCTTAAAAGCAAATGAAAAATGGGACAGATTTTCAAAGCCCACTTCAAGATATATGTCGGCTGGTTTCCGTCGGTTTTGGGCTAGGTGGTAATAGGCTAGCTCTAATCTCTTTTGAGTTAGCCACTTTTGTGGTGTGGTATTAAACGCTTTCTGAAAGTCCCGCTTAAAGGTATTCAAGCTACGCCCGGTCAAATGACCAAATTTGTCCATCGTCATATTAAACATAAAATGCTTTTCCATGAAGTCGGCAAGGTCAATTTTGCCTGGATCAGAAAAGTCGGACAAGACATCATCAATTTCGCTATCCAACGTGCGTAAAATGGCTATTGTCTCCTCCAGCTTTAAGGAAACAAGGTTTTCTGGTAATTCGCTGGCTAGCTCAAAATAGGGCTCCAAAGAGGCAAATACACTGTCCAACAACGGATGCTTTGAAAAGGACCGGATTTTGTGCGTGTGCGGTTTTAGGGATTTAAAGCTGTCAGCAGCGTATAGCTTCTTCAACTTTTCGGTCGTGAAAGTCATCATCACTGACCTGAATAGCTCCCCTCCCCTAGGCTTTTTAGTGATCATGGAGAGCTGATTTCTGGGTAGCAACACCGTATCACCGGCCACAAAAGAGCAAGAATTATCTGCTTGAGTCACACTCATTTCGCCCGAAATTATTCTTACCAAGGAGTGGTGTTTCAAAATAATTTCTCGTCGTAGATACTGCTCCTCCAAACACGACAGAACAATATCGGCATAGTTATTTTGTTGCTTCTGTGCCATACTATCAAATCTACCGAAGCCAAACTAGAAAGACCTTACCAAGCCTTTTTACTCCGCTACCCTAAAAATGCCAGTTCTTCTAAAGATAGCGATATGTGAGCGGCATTCATATTTTCAACCAAATGCTGGATTGACGTTGTCCCCGGAATAGGCAGCATGGATGGCGATTGATGAAGCAACCAGGCAATGTTGAGCTGTGCTTCAGAAACCCCTTTCGACGTAGCGAGTTCCTTCATTTTATATTGCTCAACAGGCAACGATGTCTGAAGGGAAAAGAACGGGATAAAGGGTATTTGGTGTTGCTCACATAAGCTCAGTACCTCCCCCCCCTGAAAGCCATAAGCACTGGCGGGATCCGTGACCCGTTGCGTATAGCTGTACATATTTTCAACACTGGCCACTTTTCCCATGCTGATGGCAGAGTTAAACTGGTCAACGGTTGCATTGGTTAAGCCTAGATGCTGGATTTTACCCGCTTCTTGTAAGGCCAACATGGTCACCCATCCTTCTTCAAAATTGTCTGAACTGTTGACGCCCTGACCAAAATGAACCAAGGTCAACTGCTCGAGCTTCAACTGTTTCAGATTGTTTTCCACACTCGCTCTTAGTTCGTTTGGCTTGCCGAAAGGCAGCCAGCTTTTATCATTTCCTCTTTTGGCACCAACCTTTGTAGCAATAATCAGGTCATGCGAATAGGGATACAAGGCCTCTACCAACAGTTTATTTGTAACCCCAGGTCCGTAAAAATCGGCTGTATCAAAAAAATTGACTCCCAGCTCAGCAGCTTTTCTCAGCAGAGCAATAGCTCCTTGCCGATCGTGAGGCTCGCCCCAGAAATCATTACCTGTTAGACGCATAGTTCCATAACCGATTCTTTTGGCAAGCAGTGGGCTAGTCGAGTCAGCCCCAATAGCGATTGTGTTTTCTTGTCTCATTATCAACGTTTTAATGAGACAAAAGTAACTAGTTCCCTGACGAGTGATTTTGTTTTAAAGTCCAACTTTACGTTGTTCTAAAGCCCATTTTCATCCTGAATCATGTTAGCAAACCTAATTCAGGGTGAGAATACGTTGAAAGAAAACTTGCTTATTTGAGCCGATCCAAGTCTCATAAAACCCTCTAGGGCACTTACACGAAACCCAGGCGGACTTATTCAACGCTATCAGTCAAACCATCAATTGTAATCTGGCAAAGCAATCTTTTTCGAATCGCGTAGGTAAATCTGGTTGAACGCCTTGCGCAACGCTGGTCTACCTGCTAGCCACATTAAAGCGCGAAAGATCCGTAAACCTAGTTGGCTGTGGGGCCATAGAAAGCGTACAAACGGTTTAGGAACACTTTGACCCTCTTTGACAAATGGTCGCATGATCCGCTCGTAAGCCGCGAAGGCCGCCACGTGATCGTCCGTCTTGCTTAGCTCCCCGGCTAACACATAGCCCCCCACGATGGCCAGGGTTGTTCCCACCCCTGACAGGCCAGTCGGGCACCAGGCCGCATCACCCGTCAGGACAATTCGACTTTTGGACCAGTGCTTCATGCGCACCTGTCGAAACACATCAAAATAAAAGTTGTCGGTCTCAGTCATGCCTTTCAGGATACGCGGGAGTTCCCAGCCATCCCCCGCAAATTGCCGACGCATAAACGCTTTCTGTTGTTCAACGTCCCATTTATTCTCACCAGCCGGCTTCTTATGTACACCGAGATAGACGTGAAGTTTACCATCACGACCTGGCTTTAGGGTCACACCCCGCCCCCCGATTGTGTTATACTGACGCGCAAACTCGCTATCCGTTTCTTTTTTTGGTATATCGAAAAAGGCAACCGTCAGATCCATGGAACGAATCTGGTTCTCCCCTGGAAAGATCAGCTCTCGAGTCGAAGAGCCTACGCCCTCTGCCACCACAACAAGATCGTAACGCGCTTGTCGACCCGTGGTGAAGGTAACCGTAACGCCCGAATCATCCTGCTCAAACGCCGATATACTCTCACCAAAAACGTAATTGGCCTGCTGACGGGCGGGCTCATAGATAAGCCGGGCAATATCACCCCGCATAATCTCCAGCTCGGCGGTCGGTCCTTCGGCACCTAAATCGGCAATTGCGAACCGGGCGATGATGTTATCATTGTCATCAACCCAGTCGGTCCCAACTTCACCCGTGTTTAAGTCAAGCGCAGCCTGTTCAAGTCCCATACGACGCAAGACTTCCCGTCCGTTACCCCGCACGTCAACGTTCTGTCCACCTTCACGGAAGCAATTGGCCTTCTCGACGACTGTTACCTCAAAGCCTTTCCGCGATAGCCACCAGGCTACGGTGTTACCGGCGACACTAGCACCAGCCACCAGTATTTTCTTGCTTCTCATAGTTTGATCCATCTGAGCGATATCTGTTTTTTTACTTTAACTGCGATATGACTATTTAGTTCGGAACAAAAAGAACCAAAAGCGCAAAAAAATTACTGCTTCTGTTTTTTCTCCCATTCAACGAGAGCAGTTTCCATAGCCCCGAACATGTGATCGGTAAACTCTTTGGCTTGCTGCAACACTTGATTGGCTTCAGGATACTGATCTGAGCGTATGGTCAAGGCTTTGTCGATGACTTCGACTAAGAACGGTCGCTGCGTGCGAACGATAGTTTTCATATATTCATACCAAGCTGCTTTGTGAACTCTAAAGTAGCGCTTTCGATCACCGCTCACCGTAAAATAGTCGATCAGCCCCCTTGATTGTAGTAATGACAAGCCGTTACTGACCGAGCTCTTGCTAAGGGTGAGTGTTTGTTGCAACTGCTCAAAGGTTAGGTAAGGTGGATCGGACAGCAACAACAGAGCAAACAGGCGGGCGGCCGCTGGCGGAAACCCGTCCTTCTCTGCCTGGACTCCCATTGTTTCCACTAATTCTAATAGCTCCTTCTGCCCGTTCATGGGGCAAAATTAACTATTCGTTTCCGATAAAAGCTAGATAGACGGAGTTGACTGTTGTTACCACTGGTCAACGCTATCAGGCCGAATAAAAGGCTGCCGGACAAGCAAAGCTACTGTCAAGATTGTAGATCAGTCAAAGCTGATAAGAGGGCACTGACGGGGATGTTAAGCCAATCGATTACAAAATAAGAGCACGCTCTATCTCCTTAAGTACTCTTACGTCAGACATTTATCGGTGGAGTATTAGGCCTTCTGGGGCACATACCAGGATGTCCCCCAGAAGGTCACGATCAGTGAACGAATGACGTTATAAACTCCAGGCTTGTTGTCCAGGTGAGGTCCTTATACCGTTCATTAGCTAAGTGGCTGTGCTGGGTGGTGAACATTGAATACATGTATTGCCCCTGTTGCCATCTGGCGTACAACTCGTTTTCTCCTGCTGGATAAGCAGCTCGCTGGTTTTTTATAAATTGAGCGAAATCGTCAAGGCTAGACAGCTGGTGAAGCCTAAACTCCTGGCCCGTTGCCGCCTTTACGTCCTGCCACAGCATCGTAGGGCTAACCTGAAAACTGGCAATCTGTAAGTCTCTGGGAGCCTCCTCGTCCAGCGCCACTTCGGCGGTGAAGGCGGCCGTATCATCCATAGTGGTGAAGTCCAGTTTCCAGTCTGCCTTATCGCCCCAGTATCCGATACTCTTCTCTTTCAGGTTCAGAATTGGTGTATTATATTGGAGTATGTCAGCAAAAGCCCCGTTAAAAATCGAAGAAGCCTGTATAGGCGTACGATCGAGATAGTCTCGAAATGCTCTGCGTAAATCAAAATTCCGGTTTTCGCCCGGCACCAAATCCGTATAATCGGTGCAGAAGTCGGAAGGAATAAAGCGGGAAACACCGGCCTGAAGGGCACCATCCAGAATCTTTTTCTGTAAGTCAACAATCACATCGCCCAAACCTGCCAGGGCAGACACTACACAACTGGCATCCCTACTCGCTCTGGCAAGAGCCTCGACACTGTCCAGATTGACTTCCTCCACGGTAGCTCCCATCTGCTCCAGTGCTTTAATTTTCTCGGTATCGGTGGCCGTTCGAACCACCGCCCGTACGTTCGCTCCCCGTTGGCGCAATTCGCGGACAATCCGGTTACCTAAATTGCCGGTACCACCGAATACAACAATCGTTTTGTTCATGGTTGATTCATTTTAACGTTTTTATATACTTCGTTAGGCCAGGAAGCCCAAAACGGCATCGAGCACCTGGGTAGGCTGCTCTTCAAACAAATAATGACCACTTTCTAGGATACCAACCAGTTGCAGGTCCTTAGCTACGTAGGGCAACCCCATCTTCATATAGTTATAACTGATGTAGCTACCAATCCCTAATACCGGCATCGTTAGCGGCTGATAGGTTTTTGCATCGTCTATATCCTGTAGAAACGTTTGATACCAGCCATTCGCTGCTCGAATGCTCTCCGCGTCATTGTACGAAGCAGCGTACACCGCTCTTTCCAGAGAAGTCATCTTACTATCGTCAAGCATGACATACTGAAAAAGCCAGTCGAGTAAATACTGGAAACGTCCAGCCAATAGCTTTTCCGGTAACTCCTTCACCTGATTGAACCCCATCCACCAGGCGTAGGGTCTATCGGCATCCATTTTCTGATTAAACGTACCCGGCGCGGTAATCAGGCTCATCTGCAACATGCCCTCGCCCGGATGCGACCCATCCAGCACAATCAGCTTTTCGGTGAACTGGGGATAGTTAAAGGCAAAGCTCATGGCGACCATCCCGCCAATGTCGTGGCCCATGATGTGCACTTTCGGCAAACCCAGTTGTTGCAACAGGGCAACAACATCGGCCGCCATTGTCTTCTTATCGTAGCCAGACTGCGGTTTATCCGAGCTTCCCATCCCTCTTATGTCGACAATAAGGACACGGTAGCTTTTAGCAAGTTCCAGCGCAACCGACTGATACGAATACCAGGTCTGCGGCCAGCCGGGTAAACAAACCAATGGCATGCCATTACCGCCTTCTACGTAGTGCAGGCGAACCCCATTGACCGTTGCATACTGATTGGTAAAACCAGGAAAATTATTGATTAATACTTCGTCCGAATACGGATTCTGAGGTTCCCTTTGGTGTTGGTCGTGTTGAGTCATCGTTGCTTGTTTTGATGGCTCAAAACTACAAGGGCAGTAGCCTGGCGAAACTACCAAATGGTAGGGAATGACGATCAGCGAATTTTCTTACGAATCCGGCTTAGGGCGTTGGGGGTTATGCCCAGCACGGCGGCTACCTGCTTAACGGGTGCTTTCTGGATGAGCTGAGAATTGGCGAGGAAAGCCAGATACCGTTCTTCGGCGGAGAGCGTCTGGAAATTCATGATCTGATCGATCATTCGTATGGTGGTTGCCTCCCATATTTTTCGACCGAACTCTTCCCAGGCCGCTACCTGGCCATACAAAAAGTCCATGTCCTTCTTGTCAATTACGATCAGCTTCGTTTCGTCAATGGCTTCAATGGTGAATCGGGAAGGCTTTTGGGGATGAAGGCTGGAAATTTCCGTAAAAAACTCCTGCTCAAACATCACCCAGGTAGTCATCTCCTGGCCCTGGAATTCATAAAAAAAACGGACGCCCCCCGATACAATGAAGAAGTATTGACTGGCAATCTGTCCTGTTCTTAGCAGCAGTTTGTTTTTGGCAATCTGTTTTTCACGGCATCGGGAAAGCACCAATTGCAAATCCAGCTCGTCGATCCAGATGACACTTCTTATAAATCTCACAAATTCTTCCATTGTGCTCCTTCATTTATTGGTTTGCGATGACTGCTCATACAATGCAAAAGCAGCATACGTTTTTGTGCTTGTTGCCTTAAACACTGATTAATCAGTAACGAATAAATCTGTTCATGTCTTTAAGCACTAAACAGCCTCAATGGATCGCGCCATTCTCACTGTATTTCTTTCGCAATTGACTGATGTAAGCGATACTCCTGGCAGAAAATAGAAACGGCTTGCTGGCATCCCGTTCAGCGGCCTTTTGATAGAGCAGAAAAAAGTAAAATGGATCGTTTATGCGCTTGACCAGTTCCGCCTTGAGCCCGTTTTTTTCAATGTAATGAGCCATGTACGTACCAGGCACATGCCCCCCCGTAAAGACAGTACCCTTCAGAAATTGGCGGACGGTAAATGTCGATCCGCGACTGGCCGTGAGCTGCAGTAAAGAGTCAATCTGGGGTAGTATCGCTTTGCCTTCCTCATAAAACGTCTCAAAGTAGCGCTGAAACGGAAGCAAGACAGTATCCTTTTGAGTCATGTACTTCTTATCAATCAGATCAGCACTCCCCTCGTTCAGGGTGATCTCTAGCAGGGCAACTACCTGCTCATCATTGGTTGAGATCTTATTATAATCCAGCCGGGGGCGAAGAATGTGATGCAACTCGTGCCCCCCCAGTACACCGTAGTGGTTTTTATCATTGAGGTAAGCGCACAGCAGGGCACAGATGATCCAGTTATTTTCCGCGTGGGCATCGTAGTGGATCGGTATGATGGAAAAGAGTTGCTGTGGTACTTCCCGCTGGGCACTTGGGGGCAGAACGGGGTAGGTGTAGCGGTAACAGGCCGCGAAATAAACCGCTGGATTGTCGCTCAACTGCCGCAGGTAAGCCCGCATACCAGGCTCATTTTTCTTATATTGGTAGAGGATATACGTCAGCCAGTACTGGGTTGAATCTTTCAGCCTGCTTTGCAGGATCGCTTCGTTCTGGGGCATATAAACGATCTGCATGGTTCGTCGGTAACGCTCGTTGTAAGCCGGATCAACGCCCTGGTCTTTGAGATAGATTTGAATGGCCTTGTCCTGCATAAATGTATTCCAGGTCGCCCGGTCCAATGTGTCGCCCTGCCGGAGCTTATCGGTGATCTGGAAGTAGCGAGTACAGGTTGAATCGATCAGAGACTGAGCGAGTGAGGGCAGGGTAAGCAGCGTCCCCAGTAATACGAGAAGTAGTTTCACGCCAAAAGCAGCTAATAAAAGAAGGCAAGTTACCGCCAGGTAACGAGATAACCAGCTAATATTAACGTCGGATCGTTCGTCAAAACCCGAAATGATATCAAGCCGGCGTACCGGCCATCATCGACCCAATAATATAACCCATGCTGCCCAGAAGAAAGGCGCAGGAACAAACGCCAGGCAAGCGCCTAAGAATGATAATAACCGCCGTGTGGCATTCATGCTCTCAATACTACACAGGTCCGGCAAGAATTACGCTCAGCTGGCATCCGAACCAAACCGGAATGGCTATCGAACGTCAAGAGGGGACGAGTTTTGGGCTACTTAGATCATGGGGCTGCTCAAGCGGAAAGCAATTTGGTGGAAGCCTAAACGCAATCGCCATTAATTCTAAACACGTACGTAACTTTGTTTAGTTACTTAGCCTGATTCCCTAACCCAGTGGTGCCTGTGGACGACGACCAGCAGCCTTTTGACTCAACCAAGAAACTTACTGAGCGACTTGATATCGACTTTGCTCTCCAAGCGGCCGGACTTGGTATTTGGGAAGTCGATCCCGCTACCAATCTTGTCGTCTGGGATAACCGCTGCCGGGAGCTGTTCGGACTAACCAAAGATAACGACCTGCCTTATGAACAGGCCATTCAATATATTCATCCTAGTGATCTTGATCGGGTCAACCAGGCCGTTCAACGGGCCACGAAACCTGAGTCGGGAGGTATTTACGATGAAACCTATCGAACCATAGGTGCCGACGATGGAAAGCTACGCTGGGTTCGCTTTACGGGCAAGGCCTATTTTACGTCAGCGGGTGAGCTGCAACGCTTTTCCGGTGTGGCTCAGGACGTAACGCTGCAAGTACTGGATCGTCAGCAGATTCAGGAAAGCCAGCAGATGTTGCGAGCGGTGATTGACAATATCCCCGAAAGCCTGTCGCTTTGCCTGCTGGTGGGACCGGATTTTATTATCCAGGCGCCCAACAAAGCCTTTACGGATACGCTGGGAAAGGGTAATGATATCGAGGGAAAACCGCTGCAGCAAGTAATGCCCGAACTCGCAGGACAGCCCTTTCTTCACCTGTTAACTGATGTGTACACCACCGGACAAACCTACCAAAGTTTTGGTGTCCCTGCCCTGATTGATCAACAGGGTAATTCGGTTCAACAGTATTTTAATGTCTCTTATACCCCTTTACGGGATACCTCCGGCCGTATATACGCCATAGTAAACGCTTCCTTTAATGTTACTCAGCAACTGCTGACCCAGCAAGCGCTGAATCAGCAGCAGGAGCAGCAGCGCTTTCTGTTGCAGCTTTCCGACTCGTTACGTTCCTTGAATGACCCTCTGGATGTGTACTACCAAACGGCTTGTCTGGTTGGCGAGTATTTGGGAGCGAATCGGGTCGGCTATGCCGAAGACCAGGGCGATGGGAACACGATTGTGGTGTTACGTAATTACGTCAATGGAGTAGCTGATTTACAGGGCACTTACCAGTATGCCGACTACGGCCCCCTACTAGCTGAGTTTCTGGCGGGCCGCACGGTTGTTCGGTCTGATATTGCTCATGACCCTATGCTGACCCCAGCCGAGAAGGAAGCCCATCGGGTGCTTCAGCTAGGGGCTACTCTGAACAAACCTCTGACAAGGAATGGCCGATTGGTGGCCGTACTATTCATTCACTACCAGGAAGCCCATACTTGGTCGGATGACGAGCTTAGCCTACTGGAGATGGTGGCCGAGCGACTGGTGGCAGCCGTTGAACGGACCCAGGCGGAAGCCGTAGTGCGGCAAAGCGAAGGGCGCTACCGCCAGTTGTCGCAGGAGTTGGAGAGCCTGGTGCAACAGCGTACTCAGGAGTTAGCCGAGTCCAACGAAAAATTGGCGATCATCAATGAGGAGCTCACTGCGAATAATGAAGCGTACTCGGTCACCAACGAAGAACTGGAAGAATCTAATTCTCTGCTAAATCGCTCCAACGAGAATCTTCAGCAATTTGCCTATATCGCTAGCCACGACCTGCAGGAGCCGCTGCGCAAGATCCAGCAGTTTGGTGATCTGTTAAAAGCTCAATACGCCGACCAGCTGGGCGATGGGATCACCTTTCTGGAGCGGATGCAATCCGCGGCCAGTCGTATGTCTACCCTGATTCGGGATCTGCTTACTTTTTCCCGCATTGCTACCCAGCGCGATACCAGCACGCCAGTCGCTTTAGGTGACGTTGTCAGCCGGGTGTTGGTGACCCTGGAGCTGACCATTGAGCAGGCGAAGGCCGAGCTTACCGTCGATCATTTGCCCACGCTGGCTGGCGATGAAACTCAACTGGGGCAACTGTTTCAAAACTTACTCAGCAATGCGCTCAAGTTCCGTCGCCCAGACAGGATGCCCATCATCCGAATCCGGTCGAGTGTGGTGAACGACACCGACTTGCCGACGTCGGTGAAACCGGCTCGCCCGGCCAGCCACTATTACCGGATCGATGTGATCGACAATGGGATCGGCTTCGATGAGAAGTATCTGGACCGCATCTTTGACGTATTTCAGCGGCTGCATGGCAAGAATGAATTTGCCGGTACGGGTATTGGGTTGGCCATTTGTGAAAAGGTTGTCACCAACCACGGGGGCGCTATTACGGCGAGCAGCCAACCGGGTCAGGGGGCTACATTCAGCGTGTATCTGCCTGCCTAATCCGGTCGAACCAACATCGTTTTTTGCTTTACCGGTAGGCAATATTTTTTTGCAGAGAGGCTTGCCAGCAAAAACCACCTGTCCATCAGCAACAGCCAGGGTTACTGATAGACAACGGCTCGTAACGTATGAGTGATCGACCAGGCGTTTGCCTAGTTATTTACGGTTAACCGCTTTCGCGGAGGACCGTCCTTCTACCCGGTCGAGCCAGTTGGCGGACCCAACCCTGGTTTATTCCGGCCTGATAAAATGACCGGACCCGCCAATCAATATTGGAAAACAGGACGTAACAGTAGGAGTCGAGCCATAACGGAGAGGCTCCCAGAAAGGGCGTTCGGCGCTATCTAGCTAGCTTGTTACAAACCCTTCCTTCGTTTCATAGTTTAGCTACAAATCATTTTCCTGCACTCCCATGGCTAATGATAATGACCCTGGTGTCAACCTTAAATTTCAGCAACCAAACAAGGCAGACTCTGCTGGGCCAACGGACTTTCCCCGCCCATCCGACGACCAATCAGGATGCCGAATACATCGTTTTTGTCAGGGACAGAAAAACCGGTGATACTGCTTACTCTACGATTGTTGTCAAAGCACCCGTTGACAAAGAAAGGCACCTGATTCGGATGCCTGGCGGAGATTATAAAATGAAGTTTTGCTACATGGCAACGGGTGCGCTTCCAGCCAACCCCTCCAGGAAGTAGCTAGACTACCCACTCTCGGATCGTACACTACTGAAACAGCTTGACTAAGAGTCAAGCTGTTTCAGTAGTGTACGATCCGAGAGTGGGTTCAACAACGTTGCCTGTTTTTACAAAAATTCAAACTGTTAGCTGGTCGGAGTTGCCCCCCGCTGATCTTCGTTGGTCTAACGATGCGGTTAGACGTACCTCACTGACAACTTTCTGAAGCGAATTAGATCGGCTTAAGGCAAGTAATTAACGGGGATAGATGACCTTAAAACGGCCGCTTACACTCGCCGAAGCCGGTAGATTAGTCCCTCTTTTTTCGTACAACGGTGCGTCAACAATGGTATAGGTGCCTTCGATTAAGTCGGGGGTAACGCGCTGTACGTTGACCTGCCACTTTGTTGTTGAACTGGCTAGTAAGTATGGCCTGATGCTCCAATAGTCACCGTTGGGCTGATTATTGAAATTCTTGGCAAACGTAAGTTTGACCTGGTCACCTGTGTAGGTGCCTACCCCCGTAAAGTTGGGCCAGACGATGGTGATCGCATTGCTGCCCGTATCCGAATAGGTAGTGCCAGCCGCGTACTCAATCTGGGTCGGCGACTGAGCGGATCGGGGGCGGTAGAGCGAAATGGACTGCGAGTCGACCGACTTGGTTTTGCCCTCATAGGTAAACTCGCTGACGGGTGTCTTGATAGCGAATTGGTTGATCAGCACCTGAGTCACCGTTGGGGGGGCCAGGTAGTTGGTCGGCGTGCTGGCTGGATGGGCCCAATAGCCCCCCGCTTCAATCTTGCGGCTCATGTTGGTGTAGTCCCAGAAGGGCTCCCCCGCCGACTGGGTCCGTAAATTCAGGTTCTCGTTGATCTGATTCTTGATCCGGAGGTTGAGTCGCTCCTGAATCGCCCCTTGTTTTTTGATGGTAAAGAAAAACTCGATATCGATGTACTCAGGCGTGATGGCCGTAATGCGCATCTGGTTGTTCGGGTCGGCCAGGTTGAGAACATCCTGACCGATCTGACCTGGCCCCCGGGGAATGCGGACGTAAGGGATGAAGGTGTAGGGGTCGTCTTTGGAATCACCATTGTCGGAGGCAACGTCATAGACCCTGTAGTTGCGGCCGGCCTCGAATGGACCTCTGATAAACATAATGAATTGGTACTGGGTGTTGCGGGCATCCAGAAAAAGGGCGGTCGCTTTCGTACCGACGTTATCTAATCCGGTCCGGACTTGCAGGGGGAAAGCCTGATCGGGGCCGAAGTTGACGGGCTGGCCATCGACGGAGCCGACCATCGTGCCGTCAATGTCATCCAGGATACTGTTGCGTATGCCGGGCGAGCCGGTAAACAGATAAGGGCCGTTCTGGCTGGCAGTAGCCGTTTTGGTCGGCGCAATTACGTCATCAACTTGCTCAGGCGACTGACAAGCCAGCAGCGCCAGGGTGAGCGCGCTGCTTAGGCAAAGGGGAATAGATAATGGGCGCATAACGATTGAGAATTAAAAGGTTGAACAGAGTATGAAAAATCATTGATGGAGAGCCGCGCCCACCGGTAGGCACTGTCGGCTGTCTGTCGAGGTCATAGACAGGCAGACGTTGATCGATTGTTGCACACGGCCAAATTATTTTCGCTTGGGCGCTATGCCTATGTCTCTTTGTCGAAAAAAATGATGGGTCATGCAACAGGTGGTTGTGCTTTTCCTGTCTGTAGCTATGCCAGCGGTCACCCGACTACGCTGATACGACGAATCCCCATGCATTTTATCAATCGATACGTCTGGATTGGCTTGCTGCTCGGCTGGACCAGTAGCTGTAACCGCTTTACGGATCAGCAGCCAACGCCCGACACGGGTCCTTCGGCCGTGACTGGCCAGGCGATTGCCCGGGAATATCCTCAGGTTCAGAGTATGCTGTTCACGACCCTGGTGGCTAATCAGCTCTGGCAGGCTGACTTTACACAGCAGCGCCAACGTTACCAGGCACTGGTTAGTCCCGGGCGACTGATAACGGTTGATCAGTTAGTTGAAGGAACACTTCCTGATTCGCTCACGCGTATTCTACGGTCGACAGCGGTCGCGGGTGGTACGTTTAGTAATCCTCGTTCTCGCCAGTATACTGGTTGGTACACCACTCCTCGCCTGAGCGGACCACCCTCGTACGTATACGCTGATTACACCTGGCAGCAACAGGCTTACACGGCCCGTTGGTATATTGTCCGGTCGGGTTCCAGCGCGCCATTCTATTACGCCGAGCTGCTACCGTTCCAGCAGGCCAGCTATGAAACCAATACCCTGACTGACCTGCCGGAATCGATGCAGTCCATCCTACGTGAGCAGGGTTTGACGTTTACGTACGCGACGATTACCATTGAAGGTTTTAATAAGCGGCAGTATACGATATGGGTAAACCGCCAGAATCAGGCCTGGGAACTTACCTACGATAACGCGGGAGAGGTAGTTGCTGCCACTAGCCCTCAGGCAACGCAGCAAATTCGGCAGATCGATCAATTACCATCGGTGATTCAGACGTATCTGCGCCGGTCCGAATTGGCTGGCTTTGATTTGAACCAGTCGGGGGCCTTATACGGCTATACCACCCGCCACACCTACGGCTCGCTGGACACGTATCGGGTGAGTCTGATCAAGGAAAACCAGGGCTGGCTGTTCGTATTTTCGGGCAATGGTCAACTTATCAGTCGATCCTTTATGACAACTAGCTACTGACAATCGGCTCCCTTCCTAAACAGTACCCTTCATCCCTGACCCGTCTTCGTACATGGCGCTATTCGGTCATAAGTCTTACCGAACTCTTACCGAACTGGTCATAGGTTGTCAGCAGGGGCAACCGCGGGCGCAGCGGGCGTTTTACGAACGGTACCAGGCGCAGATGCTGGGGGTTTGCGTCCGGTACGCCCGGACGGTGGCCGAAGCGGAAGATATCTTTCAGGAAGCGTTTGTCAAAGTGTTTGCCCATATCGACGAACTGGTCAAACCCGAGTCGGCTGACAGTTGGGTGAAATCGGTTGTGGTGCGCACGGCGATCAATTATTATCACGGCGTTACCCGCCATCAGGAACACCTGACCAGCTACGAGGCTATCAGCGAGCCACCTGCCAGTGATGATCACCTGCCGCTGGTGGCCGGTTACGACCACGAAGCCATCCTGGGACTGCTAGCCCGTCTACCCGACGCGTACCGGCTAGTTGTCAATCTTTACCTGATCGAAGGGTATACGCACGCCGAGATCGCTCAGCTCACCAATGTTCCCGAGGCTACGACCCGCTCCCGTTTCAGCCGGGCCCGCCAACTACTCTTGACACTCATTGATCAACATGGCCTCAAACGACATGAATTTATGGGATGAAGATCCCGATGAGCTGCTGCGCCAGGACTGGCAGCAGGCATTTGCGGGTTTTAAGGTGCAGTCCAGGCCTGCATTGCGCCAGCGCATCCTCCGCCGGGTAATGGGCCCAAACCGTCCCAAAATGACGGCTTGGCTGGTAGGAAGCCTGCTCCTGTTGCTGATCAGCACTGCCCTGGTTTACACGATTCGCCGAATCAACCGCCCCGCGTCGGGCCAAAGCCGTATAGCCAAAATTCAGCCTGCGGTTACTGGTCATTCGGAACGGGCTACTGCTCATCAACCAGCGACACCGGATAGGGTGGCTAGACCAACAGACCAAGCTCACACCGGTCCACGGAGCAATAGGCCGGGGACTAGTCAGCGGCTAACGGATCATCAGCCAACTGTAACCAGTGCAGAAACCGCAGTCGTAGACGGTTCATCCAGACGTAACAGGCTGCTACCGAATCGAAATTCGCTTCGTCTACGCGCGGGATCAAAGCTGTCGCTGGCAGATACTCATCGCCCAGGTCAGCCCTTGGCCAAATCGTCTCGTTTTTCTCATCCACGCTTTCCAGTTACGTTGGCTCCCTCGCTCAACGCCAGCCATCGTGAGTGGACAGAACCTTCGGAGGAACATCTGGGTAACGACATTGGTAATCCTACGGTTGAGGCTCATGTGTTAGTTAATCCGCCAGCAACCTCGCCCGTCGTGGTCGCGCGGCTTACCTCCCCGGCAATTGCTGCGCTCCCCTCCTCACTGCATGCGCTACCCGACCGCCTTCCCACTAATAAATCCGTGGCCTATCCGGCTGATGCGGTAGAGAATCGCGTTCGCCGGAGCAAACAGTGGTTTGTCGAAACGGTGCCGCTGAGCAGCTTCCAGTGGATGAGTACCACGTCTACGTCAACCGTCCATCTCTCACAAGTCAATGCCCCGGCGGCTTTTTCGCCAGCTACCTGGGGGTATCAAATCAACGGGGGCGTCCGCTGGCAGCGCTGGCAGGCTTATCTCTCCCTAGGGCAACTTCGGCGCTGGGCTTATTACACGGTCAACGAGAACCGGTTTCGCATGGATTTTGGTCCAACTAACTCCTTTCAGCAAGTCCAGGAAAAGCACATAGTGGCTGAAAATGTCGCCCTGCCGATGGTGGGTGGTGGCCTAAGCCAATACCGCTTCCTGGGGCAGGGCCGTTACTCGGTCGAGCTGGGCGGTCAGGTCGCATATTCGTTAATAGATGGGCAGACTCTGGCCAGTTTGCGGGGAGGAGCTGGCCGTCGACTGCCCCTAAGTCCACATCTTGAGTTACAGGCTGGTTTACTGGTTGAGTACGGGCTGACTCGATTGATGAGCGAACAGCAGCAGTTGACCATTCACCCCTTTGTGGTAGGCGTAAGTGTCCGACTTCGACCCCGGCTGAATCCACCGAAGCGGTGAAGTATAAGGGTATGCTCCTGAAAAGCAATCCGCCCTTAAATACTGAGGGTGACGAAGAGATTAGAATAAGGTTTGCGATAAGCTGGGTATGTTGAACCTACCAGGCAAATATTGCATTATTCATTATTTCTTGAGGTTAGATTCCTGCATCTTTTTTATGGTTTCTTATGAGACTGTAGGCCCTCATGACCTTCAAGTCCGGCGTTCCATCTAATTCCACTTTGTACGTAACACGACCGTTTGCCTCCTGCTTGTCGGCTCCATCCGGACGATACGCCGGAAATTGCTTGGTTACGGCTATTTTGACCAATGCGGGTAAATCAGAATAAGCAATGTCATAATCGTGAGAACGTAGCTGTCCCGATGCGGTGAACACGGCATCATGGTCGACTTTACTCATGTCGAACGAGGCTTTGTACTGGCTACCGACTTTCTTCCAGTCACTATCAGTTGTACCAGGAAACTTGGCTTTTGGTGCATTTTTAACGGAGACCGGAACAGCCGCTGACGGAATCTCCTGCGCTTGCGAACTGAATGGGCTAACCAGTGCCAACATAAAAAACGAGGTACTTCTTCATGGGATCAGTTGTTTAAGTGATCAACAATGAACGAGTACGGGTTTTATCATAGGCAATCCGGGTTAGCGTCGACGGGGTTCATAGATAAGCCGGACAAACGAGCTGGGGCCTTCTGAGCCCGTCAGCGGTAGGCTGGCCACTAGGCCCACAAGCAGGTTATTTTTCAGGGCTACCCGAACCTGTGGACGAATCAGTCGCTCACGCTGCGGTCCGTTTTGATATTGATACAGTTCGACTCCCAGAAACGCTTTATTTCGGGGAATAACGTAATGAAGCGCCAGATTAAGTTCGTACCCACTGGAGCGGAGCGCCCCCTGGTGGGGTAATTGCCCGCCTAGTGCCGCATAGACCAGCGTGTTCCAGCGTTGCCCCCATTTTTTAGCCGCGACCAGAAACGGATGCCCTTCCTCGGCCGTGAATACGGACTTTCCCGCCTGCCCCCCCGCGTTGACAACCAGTTCATTGGTATACCCGACTGCCAGTGACGTTTGCCAGGGAACAATCACCGCATATGTCCATTGTATCGACGTTTTAACGCTGTGTAAGCGGAAGGTAGCCGTCGCGGGTGTTTCCGGGTTATCGGCTGGAACGGTAAGCTGAAAGGGTAATTCAACCTCCATGCCGAGTCGATTGATAGGCGCAAATTCATATTCAACAAACGGATGCCAGGCGGTGCCACCCCCACGCTGACTAAACTGCGTGCCTACATTCCATTCCCGCTCGCCTTTACGGGCACCGAGATCACGGACTAAATCCAGATACAGTGGCTCCGCGTGCGAAATCTTAGCGGGTTTGACGATGTGTGAAGTATCCCCCACAGCTGCAGTGGGTTTAGATCTGGATTGAGCCTGACCGGTTGAATAGCTGGTTACTAAAATAAGAATCCAGTAAAATAGCGCCTTTTTCATGTCGCTTGCCGTTTGGTTAGGGCAAAGCTCCGGGGCGTTTCTGGAACGAATCTGGAATGTTAGAACTGAATAGATATACAAAACCAGTTTTCGGGTTGTGTGATATGAGGGATAAACCCATACGTATCGCAGATCGATTTAACAATGGCCAATCCTAGGCCAAGTAACTGGGATTGATCACTTTGCTTGGTAAACCGACCAAAAAGCGTTTCGGGCTGGTCGATTCTCGAACTAGCCGTGTTCTCAATTTGTAACGACCGATTGACCAGTTGGATGGTAACAGTACCAGTAGCAGGCGCGTGAATCAAGGCGTTTCGGATCAGGTTGCGAACGAGTACCGCCATGAGGTGTTCATTGGCCGATACGTCGACATCATCCAGTTCCAGTAGCTGAACGTGTAATTCTTTGTGCTCAGCCATGAATTCATACTCCTCCACGGTTTGACGGATCAATGCGCCCAGCTTGACAGACTGCGTCTCGCTGAATTGCTGATTATCGATTTTGCTCAGCAGCAGCAACGCTCTGTTGAGTGCCGACAAGCGCTCCAGTTGCTGGTTAAGTAGTTCCAGTGCCTGCGCATCAGTGGTTGTCAAGGTCGGGCTCTGAATGAGCTGTTCGGTCTGATGCAACGCGATGGCAAGGGGCGTCTGGATTTCATGCGAAGCATTCTCAACAAATTGTTTCTGGTGCTGATAGGCCCGCTGACTGACCGTCGTCAACCAAGTAATTGTCTGGTTCAGTTCCGTAAACTCATGCACTGAACTGACCGGTAAGCGCAGCGCGTCGTTCTGATCGATTTTGAATGTCCGCAGTTGAGACAAGGTGGAATAGAAGGGGCGCCAAAGTCGTTGCTGGAGAAAAAAGTTGAGCAGAAAACTCAGGATGAGCAGGCTGGCAATAACCGCGCCGGTACTGAGCGCAATTACTTCGCCCATATCCTCCAGATCCAGCAGCGACATATGGATACGTAGTCGATAATACGTACCCTCATGAATAAACTTGGCGACTAATTGACGATGTGGCTCGTATTCTTTTTCCACCAGTTCATACATAGGTATATCCTCGGTATGTTCACGTAACGCCGAGTACGCAGCGGCACTGATGGTATCTAATTGAAAATCCGTGGTAATACCCGGCTGAATGATCGGCAGGTTTGGTTGCGCGGCAATACTGGCCAGAATCTCCAGCTTTCGGTTTTGGAGTTCTTCATCGATCTCGTCGTGTACTTCCTGACTGACCTGGTCGAAGACGTAAAATCCGCTAGCAATCAGCGCCATAAAAAAAACCAGAGCGCTACTAAGGGTACTACGGGTGAGAAGTCGCATGAGCGGGAAGGCATTTACTCAGCAGTCAGGCGAGAATTTATAGCCAATTCCATAAACCGTTTGAATATCCAGTTCATAGCCAGCCTGACTGAATCGTTTACGTAGATTCTTTAGTTGCGAATAAATGAAATCGTAGGAGTCGGCCTGATCCGCCTGATCCCCCCAGACATGCTCTGCGAGCGCCGACTTTTTGATCACTCGATTCTTGTTGGTAACAAACAAGAGCAGCAAATCGTATTCTTTTCGATTCAGGCTGATGGGCTGCTCATCGACAAATACGGTTCGGGCCTCGGTATCAATCCGTATGCGACCCACGTCCAGGCTCGCCGACCCCTCAAATTTCATTCGGCGCAGGATTGATTTGATCCGGGAATTAAGCTCCGCCAGATGAAAGGGTTTGGGCAGGTAATCATCAGCTCCCAGATCCAGCCCCGCCAGTTTATCATCCAGCGAGTCTTTTGCCGAGATAATGATAGCCCCGGTTTGCGGGTGGTCCTGTTTAAGGCGCTTCAAGATGTCCGGCCCATTTCCCCCTGGTAACATCAGGTCAATCAACACACAGTCGTAGGCATACACCCCTATTTTTTCGTCCGCCTGCTGGTAGGTGGTGGCCGTTTCGCAAATATGTCCCTGACTTTGCAGGAACTGACTGATGGTCTGACTGAGTCCAGGCTCATCTTCGATAAGCAATAACTTCATGGGGCAAC
Organism: Spirosoma pomorum; assembly: GCF_054776615.1. Classification (NCBI taxonomy): domain Bacteria; kingdom Pseudomonadati; phylum Bacteroidota; class Cytophagia; order Cytophagales; family Cytophagaceae; genus Spirosoma; species Spirosoma pomorum. The sequence goes on from NZ_BAAHBP010000001.1 coordinate 478,927, forward strand.
TGATCTGTGTACAAAACAAACCGGCAATTCTGGAAAAAGTCTGGATAAGTCACTAACACGCAGTCTGGCTGCCCCAAAAAGTCTGCTTTACCTCCGAAACAAGTTACTGGTACTGATTCTATATTCCGGGTTAGAAGAGACCGGGTCGCTTTACTCTTTCGTCCCCTCGGGCGGCCACCGTTTCTAAACTGATAAAGGGGCATATGACAATGGGGTAACATTGGACTTTTCTCGGCTTGGCAAGTTTATCGATAACCCATTTATGGGCTGGACTCCAGCGCGGTCGTTTAATGGCAGCCTCCGTGATGAATGCAATAATCTGTCATTCCTATTGCTGTATGATATAAACGCGCATTACGTCGATATCCGAGATATGCTGCCTTAGGTTCCGCTTTCCAACCAATAGGATTTATGGTCGCAGCGTAGTCAGTTTGTAACTGGCACAGGGTTTTAGACCAGAACAACTCTTTGGCATTAAGCCAGTTGTCAGGGACATCAGTGTGAATACGGGGCATTTTCTTATCCTAGTGCGGTGCGAAGGCAATAGGTTATCCGTAGTACTGTTGCATGAAGGCTAGGGAGCTTTTAACCGATTGGACTCTCGATAGTCACCAGCGACCTGACTAGCCTAGTCGAGTTTGAAAGCCTCTGGGCTCGCAGTAAGAATGAAATCCATACCCTCAACTGCATCCTACCTGACGCGATGACTGTTGGTATTGTCAATCAGGGCATCTATGGCATTGCCCAGTGTTTCATAGCTGAGCACATATTTTTTATCCAGGTGTTAGCGATCAGGATCAGCGTTAGGTACCTAACACTGCTGATAATTATAGTCTGATTTGCCGCTAATGCTACCAGCTTCTTTGACCTTTTCGATTCGACAAATTACGTTTATAGTTGAAAAGAAAGTCTCATAGGGGCAAAGTATGATCAGTACTTTTTGCAAGGGCGGTCCACGCATCAGCTTACTTATAAAAGTAGGGAATTATCAGCTTTTAGTATCTGTTTAATACGTAAACTAATGTGTGTTTTATAATGAATTTAATGAAATTAGCAATTGTTTTTGGCTCACTATTATTCTCAATTTCTGGTTGTAAGAGTGATGAGCAGGTTGAAGCCGATCGTGTATCAGGTGGTTGGCGAATATCAAAAATTGATTACTTTCAAAAAGGAAATTCTACACCCGACTCTTCGGTTAACTATAGCAAATCTTCATTTGAATTTGGTACGTGTAAATTAACGGCATCAAATCGTGAATGCTTTGGTTATTATTCTATTAATGGTCTTGACAGATCAGCGGTCATGTACAGTATCGCTCCTCAAGGTGACAGAATGAGCTTGTCTCTTGTAGATCAGAATAATAAAAAAGGTATTGATTTGACTGGTAGTTTTCAGATCCAAGAGAACAACCCCAACACACTTGTACTGTACGGCCCAGCAGGATATATTGACAAAAACGGCCAGTTCCACTCGCAAGCTTTAGATGTTAGACTAACTTTAAACCGCTAACACTCGTGCAGTTGGGGTGGGGGATGGGCTAATAGTTTATTGATGAAGTAACTGCTAGCAGACTTATTATTTTCGGAAACACATAGCTACTGGTTCCAACCTAAGCATGTTTTAAACAGTAAATTTGTCTTTACTAGACGCAAGAATTTTAGCCTAACATAACCAAAACTATCTACCCTGCTGGCAGCAATCATCTACATCGGGGCCTGAATAAGCGCGACTTTGGCGACATCCCAAAACTTAAAAGAGTGGGCTTGTGAGCGCACTGCTTTTATCCCAGTGTTTTCCAGGCGGCAGAACGCATACCTCTTGTTTAGGCTAGGGACTTTGCGCGGGCTAGCCGTTGGTACTTGTCAATAGCAGCCTCTTTTCCTGCCTGAAGTTCTTCCAGTATGCCCGGATCGACGATAGTGGAGCAATGCTTGGTTCCCCACAGAATGAGCTCCATAAGAATGGGGATGGTATCAACACCTTTTTCTGTCAGGCGGTAGGTGAACTTCGATTTCTTATCCGCAGCCACAGTCTTGGTTAAGATGCCTTGCGACTCTAGGACCGATAAACGATCGGCTAGAATGTTGGTCGCCATTTTTTCCTCCGACTGCAAGAATTGTCCATAAGTAGACTTCCCCGCAAACACCATATCCCGTAGAATGAGCAGGCTCCATTTGTCCCCTAGCACGTCGAGCGACGTACTGATGGGGCAAGTGGATCGCTGTTTTAGCTCTTTCATAAAACTAATTTACTTTTACTTGCAATTTAAAAGCAAAAAACTTTACCTTTACACTTGCAATTCGCAAGTAAATATACACGAATTTTTAGTTTTTTCATCATGATCCTCGTCACTGGAGCTACTGGTGGGTTAGGCCACCAAACCATCGACTTTCTTCTTACAACCACGCCAGCTGCTCAAATCGCGGCCCTGGTGCGCGACGTCAGCAAAGCCACGGACCTTGTGAAGCGGGGCGTCGACGTCCGGCAAGCCGACTACTTTGACTATCCCGCGCTGGTGCAAGCCTTCCGGGGCATCGATAAGGTACTGCTGGTTTCCGCCGTGGCCTTTACCGACCGGGGGAGCCAGCATCGCAATGTCATCGACGCGGCTAAGGAAGCCGGAGTGAAACACTTATTTTACACCAGCATCCAGCGTAGCTCACATTTTGTCCTGACGGAGGTCACCGAAAGCGACCTAGCCACGGAAGCCTACCTCAAAGCGTCCGGACTGATATACACCATTCTTAGAAACGGCTATTACTTTGAAGGCCTTGAGTACTTGATTGGGAGTTCAGTACCGGACACCGAGATAGGTTTCCCGGCGGGAGAAGGTAAGATAGCTTTTGTCAAGCGGAGCGAACTGGCTGCTGCCACGGCGGCCCTGCTGACCAGCGAAGGGCACGAGAACAAGGAGTATACCCTATCGGGGAGTGAAGCCTATTCGTTTGACGATATCGCCCGAGAATTCTCCGCGTTAGCGGGCCGGCCCATCGCTTACAAAAGCAGCGAGCTGGCGCCCTATATCGCCCAGAAAGTAGCCGCTGGCTTCCCCGAAGTAGTCGCCAACTTCTTTGCCCAGTGGGGTGCAGCCACCAAAGACGGTATGCTGGCTGAGACGCATGATACCGTCGAGCGTCTACTGGGCCATAAGCCAACTTCGCTGCGGGAGTATCTGAAAACAACTTATTTCCCGGGTACTTAACCGCTTGTAGTGGTGGCTCATAGCCCAATCCCGAGCAAGTGACTTCCATAGGAGTTCATCTGCTTAATTCAAGCTTGGCCATCCTAGGCAGTTTCTCCTATCTTGCAAGTGCGTTCGCCCCTCACCCAAGATTCCTACATGCCCCTATAATAATCCATTATCGAATTTGTCGGGCGCGGCCACATTGGCAAGACCCTGGTAGCAACGACCGGGCAAGCGGGTAAAAGAGTTAGCTTCAGTAAGCAACAAAGGTCCCGCTCGCTTACCCGCTATGTTGCCGAACTAAGCCTGTTAGTTTCGGTGATTACCAATGCCAAGTCGGTTCAAGCCGAGGTAATATTCCGGCTGCTACACGGGGCTGATATTGGCTAGACCCTACCACGTATAGTCAACACGTCTGTATATCAACAATGAATGATGTCTCTCAGGGAGAGGAGCATTTCAATAGACGGCTTCTTTATGACTATTAAATTGCCAGCAGCGGTTGACCGTCGCCACTGCGATCCAGTTCGTAGCATATTACGGTGTTACCTCCTTTCTCTACATCACTGACCTAGGTAACCATATACGCTGATCGCAAATCGATAACCCTAAGAATTTTCTCTCTCAGTCTCAATTGTTTCACGTTCGAGACTGGGAGAGAAAATTTGCTTAACGGACCTATTGATAGACTGACGAGGGGACCGAAGAAGCGTTTTTTACGGTATCAAAGCGCTTTGCCTGTATACGATCATACTCATCTACGTAATTCGGGTTCTCCGTCTTCAATAGTCGATCCCAAAAACGAAAATACAAACCATAGTTACCCTTGAACTTGCTATGGTGTAAGTTGTGATGGACAGAAGTGTTGAGGATCTCAAAAAGGAAAGAATGCCGAAACCAGCGTGGAGCTATTTCGTAGCCCAGGTGACCATATACGTTGATCACAAATCCAACTACCGCAAACAATACTATGGTCAATTGATGCATCGGTATCAGGCAAACAATGATCACCAGGACCGCTCCTTCCGCGAAGGATTCCAGGAAGCTAAATGAATAGGAAGTCCAGGGTGAGGGATTTATTGACCGATGATGCAATAGATGAGTTAACCGAAAGAGTTGTTTGTGATGTAACAACCGGTGCATCCAATAAAAATACGTATCGTGAATAACTAAACTGATCCCCAGACTCGCCACTACCCACCAGCCCGGATAGTCGGCTAGATGATCGTAGACCAGGGTGTAACTTTTGAAGGGCGTGCGCAGGACTAGATACGAAATAAGCGCGAACACGGCCGTGGATTGCAGGGAATGCAGAATTTCGCGGATAAAGTCCTTATTAACGGCATTTCTGGGCTGAATTTTCGACTTAGCAAAATAGGGGGTAAAGACTAAGTAGAAAATAAGAAATGGGAGACCCGCTAAAACGAAATACCGCAGGCTTAACATGGTGAATGTACCCCCTAAGATTTTCAATGAATGCTCCATGACAGCAGGGTTCTAATGATAATACAAACCTACTACCTCGGGCCTTTTTGGCTGGTTAACTTAAGATAATTACCGCTCGTGCTTGGTGGCCATCCGTCTTCTCAACCGACTCAGTGAAACGGGTGTGATGCCCAGAAAGGTGGCAATATATTTGTTGGGAACCCGGTTGATGATATTGGGTTTTTGCTCAACTAATTGGCGATAGCGCTCTTCGGGCGAAAGCAATACGAAGGACTCTATCCGGTCCATTGATTGAGCGAGCATATTCATCAAAAAGTACTTACGCGTACTCTCTAACTTGGGTGTACTTTCGAGCAGCGCTTGCAGCGCATCGTACTCGATCTCCAGTAAGTCGGTATCCTCCATCGCCTGATAAGTGAACCGGGATGGTTTATTGAGGAAAATGGCGTCCTGGCTAGCTACGATCTGATCTTCCCAGTTTAATTCCGTTGTAATTTCATCTCCGTTTTGCTTGACCAGATACACGCGGATCAATCCCTTTAAGATTAGCGCGATTTTGCGATGGGTACTGTTCTCCTGAATATACACCTCTGAAGCCGCTAGGTGCCGTGGTTTGGCTAATTGTAACAGACTTAGTAAATCTTCATAAGTCAGGTTTTCAAAGCTCTGCAGGTAAAACAGCACTCGTTCGGAGTGGGGGTCAAAAGCCAAGGGTGGAGTTAGGCTATCCATGCGTACTAATGCCAATCAATTGGTAAGACTACGTAAAAATAGGGTTTCAACAGCGGGCATGCTCGTGCTACCCTAAAGTATAATACCATAGGGAACGGAAATAGATCTGAAATAACCTCCCTGTACTAATCGCCCCTGCTTGAGATCAAGCGAGAGTCCTCATGCTGTTCCTTAGACGGGATTGTTTATTGAGAATAAGTGAGTTAGTGTGTATCCACATAAATACACATCGGATATGGAAAATTATCAGTAGCTACCTCAACTAAGCTATCTACTCTGGCAACCATGTCCCATGAAATCCGAGAGGAATATTATGGGGAAGCCGCAGCCGGGCGATGGTGTCCAAACTGCCGGCATCGGCCACCAGAAGATCCGTTGTGCGTGTGCGGTCGTCGAACCGCAGATACAGGAGCCAGGCATCATCTTCGGCACTACTGCCGGGGCGCGGTACAACGATGGGCTCGCTAGGCAGGCAATAGTCGTCTCCCGTGTGAATGCCTTGCCCGGTTGTTACGTCGATTTTAACGAGTTGATCAGCTAGTGGGCGGCTGTGACTCAGCGGCCGGCCAATACTCCAGGCGTAGCGATACGGTTTCCCCTGCCGATCCGGATGAGTCTCGGGCAATTCCCCTTCGTAGTCGACCAGCGGCCGGTGGATGACCTGTCCGCTTGTCAGATCAATCGTGTAGCGGGTGAAGCGAGCCCCCCTGCCGTCGTCGGCCACATCGCCCTGCAAGTAGGCTTTCATCAACTCGGCGGCCGGAAAATAGTCCAGCATCAGGCCATCGACGATCAGTTTACCATCTGAGTCCTGATACCCGTTGACAAAATGAAAGACAAAACAAAAGTCGGTGGTCAGCCGGTGAACCTGCCCCGACGGATCAATCACCAACACTAGTGTCGGTTTATCGCGATTGACCCGAATCGAAGCTGCGGGTGAGGTCAGCCCAAGCAATGCACGGGGCATATCGAAGGCCACGGGTGTCAGAAAAAAAATTCGATGACCCTGTTGCGTCAGCACAAAGTCGTGCGAAAAAGTCATCTCGTCCATCTCGATCACTTGATCGATTGTAGCCTTGCCATTGCAATCCACTGCGTACAGTACTAGCCGCTGCTTGGTGCCGGCCACCGTACCGAAATTATGGAGAACACCCGTGTCAGGGTGCACCTTGGGGTGCGCCGAAAAAGGCATCTCGGGCATGATTTGACGATCAACCCATGAAAATGGATTCTTCAGTACCCCATCGTAATCGTAGCGATCGACCGTGTCCAGTGTGACTGGATCGACCCGGTGCGGCCAGCCTCCTTCCCAGAGGGCCAGTAGTTGCCCACTATGCCACATAAGACTGGTGTTGGCCGCGTTCTTGAATTGCAGGCGAAAGATATTCTTCAGCAAACCACCGGGCAGGTTGGTACCGAAACTCCGGTGCAGCATTCGCCCGGCCTTTTCTTCCTCGACGAACTCCCGCGTCCGTACGTATCGGTTCCGGTAGCGTACCCGTTGCCCGTCAAACTCGAAACGCGCAATCATACCGTCGCCGTCAAACAGGTGGTCATACCAGACCCCTTGGTGGGCGAATCGGCCGTTCCCATTACGGTACAGTACGCCCTTTAAATCGGCGGGCAACTGGCCTTCCAGCAGCACTAGTTCAGCGTCGTCGTATTCATCCTCTACCGTTTCATTGGCCCGGACGTAATTGTACAATACATTGTAATGCTGTATGGCCATGGCTGTAGGAGAGTTATTGGGTTATTAACCGATATCCAGGCTGATAACCTACTGGAATTTGGTTTGGTTGATAAAAAAGAACACTCCCCCCCTCCAGAAGGGGATAGTGTGCCCTAACCGCGTCCGTAGACAACCGATTTCATCGACTCTTTGGCTGGTTCGTAACCTTCGTCCGCGCTCAAACGGGTGGCCAGTTGGCTGAGCATGACTCCAAAAATTACTTTTGAGGTAATGTCGGCGATGGTGTACAGGATCTGCCGGGCAACCATTCCATTAGGTGTTGGCGATAACCAGGGCATCAGGTAAGCGATGGGGTACAGCGTCCAGGCGACAATCATCAACCAAAAAATAGCCTTAGCTTGGCTGGCCGCTTTGGGTGGCATGCCAACGTGAGTCTCGGCAACTGAGATGCCAACGATATAGCAGATATACACCATAAATACCGTGCTGATAGCCCCCCATATCAACAACTTAGACGTATCATTTGCCTCGTAAAACTGACCTACGTATCCGGTGTAGATCATCAGCAGACCAGCGATTACCAGACCGATCCAGCGACGACGAAAACTGGCTCTTGATACTCCAAGTACGATAATTAGCTGAGTAAGCAGCATGGGTACGTCGATCGACCAGTTCACGTACCGAAAGCCATTAGAGAAGGTAGCGTTACCGGGCTTCCATTGGTTGCCATCCCAGGTAAATGCATGCTGCCAGCTTTGCTGCTGGTTAAAAAGAATTAATGCTGCCGACACCATCACGACTGAAGAGATGACAGCCGTTAACCGATATTTGGGCGAGCTATCTTTGATCGTTAGAATAAAGTAGACGAGGCCTGACAGCATTGCGCCCGCTCCCAGTACCAGTACGTGATTGACAATGTCAAACTGGACTGATGAGTAGTTGAACTGGTTCTCCATGTTTTCCATATCCGTTGCTTTAATCTTATTTTAATGTCCTATCGCGAATATGTAACTCATGTATGTACATGTTGTTTTTTGACTACTTAAGAAAAACACTTAAACTCTTTTGCTTAAGTAAATACTATTACATTTTTCTGGTCAGAACAAGATAGAGCCGGGTCGTTCTATTCTATAGCCAATCTATCCTATCAGCCTATATATTGCCATAGCTTCTTGATGGTATCCTCCCACTCATTTAGTGACTCACGAAGGCAGGGTACAGCTATCGGTATAATTGTAGAGTGGCGTTCTTTTTAGAATGGGTAACCTACTAATTATGCGTGGCTCGTTCTTCATCGTCCGAATAACCATCGTTCTACTGCTGGGATCGACCCGGCTGGCTCATAGCCAATCGACGGCCACACTGACCGGCTCCGTGACGGATGCCACGACGGGAAAACCCATGCCGTTTGCTAACGTTTACGTCAATGGATCAACGCGGGGAGCCGTAACCGACGAGAAAGGATCATACACCCTGACTGGCATCCCACTGGGCACAGTCGAAATAGCCGCTTCCTTTGTTGGTTATCAGTCCGTTACGCAAACCTCTCGATTTGATAATACGACACCGCAGAAGGCGAATTTCCGGCTGAAGCCAAGCGAACAAACGCTGGATGCTGTAACCGTGAAAGGTAATCCGAAGCAATGGGAAAGGCACTTACGGCTGTTTAAGAAGCAACTCTTCGGCGAGCCATTTGGCGGGCAGTGCCTGCTTGTCAATAGCGACGTTCTCAGTTTCAACGAAAATAAAGACCATTTGTACGCGACAGCTAGCGAGCCTTTGATTATCGAAAATCAAGCGCTGGGGTATCGGCTAATCTATGCGTTAAGCCACTTTGATGCAACTACGTCGGGTGGTGTTTACTACGCAGGTACGGCCCGTTTTGAAGAACTAAAACCCCAGCACGAGCGACAGGCCAACCGTTTTCAGCGTAACCGACTAACGGCTTATAAAGGGTCCATCCGGCATCTGATGGCCAGCCTGATAGATAATACGTTCGAGCAGGCTGGCTTTCTGATTTATCAGGAAGACGTTACGAAGCCGGTCTCCCTCGAACGTCGGTCCATTACGTTGTCCGCTGCAGTTAATGACGACAAGCGGCTGATTCCAGTTAAGGTTTCTCAGTTGATTCAGCCCGGTCGATTAGCGACCGAACGCCGATTGGTTTCGTCCATGAAACTAATTGTCTTCTACACGAACGCGGTCTCCGGTTTCTCACCCTATCCCGATGCCCGATACGCATATACGGAAATGAGATTACCCAGGGGGCAGCTACAAATGAGTATCAATGGGGTTGTTACGCAGCCGGAAGGAATGGAACTGAAAGGGTCGATGAGCAGTGATAGACTATCGACGATGCTGCCTGCCGACTGGGCCCCCGAAGGGAATGAGAAGGAGTCACTAATAACCGGTCCGTTGGCTACCCAGGGTAAACTGGCCCCACCAGACGCCCGCCTGGAACGGATCACTACGGCCTTCAACGAGCGTTTTAAATGGCTGTCTCCCAGCTTATTTATACACATCGACAAACCGGTTTACGCCACAGGCGATCGGCTCTGGATGAGTACCTATCTGCTCGACGCGGCTAGTTACCAGCGAGCCAGTGGCGAAACGGCTATCCATGTTGACCTGCTGACGTCAGCCGGGAAACTTGTGCAGCACCAGTGGGTACGTATCACTGACGGACGGGGTGAAGGCAATTTTCGTCTGTCGGATACCCTTATGACGGGAACGTATCGTCTGCGCGCCTATACCGACGAAGACGATGCCCAGCGACGCCCCGCTTTCGAACGGTCGGTGGCAATCTATAATCTGTTACGAAACGAGGGCAGCATACGTAGTGATTCGGTTCATCAGCCAGTCGACGTTCAGATTCTGCCGGAAGGGGGGCGTTGGATTGCGGGATTACCCGCGCGTCTGGGCGTAAAAATTGTCAGGCCCGATGGTCATGGCTTATCCATTGAGGGCCGTATTGTCGATGACCTGGGTACTGAAATCGTTCGGTTCAAGACTAATCGGCAGGGGATGACCAGCGTATCTGTGCAGCCAAAGCCGCAACGGACGTATTATGCCGACGTAGTGCACAACAACCAGCCACAACACGTTCCATTGGTCAAACCCGAAACGGAGGGAATTTTGCTTTCGGCCGATGCCATCGGCGATACAACCCGGCTGGCGTTAACCATTCTAAGCACTAACCGCACTGCTACTGACTCCGTGTATATTCTGATTCAACAACACGGCCGGTTGGTTAATGAACGAAAAATTCTCCTGCAAAATGGGGCGGCAAAGCTAAGCCTACCCATGATGAACTGGTTGCCGGGCCTGGCACAAATTACCTTATACGATGTCAGTGCCCGGCCACAAGCCGAGCGATTAATTTTTGTGCCCGAATTTGTGGCACCGGTACAGGTGGGATTGAAAGTTAATAAACCCCGCTATCGGCCCCGCGAGCAGGTTACCCTGAGCGTCAATCTGATGGATAACGGGATACCGACTTTAGCTGCTTTTTCAGCCTCAATTACCGATGCTGGCAACGTGCCCGCTGATACCACTGAGGCTACGTTGTCAGCGCATTTGCTGCTAACGGGCGAGCTTCGGGGACGTATCGAAAATCCCAACCAGTACGTCGTGAATCACACGGCCGAAACCCGTCAGGCGATGGACGATCTGCTGTTGACGCAGGGCTGGCGACGAGTCAGTGGTACACCCGAAACGGATTCGCTGGGTGGCTTATCGCTTAGGGGCCGCATTGTGAACGCAAAACATCAACCCATACCCGGCGCGCAGCTTATCGTGACGTCGATAGCAGCCAGACAATCGTTCGTAAAATCGGCGGGTGCTGACGAGCAGGGGCGCGTTCGACTGGCGGGGCTGGCCATTGCCGATACGGTGCAGTTACTGACGCAGGTAGCTGATCGTAAGCTAAAAATTATTCCGGCCAACGAAGCTTTTCTGGTTCAGGAAGCACCCGGCAAGCTTTGGGAATCCGGTCAACTACCGGCTGTGCCAAGCTGGTCGACGTTGCGGGTCCAGCTGGAAGGCGCCCGGGTTCGGCAGGAAGCAAACGCCGATGTTTACCGTGATAAAACGGCCAAAGAGCTGAACGAAGTAACGGTTCGAGCGCGGAAATTCGATAAAAGACCCGAGGATGTTCAACAGCGTAGTTTGCACAATGAGGCTGATGCCGTTCTGGTAATCGATGAGAAATCGCCCGTTTATACGAATTTATACGAAATGATTCAGGGCCGCCTGGCGGGCGTGACGGTTACGCGAGAAGGGGCCGCGGTAGCACGTAGCTACAAGGTATTCATACGAGGGGTGAGTAGTTTCAAAAGTGGGATGCAGCCCTTGTATTTGTTGGATGGTCTGCCCATTGAAGATCCTTATGGGACTGCTTTGCTGATCTTTAATCCAAGCGATGTTGAGCGGATCGAATTGCTAAAAAGTGCGATTACGACTGGTACATACGGGGCTCGAGGGGGAAATGGTGTTATTGCTTTTTATACAAAAAGCGCTCGGTCTATGCAGGGAAGTAAGAAACCCCAAGAGATGATCACACCGATTCAATTCATCGGTTATCCGTCTGTGCAGCGCGAGTTTTACGTTCCCCGCTATACGACGGACGTACCAACCGACTCCATTGCTGGTCCCGTCGATTACCGGGACGTATTGTCCTGGAAACCACTCATGCAAACCGACAGTCAAGGACACAGTCAGCTAGGTTTTGTCTTGTCGGACGTAGTGCGAACGGTGCGCGTAGTGATCCAGGGCGTTACAGCCGATGGTCGACCAGTACTAGGCGTTCAATTGGTTCGGGTGCAATAAGCTAGCAGGCCCCTTACTCCATCCAGATGGCGTTTCACCTTTCATTAAAAAGACGTTTCTATTATCTGATCGACCTAGAGGAAAGTGGAAAACTTACCAGAAATAGTGAGTACTAAATTGCCTAATTTCGGGATATGAGAATCCCGGATGTCTCAGGCAGGGCCTTTTCTTGAGAATAGGCGGTACCATTACAAAGCTTTTATGGTGTTCTATCGCGAAAGGTCGTTTATATTAGAGCAACAAAAAAGCGGTGATTGCCAGGCTATAAACGTGAATTTGCTCAGCAAGCTGTGCCGCTCACGAATTGGCTTTTGTCTTGTCCATACTTCCTCCTTAAATGCACGCTAAGTTTAACATACTTCTTGTCGATGATGACCCTAATGTACTGGATATTATTGAGCGGGCCTCTAAACACGTTTTTCCCAGCGCGGCATTTTCATGGGTCAAAAGCGTTCAGGAAGCCTCAACCTATCTCGACAAGATGACCGGCAAGGAACCTGAGATCATATTACTGGATATACACTTACTGATTGAACCAAACGGACTGGAGTTTTTGACCTTGCTAAGAAATCATGCCCTCGGCAAACTAATTCCTGTCATTGTGTTAACGGCTGCGAGCAACAAGGAACTCACCAACCAGGCCTATGAGCGTGGGGCTAATGCCTTCACCATCAAACCAGACACATACAGCGGTTGGAAATCGTATGTAGAGGAACTTCGGCTATTTTGGTTTGACACGGTGAAACGACCCGCTGCTTATGGTGAGTTAACGTAGGTAATGCGCTATTCTTTGTTTACCTTGTTGATCGATTTATGATGGAAGCTCAAAAACCGTTTCAGATTTTAGTAGTGGATGATGAGCCGCCTATCTGCGAACTCTTGACACGAGTAGCGAAAGATATTTTTCCGGAAGCTTCGTTCGTCAACACAAGATCCCCCCAAGAGACACTCGATAATATTGATGCGCGTCTGTATGCTCCCCCACAACTGATTTTGCTTGATATTGACTTAGGTTCATCAATCAGCGGCCTGGACTTGATCCCTGAACTGATTTCACGCCTACAAGGTCAAACTCCTATTATCATTCTATCTAATCTGAGTGAGGATAGCAAGATTCACAAGGCATACGAACGGGGGGCTGTTGCCTACACCGAGAAGCCTTATGATTTGCAGGGCTGGCAGGCGTATGTGACAAGGCTGCGCTCCTACTGGCACGGAACCAGTTTATTGCCAACAACGGCTAAGCCTTAAGCACAAAACATGGCTGTATGTTGATCGGCGGCTCTATTTTTAGGGCCTGGTTTGTCAACTTCAAGTAGCAGCTTCATAAGCGCTTCTTATTCTCACAGAGATCGTTCTTTCGTCCTTCGTTCTAACTGTATTTTGTCAGTCATATCCCTGAGTCCTCATGTATTGGGTTCATGGTTACCATATAACAGATTATACGCCAGAAACAACGGTTGTTCCAACTGTCTTTGCTCTAAAATGGTCCATGAAAGCAAAGCTGATTTGTATGCGACTGACTTATCTAATTGTACTATTTCTAGTGCTCTGCTTATCCTGTTCGAAAGAAGAATTAGCGCTTAATGGGCGACATGTAAAAGCTCGAGTACTCTATAATTCCTGTGCAGGAACGGTTATTCAGTGGGTTCAGGCTCCAACTAGTAAAGGCAAAGAATGGCTATGGTTCACCAATCTTGGTGGCCCTTTTGACCAGTCTAATCCGGCCAAGACTTACCCAGATTGTGTTACTGCTTTTGATATTCCTTTTGATAGGCTGACAGTAAACGATACCATAGAGTTTAGTTATCAAGAGTTGTCTAGTCCTCCAGAAGTCGTTTGTGCTATTGGTGGATTACCAGCCAACTATATTTCAGTTAAAGGCTTAAAGAGCAAATAAATGGTATTAGGGTAACGTAACGTTTACGTCAAAGCATTGATCTATACTGATTCCTCTGATGAATTTTTCATTTGAGTTGTCTCATTAATTAATCTCTTTGCACCCTCATTACCAAATCTGTTTTACGCTGACTGATTATCTAACGTAAGAAAACTTCCGGATTTGGTTGGCCAGAATCGGGGATACAGAGACCTTTCTTCGTCTTACGGGAAAGCGATTAATAAGATTCAGCGAGACAACGACTATCCGCTGTTTCTACCGGGTGAAGTAGAAGTTGATGGAGCCCTGAAAACTTGGCTGAACCCAATTAGCCGCCGTCAATTGCCCGAGCCTGGATACGCCCTCTAATGACACCCGTCGATAAATGGGCAATTCAATGCCAAAACCAGCCGTCAGTTTGGGACTGTATAAATGCCGGGCAGGCCCAACGTCGTCACTGTCTAAAATTTCGCGAAATTGCCCGTACGAAACCCCAGCTTCGGCGAAGCCCGAGAGGAAACCGCCTTCCCATAAGTAGTAGCGGGCAAAAGCTCCCAGTTCAAGACGCGCTTCAGAAAAAACAGTCGCTTCTCCGCTTAGACCAATCCACGTACGATTAGCAACGAACTTACCGGCCTTGGCGGTGAGACCAACCACGGAGCCTCCACCGCCAACCAGCCATTGGCCCTTTTGGTGATTAGCTACCGAAATAACTCGCCAGTCTTCGTCGGTATCCCCAATCTGGGCGAAACTATCTACATGCCAGCCAAAAACTAATCCGAGGATCAACCAATAAACGTGTTTCATGAATCAAAAATATAAGTGGATAACAACGATCAAAATCTGTCATATGATAAATAGTTTCCCAATATAAGAACTCTCAGCTTTGATCGGTATCCAACAGTCGAAAAGGTATCTCTTAAAACGCCTAGTTTAAGAAGTACTTCTATCGACCGAATTAATTTAAGCCGCACCTAATTTCAAGTCATTATCTCATGAATCAAGCTTTCTCTTTCCAGCTAGTTATTGAGTTAATGATGTATCATAGCCTACCAAGTGACGACTTTTACCGTCTGCTGTTAGGTTAAGAAACCTCCAAATTATGATTCGAGACCTCTCTTTACTAATCTAGTGATCCTATATTAAAGTGAATTAATACCCAAAAGCTGCGTCAGAATCGTTTATGGTTTTACCTGACACTCATCTTTTTCACTATGAAATCATTCACGCAGTTTTTCGAAACATTTGCCTCCAAAGCCACTCGTGCCACAGGCTCATCGACGGCTTTTATCATTGCTCTGCTCACCGTCATTATCTGGTTGATTACAGGGCCAATTTTTGGTTATTCTGATACGTGGCAGTTGATCATCAACACGGGAACGACAATTATTACGTTCCTCATGGTTTTCCTAATCCAGAAATCCCAGAACAAGGATTCGATGGCGATGCAGATCAAACTCAACGAATTGATTGCTGTCAACCGAAAAGCCAGTAACCGACTCCTTAACGTGGAAGACCTTAGTGAAGCGGAGTTACGTTCTCTGCACGAATTTTTTGGCCGCTTAGCCGAAAAAGCAAAAGCCGAAGCTACCTTATCAGAATCGCACTCGATTGAGGAGGCCGAGGAGATTCACGAAGAGAAAGTTGAAGAGCTGGAGAAACGACAACAGACACGCAAACATCGTACAAAGCCCAAAACGGCTACTTCTCAACACTGACCTTATTGGGTAAGCCTAGCAACCCATTCTTTAAAATGAAGCTGGCTTTCGTTTATACGTCTCATCAGGCAGTCCAGTAGCTAGCCCATTTTCGGCTCCGACCACACTTCCGGGATGAATACCAAACGAAAATGAAGTCATGCGTTTTCATTTGTTGTTTCAACAAACGAAAACGCCGAAAATGACGAACACTACTTAGGCTGGTACTTGAAAACAGTACCTTTGGCGCATGAAATACATCTGGGCTACGCTTTTACTTGTTGCTTTCCTGATACCGGTTCAGGCCGAAGAGCCAGCAGGCGTTCAATTTTTTCAGGGTTCCTGGCAGCAGGTATTGGCTGAAGCGCAGCTACAGAATCGCCCCATTTTTGTGGATGTCTACACAAACTGGTGCCCCCCCTGCCGGCGGATGGCGCGAGAAGCCTTCCCGAATCCGAAAGTAGGCACAAAATTCAACACGTATTTTATCAGTTACCAGATCAATGCCGAGTACGGCGCAGGGCTGGATGTGGCGAGGTTATATAGCGTGCAGAGCTATCCAACCTCGTTATTTATGACACCCACCGGCGAGCTTGTTCACCGGGCCGTTGGTTATGGGGGTGTTGAGGCCATGATTACGCAGGCCGATCACGCCCTGCATCTACCCAAACTCCGCCAGTTCCGGAAATTGAAAAACCGAAAGCAACCGGCTGATTAATTAATATGTAAAGGCCAAGGCGTTTGGCGTAAAACGCAGGGTTACCTCGTGCGTACTTGGTTGAAAGTACAGATTAGCCGTCGGGTTTTCGGGGGTCTGCGAGTAGAACGTATAGCCTAACCGAATCGAATTACTGACCTGAAATTCGGCCAGCGCGTACAAATAATTGGCAGGAATCAGTCCAGGGCTATTGTATCGGTACGATAACCCTAATCCTAACTGTTCATTAATCCATACGCGGGCGTTCAAATCAACACCCGGCGACCGATCAGCAATCTTCGATACCAGCACCGACGGAATTAAAACCGTCTTCTCGCTCAAGTCGATTCGGGTACCCGCCTGCACCATGACGGGGCGTACGCTTTGATACAGAAATCGCTCCGATAAATCCAGCGCTCGGCCGACCAGCTCAGGGACTGATATACCTCCAAAGAACCGATCGCCTTTGTAATAAACGCCAAACCCCAGACTAGCTACCGGACGGTTAATACTTATAGCCGTGCTGTAATCGTACAGCGGCAATACACTTACCCCGCCCTGTACACCAAAAGACAGTTTTGCCAAAGCAGGCATGTTAAGCCGGTATGCTACACTCCCGTAAGCCCCCGTAGCGGCAAACAGACCCATGCGATCGTTCAGCGCCTGAAAGCCCAAACCAACGCGTCCGTTCGCAACGGCCCCATCGACCGTAACACTTTGCGTTAGGGGGGCGTTACGTATCCCGAACCATTTACGGCGCAGCGAGGCCGATAACTGGAACGTTTCGTTGCTGCCAGCTGCGGCTGGATTGATACTGATCGGATTAATCAGATACTGCGAATAAAGTACCTCTTTCTGAGCAGATGCAGTTTGTACTACGGCGCATACGAGAACACATACAGCTCCCCAGAAACTACCTGACTGATAACGAATTCTCATAACGGTTCGAAATAGCCGACAAATTGCGGGCTTTTGGCCTAAAAACCTAATGGTAAGCCTTGGCTAGCTAACCCACTAATTCAGGCTCAAAATTTTGATTTCGGTCCGGCGATTCTGCTCGTGCTCCTCCTCCGTGCAGGTCACCCCGTCCTTGCATTTGTTGAGCAGTTCACTCTCGCCGTATCCTTTGGCGATAATTCTTGTGGGCGAAATTCCTTTTAACCGCAGGTATGCAACGGCCGACTTAGCCCGGTTCGTCGACAACGTTTTATTGTGCTGTGCCACGGCCCGACTATCCGTATGCGACCGCAGTTCGATCATCATAGCTGGATATTGCTTCAGTAGCGTCGCTACTTTGTCCAGTTCAGCAGCCGCAGCAGGCGTAATTGTTGCTTTGTCCTTGCTGTAATAAATGTTATTGATCTTTACCACATCCCCTTTGGTAAACATGACCAAGTCGGGCGATCCTACTCCTTTACTGGTAATTAGGGACGACATAGCAGCCATGCCTTCTTTGGTACTCTCCAGTTGGTAGTCACAGCCAGGTAGCACCATCAGTTCGTATTGCCCATTGGCGTCGGTTGTTGTTTCCTGCACAATGCCGTCGCACAGGTTAGTCAGCCTGATTTTAGCCCCCACGACTCCCGTCTTTGTCGCTTGTGTAGTTACCCGCCCGCGCAGAGTCGTTGTCGATGGGCCGAACACTTCACTGGAACGAAGCTGTGGTTTTGCCAGCGAGATGTCAATCCGATACGGCTGGTCATCAGATAGGTTCTTGGTCGAGAAACCGATTTTGTTTGTCAGATACCCCTCACGACTAGCCAGGAACGTAGCGTCGCTTTCAGCGTCCAGACAAAACCGTAACAAGCCATCGTTGTTGGTTTTCATCTGTTTTACGTCCTGCCCATTAG
Organism: Spirosoma pomorum; assembly: GCF_054776615.1. Lineage (NCBI taxonomy): Bacteria > Pseudomonadati > Bacteroidota > Cytophagia > Cytophagales > Cytophagaceae > Spirosoma > Spirosoma pomorum. The sequence continues at coordinate 496,929 of NZ_BAAHBP010000001.1, forward strand.
CCGCGTTGATGGCAACGAACGTATTGTCCAACGGCGTATTCGAATCAGCATCGAACACACTCAACGTAAGTTCACGGCAGGGATACAGCGAACTCTCGCGCGTAAATCGGTAGATATCATCGTCCGCACCACCGTTTCTACGGTTGCTGCTCAGATAGCCGCTCTGCCGGGCTGCGTCCGTTACTATACCAAAATCGTCTTTGCTGGAATTGAAGGGTTTGCCCAGGTTATTAACGCTTTTTACCTGGTCGCCCCCGCTGAGCTGGGCGTAAAACAGATCAAGTCCACCTACCCCTTTCAGCCCGTTCGAGGAGAAGTACAGCCCTCCGTTCTCGTCGACGAAGGGAAATAGCTCATTTCCTTTCGTATTAATTTCTTTACCCAAATTAATGGGTGTCCCCCATTTACCGTTGGTCCAGCGCGATACGTAAATATCGGTACCACCGAATCCGCCCGGTCGGTCTGAAGCAAAATACAACAGCTGGTCATCGGCTGACAAAGCGGGGTGCCCTGTTGAATACTGATCGCCGTTAAAGGCTAGTTCCTCGGCTTTACTCCAACGTCCATTAACCTGAGTTGCTGTGTATAGCTTTAGTTTATTGACCCGGTCCGTGCTCTGCTTATACCGCCCTTCGTTGTAATTATTACGGGTAAAAATAATGCGTGAGCCATCCTTCGTAAACGTAGCGGGCCCTTCGTGGTACTTCGTGTTCAGACTTTCATAGAAGCGCTCGGATCGACTGGTAGGCTGCTCTTCGTACCCTAAGTGCAGCTGTGTTCCAGCGTACACGCCCTGCATCTTTGAGTCGTTGGCGGTTGGACTGGTGTATGAATCTTTTCCCAGAGGTAGCTGCTTTAGTTTGCCCTTCGCCGTTTGCTCGTCGGTGGGCAAATAAAACAGATCCAGGAAGGGCGTGTTTTTGGCGAATGCTTTCTTGAGCCGGTTCTTTCCCCCCGTTGATACGAATACCAGTCCCTTCTGGTAAACCATTGGGCTAAACTCAGCATTCGGCGTATTCATCGGTAGAAAGTCGAGTTTGTACGTACCAGCCTTCTGTAGCATCTCCGCCGTATTACCATACCGACTATTGGCTACATTTCCCTGTTTTTCCTGCTGTTTCAGACGGCCGTACTTGTCAAAAGCGACTTCTGCCTCTTTGTATTTACCGTTGCTTGCCAGCGCCTGTGCGTAACGCAGATAACACTCGGCATCCTCCGGCAAAATCGATTCAGAGTGGAGTAACTCCCGAAAAACCTGCTCAGCTTTTTTGCTGTTGTGCAATTGCTGATAACTGTATCCCAGATTTCGTTTGGCCGATAGCCGGTTTTTTTCGGAGAGTTGATCGGGTTTTGCCAGCACCTGTTCGTAGAGTGCGGCCGCATTGTCGTAGTAGGATTGGTTGAACTGGCGTTCCGCTTCGGCAATAAGCGACTGAGCCATGAGTGGTTTACCCAACAGACAGGCTATACCCAGCAGCAGGCAGAGACGATAATTCATAGTACGGGCTGTTACAGGAGTACAAACACAAAGTACCTCCTCCAAGGATGGAAAAGGTACTTTAACTCTAGCAAATACTAGGCCGAATTTTAGAAGTAACGGGGGGTTAGAATACGGTTTTTACCGAAACCAAATTCGTAACGCAGCAGAATTTCGTGCGTACTCGGCGCTACGGTGCGTAAATCGTTCATGGTGTGGTCATAAGCGTAGCCAAACCGGAATTGATCGGTTAACTGCAGCTCAAGTATCCCGACGATGGCATCGGTGGTATACGGCGTCCAGCTCGAAAACTGGTTTTTCCGTACCGACGCGCCGATCGCCACCCGGTCCATAAACCAAACGTTTACGTTGCCATCAAAGCCCAGGGGCGCTCCCTCAGCATATTTGGCCAGCATGGATGGTTTGATTTTTACGGCCGGACTCACGCCAATGACGAATCCCGCAGCCAGATAAGCATGACGAACCTGCCGCGACCGGATTCGATCAGATTCGTAGTCGTTCAACCGGTTTTTGATCAGTCGGGGTACCGACAAACTGATGTAAGCCCGGTCGTTGCTGATGTAGATACCAGTCCCGAAGTTGGGCAGTACTTTCGATACGTTCTGCGAGAAGGCGGGATCAGGTTGTGTCGTTCCGGTTGGACTTATCTGTAGATCAGTATAGTTCGCTCGGTAGCTGGACGCGCCGGCCTGTAATCCTAGTGACAGGGTCGTACGTTCACCCGCCTTGATCCGAAAGGCGTAGGAAGCAAAGGCTCCTGCTTCTTCGAAGATAGAAACCTTATCGCCGTACAATTGTAATCCTACGCCGATACGCTCTTTGTTCAGCGGCATATCCATAGTAAACGTTCCCGTTTGTGGCGAACCAGGCAGACCGGACCACTGGTTTCGGTACAGGGCCGACATGCTCAAGACATCACGACTACCAGCATAAGCCGGGTTCAACGCCATCAGGTTGAACATGTACTGCGAAAACATTTTATCCTGCTGCGCCCAGACCTGACTACTGCTTAGCACAAGCAGTAGTCCAACAGTCCAGCGTCTTATTCCTGAAAGGTTTCCCATTCCTCTTAACGATTAATTATCATATAGTGCACAAACCGGCGTCCATCACTTAGCTTGATCACATAGTAGTACGTACCACTTGGTACACCGTTGGCATCTCCTCCTACAACGATACCAGTATTTGGCTTACCATCCCAATCATTCTGGTAATCTTCATTCTTATAGATCATGTGTCCCCAGCGGTTGAATACTTCCAGACTTACCGTGAGGCCGGTTGCTCCCCGTATGACGAACAAATCGTTAATGCCGTCACCATTTGGCGAGAATCCTTCTGGTATAAACAGCGATTGAGCAACGACCTGCAACGTCAACGGCGTTGGCTCGCCTTCGTTACTGTCCGATGGATTACCGTTCCCGTTTAGGTCTGGCTCCAGCCCGTTGGTCGACGTATCACTAATGCGCACGGTTCCTGCTTTCGCCGTTACCCGTACCGTGTTCCAGAACGTAGCGTTGCTGCCATCCGGTACCACGTTTACCGTAAAGAGCAACGTATCAATCTTGCCGGCAGCCAGCGTACTGGTGCTATCGTCAAGCGAGAGACGCGGATCTTCCCGACCGTTGAAGCGTGAGTTAAGTACTAACGCACAACCCGTCGATATCGCTACCGGTGGTCTGGTTACCCGGTAAGTAGCTCCGGTTTGCTGGTTAAATACGTTCCCCAGCGAATCAGTCAGCGTAACATTTCGTAGCGTAACTCCGCTGTAGTTTTTCACAACAACCTGGTACGTTACGTTGTAGCTACCATCAGCCTGCCGGGCAGTATCGCGAACGGCGAGTGCCACCCCAATGCGTGGTAACAGCGATCGGTAGTTCAGCGTAACTGGCGTTGGCGTGCTGTTGTTTCGTGGGTCCAGATCATTGTCAGGGTCAGGATTGGTACCCGACGTCGACACATCCTGAACGACTTCGTTTGTTGGGGTCAGTGCGGTTGCCGTTGCCTGGTTCGTAAAGACCGTCGTATCCGCATTTTTCACGTCAACGCGAACAGTGAACGTCAGTACCCGGCTGGCACCAACGGCCAGCGTACTCATCGAGTCGATCAGCATTTTTGTGGTCAATCCCTGCCCCGTGTAACTTGGATCAACCCGAAGTCCTGAATCACCTTTCACCGCAATCTGATTGTTTACGATCAGTGCACCGCGCCGGAATGTTTGGGACAGGTTATCGACAACCTGTACCTTTTTCAACGGTACGGTACCCATGTTACGTAGATGAATGGTATACGGTACGTCGTAGACGCCCTCGCTACCCGTCACAGCAACTGGCGTGCCAACCGATTTCGCTACGCCCAGTAATCCGCCCGGCAGACTGAACCGAACGGCGGTTGAACTGGCCGTATTCATAATTGGCTCCAGACCGTCATTCGATACATCACGTACCGTCTGACTGCCATTCGCGGTCTTGCCCGTTACCGTAGCACTGGTAAAGAACGGTCCATTATTGCCGTTTGGCAGAATCCGCACGATGAACATGAGCGTGTCCTGTTCACCCGCCGAGAGGTAGCTGGCCGACGTCAGCAAGTTTGGCTGCGAGCTACCGTTGTACGTGCTGTTGCCGACCAGATTGCTTCCTGTTCCAACTTTGGGGACGCCCACTACCGTGAACGACACGGGCGATGCGAACGCTTTTGACAAGCTATCCGTCAGCGTGAGGCCGAAGAGCGAAACATCCCCGACGTTCTTCACTGTTGCCCGGAAGGTGACCAGGTAACTGTTGTCCGACTGTTTCTGATTATTGGTCACCGCCAGCGCTAGAGCAATCGCGGGACCCTTTTGTTGCGATGCGCCTAGCGTAAACGAAGTGTAGCCACTGTTGTTAGTCGGATTTCCATCGTTGTCCGGATCGGTATTGCTACCATTCACCGACTGATCAGATACGGTCGTCAGACTGTTCATCGCGGTCGCCACAGCCATGTTTCGGTACGTCCGGGTTGTGTCACCTTTCAACCGTTTCACCGTTACGTTGAGCGAGAACGTCTGCGAATGACCCGGCAGCAAGTAGCTGGCCGATGTCAGCATACTGGTCGTAGCTGCTCCCGTGTAGGCAGGGTTCACCGTGATCGTCCGGCAGTTGGCTGATGTACAACCAGCAGTTACACTGGTTGACACAACCTGACCAGGTGCAAAGACGCCGGCCAGATTATCCGTTACCTGTACGTTGCGCAAGGTATCGTCACCGAAGTTGGTAACTACGAACCGGTACGTCACTTTCATCAGCGAATCGCCCACCAGCGTTGGGGCGCCAACCACCGCTTTTGCCAGACCAATCAGACTTGGCTTGTATGGCGTCAGGTCGGTCACCGTCACGCTCGATGTGTCGTTGGCGGGATTGCTATCACGCATATCGCAGTACGTAATCTCCGCTTTGTTGACGATCCGGCCCTTTGACAGGATTCGAGCGTTGAACGTAAAGCTCGTTGCCTGTTTTGCTTTCAGACTATCAATCCGTTTGGTGATTACACCGCCCGATATACTGATTCCGCTTTCGGTTACCAGCTCCAATCCTTTCGGCAGCACGTCGCGCACGTCGATATTTTTCGCTGTATGGTTACCGTTATTGACTACCTGGATGGTATAGGTAACGATGTCGCCTTGCTGCACGGCTGTTTTACTCACCGTTTTGGTAACAGCCAGATCGGTCGTCAGCGAATCAGCAGTACAATTGAAAATACTCACCGTCACGGCAACCGGCGCACTCACGCAACCCAGATTCGACCGCGAGACTACGTAGTAAGTACCCGCACCAACCGAGTCCGTCCGGAGAACCAGCGGAGAAGTCGATGTTTTGCCTAACCGGAACTCATACGTATGTCCAACTGCCGTGTACGACAGGGCATCCGTTAGATTTACCGTTGGCGACGGACAGGTATTGCGCAGGTTCTGTACCACTGGAATATCAGCAGGCAGCGCTGCCGTCAGCACTACGTCTTCTGATTTAACCGACGTACAACCAGCCGCGTCAATCAGTTGAACGCTATACGTACCGGTGTTTTTCAGCACAATAGTCTGAGTGGTGGCCTTACTATTCCAGAGATAGCCCGCAGCACCGGCTGGCGCTGTCAGAATCACCGAATCGCCGTAGCAGAAGGTGGTTTTACCAGTCACCGCGATCGTTGGCACCGTTTTAATACCACCAATTGTCAGTACCATATCGTCTTTAGCTACCGGGCAGGCCGCATTATTCAGACTCACCGACAACGTCAGTGTAACCTTACCACTCGTAACGTCTTCGGCACTAGCGGTATAGATTGGATTAGCCGAGAACGGGTTATTGAACGTACCCGTACCGCTCGTCGTCCAGTGAGCCATAGCTCCGGTTCCACCGATAGTACCGTTCAGCTGATAGGTTTTAGCGGCACAGATGGTTGCATCAACACCCGCGTCAGCCGTTGCAGGTTTTGTTGGATCACAGGCAATTGGCGTATCGCATGGCTTGATCAGCACGTGAATCGTCGCGGGTAGGCCAGAACACCCATTGACCGACCGCTCTACGACATAATACGTACCCGTACCTACGGTAGCCGGATTCGCAACTTTCGAATCGGCGCTCAGCGACGCGCTGGTGTAGTACTCAAATACGCCACCAACGGTGCTCACCTTGCTCGTTACGCCCGATGCCAGATCTACTGTTGTTGCGGGACAACTGTTGGTTCGATCAACTACTGTCGGCGTCGATACTTTTGGCTGGACCGTTATCGTGATCGGGTTCGAAGCCTCGCTCTTACAGAATTCGGAGCTGCCGCAACGGGCCGTGTAGGTACCGCTTTTCGCCAGTGAAATTGTAATCGAGTTACCAACCTGATCGTTCGACCAGGTTACGTATGAGCCTGGTCCACAACCCTGCGCTGTCAGCGTAACGGGATCACCAAAGCAGGCCGTAACGCTACTACCGGTACCAGTAGCTCCCGATACCGTGATCGTTGGCGGAGCCGGTGAACCGACTGTAATAGTGCTATATGGTGACCAGCTACCCTCGCAGTCGGCTACCTTGCATCTTACCCGGTATTGCGTTGTTACGTTTGGTTTTACCGTCAATGTATTCCCCGTTGACCCATCCGACCAGACGTAGTTTCCAGCTTCGCAGCCCGTTGCGGTCAAGATCACTGTCTCTCCGGGGCAAACGTTTGGTTTACTCACGGCGAGCGTCGGCATAGCGGCCGTACCCAGAATTACGCCGATGTGTTCTGATTCTTCACTGGTGCAGCCATCGATGGTACAGGTGGCCGTTAACCACAAATCGCTGGTGATGACTTTCGTAATTTTTGCACCAACCGTACCATCCGACCAGGTGACGATGCCACCCGTACAGCCGAGCACTTCGAGCGTTGCGGTATCGCCATAGCATACGGTTAGCGACGAACCAGCCGTGAATTGCGGTGGGTCAACGTGAGTGACCTTCACTGCGGCCCCCGCTACGTCGAGCGCGGCACATAAATTCCGGCTGCTGATCAGCAGTAATACGTCCTGTACTGTTGACAAGCCGGGCCGGATCGCCGACACGTCCAGGTAATTTTTATCCGATGTATTGGCGTTGTACACCAGCGTATGAATCGTGTACCCCGCTGACTGAGCCGGTACAGTAAAGCTTGGTGTCGTACTGGTTTGCTCAACAGTCTTGCCGGCACCTTTCGTCAGTATGTATAATACGGAGTAGCCGGTTGGCAGAACCAGTCCACCGTTCGAGCGGGCCGCTACCGTTGCCGTGTTTGAATCAGCGCAAACGGTTGGGCTCACCGCGATGAGTGTACCGGCACTAACGATGCAATCTGTGTTCGTGTTAACCGTGACCGCCGTTGACTGATCACTCAGGCAAGCTCCTACGCGACACTGGGCGTAATATGTCTGCGTACCGGTTGGCCGCACGACGATGCTGTTGCCCATGTTGTTTCCGTTGATGTCGTTCGCCGACCATAGTACCGTACCGTTACAGCCGGTCGCGGTCAGCGTGACTGTACTGCCCGGCGCGACCGATGTAGCCGAAGCGACAATAGTTGGTGCAGTAACGGGGACCACTGTGACGGTAACCGTACCGGCCGTTGCACTGCGGCAGGCACCTACCTGACAATAGACCGAGTAGGTCGTTGTTGCAGTTGGAGTCACAGTGATCGATGACGTAGTGGCACCCGTATTCCAGACTGGCGTCCCCGCGCAGTTGCCAACGTTCAGCGTTACCGGCTCTTTGCCACAGGTTGTGCTGGTGCTAGCCACAACGGTTGGCGCTGGCAGTGGCGTTACGTTGATGTCGATCACATTCGACCGACCACTACCACACTGCGTACCTACTTTACAAACGGCATAGAACTGGTGATTGGCGGCCGTTGCTGTTACCGACACAACTGGCCCCGTTTGCCCATCCGACCAGATTACCGAACCATTACAGCCCGTTGCCGACAGCGAAACGACTCCTCCATCACAGGTTGTTATTGCTGACGCGGTAATCCGTGGAGCGGTACCCGCTGTATTTACGGTTACCCGAATTCGGTTGGAAACGTCGCTCGTGCAGTTTACCAGCTGACAGGTAGCGAAATACTCTTTCGTTTCTGTCGGCATGAACGTAATGGTGGAGCCGGTTAAGTCCACTCCAGACCACTTCACCGTACCGGTACACCCTTGGGCCGACAACGTAATAGATTCTCCGCTACAGACGAACGTTTTATTCGCGCTGATAATTGGTGCCGATGGTATCAGTACAGTAACGGGCACCGATGGTGATGCTTCGCTCAGGCAGGTGCGAACCCGGCACTGCGCGTTGTAGCTCGTTGTTGCCGTTGGTTTTACGGTAATGCTGTTTCCCGTAGCACCCGTACTCCAGACGACGGTTCCATTGCAACCCGTTGCCGTCAAAACGACCTGACCACCCAGGCAGATGGAATCAACACTGGCGGTTACGGCAGGAATAGCTGGACTTACTACGTTAATAACGACTGGCGCTGAGGCTGGACTGGTACAGGCACCGCTCCGGCAGAAGACCGTGTAGCTGTTGGTACTGCTTGTTGGCCGCACGACCAGACTAGCTCCCGTTTCGCCTGTACTCCAGACTGACGTCCCCACGCAACCACCCGCGGTCAGCGTAACAGATTCACCCGGACAAACCTCCGTTGCCGTGCTGGCAATTGTTGGCGCGACCAGGGTAGGCGTTACGTCTATGGTTTGCGTAGCTGGCTGACTTAAGCAACTCCCGATCCGGCATTGTGCTGTGTACGTTGTCCGTACAGTGGGACTTACATCAATAGACGCACCCGTCTGGCCCGTCGACCATTGAACCGTACCGCTGGCGCAGGCGCTTGCCGTCAGGGTAACAGGCGTACCTGCGCAAACGGTGATCGCACTTGCCGTGATCGTTGGCGTTTGCGGATCGTTGACCTGTATTGTGATCGGGTTCGACGACACACTTACGCACCGATCAACAATACAAGTTGCCGAATAGGTCGTTGTGACTGCTGGAGATACGCTAACGGAAAGGCCTGTTTGACCATCCGACCAGCGGACGGTTCCACCCGTACAACCCGTTGCCTGTAATGTTACCGATGCTCCCCGACAGATTTCGCTGACCGAACTAGCAATGACCGGTGGTTGAACGATACACTGATCAATCAGAATGATTGCCGTTGATGTATCGTTGGTCATTTTCCCAGGATCGTTGTTGTCCCCGTTGATCGTAGCGGTATTACGAAGCGTTCCAGTTGCATTGATCGTCGCTTCGATCAGAATATTCCGGTTCGAACCTGGAGTCAGGGAACCAACCGTCCAGATACCCGTAGCCGGATTATACTCCCCTACTGGTGTCGAGCTCACATACGTCAGCGTGGCTGGTAATACATCGCGTACCGTTACGTTCGTACCGGTGATCGGCCCATTGTTCGAGGCCGTAATCGCATAGGTCACTTTCTGACCCGGCGTGTAAGGGCCTGGTGTTACCACGCGCTTGTTCACTGCCAGATCAGCTCGGCACTGACCAACCGTAATGGTTAGCGATGTACGGCTACTCACGCAATTGTCAGCATTAACAGCCTCGGCTGAGTAAATGATAGCACCGATACCAGCAGGCGTAACAATTAATTTCTCGCCACTTTCCGTTGTCGCAATCAGCTGATTGTTCTGATCGTACCAGTTGATGCGGGCACCCGGCGCAAAACCAATGAGCTTGGTGCTACTACCCTGGCAAACCAACGTATCGTCGCAGGCAACACCAACCGGTGGCACTGGCCGTGGATTAATCTGAGCAATGAGCGAACTGCTGGAAGCCGTACAGTTACCACCCGGATTGTTGGTCGTTGCCGTTAGTAGTACTGTTCCGGCAGCCAGGTCGGCGGCTGATGGCGTATAGATTGTTTCGAGCGCGGTCGTACTGGCAAAAGTACCAGAACCATTGGTCGACCAGGTAACGCTCATTGCCGATCCAGACAGGATTGCCCGCAACGGAATAATGTCTCCGGCGCATACCGCCACACCAGGACCGACGGTTACACCGGCTGTGTTCTGGCAGTTGCAATCAACAATATTCACGGATAAGACCGTCGGAGCACTATAGCAGTCTCCCGACCGGGCGAACAGATAGTAGTTTCCGGTACCAACCGAGGTTAGATTGGTTACCTGCGTACCCGGCACCCGATTGGCACTAGTGTACCATTCGTAGCTCAGCCCCGGTAACTGGTTCGTAATTTGAATGGTCGTCAGGTTGACTGACGTGGCTGGACAGGTATTTTGAGCAGTCCCGGCAATAACTGGTGTGGACAGATCGGCAACCGTTACCGTTACAGGCAAACGCGGACTAGCGCACCCGTCAGCCGTGATCGCTTCGGCATAATAGTTCGTCGTAGCAACGGGAATTACCACGAATGCAACTCCACTAGCGACAGTGTCAACGGCCGTACCACCAGTGGGCGCTAGATACCAGCGAATCGAAGCACCTGGTACCGTTGTCGACGCAATCAGCGATGCCGCATCGCCTTCACAAACGGTTGTGTTCGATGAAACAACCAGATTGAAGTTTGTTGCGCACCGTGGTGCCAGCCCCGCGTCAGCCGTCAGCCGGACTTCACCCGGAGTCAGTACATAAATTGGCGTACGACCAGTTACCGGATCAGCAACGCTGTTAGTCCCATTTGTCCCCTGTCCAGCTAGGGTCAGCTTCAGATTACGCGCGCCCAACCCGGTCGTGTCGAAGACAACGTAATAGGGAGTCCCAGGTATGAGATCAGGGAACAGATACTTCCCATCGTTACCCGTTACCTGGCTCGCGACAGCCGTTGGCTGGCCGTCTATATATAAGGATACACGTACTCCTGACACGCCGGTTTCTGTACCGCCATCCTGGATACCGTTTCCATTGTTATCGTAGAAAACAAAATCCCCTAAACTCGCGACCGGGGCAGCATCCACCTGGATGTTACAACAGTTCGACACGGGGCAGCCATCCATATACAGGACAAACCGGTACGTACCTGGGCTTTTTATCGTCAACGAGAAATCGCTGTTCACCTGAGCCAGATCGGCCGAAACAGCAGTAGTACTGATTGGTGTCTCGTTGCGGTACCAGACGATCTGATTGTAACCAGTCGGAATTGTAACGGTGTATTCTTCCCCGGCATACCAGAGTAGCGGCACCGAAAAACAAACCGAGCTATAATCATCTTCGAGTAAATGCTGATTGTTGGGAGAAGAATCGTAGTCCTGTTGCCCCGCGCTAATAATTTCAGCTTTGCTAAACCAAACACCGCGTTCTTGCACGGTAGCGCTCAACGTCAGTACTGCCGAATCTAACGGAGCAATACTGCTAATTGTCCAGGTGCCTGTAGCGGCATTGAACGATCCTCCACCACGGAGTACATTCGCCGAACCCGGTACGTAGGTAACCCCACCCACCGGTAGTTCACTTTTGACGACCACATTTGTTGCGGCTAAGGATCCTGGCGCGTTAGCAACGACCAGCGTATACGTAACGGCATTACCCAGTGCTGGACTCTGGCTGCTGATGCTCTGCCGGAGACTAAGGTCGATGGTCTGCATCTCCTGCGCCTGTACAGTTGAGAACAAGCCCGTCAGGAAGACCGCCCAGAATGCACAAAAGCCCTGTAGGGCGGGGAACATGGTAACCAGATAAAATAACCGGAGCAATAGCTTATCGGCCAGTGAGGTTTGTCGATTCAATTTTGTCCTGAATCGCCTGAAAAAATTAGCTTGTATTAACTCAGGTAAGCCATTAAAAGACCACTTGCTTTGTAAAGGTGATTCATTCATTGACCGGTTGGATGAACGCGTAATGCATACGGAATTGGAAGAAATAGGATGAGCCTGTAGTGCGGTTGCAGTATTTGTTCCCTGTTCAGCTTCAGTTATACGCTCACCAGTCTCTTCCAAAGTGACATTGGTTAGCGCAGCCATGACCGGTTGAAACGAACTGGAATTTAAAAACGGCAGCAACGACGCGCCCAACTGATAGTCAGGGGCATACGTACCAGGAGCTAGCCGTAACTGGCAGATTATTCGTTGAAAAAAAAACCGTACCCATTGCCAACAGGCTATGAGACGAGAGCTATTTGTACTATATAAAGAATGTAGCGTAGAGCGTACTGCCATCTGGTACTTAGTTTAGGGCGGTATACAATGCGGACTCCCCTCCTACTTAGGAGTAATGAAGCCTGCAGACCCATGATAAGTCGCAGCTTGTTTTTCTAGGAAAGACAAGACGGTGCTAATCAGCCAGAATTCAACGAAAACTATGCCAAACCCCTGTTTTATGAGGTTGGCAGTGCGAAGCCAGAAGGAAAGTACAAGTTATCTATCCCGCGTGGTTAGCCAACGGAGAATCACCCGTACTGGCACGAGCTGCAGCCTGACTGCGAAAATTATGCCAACCAGGATGTAACTACGAAACACGCCTGTATTTATTAGTATACTATATAAATAGCTTTTTCTACGACGGAGGAGCCTAAAAACAACAAAACCGCCCTTGTTAAAAAGGCGGTTTTGGCATTATTAAGAAACCAGTTTCTAACTTAGAAATCGTACCCCAGAGTCAAGTAAGCAATTGGGGAATTGACGACTTTATCTTCAAGGCCCCAGGCGTAATCCAGCTTAACGAAGTAACCGAATAACGTCGTCCGAACGCCGGCTCCATAACCGATCAGGAAGGGATTTTTAAAGTTGGTCACCACAGCCCGGAATGGAATATTACCCCCTCCTACTACTTCAGTATTTAAGCTGTTTTGCTGACTGAACGGTCCCGAACCGGCCCAGGCCGTACCAATATCCGTAAAGGCCACCAATTGTAGATTTCGCAGAAAGTTCGACGTGATGTTTCCTTTGTATAAGTATTGAATGAACGGTAACCGGAGTTCGGCGTTAAACAGCATGTAGCTATTTCCAGTTAGTTTACCCTGCCGGAATCCGCGCAGGGGAGCGGCAAAGTCAAGGAAGAAAACATCCCGGTAATCATACGGAATTTCAGCGGGCACGTCGTTAGGAACCAGCAGTGGGTTCGACGCAACGCGCTCCAGGCGATTAGCGGCAATCCAGTTCTCCATTCCTCCCAGCGTTGCCTTCTTGGGCGCCGGACCGCCTGATTGACTCACGGCAAAACGGGTAGCCAACACCAGGTTGCGATGAATTTTCTGATAATGCCGGATGTCCAGCGAGAGCCGACGGAAGCTTTCCGCCGATGAGCGAATACCGGCGTACTCCTCGAAACGAATTTTCAGCTTCGTACCGATAATTGTATTCAATCCACCTGCTTTCGTGTTATCAAAAACAAATTCGCCCCGCAAGCCTGCATAATCTGAAACCCGGTCGGGTTCGGCCGTGGTCGTCATATCAATCAGTCGGGTGATTGCGTAGAACGGCGAGAGCGAGAAACGGCTATTGACCGATAGCGGATAAGATGCGGTCAGGTCGACTCGATTAAACCGGTATTTCTGAGTCAGGCCAATTCCGTCCGCGAATAGCGTGCGACGCTCAACCCGCGCCCCCACGTCGATCCGGTGTGTATAGTTCATGTACTCCGCGAACAGATTGCTATTGCGAAGCATAGCAGTTGTCGATAGGAAGCCTCCCGCCCGGATCATGTGATTTTCCAGTAGATCTGTCAGCGTTACGTCCTGCGCGTAGCCGAAACCCAACAAGGGGTCGATGCGCCAGTTCGACGTGGCATCGTTTACGCCAAACTGGCCTTTGTAGTTGAAGGGGCCGCGAATGGTGATGTTCTCCCGGCGACGATTGCGGGGCAGCGTCGGCGTCAGATTGGCCGTCGCACCCGTGATCCGCCGTTGCCGGTTCTCGGTTGCTTTAACAACATCCGGATCGAACGTGTAATTATCCGTATCGACCTCGCCCGGTGCCAGAGCCAGTTTACTCCGCATAGAGTCGGGCGTAGCGGGTTTCGGAATGGTATCCGTTTTCGCCACCTGACTTGTAGTATCGACCTTAGCGGCTGGGGCCGTCTGTCCAGCGCGTCCCTTACTCACTACCGCTGACTGGCGCATGACGGCGCTGCGCGGTGTTGGTGTCGTTGCCAATCGTTGGTTCAGATTAAGTTCTGACTTGTAACCAATGTATTCTTCTCCATTCCGCAGGCTGCTGTACACAAAGCCACCATTACCTGGCACCAGATCGTATAGATTGATGCTCTGCTGGAAGGCCGTCACCTGACTGATTGAACCACTTTCGGCGTTGAGACGATACAGATTTCGGATACCACTTACTTCGTTCAGGAAATAAACAGTGTTTTCGCCCGCTGGAATGGGCTGTAATGCGTGCGAGAGCGAGTCGGTCAGACGCTCGACGTTCAGATTGCGGGCGCTACCTTCGTGTGTGAACAGGCTAAGCTGATCGCGAATAGTTTTATACGATCCTTTGTCAACCCCCAGTGTATCCTGCTGTCGGTTCGAGCTAAACACAACTTTCTGCGCATTTCGGCCAACGAACCGTGGGTATACATCGTCGTACAAATCGTTGGTGAGCTGCTGGTATGAACCGCGGTTGATACTGTACAGAAACAGGTCATTCTGCCCCTGCCGATCGGCGCTAAGAATAAGACTACCTCCATCTTCCGAGGCATCCATCCAAACCACCTGCGACAAACCATTCACCTGACGTTTGAACCGTTGCTTTGGTTTTTTCTCGAAGTTGATGAACTGATACAGGTTTGTTTTCCCCAGCTCATTGGTCATGACCAGCAGCTGGTTATCCTTTTGCCAGGCCAGCAGTGGTGTACTTGTCCGGTCGGCCTGCCCATCGAGTCGGTAACCTCCCGATAAGACGCCTATTTTTTTCCGGTTTGACGTATTGACCACCTCTACGCTGAATTTCCCGTCGCGCAAGACCGAGTACGCAAAGAATTGTTTGTCCGGGCTCAATTTCAGACTCGTCAGCACCATTTTCTTGTCGAGCGCTCCTACTTTAATCTGAAAGTCTGGAGCTCCTGCCTGATACGCCTGCGCCACCGTGTTTGCCATACCCGTGTAATAGTCGCGCCATTCCCGCAGAAACCGGGAGTAGGAAATACCAACCGTACTGGAAATACTACGATTTTCGTCGCGTATGATCCGGGTTAGGTTGAGAATGTTGGAAATGTTATCCCGACCGTAACGCTGTACGATGTAGTTCCAGATCGATTGCCCAATCCGTTCCGCTTCGATCCCCGACAGTAATTGTGGTTTCTTCACCGGGTGCGTCAGCGATACGTCGCGCATGTAGTCGTCCAGCTCAATACTGTTGCCGTCAGCAATGTACGCAGCGATACCCGGCATGAACCAGTCAGGGAGCGTGAGCAACAGCGAACTTTGCAGCGCGTCTTTCAGGCTTCCGCCGTAGAGCATGTCGTAGACGAACAGCATCGAAATGTCACGCACGATCTGCCGCCGGAAACTGACCTGATCGCCCGTAAACGCTAGCTCAATGCGGGATTTTGAGAGGTTTACTTCGTTGCTGTTTAAACCTCCCTGGGTCGTCAGACCAATGTTACTCTGCGCCAACTCCTGGGGGGAGTTGTACAAAAAGATTTTTACCCGGTTGTAGGGCGTATAACCCAGCATTTCGGTGATCCGATCAAACTCCGACTCAGCGTACTGCGCTGTCAGGTTCGCGATCTGGCTACCGTTCTGGTTATAATAGATTTCAAAATTCGATGTACGAACAATCTTCCAGTCGAAATTCTTGTACTGAATTCGATTTTTCCCGAATCGTTCGAGCGATGGATAGTTTTGCGCCACGCCCACGCGCATTCCCCCCAGCAACAGGGCCAACAGCAGAAAGTATTTGTTTCGCATAACAATCGGTAATGGTATTTGACCGGTTCGCCGGCACGACTGATGTCAACCCGTAAAACGGCGACGTTTTACCTCAGTTTCAGGCTAAAGTGGACAGTAATTTACGTAACGATACTATAACGAAACACAACGACTAATATTCGCTTCCGAATCTAATTCTTCCCCGTCTAATAAATGACGGGCAAATTGCTCGGCCAGGTAGGGTGCCAGCGATACCCCTTTGGTACCCATACCCCCGAAAATACCCGCTACCGGCTTCCCCTGATGAAGTCCGACGAAGGGCCGCCGGTCTTTGGTCGAGGGTCGAATTCCAGCCTGTTGATTCACAATTTCATACGGTGTTTTTAGAACGGCCCGCACTTTGGCTTCCAGATACTCGCGTCCGTCGTCGCTGATTTGCCAGTCGATGTCGTGCCAGCTATACGTAGCGCCAATCCGGATTAAACCGGGTCGAACGGGCAAAATAAACACCCCCTGATTAACGATGTCGGGAATAGAATAACCTTCAACCAGTGCCGTCAGTATCTGACCTTTTACGGGGTTGAACGGCAACCAGTTGAATAGCGGATTTTGTTGCGCCTGCACACCATCGCAGAAGATAACCCGGTTGAACGTAATTCCTTTCCAGGCCGCCGACGTATCGCCGATGACCAGCTCATTCTGCTCCACCCGCCCCTCGTAATACTGATTCTTTTGGATGAAATAGCCTTTGATCAGGCGGACAAACTCGTTCAGATCGACCCAGCCCGCCTGAGCGACCCTGAGCCCCCCAAACGGGTTGTTGATCCACTGGCTGTAGGCTTTGTCTTCCTTCGACTCTGTTACGTAAGGACGCACTGCCGGATCAGCCGTAAGTTCTTGATACGTCTCTCGTTCTTCTTCGGAGCGAAAGGGTCGGTAAATGGTTTTGGCGTTAAAAAACTGTACTCCCAGTTGCTGTTCGATGGAGCGGTAAAACTGGTACAGAAACGGAAATAATTCGTCGGCTTTCCAGGTACGGACTAGTTTGCGACCCGTCAGGGGGTTAACGATGCCCGCAGCCACGGCCGAAGCCGAAGGTAGGCCAGGATCATCAGCCAGGATTACTGAGCAACCTCGCTGGTCGAGCGTCCAGGCCAGCACTGATCCGGCGATCCCCTGGCCTACAATGAGAAAATCGGCGTTCATGCCTTCTTTGTTTGCCTATCCGATAACCGATGGATTTCGGCGAGTCGGCGATCGGCCCGCTCGATAACCCAGTCGACCTGCTCTTCGATGGTCATGTGCGACGTATCGAGCAACTCCGCATCGGGTGCCTGAACGAGCGGACTTTCGGCACGGGTCGTATCGATTTTGTCGCGCTTCTCCAGGTTTTGGATGATCTCATCCAGATTAATCATTTCTCCTTTTTCAAGCAGCTCCTGCTGCCGACGCCGGGCGCGCGTGTACGTATCAGCCGTCATAAAGACTTTCACCTCGGCGTCAGGAAATACTTTCGTCCCAATATCACGCCCATCCATGACAACACCCCGCCGACGGCCCATTTTCTGCTGCTGCGCTACCATGGCCCAACGCACTTCCGGAATGGCACTAACCTCGCTGACGACGTTGGAAATGTACATTTTCCGAATTTCCTCTTCAACGTTCAATCCGTTCAGGCAGGTTTCGTTTTTGCCCGTGCGTTTGTTGTGATTGAAGGTGATATGAATTTCGTCCAGCGCAGTCAGTACTTCCCGCTGATTGGATAATGAAATGCGTTCACGGGTGAAATACAGGCTAACGGCGCGGTACATGGCACCAGTATCAATGTAACCGTATCCCATGCGGGCGGCCACGGCCTTAGCGGTCGTACTTTTACCGCAGCTGGAGTAGCCATCAATGGCAATAACTATCTTGGGCATGAAATTTAGTCCGTCAGTGCGGCAAATTTTTGACAAAATAACCACAAAATGAGCCAGGGTCCGCCAACAAGTACTTGTTGCTATACAATAGGAGCCAGCATCTTACTCATTGCCAGTGCATTCTTCACGAAGAATTGCGAAGATATGCTCATCCATAAACTTATTGTTTTTCGTAGCAGCCTGCCGTAATACCGCTTCGTGACGGTAGCCCGCCGATTGCAGAACGTGCATCGATCCCACGTTTCCGGCCAGCACGCAGGCAAATACCCGGTTGACCTGAAACTGATCGAAAATATAGCGGGTCACGAGTGGTACGGCTTCACTCATGATTCCCCGACCCCAGTAATCTTCGCTCAACCAGTAACCAATCTCGGCGTTGAACCGGTAAATATCATCTTTAACCGTAAACCCTATGTTGCCAACTGCCTGTCCATCAATTTCAACAGCGAAGTTGGTTGGCTGGTGGTAGGATTTGTTGGAACGGACCCAGGAATGTGCATCCCGGGGCGTATAAGGATACGGGAAAAAGTCGCGGACGTTGTTCCAGATGTGTCGATTACTGGCGTGTCTGGACAATGAATCCTCGTCGCCCTCACGCCAGGGACGGAGTCGGCCAGAAGAAAGTGCAAACGTGATCAACGTAGTTGTCAAAGGGAGCGTAGAAGTAGTAGGGTATCAGAATAGTAACCAAGATTGAGGTCAAATGTTGATAGGTAACCAGACAAGATAATTTATAGCCCTCACCTACGATTCCGTTTTACCGAACAGTCCCTCAGCAGCCACTTCTGAATGAAGCCAATTCATCCCCTGATTTACTTTGTTCATCACGGATACGGGTAGGTTTACGCTCGTTTTATGGTCCAGGGTAATGCATTCAGCTAAGTTTGAGACTATAATCTCTTTTGGCTTAATTAACTCTTGGTTATGAGTTACTTATCTGACCTCCTTCTGCTTCTTTTCATCATCAACCTGGGCACCTCATTTGGTGCTGGTTTGTATGAAACGAAAATCATTCTGCCGCGCTGGTTCTCCAAATCAGCTATGTCGGGATACGCTATCCATACGGATGTAATGCAGCAAACCGACGTAGGACGTAGCTTCTGGGCGTTTGTGACAACCGGACCGCTTACGCTGCTTACACTGGCCAATCTGGCCGTAGCCTTGCAGGCTACAGCCCCCCGGCACGACTGGTGGCTTGCGACTGCGCTGGTTACACTTGTCGAACGGATTAGCACGTTCGTTTTCTTTATCCCGAACGCTATTCGCTTTCAAAACGCCAACACCCAGCCGCTCATCAACGCAGATCGGAAAGTGCGGACCTGGATTCGTTTAAATTACGTTCGCCTGGCGCTTACGCTGCTTGCCTGGTTATTAGCCCTGAAAACGCTCATGGTGTAACCGAATGCTGGCTGTTACTTCGCGGCAGCAGTCTCAACTTTGATTACTTTACCCAGGCTTTTGGCGTAGGCAATGCGATTTTCGGACGTACCACTAGCAGGGTACGAAAAGCAAACGACTCCGGAGTCAGCCTGTACTGTTTTCCAGGCAGTTTTCAATGAATCGGGTGTTGACGATGAGGTTAGTGCTACAGCGCTGGCTGGCGCGAAATGTTCATCGCGAAAAAACGCTCGTAGCCGTTTGGTCACCATCTCTTCGTCCTGATCGGGATTAACAGGGCCATCGTGCGTTACCAGATTACTTGCTGGAAACATGGTGGAATAGATATCTTTCCCCGTATGGTTTTTGATCTGCAAGTAGACCTCCCCCGTCAGAATCGATTCTCCGTTCAGGGAAACGGTCATCGTGTCGGCTAGCTTTGCGTCCGAGAAAGGCCGTACGGCCGTATTGATGTATAAAGGTGCGCCTGCTGCCTGGCTTCCTTCGCCCGATTGCTTGGTACGGTTACAAGCCATTAAACAAACAGCCAGGGCGGCTCCAATTGCTAGTTTGATAGTCATTTCTATAATCAGCATTTGTAAAAAGAATACGCCTGAGTGGGTTGGCCAGATTTACGTCAACATCACCAGCAGGCTGCGTGCCCCGTGGGCTCCTACCACCAACGACTGTTCGATATCGGCGGTTTTGGATGGTCCCGCAATAAATACACCGTAGGATAGCGACTCCCGGTCGATACGTTGATAGGCCACGTGCATGTTCGGCACGAGTTGGTCTTTCGCTACTACCAACACCAGGTGCTGGGTAATAAACGGCAAAGCCCGGTGCAGCATGTTAGCTTCGGGGAGCCAGATCGCAGCATTCTCGGCTACCGCAAATTCCCCTGCCAGCACGGCCAAATCGATCTGTTCGAGTACAGCCTTGTCCGTTTCGGCATTGATTGGCGTCAGATCAATCTCCGGTAGCGTCAATGATGACGCAATCCGTTTGGCTTCGGGAAACGTCTGCCGAATCAAATCGCTCAATGACGTATCGGCACTCAGTTCCAGTAATGTTCCCCCGACGAAGGCGAGCGCTTTCTGGAACCGATCCAGTAAATCATCCTCTTCGCGGACAAAGGTAGGCACTTCCGGGAGTGGCTGTAGATCGGGTTTGTTTTGTCGCGCCCGACTAAGAATTTGATCGCGGCTAGTCATGTCTATGTATTCCGTTTGGAGAGCCAATACTACAAAATAACTTCATCCGAATCTGCCACCGGTTCACTCCTCGTTTGGAGGAGTTGGTCAGAAAAGGGAGTTGTTCTCTTCTGATCGCAGTTAGTTTTGTTTCGATCGCGTTGGTTGACACCAGGTAGTGAGCGGTCAATCAACGATCTACATTCGAAAATACGCTAGATTTAAATCGACTGATCACCAGGTTATCATGCTAGGCAAGGTACTCGGTACGTAAGTGGTTGTGAATCGAAGTGGCAACAGCTCAATTTTATTGAAATTTATGACCCGCGAACAATTAATTGGCACCATTTCCCGCAACGGTCGGCGCATCAGCATGCGCGCTTCGGATCTGTCTGATTTTGATTTCAGCGGACTCGACCTAACGAATGCCGACCTGAGTTTCTCGAATCTATCGCGGGCCAATTTCCGCGGAGCCATTCTGCGGGAAGCCAATCTAAGCTTTTCAGAGCTGAAAGGCGCCGACTTCACGGATGCAGATTTGTACGAGGCTAACTTCAGCTTTTCTGGTCTGCGCAACGTAAATCTGGCCGGTGCCAATGTCGAAGGTGCCCGGTTCAACTTTTCCGGACGTAGTGACTACAAACCGGAAGCGCCCGTCCGACCCGAGCCAATTACGCTCACGTCTGTTCTGCAAAAGCCCGGCTGGGGCACGCTCATCGGGGCCATACTCGGCGCTTTGCTGGTGTATGGGTGCAGCGGCATCATTTACTTCACCAATCTGATCCTGACTGCCCAGGACCGTACGGTTGCGGGATTGTATCGGTTCATCATCATTCAGAACTGCGTCGATGGTATATTGTGCTTTCTGATTACCTGGTCTCTGTCCGGCTGGCTTACACAACGGTTTTCAACGGTCTGGAAGCGCCATGTCATCGTCAGCATGGCCGTTTTGGTCAACTTTTCCGTCGTCAATCTGATTCTCTTTTTTTTCCTGGGCAGATCCTTCGTCGAACAGCTGGCCCAACGGCCAGATTATATGGATGACAGTGCCCCCTGGCCCCTGTATGGGCTTGGTAACATTGTGATTGCTAACGTCTTTCTCTACGTCTTGCAACAGGGGCGCCAGCTTACGCGTAAGCTCTCAGATCAGGAGTATCAACTGCTTAACCTGGAGAAGCTGAAAACCCGTGCGGAGCTTGATGCGTTGCAGGCAAAGATTAACCCTCATTTCCTTTATAATTCGCTTAATAGCATTGCCAGTCTGGTCCACGAAGATCCGGACAAGGCCGAAGAAATGACACTGCTCCTGTCGAAGCTTTTCCGCTACTCAACCGGACGTAACGGCGACTTATTTGCGACGCTTACCGACGAATTGGAAATGGTCCGTACCTACTTACAGGTCGAGCAGGTGCGCTTCGGTAACCGGCTGGTGTTCAGCGTTGAGGTCAGCGACCCTACGCTAAATAATCTAAAGTTGCCACAGTTTCTTCTTCAGCCTATCGTCGAGAACGCGATCAAGCATGGCATCGCGAAACGAGCCGACGCGGGTCGTATTGACATTCGGATTTATGATAAGAATGACGAGTTATATCTGTGCGTCCATGACAATGGCCCCGCGTTTCCCGACGACATGGGCGGGGGCTATGGCCTACGTAGCATTCAGGATAAGCTCAAACTGTTATACGGCGACGACGCCCGGATTGAGCTTCAGAACTGGCCGATCAAACAGGTTCTTTTGTCTATTCGACTGGATAAAATTCGCACGAATACGTCTATACCCTTTTCCGCTGTTTAATTAAGCTACGTTATGCAATTCCCCCTTAAAACAATTCTCATTGATGATGAGCCCTTAGCGATCAGCCGGTTACGGCGCTTACTGGCTAAGCATGCTGACACGTTTGACATAGTTGGCGAAGCGGCCAACGGCGCCGAGGGCCTAACGCTCGTGGAAGCCCAGCAGCCCGATCTGATTTTTCTGGACATCGAAATGCCGCTCCTAAACGGATTTGAGATGCTGTCGCGCCTGACGATTATGCCGCTGGTTGTTTTTGCCACGGCCTTCGATCAATACGCCATTCGCGCTTTCGAGGAAAACTCCGTCGACTATCTACTTAAACCTATTGAAGCTGACCGCCTGACCCGAACCGTCCAGAAGATAAGAACCCTAGTCGAACGTAACGACCATGCTCCAGCGGGCACCTCCGTATCGACGGAGAACGTCATGCGGTTACTCGCGCAGATGCAGCCGAAGAAAGAAATCTACTCCATCTCCGTAAAAACTGGCGATAAAATCCGGTTGGTTCCCCTTTCTGACATCGCTTACTTTGAAGCGGAAGACAAATATGTTTTTCTGGCCACGCTGGATGGGCAGAAATTTCTGACGAACTATACGCTCACAACACTAGCCGAGAAACTCCCCGACACGTTTACGCGTGTTAGCCGATCAATCATGGTTAATCGCCATAAGATCAGCGAAGTTCACAAGCATTTTGACGGTAAATTTCAGCTGGTGATGACCGACAAGAAAAACAGCCGCCTGACTACGGGTAGCACCTACAGCGATACGGTTCGCCAGCTT
The DNA here is from genome assembly GCF_054776615.1 of Spirosoma pomorum. Lineage (NCBI taxonomy): Bacteria > Pseudomonadati > Bacteroidota > Cytophagia > Cytophagales > Cytophagaceae > Spirosoma > Spirosoma pomorum. The sequence goes on from NZ_BAAHBP010000001.1 coordinate 519,783, forward strand.
CTCGAACTCTGATGATTCGCGTGTAGATACCAATCCTAGCTCTTCCCCGTCAGAAAGCACGTTACGTATCTGGGGAAAGGCCGTATTTTTGCCGGAAACGTTTCTGGTCATGAGCAAGAAAAAATTCAGCGGTATTGTTTACTCAACAGATCCCGACTTTAATTACCAATCCGATGAGCAGGCCGAAGCGGTAACGCTCGCGCCAGCGCAGCAACAGCTGAAAATATGGCTGGTAAAGCTAGGAGGTAACAAAGTCGTTACGGCCGTACGGGACTTCATCGGTACAGAGGCCGACCTGGCAGATCTGGGAAAACAACTAAAAGCCGCCTGCGGGGCAGGCGGCTCGGTAAAAGACAAGGAAATATTGATCCAGGGTGACCACCGTGATAAGGTACTGGCGTGGCTTACGGGCAAAGGATACAAAGCGAAGAAAGCAGGAGGGTGATCGTTACTGAATCCCTCCCATCCACTTGCGCAATGGCTTAACGAATAGCAGCATCAGAACACCAGCTCCCAGCGAGAAGATGGCCACGCTTTGAAAGAGAGAGGGCATTTGCGCTATGTTTTCTTCGTCAAAGCCACCCGCAAATAAGCCGGCAACCAAGTTACCCAACGATGAGCCCACAAACCAGATGCCCATCAGCTGACTGGCGTACCGTTTTGGGGCCAGCTTGGTAAACGAACTCAACCCAACCGGGCTCAGAAATAACTCGCCGAGGGTAAAGAGTAGATACGTAAAGACCAGATACAACGGCGAGGTACGCGTCCCCGTTACCGCCAGTTCCGACGCGAAGATCATCACGACGTAGGCCATACCCAGCAGCAACAGGCTCGTTGCCATTTTAGCAGGCACGGAATAATTGATGTTTCGATTCGCCAGGAAAATCCACAAGCCAGCCAGCACTGGTGAAAACAGGAGAATGAAACCAGAATTCAGATTCTGAAACCAACTGGATGGAATCTGCCAGCCGAAGAATTCCAGGTCGGTGTGTCGGTCCGCAAAGATTTGCAGCGACGATCCCTGCTGCTCGTTACCAGCCCAGTATACAGCCGCAGCCAGGAAGAAAATGAACAGGACAGCAACGCGTTTCGTCTCGACCTGGTCCAGACCACCCGCCAGTAAGATATACGCAAAATAGCCCAGCGCCGTCAGCGAAATGATAGCGCCCATTGCTTGCGCCAGGCCCTGTGCCGTTGTCAGGTCAAGTACACCGGTTAGTTGCAACACCACGAGTATAGCCACGACAGCGCCCATAAATCCAATCAGGGTTTTACTGCCGCCGGATGTTGTAGCCTCGCTGGTTTCATCTTTTCGGGGCTCGTTCCCGTACTGACTTAAATACCGTTGCCCCAGGGTACGGAACGTGATTATTCCTAATCCCATACCAACCGCAGCTGCGCCGAAGCCGTAGTGCCAGCCAATCTTCTGGCCCAGATAGCCAACAATGGTAATGCCCAGTAACGAGCCCAGGTTGATACCCATGTAGAAGATCGAGAATCCCGCATCCCGGCGTGCGCCCCCTTCGGGATATAGTTCACCAACGATGGTACTGATGTTTGGCTTGAGTAGGCCGGTCCCCATGGCGACTACGGCTAACCCCAGGTAAAAAACGATTTTGTCGGAGGGAAAAGAGAGGATTATATGGCCCAGCATGATAATCAGCCCGCCGTACCAGATGGATTTACGCTGACCAAGCAGGTTATCGGCAATCCAGCCGCCGGGCAACGAAAGTAAATAGACTGACGCGGTATAAATGCCGTAGATAGCCGCTCCCTCGCTGGTTGTCATCCCCATCCCACCCCGGACGTTATCAATTAAAAACAGTAACAGGATGGCCCGCATACCGTAATAACTAAACCGTTCCCACATCTCGGTAAAAAACAGTACATACAGGCCGGTTGGATGGCCAGAGCGGGTACTCGGTTTATCAATAGCAGCTTCCATGAATGTCAGTTAAGTGGTCAGTTGACGAAATAATGTATAGTACTAACAAGGAAAATAGTTGTAAATATACCGACGTCGGTCGACACCAACAACTAATTTGCAACCCCAACTATGGCCCCTTATGCTCTTACCCGTTGATTTTCAGAACAATCGTTTTCTTATCCTCGACTTCTCCGCGGCCAATCCAGACCTGCTGATGCTCGACCTGACGAATACCGAGTCATTCACGAATTACGTGTTCGGGCAATTGAACGAAGCCAACGCGGTTGCTGGTGTAGGCGGGTATAATGAGCACCGCATCATTTACCGACGCAGTGCCCATTTTCAGCAGGAGCCAACCGACCCACGGGAAATTCACTTGGGGATTGATCTCTGGATCGACGCGGGCACGCCCGTTTTTGCTCCGCTGGCCGGCGTCGTTCACAGCTTTCAGGACAACGCCGGTTTCGGTGATTACGGCCCGACCATTATTCTCGAACATGAGGTCGATGGGAAACCACTGTACAGCCTATACGGTCATTTGACGCGCCGGTCGCTAGACGGGTTATACGAAGGAAAAACCGTTCAGGCAGGCGAGAAAATAGCCGAAATCGGTCCTTATCCCGAAAACGGCGACTGGCCACCTCATCTCCATTTTCAACTCATGACCGACATGCTTGGACGTAAAGGCGATTTTCCGGGTGTGTGCTCCGTCACCGATCGGGAGCAATTCCTGGCCATTTGCCCCAACCCGAATGTACTGCTCTCCATTCCAGGGCTCTCGTGAGTTGTTTCAGTTACAGGATTATTTTTCTTTTCAAACTTTCAAAATATTTTGAAAGTTTGAAAAGAAAGAATTACGTTTGTCCCATGACATTTGAGGAAGCGAAAGATACATTTATTCATACTTGGGGTACGCTGGCCACGCAGTGGGGTATCAGCCGTTCGATGGCGCAGTTACACGCACTATTGCTGATCGCGCCGGCTCCCCTCAGCATTGAAGAAATCATGGAGCAGCTTCAAATTTCGCGGGGGAACGCCAGTATGACGCTACGGGATCTCATGGACTGGGGACTGATCTTTAAGCAACTCAAACCTGGTGAACGGAAAGAGTTTTTCTGGGCGGAAAAAGACATCTGGAAAGTAGCTCGCCAGGTAGCCAAAGAACGTCGTCGCCGGGAAATCACCCCTGTTGTCGAGGTGCTGAACGAGCTGAAATCCATCCCTACCGATACGCCCGAAGCGCAGGAATTTCAGCGGGTTATGACCGGGCTGAGCAATGTTGTTGGCTTTGCCGATTCTACCTTAAACGCGGTCATTAAAGCGGAGGAAAACTGGCTGATGAGCCAATTTATAAAGGTTTTTAAATGACTATTTTTTGTCCTTTTATTTCAATTGTTTCTGAAAGTTCATGATTATGGAAAACTACTTTGAGATTTCGTCGGAGGACAAACGTTCCTACCTGTATTGGGTGTTCGCTCCTGTAATCGCTCACTGGGCTAGCTGCATGACGGGTTTGTTCGCAATTATTACGTTCCCGGTTTTCGTAACTGTAGCCTACTACTTGTTTTTTCGAGCGCAATCTGCTTTCACTCGCCCCAAAATCTGGCTTGCAACCATACCCTTCATGATGACCGCTTGGATAAAATGGGGACCATACATAGACTATTCTAGTCCCGGCGGCATTGTTAACGGCGTGATCGCTTATTACGTCTGTCAACTTATCAACACCTTATTTATCTCATCTATGAGTGATGAAAATACTGTTGACAATAGTATTGGCTGGTTTCTCGGCCATCTGATGGCGCTGGCAATCTGGTTGATCCTTTACAAAACTTTTGACGGCGCTTTTTTCTCTCTTGGCCACTCTGCCTCTGGTTTTGCCTTGTATCTATTTTACCCGTTCATCAGTCTGATAGCCAATAGTATAAGCGGTTTTCTGTTATTCAGACGCTACTCCGATTATATCTTAGGATTGTCTACCGTAAATTCGTTCAGAGTTAAACCTCACTTCAAAAACTCAACCACGGCTTTCGCGAACTCCGGTCTGTGCATAGCTCCGTTGTGGTCGCCCGGAACGATGACCAGTTTGGCACCGGGTATCGCGTTGACCAGAATCTCGGATTTGGGATTATCGACGTCCTCCTGCCCATTAAGCACCAGCACCGGAACGTGTACCCGCGCCAGTTCCGTCAGAGGAGTCGATGGTTGATATTCCTGCAACCGTGCCATAGCGGTCAGATCAGCTCCTATTTTTTGGGCGTAACGCACCGCACCCTGAAACTCCGGATGAGTGGTGGAATCCGTAAAAACTTCCTGAAACGCTTTACGTCGCGGCCAGTTGGGATCGGTAAATTCAGCGTTGACGCCCCCCATCACCGCGCGTTGTATACGCTTGTCCAGCGTCAGCATTCGGGCGGTCAGGATGGCTCCCCGCGAGTAGCCCACTACGTCGTAGTTGGCCAAACCCAGGTGGTTCATCAATGCCATTACGTCCTTTAGCTCGGCGTTATCCCGATACGCTTCTGCCGAGTGAGGTTTATCTGACAGTCCGTTCCCACGGAGGTCAAGCGTTACGACTTTGAAACCGGCATCGATTAAGGCCTGCCGTAACGGAGAGCGCTTCCAGGTGTCACCGGTGTTGAGAAACCCATGCAGGAGCACAACGGGTTGCCCCGCTCCCGCTACATCATAGTGAATATTCGTGTTGTCAAATGAGACAAATAAGGGGTTCCGGTTTGTCTGTGCATGGCTCGCGAAAACCAGGAAACACAAAACAACAACGAGGGATATTTTCCAGAAATGGTTCATGTATAGTCAAAAGGGTAAGGTACAGCAATGTATCTAACTTTTCGCCTGTGCATGAGTTAATTTAGCATAAACCAAACCTTACCGTCATGGAAGCTTTACTCGATTTTCCAGCCGTTCTCAATGCGGCTTCCACCCAGTCCCGGCTTTCTCGTGTTCATCCAGATACGTTTCGGAACCAGAGCGGTGCCGCTATCGAAGACGAAGGCGACCTAATTAACGACGATGAGGAGGAGAACACATTAAATGATGAGCCGACGGATGAAGATGGTGACCCAACCGGCGAACACGATCATCACCAGGATGACAACTACGCGCTGGGTGGCCACGTAACCCGTTCGGGTAGCGTTTAACAAAATCTCAAATCAACCACGGTATGAATCCAAACGATAACAGCGAATACAATCCGGCAGACGACGACAACCAGGGCGTTGCTCAACTGCTGGCGCAGGGAGAAGAAGCGAATCCAGGAGTGGCGCAGGTCGAACACATGAGTCCCGTAACCGCGCAGGGCCCAGAACCGATCAAAGAAGAAGTCAACGACTCCGATGTTGCGGATCTTGGCGTTAATGACGACGAATTAATTGAGGAGGACGTAGAAAACAGCAACGTAGAAATAGACGAAAATTAATCGTTTTGTACGAAACGATACGTAAAATGCAGGACTGAGTGTTTCAACCTGCATTTTACGTTTTATACGTTCACCATGAACTTCTCTCCGAATCAACTCGCCCAGCTTGTCATTCGTCTTGGTATCGGCATTAATATGCTGATGCACGGCTTTACGCGTATTCCCAACCTGCATGGCTTTGTGGCCAAGATGGCCCCCGGCTTTGCCGAAACTATTTTACCCGCGTCCCTAACGCGAAGCTTTTTATTCGCTCTTCCTTTCGTCGAGGTAACGACGGGGCTGTTGATTTTGCTGGGCGGTCGGACAATTAAGTGGGGCTACTTTCTGGGTGGACTGATCATCAGTAGCTTACTTTTCGGAACTACGCTCAAGCAGGACTGGGCTGGAGCCGCTACGCAGATGATCTACCTGATCGCTTTTTATCTGGCACTGCGGGGGCTGGAACCAATAGAAAGGAACCGTTAAATCAACAAATTTTCGTTCTGATTCCAACGAATGGTAATCCGGCAGGGTCATCAGAACAAACCAATTTAGTAAGTAATGAAGTCAACGTTGTTTCAAGTAGCCACTCTGGTAAGTAGTCTATTTTTCGTTTCTGCCTGCAATACTCCCGACGATACGGTGATTCCGTCCGATCTGCCGTACGAGTCCTACTTTCAAACAGGTGCCGATGGCTGGACAGGTGGGATCGTTGATTACGGTACAGCTCAGGATAGCATCATGCAATTCAAGTTTGAGCGGAGTAAGCTACCTACTCCGCTTGATACGACTCGTCAGTCGCTGATGCTGACCAGCATGAACCGCAGCGATGATGCCTTTACATACGTGACTAAAAAACTGTCAGGTCTGCTACCCAATACCGACTACTCGCTTGTCTTTGACATCGAACTAGCTTCCCAGTATCCCGGCAATTCTTTCGGGATCGGCGGTTCGCCGGGCAGTAGTGTGTACCTAAAAGCGGGGGCCGTACCGTTCGAACCCAAGAAAGTTTTGAAGGACGGTTTTTACGAACTGGAGAATGTTGACAAAGGAAACCAGTCGCAGGGCGGAAAAGATGTAGCCTTACTGGGCAACATCGGTACGGACAATAACTCCAATGGCTACCAGCTCATCACCCGGACGAACACCAGCGCACCGGTTACCGCTCGGTCCAACGCCAACGGCGAGCTTTGGCTGATTGTAGGAACGGATTCCGGCTTCGAAGGACAAACGACCTTGTATTACAGCAAAATCAACGTAACGGCCAGATAATAGTCTTTCTCCCCGTTAGTTACTCAACGCCATCACGCACCGTGATGGCGTTTTTTGTAATCACTCTAAACTAGTGCAGCTACCCCTTCAATATCCAGAATAGGCGAAAGTTTACGATATTTGTACAGACTGCCCGGAACGTACCTACCTGGCCAATTGTTAAAACAGTACTGCATCGGCGCAATTAACCACGCGACCAACTGACTATGAGCAAGGACGTTGAGATTTTAGAAAGTATAACCAATTCCGAATATAAATACGGATTCGAAACCCTGATTGAAGCCGATGAGGCTCCAGTGGGTTTAGATGAAGATATTATCCGGTTTATTTCTGCCAAAAAGAACGAACCCGAATGGCTGCTTGAAAACCGCCTGAAGGCTTATCGGATGTGGCAGGAAATGACCGAACCGCACTGGCCGAACGTCAAATACCCTAAAATTGACTACCAGGCGATTAAGTATTATTCGGCACCCAAACAGAAGAAAACGGTCAACTCGCTCGACGAGATCGACCCCGAGTTGCTGGATACGTTCAACCGGCTCGGTATTTCGCTAAGCGAACAGAAACGGCTGGCGGGTGTCGTTGACCCCACCATCGGCGATACGTCTATGGGCGAACGTCCACAGGTAGCCGTCGACGCCGTTATGGACTCGGTTTCGGTAGCGACTACGTTCAAGAAAGATCTGGCCGAACGGGGTATCATCTTCTGCTCCATCTCGGAAGCCGTTCATGAGCATCCCGAGCTGGTTAAGAAATACCTGGGCTCTGTTGTACCGGCTAAAGACAACTATTATGCCGCGCTAAACGCAGCGGTGTTCACCGACGGTTCATTTTGCTACATTCCAAAGGGCGTTCGTTGCCCCATGGAATTATCGACTTATTTCCGGATCAATGCGGCTGGTACGGGTCAGTTCGAGCGGACGCTGATCATCGCCGACGAAGGATCCTACGTAAGCTACCTGGAAGGCTGTACGGCCCCAATGCGCGACGAAAATCAGTTGCACGCAGCTGTTGTCGAATTGATCGCTCACGCCGATGCGGAGATCAAATACTCAACCGTTCAGAACTGGTATCCTGGTGACAAAGACGGTGTAGGTGGTATCTACAACTTCGTGACAAAGCGTGGTATCTGCGAGGGCGCGAACGCCAAAATATCGTGGACGCAGGTAGAAACCGGCTCGTCGATTACCTGGAAATATCCGTCGGTTATTCTGAAAGGTGACAACTCGATTGGTGAGTTCTACTCGGTTGCGGTTACGAACAACATGCAACAGGCCGATACGGGGACCAAAATGATCCACATCGGCAAAAACACGAAAAGCCGGATCGTATCGAAAGGTATCTCGGCGGGTAAGAGCCAGAACTCCTACCGGGGTCTTGTACAGGTGCTGAAACGCGCCGAAAACGCCCGGAACTACTCGCAGTGCGATTCGCTGCTGTTAGGTGATAAGTGTGGTGCACATACGTTCCCGTACCTGGAAGTTAACAACCCATCGGCCACGGTTGAGCACGAAGCGACTACGTCGAAAATTGGAGAGGATCAGTTGTTTTACTGTAACCAGCGCGGTATCCCTACCGAACAGGCTGTTGCGCTGATCATCAACGGATACGCTAAGGAAGTACTCAACCAACTTCCGATGGAGTTCGCCGTTGAAGCCCAGAAACTACTGGCTATTAGCTTGGAAGGTTCAGTTGGTTAATTCGAATTGAAGCTTCTATACTTACGTAGCCCCGGCCTGTTGGCTGGGGCTATTTTTATTTATTCTACAGTAGTACGTAAATCACACGCTTCTTCATTTATTTATTATTTGTAGTCATCTGTTGATAGTAAACTGATAACACCACCGTCACATTGGGGTAAAAGCTGGCCGGTACTTTTGTAGCTTATTCAGGCTATAAATCCTCTGGTATCTATGCGTTTGCCTAATTTTTACCTTTCCTCTGCGGTACTACTGTCGCTGTTCGCTGTAGCTTCCTGCGCCGACCACACGAATCCTGGTGTTCCCCAGTCAGCCGTGGTGCTGCAAAATCGGTCAGTGACGCCTGTGCTGGCGAAGCTACAACCAGGTTTTGAGAACGTAAATCTTTATTCGCTCGTCAGCAGCGACGACGTTCTGGAGCAATCCCCCAAATACGTCTTTGGGGGATCAGCCGATGGTGCAGGTCTGCTGAAAAACACCGACGGTACGTATACCATGCTGGTAAACAACGAAGATAACTTCGCCGTATCGCGCCTGATTCTGGACAAGACCTTCAAACCCGTTAAAGGCGAATACCTGCTCAACTCTGACGGTGGTCAGTGGCGGTTATGCTCCGCTACATTGGCAACCCCCGACGTACATGGATTTGGTCCAACTTTTCTGACCTGCGGTGAAAGCGGTCAGGAGTCCCGTACGCACGCACTCAATCCCTACGCGGACATCAGCTCGGCGGGTATCACGAAAGAAGTAGCTGGTCTGGGCCGCTGGAGCGCTGAAAACGCTGTTCCGCTGCCAAAAACGGCGTACAGTGGCAAAACGATCGTCATTATCGGTGACGATGATTCGGACACCTACGGTGGTCAGGTTGCGATGTACATGTCAAACTCAGTTGGTGACCTAGAAAATGGTTCGTTATATATGCTGAAACGGACCGACGGCAACCAGAAAGAAATGGACATGAAAGCGGGCACGAAATACCCGGTTGAGTTCGCAAAAATCGACAATCAGAAAACCCTGACCGGCAGACAGATCAACGAGAAAGTCAACGACCTGAAGGCCATCAAGTTTGGGCGCGTCGAAGATGTTGACTACGGTAAGGGAAGCGATGCCGCGAAGGGCCGCGATGTGTATTTTACCGTAACGGGCCAGAATACCAGTGGTGCCAATGCTGATTATTCACGCTCCAAATACGGCCGGATTTACAGACTAACGATGGATGCCGCTGATCCGACGAAGGGTACGCTGGAGGTGCTGCTGGACGGCGACGATCGGAACGGTGTCGCCAAAACCTTCCAGGACCCAGATAATATCACGGTTACGGAAAATTACGCGTATATTCAGGAAGACCCGAACGGCTACGGCGACGAGAAACATGATGCTTACCTGTATCAGTACAATCTGAAAACGGGTGAGTTGAAACCAGTATTCGTTATTGATCATCGCCGGACCGAAGCCGACGCGGCTAAATACAATGTAGGCGGTACGTCGTCGCTGGGCTCCTGGGAAATCAGTGGTATGATCGACGTATCGGACGTCATTGGCGTACCGAACACGTTTACTGTCGGCTTGCAGTCGCACACCTGGACCGGCGACAAGTACAAAGGCGTTGATGGCGGGTCCAAGCGGCTTAGCGAGAATCAGGCCAGCCAGCTTATCGTTATCAAGGGTCTGCCCCGATAAAAATCTGTTCCTTATTCCTAAACACCTGACTAGCTCTATCTGGTCAGGTGTTTAATTTTGTTACGACTTAATTATCCTGTTTCAGTTATGATTACCAAGGAAACGCAGCTAATGACTACCACAAAACCGACCTTTCGCGTCTGGCCGCTCGTTATATCCGCGGCCATCGTCCTCTGGCTTATCGGTTTATACGGCTTCCTGCGCCCTCGGCAAACACCCCTGGAACAGGTGAAGACCCAGTACCTGGACGATATCGCTCAACTGGATTCGGCAACCCGGCAGCTTCAGCGGAGTATTCAGACGAATCAGACGCCCAGCGTTCTTCAGGATCAGTTTCGGAAAGCTCGTCTCCGATACAAACGCGTCGAGTTCCTAACGGAGCTCTACTTTCCGGAAACGGCTAAAAGTATAAACGGAGCCAATATCCCGGAAGTCGACGAAGCGGACCGTAAGGTAGAGCAACCTGAAGGATTTCAGGTGCTGGAAGAACTGCTGTTTCCCTACGATCCGGCCCAACACGACGAAACTGTTCATCAAGCTTCGGTACTGGTCTCGAACATAGGTCGTCTCGGCAAAATAGCGGCCACGAACGAACTGACCGACAGCCATGTCTTTGACGCCATGCGACTCGAAGTCTTCCGGCTGATCTCGTTGAGCATTACGGGATTCGACTCGCCCGTTTCTCACCATTCCCTGCCCGAAGCCAGCGCAGCCCTGACAGGTTTACAACAATACTTAGCCTTTTATAACCTGGATGACCAGGATATCCAACTGGCGCGTCGGCTGGACAGTACGTTCACGGCGGCCATCGACCAATTGACACAGGCACCAGACTTCAATCGGTTCGATCGGCTGAATTTCATTACCCACCACGCCAACGTCCTCAGCAGCCTGTTACTGGATGCTCAGCAGCGTCTGGCGATTCCGGTGTTCAAGGAAAGTCGGCTTCTTTCTCCATCGGCCCGGACGCTGTCCGATCCTGATGCGTTCAATCCGAATCACTTTGTCAGCTCAACCGACGACCGCTCCACCCCCGCTCGGGTATCCTTGGGCAAGCTGCTGTTCTATGATCCAATTCTGTCCGGCGACGGCCAACGCACCTGCGCGACCTGCCATCAGCCTGATAAAGCCTTCACAGATGGGGAATCCCGAAGTCTGGCCATCGGCGGTCAGCGGGTTAAACGTAACGCCCCTACATTAATGAATTCGGCCCTACAGGCTACTCAATTCACTGACTCGCGCGTTGTTTTTCTGGAGGATCAGGCCAGCGACGTCATTCAGAACGTTGCTGAAATGCACGGATCATTGCCGGTAGCCGTACAAAAATTACAGCAGCAGACAACGTATCAAAAACAGTTTGCCAGCGCTTACAAAGAAGGAATTACGGAACATACTCTTAAAAATGCGCTGGCCAGCTACGTTCGTTCATTGACTCACCTCGATTCGCGAATCGATCGTTACCTCCGGGGCCAATCTGCCAGCTTGACGGCGCAGGAAAAGCTGGGGTTCAATCTATTTATGGGGAAAGCCCAGTGTGCTACCTGCCATTTCTATCCGCTTTTTAACGGCACCGTCCCGCCCGGGTACGAAAAAACGGAGAGCGAAGTGCTGGGGACACCCACGACGTCAGCCAACCGACAGCTCGATCCGGACCTAGGCAAGTTTCACACAACCACGATGGACCCGCACCGCCACGCCTTCAAGACACCCACTGTGCGGCAGGCGGCCAAAACGGCACCTTACATGCACAACGGCGCTTATCAAACTCTCGAGCAGGTAGTTGATTTTTATAACCAGGGCGGTGGTAACGGGCTGGGATTCAATCTTCCCAATCAGACGCTGCCTGACAACAAACTTAATCTGAGCAAGACCGAGCAGGACGCCCTGGTCGCTTTCATGAAGGCGCTTTAAAAGCATCCTCTCCAAAAGGACGTTTGAAAACAGAAAGACGTCTCCGATTCTAGTAATCATTACCACCACTGAGCTTATCAACGTTAGGTGTATTCAGTAACGTATCTTTATCTGATCACCTATTTTTTAGTCCTGTAATACAAAACTCCCCGTCCACACTCGGTTAGTCGAACCGATGCGGACGGGGAGTTTTGTATTACAGGTTTTCTCTGTCGAGACGCTTAGCTTACTGCTTCACAATCTTGACGGTCTGTTTTTGCGTCAGGGTACTGACCTGAAGCAGATACGTACCAACGGTTTTACCCAGTCGGAAAGTTGCCCGCTCAAGCGTGTTAGCTTTCTCAATGGTTTGCTCGCTCATCACTTGTCCCTGGCTGTTGACTAATTGAAACTGGACGGTTTGGTCCGCAACGCCCTGGATTTCTACGTCTACCGTTTCGGCTGGCGTTGGGTTACCCAGTACCAGTACGGATAGATTTTCCATCGATTCCGCGGTCAGGCGCGCATTGCCGCTGCCACAGTTTCCCAACCAGTTGTAGCTGAACTGGCTGACAACCTCCCCTTGACGAGCCACCAGCGTGATGACTGAATTGTCTGTGTACAAACGTAATGAGTAAGGGCCGCCCGATGTGGTCGGGGCCAGCTCGTTGGCGACCGAGAAACTCACCGGTTCGCCCGTTAGCCCCGTGTACTGGGGCACGAAGCTCACCTGACGAACACCCGCCGACACGCTCTCGCAACTCACACTCGTCACCCCTGTCAAGGCGAAAGGCTGAGTGGGTGGAGTGGTACTAGCAGGACTCACCGTCAGCGTGAAGCTGGTGCTGGCAGACAGGTTGCCCGGATCGGTAGCTGTTAGCGTAATGGTGCTTATTCCGCTCATCGACGGGGTGCCCGAGATGGTGGTCGGGGCCACAAAGCTCAAGCCAGCGGGCAGGCCACTCACCGACAGGGTGAGTTGGTTGGGCGTCTGGGCATCAGTGAACACGTTCGCTAAAGACAGCGTATAAGCTTGACCGACAGTAGCGTTCTGCAGGGCGATCGCGTTGGCGACCGTTGGTGGGGTGTTGCCCGGCGTTACGTTACCACAGTTGGCCAACCAGTTGTAGCTGAACTGGCTCACCACTTCACCCTGACGAGCCACCAGCGTGATGACCGGATTATCTGTGTACAAACGTAATGAGTAAGGGCCCGCCGAGTTAGTCGGAGCCAGCTCGTTGGTAACCGAGAAGCTTACCGGCTCACCGCTTAGACCCGTGTACTGGGGCGCAAAGCTGATCTGACGAACGCCCGCCGACACGCTCTCACAACTCACACTTGTCACTCCTGTCAAGGCGAAGGGCTGGGTGGGGGGAGTGGTGCTGGCAGGACTCACCGTCAGCGTGAAGCTGGTACTGGCAGACAGACTGCCGGGATCAGTGGCTGTCACCGCAATGGTACTCACTCCACTCACCGACGGGGTGCCCGAGATGGTGGCCGGAGCCACGAAGCTCAAGCCAGCGGGTAAGCCACTCACCGATAAGGTTAGTTGGCCGGGCGTCTGGGCATCGGTGAACACGTTCGTCAAAGGCAGTGTATAGGCTTGACCAGCTGTCGCGCTCTGCGGAGCGATCGCGTTGGCGACCGTTGGTGGGGTGTTGCCCGGCGTTACGTTACCACAGTTCGCCAACCAGTTGTAATTGAACTGGCTCACTACTTCACCCTGACGAGCCACCAGCGTGATGACCGGATTATCTGTGTACAAACGTAATGAGTAAGGGCCGCCCGACGTGGTCGGGGCCAGCTCGTTGGCGACTGAGAAACTCACCGGTTCGCCCGTTAGCCCCGTGTACTGGGGCACGAAGCTCACCTGACGAACGCCCGCCGACACACTCTCACAACTCGCACTCGTCACGCCCGTCAGCGCAAAGGGCTGGGTAGGCGGAGTGGTGCTGGCGGGATTCACTGTCAGGGTAAAGCTGGTACTGGCGGACAGATTACCGGGATCGGCGGCTGTCACGGCAACGGTGTTCACTCCGCTCACCGACGGTGTGCCCGAGATGGTAGCCGGGGCCACGAAGCTCAGGCCAGCAGGTAGACCTCTCACCGACAGGGTTAGTTGGCCGGGCGTCTGGGCGTCGGCAAATACTCCCGCGAGCGACAGCGTGTAAGCTTGACCGACCGTAGCGCTTTGCGGGACGATCGCGTTGGCGACCGTTGGTGGGGTGTTTGGCGCAGCGCCAAGTACTACGACCTCTGAACGGAACTTCTTGAAATTATTCTGGTTTAGTTCTTTCGCAATTACCCCATCGTTGTAATACACCGCATCTCCATTATCAACCAGCAATTGAATCGAGCTGGCGTCCGTCAGCGGACTTGGTACGTCGACAATGGATTCAAAACTACCGTTAGCATTCAGCGCTGTCAGGTTTGCCGTCCGGGCCATAGGAGCATCGGCCGCATTACCCGTCCAGGTGTACAAACGAAAGTCGTTGGGTGCAGCGCCAGCGTCTCCCGCTGCACCAGCGATAATGATGTATTCGTTATTGGCATTCTTACGCATCTCCCGAATCCCGCGACCACCCAGGTCAAGTTCAATCGGCGCTCCGAAAGTAGCACTTCCCTGCGTACCGCCATTCGACGATACCGGTAACGTTGTGAAGTTGGTCACCGGAATGATCAGGGCATTCCTGCGATCCGTCGGTGGAACCTGTGGAGCCCGAAAGGCGACGTACGCCGTTGCATTGTCCGGGGCTAACTCAACTCCTTCAATGTTATAACCCGTCGCCTGTTTCGACCCCACACCAGCCGTACCACTAGCAGCTAACCCGTAGTAGTTGGCTCCTTTACCGTGGCTGTTATTGACATCCCAGGCAATGATGTCGTTCCGTAAATAATCATACCGCCCTACGTAAGTCAGTGTAGTAGCGGCTCCCGTTCCCGCTACGTCCGTGGCGAAAACCCGGTTCCGGTTAGGTCGGTTATTACCGCCATCGGCATTACTCTGCGAGCCCATCCAGAAAATACGGTTGCCCAAACGAGTGGACGCTTCCATATCCACTTCGCGAGGTACCCCACCCGATATATCTGTCAACGCCAGCGAGGACGTAAAATCAAACCCCGCTACGGGCAACCCGGAATTCTGCCGGTTATATAGTCGAATGACCTGATTTTCATCATCTGCCACCAGCGTATGGTTCTCATCAATCCGGATGGCCGTCGATGCATCGCTGGTACCGGTGTGGAAACGGGTAGCCGCCGGCGTTACGGAAGCCGCCGAAGCAGCGTAGTTGATGATATACGTTCCCCGGTTGGCCCCATCGGTTACCGTCAGAGTAATCGTCGAATACCCAACCCCAACTGGTGTAATTTTCAGATTACGCGCGGCATCCGTTCCCATCAAAGCTAGCGTAGACACCACCGCCGAATTACTGCTGCTTGCCGTGACTGTCAGACTACTGATTGGACTATCGCTATCAGCCAACGTAAAATTAATGCCGAGCGTAGCTGCCGGGTCCGTAGGATCATTGATGACTCCGCTAACGTAACCCGCCCCGGTAGCCGACAGACTCAGGTAAGACGTTGTCGACGTAGCAACCTGAATCGTCGGTGCGACCGTTGCGGGATTATCGTTATCCGTAATTGTTACGCTAACCGGGTTAGTCGCAATACCATTGTAGGCCTGATCCGTGCTGTTGGTACTATGCGTAACCTGCGCGGTATGAATTCCCTCAACTAGATTATCATCAATAGCCGCCACGGTTACGATCTGGGCCGTGCTGTATGAGGTTGGCGTAAACGTCAGAGCAGCCGGCGTTGTTGTGAGCTGGCTACCTGCATTGATGGTTACCGTTACGTCAGCCGCAGGACGACTGTTCAGAGCGATCGTATACGTATCCGTAGCTCCCCCTTCTGCAACCCGTGTGTTACCAGCGGATTCGACAACCAGGACCCGGTTTAAGGGGATAAAATATCCCCCCGGATTACCCAGGTTGCCAGTCGTTGCCGAATACGAATTCTGCGCATCAGCAACCGCCGACAGCTTATAACTAACAGCCAGGTTCTGACCCAGATTAGCGCGTTCCACCCAGCCGCTGACATCGGCCGTGCGTACCGACCCTGCAATTCCTTGGTCATTATAGGTTAGGCGATCTACCAGCGTTCCGGTAGCATCGTAAATATTGATCTCGTCGCTACGTCCCAAGCCCTGGTTGCTACCGCCTACCACTTTTACCGACGTGGGCAAATACCAGGCTGTCCGGAAGACGCTGGCATCCGATTCCGTAAAGACGACCGACTCACCGGGTTGTACAACGCCAAACCCGCTGAGCGAGAACGATCCCGCAGTCCGGCTGTTGTCATCATAGCTCCAGCCCGTCAGGTCAACAGGCGCATTGCCTACATTAGTCAGTTCGACGTATTCGCCCGGCGTACCGTTGTACATGTATTCCGTAATCCGGATCTGCCCGGCGGGAGCCGCATTGACCGATAGTGAAAACGTTGCTGCTGCGAATAGGCTACCGGGATCGGTGGCCATAACGGTAACGCTCGACACACCTGTCGTTGTTGGTTGTCCTGAAATAACCCGCGTGGCCGGATCGAACGTAAGCCCATTAGCTGGGTTGATTGTTGCGGTATACGTTAGCGTCTGATTTTCGGGGTCGGTGAAGACGGGCACTGTATAGCTAAACGACTGACCTACCGTAGCGGTCTGATCGCCAATCACCGGTGCAACAGGTGCCTGGTTCGTTGCTCCGACCGTCGTCGTAATTGTTGCGATCGAACTGTTGTTGGTTTCGTTGCTCTCGGCAATCGTGTTACCGGGATCGATAACAGCCGATCCGGGTGTTGCCGTAATCGAACCGCTGTTCTGCGCAGATCCCGTAACGGTCAGCGTGGCGCTAGTGCCGGGCGTAAGCTGCCCCCCCGTAAAGAGAACAACACCGCCCGTTTCGGAGGCTGTAAAACTGTTGGCTACCCCAGCACCAACGTACGTAATGCCCGCGGGCAACGTAAACGAAAGTGGCACGTTCGTAGCCGCAGCATCGCCCGTATTATTAGCGACTAATGTGTACGCAAACGGCTGACCCGTGGTCGCCGAAGCAGGTCCCGACAAGGCAACGGTCAGATCGGGCTGGGGCGTTGCCAGGGCAGTTCCTCGCACAGTGACCATGTCGAAGCGCCAGGTTCCCGAGGTTCCATAAGTCGACGTGGACGTAGCGGCCGTATAACTGGTCGGATTGCTGGTCGGGGTCGAAAATTCGGCAACAATCCGGAAGCGGACGTCAGTGCGGTTATTCACCTCCGTGATTCCCGATAGATCATATACATTACCGTTGTAGAACCGATCTCCCGCCGAAACGGTAAATGGATTCGCGACATCCGTGTAGTTCGTTCCGCCGTCGACGGAATACTGCAACCGGGATCGGTTGGCAGCCGTGTTGCTGAATCGCTGATCCCAGGAAATCGTCAGGCTCTGGAATCCTGTCGTGCTCGTCCGGAATTCAATACCGGCAGTTTTGTTCCGAAGGGTAGCCGCCGGGAAGCCTGTGATGTTGTACCCGCTATTGTCGGCGGATACTGACGTTGGATCACTGGAACCGCTAGTACCCGAGGCCGATGCAAACGAAGACGTTGTGCCGCCTACGGTAGTCAGGCTCCCGACACCAGTTGACGGCGCCGTAGTTCCCGTCGACGCAGCATTATCGGGCGGGTTCGAGTTGAAGTTCCACTGAACGAGTGTTGTCTGCGCTAAACCAGCCGTGACCGCCAGCAGCAGTAGCAGCATCAGATGACAAACCCGTAAAACGCACCTTTGTAAAACGTGCTTCATAAAAGGAAATTGAGTTAGTTAATGCCACAGACTGGCGTGCTTGACGACATCTCCAGACGAGCATGGCTCGGCAAAAATAGTAGGCTGTTTTTGTCGGCCTGACCACTTAACAATCTGTTAATACGGCGCTTACATAATTCACATTCCCCTAATACAAAACTGTCTATTTCATAACTCTACGCTGCGTTTTACCAGTAATTATTGTGTCAATAATTATCCCTAGCGAACACCCCAACAGGACACTCTCTTATAATCGAAACTGCTTTGCAATCCTGCTCGTTTAGTTGTAAATTAGCCAGATTCCAAGCAGCACTAATGAACTTCAACATAACTTCAGACTTTCGGCCAACCGGCGATCAGCCCGTCGCCATTGAGAAGCTAACGGCGGGTCTCAAAGAGGGCGAGCCGTCGCAGGTATTGCTCGGAGTAACGGGCAGCGGTAAGACGTTTACGGTGGCTAATGTTATCGCCCAGCTCAACCGCCCCACCCTGATCCTGAGCCATAATAAAACGCTGGCAGCCCAGCTATACGGCGAATTCAAACAGTTTTTCCCCGACAACGCCGTCGAGTATTTTATCTCGTATTACGACTACTACCAGCCCGAAGCGTTCATTGCCACGACCAATACGTACATTGAAAAAGACCTGGCTATCAATGAGGAAATCGACAAACTACGATTGTCGGCTACGTCGGCCCTGATGAGTGGACGGCGCGATGTCATTGTGGTCGCGTCGGTATCCTGCATCTATGGCATGGGTAATCCCGAAGAATTCAAGCGGAACGTAGTACGCATTGGGGTTGGTGAGCAAATGAGCCGGAATCAGTTCCTGCATCAACTGGTTGGCATTCTCTACAGCCGGACCGAAGGCGATTTTCAGCGAGGAAACTTCCGCGTTAAAGGCGACACCGTTGACCTTTACGTTGCCTACGCCGATTTTGCGTACCGGGTTATCTTCTTCGGCGACGAGATCGAGACGATTCAGCGAATCGACCCGTCAACGGGAAAGAAGATTTCCGAAGAACGTCTCGTCACCATCTTCCCGGCAAACCTGTTTGTAACGGGGCGTGATACGCTCAATAACGCTATCCACGAAATTCAGGACGATCTGGTGGCGCAGGTTCGCTACTTTGAATCGGAGTTTCGGGAGCAGGAGGCCACCCGGATTCAGGAACGTACTGAATTCGACCTGGAAATGATGCGCGAGCTGGGCTATTGCTCGGGTATCGAGAACTACTCCCGCTATTTCGACCGTCGCCAGCCCGGCCAGCGTCCGTTCTGCCTGCTGGATTACTTCCCGGACGATTTTCTGCTGGTCGTTGACGAAAGCCACGTAACAATTCCGCAGATCCGAGCCATGTGGGGTGGTGACCGCTCCCGCAAGACAGCGTTGGTGGACTATGGTTTCCGGCTTCCTTCTGCCATGGATAACCGGCCGCTGACGTTCCAGGAGTTCGAAGATTTGTCGGGTCAGACGATTTACGTATCGGCAACTCCCTCTGATTACGAGTTGCGGAGGAGCGAAGGCGTCGTGGTTGAACAGCTGATCCGGCCAACGGGTCTGCTAGACCCTGAGATTGAAGTACGTCCCAGCCTGAACCAGATCGATGATCTGCTCGAATCCATCGACGCCCGCATCAAGCAGAACGAGCGGGTATTGGTAACGACGCTGACGAAGCGGATGGCTGAGGAATTGACCAAATACCTAGAGCGGGTGGGGATAAAAACCCGATACATCCACTCCGAAGTTAAAACACTCGACCGGGTAGAAATTCTTCGTGACCTGCGACTGGGCAATTTCGACGTGCTCGTCGGCGTAAACTTGTTGCGGGAGGGACTTGATTTACCCGAAGTGTCGCTGGTAGCCATCATGGACGCGGATAAAGAAGGCTTCCTGCGCGACATTCGATCACTGATTCAGACGATTGGCCGGGCCGCCCGGAATTCGAATGGCAAGGTTATCATGTATGCCGATACCATCACCGGATCCATGCAGAAGGCAATCGATGAAACGAACCGGCGTCGGGCTATTCAGACGGAATATAATACGGATCACGGCATCATACCACAGACGGTATTGAAATCACGCGAAGCCATCATGGGACAAACCAAAGTAGCCGATTCAAAAGTCAAACAGTTCTACGTTGAACCGGAAGACATCCGCATCGCAGCCGACCCTGTGGTTCAGTATATGGGTAAAAACGATCTGGAGAAAGTTATCAACGAAACACAGGCTAAAATGGAGCGGGCTGCCAAAGAACTCGACTTCCTCGAAGCCGCCCGTCTGCGCGACGAACTGTTCCAGCTACGCGACAAGCTAAAGAAGGAAATGGCGTAAATCCATCAAGCAGCGGGATTCTATCCCGCTGCTTTCTTTTTATCGGCGAAAACTCTCCGCGATAAATTTTAATGCATCCGGCAGTCCCGTCCGCCAGTAAGCCCAGGTATGAGCTCCATCACGGGCCCGGTATTCGTGCGTGATTTTACGATCCAGAAAGGCCATATGCAGTACCGCGTTTCCCATAGATAGTGCATCGTCGTCGCCACAATCCAGGTACCAGCGAACTCGTTTCAGATCGTTTTCGGGTGCCGATCGAGCCAGTATGATTGGACTGTTACGTTTCCAGGTAAGTGTTAATCGGTTCTCCCCTTTTACCGGGCCGCTGAAAACGGGCCCGTAGACAGTATTGTATCGTTCATCCGGCACCGCGGCAAAGGTTTCGTCGGTCCGTACAGCCGCGCTCAGAGCCGCGCAGGAGCTAAATAAGTCTGGGTGATGCATAGCTAACACCAGCGAGCCATATCCCCCCATCGACAAACCCGATACAGCGCGGTACTCCCGCTGAGGTCGGGTCCGGTACATAGAATCGATATGGCCGATGAATTCCTGCACAAACATATCCTCGTAACGTACCTTGCTTTGATAGTCATTGATGTACCAGCTGGCACCAGCGTCGGGCATGACAATAATCATAGGAGGCAATTCGCCCGCCTGAATCAGATCGTCGGCAATGCGATTGGCTTCCCCAAACTGTACCCAGCTGGTTTCGTTATCGCCGTAGCCGTGCAGCAAGTAAACCACCGGATAGCGTCTATTCGATACGTAATAATCGGGCGGCAGGTAGATCGAATACTTAATTGGTCGGTTCAGCAGAGAGCTACTCACCTGCATGCTTTCCAGCAACCGAATCTGCGGGGGCGTCATAACCGGAACGGGACCGGTTTCCTGAGGAGCTGTCAGCTTCTGCCGCCGACGCGACTGCGCTGAGGCATCGATCAGTACAATCAATAAAAGCAGATTGATTAGTAAAGTGCGCACAAACATGGGAGTAAAAGTCACCTGAAGGCTAAACAAATAAGTATACTGACGTAACGAACAAAAACATGCTTCGGTGCACCTATATTTATACATCGTATCTCTTTCGACACACAACTAGACATGACGGGATTATTTTTTAGAAATAATCCTGCCGAAAGGAGTTACTTTGGCAATGGTAACTCGTCTTTTAGAGGTTTCTATTGGAGCCGATTGTGCAAATATTTAATTACCGTTCCTGGCACAATCGATCCCATTACGTCAAAAAATTTTAAATTTTGGTCATACCCGGTTGTAGTTAAGATAGGAAAACGCCTACTTTCGGGGTATACTAACCCATATCTCTAAATATATAGCTTCTTTATGGCCAAACTGATTATCGTGGACGATGAGAAAAGCATTCGGGCAGCTCTACGCGATATTTTAGAATACGAAGGCTACGATGTGGACGAAGCTAAAGATGGCGAAGAAGGGTTTGACATGATATCACGCACAACCTACGACGTAGCCTTATGCGATATCAAGATGCCTAAAATGGACGGTCTGGAGCTGCTGCTGAAAGCCAATGAAATGGGAACAAACGCCCAGTTCGTTATGATTTCAGCTTTCGGCAACGTCGACAACGCCGTCGAAGCGACCAAACGGGGCGCCTTCGATTTTATCACGAAACCACCGGATCTGAACCGGTTACTGATTACGGTTCGCAATGCTATTGAGCACGCCAAACTGGTTCAGGAAACCAAAACGCTTAAAAAGCAGATCTATAAGATCAACGAAATCGTTGGCGAGTCGGACCCGATCCGGCGCGTCAAGGATACCATCAACCGCGTAGCACCAACCGAAGCCCGCGTATTGATTACCGGTGCCAACGGCGCCGGGAAAGAAATGGTGGCCAAGCAGATTCACGAAAAAGGCAACCGGGCCAACATGCCTCTGGTTGAAGTGAACTGCGCAGCCATTCCTGGAGAACTTATTGAAAGCGAGTTGTTTGGCCACGAAAAAGGAGCCTTTACGGGCGCTAGCGCGAAACGAGTCGGTAAGTTTGAACAAGCCGACGGTGGTACACTATTTCTGGACGAGATTGGTGATATGAGCCTGTCAGCTCAGGCGAAAGTGTTGCGCGCGTTGCAGGAAAATAAGATCACCCGCGTTGGTGGCGATAAGGAAATTAAAGTCAACGTGCGGGTCATTGCGGCTACGAATAAGGACCTGCGTCAGGAAATTGCCAACGGCAACTTCCGCGAAGATTTATTTCACCGCCTGAGCGTAATTGTTATTCACGTACCGCCCCTGGCAGAACGTCGGTCTGATATTACGCTGCTGGCGAATAAGTTCCTGCACGACATTGCGCGGGAATACGGCTCACCAGCCAAGAATCTGACGCAACCTGCTATGACTTATCTTCAGTCACTGCCCTGGACCGGAAACGTTCGCGAACTGCGTAATGTAGTAGAACGTCTGGTCATCATGTGCGGAGACGATATCACGCTGGACGACGTCAAGTTGTACGCCTGATAAAAAGAGCGAAAGACAGAAAGAGTGAAAGTGCGAGTCTTGCGTCAGCCATTTTCTCACTTTCACTCTTTCTGTCTTTCGCTCTTTAAGAAATCATTAGATTGCACCCCCTTACATCGGAGTTGTCAAAGCGGCCAATAACCCGAAAGCTACCGTCGGCCTCTACGTATTGTCCCAGGTCCTGCGTTTCGATAAAGGAACAGGAATCCAGGTTGGCCAGGTCAATCACATTGATTCCTCCCGACCGGCGCCCCTGCCCTACGTCATCCAGTGAAAAGGGATCGTTAATATCCCGTAGCAACACGCGCAACGTAGCGCTGTTGTGAAAGACTCCGCTTCCGGTTGAGTACGCCTGGGATAGCAACTCTGTCATTCCGTACTCAGAATGGATAGTTGGTATGTTTAGCTGTTGAGTCAGGATTTCGTGTACTTCCTCCCGCAGTAGCTCCTTCCGGCGGCCTTTCATCCCTCCCGTTTCCATAACGATCAGATCAGGCCCAAACGCTGATAGAAACGACAGGTCATTCACGGTGTCTTCAGCCCAGTCCAGTAGTCCAAATGTTACGCCAATCAGCAGAACTCGTTTTTGCTGGCCGGGTTGTTCAGTGCGTTCGCTCGCTAGTCTACGTAGCTCTGCTGTCAGCTCGTCGTAGTTATTCAAATAAAATCCAGCCGTATTTTCAGAGTTTATCTCCGTCATAAATCGCTGAACCATATACACCAGCGACGAATTATTTCGTTCAAGATAGGACGGTAATAAAGCCAGGATATGAAAATCCCGGAGAGGTCCGTACGTTTCCTCAAAAATCCGAATACTGACGGCATCGTACAGGGCTGAATCGATCACCAGATGGCGACTGGTTTGTTGACCGGTGGTACCACTGCTGGCGAACGTCAGCGAAATGTCCAGGCTCTGTTCATCGGTTTGCAACCCTGTGAGAACAGTATGGGTCTTGAAGAAACCGATGGGCATGAACGGAATCTGACGAATTTGTGTCACCGTAGCAGGCGATATATTCAGTAAACGAAGATATTCGCGGTATACAGCGTTGTTGGCAGCCTGGTACTGAAACACCGCCAGCGCCAGTTCATCGAACGTGGTGTCGGTAACGGCCAGAATCTGATCTCGAAGCGATTGCCGCCGGGCCAGTACGTCAGCTGGAAGCGTTGATAAAAAAGACAAAACAGTAAAAGCGTTTTATTGCAACACGATTACAACAGTATGCGACGGCAACTAATTCAACCCTCTCTTTTTATCCTGGGTATTGCTCTGCTGGCAACGGGCTGTTTCAATGAGCCTAATTACTCGAACACGCCAGAAATTACGAGTGCCGCCATTTTTCCCTATAAGAATTTGGCGGGCGGAACGGGCGTTGGACAAAGCCGCCGGGACTCGGTGGTTATTACCATTGGCTTCCGTGATGGCGACGGCAACCTTGGCAACGATTTACCGCTGCCTAAAGCCGACTCAGCCCGGTATGCCTCTAATGGCGGTTGGGGAAACTATAAAATCTCCACTCTACGGCTGGTCAATAACCGATACGAGGAAGTGAATCTCGCCGTCAACCAGACGTTGATTTTCCCTAATCTGGCAAAAGGGCGTCCCCCTGGCCCGATCGAAGGGACTTTGGATTTCAACTCGACGTTTCAGTACGGTTCTTCTTTCCGGCTTTACCCGGTTAAATTCCGAATTCAGATTCGGGACCGGGATTTGAATGTCAGTAACGTCATTGAAACGGATACGATTACCGTTCCTTTCCAACGGTAGCTCAACTACTACTTTTCGTAATCAGGGCTGCTCTTACCGGCAGTCCTTTTTTTATGCCTGGTCCAGTACGATCCGGAACGTAGTGCCTTTGCCAACCTCGGAACTTTTGACAAAAAGCTTTCCATTGTGGTACTCTTCGACAATCCGCTTGGCTAATGTTAGTCCCAGCCCCCAACCCCGCGTCTTGGTACTAAATCCAGGCGAAAAGACCTTTTGTATATTCGCTTTCGAAATGCCTTTGCCTGTATCGGTAATATCGATTGCCACTTGTTTGTTGGGCAGGATCATCATATTTAGCCGCAGCTCCCCTACGCCTTTCATGGCATCGACGGCATTTTTACAGATGTTCTCGATAACCCACTCGAACAGTAGTTTGTTGATCTTCACCTGGTGGCCCGCTGGAATCTGACTGGCCACACTCATCTTGACTTTGGTCGAAATACGCTTGGATAAGTAGTCAGCGAACTGTTTCACTACGTCATTGATCGTTTCCTCCTTCAACGTCGGCACCGAACCGATGCTGGAAAAGCGGGCCGTAATTGTCTCCAGACGCATGACGTCCTTTTCGATTTCGTCTGTAATCGACGCATCATATTGACCGGGATCGGATCGAAAGTATTCAATCCAGGCCATGAGCGACGACATAGGGGTACCCAACTGGTGGGCAGTTTCTTTCGCCAGGCCCACCCAAACCCGGTTCTGTTCGGCCCGGCGGGAAGAACTGAACGCCAGGTAAGCCAATACACCCAAAACAGTCAGGATAACCAGCAAGGCGTACGGAAAATAGGTTAGTTGCCGCAGCAGTTTGGAATTATTATAGTAGACTAATCCGCGTACTCCGTTACCCATATCAACGAGCAGGGGCACGTGCCGCTTCCCCATTTCAGCGATCTTTTGCCGCAGAAACAGCTGCAATTCCTCGTCGTTGATGTTTTCGGGAGTTTCGACATTCCGGTACATGGCAATATGGCCGTCCGGATTGAGGTAAATAGCCGGTATCGACTTGTTGGCCTCTAAAATTTCGCTGGTCACAAACGTCAAATCGCCCGCATCGGAGTGAGCAGGATCAACCAGGTAGGCTATAGTTTTAGCGTATAACTGAACGTATTGCGCTTCCCGGGATTCCAGTTGGTGGATCAGCCGATTCGTGTACAATAACGACCCTGTCCCAATGAGTAGCAGATTGAGGGCTACAATGATCTTGAGTATATTATTCTGACTATAAATGTCGAATGACTTCAGCATACTAATCGTGTGGTTAGGGAACTTGGCAACCGTTGACTAAAAAGCAACAAGCCATTTTCATAAAAGATTGACTGCCGTGCTGTAAACCTAGCCAGCGTCGATCTGTCTAACCGACAAATTTATCCCCTTGATAAACGAAAAAAGAGCTCATTTTGATGCAAAAGCAGAACGCAGCCTCCCTAAGTCGTGTTAACCAGACAAATAGGATTGAGAAGAGAAAGAGCATCGTTATTTGGATAGCTTCTAAATAATAAAACCAACGCAGGCCAGCGTTTCTATCTCCGGGATTGCACCGTATTTTTGTACTGGCTACTGCCGTTTCTTGTGATTTTCTGCAATGTTAGATACGTTCAAATCGATTAGCCTATCCCACAAAACGGCACCTCTCCGGGTGCGGGAGCTAATTGCACTCAACGAAGACGAAGCGAAGCGGCTCATGCTGCGTCTGCGCGACTTTTTTGGGCTTTCGGACTTGCTGGTTGTCTCAACCTGCAACCGTACGGAGGTATATTACGCGTTTGATCAGGATCTCAATACCGAGATTGCTCAGCTCCTTCTTATCGAGAAAGGACTGACGGACACCGACCAATATTTACCCTATTTTCAGTTTTTCAGTGCGCACGATGCAGCCGTTCGTCATTTGTTCGAAGTCTGCGTTGGCCTGCATTCGCAGGTCGTTGGCGACATGCAGATCCCGAATCAGGTAAAGCAGTCCTACCAATGGTCAGCCGATTTGGACATGGCAGGTCCGTTTCTGCACCGGTTAATGCACACCATATTTTTTACCAACAAGCGCGTTGCTCAGGAGACTTCGTTCCGCGACGGAGCGGCTTCGGTTTCGTACGCAGCGGTTGAGCTGATTGATGAGCTGGTTGGCAATCACCACCGTCCCAACATACTTATTGTTGGCTTGGGTGAAATTGGTGCTGATGTTTGTAAGAATCTGGCCGCGCATGCAGCTGCCGGACAGGATTTGAGTAACATCACCCTTTGCAATCGCACGCTGGCAAAATCCGAATCGCTGGCCAATGAGCACGGTTTTCGGGTAGCCGACTTCGCTGATCTTACGGACGAAATTCGCCGGGCTGACGTCATTGTGTCGTCGGTAATGCGTGATGAACCACTCTTTACGCCGACTTCGCTCAGCGAGATTAACGTACTGACGTATAAATATTTCATTGATCTGTCGGTTCCACGTAGCGTAGATGCAGCCGTTGAACAGATTCCGGGTGTGCTTGTCTATAACATTGACCACATTCGCAACCGGACTGACGAAGCGCTAAATCAGCGCCTAGCCGCTATTCCGCAGGTGGAAACCATCATTGGTCAGGCAGTTAACGAGTTTGGCGACTGGTCGAAAGAAATGATCGTTTCGCCAACGATCAACAAACTAAAAAATGCGCTGGAGCAGATTCGTCGCGACGAAGTCGCTCGGCACATGAAGCACCTCACCCCCAACGAATCGGAGAAGATCGACAAAATCACGCGGGGCATCATGCAGAAAATCATCAAGCTACCCGTACTGCAACTCAAAGCAGCCTGCAAACGCGGAGAAGCGGAAACCTTGATCGACGTGCTGAACGATCTGTTTGATCTGGAAAAACAACCCGCCTGATTGGCAAAACGAATACGAATCAACCGTGTTTCTTACACGTTCCGGACTCCCAAATCGTTATTGATTTGGGAGTCTTTTTTTTCCCTACTGTTAATTCCTTTCTACGGCTAATGTCCAGATTGATTCTTACGCTGCTTCGGATATTCGTTGCTATTCTGCTGGTGATTGGCCTGATTGCACTTTGGGAATTGGTTCGCAGCAGCGACGCCCTAAGCCGGTTTAGACGAGGGGATAATACTACGCAACACATTGTTCTCAAAGAAGTGACAGCGCTGGGCAAGCTAGAGCTGGTTAAATATACGTTCAAGGATATCGTTGAGCACGAGCAGATTAATACCTTCCTGCCGAATGGCAACGCGGTCTTAATCATAGAAGGAGAAGCTACCGGCTGTATCGATCTGACAAAAGTTACGGCTGATGACATTGACCTCGGTACTGATTCGTTAACGATCCGGTTACCAGCGCCGGAATTGTGCAGTTGGCGCATTAACCACGATCGTTCCCGGGTGTATGATACGCGGTTTACCTTTCTGGAAGAATCCAAACTGGTAGACAAAGCGTATAAACAGGCAGAAAAGCAGATCCGGCAATCGGCATTGAATGGAGGGATTCTGGAGCAGACTCGGCAGAACGCCAGTCGTATGCTGCTCCCGCTATTGAGTCAGCTGACCGGTAAAAAGGTAGGGCTTCTTTTCACGAAGTAGCTCCGATTCAGGTACAGTTTTTGAATATGTCCGTAGATCGGACACCCGATCAGACATCATCTTGTATCCATGTGACACCTAAACACACGTTTACCTATGAACGCCAAAGCTCCTCGCATCAAAAATGGTAACCTGTTAATTGCTGAGCCATTCATGGGTGATAATAACTTCGACCGTAGCGTCGTACTGGTTTGTGAACACAGCGATGCTGGTACATTTGGTTTGGTTTTGAACCAACCAACGGACATTCATCTGGGCGATGTAATCGACGAAGTGCAAGCAGACCTCCCGCTGTTCATAGGCGGCCCGGTGCAGCAAAACACCCTGCATTTTATTCACCGACGCCCCGACCTGATCGACGACTCTATTCGCATTGTAGAAGGGTTATACTGGAGTGGTAATTTCGAACAG
This sequence comes from Spirosoma pomorum, assembly GCF_054776615.1. Lineage (NCBI taxonomy): Bacteria > Pseudomonadati > Bacteroidota > Cytophagia > Cytophagales > Cytophagaceae > Spirosoma > Spirosoma pomorum. The sequence goes on from NZ_BAAHBP010000001.1 coordinate 548,073, forward strand.
ATCAAACGTGCCGTCAACTTAGGCACGCTCACGGAGCACGACATCCGCTTTTTCATCGGTTATTCGGGCTGGAGCGAAGGGCAGCTGGAGGATGAGTTACTGAAAAAATCGTGGATCATCAGCCAAGCCGATGCCAGTTTCCTGTTCGACACGCCCGTTGATCAGTTCTGGCGGGGGGTGCTCAAACGGATGGGTGGTGAATATAAATCCATTGCGCATTACCCGGTTGATCCCCGGCTCAACTAACCTTCGGTTAGAGAGCTTAGCGGCTTCTTAACTTTTTTTAACCAATTTTACGGGCGTTTTGGTAGCATCTGGCGGGCTAGGGATAGCAAACCGTCCAATGTTTCCGGGTATCACGCGTTATCGGAAGGTGAGTTATCTTCCAACCAAAGCCTGTATGCATTTTTTTCGACTACTTCTTCTTTCTTCTCTTTTTGCCTTACCACTTTTGGCCAACGCTCAGAGTGACAATCCAGTTGGAGGCCATTTCGGCTTGAAAATTGGCGCAGCCCTGAGTCAGATCAACATTACAGGCGTAAACACTAGTATTCCCAAACGAAGTCTTCAGCCGCACATAGGGGCTATGTATCGCTATCGGTACCATAAATTTGTGGCACAGTCCGAACTTCTGATAGCCATGAAAGGCGCTACGTTCAAAACCCCAGTTGCGGGTCAAGCTGAACCATCAATAACCGGTGTCAACTATTATTACGTCAACGTTCCGCTACTAGTAGGGTATATCCCAACTGAAGGGTTGACATTGCAGGCCGGACCGGAGCTTGGTTACGCGCTTAACGCCGGCAAGACCAACGGACCAGGAAACAGATACGATGTGAGTCTGGCCGTCGGTGCACATTACGACTTTCTGGATATGTTGAACAAGTTCAGTCTGCACGTACGATACGTGTACGGATTTGCTAACGTATCGCCCGTGGCGCAGGCCACGTATTTGAACCGGCAACTACAGGCTTCCATTGTGTATAACCTGTACCCCAAGAAAAAGAAATAACCATCGGGGCAATCAACTTGTCTCGGCTTAGCGCGGCCTATGTTATCTGACTTCGGCGTCATCCTGCTGTTTATTTTAGCAGCTTTTGCTTTCCTGAGCCTTATCCTGTTCGGGGCGAAACTGCTGCGCGTTGATCATCCGAACGTAGAAAAGAACAGCACCTATGAGTCTGGCGAGGAACCCATTGGCAACGCCAATATTCAGTTTAACATTCGCTTTTACGTCATCGCGCTGGTCTTCGTTTTATTCGACGTAGAACTGGTTTTTCTCTTCCCCTGGGCTACGGTGTTCGGACAGGCTGACCTGATCGCCGAAACGAATGGGCTTTGGGGCTGGTTCGCCCTGTCCGAAGCCTTTCTGTTCGTCATTATCCTGGCCCTCGGGCTGGCTTATGTCTGGGTCAAGGGCTATCTGGACTGGGTAAAACCTCGCCCACAAATTCCGACGACAGATACGCGCGTTCCGACTACTCTCTACGAGCAAGTCAACAAAAAATACGAACGACGCTAGAGTTGTGATCAGGAACCGATCCACACTCGGTTGTCGTTGCCAGAGAGGACGCTTTTTTACGTAATCGATCGACATGGATAAATCCGGCGATGCGGGTGTCATCTTGATGCACTCCGAAGAACTTCTGAACTGGTCACGGGAAAAATCCTTGTGGCCTATGACATTTGGCTTGGCCTGCTGCGCCATCGAAATGATGCAGTCGTTTGCATCCTCCTACGACCTTGAGCGATTTGGTATCTTTCCCCGCCCTTCCCCTCGTCAGTCGGACATTATGATCGTGTCGGGTACCGTCACCTACAAAATGGCGGATCGTATCCGACGTCTTTACGAACAGATGCCCGAGCCACGTTACGTTATTTCGATGGGCTCCTGCTCCAATTGTGGTGGCCCTTACTGGCAGCATGGCTACCACGTAGTAAAAGGCGTTGACCGGATTATTCCCGTGGATGTATACGTACCGGGCTGTCCACCCCGCCCCGAAGCGTTGATTGATGGTTTCCTGAAACTCCAGGAAAAAATCAGAACAGAACATCCGCTTTCAGGAGCCAAAGATGTTGTACATTCGGCGGAGTAACTCCCCGAATTCATCATCCCGGCGCCTTATCGATGAACGCCCTGTCTGTCTCTTTCCGCCAACTCCTTGGCTCGCTGCGGCTGGTGAGCTTTCTGTATGCTGTTACACTGGTCTTGGGCCTGCTGGCTGCGCTACCGTTTTATAACACGCTGAAAATAGAGTACCACGACTCGCTGGAGTATTTAAAACTGCTTGACGGCTTCGATTATACCGTCTTCTCCGATTTCATGCGGCAGAGCCAGCAAACTATCTACCCGTTGTTCAGTGTCGGCCGCTGGTTGGGTCTGCTTCATTTGTTTCTGAGTGTTTTCTTCGCCGGGGGAATTTTGTTCTGCCAATCGCAGAACGGCACTCGCTTCCACATCGGTACGTTCTGGCAGGCCTGTAGTCATTACCTGGGCCGGTTTCTGAAAGTCGCGGGTGTTACCATCCTTTTTGTGCTCGTTAATACCGTCATCTGGCTCCTAGCCGGTAGCCTGTTGATTATGGCAGTGAGCGATTCATTAACCGAGCGTGGTCAGTTCTGGATTGGAATGACCGCCTTTGCGCTGTTCATGCTCACGACGACGATATTACTCTGCGTCGGCGATTACGCCAAGGTAATTCTGTTTCAGGAAGACGACCGGCGAGCTTTTCGGGCCTTCGGCCGCGCTGGGCGACTGGTTCTGCAACATCCCGGAAAAACATACGGATTTTATTGGTTACTGATTCTAAGCGGTACGGCTGTTTTTGGTCTCTATTTTCTGGTTGATGAAGCCGTAATGATGAGTAGCTGGTTGACAATCCTGCTGGTCTTTCTAGTGCAGCAACTGGTTATTTTCGTGCGGGCAGGTCTAAAAGTCTGGTCATTGGGCTTAGCCTATACCCTATACAAAAGCTTACCCAAGCCCGTGCTCGTTAGCCAACCAGTACCGGCTCCTTCCCCAGTTTCGGATACCGATGATTCTTCTTTCTTCACCAGCAACATACCGGGCAAAGCAGCAGAGCCAGATAACGACGGGTTAGGAAAACCAGAAACCGGTACGCCAACCGATAAAGAGTAGTGCTTTCTTTGGTCATTTCGTATTATTGCAGAATTGTCGCGTGTCCTCAATCAATTCTGCCGCATGGCTGTTCCAACTTTCCCGCAAAAATCCGAGACCGTCGAAGCCGGTCTGTTTAGCTTACCCGTCATTGTAGCCGCTCTGGGTTACTTTGTCGATATCTACGATTTGCTTCTGTTTGGCATCGTACGGGTACCAAGTTTGCAGGATCTGGGACTGACCCCCGAACAAATTTCATCCGTCGGCACGGCCATTATGAATTGGCAGATGGGTGGCCTGCTCATTGGTGGCATTCTGTGGGGTGTTATCGGTGATAAGCGCGGTCGTTTGTCGGTTTTGTTTGGCTCGATTCTGACCTATTCAGTGGCGAACATTGCCTGTGGCTTCGTCAAAAACGTTACGTTCATGGAACCGGCCATGTACTACGCCATTATGCGTTTTGTAGCCGGCGTGGGTCTGGCGGGTGAACTGGGCGCGGGGATTACATTGGTCAGCGAGATTCTACCGAAGGAGAAACGCGCTATTGGTACTTCGCTGGTTGCTGGTATCGGTTTATCGGGCGCAGTCGTCGCTTACTTTACGGTGAAGCTATTTGACTGGCAGATGGCCTTCTTCGTGGGCGGATTGCTGGGAATAGGCCTGCTGCTGATGCGGGTTGGCGTTGTCGAGTCCGGCATTTTCAAAGACGTAACCGAGCAGGTAGGCGTTAGTCGCGGTAATTTCTTTTCATTCTTTACGAACGCCAATCGCCTGGGTCGGTATCTCCGCTGCATTGGCATTGGTCTACCCACCTGGTTCGTGATTGGCATTCTATCGACATTTTCCAATGAGTTCGGCGTGGCACTCGGCATTCCCGAGGAAATTCAGCCGGGTCTGGCCATTATGTGGTGTTACGTTGGGCTTGCCATTGGCGACCTGAGCAGTGGCTTCATCAGTCAGGCGTTACGTTCACGGAAAAAGGGGGTGGCAGTGCTTATGACTGTGGCGCTGTTTTTCAGTGTGGCTTATCTCTTTTTTGGCATTAAAACCTCTGCTATGCTGTATGGTTTATGCTTAATCATGGGATTTGGCATTGGCTACTGGGCCATGTTCGTCACCATTGGCGCCGAGCAGTTCGGCACGAACCTTCGCGCTACGGCCGCCACGACAGTTCCAAACATGGTACGTGGACTGGTTATTCCCATGACCTTAACGTATCAGGTTTTAAAACCTTCTCTGGGCGTTATCAATTCGGGGGCGATTGTCGGGTTGATCACGTTTCTCATCGGCTTTTATTCCATTGCCAGTATTCCCGAAACCCACGGTAAGGACCTAAATTACCTGGAAGAGTAGACTTGTTTGCCGTTCATCCGTTGTTTCTACCGTTGCTCACGAACAGCAGCGGTGCACCGGTCAAACTGCATCATTGGAGTGAATTCAGTTCAGTCTCACTAACTAAATCTTACTCCCATGAAAACTTATTTTCGCCTGATTACCAACAGCCTAGCTCTCGCATTTGCCGTTTTTTCATTCGCATCAGCTACGCCAACTGACGGTGCTCCAGCAGCCCAAAAATCATTCGCAGCTGTCATGTATCCAGCCGCGGCCGCTTCTAAAGTGTGGTTACACCTCGAGAAATTTAAGCCAACAGATAAAATCAACGTTGAACTCTACGACGAACGGGGCAAACAACTTTTCCGCGAAACGCTTCCCCAAAGAGCAGGTAAACGCAACACGTACCGTCAACAATTTGACCTGAGCGAAATCGCTGATGGCAAATACACATTTCGGCTCTCCAGCGGCAATCAAGTCGAGGAAGTTACGTTCAACCTGACAACGCCAACGGTAGTCGAGCAAACAGCTACCCGTTTCGTTACCATGAAGTAGTTACTGCTTCTTATTTGCTTATCAGCACGGGGCTCTGTTCCGTGCTTTTTTATTGTCCTGTTTTTACCCGCTAACTAGTACGCCAGTTCCGGCATTAGTATATACTTACATATATTCCAGATCGGCTGAAAAGCAGAATTATTGGGAAATGATTTCGCCGAACCTCGTCTTTTTCAAGAAATAATTGCTTTTTTACCGTCTATTATCCAAACTCATTTCTGCGTGCCGCAATGAACCAGCTAAGCCTGATTGATTACATTATATTCCTTCTTTACTTTATTGGGGTATCCTCGTACGGATACTGGATCTACAAGAAAAAACAGACAACCAATCTCGATACTAAAGATTTCTTTCTGGCCGAAGGGTCGCTGACCTGGTGGGCCATCGGCGCATCCATGATTGCGTCGAATATATCGGCGGAACAATTCATCGGCATGTCGGGTAACGGGTTCACCTTCGGGGTGGCCGTAGCGGTGTATGAATGGCTGGCGGCCATTGCACTGATCATTGTGGCGGTATGGTTCATGCCCATCTACCTCAAGAACCACATCTACACCATGCCGCAGTTTCTGAAGACGCGGTACAACGAGACGGTGAGTCTGATCATGGCCATTTTCTGGCTTTTTTTATACGTATTCGTCAACCTTACCTCGATTCTGTTCCTGGGTGCGCTGGCCATCAGTAACCTAGCCGGTCCGGACTATTTCCACCCTATTGTTATCGGTCTCAGCATTTTTGCCCTGCTGATTACGCTGGGCGGTATGAAAGTAATCGGCTTTACGGACGTAATTCAAGTGCTGGTACTGGTTGTGGGCGGTCTCGTTACCACCTACATCGCTATGACGCTGGTTAGCGAAAAATTTGGCCTCGGCAACGACGTTATCGCGGGCTTCAAAGCCATGATGAACGACGCGGAAGACCATTTCCACATGATCTACGAGAAGCCAGGACCGAACGCGTCGCAGGCCGATATCAACAAATACCTGACTCTACCGGGTATTGGGATGTACGTCGCTGGTATCTGGATTGTCAACCTGAACTACTGGGGCTGTAATCAGTATATCACGCAGCGGGCGCTGGGCGCGGATTTGAAAACAGCCCGGACGGGTATCCTTTTCGCGGCCCTACTGAAAATTTTCATGCCGCTCATCGTAATGGTTCCTGGTATGGCGGCTTACGTATTGTACAAGAACGGTAGTCTGCAACAGGAGATGGCTCCAAACGGTGTCTTACTCGCCGATAATGCTTACTCAGCAATTTTATCCTTCCTGCCATCGGGCTTGCGGGGTATGTCGCTGGCCGCACTGACGGCGGCTATTGTGGCTTCTTTGGCCGGTAAAGCCAACTCCATCTCGACGATTTTCACGCTTGACATTTATCAGAAGTACATTCGTAAAGATGCGTCTGAGAAACAGCTTGTTTGGGCGGGACGCGTTACGATTCTGATTGCTATGCTGGTGTCGATTGCCTTGACCTGGCAGGATACACTGGGTATCGGTGCCGAAGGCGGCTTTACGTTCATTCAGAAATATACGGGTTACTTGAGCCCCGGTATCTTCGCAGTCTTTATTCTCGGTTTCTTCTGGAAGCGGACTACTGGCTCAGCCGCTGTGATCGGCATTCTAGCCAGTTTTGCGTTGGCCATTCTCTTTAATAACTACGCTCCAGCTCTGTTCGGCAATGATACATTCCTCTACACCGCCTACCCAAATGGTAACGGTGGTTATGAGATTCCGTTCCTGATTTGCATGGGCTGGACGTTCGTATTCACGATTCTGCTGATGGTGGCTATCAGTCTGACCGGTCCGGCCATTAGTGCCAAAGCGTTTCAGATCGACGCCAGCATGTTCCGTCTGGCACCCAACCACATTGCACTCATCACGGTCGTGATGTTGATCATCTCAGCACTTTACGTTCGGTTCTGGTAGTTACCTGTTAATCCTTGACAAGAGCCTCAAAAGCCCATGCCGTAACATGCATGTACTTTTGAGGCTCTTGTCTGTTCTTTATCCTTCGTTTTCGCTCGTTATCATGCTTCAGCCCGCTCCATCATCTGTTTCGCTACGTCCCCTGTTTTCGCTACCCATCATTGTAGCCGCTCTGGGCTACTTCGTTGACGTATACGACTTGTTGCTATTCAACATCGTGCGGGTTCCCAGCCTAAAGGAACTGGGGTTATCCGACGCGGAGATTTCGTTGATTGGCGGACGAATTCTGAACTTCCAGCAGGCGGGTTTGCTACTGGGCGGAATTCTATGGGGCATTCTGGGTGACAAGCGCGGGCGGCTATCTGTTTTATTTGGGTCAATCCTGACGTATTCGCTGGCGAATATTGCCTGTGGCCTGGTCCACGATCCTACGCTGTATTCAGTGCTGCGCTTCGTGGCAGGTTTCGGTTTGGCGGGAGAATTGGGCGCCGGGATTACATTGGTCAACGAGATTTTACCCAAAGAATTACGTGCTTATGGCTCTTCACTGGTAGCCAGTGTCGGACTGTTTGGGGCGGTGGTCGCTTACTTTACCGTAACCCTGTTTACCTGGCGTACGACCTACTTCATCGGCGGCAGTCTGGGTCTGGGCTTATTGCTGCTACGAGTTAGCATTCTTGAATCAGGCATGTTTACTCATGTTCAACAGACTACCACGAGTCGGGGCAATTTCTGGGCCTTATTCAGTCCCCGCGAACGCCTGCTCCGTTATCTCTACTGCATGGGTATTTCCTTACCAACCTACCTCATTATTGGTCTACTGGCAACGTTCGGCAATGAGTTTGCTCAGGCGATGGGGCTGGAAGCCGCTGTTCCGCCCGGCCGCTGCGTAATGTTTACGTACATCGGTCTGGTCGTTGGCGACTTACTGAGCGGGATCATCAGCCAGTACCTTCGCTCCCGCCGGCAGGCAATCGGTTTGCTGATGGGCCTGACCCTGATCTTCGTGGGCGTTTATCTGTCTGGTGTACTTAAAACGACGGATGCGTTTTACGCCACCTGCGTAGGCATGGGTTTCGGGATTGGCTATATCGCTATGTTCCTGACTATCACCGCCGAGAGTTTTGGCACAAACCTACGCTCCACGGCGACGACCTCCGTAGCCAATAACGTACGCGCCACAACCCTGATCTCCATTCCCGCTTTTCAGGCCATGAAACCAATGATCGGTGTCCTGGGGGCGGGCGCTGTCGTATCGGTCGTCTGCTTTGCCATCGGCTTTTGGTCCCTGACTCAGCTCAAGGAGACATTTGGCAAAGACTTGGATTATGTAGAACTTTAGGACATTATTTCATATAATCAATTGCCCAACACCATGCGTCCAGCCTCTCCGGCACAGGTGTATTTTCCTAGTTTCAACGGTATCCGTTTCATCGCTGCGTCGTCAGTCGTGTTTCACCACATCGAGCAGTTTAAATCGCTTTTCGGCTTTTCGGATGCCTTCGATCGTACTAACGACTATCCGCAGATATACCAGGCTGGTCGACTGGGTGTGGCCTTGTTTTTTGTCCTGAGCGGTTTCCTGATTACGTATCTGCTTCTGGCCGAAAAGCAATTCGCGGGTCGGATTGCAACGGGCAATTTTTACGTACGTCGGATTCTGCGCATCTGGCCGCTCTATTTTCTGGTTATTGGGCTCAGCTTTTTTGTTTTCCCACACATTCCGGCGCTCTACATACCGGGTTGGTCGGAGCATACGTACGAATCGTTCTGGCCTAAATTGGGATTTTTCCTTCTGGTGATGCCCAACATTGCCATTACGTTGTACCATGAAATGCCATTCAGTTCGCACACCTGGTCGATTGGCGTTGAGGAACAATTTTACCTCATCTGGCCGTGGCTGATTGGCAGCGTCCGCCCGCGCCGAACGTTGCTTATACTAGGCAGCATTGCCCTCCTCCTGGCGGGTACTTTCTTCTGGCTACGCTTCGGGCCTGATTCGACGCAACCTTCCGCTGGCACCACACAGTTGCTGATTTCCGACTTCCTGGCTCATTTTCGCATTGGTGCCATGGCAATCGGCGGCATTGGTGCTTACCTGATCTTTGTCGAGCACCCTATTCTGACGTTTCTTTACAAGAAGTGGGTGCAGGCTGTCGTGTACGCCCTACTGGCGTACCTCCTGGCAACAGGCTACCGAATCCCTGGTCTGAACTACGAAGGCTACGCGCTGTTCTTTGTGTTCCTGCTTATGAACCTGGCCCGTAATCCGGATTCGATCATTAACCTCGAAAACCGGCTTTGTACGTTTATGGGTAAGATTTCGTACGGAGTTTATATGTATCACCCCGTCGTCATCGTCCTGTGTCTGTACATCATCCGGCAATTTATGCCTTACAGCACGACGTTTTCGGTGCTGCTATACGTATCAAGTTACGCCCTGACGACGCTGGTTGCCTGGCTTTCCTACGAGTATTTTGAGAAGCAGTTCCTGAAATTGAAAGACCGCTTTGCCCCCGGCGACAAACCTGTTAAAGTCGCTAATCCGGAGCGGGTGTGAGAATCCTTACTTAGCCGCCGTCAACTGATCATAAGCCGACAGTAGCTTAACGGCATCTTCTTCGCTGGTAACGACCCGTTTGCGGAGATCACCGATGGATTCGGGCACCTTGGTATCGACATCACCGGTTACCGCGGCTAGGAGGCTTTTTGTCGACAGTTTTACCTTAACAATACGACGATCAGAATTTAGCACGTAGTAAGCTGATTTATCGATAAACGCATCGTAGCGAATATCCGGGGAGTACACGTCTTTGTAGTTCGCCGGACGGAACTGCTTACTGATACGTTGCAGCAGTGGGTGGCTACCGCTGTAAATTACCCGATAGTAGCTGTCTAGTAATTCCTGGTCGTTACTGCGCAGATTGGTAAAATGCCGGAATACAATAGCCGATCCGCTATCCGCTGGTTGTATCACAAACCAACTAATCCGTTCCCGGTCGATAACGATCGAATCCGTCTTGGCGGGCGGCTGTATCATGACCAACTCCTGTTGATAGGCATTGAACTTAAGCAATCCCCGGTCATAGCGTTGTCCATTCGTTAGCATAACGTAACCTTTTGCCCAGTAGGGCAGCAGATAGGGAGTCCCTTTCATCCCCTGGTAGCGATGGTCGAACGTACGAACATTGCCAACAACGGCTTCTGGCTGAGACGCCATGTCGACAATCTGCCGCAATTCCTGATGACCAATAACGTAGCCGCCTTTCGCGGTTTTCGCTGGCGGTGCAACAACCGTATCGGCCCGCTGCGACATGGCGACCAGAGGAGCTAATAGACTGAAAAGTAGAACGTAACGCATAAGAATACCTGGATTACCAACTAAACTAAAGGTACGATTTTCTTCTTTTAGGCCAATTCTTCCATCAATTTTTCACATCAATACTCATTGTCTACTCACACTATCTATGCTCGGGCGCAGTTGACGCATCAGATGGACAGAAGGCTGTTTGTCCCTGGGGCGGTTGCCACGCCTGATAAGGCCGACGAGCAGGCCTGTTTGCCACGTTCGTAGGCACGTACCCACTCAGTCCAAGGTATTGACGCATTAACTCTACCTGCTCATACGTGAAACTGTTCTGATTCACATAGTAATCCATGACGTAGCGGGACTGGAATGGCACGCCGTCGCAACTTTGCTTTATTTCTGTACCCGCAGCGGGGTAGGCCAGTACGTGACTGGGCGCATCGAGAATCTGCCGCTTGCCGGAGCAACCAGCCGCAAACGTATGCTGGAGACCCAGAAAATGCCCCAATTCGTGCGCCAGCACCGAAAATGATGCCTGATTGTAGATGTACACAGCGGGTATGCTTTCAGCCTGAAAGTTTGCTGTGCTGAGATCGCTACACGTAAAATCGGCGGTTTTAAACAAGGGCGAAGGCAGGTACGAATACGAGTAACCAGCCGCGTACGTTCGAAGCCAGTCGACGCTCACGAATACATTGATGTAGCGCTGAGGACACCACCGTTGAACTACCTTCGTGACGCTCAGTGCCGCATCGACGACATCCCCCGGATTATCAAAATCGAGCTGATGCAAGCCTGGCTTGGCAAGCGGCTGTCCGTCAGGGTCAGTCGTTGCCGGGTAAAACTCGATAAACGTATCAGCCTGGTTCGGATCGTCAGCGGGTCGCCCTTTACGAAATGTCCTGTTCACATCAGCCAGTATACTAGCCGGATCGACACCAATGGAGGACATACTTTTAGGAATGTGAATAATCACGGGAAGCCGTACCAGTGGATAAACCACCGGCCGACGGGCCTCAATGGTTAACTTTTCCGACCGAATCCCGAAAAAGTCCGCCTGGATCACGTACTGTCCGGGCCGGGCGGCCGTCAGCGCGTTTGATTCGGTTTGGCTGACATTGTTCACCAGCAGCGTAGGTCGGTAAAAAGCTAGATTGAGGAGATTATCCTGTTTATCGACGATGTCGTACAGCAGCGGTAATCGACTTGTCGAGTCCGCGTTCACAAATGGAACAGCCGTTCGCACTCGAACCTTTCCGACGTAATCCTGGACGGAGGCCACCTGTATCGGACCAAGCGTGTTGTCGCTGGTTCGCGTACCTATCTTCGCCGAGAAGGTGTATTGACCAGCCTTATCGAATCGATACGTATCGCCAGTGAAGGGTTGCCCATTTACGAAAAACTGCGGAGTTTCAGCAACAGTAACAACGGACTTGCCTGCGTCATAATATGTCAGGCGCAACCGAATCGTGTTGTTGGCCGCATCTTCCAGCAAGTAAAACTTTTGCTGGTTATTTTCGGCAAATAAGCTGATGGACGCGATCTGCGGTAATAACTGTTCATCCTGCTTTGGTCGGCAGGCGGAAACAAACAGCCCAATAAGGATCAGCCAGCCGTAGATTTTCATGGTAACAGACGAAGCTATACGTTGCGCGAAAAGCATGGCTTCGTCTGTTGTTACTTACTGGTGAACGTCAGCTAATTACGACCAGTGGCAAAGGTGAACTTCGCTAAAGTTAAACGGCTTCGGACAGGGATTATTTTGACTTCTTTATAGCTCACAACCCGGTCAAAATTGGAACAGTCACCAATCTTACGAAAATATGATTAGACTAGGGCACCGGATTTTTAGAGATATAGACCACACCTCGGCCGTTCTTGCTATTGCAGAAGGAGAATTGTTCGCCCGAATGACCGCGTCCGCAAACGGCATCCGAACCGGAAATATACAGCCGCTGCCGATCGTCTAAGTACAAGCTTCTGAGCTGATGAAGGTGCGGCAGATCAATCCGACGCCCCGTAGACGTAACAACGCCGGGGGTCTCGAAAGCACCGATTGTAGCCGTTGGCCCGTCCAGATATACCTGATTGATTTTGTATGAAACGCCCGTTGAACTGACGACGGGATCAATCATAAACCATTTCTTTACCCGATCCGGCATAGTGTTAAATCCAAGATCAGGGTTAAAACGTCTGTACGGTTTCCAGGTTTTGCCATCGTCAGTACTATAATTTGTCGGATCCACTAAAGCGCCACCGTACCGCCCCGTCATTGTATAGAGCGTATCTTTATACTGAATGATCCCAAACATACCGAGCGTCTGAGAGGGTAATACTTCCTGCCAGTTATTTCCCCTGTCCGTCGAGCGGTAGACATTGGTAATGGTCGTAATCAGCAGTGTTCTATCCAGGCTACCCCATACCCCCTGTATCTCCGCATCGACGGGAGCTTTCACCGTGTACCACTCCGGATATTCGGGCGCTACCGTGTCCGGCTCTATGACTTGACAGGATAATACCAGGGTCATCAGGACCGAATAAATCAATGCTTTCATAATCGTTGATGCGCGTAAAATGACTTTTCTTAGACTTGGTGGAAGAAGGCTCAGCCGGAAAATTTCTAACGGTACGTTCAGAACATCTGCTGTGACTTTCGGGCAATTGCGAGCTGTACAGCGTTACAAAAATAGTCGATTCCTGACAGCACTCGGTTAGTCAACAACGCCCGTTGACCAGCATTTCCTTATTTTTGAGTACGGAATCCTATTTCCGCTGCCCTTTTGTATGACTGGTCCGCTGCGCTGCGCCATTATTGAAGACGAACCTCTGGCCCAACAATTACTCGAAAAATACGTCCGGCGTGTTCCCTCGATTCATCTGATTGCCACTTTCGATGATGCGATCAGCGCGTTTGAGCAATTACCTGCTCAGCAGCCCGAGGTTATCTTTCTGGACATCAACATGCCCGAAATGACGGGTCTGGAATTTTTACAGGCTTACCCCTCGCCCCACCCCCTGGTGGTCATGACCACGGCGAATCCTAATCATGCCCTGGAAGGCTTTGACTTAGGCGTGGTAGATTATCTACTGAAACCCATTGCCTTTGATCGATTTCTCAAAGCCATTGGTCGGGTTAAGGAACGACTTCCTAAAACGGCGCTGGTCTCGCCAGCCAACAATCCGTTGACCAGTGAGACCAGCATGTCCAATCCCAGCCCGGTAGCAATGGAATCGCCAGCGGCTGATTTTATTTACCTCAAAACCGATAAGAAGCTCGAACAGATTCACCTCAATGAGCTGGTGTACGCCGAAGCACTGGGCGACTATATCAAGGTGTTCCTGCCGGATCGATTCGTGGTTACGCACCTCACCATGACGAAGCTTGCCGAAACCCTGCCCCCCGACCGCTTTCTGCGGATCAACCGGTCGTTTATTATTCAGCTTCGTCACGTCAAGGTGCTGGAAGGCAACTCGGTCCGACTATCGACCGGCGACAGTCTGATAATCGGGCCGAGTTATCGGGATGCGGTTAAAGAGCGTATCCGGCGGGAGCAGATTGGCTAACGACAGCTTAGCGCATCCGGCTTTTTTCTTCGTCGTTGCCCAGACTCCCTGCCCGGGCTGCTTTTACAGTCTTTTTACCAAAGTTGTAGCTGAACGATACTTTGATGCGCTGGCTGTCATTGTAGCTGCGCATGGTAAAGTTCACCTGACCGTAGTTCGATTCCAGTCGGCTGGCCATCGTCCGGAATACGTCACTCACATCGATTCGCAGGTTGGCTTGTTTAGCCATCAATGATTTCGTCAGGCTCATCGACACCCCGCCGAATCTTTTCTGCGTGAACAAACCCATCCGGGCGGGCGACATGTACTGTCCCGTCAGTTCGTATTTCCAGTCGCGGGGTAGAGAAATGATATTCGACGACGTCAGCATCACCCACAGACCCGTCGCCCGGTACTGGCTTAATTCATTGATGGCCGTACTCGTTTGATTGCCCATCCCCATCAGCGTCGTATTCGTCTGCCAGATTTTCGTTACGTTTTTGGCGTAGGTTGCTCCTACGTAAAAATCATTGCCGTTCCGTAGGTTGTCCATCACCTGCGTGTACCGTAACGTAGCCGGGTCAGCGCGCAGCACTGTGGTAATCTGATCACGGATGTACGAATAGTTGGCGAATAGGTTCAGGCTACCGAGTGCGTAAAAGGCATCCAGTGTGTGCGCAAAAGATGGCCGGATCATCGGGTTTCCTTCAATGATAGTGTATGGATCGATCAGGTTACGGTACGGAACCAGGATGCTCAAGCTGGGGCGGCTCACTTTCCGACTGAGCGTAACACCCCACGAGTGACCGTTTGCCAGACTCCGGTTCAGCCCCATACTGGGAAACAGGCCCGCGTAGGTACGCGCCAGCGCCGACTGAGCCAGATACTGCTCCGTACGTTCGATGCGTAGGCCCCCCTGCCACGACCAGCCCTTACCCCATGACCGGCTCAGGTTTGAATAAGCCGCATACGTGTGCTCCTGGTATAGTCCTGACTGGCTGAATGTAGGATCAAACTGGTACTGGCCGTTGACGAAGTTGTCCTGCTGAAGGGTATTGTCGTTTCGAACGAAGACGTATTTCGTTCCTACGTCCAGCCGCCATTTTTTACCCAGTACTGGGGTAGCGTAGTCGAGCTGACCAATCAGATTACGCTGTTGACCCGGGTTCAGGATACGGAGACGGGTTACGGGACCATCAGCGGCATCATTCACCCCAATTCGCTGGTAGTTAATGAACTGAGAGGCATCTTTATCAAGCAGGGATTCGGTTACGAACACGGTCAGTTCCTTTGACTTATCCGAACCCAGTGTTGCCTTGTAGCTCAAGTTCAGATCATACACTTTTGTCTTTTCCCGTCCGAAGTTTTCCGTCCGGATTGTCGAGTCAGCGAAGGAAGCCCCACTGGACCGGGTGCGCGTATCGGTGTCCGTATTACCTCGGCGCCAGTTGCCGTTCAGCCGCAGGCTCAGTACGTGTCGGGCATTGATGGCGTAGTCGGCGTTCAGATTAGTGGCCAGCGAATGATACGTATTCAGGGTCAGTAAGGTGTTTTGCTGGGTAGCACCGGGAAAGTTTCGATCGAGCGTTTGTGTCGAATAGGCTGTTGAGGGCAGCGTCGCGTTCAGACTGCCGAAGATGGTCCATTTGCCCTGCCGAAGCGTCAGCGATCCATTGGCCGACGAACGACTGTATTGCCCCTGTGAGTACGTCAGCGTCGATCGCCCGCTGATGCCCTGCTCCCGGCTCTTTTTGGTAATGATGTTCACCACGGCGTCGACGGTCGCATCATAGCGGGCTGATGGGTTCGTAATTACCTCGATCCGCACAATATCTTCCGCTGAGAAGGTTTGTAGAAAACTAGCCAGGCTTCCCTGGCCCATCTGCCGACCATCGACCTGTACCAGGACGTTTGATTTATTGCCGACGCTGATCGTACCGCCCTCGTACCGGACACGGGGAATATACCGTAACAAGTCTTCGGCTTTGTTACCCCGCGTGATGACGCTGCCTTCTACGTTCAGTACGAGCCGGTCGGCCTGCTGACGCACCAGCGACGGCTGGGCTTTTACCGTGACTTCAGCCAGGTTTCGGGCGCTGGCTTCCAGGGTCAGGACACCGGCGTCAGCCACTGGCGTTTCGGCACTCAACGTAACAACTGATGAGTAAACGTCTTTGTACCCAACAGCGCTGATTCGTGTGCGGTACGTTCCTGACGCAAGCTTATCCATCGTGAATCGACCCGACTCATCAGTGATAGCACCTTTGACCACCGTCGAATCGGCGGCTCGTAGCAGGGCTACGGTCGCATAGGACATGGATTGATTGGCCGCGTCTGTAACCCGACCGGTTAGACGATGCTGCGCCAGTGCCTGTAACGAAAAAAGAAAGAGGAAGAAGGTTAGCCGTGCGTTCATGGGGCAGTTTGTGTTGCGTGATTGATGATGCAAACCTAGCCCTGCCCTACCGGCTACCTGTAGTTATTTCGGCGAACCGGCTGTCCTTTTCGACCAATACCGTTCGACCATTTTCATCGAAAAAATGAGCACTTTCATCGAAAAACCGTCCATAACTCAGGGGAACGTTCGATGTTTGAGGCATGAAATTTCCAGCCATTCAGCTGCCCTTCCTCACCACCCCAGTCCGCCGGATGCTGCTGCACGGTATCGTCGTTCTTGCTTTATACATACTGGTGAGCGCAGATGGGTTGTTTTCCAGCCTGACGTATCAATACGGCGCTGCCGGGCGGTGGTTTACGTACGGGCAGTTTTTACTTCAGCTGCTGGTCTACTATGGGTGGGGCTACTGGTTATTTCCCCGTTATCTCTACCGCTTCAAACCTGTTCCGTTACTGGCGGTTATTCTTCTCTCGTACACCATTGTTTACCTGGTGAACTACGCAGGATTTACCTGGCTTCACCAGACAGTCAACTTCCCGGACAACACACCTGCACTCCCGTTTCGCGCCAATTCCTGGTCAAACACCGTCGCTATGTGGCACCGGATGGAGCAATATGGTCCGCTGGGTCTTTTTGCCAATGTTTCGTTGTTTGGCTGGAACTTCCTGCTTTCATTCACCTACCCAGCGCTGCTGCTAGCGTTCAAGGGCCTGTACGACAACATGTCTTCACAGGTCAGTAATGCGCGGTTGAAAGAGCAAAACATGCAGCTCGAACTCAATTACCTGAAAAGCCAGATCAACCCGCATTTTCTGTTTAATGTCCTCAATAGTGTTTACTCCCTAACGGAAGAAGACTGTCCGCCAGCGGCCCGACTAGTTCATCAATTGTCGGGGTTGATGCAATACACGCTGTACGAAACGACCGAACCGACCGTGGCGCTGCACAAAGAGCTTCAGTTTATCCAGGATTATATTGCTCTGGAAAAAACCCGAACAGGCAAACGAGTCGACCTCCGGGTATCACTTCCGGATACGGTCGACGAACGCATCCAGATTGTACCTTTTCTGCTGATTCCGTTCGTGGAGAACGCCTTCAAACACGGTGTGCAACGGAGTGCGCGTAAATCCTGGGTTAACCTGACTGTTGCGGTCAACGAGACAACCCTGCAACTAACCATCAGTAACAGCAAACCCGCAACACCCGATGTTAGTGTCGGCGGGCTGGGGTTAACAAACGTCCGGAAACGGCTAGATCTATTGTATCCTGCACACACACTACGGATTACCAACGAGCCAGATCAGTACAGTGTTGATTTGACTTTGCCGTTCGTGGCTTAATCGGCTAAAGCTGTCCAGAAAGGCTCAGATAGTTGGGCGTTTGTCAAACCAGGGACGTGCCTGCTCCAGTTGTCCAGCCAGTCGGAACAGTGTGGCTTCGTCGCCGAGTTTGGCCGCGAACATAACCCCAATCGGCAAGCCGTCGGGCGACCAGTGCAGCGGCACTGACATGGATGGTTGCCCCGTCATGTTGGTGATGACCGTAAAGGAAATGTAACCCAGCGACCGCTCGGCCAGTTCTTCCACCATTTTGCTGCCATTCAGGTACTTCAAGCCCCCAACCGTGTCGACCAGCTTAAGCAGGCGCTGTTCCGAAGCCTTGTTTTGAAAGGTACCAATGGCAATTGGCGGACGGGGCAGCGTGGGCGTGAGAAATACGTCATAGGTTTCGTGCAGTTGCCACATGCTCCGGTTGAGCGTATTCCACCGACGCTTTTGAAAAGCGAGGTCCGTTGCCGAGAAGCCTTCGGCCAGTCGAGCCTGTGCCCAGGTGTTGAGTTCAACGTCGTCACGTCGGGCGGGGCGGCCTAAGTAATGCCCCAGTTCACGTAACGTAGCGGCTGTTTCACTCAGCACACTGAGAAAGAAGGCTTCCGTTACAATCGTCTTTTCGTATGGCAACGGGATCTCCTCGACCGTGTGTCCCAGGCTTTCGAGCAATTTGATGGTTTCCTGCACGGCTTTGCTACATTCAGCATCGGTTGTCTGCGAGGGCATTAGTGATTGCGTCGAAAAAGCAACCCGTAACTTGCCCGGCTCCCGTTTTACTTCCTCAACGAAAGGTCGCTCGGGAGGTGCAATACCGTACGGATCACCTGCCAGTGGACCAGCCGTCGCATCCAGCAACGCGGCACTGTCGCGAACGCTACGGGTAACGGCATGTCCCACGACCGCACCGTTCCAGAGTTCGCCGAAGCGAGGCCCCAACGTAACGCGTGCCCGCGAGGGCTTTAGACCAAACAAGCCACAGCAGGAAGCGGGAATCCGAATCGAACCGCCCCCGTCCGAAGCCGTAGCTGCGGGTACGATCCCAGCGGCAACAGCAGCGGCCGATCCGCCACTCGACCCACCCGGCGAGTGGGTCAACTTCCAGGGATTACGTGCCGGTCCGTACAGTTTTGGTTCGGTATAAGGCGTCAGGCCAAACTCGGGGGTGTTTGTCTTCCCAAAAAAGACGAGTCCAGCTGCTTTAAGTCGTTTAACAATCTCGCTATCCGCCGATGAAACGTAATTCTGATACCCCCGGCTACCTGATTTCATGGGCGTTCCACTCCATTCAAATTCGAGGTCTTTAAGCAGAAATGGTACGCCCCCGAATGGTTTATCGTCGGGCGATTGTCCGGCCATGGCGCGGCCCTGCTCGTAAAGGGGCGACACGATGGCGTTGATTTGTGGATTAACGGCTTCGGCGCGGGCGATGGCCGTCTCCAGCAGTTCGGCTGGTGTTACGTCACCCGAACGAACCAGTTCGGCCAGCGCCGTAGCATCGCGCGTTACATAGTCAGCAAAGGATAAGGCAGTAGCGGATTGGGTAGGCATAAACAGGTTGAGAAGAAAATCTACGTTACTGCTTTGCTTCGGCTACCGCAATTTTCGAATCGGCCGTACCGTAGTACAAAAACCATTTGCCCTTGAAGGGGACCATCCCTTCCAGAAAACAAACCTGGTTCACCTGTCCTGTAATCTCGTAAGGTTGATCGGGCCGGATGAAATAATTCTCCGAGCGATCCGCCAGCCGGGTTGGGTCTTTCGCGTCAAAAAGCAGTTGACCACCTGTGTACGCCCCTTTTGGCAGGTCTGGATCGCCGTTTTGATCAGCGTTCATTCCATTGTAAATGAGTAGAATCCCGGCGGGGGTTATCATTCCAAAGGGACCTGGCTCAATTAGACGAGAATCGTGCTTGCCCCGGCGCGACTCGGCAGCGACCAGGAGTTTCCCCTTTTCATCCTCCAGGGGCGTCCAGTGAATCAAGTCTGTCGAAGTAGCCATGTACAGTTGTGCCTGATCACCCCAGTACATCCAGTACTTTCCGTTGACTTTTTGAGCAATCAGCTTACTACCAACCCGTTTACAGACGATAGCCCCCGATTTCGACCAGAGATTCCGGTATTTCCCGTTGTCGTATGTATCAAACGCCAGTCCTTGTTTTGTCCAGTCAGTCAAGTTTTTTGACGTAGCCACGCAAAGTCGCGCTTTATCGCCATCGTAGGCCGTGTAGGTCATGACGTAAACACCATTCGCACTCTCGGCGATGCGTGGGTCTTCACAGCCGCCCTCCCATTCGTAGGTTTTCATGTCATCGTTAGCCGGGTAAAAAACGGGCTTAGGCAGTCGCTTAAAACGAACCCCATCGTCGCTAATGGCCAGTCCTAGCCGCGACGTACCAGCGTGTTTACCAACGGTGTCCTCAGCCCGGTAGATCATGTACACTTTCCCGTTACGTACCACCGCAGCTGGATTGAACACATCTTTCTCCTCCCAACGAACGGTGTCTTTACGTATCGGGCAGAAAAATGTGGTATTCGCCTTAGCATCCAAAATGGGATTATCAGCGGTCTGCTTCTGAAATGGACCGATCATCCACGATTTTTCGGGAGCGACCTGCGCCCATCCAGATGACAGGCAGGCCGTGACAAGCAGAAATAAGTACGAAACAGTAAGGCGACGCATTGATAAAAAGGGTTGACAAGTTTTATGGGTAAGCAGGTCGAACATCGTTTTCTACCTGTCTATTTAACAACTACGTTTTGATCAGATTTCTCGGGCGACCCCTGCCCTTCGTTCGGGAGTTCAACGGATCGTCCCTCAAACCAGCGTGCCCGCTGCTGCCGCCCGTCTTCGTCGTCCAGTTCGAGCAACCGGATACCACCGGGCTGATCGGGCGTGGGTTCTTCGTATACAACCTGAAGCCCAACCCACGATAAATAGCTGTTCAGCGTTCGTTCGAGCGGCTGGTTACCGAAAATGCACAGGTCATAGTACCAGCCAAGCGACTCACCCGCCACGGTTTCAGTAGCCTCCCGGTAGTCGCCCAGTGTATACCCCTTGAACGGCTTTCCAAACTGTTGCCACATGTGCCGCATGACATCATCCAGCGATCGCTCGTGGTTGGTCAGTTGGCGAATGTGCAGATCCAGAATCAGCGCGGCAATGGCGCCTTTGTGATATACCGACACCTTCCGATCGGGAACGCCTTTCTCGTAGCCATCAAGCCACAAATCCCACGAGGACTCCACCAATGACTGAAACGACCGCCCATTACTTTCGAAATGGCGCTTGAACAGCACCTGTAGCTCTTTCAGATAGGCCGCATCGTCAAACACGCCCGATTGCCGCAGCATCAGATCACCGTAGTAGGTCGTGACGCCCTCGGCGACGAAACAGGTAGGGAAGTAGTTTTCTTTCGTGAAGTCGTACGGAAGTAATTCTGTCGGCCGGATTCGAATGATGTTCCAGGCGTGGAACAACTCGTGCGAGGCTACGCCCAGCAGATCCTGATACAGACCTTCGCCTTCGTCGTTCGGCCCCAGTACCAGCATGGTCGAGTTACGGTGCTCGACACCGTGGTAGTACGCTACCGGCAGGATAATCGTCAGGAAATGATAATCGCGTTCAGGAAACTCGCCAAAGAGAGCAATCTGCTTTTCGGAGAAGCGCGTGAAGTCCTGTATGATTCGGTCGGCGTCGAAGGTCGGATCCCCATTCGTCCGGCGTCCACCCTGGATCCAGACGTGAAAGCGCGTCTCGCCAATGCTGTACTCAACGTGCTGCATCACCGGGGCCGCAATCAGCGGACAATCGACTAACTCATAAAAATCACTGGCTCGCCAAGTTCTAGTATTGACCTGTTCTAGCCCACAAGCCACCGTCCAGGTATCCGGGATGGCCAGTTCGAGCGTGCACGGATCATCAATACGCCCTTCGGCGTAAAGACAGAGATTAACCGGATTGACGTACAGTAACGTATCGCTGATAAAACTGCTCCCCGCATTAAGCAGATTTGGCGTGGGTATCAGCGCGTAGTAGTTGTAGTGTACAGTCAATTCCGTAGCCCCTCCCATCTCTACCAGCCAGCGGTCTTTTGTCAGCTTCCAAAAGGGCAGTGCCCGTCCCGTACCGTCGACCACTGTAAACCGCTGAATATTTTTGGCAAAGTGCTGAAGTTCGTACCGCCCCGGTCGCCAGGCGGGTAACTGTAATTCAACAGTCGGCGTAGTAATGCTCGTTAACTGAGCCTCAACGGCGATGTAATGCGGGGCACTGGTACGGTCAGCGGACAGGCGATAATGCATAGGACTTGATTCTCTTTCGAATACAAACGTAACGGCTTCTAATCAAAATCGTTTTTCTTAAAAACGAGGCTTGATAAACTCCCTTTATTGGTCTATCTTTGCGGACTCATTTGGAAAACAAGGGTTTTAGGAACTATAGATCATGAAAAGAACGTACCAACCATCGAACCGGAAGCGGAAAAACAAGCACGGCTTCCGCGAGCGGATGTCAACCGCTAATGGCCGCCAGGTGCTGGCCCGTCGTCGCGCAAAAGGTCGCCACAAACTGACCGTTTCAGACGAGAAAAAAGGCGAACGTTTCAAACTGTAGTAACCGGTCTGTGCCGGTTTTATCCCCGGCTCACCCGTTATTCCTTATTGATTACGTTTTCATGCGGCAAACCTTCAATAAATCCGAGCGGCTTTGCAGCAAAAAAGTACTGGGAGAGTTATTTAAGAAAGGTAGTACGTCCGGTCCCGATGCGACCGTCCAGACGTTCTACCTTTTTCCGTTTCGGGTGCTTTATCGCCCACGCCCGACCGACGCCCTGCCCCCCGAGCCCCCTCTCCCCGCCATTGTCATTACGGTCTCAAAGCGAAACTTCAAACGCGCCGTTGATCGCAACCTGGTGCGCCGTCGTATTCGCGAAGCTTACCGCCTGAATAAGCACCTGTTTCCGGCCGACAAAGTACCACCGGCTAACATTGCCTTTTTATATACCGCCAAGCAGATAATTTCGTTTGAAGAGATAGAAAAAGGCATGAAATTAGCCTTAAGAAAAATCTAAGCCCGGCTACGCTCATGCGCTTCCCCAAACGAATTTCGCTCTTGGCTTCTGCTGCTCTGGTAGCAGGCGGCATTGGCTTCTTTTCTTTCAAAACCGACGATCGCTTTTTCGAGATCGCCCGGAACCTGGACATCTACGCGACGCTCTTCAAAGAGCTGAACCAGTATTACGTCGATGAGGTCAATCCGAACCGGATGGTGAAGACTAGCATCGACGCCATGCTGAAAGCTCTCGATCCATATACCAACTTCTACGCCGAAGACGATATCGAGGACTACATGACCATGACCACCGGCCGCTACAACGGCATTGGTGCACTCATTGGTCAGCGGCAGGGTAAGAGCATTGTCCTAATGATTTACGAAGGTACGCCCGCCGAAAAATCAGGTTTACAGATCGGCGACGAAATCCTGAAAATTGACGGCGTTGATATTAAAACCCGCAAGGAGCGCGATGGCAGCATTGATACGGGCAAACTACTAAAAGGCCAGAACGGTACCGCCGTTAAACTAAGCGTTAAGCGCTTTGGGCAGCCCTCGCCCGTCGACCTCAACGTTAGCCGCGACGTGGTAAAAATGACCAACGTGCCGTATTACGGCATGGTGTCGGAGGATGTTGGCTATATCGACCTGAAAGATTTTACCGCCACCGCTTCGCGTGAGGTACGTACAGCGTTCCAGGATTTGAAGGGGAAAGGCATGAAAAAGCTTATCCTTGACGTTCGCGAGAATCCGGGCGGGCTACTGAACATGGCCATTGACATCTCGAACACGTTCATTCCCAAGGATTCGGAAGTCGTTACGACTAAAGGTAAAGTGACCGAGTGGAACAAGACCTATACGGCGCTGAACGCCCCGTTAGACCTGGAGATTCCAATTATTGTCTTAACAAACAGCCGCAGTGCATCGGCCGCTGAGATCGTATCCGGTGTGATTCAGGATTATGACCGCGGTGTTCTGGTTGGTCAGCGGACGTACGGTAAAGGACTGGTGCAGGCTACCCGTGAATTGTCATTCAATACGAAGCTTAAGATCACCACGGCCAAGTATTACATTCCCAGTGGCCGTTGTATTCAGGCCATCGACTACAGTCACCGTAACCCCGACGGCAGCGTTGGCAAGATTCCTGATTCGCTTAAAACGGCGTTTAAAACCAAAGCTGGACGTGTCGTGTACGACGGAGGGGGTGTTTTGCCCGACGTAGTGGTCGATGCGCAGACGCCAACGCCCATCGCGCTTAGTCTGACTAATAAAGGGTTGATTTTTGATTACGCCATCAAGTACCACCACGACCACCCGACGATCAAACCGGCCCGCGAATTCCATCTGACCGACGCGGAATACGCTGAGTTTGTGAAGTGGACGGCTGATAAAGAGTACGATTACACCACGCAGGTGGAGAAAGATCTGGGTACGCTCGAAGCGTCGGCAAAAAAAGAAAAATACTTCGATCAGATTCAGGATCAGTTAAAAGCCCTGAAAACGAAAGTATCGCACAGCAAAGACGCCGACATGATGACGTTCAAGCCAGAACTACGCGCCCTGCTGGAACAGGAAATTGCCGGTCATTATTACCTCCAGAAAGGGATCAAAGAAGCTTCATTTGCGACCGACCCCGAAATGAAATCCGCCCTCGCCCTCTTCAAAGACATGGACCGGTATAATACGATTCTGAAGAAGAAATAATTTTAGAGGGAGTAAGGAGGAAAGGGAGGAGAGGAGGAAAGGAATTTCACGGATCAAGTGGTTTCCCTTTCCTCCCTCCTCCCCTTCCTCCCTTTCCTCCTTACTTTTATGCTCCTCCTCTCCCTCGATACGTCAACGGCTGCCTGTTCGGTGGCACTGCACAAGAATAGTACGTTACTCGGCTGCTACGAACTCTTCACCGAGCGCACCTCGGCGGCTATGCTCACCACGCTGATTGATGACGTGGTCAAACAGGCTGGGTTCGAGTTGAATCAGATCGATGCGATCGCCGTCGCCAAGGGGCCGGGTTCGTACACAGGGCTACGTATCGGTGTATCGACGGCCAAAGGGCTTTGCTTTGCGCTGGACAAACCCATGCTGGCGGTCAATACGCTGGCCGCTATGGCCGCTCAGGTTCAAGCGTTCTACCCAGCTAACTACGTCCTATGCCCTATGATCGACGCTCGCCGGATGGAAGTGTACTGTGCGTTTTACGGTATGGATGGCCGGGAGATTCGTGCTACGTCAGCGGAGATTATTGATGAGCAGTCATTCAGTCATGAACTGGCCAAGGGACCGGTCGTCTTTTTTGGTGACGGAGCCGCTAAGTGCCAATCTACCCTAGGCAACAACCTTAATGCAATTTTTCTTGGTAAACTGATTGTGCCCTCCGCCCGAACGATTGGCGCGCTGGCGCCCCCGCTTTATGAGCAGGGACAATTTGAGAACGTGGCTACTTTCGAGCCGTTTTACCTCAAGGAGTTCATGACGACGGTACCGAAAAAACCGCTGGCGGTCTGAACGTAAGCGTGATCGCCCATTTCCTCTGTCGGTGCCAGTTGCGGGAATGTGCCCTTTTTCTGCGTACTTCGCCCCGACAACCGTCTTTTCGCTCCTGTGCAGATTATTGTTGACATTGGCAATACCGATGCCGTTTTCGGCCTTTATGACCAAACCGGCTGGCGTTACGTCTGGCGAACACCTGCCCGGCGCGAGGAAAGTCCCGAGTCGTACGAAAAGCGGCTACGGCTGTGGCTACTCGAAGCAAACGTATCGTTGAGTGCTGTTCAATCGACTGTACTCAGTAGCGTTGTCCCGGACCTGACGCCTACCATGCGGGCCATGTTAACGGAGTTATTCGGGTTCACGCCCGTCGTTGTTGGACCGGGTATTTACCCGCTGCTTCCGATAGAAATATTACGTCCCCACGAAATTGGCAGCGATCTGGTCGCCAACGCGCTGGCGGCTTATAGCCGCTACCAGCGGACCTGCGTTGTTGTCGATTTTGGTACGGCCTTGACGTTCACAACGGTGTCGGGCGAGGGAAAAATTCTGGGTATTGCCATTGCCCCGGGCCTGCGTACTGCAATTCGCTCCCTCTTTGCCAACACGGCCCAACTACCAGAGGTACCTATTGAAGTCCCAGAATCCGCGCTGGGTACGAGTACAACTCATGCTATTCAGGCGGGAGTTATCCTGGGGTATGAGGGGCTGGTCCGCTCGATCGTCAGCCGGATTCAAACGGAATTGAACGGTGACTGCATCGCCGTAGCCACGGGTGGCTTATCCGGTCGTATTCCGTCGCTCCGGGATATTTTCACCGATATTGTCCCTTCTCTGACGTTGGAAGGCATCCGGCTTATTGGCGAGAGCGTCACGGCATCGACTCAGTAGCCGACTCATCTGATTTATTCTGATCTCGTTTCTTACGTTTCCGCAGCGCATCATTGAGCAGGTATTCAATCTGCCCGTTCACGCTCCGAAACTCATCCTGCGCCCAGCGTTCCAGTTCTTTCAACGTCTCGGGCGAAATCCTCAGGACAAAAGCTTTTTTTTCAGTGGGCATAAGAGATAAATAGAACAAGGAAAAAAGGAACAAGCAAATGAGCGATGCATCATCTCCTTGTTCCTTTTCTCCCTTCTCCAACTTTTAGTTATATAACGTCCCCGCATTCACCACGGGGCTGACGGATTTTTCGCCACAGAGGACAACCAGCAGGTTACTAACCATAGCGGCTTTACGTTCCTCATCCAGTCGAACGACACCTTTTTGTTCGAGTCGTTCGAGGGCCATTTCAACCATACCCACGGCGCCTTCGACAATCTGCTTCCGGGCCGACACTACCGCCGTTGCCTGTTGGCGCTGTAGCATGGCCCCCGCAATTTCGGGCGCGTAGGCCAGATGGCTGATACGGGCTTCGGTTACCTGAACGCCAGCCTGCCCCAGCCGTTCGTCTAATTCCTGCTCCAGAAATTTATTAATCAGGCCTGTGTTGTCACGTAGGGTAGCCCCTTGCTGGCTGTTTTCGTCTTCCATGTTGTCGTAGGCATGGGAGCTAGCCAGAAAACGAACGGCTGCTTCGGACTGAATCTGCACAAACGTCTGATAATTATCTACTTCGAACAGCGCTTTGGCCGTATCGGCGACCTGCCAAACCACCACAGCTGCAATTTCGATGGGGTTACCCATTTTATCGTTCACCTTGATCATCTGCCCGTTCAGGTTGCGGGCGCGCAGGCTAATTTTCGTTTTATTGTACAGCGGGTTAACCCAGCGCAGCCCCGATTCTTTCATCGTCCCAACGTATTCACCAAAGAACGTAGCGGCCATGGCCTCCTTCGGATAAATGATCACGATGCCCTTAAAAATAAAGACACTCAGGCCAAACAGCACTATTGCGGGGAATGGCCCATACTCTCGAAACGACGTGATAAGCGTCAGCACGGCAAGGCCAAGGCAGCCGAAAGCAAATAACAGGAATATGTATCCAGAAACGGAGGTAAGCTTCTTTTCTTGCATGGTTGTTAGTGTTAGGAAAAGGAATGATATCAAAATGATAGCATAAAGTTAGCATCTACTTGCTTGATAACCTGTAGAAATTGGATGAGTGGTATCCAGATTCTACAGGAGGCTTCTTTATGGGCCGGTCTGCAAACGCCAATCCTTTTCACTATTTTTGCCCCTTAAAACACAGGCCGTTCTGGCCGACTGTCTGACGATCATGCTGCTTAGCGAACAAGAGATAAACCGCCGGCAAAAGCGGGAAGAATTAATGCGGATGGGCATCGACCCCTACCCTGCCGAACTATTTGACGTAACCGCCACCGTTTCCGACATCCGCGCGGCCTTCCAGCCCACTCCCGGTGCGTCGGTTGAACCCGAAATGGACCTTTCCGGCGACGAACGCTGGGGTAATGTTCAATTGGCGGGACGCCTGATGGTGTTCCGGGTGAGTGGCAGCGCTTCCTTTGCTGAGATTCAGGACGCTACGGGCCGAATTCAATTGTACTTCCGACGCGACGACATCAGCCCCGGTGAGGACAAGACGCTGTACAATACCGTTTTCAAGAAACTACTCGACATTGGCGATATTATCGGCGTACGCGGTAACGTTTTCTCGACCAAAACCGGCGAGCTGTCTATTTACGTGCGGGAGTTCAAACTGCTGAACAAATCGCTGCGTCCGCTGCCGGTTGTGAAAGAAGTGGTGAACGAACAGGGCGAAAAAGAAACCTATGACGCCTTCACTGATCCTGAGCAACGTTACCGCCAGCGTTACGTCGACCTGATCGTGAATCCGCAGGTGCGCGACGTATTCGTGAAACGTACTAAGCTGGTTAATTCCATCCGGCAGTTTCTGAGCCAGAAGGGCTACCTGGAAGTGGAAACCCCAATCCTACAGCCTATCCACGGCGGGGCAACAGCGCGTCCGTTTCAGACGCACCACAATACGCTGGACATGACGCTGTACATGCGGATCGCCAACGAGCTGTACCTGAAACGGCTGATCGTGGGTGGCTACGATGGCGTATTTGAGTTTGCGAAGGACTTCCGGAACGAAGGCATGGACCGGACGCACAACCCCGAGTTCACGCAGGTCGAGTTTTACGTAGCCTATAAGGATTACATCTGGATGATGGATACCATTGAGGAGATGGTCGAGAAAGTAGCGCTGGACGTAGCCGGCACGACGAAAGTAACCGTCGGTGAGAACGTCATCGATTTCAAACGCCCCTGGAAACGTCTGACCATGTTCGAGGCTATCCAGGAATATACGGGCGTTGACGTATCAGACATGGGCGAAGATCAGCTACGCGAGGTAGCTGAAGGCCGGGGTATCAAAACCGATTCGTCAATGGGTAAGTCGAAACTGATCGACGAACTGTTCGGCGATGCTTGCGAACCTAACCTGATTCAGCCGACATTTATTACGGATTATCCCGTTGAAATGTCACCCCTGACCAAAAAGCACCGTAGCAAACCGGGTCTGGTTGAGCGCTTCGAGGCAATTTGTAATGGTAAGGAAATCGCTAACGCTTATTCCGAGCTAAACGACCCCATCGATCAGCGTGAGCGCTTCGAGGAGCAGCTGCGTCTGGCCGAGCGGGGCGACGAAGAAGCGATGGCGCTGGACGAAGATTTCCTACGCGCACTGGAATATGGTATGCCGCCAACGGCAGGCGTCGGGCTAGGTATCGACCGGCTAGCGATGATCATGACCAATCAGCCTTCGATTCAGGATGTATTGTTCTTCCCACAAATGCGCCCGGAGAAAAAGCTAGAACAATCGGACGAAAGCGATTTTGTGGCCGCTGGCGTACCCGCCGACTGGGTACCCGCCGTACAGAAACTTGGCTTTATGACGGTTGATCAGTTACGCACAGCCAGCCCCAACAAGCTGTTCAACGACCTGGGCGGTATGCGCAAAAAGCTAAAGCTAACCGTAGCCATGCCGAGTCTGGACGACGTACGCGGCTGGACCGGCAATTGAGCAGACGTAAAAAAACCCCATCCATCAACGGGTGGGGTTTTATATAGTTAGGTAGATGCTGCTTAATAGTCGGAGTCTATTTTTTTTACTTTTACAGCGTTGAGTCCTTTTTTGCCGTCAACGACTTCAAATTGCACCCGATCTTTTTCGCGGATCGTGATGCCATTCAGACCCGTAATGTGGACGAAGATGTCCCGATTGGTATCGTCTTCAACGATAAATCCGTAGCCCTTACTTTCGTTAAAGAACTTTACTACACCTGTTTGCATAAAACGTAACAATTAGACAATAAAACAATTAAAGGGTCAGTTTGCAGTAAAGGACGCTGAGTAATACCAAACACAACTACGGCAAGGGTATTTAGCTGAAAATCAACGGACTTCACCTAGCAACGGGCATAAACTTCGTTTACGAACCGTCGCATTGCAAATAAAATAAAAATGTTTAGACTTCGTCTAACGAAAAAGAAAGAATTTATTAAATAACACCTAATTTATTCTGACTTTATGAGCAAATGGCAAACAATCTGCAACATCATTTCGTTAGCTTTGCTTATAGAATAGGAGCTGTCCTTAAAAAACCACCCATGGAAAAGATTAGATACTTCGTTGAAAAACAGGCCTTCGGTGTCTGTACTCTGCTGGGGGAACGCATGAATATATCGGCCAGCAGCATTCGGCTTTATTTCATCTACACATCATTCCTGACACTGGGCTCTCCGGTTGTTCTGTATTTAATTATGGCTTTCTGGATGGAGATGAATAAACATTTGCGTCGCCACGCCCATCCTACCATCTGGGAATTATAAAGCGGGCCAACGTATTCTTTACTTATTTCTCCAGTTCACCATACGTCTTTTTCCCCTGTCCGAAGTATTGCCAGACTATACTGTGCGGATACAACGTGACTGCTTTATTTTGTTGTTGCTGTAACATACGACGCTGACGAATCAACCGCGGGAGGTGACCGTAGAAAGTAAAATGAGCTCGTATAATCGCCCATACGTCCTTCCACTGTCCCTGCTTAAGAAATAATAGTGACGAAACCCCGTCCAGCACCAAGCGCAGGAGAATTTTACCCCACAACCAGCCATCAGCGGGCCAGTTTTTGTAGAGCATAAACAGGCTATTTCTGTAGTTCAGATACGTTTTGTGCGGATTAGCTTTAGGCAGCGTCCCCCCGCCAACGTGGTACACGGTTGATTCACCACAGGCCCATACCTGATAGCCGAGTTGCTGCACGCGCCAGCACCAGTCGATCTCCTCCATGTGAGCGAAGAAATCAGCATCAAAGCCACCCGTCTGGTGAAACACGTCAGCGCGTATAAACAGGCAGGCCCCCGTCGCCCAGAACACAGGTCGGTTATCGTCGTACTGTCCCAGGTCGGATTCAAAGGTGGCGAAAATTCGACCCCGGCAAAATACGTAGCCTAGCCAGTCGACAAAGCCACCAGCGGCTCCAGCATGTTCGAACTGATGACGATCCTGATAGGATCGAATTTTAGGTTGACAGGCGGCAATCTGCGGATTGGCCTGCATGAGCGTCAGCACCGGCGCGAGCCAGTTAGGCGTTACTTCAATATCTGAGTTGGGTAATACGTAATAAGTAGCTCCACCGTACTGGCTGCGAATCAGGTCAAGCGCCTGATTATAGCCACCCGCATACCCTTCGTTGCGGGGGAGTTCGAGTACACGAACCTGAGGAAAATTAGTCTTTACGAACGAAACAGAATCATCGGTTGAGGCACTGTCCGCTACGTAGACCGGATGATTGTCAGAATAGGCAAGAACGGTCGGGAGAAACGTTGCTAAAAATGCCTGACCGTTGTAATTAAGAATAACAATTGCGAGGGTATCCACAGAAAGGTACGGTTGGTAGTCGGCCGAAGCCCAACACAAAGGTAGCGTTCCGTCGAGGCACCGGCTACCAACCTCATCGCTTTTTACATCAGACCGTCCAGATTCAGGCCCGGAATATTGGGTAATAGCCCCTGAGTCGCCTGACGAATGTGTTCTTTTGCTTTCGATTCGACACTGTTCATGGCTTTATTCGTAGCGGCAACGATCAAATCCTGCAACATTTCCCGATCATCAGCTGATTTCAGCAAGTCAGGATCAATTTCAACTTTTTGTACGTTTTTCAGGCCGTTAACGGTTACGCGCACCAAGCCAGCACCCGCTTCGCCTGTTTCAGAAATGGTGCTAAGCGTAGCCTGAGCCTCCTGCATTCGGGATTGAACTTCTTTCATCTTCCCGAACATATTCATCATATCCATACTAGTTCTGTTAGTTAGTACCTGTATCAGGTAATGTTAAAAGGAGTGCACTACTGCCTCCGTATCAATAACACAGAGCCCGACCGAACGGTTTTTTCGCCTGTCTGATCCTGGGTTTCGATGTGGTACGCATATTTACCATCTTGCGCCATTGTACCGTTGATGGTCCCATCCCAACCAAGGGTTCGATCAGTCGTACTATAAATTACGTTGCCCCAACGGTCAAAGATCGTCATCCGGAAGCGTTCGACAAAAATCCCTTTCGGTACGAACGTATCGTTCATTCCGTCACCATCGGGCGTAAACGCATCAGGCACCAGAATTCGGGATGATCGGCGGAGCGTAAAATAGTTTGAATAGCTGAACACCCCCGCGCTCGACGTAGCCACGATCCGGTACTTTTGCGACTGCTCATTGGGATCAGGTCTGTAGTCGGTGTCTGAACCAACCTGAATTACGCGCGTAGTCCCGTTCAAGTCATCAAGTATTTCGACGGTATAGCCAGCAGGCGGGGCACTTGAAAACGGCGATGCACTCGTCCAGTCAATTCCGCTTGACGAATTAGACGACAAATAAACTGTACAAGCTGGCTGCGACGGGGGTGATACCTGACCACAGGTATTTTGATACGTTACCTGATAACAGTAGGAGTTTGTATTCGGGTTAGCATCCTGATCGATGAACGTATTATTATTGAATTGCTGATTCACTTGTGCGAATGAACCGGTAGGACTGGTAGACCGGCTGATGGCAAGTGTGTAGCTGGTAGCCGTTCCCGTCAAAGGCAGTGTCGTAACCAGCCGGGGACGGTTATTCTCGATGGAGACGAGCGTATTACCCGGCGCGTCAGGAACTTCTCCGCTAACACCGGTTACGCAGATTGGTCCTGACGTAATTTCGGCCGGTCCCACGTCGGCGACCAGACTGTAACAATACTGTACACCACACTGAATGTTATTGGCATCCGCATATGAACTACGACTCTGGTCAGCGATGGTTCCCCCAGTCGGTGCACCATTTCTGAAGACCCGATAGGTTCTGAAGGGCTTGCCTGGCGTTACGGTTCCCGCGTAAGGCTGCCAGCTTAAATCGTTCTCTTTGCTATTTGCCTTCGCCGTCAGCACAAGGCTGCACACATCATCGGAATTGATAGGAGTCGCCGAGCAAGCATCCTTCGCCACTACCCGAAAGCACTGCACCTGCCGGGCATCGGTTGACACGATAAACGGTGTTGTTCCGGTACCGCCCTGCCCTGTAGTGTTGTACATCCCGCTAGCGTCCCGCTGATAAAGTTCAACTGAGGTTGCTCCGCCGGTATTATACTGAATCGAAATCGAATTATCGCTGGTGGTCGTCAGCTTGGTAATTGTCGGTTGATTTGTTGAAGCTGTAAATGAGAACGGAAGCGCACTGAACGTTGGACTTGTACAGCCTTCAATAGCCCCATTACCATTGCCATACGAACCCGTGATTGAGATAGTATAAGTGCTCCCAGTAGTTCCTCCTGCATAGGTGTACGAAAAGGTGGATGACACCTGCGCTCGGGTTTTCGTTTCTACGCGTCCATCTCCCCAGCGAACGGTATAGAAATCATACTGACCCAACGTCGCCGGATCCAACGTCACCTGGACCTGCCCCCCGGAGCAGGGTTTTACCGTATTGATCTTGACCGGATTGAGCGGCAGTACTTCAATAAACTGGCAGGACGTAAAACCGGTTCCGCCGTTATTACCGCTTCCAGCCTGCAGAATCGTATACGAGCCAGGTTGTGTATAGGTATATTGGTTATTGGCAGGCTTTGGTACCAGCGAAACGCTACCGATGGGCGTTACCCCGTTATAATTAAAATTGTAACTAGTGTTGGTAACACTAGCAGGTTCGGTAATAGTAATTGGTGTTCCAACGCAGATACGGCTGGCACTAATAGAAAATCCAGGCACCGACGTACCCGGAACAGGACACTGCGCATGAACCGATGGTGCACATACCCCTATGAGTAGATAGACCAGCCCAGCAAAACACCAACCCAACCGTTCGCCCCTCCTACTGTTTGCATCAGGCCACCATCCTTGTAAAATTCGCACAGAGAGTAAAGATTTTCGTTACCAGAGATTTATGGGATTCTTTCCGTAAAAACGCTAGCTCCGACATTTTCGCGCCTGGCGAAACGTATCTTCCTGAAAAACAGTTTTTCAGTCAAAACAGCATTTCTTTGCGCGTTTTTAGTAGAGCACAACGTAGCACGGCGCTGCGTATACTTGCGTCCAAACTGGATAACAAAGTTAATTCCGCCGACACGCATCGACCAAGAAGATGAGCAATAATAGTACCAACATCGCCGGTTCTGCCGCAAATCAGGGAGATCCCAGCCCGATCCACTTAGACCGGATCGAGGACGCCATCGCGGATATCAAAGCGGGGAAAATCGTTCTGGTAGTAGACGATGAAGACCGTGAAAACGAGGGAGATATGATCTGCGCGGCAGAGATGATCACTCCCGAAATGGTCAATTTTATGATTCGTGAAGCCCGTGGACTCATGTGTGCTCCCCTGACGCAGGAACGCTGCGACGAGCTGGGGCTGGACATGATGGTGAGCAGTAACACGTCAGTACACACGACACCCTTTACGGTATCGGTTGACCTGCTCGGCAATGGTTGCACTACGGGAATCTCGGCTTCGGATCGGGCTAAAACAATTCAGGCGCTGGTCGATCCCAACACCAAGCCTGATGATCTGGGCCGGCCAGGACACATTTTTCCACTACGGGCCGTCGAGGGGGGCGTAATCCGCCGGGCGGGCCATACGGAAGCAGCCGTCGATCTCGCACGGATGGCCGGTCTCTCGCCAGTGGGCGTTCTGATTGAGGTCCTGAACGAAGATGGCACCATGGCGCGGCTGCCAGAGCTACGTAAAATGGCCGATCGCTTCGGTATGAAGCTGATCAGTATCCAGGATCTGATTAGCTACCGACTCCAGACCGAATCGCTGATTCGGCGGGAAATTGGCGTCGATATGCCCACGGAGTGGGGTCATTTTGACCTGATCGCTTATAAACAGAGTAATACGGGCGATACACACCTGGCCCTCGTTAAAGGGAGTTGGGAGCCGAACGAGCCGGTTATGGTGCGCGTCCATTCATCCTGTATCACCGGCGACATTTTTGGCTCGTGCCGCTGCGATTGTGGCGCACAGCTCCATAGTGCGATGAAACTAGTGGAAGCCGAAGGCAAAGGGGTAATCGTTTACATGTTCCAGGAAGGTCGGGGTATTGGGTTGCTCAATAAGCTGAAAGCCTACAAACTTCAGGAAATGGGGCGCGATACGGTCGAAGCAAATCTCGATCTGGGTTTACCGATGG
The DNA here is from genome assembly GCF_054776615.1 of Spirosoma pomorum. Taxonomy (NCBI): domain Bacteria; kingdom Pseudomonadati; phylum Bacteroidota; class Cytophagia; order Cytophagales; family Cytophagaceae; genus Spirosoma; species Spirosoma pomorum. Next base: position 582,747 of record NZ_BAAHBP010000001.1, read on the forward strand.
ACGCCCGTGATTATGGTATCGGTGCGCAGATTTTGCGAGACCTGGGTATCCGAAAGCTCCGACTGATTTCGAACAATCCTAAGAAGCGGGCAGGGCTAATGGGCTACGGACTGGAAATCGTGGAAACCGTACCCATCGAGATCCCATCAAATCCGTACAACGAACGGTACCTGCGTACCAAGCGCGACAAGATGGGACATACCATCATGACCGAGCCGGTTAATCAGGAGCAGCAACTTTAATCGAATGCGAATGCTGTTATGAATGCGGATCAGGGCGTAGAACCCTGATCCGCATTTGTGCGTTTATGGAGTAGCTGACAGTAATCAGCGCTTAACGCCATGGCCAAGCAAGCATTCGGAGATATTATTAAAGGCGATACACCCGTTCTGGTCGATTTTTACGCTGACTGGTGCGCCCCCTGCCGCCAGCAAGCCCCTATCCTCAAACAACTCGCCGAACGTAACGGGGACAAGATCAGGATACTCAAAGTTAATGTTGATCAGAGTCAGGCGGCCGCACAACAATATCAGGTACGGAGTATCCCGACGATGATTCTGTTCAAAAACGGTAAGGTTGTCTGGCGTCAGTCAGGTGTTCAGTCCTTGCAAACGCTGGAGGGACTGACGCGGCAGTACGGAGCGTAATTAACTGGCTTACCGTCCAGTAACTACTATACCGGTCTTGAACATCCCCAGATCCGGGTATTGCAGACCGTTAGCTAAGCGCCTAATTTCCAGGCATCAACTCCGCTAACCTGACTGACCATGCCTACCCGAATTGCTATTGCCCACGATTATCATCTCCTGACCGAAGCGCTCGCCGATCTGGTCCGTAAATCAGGTGACTATACTGTTAGCTGCACTGCTGAGACCTACGACCAGGTACTGAATCAATTTCGGCAGGGTCTTCCTGATGTGCTGCTGCTGGACTTTAGTCTGATCCGGGATTTTGATGCCGTTAGGCAATTATGCCGTCGTTATCCAGCTTTACGGGTGCTAGTTCTTTCCCTTCCTAGCCACGACGTGTTCATTACCCGGCTGGGTAGTAGTGGCGTTCATGGCTATCTGCTTCGCGACAGCCGCTTTGATCAGTTTCAGCAAGCTCTCCGGGAGTTGATCACGCACGGATTTTATTTCCCCAAGCCTCCCGTTCGGCTGTTGCTGCCAGCAGTAGCCACTTCATCTCAGCTTAACAACCGCGAGTACAATTTTCTGCGCTGGGCGTGCAGCGAACTGACGTACAACGAAATTGCGGACCAGATGTGCGTCAGTCCGCGGACGGTCGATGGATACTGCGAGGTTGTTTTTCAAAAGATGAGCGTTCGCACCCGGGTCGGTATGGTCATTAAAGCCATGCAGCAGGGGCTTGTTACGTTATAAATCAAGTCTATTTCTTCGTCATTACGTAGCGCCAGCCTGTCGACCAGACGGGCTGGCGCTTATATTTGTTGAAATGACGATCCGATGCAACTGATTTTCTATCCCGTTACGCTCCGTCTCACCCATACCTTCACCATCGCCCACGACAGCCGCGATGAGCAACCCTCGCTGATTGTCGAACTGCGTGATGGTACGTATCGCGGTTTTGGAGAAGCCACGGCGACGAATTATTACGGCATCACGCTGGAAGGAATGATAGCTGCGCTGGACGCTATTCGGGCGCAGATTGAAGGGTATGACCTGACCGATCCGGAAGCATTCTGGAAGGAGATGCAACCCCATCTGGCTGACAATCCGTTTGCGCTTTGCGCCCTCGATCAGGCCGCGTGGGATCTCTGGGGCAAAAAGCAGGGGCAGCCACTCTACAAACTCTGGCAACTCGACCCGTCCAAGAGCCCAATCACGGACTACACCATTGGTTTCGATACGCCCGAGCGCATGGTCGCTAAGATGCAGGAAAAACCCTGGCCACTTTATAAAATCAAACTAGGACGTTCAACGACCGATCCGGATGAATCTGACCTGGCGCTGGTTCAAACGTTACGTAACCATACGGACGCGCTGTTCCGGGTTGACGCCAACTGCGGCTGGCAACCTGATGACGCGATCAGTAAATCGCGCGAGTTGGCAGAACTGGGCGTCGAGTTCATTGAACAACCCCTCCCCGCCAGTGATTGGGAAGGCGCAAAAATCGTTTTTCAACAAGCCGCTTTGCCGATCATAGCCGATGAAAGTTGTATTATCGAAAGCGACGTTGACCGTTGTGCCGGCTATTTTCACGGCGTCAACATTAAACTCACTAAGTGCGGGGGAATAACGCCCGCCCGCCGGATGATTGCCCGCGCCCGGGAGCTAGGCCTTCAAGTAATGGTCGGCTGCATGACCGAATCCAGCGTAGGTATCTCGGCCATTGCCCAATTGCTTCCACTACTTGATTATGCCGATCTGGACGGGGCTATGCTTATTAATAATGATCCCGCTACGGGTGTTACGTTTGCCAACGGACAGGTCGTTTACCCCGCCGAGCCTGGTACCGGCGTTACATGGCTCTTGCCAGAAGGAGAGGAAATTCAATGAATAGCAGTTTCACGATCGATCACTTACCCGGCCGCACTATAACGCAGGGCGGGAAGGAATATCTATTTTTCAGCGGTACGGCCTATCTGGGCTTACAGCAGAATCCTGCGTTTCAGCAGTTGCTTCTCAAGGGCATTAGCCGGTACGGGGCTGCTTTCGGTAGCTCACGGAATGGCAATTTACAACTGGCGATTTACGAAGTCGCCGAAACAGAACTGGCCCGACGTATCAGCGGTCCCGGTACGGCGGCTTTAACTGTCTCATCTGGAATGATGGCTGGTCAGGTCGTCGTTCAGGCCTTCCGGGCGCGAAACGCTACGTTTGTCTACGCTCCCTGCGCTCACCCTGCCCTTTGGCACACGCCCGCCCTTTTGTTGCCAAACATTCCGTTTGCTGACTGGACTAAACAGCTACCCGAACAGCTAGGCGCTATTACCTCAACGGCTCCTATCGTTATATTGACCAATACCATCGACGCGCTTCATTCGAAGCATTACTCATTTGACTGGGTGAATGACCTGCCGGACAATCGCCCTATCACGCTCGTTGTCGACGATTCGCATGGGCTGGGTGTGTTGAACGGCGGACGCGGTATCTGGCCGCAATTGCCGAAGAGAGATAACGTGGAGTTGCTGGTAACTGGCTCCTTGGCCAAAGCCATGGGGCTACCGGGGGGCGCTATTTTCGGTCAACCGGATTCCCTGGATCGACTACGTAAGACTTCCTTCTTCGGAGGCTCCTCCCCCATTCCTCCAGCTTACCTGGACGCCTTTCTAAAAGCAGAATCGCTTTACAGGGAAGCCTTCGACAAGCTCCAGCAGAACATTTTACTGGCGGAGAAGCTTCTGAACGTAACGGCGTTGTTCAGCCAGGCAAAAGGCTATCCTGTCTTTTTCACCGAGCAGGACAAACTGTACCCATACTTACTGGAGCAAGGAATTTTTCTTTACTCCTTTGCGTATCCAACACCTCAAGATCCTGCCAATACCCGTATCGTCATCAGCACTTTTCACGAACTGGCCGATATTCAGCAACTGGCCTACCGCATCTACGACTATATGTTTTAGCCGTCGTGCCTACTTAATCAAGCTAAACAGACGATGCCAGCGGATTTTGTGCCAGGCATCAGCTGGAACTGGATCGATCGACATCCAGACGAAGATTGCTTTCCCAACAATATGATCTTCGGGGACAAAGCCCCAGTAACGGGAGTCCTCCGAATTGTGGCGGTTATCACCCATCATAAAGTAATAATCCTGCTTGAATGTGTAAGAGGCAATGGGTTGATTGTTTATCAGGATCTTGTCGGCCGTAACAGTCACCTGCTGATTCGACTCGTACCGCTCGATAACAGGTCCATATAGAGCAATTGTCTGCTTGTTGATCGCTATGGTCATTCCTCGCTTTGGAACCGTAAGCGGACCGAAATTATCCTGATTCCAGGCAAAGGCAGCGCTCCCATAAATACCTGGCTCCGTTTGTCCCGCTGGAGCTGTTATGGGGTCAATTCCTTTCACCCAGTCAAAGCCTTTAAATGTAGCAATGACTGCTGCCGTCGTGTTAATTCGGTATCCAACCAGCGCATTGGTTTTCGTTAGCGTATCATACGCTTCGAGCGGCTGCCAATTGATGAATGGTCCTTCGGGCGATTTGAAATCATTCACGATCTCAAACTTCCGGAAGAAACGCTCGTCAAGTATTTCAGTCGTTTTGATGAAATACGTTGTCTCCGACCGAATAGGCACAGGAAGTTGCTTGCCGTTTATGTACACCAGCTGGTCCTGAATCTTAATAACATCGCCTGGGATGCCAATACAGCGTTTGATAAAGTTGGTTTTTAAATCGGTTGGGTAGTCAGGCTCACCGGGTTTGTGGGGCGGGTAGTTGAATACAACAACATCGCCGTTTTTTACCGAAGAGAAACCAGGAAGTCGAAAGCTAGGCAACTGAATCGCCGTACTATAAGAAGGAATATTGGTCCCCCATATTTTCTGATGTGTCAGAGGGACTTGTAGGGGCGTTTTGGGCGTACGAATGCCATAATGCAGCTTACTGACAAATAAGTAATCACCTACCATCAGGCTGTTTTCCATGGAAGGCGTTGGAATAGCAAATGCCTCAACCGTCAGAAACCGGATTAACGTAGCAGCTATCACCGCAAACAATACCGAATCCAGCCACTCGTGAAGGGCTGACTTTTTAGGACTGGCCGACCGTTCGGTGGTCTTCTTTTCTCGACTGAACATTCTTCGTACTGGCTAAAGGTGATAACCGCTCCTGGCGGGCTAGAGTATCTAACAAAGGAAACCCTGCCCCATCCCCTAAAACTAGGAAACAGAACAGGGTACAGAATACCTATTACACAGATGGTTAAATGCGACAGTCTAGCGGAAGGCGATGCCCTTTACGTATCGACTAACCAGCTTTCAGGGTCAGGTACTACATCTTCAAGCTTTTCAGGTAAGCCACGCTTTGGGGCACCTGTATGCTTTCCTGGTTACTTTCGTCCTCGATGAAGTAATGTTTAATACCTACCTTTTTCGCGGCTTTAAGTACAGCAGGCATATCGATCTGTCCCTGCCCCAGAACTACGTCGTTCTCGGGCGGAGTTCCTCCACTCAGGTCACCTTTAATGCCTTTTTTTAGGTCTTTCAAGTGCATGAGTTTCCAGCGACTCCCGTACTTATTCAGCAACACTACCGGGTCAGCGCCACCGAAGGTAGTCCAGAGAATATCCATCTCGAACGATACGTATTTTGGATCGGTATTTTTTACAATATAATCGAATAACGTCTCGCCCTGACTAGGTCCAGCCTGGTAGGGTTGAAACTCATAGCCATGATCATGATAGCAAAAAGTCAGACCGTTTTCTTTCAGCACCTTACCTACCCGGTTAAAATCCGCTACGGCCTGTTGGGCATTGGCTAACGTAAAATTGCTTTTCTGATGAGGAATCCAGGCCACCATAACGTACGAAGCCCCCAAGGCTTTCGCCTGCTTCACAACGGCTATCGGATCTTTGACAATTTCTTCATACCCAGCGCCCGTAGCGGGCATACGTATACCCCGCTCATCCAGCATCTTTTTGTATGCCTCAGCCGTCAAGCCTTTGGGAACTCCTCCCTCCATCTCCGTAAATCCCTGCGCTTTAATGGTATCCAGTGTAGCCACTACGTCCTTGGGAAACGTATGCCGGTACGTATACGCCTGTACACCAAGCGGAAAGGTATAAAGCGGTTTCCCCGACTGAGCCAACCCAGTTTCTACGCCTAAGCAAACCAGCGACAGACTTAATATGATAGATAGTTTAGCAATCATAAGTAAATGAATATCTTTTGTGAGCCGATAAAATCGGTAAGGTGGAACATAAAGTCACTATCTTAGCGATGTTACTCGCACGTACAGGTACGGTTTTAAGATTATTTTTAGATTAATCGATACAGTTTAAAGATTACAATACTTCTGGGAAGTACTCGCATACAGTCGAGTTAGTATCAGACATTGTCGTAAATTATATTTGTCAGTTACGTAGCTATCCATGACCATACTTCTAACAGGTTCTGCGGGGTTTATTGGGTCTCATCTGGCTGAACGACTGTTGTCATTAGGGCATACGGTAATCGGGCTGGACAATTTCGACGAACAGTACTCAGTCGCTCAGAAATACGCAAACCTTCAATCTTGTCTCTCTCATTCTTGCTATACATTTGTTCAGGGAGATATTCGGGATCAGAAACTTGTCGCCGATCTACTTCGACAGTTCGCGTGTGACACGGTTATTCATCTGGCGGCCCGGACGGGCGTTCGCCCGTCGGTAGACGAGCCTGGTATCTATCTGGATGTAAATGTCAACGGGACACTGGCTATTCTCGAAGCAATGCGAATGACTAATGTCAAACGTATCATTCTAGCTTCTTCGTCGTCCGTTTACGGCAACTCTCCTCATCTTCCTTTTCGGGAAGATGATCTGGCGGCCCAGCCACTCTCGCCGTACGCTATGTCTAAACGTTCGGCCGAATTACTGGCCTATACGTACCATCATCTGCATGGATTCTCGGTCAGCAATCTGCGTTTTTTCACCGTTTACGGACCACGGCAGCGCCCGGAAATGGCGATCAGTCAGTTTACGGACAAAATCTTTCACGGCTCTCCCATCACTCTATATGGCGATGGAAGTACGGCTCGGAACTACACATATATTTCGGATATCGTCCAGGGGATTGTTCAAACGCTCCGGCATTTAAAGGGTTATTCCATTTTCAACATCGGTGGCCCTGGTTCCGTTAGTCTGCTTACGTTGGTTCACAAACTGGAAGTTACGCTGCAACAAAAGGCCGTTATTAACTGGCAGCTAGAGCAGGCCGGTGACGTTGTTCGGACGGAAGCAAACACAGAATTGGCTGCGCGTTGCATCAATTTTCACCCGTTAGTCGAATTGTCCGAAGGAATACGTCGATTCGTTGACTGGTACCTAATGATGAAACAGTCTCCTAATCACGCGCCTGTTTTTGCGGATGTCCTCTCATCGTCAACAATTGACCTTCCTGTTACTGCCTTTCGTTTCAGTCGATTTTCGTAAAAGTTGCACACGACGAAGCTCAGTAGACAGCAACGGTTGAAAAAGCGTACAAACACGATGGGGGCGAAGCTTATAATTGACAAACGTTATGGCGGCAACTTGTCCAGTTCGATTACCTCAATATCATACACTAAAGTTTATTTATAGATCAGTGGTACCGTGTAATCATTACGTATCCAACTCAATGAATGTTACTCAATGCGTTTGATCTTTCTACTAGTTATGAGTTTGGGGGCTTCTGCTTTTGGACAGTCCTCTTTTAACGACTCAACGCCCAGCAATTCCTTAGCTCGTTCGGTTAGCCTTCAATTAGGCACAACAGGACCTCGCCTGTTTTTCTACCAGGAAATTAGTAAGCCCAAGCGTTTACAAGTACGCATTGGTGGCCAGTACATCGCCTACCAAAAACCCATTCGCGTCAAAGTATCGTCAGAATCGGCCCTAACGCTGGAGCCTGATTTTATGATTGGTATTGCTCAGGCGGGTCTCGTCTGGCAACCTTTCCGGCGAAACTCCTTTTTCCTGACTGCTGGAGCTGGCTATACTTGGCATCCAAACCTGTCGGTTGTCATGACGGCGGAAAACCAACTTGATCTCGATGGCCTTATCCTAACGCCTGAAGATGTTGGCCGTGTAGCACTCGACTTGCGATGGAGCTCAGTCGTTGGCTACATCGGCGGTGGCTTTGGCCGCATTATTCCTCGCAAACGATTCGGAGTTGGTGTTGAACTCGGTATGTACTATCTGGGAAAACCCAAGGTTAATCTTACGTACGAAGGGTTCCTGGAGACAACGACCATTGACGAGCAGGTACCTAAGCTCGAGCGTAACCTGCGGAATTATCGTTATCTCCCGGTTCTTAATCTAACGCTGACTTACCGGCTTTCTCGGAACCCCTGATTGCTTCATTATGAAATCACTACGTAATCTTAGCTGGTTATTGATACTGATGTTGCTGGTTGACGCATGCCAGAATCCGCTCGAAGATTTGGCAATTGGCTTGAAAGACCCTATTCAAGCAGGCGTCATTGAATGTCGACTGTATGACCCGGCGGGCAATCCGTTACCTAAAGACGCCCGGGTAACTGTTGCTGGTCCTGACGCGGCAAAAATAGTTACTACGTTAAATTCGACCCGTTATAGGGTCAACACAGAAGGGGTTGTTCTTCTTGCTGTTGCGCCAGGTAATGTTGCGTCTATTCAGCAACCACTCCGGTTTACAGTCGTGGTTGAAGCTACTGACTATCTCACAATCGTTCAACCGGTCGTGATGACCAACATGGACCGGATAACGCGATACATTCGGTGGATCAATACAAAGAAACCACCGCGTACAATGGCCGCTATCCAAGCTACTGGACGCGCCAGTAACACTGGAGCAACAACGGAAGCTTTTCAAACGACAAGCCCTTCCCCTGCTAACTCATCGGATATTGCCACTGTAGTCATTCCTGCGGGAGCTCAGTTAACCGACCGCGACAATCAAGCCGTCGGCAATAATTTAACGATGAATCTTCTTTATACCAATGCTCGAGAGGAAGGCTCTACCAGCCAGGTTCCGGGTGGCGGAATTTTCTCGAACGTTATCGGCAAAAACGGAGCGAACCTAGGCAACTTACGGGTCATTTCGATAGCGGGTTCAGTTTCGTTTGAGGTATACAACCAAACGTATCAGTTAGCAGACGCATCGTCTCAGCCCATAAGCTGGTCGATGTCACTCAATCCAAATACGATAAATGGTCAGAACGGCCGTAGTATACAACCTGGTGATTCAATTCCGCTTTATAGTTATGACGGATACACGGGAATTTGGCGTCAGGAGCCGCAGGGAGTGGTTGTACGGAACAGCCAGAGCAATAGTTTGGAACTTCGGGCAGCGGCACGTCGATTTGTTACGTATGTGGCAGCGTGGACTGATAATGTCTGCGCATCCGGCCCTATCTTTCAGGTAACAAGTGATCTGAAAAGTGTCGATGTCAATTACCTCTGTAAACTCATCGACGCAACGACTAACCAACAGGTTGGGGCTTTCTATGCAAACGTCAACAACGGGGCATACATCGGGGTATACAACCAGCCGCAGGGTCGAAAATTGAAGATTCAGGTCTTTGATGAGACAGACGCCTGGGGTAAAGGGTCAAATGGTGGGATGATTGCGGAATCTGGTGTGGGCGAATCCTGTAGCCAGACCCCTATTGCTATTAATTTGAAAGCGCTTCCAGTTCCTCCTGTCATGAATCTGGAATTTGCCTTTTCGTGCCCAGGGGGCACTCAATTAGATGAATCGCTACTTCCCTCTCTCCTAAGAACTCAATACAGCGAAGCTGGCAAAGAACAATGGCGCGATCTTATTACGGCGACCCGCACCGAACGGCGCGTTGAATCATACAAGATCCAAATTGGTCGTACGTATGACTTCCGGGCCAGTACTGATGGCGGGGCAACATGGCCACTACGTCAAAATAATTATCTGGTCGACAAGCCGGAATGGGTGTTGAAGATTCGATCCGAATCGTACTGTAAGTAGCTCGTACAGACTAGAATTCCACTAACTGTCTTGATGCTATGCAGCGCTTATTTAATGCGGTCGCTATATTTGACAAAAATCTAATTACGCATGCAGCCTGTGGGCTTTGATTAATTAAACTTTACCATCAATCAAGTATGTATTCCTTTCTAGTGAGTAAATCTTTTTTCAAATCCACCCTGAAGCTGTTTGCCCTTCTAGTACTATTACAGAACAGCGGCTGCATATCATCAAAGAAACTGGTGTATTTCCAGACGTTACAGGATAGTTCAGCCAATAATGTATTACAGAGCGCTGAACGGTATACCCCAAAAGTGCAGGTGGGAGACGTACTCTCAATTCAGGTTAACAGTTTGAATCAGGAGGCTTCGGCATTTTTCAACCCGTATGCTGCTATTTCGGCAACTAACAACCAGCAGGTAAATGCAAACACAGCTCCCATTGCCAGCAACTATGGATATTTAGTAAGTCCACAAGGTACAATCACATTACCCCTGATTGGCGATCAACCAGTAAAAGATAAAACAACAGGGCAGATTGCGGATATGATCCGGGAAAAATTGAAATCCTACCTCAAAGAGCCAACCGTTAGCGTCCGTAACCTGAACTTCAGGATCTCCGTATTAGGAGAAGTACAACGACCTTCTTTATTTACGATCCCAAATGAGCAAATTACACTACCAGAAGCTCTGGCGCTGGCGGGCGATCTGACCGTTTACGGTCAACGAAACAACATCTTAGTTATTCGTGAGGAGGGTGGCCAAAAAACCTTTGCTCGCCTTGATTTAACCAAACGGGACCTTTTCTCTTCTCCTTACTATTATTTACACCCGAACGATATTGTCTACATCGAACCGGGTAGCGCGCGCGCAGCTAGCGTGGACAGATTCAATCAAATAACCCCGCTTGTGTTGAGCGCCCTGTCTTTTGTTGCGATTATTTTTTCGAATGCTCTTCGGTAAATATTGGGGGTACTACCATTTGATATTTTACGTGGTAGTACCCCTCGATATTTATTTATAGATACGTCTAATTTTATAATTCAGCGATTTTTTCAGTATTGATATCCGATTACGAAGCATAGTTTCCAGTACAATACCGAAAGCTATTAATTGTATTCCACTACATAAAATAACTACAGCACTATTTACGTAAGATTCAAAGCTTATTAGCGCTCCTACTACTCCCAAAAGGCCAACAAGCACCATTAAAAATCCAGCCGTTCCGAATAAGTGCATAGGCTTTGTTGCGTATTTTTTTAAAAAGATCAACAAGATTAAATCACTTATTACCTTAAACGTTCGGCTTATTCCATATTTTGATTGTCCAATTTGACGCGGACGATGATTTACGGGTAACTCCCCCAATCTAGCGCCTTCCATTTGCGCCAGCACGGCCAGAAAGCGGTGTAATTCGCCATACAAACCCAGGTTCTGAGCCGTTTCAGAACGGATTACTTTGAGGCCGCATCCCAGGTCCTTCAATTTTACGCCGGTGACTGATCGAATTAGGCTGTTAGCTAAACGACTGGGAAATTTACGTAGCCAGAAGCCATCCTGCCGCTTAGCGCGCATACCAGACACAAAATCTAGATCTAGCTCGACACAATACGTTAGCAGCTTTTGAATATCTGCAGGATCATTTTGTTGATCGCCATCAAGTGTAGCAATAAATTCTCCTCTAGATACATCAATGCCTGCTGCCAAGGCTGAGCTTTGGCCGTAATTCTTCTGTAGATCTACTATAGTTAGATGGGAATCATTCAAAGACCGTAGCTCATTCAGTGTTTGATCGGATGAGCCATCATTCACATAGATAATCTCATAAGATACGTCAAGTAACGCTTGCTGAATCTGTGTGACCAATGGCTGAATATTACCAGCTTCATTATACACACACACGACAACAGACAAATACGGCGTAGAAACTTCAGGAGAGGGCATTCGTAATTAGGGGTCAAAGCGAACAACGTAAGCCGAGTGCTTGTCAAATAGCGTATATTTCCCTAGTATCTGGTATCGCTCTCCAACTAAACTTACTGAATCGGCAATGTAATAAGCACCTGGTATCTTCTTGTATGTCTTTGGAAGAATTTCGCCACGAGTAGCTTCAATGTGGAATGAACTAACATCGGTGGCCTGTCCATTTCCAACTGTCTTTTTATAGCCATACAATGGATGACCTTTTGTCAAGCGAGCAGCTTGTTCAGCGCTGTTTTTATAAAATTGCCGTGTCGCTACCCGACCAGGTAAAACGATCCAGTTGATTCCCAGCCGGACAACGATCATCACGCCAATCATCAACCCTAATCGGTTGGCTGACGGTTGGTACATCCACCAAGTCAGGATAGCCGACAAAGCAGATACAACTGCCGTTTTCCATAATATGCCTGGAATAGTTTGCGTCGCTGGATGAAAAACGGCGACCCAGACTCCTACCACCAATAGTACGACCAATACTAACCAAATACGTTCTATCCACCAGCGAGGCCGTTCATTGGGAGCTGTCTGTTCATAATAAATCCAGGCCAGAACGGTTAGCAACAAAGGCATCAACCCAATTAAGTATCGGCCATACACATTGGGCGATGTCCAGTAAACTAATACATTGACGCCGAAAGCTAAGGCATTGAACAGTATAAATGGTTTAACACGTATTGACGCCCACGCTGACCGACGAGCCAGTAAAATCAACAGGAACAAGTAAGGAAGAAAATGATAAAATGCTTCAAACGGAAACGTGACCAGATGCAACAACGTTTTACCTAAGCCGTAATGTAACCCCGTCCGTTTAGCACTTTCGGTGAATAATACGCTGGCTACATTTTGCATAGGTATAGAATTCCTGTCAAAATAGAGCCAGTAATAGCCTCCAACTATCAGTGTAAACAGACTAATACCAACTAGGTGCGCCGGATGAAATAGTCGTTTGTATTGTTTTGTGTACAGTAACCAGCCTCCCAATGTTAGTACCTGAAATGCTAATGGAGGAAGTCCCTTCAGCATAAAGCCTATCGCTGTTAGCCCGTATGTAGTAATGAACAATAACCAATACTGGCGCTTTTGGCTAAAATGAAACACGCACAACATGGACATGTACGTGACCCAGCCAAATGTAATCTCAATCAGCCCCAACATGGAGTCATATAACAACACTCGCCCATTTGTCAAGGTCATCATCGCAGCAGCGAAGGCGACTACAGGATTGACGTATTTTCGAACAAATACGTAGACGGTGAAGCCAAACATCAGCAGCGACACCAACATGGGAAACCGTAACGCAAACGAAGAGTAATCCCCAAATACATGGTACGACGCTGCGATTACCCAGTTATAAAGGGGAGGTTTATTGAAGTAACGTTCTCCATTAAGCGTGGGAGTGATGTAATCCCCAGATAGCATCATCTCCAGCGCTACCAGCGCTCGACGTGGTTCATCAGAACGAGTATCCAAGGGCATATAGCCCAAATGCGATACCAGTACGACTACTAATCCAGCGACTAGCACCAACGACCAGCCAAATCCAAACGGTGGCTTCGTTGTTTTTTCTAGCCCATTCTTCAATTCATAGAAGTTTACCATAACATACCTTCCCAGATTTTTCCACGGGAAGCGTCTTAGTAAGGTCACATCAAGAGGTTTATTTGTCTACCGTAAATGTGAATGGTAGCTCCTGCATGCATTTAAAATGGCCCTTCGGACATTTCTCAAAACCAATCTTCGAGCATGGCCGGCAGGATAGCCCTTCTGTTTGCAAATTAACATGTGGGGTTTGATACGGATACATACCCAAATCCGGTGTCGTGTTTCCCCAAATAGCAAACACCCTCTTTTTCAATGCTGCAGCAATATGCATCAAGCCCGTATCATGGCTAAACACTAGCCGTGCTTGCTGGAGTAATGAGGCAGATTGATTAAGATTAAATTCCCCACAAGCATTATATATAACGTCCGTACCTAACGACTTGACTACTAGATCACCCGCTTCTCTATCTTCTTTTCCTCCTAGTAACACTATAGGGGAGTTAATCTTGTGGCATAACTCAATCATTCGTTCGACCGGCAGCCGTTTTGTGGCATGTTGCCCACCAATAGCATAGGCAATGTACCCCGCCTGATGCGCTGCTGGCAGCTGATCGAGCTTAATCTGATCTTTTTCTGGAATGCAATAGTCTAGCCCTAATCCATCATTCGTTACGCCTAGTGGAGCCACCGTAGCCATGTACCGGTCAACGATATGCAGTTTAGGCATTCGATTGATATGTAAGCGTACATAAAGCCACTTATGCCAGTTTAGCTTATCCACTTTGTAGGATCGAACACCCAACGCTCGCTTGATTATACTGGTCCGGAGGTTGTTATGCAGATCAATTATGTAGTCATACCGCTCAGAACGCAGTTGGTTGACTAACTCATTCAGTTTCTTGTCAAGATAATGACATTGATCGATGTATGGATTCTTCTCGATCAGTGTAGCGAATGATCGCTTGGTGCAGAAATGAATTTCGGCATCGGGCATCTGTTGTTTTAGACAACGCACAACCGGCGTAGTCAGTACGATATCCCCAATGGACGAAAAACGTAGAATTAGTATTTTGGCAGGAGCTGCCATGTGCGGTACTTGATAATCAGAAAAATAATTAAGTAAAAAAGTGAAAAAATTGCTTGTCTGCCAACTCTACTAAGAAAATCAACATAAGAGATTAGAAATTTATCAATTTCTATTAGTGTATTTTCTTCTCTAACTTCCTATAATACCAGTAGTACCAGTCTTGAGGTGTTGACCTAAAAAATATCCCCTATAGAGTACAGCGATGCCTCTCACTATCTATTTGCTTGCCGCTAAAATTATTAACTTGCGTATTATTTCAGTAAATCCTCGCCTGTTAGGCGAGTCCTTTCTAAAGATGCTTCGTGCATCCTGTACTTATGTGGCAACAGTTACGGCGCTGGTTGAAGCCAATGTCCTCACAATCAGTTAATAGTACTCCTAACGATGCCGCCCTCATCTGGAATGTAGATATGCATAATCATCTGATTCCGGGAATCGATGATGGCGTAAAGACACTTGAGGATTCAATGACGTGTCTGCGTCAGTACGCTGCATGGGGTATTCATCGGGTGATTTGTACACCACACGTTAGTCAAGACTACTATCCTAATACCGCGGAACAAATCTTAGAAGCGGCCAAGCTAGTACAAGAAGCTATTAGCAGCGAGCAACTTCCTATTGAACTAAGCGTAGCTGCGGAATACCTGCTGGACGAGGGCTTTGAGAAATTAATGCACGAAGAGAAACTACTGTCCTTCGGTCCAGCTCGTTACGTCCTGATTGAAACAGGCTGGGCATCGGCCCCCTATCAGCTTGACCAATGGCTCTTTCAGATGCAGTTGAAGGGGTATACACCTATTCTTGCGCATCCCGAGCGCTATACTTATTACCAGCAGGAGCCCTACCGCTTGACCCAAATCCGGGAACAGGGCTGTCTGCTTCAACTCAACATTATGTCGCTGGTAGGGCGCTACGGTAAACGCGCGCAACAACTGGCCGCTCACCTACTGGAGGAACACGCCATTAGCTTCGTGAGTAGCGACTTGCACCGCCCCGCCGATTTACCTATTCTACAATCCGTATTTTCTACCTCAACCTGGCAGCAACTGCATGAGCAGCCTCTGCTAATGGAGCAACTTCTATAAAGCAGAGAAATTTGTGTCTAAATCAATTAATAAGCTCATTATTTGAAGTAGAGCCAATTAAACGAATTCACTTTCTAAAGATTTAGAAATCAGCTTCTTTTTTATAGATTTTTTCTTTATTGCTTGACTAATTTTTAATTCAATATGTATATTAGTAAAACTTGCTACTTTGTAAACAATGAGTAAATATAGACCTAAAGCAATAATCTGTATTGGTATTGAATCTATAGAAAATCTTTTTACAACGCCTTCGAGTAAACTAATTATAAGCATGTGCGTAATAAATATTGAATAAGATAAATGTCCTAGTTTTTTCAAATATTGATTTGATAAATAACGTGAAAAACTACCTTTTTCTAAAGCAAATACAAAGATACTTGAAGCATATACAATAGGCAATAAAGCGCTAATCTCGACGGGCAAATACAAGATTGAAAATAAACAAATTAGTACCGTTAATAATTCAATTATTGCAAATGTTATTTTACTACCAAACTGCTTATTATATGACTTATACATTTCATATGCGATGCAGCCAATAAAAAAACAAAATACACATTACACTGCGCCCCTGAAACCGGACCACTTTTTCGAATAACGAAATTGTTAGTTATTGTTTTTACCCACTTGGTTTGTGCTACTTTTCACCCCTTTAGTACCTGTTCTGGCGTTTGATAGGCCAGAGCCTGATGAAAGCGTCGACAGTTGTAAAACTCGAAATAGGCCCGTAAACCAGCCTCCAACTGCCAGCCATCGGCGTAGGCTTTCAAGTAAATGTCTTCATATTTCACCGTTCGCCAAAGGCGCTCCACAAATATGTTATCCAAGGCTCGCCCTTTACCATCCATCGAGATTTGAACATTAGCTTTCAATAATAAAGCCGTGAAGACATCAGCCGTGAACTGACTTCCTTGATCCGTATTAAAAATGGCGGGCGTAGGGTAAGTGGCCAGCGTTTCACTCAGTACGCGACTACACCACTCAACCGCCATTGTGTTGGAAACGGACCACTTAAGCACATACCGGCTATGCAGATCAATGATCGCCATCAGATACATATAACCCGTCTGCATGGGTACATAAGTTATGTCAGTCGCCCACACCTGATGCACACGGTCGATAGTCAAGCCGCGCAACAGATAGGGGTAAATGCGGTGACCAACTGCTGGTTTAGACGTATTGATCCTGGCATAAATAGTCTCTATACCAATTAGTTGCATCAGCCTGCGTACCCGCTTGTGATTCACCAGATAGCCTGCTTTAGTCAGGACGAGCTGCATTTTTCGATACCCGTGAAAAGGGGTTAGCAGGTACTGCTCGTCCAACAAACGCATTAGCAGCAAATCTTCCGTGTCAGCAGCGACAGGCTGATAGTAATAGGCTGAACGATGTAATCCAACCCACTGGCATTGCTCCCGCAAACTACCTGGGGCGGCTAGGTCAACCAGCGCACGACGTTGAGATAGGCTCATTGGGGTAACTTTTTTTTAAAGAAAGTTAGCTCCATTTGTAGTCGGCCAATCTGCTCGTAAAGCAGAGCGACATCGGGTTGCGTCGAAGCCATTACAGGCTTATGAGCGGCCTCGAACAGCGTCGAAGCGGAGTCCATGAACTGTTTTTTCCAATCACTGATCTGATTAGGATGGAGTTCATGTCGTTTGCTGATGACGGCTAATGTATCCTTCTCTTTGAGGACTTCGAGAACGACTTTGAGCTTGAAGTCTGCGGTAAACTTGCGCTTGGTCTTGCCTTTCATACGGGTCTAAATTTAGCCCGTTATCCAATTTAACAAGTGGTCCTAAATATGGGGCGCACCATAAGCTAACACGTTGATTCGTCAATATATATAATAACACTGTCCTGAACCCAATAAAGTGAGCCAGTGAGAAGTAGAGTAAAACACTTAAATTTCACTAGCAATTGGAAAGGGAAATGAAAGCAGGACGATTCACGGAATCGCAGATCGTGGCGATTCTCAAACAGCAAGACAGCGGCCAAACCGTCGCTCAAATTACCCGCGAACATGGCGTCAGTGAAGCCACCTTTTACAATTGGCGAGCCAAATACGGTGGTATGCAAGTTTCCGAAGTGAAGCGGCTTAAAGAGTTGGAGGACGAGAACCGTCGACTTAAGAAAATGTATGCCGAGCTGAGTTTGCAGAACGAAATCATCAAGGAGGCCCTAGCAAAAAAGTGGTGAGGCCCACTGAGCGTCGAAAGATTATCAGCTGGATGATTGATCAGAAACAGATCAGTCAACGCAAAGCCTGTCGTTGGGTGGGTCTCAGCCGCAATGCCCTTGTTGAACCAATTGTCATCAAGCACAAGGACGAAGTACTGGCAAGCCAGATCGAGCAGTTGGCTCGACGGCATAAACAGTGAGGTGTCCTTAAGATTTATCGCCGGTTGCGCAAGCAGGGAGAGTTGGTTAATCATAAGCGAGTCAGACGTTTGTACCGAAGTTTAGGTTTAAGCCTACGGCGAAAAACGAAGAAACGACTACCTGATGCTGTGCGTAAGCCGCTGCTCAAAGCAACAGCTTGTAATCAGTGCTGGTCACTGGATTTTACGTCTGACAGCTTAACGGGTGGGCGGAAGTTTCGGACATTGAATGTAGTTGACGACTATAGTCGGGAAGCCTTGGGTATTGAGATCGATTACTCCTTACCTACCCGCCGAGTTACCCGATTGTTAGATCAACTGGTAAAGTGCTATGGCAAGCCGGAGCGGTTACGGAGCGATAATGGCCCTGAGTTTATTAGTCAGGCTTTTCAGGATTGGTGTAAAGATCAGTCAATTGAATTGTGTTGGATTGAACCGGGTAAACCTACCCAAAACGCGTATATTGAGCGTTTCAACGGAACCTTTCGCCGAGAGGTTTTGGACGCTCACATTTTCACAAGTATTAGCCAGGTACGGCTCGTGGTGGATGAGTGGCTGGTAGAATATAATACCGAACGGCCTCACCAGGCTTTAAAGTTTATGACGCCCGTTGAGTACCGACAGGCGGCTTAAATTCCAGCCAAAACTGGCTCACCGAACGGGGTAAGGACAACACGCCCTTCATTTTGAGCTCGGGTGAGCACTCCTCTCGCCAGTGGGCGACTTGCTCAGATTTCTGCTGCCAGGCCTTGGTCTACGGCTTTTAGCGACTCCAGCCTATCGTCTTCAAAATTCACCCCACTTGAGAGGGATGGTAGCTAATGACAAAGAACTTTTTGATGACTTCATTGACTCGAGACCGGGTCCAGATATGACCAGGAAAGCCATGATATTCAACCCCTTTTCGGCTTGTTTGTCGCTTTCCATAGTCGGCACAAGATACAAATATTACAAACCTATGCACGGATCAATATTTAATTAATTTTTTATAAGAAAGTAAAATTGCAAAGTTTATAAGTAAGTACACATTAATATTACTTAGTAGAACTAGAAGCTTTCATCCACTTTGATCTGCAACAACTTGCAAGAACCTATCGATTTGCCTATTTTGCAATCTATATTGGCCATCCTGACCTAATACTATCCAAGTTCAACTCATCAATTTGATAGCACTAATCGACTAATAATATTTTTCGATGAAAAACTCTTTAAGCATCGTCTTACATATATTTTTTAGCATAGCGATCACACATATAATCGATGGGCAATCTGTTCCTGATACTATCACTGCCCGTCAAACTATTTTCGCAGAAATAAGTGGCTTGGGTTCTTCAGTAACCCAAACACCTTTTTGGTTTCGCTCCCGTCAATACGGCATTATTCCGTTGACTAGCCCGGCGGGAATCGTACAAACTGGTATA
The DNA here is from genome assembly GCF_054776615.1 of Spirosoma pomorum. Lineage (NCBI taxonomy): Bacteria > Pseudomonadati > Bacteroidota > Cytophagia > Cytophagales > Cytophagaceae > Spirosoma > Spirosoma pomorum. Next base: position 601,870 of record NZ_BAAHBP010000001.1, read on the forward strand.
ACTAGGCAATTTGGCGATTATCGTAATCCACAAAAAGCGCATGTAAAAGTAGGCTTTGAAAGTGTAGCTAACTTTGGTAGTAACTCTAGACTAATTCTTCCTGTTGCCTACGCCAGTTTACTTTTAGGGAAGTTTGAACTATACGCAGGACGGCGTCGAGAAGTATTTGGCTTAGTTGATACCCTACTTACTTCAGGCTCTTATGCTTGGTCTGGTAACGCGTTGCCGATTTACAAAATACAATTGGGAACTCGGGGTTATGTGCCTATTGGATTTACAAAAGGAGTAATTGCTATAAACGGATTATATGCTCATGGCTGGTTTAACAATACTGATTCAATAAAAAACTCTTTTCTACATCAGAAGGCACTATTTGCACGAATCAGTCTATTCAAAAATAAAGTGCGGTTGTATGGAGGAGTAACTCATTACGCACAGTGGGGAGGCTATTCTAATGCTTCTAGTAACAGTGTGACTACTGTTAATGGAAAAATTCCGAATTCATTGCAGACATATAGGGACATAGTTCTTGTTAGGCAGCCTTCTGGTGATTCTACACTAAATAGTGCGTTCGATCTATCCAATCAAGCAGGCAATCACCTTGGATCAATTGATGTTGCGCTCGAGCTTGATAAAGTTGAAAGCAACTGGTACTTGTATTATCAACATCCTTTTGAAGATAAATCGGGAGTTGCTTTTCAAAACATGCCAGATGGTCTTTATGGAATAAGATGGAAAAACAAGGCAAAAAAAGAGTATTTCCACGTAGAACAAATTACTGTTGAGTTTCTAACTACTTTAAATCAAAGTGGATTTGATTTTTATATTGGAAGTCGCTTGTACAACGGAGCCGATGATTACTTCAATAATTATCAATTCGTAGATGGCTGGACTCATAACAAGCTTGTAATAGGCACACCTTTCTTTACAAAAAGGGTAGATACCCGTCCAGAACTGCGAAACTTGAAAGGAGGTTTTGAGGGAGTGAGACCACTCACGATAAGCAATAACCGCATTCAGCTGGGACATTTTGGAATACTAAGTGCATGGAATAACGGCAGCCAATTTCGTACTTTGATCTCATTCAGCCGTAATCAAGGTCGTCCTATTACAAAAGACCCACGTACTCCACTCTATCAGTTATCATGCATGTCAGAACTAATGTTACCAGTCAAATTTTTACATGGAAGCGAAATAAGATTTATTGTTGCGATAGATAGAGGGCAACTACTACCCGAAAACATGGGAGGATGGATAAGCTTTCGAAAGACAATCACTAGGATTTAAAAATCATAAAGTCTTCTTATAGAGAATACTTTTAAAAAAATTCTCGTATTGATTCGTGATCAAAGGCCAATGATATACATCATGTATTTTTTTTCGATTACTTTCTAAAAAATGATCGAAATCTCTCTTAAAATAGGAGCCTAACGCAAAGGCTACATCGGTAGAATTTCTAAAATAAAATGCTTCCTCGCCGAGTATAGCTCGGTTAAAAATATTATCATATGCGCAAATTAGTCCGTTAGACCCCATTGCTTCTAAAAGCGAAGGATTTGTTCCTCCGACTCGGTGACCATGAAAATACAGATTCGAAAAGTAACGTAAATTATTTAATTTTTCTTGATCATATACCCCACCAATAAATCTTATGTTCTTCTGACTTTCGTATTTATTCCGTAAGTATCTTCCATATTTCGTATTATTATTTCCTACTACAAGAAATATATCTTTATTACCTGATTCAACGATCCCTTCCAAAATTACATCAACACTATTATCAGATTGAAGACGTGCAATAAGCATATTGTAGCTTAAAGGAGTCAGATCGTACTCCATCAAACTTTCCTTGTCTGGATGCTCAAATACGTAAGATCCATAAGGTATAAAAATAGACTTTTTAGCGTATAAGTCTGATAAATGCTGTTGAATTCCAATAGAGTCAGCAATTAAATAGTCATTAGTATTAGTAGCCCATCTCTCAGCATGTTTAAGAAACCATTGTACAATCTTTGGATATTTACTACGCATCCATTCGACGCCATCCATGTTGATTGCTAATACCGGCTTTTTTGGCAACATCCACCCCCAAACGGAACTAGTGGTATAGCCTAATTGGAGTATGATATCAAAGTCACGCTTCTTCGCATCACTTATACAATTGAAATCATATATAAATTGACCTGCCAAACCGATATGATCTTCTGGATCATAGCAATGTACAAGTTCAACACCTTTGTATTCTTTTCCTTTATATGGATGAGAATGCGAGTTGTAAACTATCACATGATGACCTTTTTCTGCCAAGTCTACAGCTAAAAAGTCAGCAAATTGCTCGAACCCACCGTAATTATTCGGGATTCCTCTCGAACCAGTAATAGCTATTTTCATTATTTAATTTTTAGTACTTCCTTATAAGCACTCAACGTTTGATGAGCTGTTTCTGTCCAAGTATATGTTTTCAATATATAATTTTTTAGATCTTTATTTACTTCGTCATTGTAAGCCCGTAATATACTCTCTCTAATAGAATTTATATCGTCAGGATCACAATAGTAAGCCATATCTTTGAAGTACTCTTCAGTATCTCCTTTTCTAGTGATTACCAAATTACAATCCATCACGCCTGCTTCCAAAGAACTTAAACCTGTTGTCTCGAACCAACTAGCTAATACATGTACTTTAGCAGCTTTATACAATTTAGCTAATTCCTTATGGTTTAAATGGTCTATAAATACGACATTTCCTGATTGTATACCTTCATCGAGACATCTTTTATAATATGTAGCATGATTAGGAGAGAACTTACCAACAATTACAAGCTTAATAGAAGTATCTTTTAAGGCTCTGATTACATTTAGCTGGTTTTTTCGCCCTTCTATCCTACCTACACAAAGAATACAATTTTTGTACTTTTCATCTGGCTCGACAAACTTAGAAAAAAGATCAGGATCTATAGCATTTACAACCTTTTTATACTTAATCTCGACATTAAAATCGTCAGAGAATCGTTTATACTCACTATCAGAATTAGGTAATATAGCTAAAGCCCTATTTAAAATAAACTTTATAGAAGATTTATGCCCATGAAACAAATAACGACTAGATTTAAGACTTTTCCTTTCTTTTATTGATCTTGCTAAAGCTTTTAAGTATTCAATTTTGTTAGCGTCAAGCATTCTGAAAAGAACAGATGTTAATCCTGTTCTATGCTTTCTCTCGTATTCGTAGTAGTTAACATAAATCGTTGAGACCACAAATGATTTGCCGCTTTTTAGATGTGGTAATATGTCATCAGGTCTTATAATGTTAAAAAAATGTATTAAATCATACTTGCTATAATCTATGACTTCATCTGCCAACTTTATATCAACACTAACATTTAGAAGACGTAGATATTCTGCAGTTTTAATTATCTGTATTGAATCTCCACCGGGAGAAGTATTCATGTTACTTCTTCCCACCATTAGAATGCTCAGTAGTTTGTCAATACTCATTATTAACATCTAGGTTTTAAGAATTTAGCCGGAACTCCCCCATATATGCTATTGGCTTTGTATTGCCCGGCTACAACCACAGAACCTGCAGCTATGATACATCCATCTTCGATTACAACACCATCTAAGATGGTAACCTTTGCCCCGATCCAGCAGTTTTCGCCAATATTTATTCCTCTATGATTTACTCCCTGTAAACGTATAGGTGTATCAGATCTATCAAAATTATGGTTTTCAGCATGCAAACTGACAAAATTACCAATTATTGTATCTTGCCCTATCTTTATTCCACCCGCGCATCCGTAAAAGCAATCCCGGCCTAACCCAACGTTTTTCCCAACATCTAATCCCTTACCTATATGTTTCAAGCTTCCCGTACACTCTATCACTGTTCGCTTTCCAACAGAAACATTGTCACCTAATATAACACCGTCAATAGAAACGCAGTCTAAGTAACAGTTATCGTCTACTGTCACCCCCCGTCCTGCAAAAAACTTTGTTTTCGCTTTTAACGTTGCATTCTTTCCGATAAAGAGTGCTCCCTTTCTATTCGTAAATAAAAAGATCCCTTTAATCATCATAAATATTCTTTCTAATACTTTACTTAAAATATAGGAGACTGGAATTCTTGAATCTAAAGTATAGATCTCCCCTTTAAGCCTCGTCAATAAAAAGTTAATGAAGGCCATTATTTCTACGGTTGAAATTTACCCCGAACTTCCTAAAATTTTTATTAATACGACTTTTTAAGAAAACATACGAACAAAAGAAAAAAGTCAACAATTTATTAGCGTCGCCTGTCTTAGTGGATGCATAAAAGTGCTCTATTACGGCATTCAAGGAGTCACTTGCCCCTCCTTCGGTCATTTCTATTGTAATTCTATTCAGATACTCTGCTTTCAGATTATTACCTGCTCTTAACAAGAGCTCATAGTCTCCTACAACTTTATAATGTAAATTATATAAGCCGTATTTAATATAGATATTCTTCGAATGAAGTGAACCAGGATGAGCGACCATCATTTTGCGCAAAAACTTGGGCCATTCCCATCTATCACCATTGACCCATAAGCCTTTTCCTTCTTCACTAACTATTAATGCTTTTGATGAAATATAATCGATACTCTTATCTGAGTTCTTCAGGAAAGAGTAATAACTAAATAAAGCATCAGGAAGTAAAAAATCATCAGCTCCTACAAAAAGAATCCATTGACCTTTTGAAGCATTTATACCCTTATTCCAAGCGTCATATATGCCCTTATCATATTCGGAAATCCAATAGTCTATCTCTAATTGATATTTTTTTATAATATCCAAAGTTTTATCAGTAGAGCCACCGTCAATTATAATTAATTCAAGGCAGACTTGCTTCTTTTGAATTAATACAGAATTTATCGATTTCTCTAAAGTTTTATCTGCATTATATGTTGCTATTATGACTGAGCAGAACAGACCTTCTTTCATTATATAAACTGAAGTTACTGTAATCAAATAATTTGTACAAAAAACCTATCATTACTTGCAAAAAAAATAACTCTCCTGAATGGAAACCGGGTATAAAATAGCTGGTCACTAGAATACTTCCTAGGCATCCAAAGTATATATGCGTCGTGGCAACGCTATTATTACTTTCAAGCCTATACCGTTTGTAACCAGCGTAAAATGTCTTGTAAATTAAAATAACGAAAACTAATATACCAGCGATTCCATTTTTGATTAACATGTATATATAGCTATTATGAAAAATAGGTATGTATCTCATTCCCCCTTCCTGTAAGCCCATTACATTTATTTCTAAATCGACAAGACGTCCTAACCCACCGAATATAATTTCAGTAATTGATCCATCATTAAATTCTTTTAAAGCCATAAATGTCTCATATCCTCTGTAATTACCATTTATTTCTTCTTCTGTGGAGTAATTTAATACATTAACTTCATTGAGCGAATTCAGACTCTTATCAATAAATGCGGAATCGGTAGTGATACTAAAACTTTTCACTACACCGTAACTAATAACGAAAAATATTAGTATTGAAGCAACCTTGATCTTCGTCTTATAATTTGAAAATAATAAAACAGATATAACAAAAGAAATGGCAATTAAATAATCTATTCTTGATGCCATTAAATACATTCCATAAAAATTAAGAAAAAGGATAAAATTATTTACCTTATATGTTTTATCTTTCACTATTTTCATAGTAACAAAAATACTTACTAATAGGGCAGGTGCTATATCATTTAAAAGACCTGAATTGTATCTTGATCCTATTGGATTAATTAAGCCATCTATTCCACTAGATAAAAAGTTTAAATATATTTTTTTAAAAGTTATGCACGTGCTATAGAAAACTAATGCTCTAATCAGATCAATAAACATTACTTTTCTTGATATAACTACGCCAGCTAAAAAAAACAGAATTGGACACACTAGATAAAATATGTCTTTATATATATCATATTGGTTATAGTCAAACGATATACAGAGACTTAGCAAAACTGGTAGTAGTAGAATTAAAAATATATTACTAAGCGTACTCTTACTAAATAGATATGATACTATAGTTACTCCAAATAAAAAGTCTACAAAAGATGACTTGTCGAAGAACAGGACAACACATAAATACACAGCAGATATTATTCTTAATAATTTATTATGAGATAGCATATATCTAATATTATTAGAAGTGTAAAAGTTTAACTCTTTCTTGCCAAGTATTATCTGACACTACGCGCTCGTAGTTTTTTTCAATTAAAGGAATATATTTGTTATAATTTGAAAGTATTTCCTCTAATTGCTTAATTGGGTTACTAATATCTATTATTATAATAGGATTGTAATCGAATAAGTCTTTCATTTCATCTGGTAACACACCTAAAATCAAACATTTTGATGCCATGGATTGCCAATACCTCATCGTAACAGTCGAAATTCCACCGGATATCTCAGGATGTGTCACAGATGCAGGAACACATATTGATATTCGAGATCTGGCTAATCCTTCTACAAAAGTTTCCCTAGTTGGAAAGATGATCGATTTACTATTTTTCTGATATATGTATTTATAACCTTTTTCTTGTATTGCATATTCAATTAAATTATGATATAAATCATACTTTCTCCCTAATTGAATAATATCAATGTCTTTATTTTCATATGGATACCATTTATATCTATCAGGATTTATACCTTCAGGTATCCATCTAACTTGTATGTCTAAAAACCTCTTGCCATATATACTTGCTACTTCTTTTGAAGAAAAATATAAATATTTTATATTAAACAACTTTATCATTTTATCAATATGACTATGCGTATGTGGCCAAGCATCATATATAAACAATCCATTATTTTTTGAATGTAGCATTAAGGGAAAACACTTTGCAAAATGTGGACCCATTAATATCGAAAAATACTCTGAATCTGTACGAAAAATTCTCTGTAATATAGGTAGTATTAAACTCTCTAGTTTAAGTTTTTCTATTATCTTAAATACTAAATAATAGGCATTTATTTTATGTTCAACTACTTTTGTAGACTTTTCACTTACTATCGTATCCTCAAACTCTTCTAGAGCATCTAAAGACACGTGTTTTTTTCTACTTCTATTATTAATTAGTAGTTTCATGTTGGATACGTAAAAAGTCTAAATAATCGTACTACTTAGCTTCATCTTTTTAACTGTACGATTGCATTCTTTCCATAAAACTAAATTCATAATTGAAGTAATTATGAACGTTGCAAAGACGATACCGGCTGTTCCATACATCTCCCCCAGTTTAAAACTTAAGGGAATATTAGATACGCTAGATATTATGTATAAATATAGTTGAATTTTTAAATTGCCTATGCCATTTAGAAAATAACTACTCAATGAGAGACAGCACTGAGATATAGTATATAAAGCTACTATACATAGCAGCTTTTCCTCAATATTGATGTCATCTCCTAACCAGTAATGAAATACAAAATTCGAAAGTAAAAATAGCAATGGTACAAATACAAAAGAAAATACAAGCCAAATCTTTCTAAGTAAAGAAAGATTTTTCTCCACCCAGTCACCATCATTTTTAGAAAAAGCTTCAGTAAATGCACTCCAATAAGGGGTAATTATTACTGCGAAGGCGATTGATAAAGTAGAGAAAAGTCTTGTAGAAACATTAAATTTTGTCACTTCTTCTGGTCCAGCGACTTTATTTATTATAAAGCTATCTGTATACATTAATATAACAGACCCAACCTGTAAAAGAAAGAATATTAAACCTTTATTTATAATTGTGTTTGATAAACTCAGATCAATCTCTTTCATTGAAGGAGAGATATGTATTAAATCTTTCGTAAAGAAATATAGGGTAAACAACAAATACACTATGTTTGGAATCAATGCATATACGAATGCAATAACTTCAATATTACCTTCTACATTTTTCTTTAACGTGCATATTACAATCAAAATGCTGAATTGACTAAAAAAAACTATAAAATTTGCCGTTGCAACTCTTTGAAAAGAAAATAGTATACTAGTTATAGTCTGCATTATCAACTGGGCGCAAAGCCCAAATAACAAGACAGTATTTACTTTTTGTATTATTGACAGGCTTATACTTTTTACACCATATATTTCATTCCAGTTTAAAAGGTAGTTTATAGGTAAGAATACGACAAGCACTGTGGAAGATATTACGATTACCCAGCAATAGGTTGTGCTTACGTATTTCCGAGCTGTTTTATAGTCACCTTCTGATATTGCAATTGTTAGCTGATTTCTTAGACCATTTCCTAGCCCAATATCAAGAATACCAATCCAGCTAATTACAGAGCTTACTGTTATCCATATTCCGTATTGGATAGGGTTTATATAATCAATAAGTATTGAGACCAATCCGAAGTTTACTATAACGCTACCGATTTTAGTAATTAAAGATTTTGCAACATTACTTTTAATCTTGTTAGATAAATTATCTGATGAGTATATTTTCTGTTTTATTTTCTCTGTTATTAACATTTTATGCGACTGTTGACTATACGAATATGTTAAGAAAGGCATTATTGTTAACAATCACGTTTATTCATGTCAAATTTTCTTATGAGTCAATAATGATATGTCTTAAAATCGTGTCACCAATTTATCACATTGGTACCGCACATTTATAAAATTTTCCATTACATTGGTGATTTAATCGCCAATGTAATGGAAAATTTACTTTTAATTAGTGTAATAACCCTTACTGTTGTACCCGTAACTGTAATATTGATCTTCTCCGTCACCAACACCATTCAAAATAATATTGAGCTTATTAAAACGTTTTTCTTGATATAACGTCTCAATCATCTTCATCGAGTTCTTTGGCGTCACATCATGACGTACAATGAACATTGTTGCATCCGAGAAGGGGGCGATAATTTGTGCATCAGTAACTAATCCAATTGGTGGTGCATCAATTATTACGTAGTCAAACTGATCTCTCAACTCTGATATAAGTTTTTCTAATCGTGGGCCACTTAACAGCTCAGCAGGATTTGGAGGAATTGGACCGGATGTAATAATGAAATAATCATCCCGGTCAGGTATTGGTTTAACAACTTCGTTAAGCTCTACTTCACCAGATAGATAGTTGCTCAAACCCATTCCATTAGCCATATCATTCAATGAGCTACGTAAACGAGGTTTACGCAAGTCCATTTCAAGGATAACCGTACGCTTACCCACTAATGCCAGACTAGCTCCCAGATTCAGGGATACGAACGATTTACCTTCACCGCTTATACTAGACGTAAAAAGCAAGACCTGACTACCTTCTCGACTATCGCGCAAGAACTGAAGGTTAGTGCGTAGCGTACGAATCTGCTCAGCGATGATTGACTGACTTTGGTTTCCAACAACTAAAGATTCTGCCTGACGTTTTTTGACCACTTCTCCTAGAATTGGCACGTTAGTATATTCTTCAACTTCCGCCCGTCGCACAATTCTATTGTTTAGCATATCACGACCTGCCATTACCGAAACAGGTATTAATAGGCCGCCCAAAGCAAACAGCAAGAAAATCATTTGCTTCTTAGGCTTTACCGGGTCTTTATACGTGCGAGCCTCATCAATGATACGAGAGTCTGATATAGTAGAAGCAAATGAAACCGCCGTTTCTTCGCGCTTCTTCAATAGGTATGTATAGAGATTATTTTTGATAGATTGCTGTCTTGTTATGTCCATCAACACACGCTCTTTTTTAGGAATAGTGCGCATTACTCCTTCCATCTTATTATTTGTTGATACGTATTGTTGTTTAGCTGTTGTCAACATCTTCTTCATCGTTGAGACGTTCTCAGCAATGCTACTCTTAGCCGTTTTTATTTGGCTATCGATAGTTTGTAGCATTGGGTTCATTTCTGATGTCGTGCGAGCTAGTTCATCCCGTTGAGCTTCCAGCTTTGTTACGTTTTCAATTAAACCTAAGAGCGTAGGATCGTTTAAACCTAACGTGGCTGGCGTACCACCTCTGTTGCCAGGCTGTTTATTAACGTAACCTTCTAAATCTTGTAGGGCACCTAATTGCACATTTACTTGATTGAGCTGTGCATCATTTTCCTGAACAGCTTTTAAGAATGTTTCGGCCTGCGTCCCCAGATCAGTAATACCTTGTGATGACTTGTATTCTTCAACACCTTTCTCGACAGAAGTTAGTTCTCCTGAGATAAGGTTAAGACGATCTTCAATGAACTGTAGTGTTTTGGAAGCAACTATATTCTTATCATTTACTGCTGCTTCATTGTAAGCCATGATTAAACGATCCAAGATCGCAACTCCTTTATCAGGCACAGCTGTTTCGATCCCTAATACGATAACTGTCGAGGCTTTGCTGGTTGGTTCAGCCGTGAAACTTTTTAGCAAATCAGTCACCACTTCGACTCTATCAGTCACTTCAACAAAGAGAGGTTCTAATTTATTGTTGATAGGCTTACGAGTAAAAACACGTAGCCGACCGTATGGTGTATCAACACTTGTGTTTACAGGGTATTGTTTACCGTTAATGACAACTGTTTGATTGTTGGCAAAAGTAATTTCTAATGGGTCTTCGTACAGAATGGGAGTACTTTTCTCCACAATTAGCCGTATGGGGGACTGCTCGTAAATTTCTCGCTTTCCGTATGGTGTATCGTGGAAATAAGAAACTGTTAGATTTAGTTGTTGTGCTACTCGATCCATCAAAGTATATGACTTGAGGATTTCAATCTCATTCTCAACTACCTTTTTAGGCGCAAAGATTTCAAGCTCCTGTAATGCGCTTTCCTGATCCAGACCTTTCTTCTCATCTTTGATCAGCACACTCGACTGACTTTTGTAAATAGGTGTCTTGTAGCGTAGGTAAAAGAAAGCTGCTACACACATTAATCCAATAGAAATCGCGAACCAATACCAGTTCCTTAGATAGCGAAATAAAATAGCTCTGATATTTATCCCGTCCTCTATCTCGACGTTCTGGTAAGGTACATAAGAATAATTGTTGTCCTGAGTTTTCATAGTAATCGTTTACAGGAAGATATTGGTGAATTTCTATTAGAAAAAAGTCAGTGAATTAATTCGCAACATTTTACCAAGCGTTCACTTTACCAGTTAACATAGGCTTTACCGTTAACCAGCATAAGCTTACATCCGTCGATAGCGATTGACGTTTCATATAGTGTAGATCGTAACGAAGGCGATGTTGCATCTTTAACAGAGCATCAGTTTCACCACGTGCTCCCCGCACTTGCGCAAGTCCTGTGATGCCTGGCCGAACTGTGTATCTAAACTCATAGTTATTGATTACATTCCAGTATTGACTGTCGTGTTGTAGCGCATGAGGTCGAGGCCCTACAATACTCATATCGCCAATCAGGACGTTCCAGAACTGAGGCATTTCGTCCAAGTTTGTTTTCCGAAGAAATCGGCCTATGCGTGTTACTCGAGCATCACCTTTCGTTGCCTGCGCAAACTCAGGATTACGCTCAAAATACATGGTCCGGAATTTAAAACAGGCGAAAGGCTTTCCACGACGTCCCGTGCGCATTTGGATAAAAAGAGCAGGACCTGGGGAAGTCATCAAAATGATGATGCCAAGAATAGGCACTAACCAGCTAAGTACGAATAAGCTTACTAGTAACGATATGCATACATCAAAAGATCGTTTACCGTATTGGGTATACCAGTTTTGATTACTCGTTATGGTGCCTAATTCGCTTAACTCTGAATTGTAGGTGGTTGGCTGTATAGAAATCATTTATAGGACTGTTCAAATAGTTAATCGGTACCTCATGTGTTCATGAAGTACATCTTGTTCAGTGAGGACCTACTCATATACAGCGTGGCAAGTAAATTTCTTCTTTTCATTCATGTCTATGTGGTCTGGATTAGTGTATAATATTCTTTCTAAAGAAAAAGTACAAAAACAAAAGAACGTTGACTCTTAGAATTCCTAATTGATCTTGCACATAAAATAAGAATAAGCTATTAATTCGTTTCATAGGCATATTCTTATACACATTCTTACAAAAAGCTCACTAGCTACTTCATTATGGCACAAATACAATCTTTTATTCTGTATAAAGATCATATTTGTTAATAACTATTGTGCTGATTACTGATTGCTGTAGGGGCATGTAAAAGCATACAAATATATGCAAGTGGTATATAAGTTCAATCCATCGTGAAAAAAATTTGTATTATTCTTCTTTTTCGGCGTTTTAGGGGCATTTGAATGATCTTTTCTCTATTCCTATTCTTTCTAAAAAAAATACAAATATAACGATGCTGATATTACTTGTAATTATTTTCACAACAAACAAAAAGGCCGCTGGATAAGCGGCCTTTTTGTTTGTTGTCACTATTCTTCTCTTCTATGAGTCAGTTTAGCTTCTCGAATCATTTCCATTAGGCGATTCCAGCAGCGGCCAACCGCTTTGGGGTCATGCTTTTTCGCGGTTCTATCTGGTGCCGGGTTCATCTTCAATGTAGATGGTACTATGACAGCTTCAGACGGAGGTACTGTGTTTCGTGCCAGCGTTGTACTAGCCCTTGAGTTATTCATCTGGCCGTGAGAAACCGACTTCGTGTCGCTGTAAGTTGCTCGTTTGGTTGCTGATTGAGCTAACACGTCAACTACAGGCGCCGATGTCAATGATCCTGTAATACATAAACTAACCGCCAAGCGGCTTAAAATGACGAAGGTTGCTAAGGTTTGCATGAGGAACAGCCAATTAATATTGTTGCGCTTGTTTGTAATTGTTATCCTGCTTTACACATCCTGTTTTGCGTACTTGAACAATTGTAAAAGGTCTCACCCTTTAGTTTAAGACGATATTCCTTTATAATAGTAAATCATCAAGTAGTTGACAAAACTAACGAAACTAGCATTATAATAGTATATTTTAGAATACAACTAAGGTAAAATTTCGTGGTCGTCTATTAATAGCGTATGACTGCCGAGGCAACTATCGATCAATCAAATTGTTTAAGATTTATACATGAAAGAGTACTAAGATTTTCATACGGTATGTATATTGCCCCGTTTTTTGAAAAGTAATACGTTCCACTTATTCATGTTCACCTTTCCGTTTTGGTTACGGGTGCTATCCGCACTCAGTCTTAGTCTTGCTCTGTCCACTGCATTTGGTCAGACCCCTGCCGTTCAGGCGCCATCTATTAAGTTCGGTAAAATTGATCCTGGTCAATTCGTTAACACAGCTACCGACTCAACAGCCGAAGCTGTCGTCCTTTATGATTTAGGCGATGTGCGGTTTGAGGTTAGTAACAACGAAATATGGACAGTATTTACCCACCACATCCGTACATTGATTCGGAAAAAGTCGGGTTATGAGCGGGCTACACTTTCGTTGGGAGCCCGACGCACAAAAGCGGGAAAGCACGAAGTCGTCAGCAGTATAGATGGATACACGTATAACCTGGTTGACGGGGTGGTTAAAGTTGACCGGCTGAACAAATCAGGTCGCTTCACGGAACGAGTATCCGACGCTTATCTTCTGGAGAAATATACGTTACCAAACGTACGCGAAGGGTCTATTATTGACTATCAATATACCATTCGTACACCATTCAGTGTGTCCCATAGCCCGCGAACGTGGCGATTCCAACGCGATATACCGGTTAACTGGAGCGAGTATCGAATTGCTATCCCAGATTATTTTTACTACAAGATGATCATGGGCGGATATCTTTCACTAGCCCTTAACGAACGTAAAACCCGGGAAGACCGTCTCCTGCCGGGCTACGACGGTTCGGCTTCTATCTATCGCTTTGCGGTTAAGAATGCTCCTGCCTTTCGGGATGAGGCATACATCACAACCGACGAGGATTATTTATCGAAGATTGACTTTGAGCTGGCCAGCTACACTTTCCCGACACAACCTACCCAGAACTTTTCGCTGGATTGGGACTCACTCGACAAAACTTTGCTTGCTGACTCTGACTTCGGACGACAATATAACCGAGCTTCTTTCTTACGCGAAACGGCCAAGTCAATTCTGGATCAGCACAAAGATTCTCTGGCTCGGATAACGGCGGCTTATAATTTCGTTCGACAGTCGATCAAGTGGACTGGCGAATCGGCTTTCTCGTGCGAAAGTTTGAAGAAAGTTTTTGACAACAAGAAAGGTGATGCAGGCGATATCAATCTACTACTCGTTGCCCTGTTACGTGAGATGGACGTAGATGCGAATCCAGTCATCTTGAGTACGCGAGATCATGGTCGAATCAGCGAGGCTTACGCATTAATCAAACGCTTTAATTACGTGGTTGCGCATGTCAGCATAGGAGGTAAAGACATGTTACTGGATGCTACTGATCCTTATTTGAAGCCGGGGGTGTTGCCCATTCATTGCCTGAACGGAATGGGTCGACTTATCAGTGCTACGGGTTCCCGCTTTATTCCTTTAACTCCGGTTGATCGGGAGAGCGAAGTTCATTCGGGACGCTTTTCGATTAGTGAAGACGGCAATATGGTTGGTACGCTGGATCACGTAAAAGGTGGTTACGATTCCTGGCGCGCCCGAAAGGGATTTGCTACGCAGGGCCAGGCGAAATATTTGGACGATATCCGAAAAGAACATTCGAATTGGCAGATCGACAAAGCGATCTTTACAAATGCCAGTCCAATGGACGATTCGTTTAAAGCAACATATACACTAACGATTCCGGAAGCCTGCTCTCAGGCTGGTGATCGCCTGTACTTCCGGCCAATGCTCACTGAAGGTCGTTCGAATAATCCCTTTAAGGAGCCAAAACGGCTTTACCCAGTTGATCTGGCCGTTCCTATGGACGAAACTTACTCCGCGGTCTACACACTTCCTAAAGGATTCGAAGTAGAAGAATTACCGAAAACAGCCTCCCTCACTTTACCTAATAATGGAGGTAGATTCATTTATCAGATAGCCCTTCTTCCTGACAATCAATTGCAGGTTGTTAGTCGATTCTCCCTGCGTCAGCCGGCTTACTCAGCTGATGACTATCCGGCGCTACGAGAACTGTTCAATCTGGTTGTGGCTAAACACGCGGAGCAGGTTGTATTGAAGCGTACTACGTTGGCTGAGAAGAAGTAATTCGATACAGGAAATGAAACGGTATTTATTACTACTAGGCCTCTGTTGCCAGACCGCGCTGGCGCAGATCGACTATAGAGCCACTTCGATTCCGGCCGCTTTACTAGAAAACGCGCATGGTGTGGTGCGGCATCACGAAACAACGTTTACAGTCCGATCCGTTGGCGAGGCTGTGCAGCGAACGCATAATGTTATTACGGTATTAGACCAGGAAGGCGACGAACACGCTACCATGACAGTTCCCTACGATAAACTGTCAAAAGTCACGAGTTTTGAGGGAGCGCTGTATGACGCAAATGGGCAATTGATCAAGAAGCTAAAAAAGGCAGACATTGAGGATTATAGCACTTATACAGACTACAATCTTTTTGATGACCAACGTATTAAAGCGGCTCGTTTCCCCAAACAACCGACATACCCCTATACGGTTGAATTTATCGTTGAGACCAGCGAGCGTAATCTGATGTTCTATCCAACCTGGATACCACAACGTGAAGAACATTTGGCTGTCGAGCGGGCTCTATTTACTGTGACAATGCCTCCATCCATGACGTTACGGTACAAGGAAACGAACTTACCTGGATCAGTCGCGGCTAAACCCACTGTGGAGGGCGGCAAACAATATACCTGGCAGGTAACGAATCTTGCGGCCATTGAACTGGAGCTGTTTTCTCCGCCCGGCCGAGAACAACTTCCAATTGTGTACACAGCCCCAGCCGAGTTTGAGGTTCAGACTTACAAAGGGACGCTAACCTCCTGGAACGATCTGGCGCTGTTTTATCATAAGCTCAACGCTGAACGGGATCAGATTCCGGAAACACTGCGTAAACAGGTTTTAGAGCTAACGGCGGGAGAAAAAACAACCGCCGGAAAAGTACAGAAGCTATATCGTTTCCTGCAGGATCACACCCGTTACGTTAGTGTCCAGCTGGGCATTGGCGGCTGGCAGACAATCGAAGCTAGTCAGGTAGCAAACAGCAAATATGGTGACTGCAAAGCGTTGACGAATTACATGGCCGCGCTACTGAAAACGGCAGGTGTGACAGCTTACCCAGCGTTAGTTCGGGCAGGAAACAACACCCCGGATGCGCTGACAGATTTTCCGAGCTTTCAATTTAACCATGTCATTCTTTGTGTCCCCGATGGCCGTGATACGACTTTTCTAGAGTGTACAAGCGGTCATGGAACGGCGGGTTACGTTGGCGACTTTACTGGCAATCGCCATGTTCTGCTGATTACTCCATCAGGAGGAAAACTTGTCAAAACGCCCGCTTACCAAGCTTCCGAGAACCGTCAGCAACGGCGTATCCTGGTTAGTGTTACTGATCAGGGCGATGCCACTGCCGATGTGCACAGCCGATACAGTGGCTTGCAACAGGATGATTATGTACAGCCAATCCACCAGATGAGCCAGGATGACCAGCGAAACTGGCTTTTGAAACGTATTTCCATTCCCGCTTTTGACTTAACGACCTATTCACTGGCGGAACAGCCCGGTTCAGTTCCAATTGTTACCGAAACCATGAATCTTGCGGTCCGTCGCTGGGCAACGACCAGTGGTTCCCGGTTATTTCTGCCACTTAACCTGTTATCGGCGCTACCATCCGTTGCTCCGCTGACAAAGGACCGTAGGACGCCACTTGATCTCGGAACTGCTTATGAATTTGAGGATAGCGACACCATCACGTATCAATTACCCAAAGGCTATGCGCCGGAATACCAGCTAGCCCCCCTCACGATTGAATCAAAATTCGGACGTTATTCTACCCAGGTCAGTATGGTAGGTGAACGCCTGATATACGTTCGTCACCTAACTATGCACCAAGGGCGTTATCCAGCATCAGCTTACAACGAGTGGGTTGATTTCCGAAAGAAGATCGCTAAAGCGGACCGGGCACAAATGGTATTCGTGAAAAGTAATTAAGTCCACTTACGCACAAAGTTGCCTGATTAACGGCGGTACTAGGTACTGAACGACGGTTGCCCGCTGGAAACTGTTATCTTTGTGGTATTGTTAGGAATACACTATGTTCGAGAATCTTCAGGATAAGCTTAATAAGGCCATCAAAACCCTAAAGGGACAGGGCCGCATTACTGAAATTAACGTTGCCTCAACCATCAAAGAGGTACGTCGTGCCCTGACGGATGCCGACGTAAACTACAAGGTAGCTAAAGAAATTACTGATCGTATCCGTGAAAAGGCCATCGATCGTAAAGTACTGATTTCGGTTGAGCCAGGCCAACTCTTCGTTAAGATCGTACAGGAGGAACTGACCGAGTTAATGGGTGGCGAAGCGCAGGGGATCAACATTAAAGGGGATCCCGCTGTCATTCTGATTGCTGGTCTGCAAGGATCGGGAAAAACAACGTTCTCGGGCAAACTGGCTGCATATCTGAAAAAGCAGGGACGTAACGTTTTGCTCGTTGCGGATGATCTATATCGTCCAGCTGCTATTGATCAGTTGAAAGTACTCGGTGAACAGGTTGGCGTAGAAGTTTATTCGGAACCTGACAGCAAAGATGCGGTCAGTATTGCGAGAAACGCCGTCGAACATGGTCGTAAGACGGGCAAACGCGTCGTGATCGTTGATACCGCTGGTCGTCTGGCGGTGGACGAAGCAATGATGCAGGAGATTGAGGCTGTCAAAAAAGCTATCAATCCAAGCGAGACCCTGTTTGTCGTGGACTCCATGACAGGACAGGACGCCGTCAACACAGCCAAAACATTCAACGACCGGCTCAATTTTGATGGTGTTGTCTTGACCAAATTAGACGGCGACGCTCGGGGTGGTGCTGCACTATCGATCAAAACGGTCGTGAGCAAGCCGATCAAGTTTATCAGTACGGGCGAAAAAATGGAAGCGCTCGACGTCTTCTACCCCGACCGGATGGCTAGCCGGATTCTGGGTATGGGCGACGTAATTTCGCTGGTTGAGCGGGCACAGCAGGCCTTTGACGAGGAAGAAGCGCAGCGCATCAACGCCAAGATGCGAAAGAACCAGTTCGACTTTGACGACTTCCTTTCGCAACTCCAGCAGATCAAAAAGATGGGTAACGTCAAAGATCTGCTCGGCATGATCCCGGGAATGGGTAAGATGGTGAAAGATCTCGACATCGATAACGATTCGTTCAAGCCGATCGAAGCCATCATTAGCTCGATGACGCCCAAAGAGCGCAGCAAGCCCGAACTTATTGACGGAAGCCGTAAAAAACGCATCGCGGCTGGTAGCGGTACGAGCATTCAGCAGGTCAACAACTTGCTGAAGCAGTTCGACGAAATGCGAAAAATGATGAAGAAAATGAATACAATGCAGGCATCCGGCAAACTAAATAAGCTTATGAAGTAAGCTGGCTGTTCTAATTTCAGCGATACGTAAAAAGCTGGATAGTGTACACTATTCAGCTTTTTCTATTTTCGTGTCTCCCCTCTCCCATCGGAATGAAACAATTTATACTTCTGCTTTTCTTCCCAATCGTTACGTTCGCCCAATCAGCTTATCTACTCAAGCCCGACCGTGTTTTCGACGGAGAGCATGTACACGAAGGCTGGGTAGTTCGAACAAACGG
The DNA here is from genome assembly GCF_054776615.1 of Spirosoma pomorum. Taxonomy (NCBI): domain Bacteria; kingdom Pseudomonadati; phylum Bacteroidota; class Cytophagia; order Cytophagales; family Cytophagaceae; genus Spirosoma; species Spirosoma pomorum. The sequence goes on from NZ_BAAHBP010000001.1 coordinate 620,527, forward strand.
TGACAAGATTGAAGCCGTCGGACCAGCCGGTTCGGTTTCCGCTACGGGTGCTACGGTGCTGGAACTGAAAGGTACTACGTTACTGCCGGGCCTGATCGAAGGTCACTCGCATTTGCTGCTTCATCCGTACAACGAAACCTCCTGGGATGATCAGGTGCTGCGCGAGCCTCGCTCGTTACGTGTCTCGCGGGCAACCGTTCATGCCCAACGTACTTTGTTGGCGGGATTTACTACCGTTCGTGATCTCGGTACCGAGGGCGCTGACTACGACGATGTAGGTATTAAGCAGGCCATTAACCAGGGGATTATTCCTGGTCCGAGAATGATCGTTGTGACGCGGGCGCTGATTGCATCGGGCAGCTACGGCCCGAAAGGATTTAGTCCTGATCTTGATGTGCCGCAAGGAGCCGAAGAGGCCGATGGGCAGGATGCACTGATTCGTGCCGTTCGTCGACAGATTGGCAAGGGTGCCGACGCCATCAAAATTTATGCTGACTACCGCTGGGGCCTTATGGCCGAGGCTAAACCAACCTTTACACTGGACGAGCTAAAACTCATTGTTGACGTAGCTAAGAGCAGCGGCCGGGGTGTAGTAGCTCATGCCAGCACAGCTGAAGGTATGCGCCGGGCAATTCTCGCAGGTTGCGAGACAGTAGAACACGGTGACGCCGGAACGCCGGAAATCTTTGCTTTGATGAAACAGTACGGTACGGCTCTTTGCCCTACTTTGGCGGCAGGCGATGCCGTGAGTCAGTACCGCGGTTGGAAGAAAGGCCAGGAACCGGAACCAGAACGTATCAAACAGAAACGCATTACATTCAGGCAAGCGCTGGACGCAGGAGTCACTATCTGTGCTGGAGGTGACGTAGGCGTATTTTCACATGGCGATAATGCGCGCGAACTGGCGATGATGGTTGATTACGGGATGAAACCTTTGGATGTTTTACGTTCGGCGACGGCGACCAATGCTGACGTATTTCATGTAAACGACCGGGGCCGTATCAAGCCAGGTTTGTTGGCCGATTTAGTTGTTGTGGGTGGAGATCCTACTAAGCAAATTGAAGCGATCCGATCGCAGGCCGTGAAGTTGGTTTTGAAGGGAGGACAATTGTACGAACCCACAACGACTCGCTAAACGCATCAACAGACGTAAATTATTTTCCCGTTAATTAATTTCTAAAATATAGCGTTAGACAGACTTTATAGCACTCGTAATAGTACTAACAGGGGTTTTTTACCCCGCTTTCGTCTGTTATTGGGCTTTTTGGACTAACTTTCGCCTTTTAGTGCATTCAACTGCCTATTCTTTATCACAGCATATTCTCTACCCATTTTTTTGTATGGCAAACGCTGCTGAATTAACCGTCGATGGTAAATCGTATTCGTTTCCAACCTTAGAAGGAAGCGAGCACGAGAAAGCCTTCGATATCTCTAGCCTTCGCGATCAGACAGGTTACGTTACTCTTGACCGGGGGTATAAAAACACCGGCGCTACCAAAAGTGCAATCACGTTCCTGAATGGCGAAGAAGGAATCCTGCGGTACCGCGGCTATTCGATTGAAGATTTAGCTGCCAAAGCATCCTTCTTGGAGGTGGCTTATCTGCTCATTTACGGTGAATTGCCAACTCAGGAACAGTTTTCCGAATTCGAAAACGCCATTCGTCGTCACACGCTTGTGAACGAGGGCATGCGGAAAATGCTGGAGGGTTTCCCCATCAATGCGCATCCAATGAGTGTACTGTCATCATTGGTGAGCGGAATGAGCGCTTTTTATCCGGATTCTTACGAAGGCACGACTGATACGTCGGACCGGGACATTATCCGGTTAATGGCGAAACTACCAACCATTGCCACCTGGTCGTATAAACGCTCACTGGGTCACCCGATCAACTACCCTCAGAACCACCTCGATTATATTCAGAATTTTCTGCATATGATGTTTGCGCTGCCGGTAGAAGAGTACAAAATCGATCCGGTCATCACCGAAGCGTTGAACATTCTTCTGATTCTGCACGCTGATCATGAGCAAAACTGTTCGACCTCAACGGTACGGCTGGTAGGCTCATCGCAGGCTAATCTGTACTCGTCAATATCAGCGGGTATCAGCGCTCTTTGGGGTCCACTGCATGGTGGTGCCAATCAGGAGGTGATCGAGATGTTGGAAGAAATTAAAGCCGGTGGTGGTGATGTAGCGAAATACGTGGATATGGCGAAGAACGCGAAAACAACAGGCTTCCGGTTGTTTGGCTTCGGTCACCGCGTGTATAAAAACTTCGATCCCCGCGCTAAAATCATCAAGAAAGCTGCCGACGATGTTCTGAGCAAGCTTGGCGTGAACGATCCCGTATTGGAAATCGCCAAAGGTCTGGAAGAAGCTGCGCTGAACGATGAATATTTCATCTCGCGTAAACTTTACCCGAACGTTGATTTCTATTCGGGTATCATCTACCGGGCGCTGGGTATTCCAACGAACATGTTCACGGTGATGTTCGCTATTGGTCGTCTTCCGGGCTGGATTGCCCAGTGGAAAGAAATGCGCGAAACGAAAGAGCCGATCGGCCGCCCCCGTCAGATTTACGTTGGCTCGGAACTACGGGAGTTCGTTTCAATGGAAAATCGCTAGGCGTTAATACATCAGCTTATAAAAAAAGGTCAGGATGTGAATCCTGACCTTTTTTTATCTTTTTGTCATTCCAGCGGAACAAGGGATGATAAAAACCAGTACTAATCTTCGATTTCACCTTCGTCGTCAGCCTCGGTACCGGCCAGGACGGGATCAAGGAGCGCATTTTCGTCCTCACTGATTTTCGCCCGAATTTTGCCTTCGATTTCAGCCATCAGCTCTGGATTGTCGAGCAACAGTTCTTTCACTGCATCACGACCCTGCGCCAGCCGGCTTGCACCGTACGAGAACCAGGAACCGGATTTCTTAACAATCTCCATTTCGACTGCCAGGTCAAGGATTTCACCTACTTTCGAAATACCCTGTCCGTACATGATGTCAAACTCGACAACTTTGAACGGAGCTGCCAATTTGTTTTTTACGACCTTCACTTTCGTGCGGTTACCGATTACGTTATCAGCACCTTCTTTGATCTGGCCAATACGGCGGATATCCAGTCGTACGGACGCGTAAAATTTCAGAGCGTTACCGCCGGTTGTCGTTTCAGGGTTACCGAACATCACACCAATCTTCTCACGAAGCTGGTTGATGAAAATGCAGCAGCAGCCTGTTTTGTTAATCGTACCGGTCAGTTTACGTAGCGCCTGCGACATCAAACGAGCCTGCAAGCCCATCTTACTCTCGCCCATTTCGCCTTCGATCTCAGCTTTAGGCACCAACGCAGCAACGGAGTCAATAACGATAATATCGATAGCACCTGAGCTGATCAGATGCTCGGCAATTTCAAGGGCCTGCTCGCCGTTGTCAGGCTGAGAGATCAGCAGGTTTTTGGTATCAATGCCAAGTTTCTCAGCATAGACCCGGTCGAATGCGTGTTCAGCATCAATGAAAGCTGCCAGACCGCCCGCTTTTTGCGCTTCGGCGATGCAGTGCATCGTCAGCGTAGTTTTACCCGACGATTCAGGACCGTAAATTTCAACGACACGTCCCCGAGGCATACCACCGATCCCTAGTGCCAGGTCCAGCCCCAGCGAACCAGTTGAAATAACTGGAACGTCCACAACTTTGCTTTCGCTAAGCCGCATTACGGTACCTTTCCCGAATGCTTTATCTAGTTTTTCAATGGTAGTCTGGAGAGCCTTTAGTTTATTGTCAGTAGCAGATGCTGTGGCTTGCGCCGTATCCGATTTTGCCATGTTAGGATGGTTGTTTAAGCATTTAAAATTACCCAAAATTGGCCGCATTTCCAAACGCTTATTGCAAATAATCAACCCCTTTGGCCCACTACTCACTAGCGTTTCACCGAACGCCAAGAACAACAAACAAACACCTGTTTATCAGTACATTATAATACAGAACAAGAACTTATTCCGATTACGTCTCCCACAAAAAAAGAAGGAAAACCGAAGAATTTACCATTTCGGCTTATTCCTCCTTTCCCTTCCCTATTTTTTACCCCCAGAATCGGGTTTTAAAGCTACAATACTGAGTCGGCGGGCATCTGTTCCTGCGGGGCTGGCGTAGGCTGCGTGGCTGGTGGCTGCATCGGTTGGTTGCCAGGATATGCCGATTGATTCCCGTTTTGTTGTGGATAGACTGGTCCCAGTTCCTCGACATTGGTGATGTAGTATTTCGTCTCACCGTTCCACGGGAATTTAATGATCTTCTCTTCGTAATGAAGCGTTACCCGCTGCCCCGTTTTGACAGCATCGGTGATTTTATTGGCTACCTCGTCGTCCTTCACCGAGAAATCGAAATACTGCGGTGTCAGCGAACCGGTCTCACCCGAAAAGCCACCCACATTCAGCACTCCTTCGTACGTCTTAAAAATAAATCCGCGACGACTGAATTTGGATATGGTCCCGGCGCGTTCGCCATCGCTGTAGCTCCAGCCTGATAGACCGTAGAAGATACCGAAAACAATGAGTAAGAAAAGTAAGAAGTAGAGAATACCTCGCATGGCGGTGGTTGATTTAAGAACAATTTCTGTCGTCGCAAATAGACAACTTTTTCGAACGACTTCCGTTTAGAACGCCCCTCCGCGTGAATTGTTTCTGGGTAGCAGCCGGGGAAACGCGTCTTTTCCATTTTGCTGACTGAACTTTTGCCCTGTATTTCGTTACTTTGCCCTCGGTAAGCCAACCAGCCTAATGGCTTGGTAGTCACAACCCAAAATTTGGCTTTTCGTTGTTAACCCCTTTTTATCTCTGCAATGAGTACCATCCAAAGCATTCATGCCAGACAAATTCTGGATTCGCGTGGTAACCCAACGGTTGAAGTAGACGTTCGTACCGAAAACGGCTTTCTGGGCCGGGCCGCTGTGCCATCAGGAGCCTCTACGGGTACCCACGAAGCTGTTGAGCTCCGCGACGATGACTCGAGCGTGTACGTCGGTAAAGGCGTTCTGAAAGCCGTTTCAAACGTTAACGAACTGATTTTCCCGGAACTGGCAGGCATTTCAGTTTTTGACCAGAGCCTGATCGACAAAATCATGCTCGAACTGGACGGTACGCCAAACAAAGGCCGGCTGGGCGCTAACGCCATTCTGGGCGTATCGCTGGCCGCATCGAAAGCTGCTGCGCAGGAAGCAGGCCTGTCCCTGTACCGCTACATCGGTGGCGTTAATGCTAACACCCTGCCCGTTCCGATGATGAACATTCTGAACGGTGGCTCGCACGCTGATAATTCCATCGATTTCCAGGAATTCATGGTAATGCCTGCTAACGCAGCGACGTTCTCGGATGCGTTACGTATGGGTACCGAGATTTTCCATACGCTCAAAGGTGTCTTGAAAAAGATGGGCCTGGCTACCAACGTAGGTGACGAAGGTGGTTTTGCGCCAAACATCAAATCGAACGAAGAAGCTATCCAAACGATTATCCAGGCTATTGAGAAAGCGGGTTACCGCCCAGGCGAAGACGTTTGGATTGCGATGGATGCCGCTTCATCGGAGTTCTATAATGCCAACGAAGGTGTTTACCACTTCAAAAAATCGACAGGCGACAAGCTGACCTCGTCGGAGATGGCAAATTACTGGAAAGAGTGGGCTAACAAATACCCAATCCTGTCGATCGAAGACGGTATGGCCGAGGACGACTGGAATGGCTGGAAGCTGCACACCGACGCGCTGAAAGGCAAGAAAGTTCAGTTGGTTGGTGATGACCTGTTCGTAACGAACGTAACGCGTCTGCAAGAAGGTATCGATAAAGGCATTGCCAACGCAATCCTGGTGAAAGTAAACCAGATCGGTTCGCTGACCGAAACGATCGATGCGGTTAACCTGGCAACACGTAACTCGTACAAAAGTGTTATGTCGCACCGTTCGGGCGAAACCGAAGATGCAACCATCGCTGACCTGGCCGTAGCACTGAATACAGGCCAGATCAAAACGGGTTCGGCTTCGCGGTCAGATCGGATGGCTAAGTACAACCAATTACTGCGTATCGAGGAAGAACTGGGCGAAACCGCTTACTTTCCCGGCCTGAAGTTTTAGGTTTTGGGCGAAAGGCTTGGGGCATGGGATTTAGGGGATATCACCCGAGAGTCCTTCACCCCAAGCCCAAAACCCCACTCCCTTCGCATATTTTCTACCCCTATGCTTCCTAAACGCTTCCGTTTCCTACAGAATTTTTACGTAGCAACCAGCCTGGGTTTGCTCGTCTGGATGACGTTTATCGATGCCAACGATCTGCCCATGCAGGTTCGCAACTGGTGGAAGCTTCGCGAGCTGGATCGCGAAATCACATTTTACAGAGACCAGATTAAGACAGTACAAACCGAACGACGTGAGGTGTTAGGCAACGACCAGCTCCGGGAAAAATACGCCCGGGAGAAGTACCTGATGAAAAAGCCAACTGAAGACGTTTTCGTAGTGGTTGACGAACATAATGAACCGCTCGAGAAGTAAGTCACACTCAGGCTGCTTTTGTACGTGGCTGGTTTGCGATACGTCCTCGAAACTCACCAAGCCGAATGATCCGTGTTCTTTTCGTTTGCTACGGTAATATTTGCCGATCACCCGTTGCCGAAGGTGTATTTCGTACGTTAGTTGCCGAAGCCGGACTTAGTGACCAGATTGAATGTGATTCGGCGGGTACTGCCTCTTTTCACCTTGGTCAGCTCCCTGACCGGCGAACCCGGGAGAATGCGCTGGAACATGGGATAACGCTTACCCACCGGGCTCGCCGTTTACTAGGTGAAGACCTTGCCCAGTTTACTTACTTCGTGGCGATGGATGAAAAGAACCTTGAAGCCATCGAAAAACTCAATTACCGCAGTACAGGTCTGCATACGGCCGATACGATTTTTCTGCTCCGTGAGTTCGATCCGCAAGTAAGCGATGAACCTAACGTACCCGACCCCTATTACGAAGGCCCGGAGGTATTCGAAGAGGTCTATCAAATTGTCCTTCGCTGCTGCCAGCAATTATTAGTGTATATAAAGAGAGAAAGAACGAAAGAGTGAAAGAGCACTTTCTCCGACGGAAACGCTCTTTCACTCTTTCTCTCCGCTTCGGCGGTCCGATTTCACTCGTTGAAACTTATGAACAAAAAAGTCATTCTCATCATTCTGGACGGCTGGGGTATCCCACTAAAGCCTGAAGTATCGGCCATTGAGGCCGCTAGTACGCCGTTTATGCGGTCGTTGTACCCCAAGTATCCGCACAGCACGCTAGAGGCTTCCGGTTTAGCTGTGGGATTACCAGCCGGGCAGATGGGCAACTCCGAAGTTGGCCACATGAATCTTGGCGCAGGTCGGGTTGTCTACCAAGATCTGGTCAAGGTCAATCAGGCTGTTATCGAACATACGCTGGAGAAAGAACCTGTCTTAGCGGATGCACTAGCTTACGCGAAAGCTCAGGGCAAGAAAGTACACTTTATTGGGCTGGTATCAGACGGCGGTGTACACGCGCATATTGATCATCTTAAGGGATTACTATCGATTGCGCATGACAACGGCCTGACGGACGTATACGTGCATGCCTTTACCGACGGACGTGACACCGATCCAAAAGGTGGCGTTGGCTATCTGACCAATCTGGAGCAACACATGCGTATTACGACCGGGAAGATTGCCAGTGTAGTAGGTCGTTATTACGCCATGGACCGCGACAATCGCTGGGAACGGGTCAAAGTAGCTTACGATGCCATGGTACACGGTGAAGGGCTGCAAGTTTCGCCCGCTGGCATCATCGGTGCGCTCCAGAATTCGTACGACAACGACGTAACGGATGAGTTCGTTAAGCCAATCATTGCCGTCAACGAAAATGGCTCGCCAGTGGCTGTCATCGAAGAAGGCGACGTCGTCCTTTGTTTTAACTTCCGTACCGACCGGGGCCGCGAAATCACGCAGGCACTGACCCAGAAGGATTTCCCGGAAGTGGGCATGAAAAAACTGTCATTGTACTACATTACGATGACGAACTACGACAGTGAGTTCACGGGCGTAAAAGTCATTTACGATAAGGACAACCTGAATAATACGTTAGGTGAAGTAATTGCTGGCGCAGGACGTAAACAAATCCGGATTGCCGAAACAGAGAAATATCCGCACGTTACGTTCTTTTTCTCGGGTGGCCGCGAAGAACCTTTTGCCGGCGAAAAACGCCTGTTGTGCCCATCCCCCAAAGAAATGACGGTGTATGATGAGCAAGGGAATGCGATTATCGTACCCGTAAAAACGTATGATCAGAAACCTGAAATGTCAGCCTTCGATATTCGGGACGCCATCATTCCAGAAATTGAGAAAGAAGAAGTCGACTTTATCTGCCTCAACTTCGCTAACACTGACATGGTAGGCCATACGGGCGTGTTCGAAGCGGTAATAAAAGCGGCTGAAACCGCCGATGCCTGCGCTCAGGCCGTGACAGAAGCTGCGCTTGCCCACGGTTACGCAACAATCATTATCGCTGATCATGGCAATGCAGAGTTCATGCAGAACGAAGATGGATCACCTAACACGGCGCACACAACTAATCTGGTTCCCTGCATTCTGGTTGACAACGATTATCATCCTGAACTAAACGACGGTAAACTCGCCGACATCGCTCCTACAATTCTTCAGTTGCTGGGCGTTCCCCAACCCGCCGAGATGACAGGCGTAAGTTTGATTAAGGGATAAGCGTTACGTATATCTCATCGACTCTTCACCAAAAAGGCCGCCCCGAGATTCGGAGCGGCCTTTTTGGTGCTATAAAAAAGCGAAAGCATTACACTTACATATCGAACAGAATACGAGCGGGATCTTCCAGAATCTGTTTCACACGAACCAGGAAGCTAACCGACTCTTTACCGTCGATGGTCCGGTGGTCGTACGACAGTGCCAGATACATCATCGGGCGGATAACCACTTCACCATTGATGGCAACCGGCCGCTCGATGATGTTGTGCATACCCAGAATAGCCGACTGTGGCGCATTGATGATCGGCGTCGACAGCATCGACCCAAACGTACCACCGTTAGTGATCGTGAACGTACCACCGGTCATCTGATCGATGGTCAGCTTGTTATCACGAGCCAGTCCAGCCAGTCGACCAATTTCTTTTTCGATCTGCGCGAAGCTCATTTGCTCGGCATTCCGAATGATCGGCACGACAAGACCACGGTCCGTTGATACGGCAATTGAGATGTCACAGAAGTCGTTGAAGACCATCGAGTCACCATCAATCTGCGCGTTTACGGCTGGGAAGTCTTTCAGCGCTACGCAAACTGCCTTTGTGAAAAACGACATGAAGCCAAGGCCCACACCGTGCTTCTCCTTGAATTTATCTTTGAACTTGTTCCGCAAATCCATGATCGGCTTCATGTCTACCTCGTTGAAGGTAGTCAGCATGGCCGTTTCATTTTTCACCGCTACCAGACGACGAGCGATGGTGCGACGCAGCGAGGTCATTTTCTCACGACGCTGACCACGTTCGCCCGAAGCCGCTGGAGCTGGTTGTGGTGCCGGAGCAGCTTTAGCCGGGGCGGGCTGCGCTGGGGCTGGTGCGGCTGCCGGAGCAGGTGCCGATGGCTGGGTAGCCTTCATCGCATCTTCCTTAGTGATCCGTCCACCAACGCCAGTACCTGGAATGTCCTGCGACGAAATTCCTTTTTCGCTAAGAATCTTGGCAGCAGCAGGCGATGCGTGATGAGCCGCGTAGCCGCTTCCGTTTTGGCTAGCGCCATTCGAGCCGTTGTTAGCTGGTTGTGCCACAGCCGGTGCTGGCTGAGCCGGAGCAGCTGCTTGGGCTGACGAAGCACCTACTTCGATCTTCGCAATCAGCGCACCGATCGGCAGAGTTTCGCCTGCCTGCGCCACGATACGTAACGTACCGGCTGCTTCGGCAGGTAGCTCAAACGTAGCTTTATCCGACTCCAGTTCACAGAGGACTTCGTCCAGTGCGACCTGATCACCGTCTTTTTTATTCCATGAAGCAATCGTCACTTCCGTTACTGACTCCCCTACCGCTGGTACCTTCATTTCGATAACGCTGGTACTGGCGGCTGGCGCTGGTGCCGGCGCAGCTTCCACAGGAGCAGGTGTTTCGGCGGCTGGTGCTTCAGTTTTGGCTGGCTCGGGCGCCGGAGCGGCTCCGCTACCATCCGTATCAATGCTGCAGATGCTGGCACCAATGGGCAGGACATCTCCCTCCTGAGCCAGAATATGCAGTGTTCCGTCCGCTTCGGCTGTTAGTTCAAAGGTTGCTTTGTCTGAGTCGAGTCCGCACAGGACATCGTCCATCTTTACCTGGTCACCTTCTTTCTTGTACCAGGTACCAACCGTCACCTCGGTAATGGATTCCCCTACGGCGGGGATTTTCATGTCAACAGCCATATTTTCAGAGTAGATATACAGGTTACCCGGTTGATTGTGTACCGACGTATCAGTGCACAGTCAACCGGGCTGAATTGGTTTTTAGTTATTCGAACGCTCTCCGGACAATGTCAGCTTGCTCCTGCGTGTGCATTTTGGCGTAGCCAGTAGCGGGCGAAGCAGCAGCTTTGCGGGCAATAATCGGAAGATTCATGCCAACCCGCAACAGGTATGTCCAATAACCCATGTTTTCGGGCTCTTCCTGTACCCAGAACACCTTCGCATTTTTGTACTGTTCCAGAACGGCATCCAGTTGCTTCTTCGGCAGTGGAGCTACTTGTTCCAGCCGGACAATGGCTACGTCGTCACGCTGATCGGCCTGTTGTTTTTCCAGCAGATCGTAATAGATCTTCCCTGTGCAAAGTAGTACGCGTTTTACCTTCTTCGCTTGTGCGTAGTTATCACCCAGCACTTCCTGGAAACTACCGCTGGTTAACTCTTCCAACGGCGATACGCACTTGGGATGACGTAACAGCGATTTCGGCGACATCACCACCAGCGGCTTCCGGAACTGCCACGCCAACTGACGACGCATCAGGTGGAAGAAATTGGCTGGTGTCGTTACGTTCGCCACGATCATATTGTACTCAGCATAGAGCTGCAGGTAGCGCTCAGGGCGGGCATTTGAGTGCTCTGGCCCTTGGCCTTCGTAGCCGTGTGGCAATAGCATCGTTACGCCGTTCATGATACCCCACTTCGACTCGGCAGCGGCAATAAACTGATCGATGATCAGCTGAGCACCATTCGAGAAATCTCCGAACTGGGCTTCCCAGATAACCAGCGCGTGTGGGTTGGCCATGGCATAGCCATATTCGAAGCCTAGTACGCCGTATTCTGACAGAAGCGAGTTATAAACCTGAAACTTCGCCTGGCCCTCTTTGATGTGGTCCAGCGATGAGTAATTCTGGTTTGTTTCGACATCGTGCAGCACGGCATGACGGTGCGAGAATGTTCCTCGCTGTACGTCCTGTCCGCTTAGCCGAACTGGTTTGTTTTCCAGCAGCAGTGAGCCGTAAGCCAGCAATTCAGCCGTGCCCCAGTTCACCATTTTGGTATCGTTGAGCATCGTCTGCCGGTCTTTCAGCAGTTTGTCGATCTGCTTCAGCGGTTTAAATCCTTCAGGAAGCGTTACCATTGCTTTACCAACCGTATCGATTACTTCCTGCGACACACCTGTCTCCGGAGATTTATCGAAATCCTGCGGCTCAGCGAAACGCAGTTCAGACCAGTCGCGGTCAAGCCGGAGCGGTTTGTACGGGATTTCAGCTTTCTGTTTCACTTTATCAAGCCGGTCCTGCAGCTGCTTTTTGAACTCGCTATCCATTCGTTTAGCTAGTTCAGCATCTACGTCGCCCCGCTCGATTAACAGTTTGTTGTACAGTTCGCGTGGGTTGTCGTGCTTATCGATGATGTTGTACATCGTCGGCTGCGTGAACTTCGGTTCGTCCGACTCGTTGTGACCATACCGACGGTAGCAGACCATGTCGATAAATACATCCCGTTTGAATTTCTCCCGGAACTCGACGGCTAGCTTCGAGCAGAAAACGACCGCTTCCGGATCATCCCCGTTCACGTGGAAGATCGGCGCGTCAATGATTTTAGCAATGTCCGAGCAATAGATCGACGAGCGGGCGTCATCGAAATCGGTGGTGAAACCAACTTGGTTGTTGATCACAAAATGAACTGTGCCGCCGGTTTGATAGCCGGGTAGCTTGGCCATCTGCGTCACTTCGTAAACAATACCCTGTCCGGCTACGGCAGCGTCACCGTGAATCAGAATCGGTAGAATCTTGGTGAAGTCACCCGAATATTCTTCATCGGCCTGCGCCCGTACGAATCCTTCGACTACGGGATTTACCGCTTCCAAGTGCGACGGGTTAGGAGCTAGTTTCAGGCTAACTTTCTTACCTGCTTTGGTTTCAATTAAGCTTGAATAGCCAAGGTGGTATTTTACGTCACCATCGCCGTGCGCTTCCTGCGGAATATTACCCTCAAAACCATCAAAGATGGCTTCGTACGATTTCCCTAAAATGTTAGTCAGCACGTTCAGACGACCGCGGTGGGCCATTCCGATCATCACTTCCTCAACGCCGAAATCAGCGGCATGACTGATGATGGCGTCCAGGGCCGGAATAGTTGACTCTCCCCCTTCGAGCGAGAAGCGCTTCTGACCCAGGTATTTTGTTGCCAGGAAGTTTTCGAAAACGGTGGCTTCGTTCAGCTTTTCGAGAATACGCTTTTTCTCATCTGCTGCTGGTGAGAAGGTCAGGGCTTCTTTCTCAATTTTGTTCCGTAGCCAGTTTTTTACGTCCAGCTCCCGGATGTACATATACTCAAAGCCAATGTTACCCGAGTATATTTTCTTGAGCGAATCCATGATGGTCCGCAGCGTAGCGGGTCCAATTCCCAGCAGCTTGCCCGATTCGAACACCGTATCCAGATCTGCATCCGACAAGGCGTAATCAGGCAGGTCAACTCGTGGCTGGCGGTCTTTACGTTCCCGCAGTGGGTTGGTTTTGGCCAGCAGGTGGCCCCGCGACCGATAGGCTTTGATCAGGCTGGCAACAGAAACTTCTTTCTCAGCGTGGCTGGCGTTTGGCTTGGCCGATGCCGTCTGGCCATTGCCATTTGGTGTTGCACCGTTGGTCCCATTGGCGGTTTCGCCGTAGGTGAGGGAAAATTCAAATCCCTTAAAAAATTGCTGCCAGCTCTCGTCAACGGCTTGAGGATCTTGCTTGTATGCCTGATAGAGTTGATCTACGTAGGCCGCATCGGAATTGGCTATGTATGAATACTGGTCCATGACGGGGGCGCGTCGTTGTTTTAAACCGCAAAGGTAGCTTATCAGTCAAACACTTGACCGCAAAATTTAGGGTTTTTATCCTATTCTGCTTGGGTTGCGACGTCCTTCTTTATACAACAGCGCAAACGGCGGTTTAGTTGAGCTTGTAGTCAATCGGTTAAATAGCCCAGTTGTGTTCATTTGAATAAGTAGATTTTGTCAGTTTTCTCCCCTCTGCGCTACCATCAGCCCCTCATCTGTGCCGACAATACCGTCGGGGGCTACCGCTACTCATCGGCTGGTGCTTATATTTGACCTATTATCCGCAGCTCTATTGCTTATGTACGTTGGTACAGACCAATCTTACGACACTTCTACGACGCCACGCTGGCAGCGTCTCTTCGGTATTCGACCGGGTGAAGCGCGAACGGTAGGTTTGTTTTTTACGCACAACTTCCTTCTTGGTATCGGTACGATTCTCATCTACGTATCCGCTAACGCGATCCTGCTTGAGAATCACCCAGAATCCAGCCTCCCTATTGCTTACATCGCGTCGGCACTAGCCATGATCGGTTTAGGGCAGGTATACGCCTACTTCGAGCATCACCTTCCTCTTCATAACCTGGCGATTCGAGTATTACTTGCCGTTATCGTCATGACGGCTATTGTGGCGGTTCTGGTCGTCGTTGGCCACTCGGTAGCGGCCGCCATTTCCATCATGGTGGGATATCGACTCATCTATCTACTAAGTAATCTAGAGTTTTGGGGGGTATCGGCGGTAGTATTTGATACCCGTCAAAGCAAGCGACTGTTTAGTGTGATCAGCTCCGGCGACATGCCCGCCAAAGCACTGGGTGCCGTTCTGGCTGCGCTCGTTCATGCTCATGCCGACATTTTACGTCTGCTCCTGCTTGCCTTTGCCACGTTTCTTGGCGCTCTGTATACCCTGCGTCTTACTATTCAATCGCACGAAGTGCACGCACCCCACAGTTCGGCCCGGCCGGTTCGACCGCCATCTCGATTACTGGGCGAGGCTTTTGGCGGTAGCAAGCTGGTATTCTTCATGTGTCTGAGTATGGCCACGCTAGCCGCCGTCGCTACCGAGATTGAGTACAATTTCTTTGTCAACGTCAAACACCGGTTTCACGACCAGGCCGAGGTAATTTATTACGTTAGCGTGGTACTGACGCTGACATATGGGGTGGCTATGGTGGTCAAACTGCTGCTTTCACGGCAGGCACTCGACCGGTTTGGGGTTCGGCGGTCGCTGCTGGTATTGCCTTCGGTAGGACTGGCGGGAATTATTGGGTTGGCTCTGCTGAACCAGTTGACGACCGACGAAACAACGCTGGTAATCTATTTCTGCGGTTTATATCTACTCTTCGAGGTTGTCCGACGGGCGTTGTTCGACCCGGTCTTTCTGGTTTTGTTTCAACCATTGGCACCTGCTCAGCGGCTGACCGGCCATACGCTGGCCAAAGGATTGTACGAGCCCGTTGGTTTGGGCCTGGCGGGTTTCTTCCTGTACCTGCTCCATTCAGCCCCATCGTTGGAAAAGCTGATGCCGTTTATCTGGATTAGTCTGCTGGCTACGGCACTGGGGCTACTTATTTATACGTATCGCTACTACCTACTGGAGTTGAATGACGCAATTGGACGTCGTTTCCTGGAACGCGATCAGTTGGCAATGCCTAAAGCCGCTCAGGCAGGGCTAATAAAACAACTGAGTAGTGGCAATTCGGAGGAGATTCTAACGGCCCTAAACTGGCTTGCTGTTAACAAACCCGACGAACTGACTGGTCACCTACCCACCTTGTTGAGCCATACAGATCCGGCCATTCGGCGCCGGGCAATAGCCAGTTTGGATAAATCGAATCAGAAGTTATCAATCAAAACACTGTCGCACATTGCCCTAACTGACGCAGAACCCGATATCCGTCAGCAGGCATCTTACTTGCTGGGCCGTCGGATTGACGCCGGCCCAGGTGAGCTTGGTACGTTACTCCATCATACTGACCTGGCCATTCGACTGGGCGGTATCCGGGGCGCGCTGGAAGCGAACCGCAAGAGTCCCGTTGCTCGCCAAAGCTTGCTGGAATTGGTCAATAGTTCGAACCAGACGGAACAGCAGGCGGGTCTGAAGTTAATTGCTACGTTGCAACTCACTGACTTATCAGCGCTGGTGAAACAGCGGCTGACCCGTTCGGAACCAGCTGTTGTTCACCAGGCTATGCTGACGGCGAGCCAACTGGCTACGCCAGACCTTACACAGTATCTGGTCGACCAGCTCACCCACGAATCGCTGGGCCGGCCAGCATTGACAGCGCTGAAATCAGGGCACCCTAGCACGGTTCCTGTCCTGAAGCGAGCCCTCGGTAACACGCCAAGTCGTCTACTAATTGAGCGAGCGGCTGCAATCTGTGGTAGCATCCGTACGGCTGAGAGTCGTCAGATCTTGAACAAACTTGTCCAACAGGCTGACCTTGGAATACGGGGAGCCGCGTTACGGGCGTTACGTCGATTTCCGAATGATCCTGATGATGATGCTATATTCCAAGCGCTCCTGACCGATGAGCTTTCCCTGGCTCAGCGACTTCTACACGGAAGTCTGGCAGTTCCCCAACTCGCACAAACGCTTGACTACGAATTGAGCGTATTAACCCAGCGATTGTTCGACATTTTGGCTCAGTTGTATGACACCGATACCATAAACGGAGCTCGTTTAGGTGTTAGTCATCCCGCCCGGGAACGTCGGGCTAACTCCCTCGAAATGCTTGACAACCTGATTCCGCGTCGGGTGTACCAAACAATGCAGGTATTAATCGATGACCTGCCACGCGCCGAACGGGTCCGGACACTTGACGTGGAACTGGGTGCATTCGACGCGCAAGAGTCTATTCAGACCTACGTAACGCGCGTTGGCGAAGCTGTTTTTTCCAGCTGGACCATTCACACGGTGCATCGCCTTTTCTTCAACAATGAGACGTCAACTCAGCAACAAGCGCTGCTTTCCTCTTCCCCATTGCCCATGAGTCACTCCGCTCACCACGCTCCTTCCATTCCTGAATATGATCGGGTGCTGCTGCTGGCCAACACCAGTTTATTCGCCCAAACACCCGAAAACGTTCTGGCCAGTATTACGCCCATCATGAAAGAAGAACAGCATCGGACAAACGACGTCATTTTTCACAAAGGCGATCTGGGAACCGGGATGTACGTCATCTATTCAGGCGATGTCAGCATTCTGGACGGCGAAACCGAACTGGCTCGTTTCAGCCGCGGTGACTTCTTCGGAGAACTAGCCCTGCTGGATACCGAATCTCGATCAGCAACGGCTCAGGCACTGACCGACGTAAAGCTGTTACGCCTGGATCAGGATGACTTTTTCGATCTGATGGAAGAGCGCAGTGAAGTGCTACGAAGTATCGTACGAAGTTTGTCAGGACGTATTCGGCGGCAGAATGATTTACTGGCGGGGCGGAGTAAATCAGATGTAAAGTAGACTCTGACAGGCGTGATCCGCCTATCGATCAGCCATGTCTAGGGCATTTACGGGGAATACTGTATTTTGGCAGTCTAAACCTTTACGCGTTCATCAGTATGTCGGTTCCCGAAGGTATCGGTTCACTTATCGTCGTGGGTGTTCTTGTCCAATACCTACGCAAATTTCTGGACACGAAGAACCGCCTTCCCTATTGGGATAAGCTACTGTCTCAGTTCTGGCCATTTGTTGGTATCCTATATGGTGTCGGCACGATTTTCCATATTAGAGATATAACGGCCTGGTGGTTCTGGGTAGTGGCCGGTACAATTATTTGTTACGTTGTCTGGCAGGCTCGTGACTTCCGGCCGACTCGCTCGCTCTTGACGGCTCTGGTGCCTTATTTCAGTATTCTGTTTTTGAACAGCCTGATTGCTGCTATTGCACCCAAATTTCACAGAGTCAACAACGATTACTTCCAATCAGGCACCACGTTTATTTATTTTTGGCTGGCTGCTTTCATTTACATTGCTAATCGGCAGAAAAAAGCCGAAGAACTCCTGCAACAGGAACGCCAGCAGGAAGCCGAAGCCCGACGGATCATCGAAGCACGGCGATCGGAGCTGGAGATATTGGTTGCTGAGCGGACGGCCGAGATTACCAAGCAGAAAGAAGATCTCGAAAAAGCGCTGACTGAATTGAAGGCAACGCAGTCCCAGCTTATCCAAAGCGAAAAGATGGCGTCGCTGGGTGAACTGACGGCTGGAATTGCCCACGAAATTCAGAATCCCCTAAACTTCGTCAACAACTTCTCCGAAGTCAGCGCGGAGTTGATTGAAGAATTGGAAGAAGAGCGGAAACAACCCAACCGCGATCCGGAACTAGAAGCCGAAATCCTAGCGGATCTCAAGCAGAATCTCGAAAAGATTACTCACCACGGAGGACGGGCTGCCAGCATCGTCCGAGGCATGCTACAGCATTCCCGAACAAGTACAGGACAACGAGAACCAACAGATCTGAATAACTTGACGGACGAGTACCTACGCCTGGCGTATCATGGACTGCGCGCCAAGGATAAAACGTTCAACGCTACGCTGGTCTCTGAACTGGACCCGTCCTTGAAACCCATTCCACTGTTGGCGCAGGACATGGGCCGGGTGCTGCTAAACCTGTTCACCAATGCTTTTTACGCCGTTCATCAACGACAAAAAAAGGGTGCATCAACTGATTACAAGCCTACCATTACGGTCCGAACGCAGGGAACAGCCAAGCAGGTCAAAGTCACAATCAGTGATAACGGAACGGGTATTCCGGACGACGTAAAAGCCAAAATTTTTCAGCCCTTCTTCACCACTAAACCTACCGGCGAGGGTACTGGACTAGGGCTCTCTCTCGCGTACGATATTGTCACGAAAGGGCATGGCGGAAACCTGACAGTCGACAGTCAGGAAGGCCAGGGGACGACTTTTGTTATTACGCTGCCCCTTTAGTTTTTATCCCACCCCGGCCACTATCAATCCGTGTTTGTGTCATTTTACAAGCATCATACGGCCGACGGGTTAGGCTAAATTACTTATCTTTGATCATCCCAGACTAGCCTTACATGAAGATTTTAGTAGTTGACGACGAAGCCGATATAAAGGATTTGTTCGAACAACGTTTCCGACGCGAAATCCGAGCCGGGGAATTCAACTTAGCTTTTGCCACTTCGGGTGAAGAGGCTCTGACCTATCTAGAAGGCCATCCCTCAGAAGTCATTCTGATTCTATCGGATATTAATATGCCGGGGATGAGCGGATTTGAACTGCTTCGCCATATTCGCAGCGATTACGTTAGTCCGCCCCCACCTGTTGTTATGATGATTACGGCCTACGGCGATACTAGCTCGCACGAACAGGCGGTGGCCCTGGGTGCCAATGATTTCCTTACCAAACCGCTCGATTTTGCGGTCCTCAAACAAAAACTTCGTGATCTGGCATGAATGCTAAAGTACTGGTCGTTGACGATGAAACCGATCTTGAACTGCTGATCAAGCAGAAATTCCGGCGGCAGATTCGGGAGAAGCAGTACGAGTTTGTCTTTGCGCACGATGGGCACGAAGCGCTCAGCCTGCTCGATCAGCAACCGGACATTGATCTGGTTCTTACGGATCTGAACATGCCCGGCATGGATGGTCTGACGCTGTTGCTACGTCTGCACGAGAGTAACCCCATGATGAAGGCGGTTATCGTTTCTGCTTATGGCGATATGGACAATATCCGTACGGCCATGAACCGGGGGGCTTTCGATTTTTTGACCAAACCCGTCAACTTCGACGATCTCGAGGTAACGATGCAGAAGACGCTGGCGCACGTGGCTCAGCTTCGGCAGACGTTGCAGGCCGTCAAGGAAAATAACATTCTGCGAATGTACGTCGACGAATCCGTGCTGACGTTCATGAGCCGGAGCGAATTTGAAACGTCGCTCTCAGCCAGCGAGAGCGTTGTGGCCACTGTCATGTTTATCGATATCTGCGGTTTCACCGCCATCGCCGAACGCGAATCCGCTGACCGGGTAGTGAAGCTGGTCAATCGCTATTTCGACGTAATGGTCAAAGAAATCCTGGCGCAGAATGGCCACGTCGACAAATTCATGGGCGACGCTGTTATGGCTGTTTTTCGGGGCGAGTACCACTTTGACCGGGCGCTTGAAGCGGCAATCGGGGTGCGGACCCAGATTGGCCAATTAGAAGATAACCTGCCCGGCCAAGCTGGCTATCACCCGCAGGTAGCTATCGGAATTAACACCGGCGAGATGATCTCCGGAAATATCGGCTCGGCGGCTCTAAAACGACTTGATTACACAGTCATCGGCGACGCAGTGAACACGGCCCAGCGGCTACAATCCGTGGCCCGGCCCGGACAAATCGTTATTTCCGAAAAAGCTCAGCAAAGCATCGCCGAATCATTCACCTGCGAGCGGATTGGCGAAGTCACGTTGAAGAATAAAACGGCTCCCGTCATTGTATATAACGTAGTGGGATAAGCTGTTTCCAACAAGCAAAAGGGGACTATCTACGTAGATAGTCCCCTTTTGCTTGTAATGCCAGCCGGGATGGTTAGTCCTCAGCCAGCGTTTTAGAAATATTCATGCGATAAACGCCCACGGCTGGCAAAGCCGCAGCCAGTAGGCCAATCAGGATGGCAACGCCTAACAAAATCCACTCTTCGGGCAGGATACCGAACGCAGCCAGATCGTAATGGTACTCCGACGAAACGCTGTTGGAGAATAGCCACAAGCCAACGCGGCTGGCCAGAATGCCCAGCACAAAACCAATCAGGGCCAGCACTAATCCTTCCAGTAATAGCATACCGAATAACTGCGCGCGCGTTGCTCCCATTGATAACATCAGCGCCATTTCGTAGCGTCGTTCTTTCAGAGAGTTGTAGAGCGATACAAAAACGCTGATTCCCGAAATCAGCATAATGACGATGGCCAGGCCACGTAACGTTTCGATACCAACCCCGAACAGCGAGAACAGGCGGTTGATCTCGATATTGGGTAATGCTGCCTGTAATTTGGAGTTACTATTGATGCCCCGGGCAATCATCATCCCCAACGGGTTCCGGAACTTGATCAACATGCTAGTAATCTCACGCGGTGCTTCCTCTTCGTGGTCGTGCTCCTCGTGAGCCTCACCTTCTTCATGGTGTTCGTCATGCTCCTCGTGCGCTTCGCCTTCTTCATGCCCGTGATCATGGATGGCCCAGACGCTAGAAACAGGTGTTAGTATCAACTGATCAGCTACCGTATTACTGGCGTTGAGCACGCCGACTACTTTATACTTCTTATCCGCGTGAACATCGCCCCCTTCGTCGAGCCCGTGCGAACCAGAAAACGTATCACCCAGCTTCAAGCCCGCCACCTGCGCCACGCGTGGACCAATGACAACGTCCAGATCCTGCTGAAACAGTCGTCCCTGCCCTACTGTAGCGCCGAAGTGATCAAGGTATTTTTTGTTAGTGCCCACAATTCGGAACGACCTATAATTGTCACCCATCGCCAGCGGGATGGCGGTTTTGATCATCGGGTTCCGGGTCAGCTTTTCCGCTTCTTCCATCGGAATATTTCCCGTTGGTGAATCAATCTGGTAAATGCTTGACAAGATCAACTGCAACGGGCTTCCTTTCGCGCCCAGCACCATGTCGATTCCCCGAATGTTCTTACGAAACTGATCGTCCAGCTGTTTATTCAATAGCAGTAACAGCGAGATAATAGTAATACCAAACGTCATCAGCAGTCCACTCAGAAAGCTGTTCAGCGGTTTGTCTTTCAGGTTACTCCAGCTAATTCGAAAGAGATTCATTGGGTTTGATCGATCGACAAGAATTGGATAATACGCGTTACGTTATAAGTCCAGTTTAAAGTGGTGACTGGCGATGTTAAAGCGCTTGTTCAGGTACAGACGATGGGCATCATACCGGGCCGGGTTCTGCCCCGAATCCAGCGATACGCTCTGGTACCCTTCCTTTCGGGCAAAATCGATGATGAAATCAAGCAGCGCTCCCGCATACCCTTTGCCCCTAGCTTCGGGCAACGTTGACAGATCGTCGATATACAGCGTCTTGCCGCTGTACAGCAAGTTCATTGTCCGATAGCCCATCACTGCTGGCGCTACTTCATTCCCATCATCCACGAAGGCCAGGTCAAAATGATCGTTTCCCTGTTGAAAACGGATTCGTTCGAAAGCCAGCTCCTCGCTTAACTGTGACCGTAGCGCCAGCATGGCGGGTAAACATCGACGAATTTCTTCATCGGTCCGGGCGATACAGATGGTCATAACGTAGCCCGGATGTTTTGCAGTAACTCATCCCCCCCCCGTTCCAGAATCGCTTCGGCCAGTGAGTGTCCGAGCGCGGGCGCTTCGATCGGTGCCCCGGCAAACGTTTCCCGCAGGAACTCACTACCGTCCAGACTGACCAGACCACCCGTCAGGCTGATTGTTTGCTCGTTAGTCCAGGTAGCCAGCGCAAACGAGGGAATACTGCACCCACCCTCCAGCCGCGCCAGGAATGACCGTTCGGCTAACAGGCAGTCTTCGGTGTCCTCGTGATTGACCAGCTGACGTATCATCTGCTTCAGCTCGGCGTTCATACCGACCGAAGCCTCAATGGCAACACTTCCCTGACCAACGGCGGGCGTAAAATCGGTTACCGGAAGATGCTCAACAATCAGATCATCGTAACCCATTCGGTGCACACCCGCAAAGGCCAGCAACAATGCATCACATTGTCCTTCGTCCAGTTTGCGCAACCGTGTCTGTAAGTTTCCCCGCATATCGACAGTAGCCAGATGCGGGCAGAAATGCTTGAGCATTGCCACTCGACGCGTCGATGATGTACCAATCCGGAAGGCTTCTCCGCTGGTCAGCGACAGGCTTTTATTTCGGCTAACCAGTACGTCATTCGCTTGCTCGCGTTCGGTAAAGGCGATGATTTCCAGATCAGAGGGTAAACTCGATGGTAAATCCTTGGCGCTGTGGACCGCTATATCGATTGAGCCATCGCGCAGCTGATCTTCCAGCTCCTGCGTGAAAACACCCTTAGAGCCAATTTTAGATAAGGAGCGATCCAGAATTACGTCTCCTTTGGTTTCGATAATGACCAGTGACGTTTTAATTCCGCCCGCTTCCAATAAACGCTGAATGTATTCGGCTTGCCAGCGAGCGAGCAAACTCCCCCGCGTTCCAATGTTCACATGCATAATACCGCAAAGGTACGACCTAAATAGCGTGAAAAACAGGCTCAAGCTATACTACTTGTTGTGGAACCTGAGCCCCACAAATACCCAAAATAGCAACAGTACTTTCTACAGTCAGAAAACGAAAATTTGTGAAATAGAGACAAAAAGTCGCAATATGAGTAACATACTACCCTCTTTTCTGCCATCCTGACCGATAAAAAGACATTTTTTAATCAGGCACGTAGTTTGTTTATTATTTGTCATCAGACAGTAAACAGCAACTCCTATGAAAGCAATAGAAAATGTGTTTCAGGGTACGGGCGGGCAGATCGATTTGCTCAACACGCTCTATGGCGGTTCTAGTCAGACAACGATGAACATAGAGCGTGAAGACGAACGTCTACTCGTCACCCTGTTGGCCCCGGGCGTAAAGACAAACTCTTTCAACGTCCTGGTAGAAGGTAATAAATTGGTTTTATATACACTATTGGTTGGTAGTTCAACAAACCAGGACGGTGATGGCATCAGCCAGCGACTAGCCGTTCCAATGTTTTTAAGGGCACTGGATATTCCATCCTTCGTGGATGCAGATAATATAGAAGCTGTACACGCACCTGGTAAGGTTACGGTCTCGCTACCCTTTAAAGACGAAGAGCACTTGCACCGACGCATTGATATCAAAGATCTTTTCTAATCATTTCCTTCCAGGGTATTTGCCCTGCTGCCTATAGATCCCAAGGTCGTTTCCACGGAAACGGCCTTTTTTGTTTTCGGCTCTAACCCAGCATTTACCGTCTTCTTCAGGGCCATTGATTCGTGGTCAAAAAAGTTTTTAGTCAGTAAATAAGTTGAGAACGTAATATTATCTTTATATATAATTTTCTTTTATATATTTGTTTTAAACATAGTTAGCAAACGAACTACTAATATGGACTCTGCTAATCAGGAATTTTTACGAGGAACACTCAAAACTATAGTACTTGGCCTATTGGCTAACCAAGGCCGAATGTACGGTTACGAAATCACGCAGGCCGTTGAAGAACGTACTGCCGGTGAGATAACGCTCACGTTTGGCGCACTTTATCCTGTGCTTCACAAACTGGAGGATGAAGGATTACTAACCACGCAGAGCCAAGAGGTTGACGGACGACTACGCAAATACTATATGCTGACGGCCACAGGCAGCGAGACGGCGGTTCGAAAAACCGGCGAATTTGAGCGGTTTGTTCACCTTATGCAGCTGTTGATCAAGCCTACACCGGGCATGGCCCTGGGTCAATAGTTTAGACGGTTTCATAGCTCCACTTTCCATCCCCTTACCGATTTATGAACAAACTATCGCCCGATCAACTCGATCATATAGCGCGGCACATTCAGCAAACCAATCCGCATCAGGCATTACAGGCCGAGTTGCTGGATCATCTGGCGTCCCAAGTTGAGCAACATATGACTCAGGGGCTGGACTTCCAAACCGCTTTCGATCAAGTCAAACAGCAGGCTAGCCCACAAGCGTTGACCCAGTTGAAGCAACTTTATCTGCGCGAGTTCATTCCCCAGTCAGCGGTTCATTTATCGTCTGGGCGGATTGGTGCACGAGCCAGACGACGTTCTGCGGCCAAACCATTTCAGTACATGCTGCTGTCTAACATCGTCGCATTTGTTATTTTAATGAGTAGCCTCATCTGGATTAGTCGCCCATTGGCCGTACCGATTGGCGCTTTTCAACGCGTGTGGGGCGCCGGTATCATCATACTAGTTGGTCTACTCGGTGTATTCCTCGTTCGATGGTGGACAACGCGCCGATCCCACAAACCAAAACCGCTGCGCACCATCTGAGCCCCACAGACGATCAGGTTTTCGCTCTTTCCTAAACCCCTTTCCTGATGGTTACTCATTACCTCACAGTGGCCCGGCGCCACCTGTGGCAGCATTGGCATGTCAATCTTATTAGCGTACTGGGCCTGTCGATAGGACTAGCCAGCGGCCTGCTTATTTTTCTGGTCGTCAACTACATGTTTAGCTTTGATCGGTATCATCCGTATCTCGATCGTACTTATTGGATCGTCACGGATGTCAAGCGTGCATCAACAATGCCCACTGATGCGGCACCCCGACCACTGGCGGAAGTTCTCCGGCGGGATTATTCATTCGTCGAAAGCGCTGTCCGGCTCGAAACGTTCTTCGGTCGTACACTAAGCGTACCCGATGGCAAGGGAGGCTGGGTTAAGAAATTTGCCGAAGCCAGAACTGTCTGTTTTACCGAACCTCAGTATTTTGACTTATTCGGGGTGGAATGGGTGAGCGGAAACGCGAAAACAGCTTTGGCCACTCCTAACACGATCGTATTGAGTGAACGATACGCTCGCAAGTATTTTGATACAGCACCGGCTATGGGCCGAACGATTCGGTTAGACAACCAGACCGACCTGCTGGTAACGGGAATTGTCAAAGACCCGCCGGCCAACACCCAGCTTCGGTACGACGCCTTTGTTTCCTACGCTACTATCCCAGCGCTGGAAGGGGCGACCTCGCTTAGCGACTGGCAGGGTTTGCAGGCTATGTGCTTTGTACGTTTACGAGAAGGAATCGACCCCACTTTACTGGAGCGTAGCTTACAAGCTATTCGGCAGAAGAACCTGCCTCCTCAGGAAGCATCTCATTTTAACTATCAGGTTTTACCGTTAGCTGACCTCAATCACGAACGTAGCGGCACAGCTCCCCGGCCAATTCTTTACGCGCTGATTAGTGTGGGCGTGCTTCTGGTCATGGCAGCTTGTATCAACTTTATCAATCTGGCAACCGCCCGGGCGCTTAAACGAGCGCGGGAAGTAGGCGTTCGTAAGGTAATGGGTAGTACGCGCTGGCAATTAATCAGTCAGTTCATGCTGGAAACTACCCTACTGGTTCTTTCGTCAATGGTTGTCACGCTTCTCCTGACTCAGCTAGCGCTTCCGCTCGTCAATCAAACACTGGCGGACAGCATTGATATGTTACGTCCAGATCTGTCTATCATGGATGTATTCGATCGACGGGCTATCGTTTGGTTTCTGGTCCTGCTTGTTAGCGTCATTATTCTCTCGGGTTTGTATCCAGCGTTTGTTCTGGCTCGTTTCAACCCAGCGATTGCGTTTACCAATCAGTCATCTAGCCGGTATACCGGTCGGTTTGGTATTCGGCAAGGCCTCATTCTGGGGCAGTTTGTCCTGATGCAATTTTTCATTCTGGGCGTCCTGGTCATTACGGCACAACTTCTTCACATGCGACAGGCCGACTGGGGATTTCAGTCCGATTCGACGCTGGTCGTTTTTCTGCCACAGCGCGGATCCATTCCTTTCTCAGCGTTACGCGAACGTTGGAATCAGATTCCGGGTGTCGGAGAAGTTGCTTTTGGCAGCGATCCACCTGCTTCACCCTACAATCACCCCAGCCCCTGTAGTTATCACATGGCTACAGAACCCGAATCGTTCGAAACCCGTGTGCGGGCAATCGACGAACGGTACGTATCGGTGTTTGGCTTGGCGCTGGTAGCCGGCCGAAACGTCCAGGCTTCCGATACGCTCGGTCGGGAAGTCCTGGTTAATGAAACACTGGTAAAACAACTCGGTATCACTTCTTCAGCCAGCGTAGTAGGTAAACCCTTACGAATAAAGGACGCAGACCGAACTATTGTCGGCGTCGTACGCGACTTTCGTAGTAGCGATTTACACCAGCCCATTCTTCCCATAACGTTAATTCATGACCTACCGCACAGTCGAGTGGCTATGCTCCGGCTGAACTCTGGGCATTCTTCAGAGACTCAAAAAGCCATACAAGAAGGCTGGGATAGCGTTCTACCAGATCAGGTCTACCACGCCGAAACGCTGACCGATTTACTAGACAGTTTTACCGAAACGGAGCGTTTATTGGCAGGCCTTATTCAGTCCTTTGCCTTGGTTGCCATTGGCCTGAGCTGTCTAGGTCTATATGGATTGGTTACCTTTTTGAGCGAGGCAAAAGCTAAAGAAATTGGCGTTCGCCGGGTATTGGGCGCTCGTACCGTACAACTGCTTTGGTTGCTGGGTCGCGAATTTGGCAAACTCCTTGGCCTAGGCTTTCTGATTGCAGCACCGGTCGGAGCGTGGTTGCTCTCCCACTGGCTCCAGCAGTACGTATACCGCATCTCGTTAACCGGCTGGTTGCTACTAAGCACGCTGATAGTCACTGCGTTAATTACCATTCTAACCATTTACCGCCAGGCCCTGCATGCTGTCCACATCAATCCGATCAATTACCTAAGACGTGAATAACTGACCTCAACCGTCCTATAACGACCTGACCCATCTTACGTTCGTCAATTCTATCACCTATTCCTGCTTATGAAATTTCTTACGGTTTGTTTATTACTGGTTAGCCTGATCGGAACGGCGCAGTCTGTTACACGTAAACGTCCGACAACAGTTCGATCGGCCACGTCCACAGCTGAGATTCTATGGGACAACGCCGGTGTGCCCCACATCTATGGGCAGACA
This sequence comes from Spirosoma pomorum, assembly GCF_054776615.1. NCBI lineage: Bacteria > Pseudomonadati > Bacteroidota > Cytophagia > Cytophagales > Cytophagaceae > Spirosoma > Spirosoma pomorum. The sequence goes on from NZ_BAAHBP010000001.1 coordinate 647,498, forward strand.
TTAGAAGCTATGTATTATGGTTTTGGCTACGCCCAGATGGAAAACCATGCCAACCTGCTGCTTCAACTCTACGGACAAGCCAGAGGTCGGGCGGCCGAGTACTGGGGAGCCAACTACCTGGACTCAGATAAGATCGTTACCTTGTTCGGCCTACCCGAACAGGCGCAGAAGCAGTATGCCCAACAGCCAGCCGACTACAAGCCCTGTCTGGATAACTTCGTCAGTGGCCTGAACGCTTACGCCAAAGCCCACCCGGAGGCCATTGGGGATGAGTTCAAACAAGTACTACCCATTAAGCCCCAGGATATACTAGCCCACATTAGCCGGGTGCTTTGCCTGGAATTTGTCGGCGGTAGTGAAGCCGGAGCTGCTCGGGTAATGCTTCCTGGGTCAAATGCCTACGCTATTGCCCCCGCTAAGTCGGCGTCGAAAAAAGCGTTGCTGCTGGCAAACCCCCACCTGCCTTGGGAAGGTTTCTTTCTATTTTTTGAAGCCCATCTGAACGGACCGGACTTTATGGCCTATGGGGCGTCCTTGATTGGCCAGCCTGTACTGAACATTGCGTTCAATCAGGATCTCGGCTGGACGCATACGGTAAACACCATTGACGCAGCGGATCGGTACGCACTCACAGTACAGAATGGTGAATACGTTCTGGATGGTATTAAACAGCCGTTTGAGACAAAAGCCATTACGTTACAGGTTCGCCAGCCCGATGGGAAACTCAAGCCACAACCACTGACCTACCGCTACAGCAAGCATGGTCCAGTCATGGAAACGAAGGACGGAAAAACGTACGCATTTCGATTCGCGGGTTTAACGAATCCTTCTACTGCCGCTCAGCACCACGCGATGGCTAAAGCCAAAAACCTGGCGGAGTTCGAGAACGCCCTTCAACGAATGCAGTTGCCGATGTTCAACGTCATTTACGCTGACAAAGCTGGCAATATTATGTACCTCTTCGATGGTAATGTACCCGTTCACGCAGAGGGCGACTGGCCTTTCTGGCAGGGTGCGGTTGATGGTTCCAGTTCAAAATACATCTGGACAAAAACCCATCCCTACACCGATTTGCCAAGAGTCTTAAATCCACCATCTGGCTTTGTGCAGAACGCTAACGATGCACCCTGGAGCTGTACGTATCCGGTTGTCCTGAATCCAAAGACATTCCCCGCGTACATGTCTCCGATCGGTATGCCCCTGCGGTTACGTCCCCAGCGGTCGATAAACCTGGCTAAGGATGATGCGTCCATTAGCTTCGATGAGTTGGTTGGTTACAAACTGAATACGGGTCTGGAATCAGCCGACCGTTTTCTGGATGATTTGCTGACCGCCGTTGATCAACACCCGGATTCATTGGCGCAACAGGCCGCTACCGTGCTCAAAGCCTGGGACAAAACAACCAACCGGGATAGCAAAGGGGCCGTCCTGTTTACTACTTGGTTTGACCAGTTCCGCCCAAACATGGCAGCGGTTGGCTGGGATCCCGAACGACCAAGCAGTACGCCCGATGGGCTAAAAGATCCTAAAAAAGCGGTCGAGATGTTACGTAACGCAGCGCAGCAGGTCCGCCAGCGCTATGGCCGACTGGACATTGCCTGGGGCGATGTGAATCGGTTTGGGCCAGCCGGACAGGATTATCCAGCCAACGGTGGCTCCGAGCAATACGGTATTTACCGGACCATTCATTTCGTACCCGATCCCAAACAGCCGCAGCAGAACCGGGCCGTTGCGGGTGATACGTACGTTGCGATAACCGAATTCGGTGAGAAACCGCGAGCGCAGGTTTCCCTCAGCTACGGTAACGCCAGCCAGCCTGGTCATAAACACAATGGCGATTCCTGGAAACGCATGTCGGATAAAACGCTACGGGAAGCGTTGCTTGACAGACCAGCGATTATGCAGCAACTGGAGAAAAAAGAAAGGCTACAACTCAATCAAAAGCCATGAGTGAGTCCGGCAGCAGCTACTGATAAAAGCAAGAAGGCCGCCTTACGTAAGGCGACCTTCTCTTATACAACCAGTTTTCTAATTCGTCATTTTTCCGTCGATCAGACGCCAGATGTGTAATGGATTGCCAGCCTTCAGTTCGTCCGGCAGTAACGCATCCGGAAAGTTTTGGTAGCAGACGGGTCGAGCAAATCGGACGATAGCATTCGTTCCTACCGACGTCGACCGGGAATCAGTCGTGGCCGGATAGGGCCCGCCATGCTGCATAGCATGACTTACTTCTACTCCTGTTGGGAACCCATTGATCAGCAATCGGCCAACTTTTTGCTCCAGGATCTCCAGAAGATCAGCATAGTCGAGCAGTTCTTCGTCGGTGCCATAAACCGTCGCCGTCAAGTGACCTTCCAGCCCTCTCGCTACATCCAGCAACTGCTCCCGACCATTCGCCTGAACGATGACGCTACTTGGCCCGAACACTTCTTCCGCGATATCAGCCTGCGCCAGCAACGCATCAGCGGTTGTTGTCAGTAGCGTTGGGGTACCGTTGGCAAATCCATCCGCTTCCGTAGCCTGCGCCAGTACGTCTACGCCGTCTACCTGCCGTAATCTGTCAAGACCTTTGGTGAATGCCTGGTGAATCCCCTGCGTCAGCATGGCCGCTGGTGCCGCCTGTGCTACGGCTTTCCCAGCTTCCTCAATGAACGTATCGGCTTCGGGAGCCTTCTGTAATACCGACAAACCAGGATTTGTACAAAACTGCCCAACGCCCAGTGTCACCGAACCAACGTAATTCTGGGCCAGCGTGGTACCTTTTTCTTTCAGAATACCCGGCAGAAAAAATACTGGATTCGTGCTGCCCATCTCCGCATAAACTGGAATAGGTTCAGGACGACGGTTAGCCGCATCGAATAAGGCTTTTCCACCCCGTAATGACCCTGTAAAACCAATCGCTTTGATGGCTGGGTGTTCAACAATCGCCATGCCCACCGCCGTAGTACGACCGTGTACTAGTGCGAACGTACCAGCGGGCATACCGCATGATTCAACGGCGCGTTGAATTGCATCGCCTACGAGCTGTGACGTTCCCGGATGAGCCGGATGCGCTTTCACGACCACCGGGCAACCAGCAGCCAGCGCCGACGCGGTATCTCCCCCCGCGACTGAAAACGCCAACGGGAAATTACTGGCTCCGAAAATCCCAACTGGCCCTAACGGACGTAACATCTGCCGCAGGTCAGGCCGGGGAAGCGGTTGCCGCTCGGGCAAAGCCGTATCGATGCGGGCGTTCACCCACGAACCTTCGCGTAAATAGTCAGCAAACAGACGGAGCTGCCCCGTCGTACGCCCCCGCTCACCGGTCAGTCGAGCTAGCGGCAGACCTGATTCCGCCTGAGCTCGCATCAGCAGCTCGTCACCGAGGGCTTCGATTTCGGACGCAATTGCTTCCAGGAACTGCGCTTTATCGACGCCTGATTTTTTACGGTACTCAGCGAAGGCTTTCGCGGCCTGTTCACAAGCCTGGGCCACCTCGTCGGTAGTAGCTTCGTCAAAAGATCCGGGCAGAGCCTCGCCCGTAGCGGGGTTGATTCCATGAAATGTATCGGCCGACGATTGTGTATCGATCATAATGAGTAAAGGTTAGGTTGTTTCTGGTAGCCGCATGACGTGACTGCCGGTAAAGTTAGAACCGATCAGGACTAAAAGCGGCTATGTCCATGCTGGATACTTGGTCGGCCACGGCTTCACTAACCAGTTTTCCCGTAGCCGGTCCCAGACTCAGCCCCATCATACCGTGTCCCGTTGCCAAGACTACGTTGTCGTACCGATCGGTATGACCGATATACGGCAAACCATCAGGAGAACAAGGACGTAATCCCCGCCACACTTTATCAACGGCGGGCATCGCAACCGGGATATCCGGATAATATTGATTAATCGACTGCACGATTCCCCGCACCCGGTTCATGTTTATGGTCATATCTGTACCAGCCACTTCCAACGTACCAGCGAAGCGGAGGTCCTGCCCCATGGGCGTTGCCGTGGCCCGGGCTTCGAGCATGATAGCCGGTACCCGAACGTTATTCGTTACGTTCTGTAGCATGAAGCTATAGCCTTTGCCCCCTTGCATCGACAAACTAACACCTAGCTGCTCCGCAATCGTTGGTGACCAGGCACCACCGGCTACCACGACAATGTCTACCGGAAACGCACCCTGTGCGGTCTGAACCGACGTAACGTGTGAACCCGTTTTGCCAAAGCCTGTAACAGCCTGATTTTCGAGTATCTCAACCCCGTTCTGTCGAAGATATTTCACCAAAGACCGGACTAATTCACCGGGATTGATGTGAGCATCACCGGGATACCAGATTCCTCCGCGCACATCGACCCGCGTATCAGGTTCAAGTTCCTGTACCTGTTGTCCATTCAGCAGCCGGGCTTCGATACCTGATCGGTTTGCCAGATCAGCTTCTTCCGCCATTTCGTGCTCAGCCGACGCGGTTTTATACAGCATCAGCAAACCCCGCTCCTGCCATTCGAAGTTGAGATCGTCGTTAGCTGCCAGATCCTGGTACAGCGTTTTGCTAAGCAAACTCAGGTCCCGCAATATCGGAATCGAGCGTTCAACGTGTTTGGTGGTTGAATGCTGATAAAATAGCCAGCCCCAACGCATCAAGTCCAGATTCAGCCGGGGCTTAACGTAAAACGGGCTGGTTGATTTAAGCATCCAGCGCATTCCCTTGGCAATCATGCCGGGCTGCGCCAGTGGAATAATATGACTCGGCACGATCATGCCCGCATTGCCGAACGAACAGCCATCGGCAATAGGCCCCTGATCGAACAGCGTCACCTGATGCCCAGCTTTATGCAGGTAATATGCCGAGCATAGCCCAACAATACCCCCGCCAACAATTCCTACGTGCATTTTTATAAAGAGCGAAAGAGTGAATGAGCGAAAGAGCGACTCTCAGCGTCAGCAGCTTTTCACTCTTTCGCTCTTTCGCTCTTTCGCTCTTTAGATTACCTGAAATCCGTGAACGTAGGGGTCTGCCTCGTCCAGGATGATGTGATTATAGCCGTGAATCCGCGCCCAGCCTTCGATGCTCGGCACGATGGCAGACTTACCGTCCAGTTCGGTTTCGGCTTCGATCCGCCCGTTGAAAATAGAGCCAATGATGCTTTCGTGTACGAACACATCGCCCGGTTTCAGTAACCCTTTGGCGTACCACTGCGCCATCCGGGCCGATGTACCCGTTCCGCAAGGCGACCGGTCGATGGCTTTGTCGCCATAGAAGACCGCGTTCCTGGCCGTTGATGTATGCGCCAGCGTTTTCCCCGTCCAGAGAATATGGCTCAGTCCGTTTATCGTCGGATTTTCGGGGTGGACAAACGTATAGTGTTCGTTCATCCGCTCCCGCATTGTACGAGCCCAGCCGATTAATTGTTCGGCCTTGAAGTGCTCCAATCCCGGGAAGTTTGGTTGTGGATCAACAATAGCGTAGAAGTTTCCACCGTACGCTACGTCCACGGTCAGCAGACCCAGATCCGGACAGTCAACGGTCAATTGCTCCGCAGCCAGATACGATTTGATATTCGTAATCTTCACCGACGTCACCTTTTTTCCTTCCTGTTCGTACTCAGCCCGGACCAGGCCAGCGGGTACTTCCAGATTCAGAACACCGGGCGTCTGTGGGACAATCAGGTTTTGCTCGATGGCAACCGTGACCGTACCAATGGTACCGTGGCCACACATCGGCAGACAACCCGACGTTTCAATAAACAAAACGCCCGCGTCATTGGCCGGATCAGTAGGCGGATAGAGAATACTACCCGACATCATGTCGTGCCCGCGTGGTTCGAACATCAGCCCCTTGCGAATCCAGTCATACTCCCGCAGGAAATGCTGACGCTTCTCGCTCATGGAAGCTCCCTTCAAAAACGGAATACTTCCCCCCGTAACCACCCGAACCGGGTTGCCACAGGTGTGCGCATCAATACAAAAAAAATGAAACTCAGACATGGGTAAAGAGCGAAAGACCGGGTCGCCGGTGCGATGAATGAGCGAAAGAGCGATCCGCTAGAGCGGAGAGTGATTGCGTCAGCTTACTCGCACTTTCACTCATTCACCCTTTCGCTCTTTATTTACACAAGTACCGGTCTCTTAGCCAGTGCGGTTTCGATGACGTTCAGCACTTGTTCGCGCTCAGCGCCAATGAGTGGCAAACGGGGAGCCCGTACGTGTTCCGAGCCAATGCCCGTAGCCTGAGCGGCCAGTTTGATGTACTGAACTAGCTTTGGGTGAATGTCCAGTTCCAGCAGTGGCATGAACCAACGGTAGATCGATAGCGCTTCGTCAACCCGACCCGCTTTGGCCAAATCGTAAATGGAAACGGTCTCCAGCGGGAACGCATCGACCAGACCGCCTACCCAGCCATCACAGCCCAGCAATAATGCTTCGAGCGCCAGTGTATCAACACCGCCCATCAGTTTGAACCGATCGTCGAATGCGTTACGCATGCGAGTAATGTTGGTCAGATCGCGGGTTGACTCTTTTACCGCCTGGATGTTCGGCAGTTTGGCCAGCTCTTCGAACATAGCTACCGTTGTCATAATCTTGTAATCATACGGATTGTTATAGATCATGATCGGCAATGACGTTTCCTGTGCTACAGCCTTGAAGAACGTAACGGTTTCACGCGCGTCAGCCGGGTACCGCATGGGTGGCAGCAGCATTAGCCCATCAGCACCGTTCTTTTCGGCTTCCTGAGCCCGGGCAATGGCTTGCTTTGTAGCCTGCTCGGCAATATTGACCAGTACAGGTACGCTACCATCGCACACTGACAACGCCGACTCGAGTAACTCGATTTTCTCTTCGCTCAACAACGTACTCGCTTCTCCTAACGAACCGCCAATGATGAAACCATGCACACCCGCGTCAAGCTGAGCACGAAGATTTTTTTCGAACATCGGCAGATCAAGTTGATCATCGGCCGTAAACGGTGTCAGCAAAGCGGGATAAACCCCTTCCCATTGGACAGAAACGTTCATAAAATTTCGGTACAGTTATTAAGTTTTTGAATACAGAGTAAAATTACTTTTCTAACTGTAAAAACAATTTTCGACAATTCGTAAATTGTGGTATTTTTTTCACTAAAATAGGCCCACTAACCTAGAGAACTTGTAAAAAATCTACCAATGAAACCGCTTCTCTTCAAAGTTCCTACCGTTGACGACCGCTCTTTCCGCATTGAGCAGGATAGCTTTTCGCATTTTTATGGGCATTTACATTTTCACCCGGAAATTCAGCTTACGTTGATTCAGGAAGGTGAGGGCACCTTAATTGTTGGCGACAAGATCGACCGTTTCAGCCCAAATGATGTGTTAATGCTGGGGTCGAATCTTCCCCACGTGTTGCGTAGTGATCCAGATTACTTTTTGCCGGATACAACGTATCACTCGGCCTCCGTTTCTGTCCTGTTTCACAGTGAACAGCTGGAGCCTAACGTATTGAATCTTCCCGAAACCCGGCATTTACTCCAGTTGCTCCAGGAGTCGCAGCATGGTATTCGTTTTCGTTGTAATGAAGGGCACCCATTAACGCAGAAGTTTGAAGCACTACCCAGCCAGCGTCCCTTTGAGCAACTCATGACGCTGCTGTCTATTCTGGATTTCCTATCAACTCACGCCAGTCGGGAAATACTATCGGTAACGGCTTACAAACAGCCGCAGCGCCCCGAGGATCACCAGCGGTTAGAGCGGGTTTTCTCGTACATTCTGGAAAAATACCATTCACCAATCTCACTGGAAGACGTCGCTAACGTAGCGAATCTAACTCCGGGGGCATTCTGTCGCTTTTTTCGTCAGCACACGCGCAAGACGTTCTCGACCTTACTAAACGAGGTACGCGTCGAACATGCCTGCCGGTATCTGCGGGAATCCAAACAGTCGATCAGCCAGATTGCCTTTTCCTGTGGTTACACGAACCTTTCCAACTTTAACCGACAGTTCAAGGACATTATGGGTATGCCGCCCGGTGAGTACATTCGAAAATACCATAGCTGATATTACTTCGGCAGAAATCATAGTAACAGCCTGCTAAGACTTTCTGATAATTAGCAGAACGTATCAACCTTGTTAATCCTTTTCGTTATACGCAACATAGGTGTTCGTGACTGAGCCATCATCGTATAAATCGACGAGTGCATAACCAGCACCCGTGTGATGATACTTTCCAAACCACCAAGCGCCACTTACGGCTCCGTTGCAGTAATAACTAACATTGTTATAATCAACCCGGTCAAGTAAGTGGATATGTCCACTCAGCGCTGCTTTTACATTCGGATATTTAGCGAACAAATTGGTGAGCCTGACCGTATCACTGTGCATCCAGCGGGCAGGAACGGTCCAGTTGTCATCCGCAAACCGTGACCCATCGAAAAAGACACAGGCGGCCAAAATAGGGATGTGCGAAACGATCAACACGGGCTGCTCCAGCGGTATAGCTTTCAGCTCACTGTTGAGCCAGTGGAATTGTTCATCGTCAAGATGGGCTGTATACCAACTTCCATCCGCTTTAGGCTGCACACTGTCCAGCATGATAATGTGCCACCCGTTTCGAACGAAGCGATTGTAGCGACGATTCATCTGAAGTTCGTCCATCGCCCATTGGCGCCCGTCCATAAAAGCGTCATGCGTTTCTTTCTTGCACCAGATGTCATGGTTGCCAACGCAGTTCAGCAACGGCAACGCGTTTTCGCTTTTCAGTACATCCTGGTAAAGTTGCCATTGGCGCTTGACGCTATCTTGCCCACGGCCATGGGCCTCCATAATAGCATCTCCCCCGTTTATAATCAGGTCTGGCTTTTCGGAAAGTCCCTGAATGTGGTGCAGGCATCTTTCGAATCCTTTAGCGGCTCCCACCAGCGGCTGCATGTGCACATCCGTTACGTGTGCTATCCGCAGCAGTCGCCTTTTGGTCGGTACCAGGTGTAGTGCTGTCTGATCGTTAGCAGAAAGGGCAGCCAGCCCTGCTCCCATCCGTCTAACTACGTCTCGACGATTCATGCCTTCGTTTGTTTGCACAAAGAAAGCCGAAGTATATAACTATATTATTACCAGAAGATTATGGTTCAATTAAGCCTCGAAAGGCAGGTAGATATGGCGATCATTTTGCAGTAAAACACTGGTTGAACTGCTACCCAAATCACCGGTCTTCTACTCAGCAGATTATTTCCAGATAGATAGTCCAGGCTGTAAGACCTATCTGTTTGTTTCGGCAAAGTGATCGTAAGCTATTTTAGCGATGTCGGCGATGATCCGCTCGTTGGTCTCCATGCTTTCGGTTGAATTACTGACGAATACACTGATCGCCACATACTTACCGTTTGGCAACGTAATAAACCCCACATCGTTGACAGCACCAGTCAGCCCGTCTTTATTAGTACCTGATGTACCCGTCTTATGCGCAACTACCGTACCGGCAGGAAGCAGTTTCTTCAGCCGATCTTGTCCTGTGGTTGTCCCAACCATTACGTTCCACAGAAAATTATGACTGCTTTCTGACAGAATTTTACGCTGGTAGAATAACTTTAGTAAATCGAGCATTGCCGTTGGTGTTGTCCAGTTGGCATACTGAACATCCCAATTCCCTGTCGCCTGCATCATTTCTTCCGTATTCCGAATAGCTACGTCCTGAATGCCAAGCTGATGAATAAAAGCCTCAACCTGTTTTGGCCCACCCAGCAAGCGGAAAAGATAGTCGCAGGCGCTGCCGTCACTGTCGGCGACCATATACCGAATCATATCAGCTAAAGGTAGATCCACGTTCCCATTCGGATAATCTTCTCCCATTGGACTGTGCAGGCCGGGTACGATGTCGCTTTTTTTCACGCGCATCTTCTGCGTGAGCTTGAACCGCCCTTTGTCTACTTCATTCAATACCGCTAAAGCAAGGTGAAACTTATATACACTTTGCATCGGCACATGTTTATCGCCGTTGACAACAAGTGTTTGCCGACCGCCAAACTCATAGACACCTACGCTAACAGTAGCTTTCTTCCCTCGGGTAATCTCTTCAATCTGAGCCTCTAGTTGTCCAATCTGAGCGCGAATTGGTGAAGTGATAATAATTAGGCTAACAAGTAGCAAAACGGTTTTCATGGTTACGGCATGTAGTAAAATACGATCTCATTGCAAAGATGTACGTGTTGAGCACTCTGTTGCAAACTTCTCTATTGCCACAACTCATGAATTGATACCGAACAAGAATGAAAAAAGGCCACTGATAATCAGCGGCCTTTTTTCATTTACCTCATTCAGAGGCTTATGTACCAGGAGCGGGAGTCGAACCCGCACGGGCTTGAGGCCCACAGGATTTTAAGTCCGGCGTGTCTACCGATTCCACCATCCCGGCGTTTACGAAAAAAGCACCGTTGGTCGGTGCCTTTTTCGTGGAGCGAAAGACGGGGTTCGAACCCGCGACCTCGACCTTGGCAAGGTCGCGCTCTACCAGCTGAGCTACTTTCGCATTTGACAATTCGCTGTATTCCGTCGAATTGTGATGCAAATCTAGGGGTATTTCTGGCGCTTGTCAAGGGCTGTCGCCAAAAAAATTTTCAACAGTTCATTAATCAGTTTTCTACAATCTGATTACGAATGAGTTAAAAACACAAGAATCAGAAAAAAAATGTTCTGACATGTTCCGGCAATCCACATCATGCGCATCGTCATCCTGTAGTTTGCTTGGCTGGCATCCCGATAGACTTGCCAGAACCAGCGTAAAAAGAATAGAATGGCCGGCGCCAAACACAGCAGATATAGCAGAAACAGTGTTCCTCCGTCAAAGTATATATAAAATGATACTGCTGCCAATAAGTAGATGATTGCTGCCGAGAAAAACGTCCCCCGAATACCCATCAGTCGACTAATGGTCATGTCACCCCGACGCGCGTCTTCCTCGTGCTGATAAACTTGCGTCACGGGATAGAGCGCCAATAAATTTAACGTTCCTAGCAGGCCCCCGAATAGTACACGAGGCTCCGCTAATGAAGAAAAGGGAAGATCGCTAATGGATACATACGTCATGATGTACGTAATACCTCCCTGGAGAATACTGATCAGCAACCAGCTGACGACGGGGTACTTCTTCAGACGAATGCGATCGTGACTATATGCTTTTGTCACGAACCCGTAAACTAACAGATACACGATAAAGGGCCAGTTGACAAACATGCCTAGCAACAGAGCCAGGATGTCAAGCGCCCAGGACACCCAATACAGCGTTTCGGTCACCGGCGGGGGCTTCTCCAACCCACCGATACTATCTTCGTCTTTGTCAAAATAACTGTTATATGCGTTACTGGCCGGGTATAATAGTAAATGAACGATTAACAGTACGGCGATGGCGTGGCCTGCGTTGACATTAGGCGACTGACTAAGCGCGAACCAATAGATGGGTAATAGGAAAAAGGAGAATGGCACTCGCAGGTGCAGCCATATTGTTCGAAGCGTCATCAGGTAGGGGATTGCAGCAGCTAAAATATAACTTTCAGCGTGGGTACAAGTTATATGTTTTGTATGTTATATGACGGACCCAACGGCTAATTAGGCATCGGTCTAATCAAGTTAGGTCAGCTACCCACGTAATGAGACAGCACCCAGGCAGTTATGTTAATGCAATAGGTACGGCTGTGCCAGACTATACTATCTCTCAGCAGCAGGCGGTGGCTTTTATGACAAGCGCTATGGAGCTGGACGAACGAGAAAGTCGTCGGCTCAAAGCCTTGTATCGGCAAACAGCCATCGATCAACGACATTCGGTGCTGGAGGACTATACTTGTTCCCCCGGCGAGTTTTCTTTTTACGCCAATACGCCCGGTCTGGAGCCATTCCCAACGGTAAGTCAGCGAATGGGCGTTTATCGCCAGGAGGCCGTTCCGTTGGCGGTTAAAGCCGTGAAGGACTGCCTGCAACACTATCCTAATTTTGACCAGCAATCCATCACGCACCTGATTGTGGTGAGCTGTACGGGCTTATACGCACCAGGACCTGATATTGAACTGATTGAAGCGTTAGGTCTCTCTTACACGACGCAACGTCTGGCGATCAATTTTATGGGCTGCTATGGTGCGTTCAATGGCCTAAAAGCTGCCGATGCAATCGTTCGTGCTGATCCGGAAGCTCACGTATTGGTTGTTTGTGTAGAGTTATGTACACTCCACTTCCAGAAGAAAAAGGATTTAGATCAGTTGCTTTCCAATGCCCTGTTCGCCGACGGTGCAGCGGCTGTGTTAATCGAAAGCCGCCCGCGTCCAGAGCAAGCGTTTCGGTTACAGTCTTTCTATTGTGACCTTTTGCCCGAAGGCAAGCATACGATGGCCTGGCACGTCAGTGATTTTGGCTTCGAAATGACGTTAACCTCCGAAGTTCCTTCGTTTATTCAACAGGGTATCGGGCAGCTAATGGAACGTCTGTTAGTCCAATCTGGACTTACCGTGGACGAACTGGGTTTCTATGCGCTACATCCCGGAGGCCGGCGAATTTTGGAAGTAATCGAACAGCAACTCGGGCTTAGTACTTACGATAACCGATACGCCTATGATGTTTTACGTCAGAATGGCAACATGTCATCCACAACCGTGCTTTTCGTGCTGAAAGGTATCTGGGAGGACTTAGCCAAGGGAGCAGCTGAGGTCAACCCTGAGCAGCCTAATATTCTGAGCTGTGCGTTTGGCCCCGGTTTAACGTTAGAATCAATGATTCTTGAGGTAATCATGCCAGAGCCAGTCTTTACTGAGTCAGAACATTCCAGCGCATCAGTCCTAGTTTCGTAAAAAGATACAAGAACGAAGTACGTAATACGCCTAGTCCATAGATAGAGCTTCGGCGGAAATTAATCGATGAAGCTTCTTCAAAATATTTGGTCGGGCAGGTGACTTCGGCAATGTCATAACCCTTATAGAAAATCTGGGCAATCATTTCATTGTCGAAAATAAAGTCATCGGAATTATGCGTAAAATCCAGATTACGTAATACGTCACCCGAGAAGGCACGATACCCCGTATGGTATTCCGACAGTTTTTGATTCATTAGCAAGTTCTGCGAAAACGTCAGAAAGCGGTTAGCGACGTACTTATACATTGGCATCCCTCCTTTCAACGCTCCCTTTCCCAGAATCCGGGACGCAAATACTACGGGATACAGACCGTTACCAATAATACTGATCATGGCAGGCAGTAGCATAGGCGTGTATTGATAGTCAGGATGAAGCATAATTACAATGTCACCACCTAATTCAAGAGCCTTGGCGTAGCAGGTTTTCTGGTTGCCTCCATACCCTCTGTTTTTGTCGTGTCGGATAACATGTTTTATCCCCAGCTGACGGGCCACCTCAACTGTATTATCAGGACTGGCATCATCAACCAGGATCACGTCATCAACTAAGTCGAATGGAATTTCGCGGTAGGTGCGTTCCAGGGTAAGCGCGGCCCGGTAAGCCGGCATGACAACAATTACTTTCTTGCCGTTAAACATGGTTCAAAACTAAGGGGTCAGGGTCAGTATGCCAATATTTTTAGAAACAGAAGCCAGCTGATTCGGCTATTAGCTAGTAGATTTGCCTGTTCTTCTGTGCGTTAAGCACAAGACATTCATTTAGCGTTCATCATGCTTTCTAACGAGACAATATTTTTTCTCTGCTTCGCAGCATTTGTTTTACTCATCATGGCCCTGGATCTAGGGGCTTTTTCTAAGCGCCAGAGTCACGTTGTTCATTTTAAAGAAGCGGCCCTCTGGAGTGCTGTCTGGGTGGCCTTGTCAGTTGCCTTCTACTTTTTTCTTAAGTATTACGGTTATCTCGTTCATGGCATCGACAACATGGCGAGATTAGAAGAAATCAGACATCGCTACGCCGAGCATGTTGCTATGGTTCCCGGCAATTTTGCAGCCAGTTTGGCTCGATTCCAGAATAATATGTCGGTTGAATACATCACCGGCTACCTGGTTGAGTATTCCTTATCAGCCGACAATATTTTTGTTTTTATTTTGATTTTCAATTCGTTCGGGGTTCGTGAACGTTATTATAAGAAGATCCTGGTGTGGGGTATTCTGGGTGCTATCGTTCTCCGCTTTGTTTTCATCTTCCTTGGTTCGGCTCTGATCCAGCGGTTTGAATGGATTATGTACATCTTCGGGGCTTTCCTGGTCTATACGGGAGTCCAGTTATTTTTCCAGAAAGACGAGGACGAGGAGATTGATACTAACAGTCACCCGGTTGTGCGTTTTACGCGTAAATACCTGAATGTATTTCCGCGTAACGTAGAGGACAATTTCTTTGTCCGTGATAAGAAGAGTCACAAGTTATTCGTGACACCACTCTTTATTATCGTAATCGTTATCTCGTTCACGGATTTGATCTTTGCGGTCGATTCCATTCCCGCCATTTTCTCGATCACCAAAGACCCGTATATCGTCTTTTTCTCGAACGTATTTGCCATTATGGGTTTACGGTCGATGTTCTTCTTCCTATCGAGTATCATGGAACAGTTCCGTTTCCTGAAGGTAGGGCTGGCAGTTTTATTAACGTTCATTGGCGCCAAAATGCTGGCAGAACCCTGGCTGCATGACATTGGCTTCAAGCCTGTTTATTCGCTCTATATAATTATCGCTATCTTGGCAATAAGCGTATTGGCGTCTTGGCTGATACCAGAAAAGAAAGATAACCAAACCGGCACTCCGGTTTAAGCACCCGCGCATCGGCGTTGGTTTGATGCATGAACTCATTGTCGGGCTTATCGTTGCCGCAGGGCGTACTAAAAACCTTCCGTCGGCGGTTGACGAACCTCAGCAGCCGCAATCGGTCGCTTCTACTGACGACCTTACCAGCCAGCCAATTTATGGATCTGCATGCAACAGATCATGTGCTGGGTAAATCGTCATTTAGTATCGTTACTGATTTGATTCGTCAGCGGGCTATGATTTCACTCTGCGACGTTCTTGACCCGCGTCAGGAACGAAGTAACCAGTTGAGTCAGCAAATTCGACGAATTCAGCGCACGGCTCAGTTTATCAGCGATGAGCGGGGGACTGACGATCTATACGTAGGCTGGCCTTTTGTGCGAGGTAAGTTCCTGGACGATACTGTCATTCACGCACCACTGCTGTTTTTCCCGGTTTCTATTGAACAGGCGGGTAAGACATGGCAGCTTATTCGTCGGGGGGATGAATCGGTGTTCTTTAATTCAACGCTGGCCCTTGCCTATGGACAGTTCAATCAGATCCGACTCGAGGAAGAGTTTATCAATCCCTCGTTCGAATCGTTTGACAGAGATCCTCTTACCTTTCGCACCCAGTTGTATGAATGGCTCAAAGCCAGCCCATTTGACATCAATTTCAACCAAGATCTCTTTACCGATCAGCTTGTCATCTTTGATCAGCTAAACCGAAAAGGGCTTGATCAATTGGAACGTATTGGTGAATTGAAGCTTTACCCGGAAGCGGTCCTGGGCATTTTTCCCCAGGCAGGGTCATTTCTCGTTCCTGACTATGATGAACTCATTGAAGAAGCAAGAAGAAAGGGTGAAAAAGAGGAAGAAAATCTGGAATCCGAGTATTTTCTTGCCCCTTCCGATCCTCCCTCCATCCCTGAGAGACTAATTCATACGCCCTTGCCAATGGACGCATCGCAGGAAGTGGCGTTACGTTCCGTTAAGGCGGGGCGGTCGATAGTAGTACAGGGACCACCAGGAACAGGAAAATCGCAGTTGATCGCTAACCTGATGGCCGACGCAGCTGCTACAGGTAAGCGGGTTTTGCTGGTCTGTCAGAAACGGGCTGCGCTCGATGTAGTGCAGGCACGGCTTCAACAAGTGGGCATGGCTCCATTCATGGCGTTAATTCACGATTTTCAGGATGATCGCCGATCTCTTTATGATCAGATTGCGGGGCAAGTTGACCAACTTGACGTATACAAACAGCAAAACAACAGTTTGAACGCTGTTCTGCTGGAACGGGATTTCGACGTTGAAAGTCGCCAGATAGACAAGACAGTTGCCGCTTTACAAGCTTTTAAGCAGGCTCTGTTTGATTCGACTGAGTGTGGAGCTTCTATCAAAGAGCTTTATTTAACCAGCGATCCGGAAGCATCTTCTATTCCACTGGATGATCAATATTGGCAGTTTCGTCTGACTGAGATTGAGCCATTTGTACGGCGCCTAAGTGATTATTCAGCGTATCAGCAGCGATTAGGCTCAACCCATGTTTGGCATGATCGTGTTTCCTTCGCTTCGTTTACTGTATCTGACCAATCTAAGATCGATCAGGCATTAACTGCCTGGACACAACTAGCGCATCTTGCGCTAGAGCAGACAAATAAGTTAATCGGTCGAAGTTTTACCTTGAAGGAACTGAAACAGTGGCTAGATTTCCAATCAGTCATTCGTCAGCTCAGTACGTTGCTTAGCGTAACCAGTCAGCGTGTCTGGGATATTGTTCAACAACTTCGTCATCAACCAAACCATCCTGCCTTAGCGGATAATAGTATACAGTTAGATCTACTGGCCGATCAGTGGAAGTCAGCGCTTAATTCGCCCGGACCAGCCACCGGTATTGCGCTAGCTGAAGTCGATCGATTTCGGGCTGTTTTATCCGACGCACAGCGTGTCCGGGAGGAGTGGTTACAATGGAATTGGTGGTTAATGACCAACGCTGAAAGAAACTGGCTCCGCCAATTGGTATCAGCCAACAAGCTGACGCTATCAGCTACCGATCTCCATACACTGTACATTCAGCTTGATAAGCGTGAGCAGTTGGATAGTATTCATCAGCGCGCGGCCCCTTTATTTAGTAATTTATCCTTACCTCATGAGCCAGATAGTTTACGTATCGTTCAGCAGGCTATCAAGTTAGCACAACTGATAGGATCAATTACTATTCCGTATCAGCTCCCCGAATCAGTATGGCAGTCTGCGGCTCAGTTCGGTTACGTACTAGAACGTTTGTTATATATTGCCGAACAAGTTGACCTACAACAGAATCAATTATACCTGACTCATACACAACGCGAACTGCTCTGGCAGAATCCCTCCTCTCTCGCAGCATTACGTCAGTCGCTCAAGACCGACTTTGATCTCATGGTCGAATCTGATCGGTTACACACCCAATTTTCAACAGCAGAACTGGGTGTTGTTAATCGATTATCAATTTTTCCTCATACCAGCTGGCTAACTGTTTTTCAAAATTCCTTGCGGTTAGCCTGGATCAATCATCTTGAGCAGAAAGAACCTGAACTACGTAGCGTTTCTACGCTTCGGATCACTCAATCTGAGCAAGCCCTTCAGACCAGTATTCAACGCAAACAAGCGTTAAGCCGTGATATCTTGCTGATGAAGCTGCGCGAGCAGACGTACCGAAACCTCACTATTAATCGGCTAAATAACGTCATTACGTATCGCGATCTGCATCATCAGACAACCAAAAAGAGGAACGTCTGGCCCATTCGAAAGCTACTTAGCGCCTTCTCTGACGAGATCTTTAAATTGATCCCTTGCTGGTTAGCGTCGCCGGAATCGGTTTCGGCCATCTTTCCATTGCGTGCAGACCTGTTCGATCTGGTTATTTTTGATGAAGCTTCGCAGTGTTTTGCTGAGAATGGAGTTCCTGCCATCGCTCGTGCTAAGCAGGTAGTCATTACAGGCGACAGCCAGCAGCTTCAACCAAGCGATCTTTATCAAACCCGTTTGGACGAGCCCGTCCCTGACGACGAATTGGCCAGCGCTCTGGAAGTTTTATCATTGCTCAATTTAGCTACCCAACGGCTACCACAGCTGTTGCTGACTGAGCATTACCGAAGTCGATCCCTCGATCTCATTACGTTCTCTAACCAGTATTTCTATCGAAATAAACTTAACCTGCTCCCCTATTTCGAGGACGTCAATCAGTATCAACCAGCTATACGTTACCAAAACGTTGGTGGTGTGTGGCACCAGAATACAAATACTCCTGAAGCTATTGCCGTAGTTAATATGCTCAAACAACTGCATCAGGAAATGCCAGCCTTTTCGGTTGGTGTCGTTACGTTCAATTACGCGCAGCAGCAACTTATTCAGGACCTATTAGAAGAAAACTCGTCCCTCTTCGCAATCCCCCAGTTGTTTGTCAAGAACATCGAGAACGTGCAGGGTGATGAACGGGACATCATTATTTTTTCTGTCGGTTATGCTCCTGATTCAAAAGGCCGATTATCTATGCAGTTTGGTAGTCTAAATGTTAGTGGTGGAGGTAATCGTCTAAATGTAGCCGTTACCCGGGCTCGGGAGCGTATCTACGTAATAACTAGTCTGTGGCCCGAGCAGTTGCAGGTCGATGCGTCGGCTAACGATGGGCCCAAATTGCTGAAAGCGTATCTCGCCTATGCTTTAGCCGTCGATCAGGGGTACTTCAAACCAGTGATTGCAAATACAAGCCCATTATCAGCTGCTACACTACTTAAAACGAAGCTAAGCCACCGTCATCCTGATTGGCTGCCGGAACTACCGTTTGCCGACCTGGTTGAGAAACAAAGAGACCAATATAAATCACTTATTTTAACGGACGACGATGCCTATTATGAACAGACCATAAAGCAAGCACACGCGTATCTTCCTTTATCACTTCACCAACGAAACTGGCCTTTCCAGCGTGTCTGGAGCCGGGAATACTGGCGCAGGTATTTAAAACAATAAAGCCTGACTTTCGCCAGGCTTTACGTTTATTCGTTCATCATTCCCACAAACTGATCGAACAAGTAGTGCGAATCGTGCGGGCCCGGCGATGATTCCGGGTGGTATTGCACTGAAAAAGCAGGTTTGTCTTTACGACGAATACCTTCAATCGTTTTGTCATTCAGATTGACATGCGTCACTTCCACGTTGGCATGGTTCTTCACCTCATCGGCGCTAACCGCAAAACCGTGATTCTGCGACGTCACCTCGCAATGACCCGTAATCAAATTTTTTACGGGATGGTTAAGACCACGGTGGCCGTTGTGCATTTTGTAGGTCGAGATACCACTGGCCAGCGACAGAATCTGGTGCCCCAGACAAATACCAAACAACGGTTTCTCCGAATCGAGTGCCTGCTTCACTGTTTCAACAGCGTAAGGCATAGCAGCCGGATCCCCGGGACCGTTGGCAATGAAATATCCATTAGGCTTCCACTCGGCTAGTTCGCTGTAAGGCGTCCGAGCGGGGAATACTTTACAGAATACACCCCGGTCGTTGAAATTGCTCAGAATGCTTTTCTTGACACCTAAATCCAATACCGCTACGCGCAGGCTGGCTTCCGGATCGCCCTGTTCATAAGCCTCCGACGTACTAACAAGAGACGACAGTTCTAGACCTGACATGTCAGGTACTTCGTTCAACTTGGCGAGTAATTCAACCGGATCCAAGATTTCCGACGAAATAATACAGTTCATTACGCCTTTCGACCGGATATAACGAACCAGTTGGCGTGTATCAATTCCGTGGATACCTACAATACCTGCGCGCTCAAAGTAGTCCTGAAGCGAGCCGTCAGCCGTATAACGAGAGTGAATATCCGAGAAGAAATTGCACACCATACCCCGGATCTTAATGCCGTTCGATTCCTGCTCAGCATTATTTAGGACACCATAGTTGCCAATATGCGAAGTTGTGTTGATAACAATCTGCCCGTAGTACGAAGGATCAGTATAGATTTCCTGATAGCCTGTCATGCCAGTGTTGAAGCAAATTTCGCCACCTGCGGTACCAATTTTACCTAGGGCTAATCCTTTATAAACTGAACCATCCTGTAAGACTAATAGAGCTTCGGGTTGCTGCGTATGTTTCATGCTATGCTTGATTGTCTAAAGATTTAAAAAAAAGGGCTAACCATTGCTGATTAACCCTTTTTTCTATAAAGTATCTGGTATCACGAATGCGTCCGTTATTCTTTTCCGCCTTTCAAACGGTCTTGTAACGCTTTCAGTTCATCCATTTTACCGTCACGAGCCAGGGCAGCTTGCTCGTTCCAGGTGGTAGCGTCATGTACATTAAACCGTGGACCTGCTTCTGTCAAGACCTGTTGTACGGTAGCGTCGTCAGCGTCAGCCAATTGAGCAAACGTTGTAATCCCAGCCGCAATCAGTAATTCAGCAATTTTTGGCCCAACACCTTCAATGATCGTCAGATCATCGCCAGCATTTGATTCGCTTTCTACCGACTTAGCAGTAACGGGTTCTACTGATTCAGCAGCGGCAACGGGAGTAGTAACTTCCGCTTCACCAGCAGCTTTCGTTGTACCACGGCGGCTACGACGGGTTCTTGTAGTAGCCGTTGCTTTTTCAGCAGCAGCTGCCAGCAGAACTTCGTTGAAGTCAACCAATTCGATAAGGCAGGTTTGTGCGTTGTCACCCAACCGGTTACCCAGTTTAATGATCCGCGTGTAACCGCCTGGGCGGGTAGTGATTTTGTCAGCTACTGCTCCGAACAGTTCTTTCAGCGTTTCTTTATCGTTCAGATATTGGAACGCAATCCGGCGATTCTGGTACGTATCGTCCTTAGCCCTGGTCAGGATAGGCTCCACGAATTTGCGAAGCTCTTTCGCTTTCGCTACCGTCGTCTCAATACGCTTATGCAGGATGAGCGATGAAGCCATGTTCTGCAACATCGCTTCGCGGTGCGAGTGCGTCCGGCTTAGGTGATTATCTTTTTTACCGTGTCTCATTGTCTGGTGAAGGGAGGAAGGGAGGAGGGAGTAAGGAGTAAGGTAGTTAACCCGTTCTCCATTTATCCCCACTCCTTTCTCCTTTGTGTTTTAATCTTCGTCTAGTCTGTACTTAGCAACGTCCATACCGAACGTCAGGTTTTTCTCAGCAACCAGTTGCTCCAACTCAGTCAGCGATTTCTTACCGAAGTTACGGAACTTCATCATGTCAGAAATCTCCAGACGAACTAGGTCACCTAGCGTACGTACGTCAGCCGACTTGAGGCAGTTGTACGCCCGAACGGACAGATCCAGATCCGCCAACGAGGTTTTCAGAAGCTTCCGCATGTGCAGTACTTCTTCGTCAACCACGTTTTCTTCTTCAGGCTTCGTCGTTTCAAACGTCATTGTTTGATCCGAGAATAGCATGAAGTGCTGAATCAAGATATAGGCCGCTCCTTTAAGTGCTTCCTCTGGGTGGATCGAACCATCCGTTTCGATGTCCAACAACAGCCGCTCGTAATCCGTTTTCTGTTCAACCCGCGTGTTTTCAACGCTGAACTTAACGTTTTTGATTGGCGTATAAATGGCATCAATCGGAATGTGCCCAAACGGCAGTTCGTTTGCCCGAGGCTCGTCGGCAGGAACGTAACCACGACCCTTTTCGACGAAAATTTCCATTTCGAGATCACGCGTATCATCGATGTGGCAAATCTCCAAATCGGGATTCAACACTTCGAACGAAGGCGAGAACTTCGATATATCACCGGCTTTAAGAACCGATTGTTTTTTAATGTTGACTGTAATTTTGTTATCAACCATGTCCGAAATCTTTTTAAACCGAACCATTTTCAGGTTCAGAATAATTTCGGTCACGTCTTCAACAACGCCCTCGATCGAGGAGAACTCGTGTAACACACCCGGAAATTTTACGCTAGTGATGGCGTATCCTTCCAGTGATGACAACAGAATACGCCGTAGCGCATTACCGATGGTTACACCGTATCCTTTTTCAAGAGGTTTAAATTCAAACACCCCGTGAAAGTCGTCGGCTTTCTCCACTACGACTTTGTCGGGCATTTGGAACGCTAAAATTGACATACGTTTCGTATTGTTTACAGCAGTTCTCTGCCTGGGAGTGAAGACTGAAACAAGCTTCGACTCTGTACGCCGACAACGCTTTAGTGAATAGTTGGCGGCAAATTACTGATCGAACGCTATTTATACTAAAGGCGGCAGAACCCACGAAGAGTTCTGCCAGCTTGATTACTTCGAATACAATTCGACGATAGCCTGCTCGTTGAAGTTCTCGGGGATCTGATCCCGCTCGGGATAGCCGATGAACTTACCTGTCATTTGCTGTCCGTCCCACTCAACCCAGTTGTAGCGCTTAGTACTACGAGCTGACAGACTTCCAGAGATAGCTTCCAGCGATTTCGATTTTTCACGAACGCCGATCAGCTGACCAGGTTTCAACGAATAAGATGGGATGTTAACAACTTCACCGTCAACGATGATATGCTTGTGAGCAACCAACTGACGAGCTGCCCGACGCGATGAAGCAATACCCAGGCGGTAAACCGTGTTGTCCAAGCGAGCTTCACAAAGTTTCAGCAGGTTTTCACCGGTGATACCTTCACGAACTTGTGCGCGGTGGAACAGAGCCCGGAACTGACGCTCCAGAATACCATAGGTATATTTTACCTTTTGTTTTTCCATCAACTGGACGGCGTATTCGGACTGTTTCCGTTTACGACCGCGACCGTGCATACCCGGTCCATAATTCTTTTTTTGAAGCGCTTTGCTGGTGCCTAGAATTGGCTCACCGAACTTGCGCGAGATTTTGGCTTTTGGCCCAATGTAACGTGCCATTCTTTAATGAATGAATAATTGTGAAACATCGGACAGACACAACTAAATGTCGCCTGCCCTTATTCATGCCATCCGTATATTATACACGACGACGTTTTGGCGGCCGGCACCCATTGTGCGGCAGCGGGGTAATATCGCGGATCGTAGTTACTTCGATACCCGAGTTCTGAATGGTACGGATAGCCGATTCACGACCTGACCCTGGACCTTTCACGAACACTTCTGCTTTGCGCATTCCCAGATCGTGGGCAACGGCAGCACAGTTAGAAGCGGCTGTCTGAGCAGCATATGGCGTGTTTTTCTTCGAGCCACGGAAGCCCATCTTACCCGCCGATGCCCAGGAAATAACCTGGCCGTTCATGTTGGTGATCGAGATAATGATGTTGTTGAACGTAGCCCGGATGTGAACCTGACCTACAGCTTCAACAACTACTACCCGCTTTTTCGCTTTGTCTTTGCGTTTTGCTTGAGCCATTGTTGTTAGGTAATCGTCAATGTGTCACCAGCCTTCATTACTTGCCATCCAGAAACCAGATGACCACAAATGCGCCGTATGACGATGAGCGACCGATTAATTATTTCGTTACTTTCTTCTTGTTAGCAACAGTTTTCCGTTTCCCTTTCCGGGTACGTGAGTTATTCTTCGTATGCTGACCACGAACGGGCAGTCCTTTCCGGTGACGAAGGCCCCGGTAGCAACCGATGTCCATCAGACGTTTGATACTCAACTGAACTTCAGAACGCAACTGACCTTCTACCTTGTATTCGTTCGAGATCGCGTTACGTACGGCGCTCGCTTCGTCGTCCGACCATTCGCTGGCCTTTTTGTCAACACTGATACCAGCATCGGTCAAAATTTTCTTTGCCCGGCTGCGGCCAATGCCGTAGATGTAAGTCAGCGCGATTTCACCACGCTTCTTATCTGGAATATCAACACCTGCAATACGCGCCATGCTTAACCTTGTCTTTGTTTATAACGGGGATTCTTTTTGTTGATCACGTACAGTTTCCCTTTCCGACGGATCACCTTGCAGTCTTCGCTGCGCTTCTTAATAGACGCTTTGACCTTCATGTGATTTACAATTTATGACCCTTGAAGTACGGTCTCTTGGCCATTCGGTCAAGAGTTACGCACTTATTTATACCGGTACACGATTCTCGCCTTACTCAAATCATAGGGCGACATCTCCAACTTAACTCGGTCACCAGGTAAAATCTTGATGTAATTCATCCGCATTTTACCCGATATGTGAGCGATTACTTCATGCTTGTTTGCCAGTTCGACCCGGAACATTGCATTTGATAACGCTTCCAGGATGATACCATCCTGTTCGATAGAATTCTGCTTTGCCATGTTTACGTTAAGCCGCCGTCAGTTCCTGTGTGTCAACCATCAAACTGGTATTCGCAGTGACAGCTTCAATGTATTCGAAAGTAGTCAGAATCTCAGGCTTCCCTTTTCGTACTGCTACTGTGTGCTCAAAGTGGGCAGAAGGTTTCCGATCTACCGTACGGATTGTCCATCCATCACGCTCCTGAACAACGCCCTTTTTACCGAAGTTAATCATTGGCTCAATGGCCAGAATCATACCTTCACGTAGCTTAGGACCTTGTCCCCGTTTACCATAGTTTGGCACTTCAGGCGCTTCGTGTAAATCCTGACCTACGCCATGACCCACTAGTTCTCGCACTACTGAGTAGCCAAACTTTTCCGTATACGTCTGGATTGCGTAACCGATATCACCTATCCGATTACCGTCAATTGCTTTATCAAGACCGATGTACAAAGACTCCTTTGTCCGGGCCAGCAATTTTCGAACTGACTGATTAATCTCCCCGACAGGATACGTATATGCACTGTCGCTGTGATAACCATTCAGTTTCACTCCACAATCGATGGAAATAATGTCGCCGTCTTTAAGTTCGTATCCACTAGGAAAACCGTGAACAACGACTTCATTCACTGATATGCACAAAGAAGCAGGAAACTTATTGTAACCCAAGAATGACGGGGTCCCCCCGTTGTCTTTAATAAACGTTTCTGCTACTCGATCCAGTTCCTTGGTTTTCACACCTGGTTGGATCAGCTTTGCTACTTCAGCATGAGCCTTTCCCAGAACCTGAGCGCTAATTTTTATCAGGTCGATTTCTTCATCGCTCCGAATAAAAATTACTTTATCTTTTTTGTCAGAACCGGCCATGTAATTAGGCTGCTACAGTCTCGCTCGTACGTCCTTGTATACGACCTGACTTCATTAGTCCTTCGTAGCGACGCATGAGAAGATAACTTTCTACTTGTTGCAGAGTATCCAGTACGACACCAACCATGATCAGAAGCGATGTCCCACCGAAGAACTGTGCAAATCCGCTGGTCATACCGAACAGATTAGCAATAGCAGGTAGGATAGCTACGATAGCAAGCATCACAGCGCCTGGTAACGTAATCCTATCTAGAACAGTACCGATGTATTCCGATGTCTGAGCACCAGGTTTAACCCCTGGAATAAACCCACCGCTCCGTTTCATATCGTCCGCTATCTGGTTAGGATTAACCGAAATAGCTGTGTAGAAGAACGTAAAGACAATAATCAAGAACGCAAACAACAGGTTGTACTGCCAGGTAGTATAGCTCTGAAACGCGTTCTGCACACTAGCAGCAAAATCGCTTTTCTCAGCAAACAAACCTGCTACGTACGTTGGAATAAACATCAGCGCTTGCGCAAAAATGATTGGCATTACACCAGCAGCATTCAACTTCAGCGGTAAATACTGACGTTGCCCGCCCACTACCTTATTACCAATTACCTGCTTAGCGTATTGGATTGGGATTCGGCGTACAGCTTGAGTCAGTACAACAGCACCCATTACAACGAAGTAAAGTGCAACTAACTCGAGGACGAAGATCAGTAACTGAGACGTACCGCGCGACAGGCCTTCACCATAGATGGCGCCTGGTAGCCGTGATACAATCCCGATCATGATGATCATCGAAATACCATTTCCAATTCCTTTGTCTGTGATGCGCTCACCCAGCCACATGCAGAAAATAGTACCTGCCGTCAGAATAAATACAGATGCAATTCTGAACAACGCACGATCAATCAACAGAGCTTCCGGTGGAATGGTTGTGCTTACATACGTGATCGCCTGTACAGCTGTTACACCAATCGTTAAAACGCGGGTAATCTGATTCAGTCGTTTACGGCCAGATTCCCCTTCTTTCTGCATTTTCTGAAAGTAAGGTAATGCCAGCGTTAACAACTGAATGGCAATCGACGCCGATATATAAGGCATGATGCCAAGCGCGAAAATAGACGCCTTGCTGAATGCACCACCAAGAAAGGTGTCCAGCAGACCAAGTAATCCTTGAGGATTTAGATTCAGTCTGCTCGGGTCTACGCCTGGAAGCACGATAGCCGAACCAAGACGAAACGCCGTGATAAACAACAACGTGTTGAGGATACGGGTCCGCAACTCGTCGATTGCAAAAATATTCTTAAACGTGGTGATGAGTCGGTTCATGGAATATAACGGCTGCTGCCGTGCTCACGACTTAGTTCGCTGCTTCTTCTTTCGTTTCGTTAGCAGGTAAGATCGCCTTACCGCCTGCCTTTTCAATGGCTTCTTTCGCGCTTACTGAGAAGGCATGAGCATGCACTTCAATAGCAGACGTCAGTTCGCCACGGCTTAGCACTTTAACGAGATCTTTTTTACCAACAAGACCGTGTTCACGAAGAAACTCGATGTTCACGACGGTCGTGCTTGTTGCATCAACCAGTGCCTGAATTGCATCCAGATTCAGTGGTTTGTACTCAACCCGGTTGATATTTTTAAAGCCAAATTTCGGTACACGACGTTGAAGAGGCATCTGACCACCTTCAAAGTGAACTTTACGACTGTACCCGGAACGCGATTGCGCTCCTTTATGACCACGCGTAGACGTACCGCCCATGCCTGATCCCTGCCCGCGTCCGACTCGCTTGCGCTCTCTGACGGAACCTTTTGCCGGTCTAAGGTTGCTTAAATTCATTATTGTATAGATATAAAAGATGATTCTTCTGGCTTTCTAGAGGGTCACAATAAGAAAACCCAAAACATAGAAAACCAAAAGAATCGCAAAGATACTTAAATTTCTTCAACCTTCACTAAGTGTTGAACTTTGTTAATGGCACCACGTAGGGCATCATTATATTCCAGTTCAATACTCCGGTTGATTTTGCCCAAGCCAAGTGACTTGATAGCGTTTTTCTGCGTTTGCGGACGGTCAATCGTGCTTTTGACCTGTGTAATACGTACCCGTGCCATAAGTGATGTCGTTTAACCGTTAAACACTTTAGCTAGACTTACCTGCCGCTGGAACGCTACCTGGTGAGGCAGACGCATTTTCAGCAGGGCATCAAGCGTTGCTTTTACTACGTTGTGTGGGTTCGATGAACCCTTTGATTTCGCCAGGATATCACGTACGCCGGCTGATTCCAGCACAGCACGCATAGCACCACCAGCGATCAGTCCCGTACCGGGAGCGGCTGGTTTCAGCAGGACGAATCCGCCACTGAACTTACCTTCCATTTCGTGAGGTACGGTATGCTTCAGAAGAGGAATCTGCACCAGGTTTTTCTTAGCATCTTCAACTCCTTTAGCAATAGCGTCGGTTACTTCATTGGCTTTGCCCAATCCGTATCCAACAACTCCATTACCATCACCGACGACGACAATCGCCGAAAAACTAAACCGGCGACCACCTTTTACTACCTTAGCGACCCGGTTGATAGCAACTACCTTTTCCTTCAGGTCCGCTTCGTTATACTTTGTCGGTCTTGCTGCGTTCGTTACCATTGCTTGCTTAGAACTTGAGGCCGGCCTCACGGGCTGCATCGGCCAATGCTTTTACTTTACCATGATACAGATAGCCGTTGCGGTCAAACACAGCACTGCTGATGTTTTGAGCAACCGCTTTCTCGGCTAACCGCTGTCCTACTTTTTTCGCAGTGTCAGCAGTGTTTCCTTCTACTTCGCTTTTCAATTCAATCGATGAGGCAGATGCGACCGTGCGGCCAGCTACGTCATCAATCAATTGTGCGTAAATCGCTTTGTTCGAACGGAAAACGGATAGCCGTGGACGCTCAGCCGTTCCAGAAACTTTAGCCCGGATGCCGTACTTAATCCGTTGTCTTCTCTCTTGTTTATTCGTTGCCATGTTATTTGATTCCGACCAAATTGGCTTGTTAAATGATCATTGGTAGTTCACAGTAGCCATCAATTGTCAGCTCCAGCAGACGTAGCCAGATCCTGACAACCAATGACCCGATGACCTTATTTCTTAGACGAAGATTTACCAGCTTTCCGGCGAACTTGCTCACCAATGAAGCGGATACCTTTGCCTTTGTATGGCTCAACTTTACGCAGCGAGCGGATTTTAGCCGCTACATCGCCAAGCAACTGTTTGTCAGATCCTTCTAAGTAAACTTTTGGGTTCTGTCCTTTTTCTGTTACAGCTGTAACTTTTACTTCCTGCGGTACTGCCACATAAACGTTGTGCGAGTAACCCAGTTGCAGTTCAAGTACATTGTTGTTAACCGACGCTTTGTAACCAACCCCGATTACTTCCAGATCAAGTTTGAAGCCTTCGCTAACACCCGTAACCATGTTGTTTACGAGGGCGCGGTACAGGCCGTGCAGCGCTTTGTGACGTTTCTGCTCCGTTGGTCGCGATACGTGAATCTGACCATCTTCAACGGCAACCGAAATATCCGGATCGACCGTTTGTGTCAGCGTACCTTTTGGTCCCTTAACCGTTACGATATTACGATCATCAACAGACAACGTAACGTTCGAGGGCAGGGCAATTAATTTCTTACCTATGCGTGACATTGTTGTTCAGATTAATACACGTAACACAAAACCTCACCACCTACGTTAAGCACTTTGGCTTCTTTGTCCGTCATCACACCTTTTGAAGTCGAGATGATTGCAACACCCAGTCCGTTGAAAACACGCGGCAGGTGGTCAGCTCCGCGGTATTGACGCAGACCTGGACGGCTGATGCGCTGTAGATCAACGATAGCAGATTGCTTCGTCGTTGGATTGTATTTCAGAGCAATTTTAATGCTGCCCTGTGGGGTGCTATCATCGAACTTGTAGTTCTGGATGAACCCTTTATCATACAATACTTTCGTAATTTCCTTTTTTATATTCGAAGCAGGGATCTCCACAATCCGGTGTTTAGCGCGGATGGCGTTTCTGACGCGTGTCAGATAGTCTGCTATTGGATCTGTATTCATTCTTAGCGTTGCGTTACTTGCAAACCCTTGTTTTTAAATAAGTTCGCAAAATTACGGAAACTGAATTACAAATAGAAATGATGCTGAGATTACCAGCTCGACTTGGTTACACCTGGAATTTTCCCTGCTGATGCCATTTCGCGGAACGTTACCCGAGAAATACCAAACTTACGCATGTATCCCCGTGGACGGCCGGTTAATTTGCAGCGGTTATGTAACCGAACAGGCGAAGCATTTTTAGGAAGCTTGTCTAGTCCGATATAATCACCAGCGGCTTTCAAGGCAGCCCGCTTAACAGCGTATTTAGCTACCAGCGCTTCGCGTTTCCGCTCACGTGCTTTTATTGATTCTTTTGCCATGTCGATTGGTTATTTCTTGCCGGTGTTTGCGAACGGCATTCCCATTGCTTTCAACAATTCGTAGCTTTCGTTATCGGTATTAGCGGTTGTTACGAACGTAATATCCATACCAGAAATGCGGGCTACTTTATCGATGCTGATTTCCGGGAAAATGATTTGTTCCTGAATACCAAAAGTATAGTTACCACGACCATCGAATCCTTTGTCGCTGATGCCTTTGAAGTCACGAACCCGTGGAAGTGACACCGCAGTCAGGCGATCAAGGAATTCATACATTTTTACGCCACGTAGCGTAACCTTCGCACCGATCGGCATTTTCTCCCGCAGTTTGAAGTTCGATACCGCTTTCTTCGACAGCGTCGGAACGGCTTTCTGTCCCGTGATCGTCGTCAATTCTTCGACACCTACGTCAACCAGTTTTTTATCTGCGACAGCGGCTCCGATCCCTTTGTTGATAACGATTTTGCTCAGACGCGGTACTTGCATTACCGACTTATACTGAAACTTGTCTTTCAACTGAGGTACGACCTCACTCAAATATTTATCTTTCAGTCTTGGCGTTGCCATTTTCTTAGACCTGTTCTAGTGTTACTTACGAACATCCGGGATAAAGCTGCCGGTCTTCTTCGAGAAGCGCTGCAGCTTACCTTTGTCATTCAACTTGCGGCCCGTCCGGGTTGGTTCACCCGTTGCTGGATCAATCAGTTTCAGGTTACTGATATGAACTGATCCTTCCGTTTTTACCAGGCTACCCTGTGGATTCGAAGCGGTTGGCTTCACGTGTTTGGTGATCATTGCGACACCTTCAACGCGAGCCCGATCTTTTTCAATGATCACCTCTTTTACTACCCCACGCTGGCCTTTTGAGTTCCCACCAATTACAAGAACCGTATCGCCAGTCTTGATGTGGAATTTGTGCTTTGGGAGTGTTACTTTCTTTTCCATTGCTTACAATACTTCCGGTGCTAACGATACAATTTTCATAAATTGCTTTTCGCGCAACTCACGAGCAACAGGTCCGAAAATCCGGGTCCCCCGTGGCTCATCGTTGTTGTTGAGCAGAACGGCCGCGTTGTCTTCGAACCGAATGTAAGAACCGTCTTTCCGACGTACTTCTTTCTTCGTGCGAACAACAACAGCTTTCGATACTGTGCCCTTTTTCATGCTGCTGGACGACAGCGCTTGCTTCACCGTCACGACAATCTTGTCACCGACTGATGCATACCGCTTGCCTGTACCGCCCAGGACGCGGATAACTAGCACTTCTTTAGCACCACTGTTATCGGCTACTCCTAATCTTGATTCTTGCTGTACCATGGCTTACTTCGCCTTTTCGATGATTTCGACTAATCTCCAACGTTTATTTTTGCTCAACGGGCGGGTCTCCATGATGCGAACCATGTCACCGATACCACACTCATTTTGCTCGTCATGCGCGGTCAGTTTCTTTGTCTTGTGTTGAAACTTACCGTACAGTGGGTGTTTCACCTTGCGTTCGATGGCAACGGTGATGGTTTTCTGCATTTTATTGCTGGTCACCCGTCCAATCCGCTCCTTCCGGGCGTTACGCTCTGAAGCAGTTGCTTCGGTTGCGGCAACGCTCGTAGTTTGCGGCTGCTCAGCGGCTGCTACCGGTGTAGGTTCCGCCTGCGGTGCTTGTTGCTCTTCCATTGTCGTGTCTTATTAGGCTTGTGCTAATTTAGCCGTCAGTTCCGTGTTCAGGCGAGCAATCCGTTTACGGCTCTCGCGAATGCGCATCGGATTCTCGATTGGAGAGACAGCATGCGCAAACTTTAATTTTAACAGACGATCCTGTTCAGCACCAATCTCAGTGCGAATCTCGTCGGCTGACAGTCCTTTCAAATCTTCTTTTTTCATCTTGTTCGTTGCTTGGGGGATTACACGCTTTGCTGCTCTTGGTAATCACGACGAACCACAAATTTGGTCCGAACTGGCAATTTCTGAGCAGCTAAACGCAGGGCTTCCTGCCCCGTTGCTAAATCAACGCCCGTTGCTTCGAACATAATCGTGCCGGGCTTTACTACGGCAACCCAGTATTCTGGAGCACCTTTACCTTTACCCATCCGTACTTCAGCCGGCTTTTTCGTGATCGGCTTATCGGGGAAAATACGAATCCAGACTTGACCTTCCCGTTTCATTGCACGGGTTACCGAAATCCGGGCGGCTTCAATTTGACGGGCCGTAATCCGACCCGGCTCCAGCGATTTGATACCGAAGGTACCGAAGGCGATTTCATGGCCGCGCGATGCGATACCAGGAATCCGGCCTTTCTGCTGTTTGCGGAATTTAGTTCTTTTTGGCTGTAACATGGCCTTTGCTTACTATATAGGGCTTTTAGCCGTTAAGATTATCGTCTTTGTCCACCACCACGGTTTCCACCGCCTTGGCCGCCACGGTTTCCACCGCCTTGACCACCACCACGGTTTCCGCCACGATCATTGCCGCGTTCGTTACGGTTCCGACCACCACGGTCGTTGCCATCGCGATCACCACGTGGGCCACGACGATCACCACGATCATTAGCACCGGCGCTACGTTCGCCAGCTTGCGCCTGGCTCATCATTGCTGCTGGAGACAGATCACGCTTACCGTACACTTCACCTTTGAAAATCCACACCTTAATGCCGATTTTACCATAGACGGTTTGTGCTTCAGAGATAGCATAATCGATGTCCGCCCGTAGCGTGTGCAGAGGGACACGGCCTTCTTTGTACTGCTCCGAACGAGCAATCTCAGCACCACCTAACCGGCCAGATACTTTCACTTTAATACCTTGAGCACCAACGCGCATAGCTGACTGAATAGCTTGCTTCATTGCACGACGGAACGAGATCCGAGCCTGTAGCTGCTGAGCAATTGCTTCACCAACTAGTTTAGCATCGATTTCAGGCCGTTTGATTTCGAAGATATTGATCTGGACATCTTTGCCCGTGATCTTTTTCAGCTCTTCTTTAATCTTATCAACTTCACCACCGCCTTTACCGATAACGATACCTGGACGGGCCGTGTGGATCGTCAGCGTAATACGTTTCAGCGTGCGTTCGATAACAACGCGAGCAATGGCGCCTTTTGGGATACGGGCTGCTACGTATTTACGGATTTTCTCGTCTTCGACGAGTTTTTCCGAAAACTCTTTACCACCGTACCAGCTCGATTCCCAGCCCCGAACAATACCAAGTCGCAGGCCAACTGGATTTATTTTTTGTCCCATTTCTTTCTATTGTTCGTTTTCAGGGGTTTCTGCTTCTGCCTGGCTCAATACGGGTTTGGCAGCACTGTCTACAACGATCGTGATATGGTTAGACCGTTTCCGAATCCGGTGACCACGACCCTGAGGTGCAGGGCGCAGACGTTTCAGCATCGGACCGCCATCAACGAAGATCGTTTTTACGTAAAGATCAGCGTCTTCAATCCGCTCATCTTCGTTCTTTTGCTGCCAGTTGGCAACGGCCGACAACAGTACTTTCTGCAGAGTTGCGGCACCAGCTTGTGGCTGATATTTCAGGAGACCCAACGCCCGGCTAACGCGCTGACCACGGATAAGGTCGGCGATCAACCGCATCTTACGGGGAGACGTGGGCACATCTTTAAGTTTTGCTACTGCTTCCATAGTTTCATGGCTTGAGCTTGGGGTTCGGAATTAAGGGTAAAACACCCCCATCCTATGCCCGGCGCCCTGCGCTAAATTTATCGTTTGCCCTTGTCTTTCTTCGCGGTGTGTCCCCGGAAGTTACGCGTTGGAGAGAATTCGCCCAGTTTGTGACCAACCATGTTTTCGGTTACGTAGACTGGGATGAATTTGTTGCCGTTGTGCACAGCGAAGGTATGGCCTACAAAATCTGGAGAGATCATCGAGCGACGCGACCAGGTTTTGATAACCGACTTTTTGCCCGATTCGTTCTGCGTCTGTACTTTGTTATCCAGACGAAAATCAATGTATGGGCCTTTCTTAAGTGAACGTGCCATTGTTATCTATTACTTTTTGCGTCGGCTGATAATCATACTTTCAGAAGCCTTGTTCTTGTTCCGGGTCTTCTGACCTTTCGCGAACTGGCCATTCCGTGACCGTGGGTGACCACCGGATGCCCGGCCTTCACCACCACCCATTGGGTGATCGACAGGGTTCATAACTACAGCACGAACGCGAGGGCGACGGCCTAACCAGCGTTTCCGACCAGCTTTACCAATCACAACGTTCATATGGTCTGAGTTCGATACCGAACCAACCGTTGCCATACCGATGCTCAATACCCGGCGGGTTTCGCCCGATGGCAGACGCAGGATAGCGTATTTATCTTCACGACCTACCAGCTGTGCGTATGTGCCAGCCGAGCGGGCCATCGAACCACCTTTACCAGGTGTCAGTTCGATATTGTGAATGATTGTACCAATCGGCATCGCCGACATTGGCATTGCGTTACCGACATCCGGCGTTACGCCTTCACCCGATTGGATAGTTTGGCCTACCGTAATGCCTTGTGGTGCGATAATGTAGCGTTTTTCACCGTCGGCGTATTGAACCAGAGAAATGCGGGCCGAGCGGTTTGGATCATACTCTACAGTCAAAACTTCGGCTGGTTGGCCGACTTTATCGCGCTTGAAGTCAATAACACGATAGTGCTTCTTATGACCTCCACCAATGTAGCGCATAGTGCGGTGGCCTTCATTGTTCCGGCCGCCGGTTCTCTTCAGGGGCTCCAGCAGGCTTCTTTCCGGCGTGGAGGTGGTTATTTCCGCAAAGTCAGGTGCCACGCGAAAACGGGTACCTGGCGTTATTGGTCTTAGTTTTTTAACTCCCATGACTGATTAATTGGTGCAATGTGTGGTTTACAGGTCAGCGTAGATATCAATTACTTCGCCTTCTGCCACCGTAACAATTGCTTTCTTGGTGGTTGGGGTTTTACCAGTTACAACGCGTCCGTTGATGTTTTTGCTCCGGCGCTTACCGAAGACGCGCATCGTGTGTACAGCTTCTACGTTAACGCCGTACATTTTCTCGATGGCTTTGCCGATCTCGAGTTTGTTGGCTTTTAGTTCAACCTCAAAAGCATACTTCCCTTGCTTGTTAAGGCCCGTCATCTTTTCAGTGACGATTGGTCGTTTCAGTACGCTCATGATCTTATTTGTCGAACAACGTTTGAATGGTTGACAGCGCTTCTTCACTGATCAGCAGTTGATCTGCATTCATCAGGTCATAGGTATTTACCTGACCGGCCGTCGTTACTTTCGTTTTCTGTACGTTCCGGCTCGACAGGACTACATTTGCGTCTACGTCAGGCAGAATCAGCAGCGTCTTATGACCAGCTACATTCAGAGCGCTCAGGAACTGGATGTAATCTTTCGTACGAGGAGCTTCCAGCGTCAGGCTATCGATAACCGAGATCTTCTCAGCCTGTGCTTTTACAGCGAAAGCTGACTGGCGAGCCAGCGCTTTTACTTTTTTGTTCAGTTTGAAGCTATAATCACGAGGGCGAGGTCCGAAGATCGTACCACCACCAACGAAAACTGGCGATTTAGCACTACCAGCACGAGCGCCACCGGTTCCTTTTTGCTTCTTCAGTTTGCGAGTCGAGTGCGCGTTTTCAGCCCGCTCTTTCGCTTTGTGCGTTCCCTGACGTTGGTTAGCCAGGTACTGTTTCACGTCGAGGTAAATCGCGTGTTGGTTTGGCTGGATGCCGAAAACCTCCTCCGACAGGGTGACCTTTTTGCCTGTGTCTTCCCCCTTGCTGTTATATACGATTACTTCCATGACTATTTCTCGATAATAACGTAAGAATTTTTAGCGCCGGGGATCGAACCGCTAATAACGAGCAGGTTTTGCTCAGGCAGAACACGCAGGACGCGCAGGTTTTGAACCGTTACGCGGTTACCGCCCATACGGCCGGCCATGCGAAGGCCCTTGAACACGCGTGATGGAAATGAACACGCACCGATCGAACCTGGGTGACGACCCCGGTTGTGCTGACCGTGCGTCTGACCGCCAACGCCACCAAAGCCATGACGTTTCACAACGCCCTGAAAACCGCGACCTTTAGCCGTTCCGACTACGTCAACGAATTCCTGCTCGGAGAATACATCGGCTACCGTGAGAACTTCGCCAAGGTTCAGTTCCTGTTCGAATTCTTTGAATTCAACCAGTTTACGCTTGGGTGTGGTGCCTGCCTTTTTGAAGTGGCCCATCTCCGGCTTGTTACTGTGCTTTTCTTTTTTGTCGCCATAACCCAGTTGCACAGCTTTGTAGCCGTCTTTCTCGACGCTACGAACTTGAGTTACGACACAGGGACCCGTTTCAATCACTGTACATGCCAGAGCCTGCCCGTCCGCATTGTACACGCTGGTCATCCCGATTTTCTTGCCAATTAAACCAGACATTTGTGTTTGTTTAAAGTAAGCAGGTAAAAAATAGGTACATTCCCGCACCCAGTCCTTCCGGGTATTCGGGCCGCAAAAGTAGTCAGAATATCAGACGAATCCTATATCTGCTTCACAATCAAGGTCCAAAAGACATAAAAAAAGTCAGACGCGCTGCACCTGACTTCCTACGGACAGACAATACCCAGCATAGCAGGGATTGTTTGCCCAAAAGTCAGATGTGGTTTCTACCGGATCGTACTGATCGCAGCGGACCTTCATCCTCATATGTCTTTACTCGTAGTTTCGAGTTTGGGAGTGCAAAAATAGAAATTTATTTCTGCTATCAAAAATTTTCTCTGAAAGAAAGTTTTGATTATCAAGAAACAAGCAGCAAAATCAGAGTAGCCTCGGTAAGTCTTTGGCGCCTTATACAAACTTGTCACAATGTGCTTCATAAAAAATCACCGTCAGTCAACAAAATTTGGTGTTGACTGACGGTGATTTTTTTATTTCTGTCTTTTCCTAGAGGTGAATTGCTTCGCCGTAGGCCGCTTCGGTGGCATCTTTAATAGCTTCCGACATGGTTGGGTGCGGGTGAACAGCTTTCAGAATTTCTTCGCCTGTTGTTTCCAGCTTACGAGCGGCTACTACTTCAGCAATCATCTCAGTTACGTTGTTACCGATTAAATGAGCGCCGAGAAACTCGCCGTATTTCGCGTCGAAGATGACTTTCACAAAACCTTCTGGCGTGCCAGCGGCCTTGGCTTTACCCGATGCCGTGAATGGGAACTTGCCAACTTTCAGTTCGTAACCTGCTTCGCGAGCTGCTTTTTCGGTATATCCTACTGACGCAATCTCTGGTGTGCAATACGTACAGCCGGGAATGTTGTTGTAGTTCAGCGGTTCAACGTGTGGTTGACCAGCGATCTTCTCAATACAGATGATCGCTTCAGCCGAAGCTACGTGTGCCAGTGCCTGGCCTTTCGTTACGTCGCCAATCGCATAGTAGCCTTCTACGTTGGTCCGGTAATAATCATCCGTAACGATTTTACCGCGATCCAAGGCAATGCCTACTTCTTCCAGACCGATATTTTCAACGTTAGCAACAACGCCAGCTGCAGAAAGCACGACGTCTGCATCAAAAGTTTTCTCACCATCTGGTGTTTTTACGAACACTTTGCAACCGTTGCCGCTCGTATCCACCTTTGTCACCTCCGATTTGGTAAAGATATCGATGCCTAACTTTTTATACTGCTTAGCCAGTTCTTTCGAGATGTCTTCGTCTTCGACGGGTACTACATTCGGCAGGAATTCAATGATTGTCACTTTCGTACCCATACTGGCGTACACGTAAGCGAACTCAACACCAATAGCACCCGAGCCGATAACCAGCATGGTGTCGGGCTTTTTCTCCAGCGTCATTGCCTTCCGGTATTCGATGACTTTTTCGCCATCGATCGGAACGTTTGGCAACTGACGAGCACGACCGCCCGTAGCGATAATGATGTGCTTCGCTTCGTATACCGTTGCTTTACCATCTTTATCAGTTACCTCAACCTTCTTGCCGGGCTGAACTTTACCAACGCCACTGATGATGTCGATTTTATTTTTTTTCATCAGGAACTGAACGCCCTTGCTCATGCTGTCAGCAACGCCCCGGCTCCGTTTGATCACTGCGCCGAAATCGGCTTTTGATTCACCCTGAACGGTAATGCCATAGTCGGCGGAGTGCTTGATATATTCGAAAACCTGCGCCGACTTCAGCAGCGCTTTAGTAGGGATACATCCCCAGTTCAGACAGATACCGCCGAGGCTTTCGCGCTCAATAACGGCCGTTTTTAACCCTAATTGCGATGCCCGAATAGCGGCCACATAACCGCCCGGCCCGCTACCCACAACGATTACGTCGTATTGTGCAGCCATTATATTTCTATTGACTTATATGGATTAAACAGGTGTACTACCTTCAAAAACAGAACGCAAAGGTAGGCGGAAAAGTTGATACCGGAGCCAAACCCATCGAGGTCCTTCTTTTGTTCTATCTTTGTCAAGTCTAAATTTTTAACAAACGACAAGTTCATGACAACTGATCAGTTGGCCGACTTGAGAGCCAGAGTAGAGGCTCTAAGGGGGTATCTTTGACTACGATAATAAAAAAACTCATCTAGCCGAGCTTGAGCAACAGACGTTCCAACCCGAGTTCTGGACCGATGCTGCCCGGGCCGAGGGTGTAATGAAACAGGTACGGGCGCTGAAAGGCTGGACAACGGGCTACGAACGCCTGAAGGGTCAGTTTGGCGACTTGGAAACGCTGTTTGAATTCTACGAAGCGGGCGACGTAGGTGAGGAAGAAGTTGATGCCGAAGGAGAAAAAGTTAACGCTACACTCGAGGAGTTGGAGCTCAAAAAAATGCTCGGTAATGAGGAGGATCAGCTGAGCGCCGTATTAGAAATCAATGCGGGGGCCGGTGGAACCGAAAGCCAAGACTGGGCCGACATGCTCTACCGCATGTATATGCGCTGGGCCGAAAAACACGGGTACGCGCTGAAACAGGTCGATTACCAGGAAGGGGATACGGCAGGTATTAAATCGGCGACAATTGAAGTTGATGGCGCCTTGGCCTACGGATTCCTGAAATCAGAAAACGGGGTGCACCGGTTGGTACGCATCTCGCCATTCGACTCAAATGCCCGTCGTCATACGTCCTTCGCGTCTGTTTTTGCCTACCCGTTGGTTGATGATACGATCCAGATCGACGTAAACCCGGCCGATATTGACTGGGATACCTTCCGGTCGGGTGGTGCCGGTGGGCAGAACGTGAACAAAGTAGAAACTGCCGTTCGGTTACGACACAAACCCTCGGGGCTGATTATTGAGTGTCAGCAGGAACGAAGCCAGCTTCAGAACAAAGAGGTGGCGATGCGCCTATTGAAGTCAAAGCTCTACGAGATCGAGGTACAGAAGCGAAACGCAGCCCGCGCCGAGGTAGAGGCCGGAAAACAGAAAATTGAGTGGGGCTCGCAAATCCGCTCGTACGTCCTGGATGATCGTCGGGTGAAAGATCACCGGACGGGGTATCAGACGTCCAACACGGAAGCGGTGCTGGATGGCGACATTGATCCATTCATCAAAGCTTTTCTGCTTGAACAGGAGTAAAATAAATAAGTAACTAAAAGGGACCGTTGATTTAAGTATCAGCGGTCCCTTTTAGTTAATAACAAGTTAGAATTGTTAATCCCGGAAAACAAATTTCGTTGGCGCAACTCCGGTCATCACAGAATCAATGAGCGCCCCTCCCGGCTGATAGCGTAGGACGTAACCAAACTGACCGGATGTCACTGTTGATCCCCCATAAATCACGCCGGTTTTGGGGTCGGTTCCCACACCCGAAAACACGCGCTGAATAAGGGGCACAGGTGGCAGACTCGTGTCATTCACGGATACTCGGTAAGTAGTCCCTCGAAGTCGATTCACGGCCGGATCGAAGTAGGCGTTTACCACGTAAAACACTTGTTTGTCAGCGCTTAATGAAATTGACACCGGATTCTGGTTACCCGTTCCCACTACGAACCGGGTTTCAATTGTTTTGGTACCGGGATTGATACGTACCATTTCCCGGGTTGACGGAACATAAGCCCATAGTTTACCATTAACATCGACGGCAACAGGGTTCACGTTAGCTCCGACTACGATACCAGGTTCCTTTACAACGTCTTTTTCCGTATCGATTACGGTTAGCGACGTTCCTCCCTGCGAGTTACCGACGAACGCTTCGTAATTAGCAGCTACAACGCGCTCGGCTCCGGCGGCTAACGTAATTTTTTTCGTTACGGTTCGCGACGCTAAATCGACGACCAGTACATACGAAGACCCAGTACTTCCTGTCCCACGGCAGGTGATATATGCTTTATTAGGTCCAGCCGCCCCCACGTATCGAGGATTCTCAACATCAGGAGCGCCCAGCGTAGCCAATTGAGTAAACGTACCCACACTGACAATTTCGACTTTGTCCTGGCCAGTAGCGTTGTTATCAACTACTATAACGCCTTTGCCGTTGATTTCGGCGTAGTCCTGTATTGACCCGTTCAGTGTTCTGGCATTAGCGGCATTGAATACGTCAAGCTCGAACGGGCCGGTGCTTCGCGGTATGAACGTAATCGAACCGTTGTTGGCCTGTGAATTACCCGTATTAACAACGTAAGTACCCGATTCATATGGCATTACTTCGGGTTCGCTTACTCGACAGCCCGTCAGGCAAACGATGAGTAGTGCTGGTAACGATTTGAACAACTCTTGTTTTTTCATGAAAATGACGCCCCCTGAGAGTCTCTAGTTTTCCAAGCAGGCAGTAAAATGTTACCTGTCGTGAGGAATACAAAGATAGAGGTGGTAGGTTTGCTTTTGTATCATAGTAATAAATCGACGGGTTGCCCCGGCTCAGCCATCAGATGAAAAAGGCATTATGGTCTCTTGCAGGACAACGCGCATTAGTTACAGGTGGCACCAAAGGCATCGGCGAAGCAATAGTCCAGCAATTTCTCAACTTTGGCGCGTCCGTGTTCATTGTGGCGCGCAACAATGATTTATTGCAGGAGCAACTCGACCTATATCGCCAAGAAGGTCACATCGTGTCTGGATTGGCTGCCGACATGAGCCAGCCTGGCGTAGCTAGTCAGGTTATTCAGGCCGTGAATCAGGAATGGGGCAGTCTGGATATCCTGGTTAATAACGTTGGCACCAATATTCGGAAACCTACGATTGAATACAGTCCCCTTGACTATGACCACGTTGTCACGACCAACATGCGTTCGGTTTATGAACTTTGCCAGGCAGCCTATCCTCTATTAAAAACATCCGGCAACGGCAAAATTGTTATGGTCTCGTCGGTGTCCGCCCTGACACACACCAGCAGCGGTTCGCTCTATGGCATGACAAAAGCTGCTCTGCTACAACTGACGCGTAATTTAGCCGTTGAGTGGGCCGTCGACAACATCCGCGTCAATGCCGTTGCCCCCTGGTATATCAAAACGCCCCTGGCAACTCCCGTTCTGACCAATCCCGAGAAAATGGCCGGAATCCTGTCTCGCACGCCCATGAAGCGGGTGGGTGATCCTGAAGAGATTGCCTCCATTGTTTCGTTTCTCAGCATGCCCGCTTCCAGCTACGTAACGGGCCAGACCCTCGCGGCCGATGGTGGCCTGCTCGCCTGGGGTTATTAATTTTCAACTCTTTTTTTCAGACGACGCAACCCGATCCGACAATCGTCCGTATTGGCGAATGAACCGGTTCAACTGTTCAGTTTTTCATTTCTAACGCAGTTGACACAATGTATTCATTCATCGATTCCATTCGTCTGATGGTAGTAGCTAGTACACTGACCGTTTCGCTCTTTTCTTGTCGGCAAACCGATACAGCGCCTGCGCCGGATCTGGCCATTGGCAACACGTCGCTCGGCAACGTACTGACGGCCGAATCAGGCCGAACGCTTTACTTTTTTGCTCCCGACGCCAACGGTAACGCCAATTGTACGGGAGCCTGCCGGGACACATGGCCTGTCTTCTACCAGGAAACACCCACACTAGGCGCTACCTTAAAAGCTGCTGATTTTACGACCATAACCCGGACGGACGGAGCTAAGCAGACAACCTACAAAGGCTGGCCGCTCTACTATTATAAAAACGATACAAAGGCCGGGGATGTAGCCGGGGAAAATGTCGGTAATGTCTGGTACGTAGCGAAACCTAATTACACAGTACTGATCGGCTCGGGTCAGCTCGTTGGGAAGGACGGCAAGAATTACACGAGTGATACGAAAGAAGGCACCGGCAATTCCTTGTTTTTAACGGATAGCCTCGGCGTTACGCTGTACGCTTTCGTCAATGATAAAAAGAATAAAAATAATTACACTAAAGCCGATTTTAGTAATAACCCCACCTGGCCATTGTTCGAGAAATCAGTCGGCGAGGTTCCTTCTGCGCTGAGCAAATCGGATTTCAGCGCGGTTTCGGTCTTTGGCCGTACGCAGCTTACGTATAAAGGCTGGCCGCTTTATTATTTTGGCGACGATCAATTCAAGCGGGGAACGACCAAAGGAGTCAGTTTCCCCAGACCCGGTGTCTGGCCGGTAGTTTACAAGACTACCGCAGAAGCTCCCGCTAGTTGAACAAGTATCCCTGACTTAAGTCGCGCCGATGGCTACCGCTCCGAACATGCCTCCCCTACCCGACCTGCTTGCTGGTTGCCTACGCAATCAGCGACAGAGTCAGGAACTGCTTTACCGGCAGTTTTACGGGTATGCCATGAGCGTGTGTCTGCGGTATGCGCCTACGCGCGAGAGTGCACTGGAAGTCCTGAACGACGGCTTTCTGAAGGTCTTTACCCGACTGGATCAATATGATGCTGCTCAGCCATTTAAGGCCTGGCTCCGACGAATTATGATTAACTCGGCCGTTGATCACTACCGTCAGGAGGTACGGCATCATAACCAGGATAGCCTCGAACAGGCTGAACAGCTCAGCGCATCAGATGCTGTGGATGCGTATAGCCAATTAGCCCATGAAGATTTGCTGATGTTAATTCAGCGCCTGTCGCCAGCGTATCGGCTGGTATTTAACCTGTACGTTATGGATGGATTTACGCACGAAGAAATTGCCGGGCAATTGGGAATTTCGGTAGGCGCGTCTAAATCAAATCTGGCCCGAGCACGAGAGAATCTACGCCAATTATTGAAGCAGATTAATCAAGACGAGTATGCAAGAGCTAACCGATGACCAATTGGACGGACTCTTCAGAAAGTCAGCTGAAGAGTTTGAACCCGCATTCGATGCAGCCGCCTGGCAGGCGATGCAGCAACAACTGACTGAACGTGACAAAACGCTATTCTGGGGAAAGCTATTACGTTGGAGCATTCCGGTAATCTTACTGCTCTTAGTAACGGGTAGCAGCTGGTATGTATACAGGAGCCGTCTGACGAGTTCCGGTTCCAAGGCCAGTGCGGTTCCTAAAGCATATAGCAAACCATCAGCTAAGCTACCAGGAATAGCTTCGGCTCGTGCGAATAAGCCGTCATCTGACCTGGAGTCTCCAGGCCAACCAGCATCGATCCATGCGGAGTCCAGACCGGTAACTGAAACGATTCGAACAACTCAGCAGAATCCACAAACAGACGCGGCTTTAGATGTTGAGAAAGTAAAAATCAGTCCCGCTGATGCTGAAGAAGGAAATCAGTCTGTAACTGAATTGGGTGAACAGCCTTTCGCTAAGCGCCCTTTTGGTACGTCAGTGAATCGTTCGAAACATACA
The DNA here is from genome assembly GCF_054776615.1 of Spirosoma pomorum. NCBI lineage: Bacteria > Pseudomonadati > Bacteroidota > Cytophagia > Cytophagales > Cytophagaceae > Spirosoma > Spirosoma pomorum. The sequence continues at coordinate 690,337 of NZ_BAAHBP010000001.1, forward strand.
GCTTATTCAAGGGGTAGTCGTAAAGGATCCAGTACGTCATCAGCTAGGCCAGCCGAGGTTACCACACTCTCCTATGCAAGCCAGCTACCGGCTGAGTCAGGCAAAAACGTAGCTGATATCCAGACGGGTAGTGTACCGGAAGCACTACTCCCTGTCGCTTTACCCGATTTAGCGACGCTAGCTGGTAAGCCCGCAACATGGCCTTCGTCGAATACCTTGTCGCAGCATGACGTTAATCAACCAACCATCAAAGCGACAGAAGTGCTCTCGTCGGTTCCGCAAAAAGGATTGAGCGTACGGTTTCTGGTAGCGCCCGATTTGAGCAGCGTTGGCTTGAAAGACTTTCAGCGCCCTGGCACGAACCTTGGTGTTTTGCTTGAATACCAGTTTGCCTCTCGCTGGCGAGTGCAGACGGGTTTGCTACGTAGCATAAAAGTGTATGAGTCGTCGGCAGCGCGCTACGAATGGGGAAGTACTACCTGGCCAGTTCAGCCAGAAAGCGTATATGGACGCTGCAACATGCTGGACATACCGCTCAATTTACGGTACGATTTCGCACTTCAGGCCAGACCCGATGGTCGCCAGAATCGCTGGTTTGTCAGCGGGGGGCTCACAACGTATGTGATGCTTCGGGAGGATTACAGCTATAAATATGCTAATCCGGACGATCCCAGGATCAACTATAAAGCCCGCGAATGGAGCACCAGCACCGGCAGCTATGGTTTTAGTCACTTAAATTTATCAGTTGGATACGAACGAGCATTCAGCAAACGTTTATCGTGGCAGGTTGAGCCCTTTCTGAAAATACCTATGAAGGGTGTCGGTTATTACAAACTTAACCTGGTAAGCACCGGAGCTTTTTTCTCGCTGCGGTACAAACTTCGCTAAGCAATCTTCAGTGCAACATCAGCTTCATTTTATACGTATCAACAACTGTAATCAAATCAATCCCATGAAGACCAATCCAACTACCGAATCGATGAACCGTGGTGAATTTTTACGTAGCCTAGGGATAAGCAGCACGGCCTTGATGGCCTTCTATTGCATGGGACCCGCTCTGACGTCGTGCTCTAAAGGCGACAACAATACACCTACGCCGGCCCCAACGCCGGGAACGACAACGAGCATTGATTTAACCTCGTCAACGGCCAGCGCGCTGAAAAATGCGGGCGGCTATATCTACCAGGGAAGTATGATCGTAGCCCGGGTTAACGGGGGTGGCTACGTAGCTTTGTCCCGAGCCTGCACGCACCAGGGAACAAACGTGGTATACCGGCTATCTCAAAATGATTTTTACTGCTCGAATCACGGCTCAGAGTTTAGCACGTCAGGAGCCGTTGAAGTTGGCCCAGCGACGCAAGCGCTCACTGTCTACAGAACATCCGTGAGTTCGGACGGGAACACGCTGACCATCACGGCTTAATCAACGGGCAGTTTCATGAAACATCTCTTTGTCATTCTCTTTGCCCTGTTAGCCACGGAATCGTCGTTACGGGCGCAGGACAGCACGGCCGTACGGCAGGACTCTGCCCAGACAGCAACCGACGCCGATGCGCTACTGGCGAGCCTGTCTGATTCAGCTGAAGCGCAGCCTTTGTTGCCCCATAAGATGATTTTCACGCAGCGTGCGTTATGGGGCAAGAAAGGGTTATTACGCACGATGAACGTCGCCCCGCTGACGCCAGAAGGACGCACCAAAGAGCTAAAGATTCGCCGGGGAATGCTGACTGCTCACCAGATTGGTGGCTTTATTACGCTGGCGAGTTTCGTGGCTCAGGGAATCCTGGGGGCTAAACTCTACAATGCTTTTGGGGAAGACTACACCCGGCTCAAGCGATTGCACGAGGGTACGGCCACGTTCATCAACGTTTCCTATGGAACGACGCTGGCCCTGTCGCTAACGACCCCACCGCCTATCGTTGGTGCCAAACGTGGCTTCACGACCATTAAACTGCACCGGTACCTGGCTGTAGTGCATCTAACGGGTATGATTGCGACGAACGTACTGGCGAACATGATCCAGACGAATCACGAACTTAAACCGTATCACCGGATAGCGGCCTATACCACATTTGGTGCATACGCAGCTTCAATCGTTGCGCTAACCTTTTAAACGTATGAAAAACTATCTTTTCTATGGCTACATCCTAGCCATTGGGCTTCTCGTTGCCTTCAAAAATCCAACGGCCAAACGTAAAATCATGGCAGATAAATCGGTATCTACCATCACCTATGCAGCAACGCACCCCCTCCACAAATGGGAAGGCGTTAGCCGGGACGTGAACTGTGCCATGACGTATAACGACGAAACTAAACTCCCCGAAAACCTGGCAGTCTCCGTCAAAGTCGCTTCGTTCGACAGCCAGAATAACAACCGGGACTCCCACGCCATAGAAGTGCTGGAAGGGATAAAGTATCCAAACGTAACCTTCGTCAGCTCCGACATCAAAGCGGGTGACAACGGAAGTCTGACGGCCAAAGGCAACCTTACCTTTCATGGCGTCACCAAACCCGTTACGTTGCAGGCAACCCGGAAAGACGCCGGCGGTAAAATGACCATTACCGGAGAGTTCCCCGTCAGCATGAGTACGTACAATATTGAACGACCTTCGCTGATGGGCGTCAAAACCGAAGATCAAATGGTACTCAAATTCAATGTCGTCTTTCCGGTTAATTAAACGAAAGACTTCCGCTAGGTAGCCATGGACCGGTTCAGGCCACGCCGGGATAGGAAGGCGCTGATAACCACCAGCACGGACGCCAGATAAAAGGGGGCTCCGGGTAGATAGACCGGGGCGGCTGGCGACGTAAAATAGGCGAACAGATTCGTCATGATGAGGGGCCCAAAAATAGAGGTCGTGCTAGTCAGGCTAGTCAACGCCCCCTGTAATTCGCCCTGTTCGTTGGCTGGTACCTGATTGGAGATGATACCCTGAATGGATGGCCCGGCGATGCCTCCCATGGCATAGACCATCATAAAGGCAAACATCATCCAGCTTTTTGTGGCGATGGCAAAGAGCAGAAAGCCAACCGCGCTGAATAGCAGACCAACATACACCGACCGCTGTTGACCCAGTTTCGGAATAATAATCCGGCTCAAGCCGCCCTGTACAATGGCAAACGAAAGACCGATGGCGGCCAGCGACAGGCCAACCGTTTTCTCGTCCCACTTGAACTTCTCCATCGAGTAGAACGTCCATGTTCCCTGCACCGCAAAGCCAGCAATATAAACCAGCACCAGTGATGCCACCATTCCGAGAATTACCGGGTATTTCCCCAGTCGCATTAGCGAGCCAATCGGGTTCGCTCGGCGCCAGTTGAACGGACGTCTGTTTTCGGGGGCAAGTGACTCTGGTAGAATGAAAAAACCGTACAGAAAATTGACCATTGTTAGGCCAGCCGCCACAAAAAACGGCACCCTCGGGCCGTATTGGCCCAAAAATCCGCCAGCGGCTGGACCCAGAATAAAGCCCACACCAAAAGCAGCCCCGATCAACCCAAAATTCTGCGCTCGCTTTTCGGGTGTACTGATGTCGGCGATGTAGGCCGTAGCGGTCGTGAAACTGGCCCCAGTCACGCCGGCCAGCAAACGGCCAACAAAAAGCCATTCGATTGTGGGGGCAAACCCCTGAAGGATATAGTCAAGCCCGAATCCGAAGAGCGAAAAAAGCAACACGGGTCGACGTCCGAAGCGGTCACTCAGTCCGCCCAGAATAGGCGAAAAAAGAAACTGCATCGCAGCATAGGAAAACGACAGCCAGCCGCCCCAGCTTGCCGCCTGACTGATGTTACCGTGGATGAGCTGCTCGATTAACTTCGGAAAAACCGGGATAATGATACCGAGCCCTGTTACGTCGATCAGCAGCGTGATAAAAATAAAGACGAGCGCCGGGGCGGTAGTGCGTTTAGCCATAAATAAAAAAAGGGGAAAAGGAGGAGGGAGGAAAGGAGAAAGGCATTTTGTTTTTGCTTCTTTCTCCTTTCCTCCCTCCTCCTTTTCTCCCTAACTATGCGTACGTATTCAGCATCACTGGCATGACCAGCATCAGAATATCTTCATTTTCTTCTTTGTCAGCCGGAATCAGCAGACCAGCCCGGTTGGGCGCCGACAGTTCCAGGCTAATCATTTTCGCACTCAGGTTACTGAGCACTTCGGCCATCAGCTTAGCGTTGAAGCCAATCTCCATGGCATCGCCGTCATAATCGCAAAGCAGCTTCTCGTTCGCTTCGTTCGAATAATCCAGATCCTCAGCGGAGATGGTCAGCGAGTTTGTTTTCAGCGACAAACGAATCTGGTGCGTCGTCCGGTTGGCGTAGATCATAATCCGCTTCAGTGAGTTCAGCAGATCGGTCCGGCCAATCGTCATGACGTTCGGATTGTTCGTCGGAATGGCGTTTTCATAATCCGGAAAACGCTCGTCGATTAGGCGACAGATCAATTGCGTTGGTCCAAACGAGAACGACGCATTTGCCTGACTGAACTCAGCCGTAACGGGAATTCCTTCTGGTAACGACGCTTTCAGCAATTGCAGAGCTTTCCGGGGGATAATGATCGACGAGCTGGCTGCAGCATTCAGATCCGTCCGACGGTAGCGAATCAGCCGGTGGCCATCCGTTGCCACGAACGTAGCGTTATCGGCGTTCATTTGCAGAAATACACCCGTCATCGCTGGGCGCAGGTCGTCGGTGCTCGTCGCGAATACGGTATTGTTGATGGCCGCGAGCAGAACCTCCGACGGCATCTCAACACCCATCGTTTTACTCACAGTCGGCAATTTCGGGAAGTCGATTGGGTTTTCGCCCGACAGTTTGTACCGGCCATTATCGGTCAGAATTTCGGTGCCGAACGTATCGGTATCGATATTTACCGTTACGGGTTGTTCGGGCAGACTACGTAACGTATCCAGTAGCAATTTCGCTGGGATAGCGATCGAACCGCTCTCGCTGGCTTCTACCGGAATCTGCGTCGTCATCGTCGTTTGTAGATCGGATGCCGTTACAGTCAGGGTTCCGCCAGTCGCATTTTCGTCAACGTCGATACGAAACAGGAAATTTTCGAGGATTGGTACGATGGGGTTCGTTGCCACCACACCATTTATATTCTGGAGGTTCTTGAGCAGGACAGAAGAAGAAACGATAAACTTCATATATCGATCGTTTGAAGGAGTGCTTATAATTTAGACTAGTTGACAAAAGTAGCAAAAAAAAGCCGAGAGACGGTGTCTTTCCACGATTCGATAAGCAGAACCTTTTGCGTTTTAATTGCCGTTATCTATCCGACGTTTAAAAAGCAGTCAGTAGCTAGCTAGTTACTGATTATCAGCCAGAATTATGGAGACAGAAATCATTAACCGGGTAGCCAACAGTGGCCTTATTACCCTGAACCTTGAAGAGTATTACGCTCCCGGCGACCGAGTTCAGTATGATCTGAAAGATAATCTGTTCATGGGGCTAATTTTGAAGGAAAAAGATTTTCGGGCCTTTCTGAAAGAACATGACTGGAATCAATATACTGGCAAACACGTAGCCATCACCTGTTCCGAAGACGCCATTATTCCGACCTGGGCCTATATGTTACTGACGCTGCAACTGCAGCCCTACGCCAGCACTGTTGTTTTCGGCACACTTACTGACCTGGAAGAGAAGTTATATTTTGACGCCATTGCCCGAATTGACGTAACCGATTATCTGGATGCTCGTGTTGTGGTGAAAGGCTGTTCGGACGTACCGGTCCCGGTAGCCGCGTACGTAGAAATTACCCGGCGGTTGCGCCCTGTTGTACAAAGTCTGTTGTTTGGCGAGCCCTGTAGCACGGTCCCATTGTATAAGCGCCCTAAGCAAGCTTAGTAAAGGATGTTTGTCCATCGAAGAACAACAGGTATACCAAGTCCTTGGTTGTTCATACCGAAAAGTTAATAATGTACCCGAACAGGAGCATTATTTCTACTTCTCTGCTTTAGCTGTCGGTGGGTCATATATATTTGGTCATGCCGTAACTCATTCATACTGTTTAGAATGAGTTACGGTCACTGCCGTACTTGACCTTACCGATATGATTTTTCTGCTCCCCACTGAGGTGCTGAGCCCAATGCCATTATGCCTATCCGTTTTGACGATTTGTCTTGGCTACTGGCTTCACTCGCCTGCCCTCCCGTTTACGCATTTCATCGACCTTACACGCCGTCAACAAAGACTGGAACGCCCCCCTTCCTCTTGGCAGTCTCAGCAACTTCTTATTCAACCAATTGATCAGCCGCAACCGCAAGACTTTATTAGCGGTCGCATCGTACTTATCACGGGCGCAGCAGGGTCTATTGGTAGTGAGTTGGTTCGCCAGGTATTGCCATACAATCCCAAGCAAGTCATTCTTATTGATCAGGCGGAGTCAGCCTTGTACACACTTGTGATGGCACTAGGTCGGGAATTTAGTAACACTGACAACATCGCAACGCAAATTGCCAACGTCAGCGACCTTAGTCGAATGCATTACGTCTTTGCTTCGTATCGCCCAGATCTTGTCTTTCACGCAGCTGCCTACAAGCACGTTCCGCTGATGGAAGCTCATCCCTACGAAGCCATTAAGGCGAATGTACTGGGTACACAGATCGTTGCCGATCTCGCCGTTCGCTTCACTGTTCAGAAATTTATTCTGATTTCTACTGACAAAGCGGTCAATCCGACTAGCGTTATGGGCGCGACCAAACGTCTGGCTGAAATGTACGTACAGGAGCTTAATCACCACTCGTCTACCCAATTCGTAGTTACGCGATTCGGCAACGTACTGGATTCCAGTGGATCGGTGATGCCGTTATTCCGGGACCAGATTGCCAATGGTGGTCCAGTCACCGTCACACATCCCCACATCACCCGCTACTTCATGACTATTCCAGAAGCCTGTCAGCTAGTACTAGAATCGGTTGTTTTAAGTCATGGAGGGGAAGTACTCGTATTTGACATGGGTAAGCCAGTCCGTATCGCCGATCTGGCTCGCCAGCTAATTCAGGATGCCGGTTTTCGAGTCAATACGGATATTAAACTGACGTTCACGGGACTACGGCCAGGCGAGAAACTACATGAAGAGATATTTCATACCGGTGAAATGGCGTATCCGACTCAGCATCCGCGCATTTATGCGGCCCGCCTAAAAGCACCAAATGGTCATCGAATTCAGCGCAAACTACGAGAGCTAGACCGGATGCTACCATACGCTGAAGAATCAACACTGATCAAATTTCTTCAACAGATTATACCCGAATACACGACTCAAAATCCGTTGTGTGTTCAGAACGATCCTGTTCTATCGGCTTATGAGCCCACGTAACACAGCCTGATACCAATTTCCTCTACATGAACGACATAACCTATTGTATCTGAACCGGTATCGGCATCCGGGAAGAAGTATCTTTCTTAGCTTAGTCTTTTCTAGTCGCTACTTTGTACAGCCATATTTTCCAGTAACTATCCGAGTCATTGATGATCTGCGCCAACACGAGTCTGTTTTGACTAGCGTTTCGGATGGGGACCGCTGAGATAAGGTATTGCCCTCCCATCTCAGCCAGCGCCGACGTATTAATCTGCAAACGCTCGACCTCTATATTCTCCGTTTTACCAAACAGGTAATTCATGCCCAACTCAGCCGTATATAGATAGGCACGGCAACCGTATGCGTCATAATACGCCCGCATTTTAGGTGTCCCTTTTGCCAGTTCTGTCGCAATGATCCGGCGGAAGGCATGCTTATAAGCCAGTGGGTAATTATTCTGATAGCTGTCCAGCGTGTAAAAACCGTTGTACTGCGCTATTGACGGGTGCATTCCCAGACAAATAACCCGGTAGTCGGATTGCGGTCGGGCAATATAGTTTCTGATTCGGGCAAACTGTCGCTCGGCGAAAAACGCCCGGTAAGACGGGTATTGCGCTTCAGTGACAGTACCTACCAATTTCCCCACGTTGATTCGCCATTCTTTGTTAGCAACGATCATCAAAACTAGTTGTCCTGCCAGCACCAGTTGGATTGTCGTCCGCTCGTTTCTGAACTGGCGCAACGCTAGCGCAAACAAGTAAAACCAGAGTGTGGGCAACATGAAGTAAAACCGGTCAAACTGAAATACCCGCAGTTTCAACCCCAACCAGCTATCGCCCAGGCCGACGACCAGGTAATGGTAAAAGCCGTGAATCAGGCAGAAAATCCCGGCCAGAATGGGCAAGCCAATCAGCCATTTCAGGGTCTGTCTGTCCTGCTTTTGATAGGCCCGCCAGGCGCCAGCCAGTGCCACCACCAGGATACCCGACGTTAGGAAAGCTCCCGTGTTGAACATTGGCCAGACGAACAAATCGGCGCTACGTCGCAGACTATCAACAATTCGCATCGACCGTAGTCGACTATAATCAAACTCGATTCGCTGTGAGATATAACGTTCGTGAACAAAGCCATAAATTAACTCCCATTCGCTCACCAGGTAAAAGACGGATAGTAAAACAAGGCCCACTACGTAACGCCACTGCACGGTCCGACGTCGGTACATCACTACGCCACCAATTCCCGCTAGTACGATGCAAATAAACAGCCCGGCCCAGACAAAAAACGAATAGAACGGAAACAGGATGATAATTAACCAATCAGTCCAGCGCGGCTTTGTTGACAGGGAAAGCAGATTTAGGAAGGCAAATAGTAACAAAGGTTGTCCGCTCACCGATGCGCCGTGAACAATGTAACCGGGTACCAGCGCAAACAGAAAAGACAGCGCTACGCGTGCCAGTTCCCAGCTGGTTTCGGGCAGGACATGCCTGCGCAATAACAGAAACATCCCCAAGAAACCGATACCGTGTACAGCAATGAAGTTGACGACCTGCGCCGTATAGGGCGGCATTAGGTAAAACGAAAGAACTTCCAGATTTAAACCCGTCCGGAAAGCTGATCGAGGAATTCCGGCTGAAGGGCCGCCACTCATTACGTTCGGGATGATCGTGTTCAGATCAAAATCAAAGGCGGTGTTTGTAATCTTCAGTAGGTATAAGTACAAAAAATCACTATCCAGGTTGTCGTGAATCGTCAGGTGAGCGCCTTCCCCGAGCCAGATATACGGTAATACATACAAACTCAATAGGGCAAGCGCAACAAACAGATAGGTCTGTTCGGAACTGGTTATTTGGGTAGACTGCCTGGCAACAAAGGATGAGCGGGACATAAGCAAACGTTGACCCGTGTACTACGTTTTGGCGGGTGGTACATTCAAGTCGATTTTGGCCACGAAAATACTGAAATTGGCCCATACCGGCAGGTAGACATTACGATCTACCTTTTTCGTAATTTTACAGCTAATTCAATTCCCTACTATGAACCTAACCCCTGCCTTGCTTCTGCTGGCGTCAATTCCAGCAACGCTAAGCGTAGCCCAGCCTCGGCCCAAAGCATCCACCTCGCTCCCTGAATATACCATCAGCCGTGCCGACGTCAAAGCACACACCTACTTTCTAGCCTCCGACGAGTTGATGGGCCGTCGGACTGGCGAAGCCGGAAACCGCGTAGCTGCCCGATATATTGCCGAGCAATTTCGGCTCTACGGTCTCAAGACACCGCCGGGTCAGGAAGGATACATGCAAGTGATTCCGTTCGAAAAAATCAAAGCGGCCAGTTATGCCACATTGCTGGTCGGGTCCGACACGTTGAAACTGGGGAAAGAGCTGGTTGTGATGGCAGGTAATCCCACCAACGTAACAGGCGAAGTGGTTTACGTTGGCTACGGCCTGACTGATGGTGAAGATGGCTACAAAGGTCGTGATCTGAAAGGTCGCATTGTTGTAGCACAGGGGGGATCGCCGGATGCCAAAAGCCCACGCGAGATTTTTACAGCCGCCGAAGCTAAACGTAAACTAGCGACAGAGAAAGGCGTTGCTGCACTCATTGAACTCTACAGCGAGTCGATTCCCTGGGGTTTTGTCAACCAATATTTCAACCGGGAGCAGATCACCGCTGCTATGCCCGCCGGGCCAAACGCACCCGCTCATCTATGGATCAATAACGCCAATAACAAGTACAAGCAACTGAAAGAAGCGGGGCAGACCGTTACGTTGCGTACGTCGGGGCGCGAAAAAGTAGCTGCCCCCTCGGCGAACGTAGCGGGTATTGTTGAAGGCACTGACCCCAAATTAAAAGATGAATACGTCATTCTATCAGCGCACTACGATCACGTTGGTGTTGGCAAGCAAGGCGGCAGCGCCTATGAGCCCAGTGATAGTATTTTCAACGGAGCGCGAGATAACGCCTTTGGTACGGTAGCGATTCTGGAAGCAGCAAAGGCATTAGCGCAGCAACGCCCGAAGCGATCGGTGCTGGTTGTGGCTTTAACGGGCGAAGAAGTAGGCTTGCTGGGCAGTCGCTACTACGCTGAACATCCGCTGGTACCACTAAAACAAACTGTTTTTGATTTGAATACCGACGGAGCTGGCTACAATGACACAACCATCGTTTCAGTGATCGGTCTGGAACGTACCGGCGCCAAAGCCGAAATTGAAGCGGGAGCCAAAGCGTTTGGGTTGAATATCTTCGCGGAACCAGCTCCCGAACAGGGTCTATTTGATCGGTCGGACAACGTAGCGTTTGCGGCAAAAGGTATTCCGGCTCCGACATTCTCGCCCGGCTTCAAGACGTTTGATGACGCCATTGGAAAGTATTACCACCAGGCGATCGACAACCCTGAATCGTTGAATTACAATTACGTACAGCGATTCTGTCAGGCATTCGCTCACACAGCCCGTCTGATTGCCAATCGGACCAGTCGGCCACAGTGGATAACTGGTGATAAGTATGAAGCGGCCGGGAAGGCGCTTTACGGCCAATAAACCATTCAGCCGCTCACCAGTCCGTTTGTGGCGGCCGGTGAGCGGCTGATTAAGTAAAGCCGCACCAGTAAACTAATCACTTATCCCCTACGTTAATTACTCTATAACGACTCTGCTATGCTGCTCAAATATCTGTTCATCATTACGCTCATCATCCTGTTTGTACCGCCCGTTCGCCGGTTCGTGTTCTACTTGCTTGTTGGACGTCAATTGGTTAATGAGCAGAAGCAACAGAATATCAAAAATCAGCGTCGGGAAGGTGATGTCCGGGTAGACCGTCAACCTGGCAAAGGCTCTGACCAGCGCTACAAGGGTGGTGAATACGTTGACTACGAAGAGGTCAAGTAATCAGAAATCGTCTTTATACTTTACGGCCAGTCCGGTCATTACGTAGCCGTTCTCGGACGTACTCGTAAAATACGTGTATTTTACTGCGACCAGGGCATCCGCCCCAAGCCGGTCAGCCTGAGTAGCTAGTCGGCTTAAGAGCACCTGTTTCTGCTCAACGTTATTGCCTCGACTCAGCATCATTCCGTTTTTCGACTGGCGATCTGCCAGCGGTACCTCCTGGCGCATCTGCAACTCCTGTAGAGGCAGATACGGCCGCGTTGGCCGGTCATCACCGTAGAAGACATCCACCGCGTACTTCCCCCATTTCTTACTGCTTATGGGAATTGCCGATTGAAAGCAGCTCGTCAGCACACTCATTACTACGAAAAGAAGACCTGCTTTTCTCATGCTGCATTGTTTTTTAAGCCAGTAGTTCAGCAACCACGCGTGGGTAATGCTGGTGCTCCAGCACCTGTACTTTCCGGGCAACGTCTTCCGGCGAATCAGACGGCGTCACGGGGCAACTAGCTTGAAAAATAACCTGTCCTTCATCGTAGTGTTCATTCACGTAATGAATGGTAATGCCGGATTCTTTCTCGCCAGCGGCCACAACGGCTTCGTGCACGAAATGTCCGTACATACCTTTTCCCCCAAATTTGGGTAACAAGGCCGGATGAATGTTAACAATTTTGTCCGGAAACGCCTGTACCAGCCCAGCGGGCATAAGCCACATGAATCCAGCCAGCACGATCAGGTCTATTTTCTGATCCAGGAGAAGCTGCGTAATGCGGTCCGTTTCATAAAATGTCTTCCGGTCAAACAACAGGACCGGCACGTGTTGTCCGCAATCAAATCCACGACGCGCCCGGTCAATTACGCCTGCTTTGGGATTGTTGGACAGAATGAGCGAGATCGTAATAGTGGACTGATTGGCCAGATAAGCAGCAATTTTTTCGGCGTTACTACCGGAGCCAGAAGCAAACAAAGCAATTCGTTTCACGGGTAATTCAGGAATCGTGGAAGCAGGCAAAGAGACTGGTCCGAACGATTCTGCGGATCAGCAACGCCTGTCGATTCGGGCGAAATTACAACTTTTACCTATTTTTGTGGGTACCTGACCGAATCCGATGCTGTCAACTCACCAACTTACGTTTGCGTACGGCCCTACCAAACAGTTTGCTTTTCCTGATGTTCACTGCGCCAACCGCGAAGCGCTGCTGATTCTGGGCCGGTCAGGCACGGGTAAAACAACCTTTCTTCACCTGCTGGCCCTATTACTCCGCCCCAACAGTGGTTCTGTTACCATCAACCAGACCGACCTGACGCAACTCAGTGCAGCCGAAACGGCGGCCTTTCGCGCCAAGCACGTAGGGATTGTTTACCAGAAACCCCATTTTGTCAGTTCTTTATCCGTCATGGACAATCTGCTGATGGCCAATTATCTGGCCAGCAAACCGCAGGACCGCGAACGAGCTCGCAGTCTGGCGCAGCAACTGGGCTTTGCGGATCACCTCGATAAGCGGACGCACCAGCTTAGCCAGGGAGAGCAGCAGCGGGTTAGCATTGCCCGTTCGGTAATGAACCAACCGGATCTTATCCTGGCCGATGAACCAACATCCAGCCTTGACGATGAAAACACGAATCGAGTCATCAAGCTGCTTACCGAACAATCCGAGCAGATTGGCGCTAGTCTGGTAGTAGTCACGCACGACCAGCGCCTAAAAGATGTTTTTCCGAATCGTGTTAACCTCTGACCGGCTCACGCTATGAAACAACTCATTTTCCTTTTTCTGCTGGTTCCGATGCTCTCACTGGCACAGAACCGCAAAAAGAAAGATTACCTGGTTACGCTCCAGACCGACTATGGCCCCGTCCGTATGGTACTGTACGATCAGACGCCCAAGCATAAAGAAAATTTCATCAAGCTTGTTAACGACAAGTTCTACGATAGTCTCCTGTTCCACCGGGTTATCACGGCTTTTATGATCCAGGGGGGTGACCCCAAATCTAAGCAAGTGAAAGCTGGCGAGCCGCTTGGCAGCGGTGACATTGGCTACCGGATACCGGCCGAATTTGTGCCGACACTCTTTCACAAAAAAGGTGCTCTGGCAGCCGCTCGTGACAATAATCCAGAGAAGGCTTCCAGCGGTTGTCAGTTTTACGTCGTGCAAGGTAAGATCTGGGACGATGCAGGCCTACAAAAGCAGATCGAGCGTATTCAAAGCCTGAAGGGGCACGTACCCACACCCGAGCAACAACAGGTTTACAAAACCCTCGGCGGAACGCCCCACCTCGACGGCAACTACACCGTTTTTGGTGAAGTCATCGATGGACTGGCTGTTGTCGACAGCATTGCCAAACAACCCCGCGACGCGCAGGACCGTCCGAAGAAAGACATTCGAATGAGTATGACGGGTGACTGGGTCCGGAAAAAGAAAATCACCAAGCAGTTCAACTATCAATACAAGTAGGTTATACACGAACCAGAATATGAAAAAACGGATTCTTCTTACCGGCTCAAATGGGCTCCTAGGTCAGAAATTAGTTGATCTACTTATTCAGCAACCCACTATTGAGCTTACGGCGACCGCCCGAGGTGACAATCGTCTCCCTTATTCGGAAGGTTACACCTACGAGTCGATGGACATTACCGACCGGCAACAGGTACTTGATGTAATCAGCAAAGTGCGTCCGGACGCAGTTATCCACACGGCCGCCATGACCGACGTGGATAAGTGTGAACTACAGAAAGATGCCGCTTGGGCGCAAAACGTCCAGGCGGTGGAATATCTGGTTGAAGCCTGTGGTAACACGAATGCTTTTCTGCTGCACGTATCGACCGACTTTATCTTCGATGGTACGGCCGGGCCTTATGACGAAACCGCTGAAGGCAATCCAATTAGCTTCTACGGCTGGAGCAAATACGCGGCTGAGAAAGTAGTTACTCATTCGAATCTACGCTGGGCCATCGCCCGTACGATGCTGGTGTACGGTATCGCTCACGATATGAGCCGCAGCAACATCATTTTGTGGGTGAAGAAATCGCTGGAGGACGGCAAGAACATCAAAGTTGTTACTGACCAGTGGCGTAGCCCAACGCTGGCCGAAGACCTGGCCATGGGTTGCTACTTGATCGCGGATAAGGAAGCGGAGGGTATTTTCAACATTTCTGGGAAAGGAGTCCTGACCCCTTATGAAATGGCGATCAAAACAGCCGATTATTTTGGCCTGGATAAATCCCTTATTGCCCAGGCCGATGCGTCGACATTTACGCAGACAGCCCGTCGTCCACCCCGTACCGGTTTTACGCTGGATAAGGCTCAGCGCGAACTAGGCTACGATCCGCATACGTTCGAAGAAGGTATCGCTGTGCTGGCGGGTCAGTTACAGCAGCCGGCATGATTCTGTCCGTAAAAGTGAAGCCCGGCAGCAAAGTAGATCAGCTATTCTACGATGCTGCCGGGCTTCTTAACGTTAAAATCAAAGCGCCCGCGCAGGAGGGCAAGGCGAATGCTTATTTAGTCGAGTTTCTGGCCAAACGACTAGGCGTAGCCAAGGCGAACGTAACAGTCGTGGCAGGCTTCACCAATCCGCATAAGCGGATCGAGCTAGACGTATCGACTCAAGCATGTGAGCGTTTTCTGGCAACAATTGACCGAACGTAAAACGGACCTGCAATCGTTGTCGAGAGACTAGTTGTTGTCTACACAGCTTCGATTGGCTCCTCATTTCTGACGGCCGACTCCCGGCGCGGAATGTAATGCCGGAAGAAGCTACTAATTTTCATTTGTAGCACGCCCAAAATAGCTTCCTTGAAGATTTTCGATGACATCTTCGAAACCCCTCTCGTGCGATCCGTGAAGATGATGGGAACTTCAGTGATGCGGAAGCCGTATTTCCAGCAGGTAAATTTCATCTCGATCTGGAAAGCATACCCCACGAACTTGATCGGGTTGTGCAGGATTACCTCCAGCACCTCGGCCCGGTAGCAAACAAAGCCCGCCGTCGGGTCCATAACTGGCATCCCCGTAACAAAGCGAACATACACCCCAGCAAAATACGACATCAGTACCCGCCCCATTGGCCAGTTCACTACATTGACCCCACGGATGTAACGTGATCCAACCGCAATGTCGGCCCGGTCCGGACCAGCGTCGGCGCAGGCGTGGTACAGTTTAACGAGATCATTCGGATTGTGCGAGAAGTCAGCATCCATCTCGAACAGATACTGATAACCCCGTGCGAGCGCCCATTTGAAGCCATCAATATAGGCGGTGCCCAGTCCTAATTTCCCCCGACGCTCGAGCAGATGCAACCGGTTTATAGTTCCGTTTGCCGGGTATTCTTCTTGCAACTCCCGAACCCGGCGGGCGGTTCCGTCCGGCGAGCCGTCGTCAACAATTAGTACGTCGAACGGCTCCACAAGACTAAACACCTTACGGATGATTGCTTCGATATTCTCAATCTCGTTGTATGTCGGAATAACGACCAGGCGCTCTTTCACAGGCTTTCCGATAAGTTAGTGAGGTATTATTTGTAGAACAGATACGAGTGCACCTTTTGTACAAATAAACCATTAAAAATTGTTAATCACGGATTTTCCGGCCAGTTCGGTAGCCAGTTTTCTGGCTTTTCCGATACAATCAGACAGGGAAATTCCACCATACCAGTTCGCACAAACGAACAGATCATCTTTTTCAGCCTGTTTTACCCAGGGCTTGACGGCACTGATCTTGGCGTCATACTGCGGAATGGCTCGTTCCCAACGCGTAATCGTCCGATGAACGGGCGTCGACGCACAAACCCCGAAGCCAGTTTCCAATTCCTGCTGCACACCTTTTGCAATCTCCTCGTCGGATAGCCGGGCGTTCTCTGGGCTCTGCTGACCACCCACGAATGTTGTGATCAGAACTTCGTCATCAGCACAACGTCCGTCGAATACCGAACTACTCCAGATATGACCAGCGGCAAACCGATTTTCTTTCTTCGGGTTGAGCCCGCCGAATCCGTTGAGCGGGTGCATTACGTCAGTCCGTTTGAATACCGAGTGTACCGCCGTCATAGGAGGATACGCAATCTGACGCAAAGCTGTGGCAAAGCCATCCTGATAACTAGTCACCAACCGGGCAGCTGCATCGGTTCCAACAGCCAGAACAAGCTGATCGACCGTTACGGTACCCGATGTACTCTCTACCTGCCAGCCAGACGACGTATGACTGATTTGTCGAACAGGGTTGTTTAAAGACAGATTCGTCAGCTGCTTAGCCAAAGCCAGCGGTAACGCCTGCATGCCTTCCCGAAAACTGAACGATTTCTTTCTGGCTCCCCCCTGCTGTTTTATGAAGCCGCGTAGTACAGACCCGTACTCTTTTTCGAATACCAATAGACTCGGGAATGTTTCCGCCACCAGCAGTTGCTCGGGATCTCCGGCGTAAATACCCGCGACAAAAGGGCCCAGCGCGTAATCGACGATTTCGTCGGAAAAGCGACGCCGGAAAAACTGACCTAGCGTTTCACCGGGAGGTGACAGCGTCCGGTTGTTACGTTCGCGCCAGATCGCCAGTTTGGTCTTCCAGCTAAAGAAACTCCCAAACAGTAGCGATAACGGTCCCGAAGGCAGCGTGCGATACTGGCCATCACGAAATATGTAGCGGGCTTTACTAACGGGTTTGCTGAATGTTAGTTCGGCCGTCAGGCCCAGCTCGTCCAGCCAGTTTAGTAATGCCTCGTCTCCCAATAACGAGTTAGGACCCAATTCCCGTAAATACGTCCGGCCATTCTCTGGCCCGGCTTCCCGGCGCGACTGAATATAACCACCGGGCTGATCAGATGCTTCCCAAAGGTGATAATCGATTCCGAGTTTTTGCAGTTCATAAGCTAGTGTCAGCCCAGAAATTCCTGCACCAATAATGCCTATACTCATGACTTGGTCGGTTTTCTAGCCTGGTCGAGCTTCTTTTGCAACCTTGCCGTAATTACTTTGTACACAGCCTCCATCTCGCGGGGATGTGTCGAGTAATACCGATAACTGGCGTTATACCGGGCCGTGTCAAGCTTGTACTTCTGGAAAATCTGCTTTTCCAGGCGCATATACACGATGTTGGACGAGTCCTGCGACCGGAGCCCCATCTGACCAACCCGTGCTTCGGCCAGGTGAATATCAGTGAGCACATTGACCATGGTTTCTTCGGGCAACAGATTGTCGGGTTTGGTATCGTCGACGCCGGAACAAGCCTTCATCAACCACACGCCCAGCAGTGCAATGAATAAGACGCCAGCGTTGAATACGTGTCGAAGCATAGGTTTATATCGTAATTTTGTAAGCTGCTCCCGCCCGGCAAAGTTCGGGATTGGTTGTTAAAAAAGTATAACGCCACTTGCTAATGGATGAGTTCTTGGCCCGGATCCGCGATTTCGATATTCGTATCCGAAAGGCAGTAAACTCGCAGATGCGCGGCAGCTTCCGATCCGTTTTTAAAGGAACGGGGCTTGAGTTCAGCGATTTGCGAACGTATCAGTACGGTGATGATGTGCGGGTTATCGACTGGAACGTATCGTCGAAGGGACACGGTACATTCGTTAAGGTGTTCCGGGAAGAAAAAGATCAGACCGTTTTTTTTGTGGTCGACGTAAGTGCCTCGCAACAGGTAGGGCCGCGGCAGCGCAGTAAACTCGATGCTACTAAAGAAATCTGCGGTGTTTTGGCCCTTTCCGCCATCCGCGAAGCCAGCCACGTTGGTTTATACTGTTTTTCGGATCGAAAAGAACAGTACATCAAACCGGCTAACGGAATGAAAACCGGCTATCAGCTCATCATGAGTCTGTATAAGTCACAGCCCGAATCGAGCCGGACGAATATCTCGGATGCGCTATTGTTTACGCTTAACAGCCTGAAACGGCGCAGCGTCGTCTTTCTGATTTCTGATTTTATCGATCAGCCGTATGAGCATAATCTGAAAGCGTTGGCGAAGAAACACGATCTGGTCGTTATCCACCTGTTTGATCAGCGCGAGGTCAATTTACCCCGGCTGGGAATCGTCCCGGTACACGATACGGAAACCGGGCGTACTGTCTGGATGAATACATCCTCGGCGCGGTTTCGGCAAAGCCTGCGCGACTCGTTTCGCCAGAATCAGATTCAGCTTGAGCGGTTGTGTAAACAGTACAATGCCAATTACCTTGCTATTAACTCGCAGGAAGATTTTGTCCCCAAACTTGTTGACCTGTTTCGGGTAAGAAGATATCAATGATCCGATTTGTCGCCTGTCTTTTCCTGTTTTTTTACGTATTCTGGAGCTCCCTCCAGGCGCAGCAAATGCCTGTTGGTCGTTTTCTGACCGATAGCATCGAAATCGGTCGTCCCTTTCAGTATTCCCTTACGTACTACCATCGTCCCACGGTCGATCTACTTTTCCCTGACACGGTCCGTCACTTTGCTCCCTACCGCGTTGAAAACGTGGAAACGTTTACGACCCAGACGCTTGGCAGCGGCTCCAAAGCAATTAGCCGGGACAGCGCGGTTTATACGTTGGTATCATTCGAAACCGACTCTGCTCAGTTATTGCAGGTCCCCGTACGCATCATTAGTAACACCGATTGCACAGCCCTCTTCACCGCCGTTGATACCGTCTTTCTCCGGTCACGGCTTCCAGCCGTTGATTCGGCTGGCGTCCGCTCATTGACATTGGCCACCGAGACTTCATTGACGCCTTTGCGGCAGCAATTCAACTACCCTTTGTTAGTGTCGAGTCTCTTAGCTCTTACTGTACTGGCCACGCTCTTTTACTGCCTTTTCCGGCGTCCCATTCAGCGGCTCTGGTGGCTCAATCGGCTCGATCGGCATTACCGTCGGTTTCAACAGCAGTTCAACCGTCTGAGCCGGAGTATTAACGCCCAGAACGCTGCCGAGAACGCTAATCAGGCCGTTGTTCTTTGGAAAAGGTATCTGGAAGAGCTGGATGAAAGATCGTATATGTCACTTACGACTTCTGAGCTGGCCGAGCGATTCAATGAAGAACACGTTACAGCGGCTTTACGTGATGCCGATCTGATGATCTACGGTAACGTTTTTCTACCCCAATCGCAATCATCCCTTCAGGTCTTGAGCGATCTGGCCGATCGTATGTATCAACGTCGTCGCAGTGAAGCTCAGTCAACTCCGAGCCTACCACCATCAATAATTAACGAAACCAGCGAGTCCAATTCCTTTTCTTCCTGACTATGACGCCCTGGTATTCACTCAATTGGTTCAGCCCGATCCAATGGCAGCAGTTCCGCTTTGCCTATCCCCTGGCGTTGTATTTGATCCCTGCTGTTCTGTTGTTGTTTGCGTTACGTTACTACCTCTACCGCAATGCTCAGCAGCGACTTAACATGTCGCTGAATCCCGTATTTACCACCCGATCATCAACGGGCTGGTCGTTTTTCGGGCGATACCTGATAAGCGGCCTTCGCTTTCTGTTGCCTATAAGTATGTTTTTGGCCGTTGGGCTACTGCTTGTCTCGCTGGCACGTCCGCAGACTGTTCGGGAACGACGTGATGAACAAGCACAGGGAATCGACATCATGCTGGCGATGGATGTGTCGTCTTCCATGAGCGAAACCGACGTGTCTCCAAATCGGCTGGTTGCGGCCCGAAGGGTGGCGCAACGTTTCGTTAAAGGTCGAAAAAATGATCGCATCGGCTTAGTCGTCTTCGCTGGAGAAGCATTTTCGCTTTGCCCACTCACTACTGACTACGCGTTGGTGCAACAGTATTTGACGAGCCTCAATGACCAAATGATTCGTACCTCGGGAACAGCCATCGGCGATGCGCTGGCCCGTTGCATCAACCGGATGCGGGATCAACCTGTAGCCGACAGCACTCGCAACGCAGTTTTAGAATCTGATTCGCAGCGCAGTAAAGTAGTAATTTTGCTGAGTGATGGCGATAATACCGCCGGCAATCTTGATCCCGTAATGGCAGCCCGGCTGGCGCGGGCCTTTAAAATACGTATTTACACGATTGCCGTAGGAAAGCCAGAAACGACCCGAGATGAAACGATCTCGGTCGACGAAGGCATTCTTAAGACCATAGCCACGATTGGTCAGGGGAGCTTTTTCCGAGCTACCGACGCAAATCGGCTAGAAACCGTTTTTGCCCAGATCAACCAACTGGAAAAAGCGCCGGTACGGGTTCAAATCCACGAAGATGTGCAGGATTTTTACCGGGTTTACCTTTACTGGGGGATTGTTTTCCTGCTGGTTTCGCTGTTTCTCAAAGTAACGATCGTGGGGAATATTCTCGAAGATTAACAATGCTCAAATCCTTTTACAACGCCGATGCGATCGAAGCCGGACTGGACGAAGTGGGCCGGGGCTGCCTGGCTGGCCCCGTTGTTGCCGCTGCGGTTATCCTGCCCCACGATTACACCCATCCTTTACTGAACGATTCCAAACAGCTTTCCCGGCTCCAACGCGAAACGATCCGGCTAGATATTGAGCGAGACGCGCTTGCCTGGGCCGTTGCCGAAGTGTCGCACGAGGTTATTGACCAGATTAATATTCTGAAAGCAAGTTTTCTGGCTATGCACCGCGCCGTCGATGCCCTGACGTTACGTCCAGAGCACCTGCTGGTCGACGGAAATCGGTTTACCCCTTATCCCATGCTTCCGCATACATGCATTATCAAGGGCGACGCCAAGTTTCTGTCAATTGCGGCCGCGTCGATTCTGGCGAAAACGTATCGCGACGACCTGATGGAACGGTTGAGCCTTGATTTCCCGGCTTATGGCTGGGCGAAAAACGTAGGTTACCCAACACCACTTCACCGGGCTGCCATTCGGGAACTTGGCCCAACCAAACACCATCGTATGAGCTTCCGGCTTGTCTGATCTTGCTCAGGCTTCTCGGTTTGCCTGGCTTCGCAGTTGATCGGTCGGCCGGAACCGCTCGCCGAACGTAGCTGCCAACTGATTACAGGTTTCGACAAACAGAGAAAGACCGACGAAGTCAACGAATGATACCGCCCCGCCTGTGTATGATGGAAAACCCCACCCCAGAATAGATCCCAGATCGGCTTCTAATTTTGTACCGATTACACCTTCTTCCAGGCAGCGCACGGCTTCCAGCGCCTGTCGGAACAATAGGCGGTTTTTGATTTCATTCTCCTTAGTTGGCTCGGTAGTGCCGGTCTCGGTACTGTCGGTATCTGGTACCGGGCTGGTGGCCATCCCCGCCTGCAAACCAGCCGCGTGAATGAGTGATGCAGCAAACCCCTCGTCCAGTAATCGCTGTCCTTCGTCCAGGTACGTAGCTGAGCAGCGGGCCACGTATTGCCCCGGCGAATCATGAACAACGATAGGCGTTTTCCTCAACTTCCTCGCTAGATCGACTGCCACGGCCAGCGCTTTGTCCGACGTTTGTGAATTCTTTATAATTTCAACGAGCACGGCCTTTTCTGCCGACGGAATCCAGTTCATGCCTACTACCTGTTCCGGATTGTTAGACGCAGCGACCAATTCGACAAGACGTTGTTCGGGTGACGTAACAATCTGAATTATTTCAGTTAGCTCAATTGGTATCTTTTGAAAAAAATCGCTGGCTACTACTACCAAATCACAGGTTACACTGTCGTTCAGATTCGTCGTTTCCAGATTGATTACGTTAATGCCCGCTTTCGCTGCGGCACCAGCAATTCCTATGCTATCCCCCCGAACAGCAATTGTCGCTATGTCCGTTCGCGGCTGGTCTTTGGGACGACTAATGCCTTTACTGGCTTCGTTCATGCCCAGGAACATCGTCTTGATTAAATTCCGGGCGACTTTAGACGTTGCTACGTTTACAAAATGCTGCGCTTCAATCTGAATACCTTCATCAATAGGTACGCGCAGCCCTTCGTCAACGCAGGCCAGGATTTCGAACGGAGCCGGATAATTGCCCTGCGTCTGCTCCCGCACAGAAGCAGTTGTCATTTCGATCAACAAGGCCAATGTCTGTCCACTGGCTCTTGGTGCCTGGAAGTCATCTTTCCCGATAATACGTCCTGAATGCGTATCGATTTTATCCCAGGGTTTTAGTGGTGTCGGGTTAGCCAATATCCAGGCTCGTGCTTTGGTCATCAGCTCGTCCGGACTATCAGCTACGTCGTCGACCATACCCAGTTGCAAAGCCGTCTGCACGTTGACTTTCCTACCTTCCAGCATGAGCGGCAGAGCTGTTTTGACACCAATTAAACGAGGCAGTCGCTGGGTGCCACCCGCTCCCGGCAACAGACCAATTGTTACTTCAACCAGCCCAATGAGCGCTTTTGGGTTGTTAAGAGCAATACGGTGGTGACAGGCCAGGCAGATCTCATATCCTCCGCCCAGTGCTGTTCCGTTAATAGCAGCTACAGTTGGTTTGCCAGAGGTTTCCAGACTGCGGAAAATCCGGTTTAGCTCGGTAGAAATTTTCCGTATCTCTTCCGGGTCTTTATCGCTGTTCCGCAGAATCATCTTTAGATCGGCTCCGGCCACGAACTCCGGCTTTTCCGACGTAATGATCAGCCCACTAACGGTATCGTCGGCATAAGCCCGTTGCAGAGCCGCTTCAAACTGCGGGATCGACTCATCGTTTAATACGTTCATGGGTGCCGACGTCATGGCCCAGCTAATGATAGCAATGTTCTGATCAACGGTGTAGTGTATCATGCTAAACGCTTTTGTACATTTACGTAAACAACGACTGCAATGGGAGCTATTCGCCTTATTCAGAAACCTCAGAACGGCCAGATCACTTTCACGGTCCCCGAGGAGATGCGTGACGAGACAATTGTCATCGAATTTCATCCGGTCCGGGAAGATACGTCAATGACTTTGACAGAATTATCAAATGAGTTTTTTAGTAAGCTTGAACGCAAAAAAATAGATTTCGACGAATCAGATTTTAATGTTTATGAGCAGTAAAATCTTTCTCGACAGTTCAGTCTTAGTAGAGAAAACTAAAGGAACCAAACCAGATCTATTCGATTTTCTTTTTGCTTATCGTAGTCAGGATTTGTGTATCAATCAGACTGTTTTAAGCGAATACACTTTTTATCTACTCATTATTGAAGGAGGGAAATCGCCTGTTACCCTGAAAAGAGACGCAGCTATATCCTCAATCATTCGCGATCATAATCCTTCTAGCTGGCTGAAAGCTATCAGCTATCTGGAACCGGATAATAGCATAATCACTGAATACATCCATTTAATGGAGCAATACAACTTGTTGCCAAATGATGCACTGATTCTGGCAACTTGTAAACTTCATGGTATTACGTACCTTGCCAGCTACGATAGTGACTTCAAAGAGGCTTGTGCAGCAGAAGGCATCAAGCTGATTCAACAGATTGAAGATTTTGAATAACGTTCAGTTTCCCCTATAACGCAACACGGCGGCAAAGAGCTTTCTCTGCCGCCGTGTTGCGTTATGGAGTTAGGGCTTACTTATCAAGTACGATTGTCTCGCCGATCAGGTAGGCACCGGATTCGGTAACCAGATTGTAGACTTGCTTCGTTGACCGAACCGCTTTCTCGACCCGAACAACGTTATAGGCTACTACGCCCTTAGCCGTTGCCTCGTAACGGTACAGCACATCGCCCGCTTTGACGTCGCCCAGGGCTTTCCGGCCGGTAGCTGTCAGAACCGGATGGTTGGCCGTTGCTTCCAGCAGAACGGGTGCCGTTAGCGACGGGCTTGAACCAGCCGTCAGTTCATTCATCGATACCAGCCAAACGCCTGCTAGTTTAAACTCCCCAGTGTGGCTTTCTACTTTCGTGACGCGGGTTGGCACGAGAGTTTTCGTGTTAGAATCGTATCCCAGTACGACATCGCCAGCGCTTACTTCTCCAATTGTTTTTGCGGTCCCGTCAGGTAGTGTTACGGGAGCATCGGCTGCGAAGCAGAAGTTATATTCTTCTTTTTTCTTATCGCCGTCCTCCGATTTACCACCGCCACCGGCCATTAGATTGACCATTTCGCGCGAGAGCACAAAAGTCAGCGCCGACATCAGGCCAGGTTCTTTTTCGCCAACGTATTTCAGGTCATCAATGTACGCGTCCCACGCTTTACGATCGCCGTTGGCAGCAGGAATAACGAACGGCTTTACGTCGTTGGTCTTACCGTTCTGGTAGATCGCCAGTAGGCCCAGCTCTTTGGTATCAGTCGCCGAAAATATTTTGTAGAGATAGATTTTCCGGGTGATCCCGTCACTGTACGTAAAGACGTAGGCCGGACGTTCTTCGTATCGATCCAGAATAAAGCCGCCCGACTTGACGTACGTGTCTTTATCCAGGTTGGCAATCTTGATTGTTTTAACAGCATTTGCCTGCTCCAGTGTCATACCCGCCGACGCGGTTTGCGCCCACACTCGCTGGGAGCATAGCTGCGTGATGATTGCGCAGCAAACAAAACAAAGAATGGCAAGGATATTATTTTTCATGGGCTTTTGGTCAGGCTATTATCGACCCTTCGGGCTGGTTATTTCTTCGTGTATTCTCCTACGCGAACGTGGATGGATTCGACCGCCCGGCGCGCCGAGGTCAGGGCACCCGCCATCCAGGCCGTCAGGTACGTGGTATGTTCACCGGCAAAATAAACGTTTCCGTCGGGTTCGAGCAGGGCTGGATAATATTTTTTCCGGGTTGACTCGTCATAGGTAGCCCAGCCCCCTTCATTGTACGGAATCCGGTGCCAGGCCAGTGAGAACGAATTTTCAAACTCAGCCGGATACTGCGGGTGAATTTTGGCTCCCTGCGCCAACGCCATTTTTTCGCGTTCGGCAATCGATAAAGCACCAACGGCTTCCCCCCGGCTGTAAAAATTATAATAGCCGATCAGAACACCTTTCTTACCATGAAACCCAAACGACGGGTACCAGATCTGATTGATGTCCATGTTCGTGCGGGAGATACCGCCGTAAATCCAATCGTCTTCTTCCCAGAAGCGCCGTTTGAATTGCAGACCGATTTTACCGGTTTTGATATACGGCACGAAATCAGCTGCCCGTTTGATGGTTCCTGACAGGTCGGAATCCAGATTTTTCAACACCGGCAGCGGCAACGTACACACACAAAACTCCGCAGCTATAGCAACGGGTTTACCGTCCTTCTGGTACGTAACGTTTACACCGTTTTCCGTTTTCCGAAGCTGCGTAACGGGGGCGTTGAATAGAATTTTACCCGTTAGCTTTTTTTCCAGTGCTTTGGGAATTGCATCCATCCCGCCGACGGGCTGCATCAGGGTCGTTTGCTGCTCGTAGATGTAATCACCCACGTTGTAAAACACGGGCTGCATAAATCCGGAACGTAACAAATCGGTCAGGCCGTAGGGGTCAGTAGTTTCGCCGGGCAGCGTACCGGCACCGGGCTCCATTCTACTTTTGTATCCCCGTCGGTTGGTTCCTTTGTAAAGATGAGCGGTATTCAGATCGCCTTCGTTTTTCAGGAAGTCGACCAATTTTTCTACGTCTTCCTTAGTCAATTGTTGGTCCAGCGCCGATTGGTCGAGGGCTTTGGTCAGCAACTCCGACGTATAGCCACGCATGTCGTTATGATACTCTTTGATACGTAGTCGGCGGTTCGCCAGATCTCCCGTGCCTCCGTCGTTGTAGAGGTAGGCCGCTTCGTTATTTCCGTTGAAAATTTCGAGGGGGACGCCCAGTTCGCGGCAGTATTGGAGCGTCAGTTGATGATGGTGAGGAATCCGGGCTGCCCCACCGTTGAAGTAAAGGCCATTCTCGAAGGAACAGCTTTGTGGCGTACCACCCATTTCGGTTTCTTTCGTTCCGCCCCGAACGGTCCAGACGCGCCCACCTGACCGGGAACGGGCCTCCAGTACCGTGCAATCATAACCAAGTTTCCCCAGTTCATAGGCCGTGGCCATCCCCGCCAGGCCGGCACCCAGAATAATGACCTTTCTGGCTTTTCCGTCAGTACGCTGGCCATTCGCCGGTAAATTCAGCGCCGAAGCCGGAGCCGGTTGTAACATACCCCACGCCAGCAGGCTGGCATAACTCGCACTCGTTGAATTAATAAAATCGCGTCTTGTCATAAAAAGAGGAAGGAGAAAAACGCGGGAAAGCAACGTAACGGCACAGGCCGGCAGCTATGTACCGTTACGTTGTTGTGTACTTACCCAACTACTTTCTTGAAGCTGTCGACGAACATGGCCATTTCGTCCATGGTCCCAACGCTAACCCGGCAAAATGGCTGCCCATCAAAGTCGCGGGTTTGAATCCCGATTCCGTTCGCGAACATCTGGCTGGAGAATGTTTTGGACTTCATTCGGATTGGAAAGAGAATAAAGTTAGCCGACGACGGAATTACTTCGTATCCCATATCGGTCAACGCTTTCGTCGTGTATGTACGGGCTTTGGCGTTTTCGGCGCGGCAGTGGTTCTGCCATTCCTTGTCTTTGTAGCTGGCAATCCCAGCCATCAGGGTTGTAATGCTTACCGCAAACTCACCGTTGGTGTAGGGTTTCAACGCTTTCAGCATCTCGGGGGGCGCAATAGCATAACCCAGACGCAAACCAGCAAACCCGTGAATTTTCGAGAATGTGCGGGCCAGAATCACGTTTTTACCCTCGGCAACCAGTTTACCTAGTTTGGGCCGGTCAGCGGGTTCGTAGAAATCGATATAGGCCTCATCAATGAACACCGGCACTTTAGGCGATATCTCCCGGCAGAACGCTTCCAGATCGGCGGTGGGTAGAATGGTGCCGGTTGGGTTATTGGGATTAACGATATACACCAGTTTTACGTCGGGCGTCAGTTTAGCTTTGATCGCTTCCAGATCGAAGGTATAATCCTTTTTCATGGGCAGTGCCACGATTTTGGCACCAAACTTCTCGGCCCGGCTTAGCAGATCGTCGTAGGTCATAGCGCTGGTCAGAATCGTACCGCCCCCTTTGGCGTAATAATCCGCAGCGGCCATCAGAATATCCGACGAACCCGGCGACATCATGATCGTTTCGGCGCCAACGCCCTCATCCGCAGCAATCAGTTGCTTCAGCTGACCGAACTCCGAAAAGGCGTAGCGGTTCCCGCTGTCAGCCGCCTTAATAATGGCTTCTTTGGCACTTGGCGCAATGCCAAGCGGATTCTCGTTAGCCAGTAGCCGTGCCCGCAGTTTGGGCATTTCGGGGGGACTGGAGAACTCGAATTCGTCAACAAAACTCGCTTGTGTCATCTCGTCTGGCGTGGCCGCCGACGAAGGTTCAACTTGACCTATTGTGAGACTAGCTGTTAACAGGCCGCTGGCCCGAAGCCATTCCCGGCGCGAAAGAGAGAAAGACATTTTCGTAGTTTTTGAACTTTATGGAGAGAAACTTCAACTTTTCGACCAAGCAATAGTCTATTGACTACTACGTGGTGAAACTACACCAAAATCTTAATAAAACGGCAATCCATAGTATGGATTGCCGTTTTATATTCCGCCAAAATAACGTATCGCCAAATAATGACTATTCAGCTCATCGCGCTTTTGCTTTTACAATTGGTTCAGCTTTTACGCCCTCAACCGTAATTTTTACCGGCTTGATCATCCCCTGTTCATCAAAATACATAGGGTCGATGCAGGTTTCACGATGGTTACCATCCGTCTCGGTCAGCGGCCGACGGTGATACACGATATACCATCGATCAGTGCCCGGTACCTGAATAACAGAGTGGTGCCCGGCACCGGTAGCCACGGTCGGATCCTGTTGCAAAATCTTACCAACCCGTTTGAATGGCCCGAACGGTGAATCAGCAATGGCGTAGGCCACGGAATAATTCGGCCCTGTCCAGCCCCCTTCCGACCACATGAAGTAGTATTTGCCGTTACGCATGAACATGAATGGACCTTCGACGTAACCCTCCGGCGTGATTTCCCGGAATGTATTACCGTCGTCAAACGGCGTAAAACCAGTAAAATCGGACTTCAGCTTGGCGATGTTACAGTGCCGCCAGCCACCATAGATCATATAATACTGACCGTCTTTGTCCTTGAAAACAAACTGGTCGATGGGCTGCGCGCCATTGTGAAATTTGTCAATCAGTGGCTTACCAAGAAGATCTTTGAAAGGCCCCTCTGGCTTGTCGGCAACAGCAACCCCAATGCCTCCTCTTTCCTTATCGCTCTGAATGTCGTTTGCCCCAAAAAACAAGAAATAACGCCCATCTTTTTCCAGCACGGCGGGTGCCCACATGGCTCGTTTCGCCCATTTGACCGACGTGGTATCAATAATGTTGCTGTGTTTGGTCCAGTTTACTAGGTCAGGCGATGAGAATGCATCCATATGCACCTGCTTTTCATATGGCGCTGAATAAGTCGGATATACCCAGTATTTATCCTTGAAAACAATCCCTTCCGGATCAGCGTACCAGCCGGGGAAAATTGGATTTCCGCTTTGTTCTTTTTTGCCAGTCTGCTGCGCGAACGTCGGCAGTGTCATTCCGATGAGTAGCAGGCTAACCCATACTTTTTTCATAACTACAATGTATTTGATTAAGAGTTTATCCAGGAATTAACGCAGGTTTGGTACGGGTAGAACGGGTAAACTTTCGTTTCCGTCTTCGCTAACCGCCTGTACAGCAAAGTAGTAATTATCTTTTGAGTACGGCAGCGTCATGCCCAGCTTCGTCGTAAAGAACTTTTTTTGCCAGAACGGCCAATACGTCTCGCGCATCAGAACGTAATATCCTTTGACTTTCCCCGCTTTGGGGGCCTGCCAGTACAAAGCCGTTGAGTTTGTTAGATTTCGTACATCGACGGTGACCTGTTGCGGTACGACGGGAGCTTTCGCCAGGTTAGCCAATGTAGCCAGATTTACCGCTGTGTTTTTACGGAGATACTCGAAGTCCATAAACTTGGCATAATCGCCAAACTCGGTACCCTTTTCGGTGCGAAGATCCTGGTGCTGGTGGTTGTAGTTTTCGTTCATCTCGGTCATCCGGACGGCGGCAAACCCGCGCTGTACGTAGGGTGTATGATCCCCCCCACGCAGGTAACGGTCGTTGCGATACACCATCACTACCTCTAGATTATCGACGTAACGTTCACCAATTTCTTTCAGGTAACGGGCCAGCGTTCGGGCTTTTCCATCGTTCTCATTACCGAACTGCCGAATTCGGGCGATGCGTCCCGTTGTGTCGTTCGTCAGGTTACCGGGTAGCCCCTCGCTGAACACGCGCAGTCGGGTGTTGTCGATGATGTTGGTTTCGTTGCTGTGGTTGCTGCCCATGATGTCGTTGTTCAACACCGCTTCGACGTTCCACTTCTCTTTGACCGCCCGCTCAGCCAGATGCTCGGCACCGAGCAGCCCCTGCTCCTCACCCGTCAGCGTCGTAAAAATGATAGTCGCTGGAAAAGACGCTTTGCTCATCACCCGGCACAGTTCGATGACTGCCGCCGTACCCGATCCATCGTCATTAGCGCCTGGCGCATCGGCCTCGCGATTCATGACGTTGGTCACGCGGCTATCCATGTGGCCCTGCACGATGAAAATCCGATCATCGCTGGGGTCGGTGCCTTTTAGCGTCGCCATTACGTTGCCCATGTCGGCGGGTTTATCAATGCGCCGACCATCGGGTTGCAGTGTCCACGTATCGAGCGTAGCCGTCATGCGCCCCCCCGACTGTTTCGCGTATTGAGTAAACTTTCCCAGAATCCACCGCCGCGCGGCACCAATCCCTTTTTGTTTGTCCGACGTGGTACTCAGCGTGTGCCGGGTACCGAAACTAACTAATCCGTTGACGTGCGCACGTAGACTGTCCGCCGATAGCTGGCTAACTAATTCGGTAATCTGCGGATCGCGGTTAACGGTCGTCTGGGCGATAGCCGAAAAAGCGGACGCAGCAAGTATTAAAGAAAGGAGTCGTTTTTTCATGAGATGATAGTTGGGCAGGCGAAACTAACAAAAAAGCACGGACAAGATGCCCGCGCTCATGGATTGTTCTTCATATGTTTTAGAACTCCCAAGCCACCCCCGCTCCTAGTGCAGCTTGCCCCGTCAAGGGCACGGGCGAAACCGATAAACCAACGCGTGGCTGCCGTAACAATTCATTGTACCGGGTGACCGCTTTGTTAACGTGCCCATTCCCGATTACTGCCAGCACGACTGACGCGGCAATAGACCCACCGTATACGGTCCAGTAAACGCCCCCCCGCTGCCGGTCAAAGAGGAGATATACCAACGTGGCTACAGACGTCAATCGGCTAATGCTCGTCATGGTCCGGAAGGTCCGAAAATGGTGCGTTACGATTGGATCGTCTATTTCGTAAAACGGAACTTCGAGCGAGTAAGGCGAAGAAAGCCGTTTGCCTCCGTAATAGTAAACGCTGCCGAAGGCCGAAGAACCGTATCCTCGCTCAATAGGACTAAGGTGGCCTGGAATGGGTTCATTCCGGTAATGAGACGTGTCGTCCGATCGCCAGCTTTGCGCTTGAACAGCCGAGAAACAACCTAACAAAAAAAGCGTGATCAGTAACGTTGTGCGCATAAATGGTAGATACTTGCGGTAAGGTGGGCAGTCTCGACTCAATACGTAAGCTGCCGCAGTCAAAAGTACGTAAGCTAACATACTTCCTGCTAACGCTCACAAACTTTCGGCAGTACGTCTCCGTTTATCGAATTGTTTCTATATCCCTTTATACCTCTGTCAAATACTGAACATGACCCCATCATTACTTTTTCTACTTTTGGCAGCGACGCTAACTTTGCCCCTGCCCGAAAAGCCGGTTAAGCCAGTTAGTCCGCCTGCTCTGCGAACACAAACCACTATTGCTCCCGATCCGGATAATGGTGGGCTCAAGTTAACCAGCGGGTTCAGCGCCTTGATTTTCGCTGATAATCTGGGGAAAGCCCGGCACGTAGCGGCAGATCCTAAAACAGGGACGCTTTTCATTAAACTTGACCGGCTTAAGGAAGGCAAAGGCATTGTACAGCTTAGCGATACCAACGGCGATGGCAAAGCCGACCAGACTGTTCCGTTCGGCACTTATCCTGGAACGGGTATTGGCATCTACAACGGCTACTTGTACGCGTCAGCGGACACGGCGGTATTTCGGTACAAGCTAACAAACGGCAAAGTAATGGCAACAACCCAGCCTGAAACAATCGTTACGGGTCTGACGCTACAACGCCAGCACGCATCCAAATCGCTGGCAGTTTCGCCTAGTGGCAAGCTATACGTCAATTTCGGCGCTCCCTCGAACGCCTGCCAGGAGAAAGACCGGCAGCCCGGCTCGAAAGGTATGAACCCCTGCCCTATTCTGGAAAATTACGCGGGTATCTGGGAATTCGATGCCAACAAGCAAAACCAGAAACAGTCGGATGGCAAACGTTACGCGACCGGAATCCGAAACGCCGTCGCCCTCGACTGGAACGCAACAACCAATACGTTATACGCCCTACAGCACGGCCGCGATAACCTCAACAACTGGGGCGGTGTGTTTACTGACTCCGTGAGTGCGGAGCTTCCTTCCGAAGAATTTCTGATGATCAAACCAGGCAGTGATTTCGGTTGGCCGTACTGCTACAACGACCATTTTCAGAACAAGAAATTCCTGGCCCCGGAATATGGTGGTGACGGCAAAACACAGGACCGTTGCGCCACGAAGGAAAAACCAATCATGGCGTTTCCTGCCCACTGGGCTCCCAATGATTTACTTTTCTACAAAGGAAGTAACGGCGCAAACGCCTTCCCAGCTAAGTACCGTAACGGCGCTTTCGTTTGTTTCCACGGCTCCTGGAACCGCGCTCCGCTGAACCAGGGTGGTTATTTCGTCGCGTTTATTCCGTTTGGCAAAGACGGTCGGCCGTCGGGACAGTACGAGGTATTTGCCGAGAATTTTGCGGGTGTCGCCGAGCAGGGAAAGCCTGGCGAGAATACTAACGCCGGGAAGCTTGAACTAGCAAGTCCCGGCGATGCCAAACACAGACCAGTTGGTTTAGCCGAAGGCCCCGATGGCTCACTGTATATTACGGATTCGGTCAAAGGCCGCGTCTGGCGCGTGATGTACACGGCCAAGAAGTAGACTATCTAATCGATCGTTTTAAACAGGTTCAGTGACGCTAGTTACTGAGCCTGTTTTGTTTATACCCACCAACGACGGTGGACGAATGAAGTGGGTAAAATTCACTAAAATTATCCTGTTTTGAGACGGGTCAACTCAGCATTCAGTCGTACCTTTCGGCCGATAGTTTGCTCGCCGAGCGTACCTGCTTTGCCGCTATCTGCGTATGTCTTCTTTCTAACCTCGGCGACTTGTCCAGCTATCCCGCACGTATGGACAATGTTGAGTTACTCTCTCGAATCCAGTTCGCGTTTACGATTGCCTTCCATTACATCTATCCGCCCCTGAGCATCGGCCTGGGCGTTTGTCTGGTCGTCATGGAAGGCCTGTATCTAAAGACCAAAAACAAGGTTTATGAAGAGCTGACCCAGTTCTGGGTTAAGATTTTTGCGCTCATTTTCGGTATCGGCGTAGCTACTGGTATCGTCATGGAATTTGAGTTCGGCACCAACTGGGCTACGTATTCGCGTTACGTTGGCGACATTTTTGGTTCAGCCCTGGCGGCCGAAGGCATTTTTGCTTTCGCCCTGGAATCGGCCTTTTTAGGCATTCTGCTTTTTGGCTGGAATCGGGTTAGTCCGGGCGTTCATTTTATGGCGACAGTGCTGGTTGCGCTAGGCTCTATTTTTTCCGCACTGTGGATCGTCATCGCCAACTCCTGGCAGCAAACGCCGTCGGGTTACCGGATTGAAGGCGAAGGTCTAGAAGCCCGTGCTATCGTGACCGACTTCTGGGCGATGGTGTTCAATCCGTCCTCGCTCGAACGGTACTCGCATGTATTGATCGGGGCTTTTCTGGCTGGGTCATTTCTGGTATTGAGTGTCAGTGCGTGGTACATTCGAAAAGGACAGTATCTGGTTCACGCCAAGGCTGCCTTTCGCATTGCGCTTTGGGTGGCGACGGTATCGGCTTGGGGTCAGTTGTTTACCGGTCATAAATCCGCCGAAGTCGTGACCGAACATCAACCCGCAAAACTGGCAGCTATGGAAGGACATTTTGAGAAATCAGCTCCGGCCGATATGTATCTGCTGGGCTGGGTCGACGCTAAGAATCAGACAACAACAGGGCTCAAAATCCCCGGTGGACTTTCCTTTCTCGTCCATCAGGATTTTCACAAGCCGATTCCCGGTTTGAACAGCATTGCCCCGCAGAACCGCCCGACGGCCGTCAATTTTGTGTTCCAGACGTATCACCTGATGGTCGCTATCGGTATGGCAATCATTGGCCTGACCCTGTTCAGCATGTATCTGCTTTACAGAGGCAAACTGTTTCAGACGCGCTGGCTGATGACCGTATTTGTGTTCGCGGTCTTGCTGCCTCAGATCGCCAACCAGGTAGGCTGGTACACCGCAGAAGTAGGGCGTCAACCCTGGGTTGTGTACGGACTGTTACGTACGTCCGATGCCTTATCACAGGCGGTCAAAGCGGAGCATGTACTGACCTCTCTGATCATGTTTACACTAATCTATCTGATGTTGTTCCTACTGTTTCTCTACCTGCTCAACAAGAAAATCCAGCACGGCCCCGACATAGCTAATGATCAGGATGAAACAACGTCCCGCATGAACCCGTCGCTCTCACCAATTATTACGGGGTAAAAGAGCGAGAGACAGAAAGAGCGAAATGCTGACGCAACAAACAGTCGCTCTTTCACCCCTACTCACTCTGTCGCTCATTCACTCTTTCGCTCTTTATCTGATGGATACAGTTCTTGGTATAAATCTTCCGACCTGGTGGTTTTTGCTGATTGGCGCGCTGATCAGTGGTTATGGCATTCTGGACGGCTTCGATCTGGGTGCGGGTGCTGTGCACCTATTCTTTCGCAAAGAAGAAAGTCGCCGGATTGCGCTCAATGCAATCGGTCCCGTTTGGGACGGTAACGAAGTATGGCTGGTAATCGGCGCGGGTGCCCTATTTGCCGCGTTTCCGATGGTTTATGGCACGATTCTATCTGTCTTTTATCTACCGTTCATGCTGTTTCTGATGGCCATTATTTTTCGGGCTATTTCTATTGAATTCAGGAGCAAAGAAGAAATGGCTTGGTGGCGTAAGATGTGGGACATCTGTTTCTCTATCTCCAGCATTGTCATCTCCATGCTGCTGGGACTCATTCTCGGGAATTTGATTCAGGGAATTCCGCTGAACGCCAAGCACGAATTTGTCGGGCGACTCCGGGATTTCTTTAACCCCTACGCGATCCTGACCGCCGTTACGGTCCTGGCTTTGTTTTCCATGCATGGATCTATGTACCTGATCATGAAAACGGAAGATCGGATTTACGCCCGTTTAACCATCATCGCCAATAACGCCAGCAAGTTTTTCATTCTGTGTTTCATGGCAACTTCACTGGCAACGCTCATTTACGTGCCGCACATGACCGCTATTTTCAAATCCCATCCAGAGTTATTTGCGCTTCCCTTAGCAGCGGTGCTGATTGTGCTAAACATTCGCCGGAG
Organism: Spirosoma pomorum; assembly: GCF_054776615.1. Lineage (NCBI taxonomy): Bacteria > Pseudomonadati > Bacteroidota > Cytophagia > Cytophagales > Cytophagaceae > Spirosoma > Spirosoma pomorum. Next base: position 725,024 of record NZ_BAAHBP010000001.1, read on the forward strand.
CATTGAAAAGCGGCAGTACGCCCGCGCGTTTACCTCGTCGGCCATTACGACGGCGCTCTTGCTGATTCTCTTTGCGATGGGATTGTATCCAAATCTGGTACTGTCGAGTATTGACCCGCGGGGCCATATCAGCATCTATCACGCAGCCTCGTCAGATGGGTCGTTACGTACCATGCTGCTATTCGCGGCCATTGGTATGCCACTAGTCGCCACGTACACCATCTTTATGTTCTGGACATTCCGGGGCAAGGTGAAACTGGAAAAGCACAGCTATTGATTGGCTTCGCGTTCTCCCCGACGTAACGCATTAACCAGATTATGCGCCCGGCGGGTTGGCTCAGGAATGCGATAACCGCCGTTACATTGTAGTGTCAGGGCAATGGTGGTGTCCAGATCAATCAAGTGGCCGGGCGATACGTAGACGGGGTTAACCTTGTTCTTGGTTCGTAATGCTGCGCCAATGACCTCGTTATAGTGCCGCATGGGTGACCAGTTACCGCGTTCCAGCGCTGGTTCGTCATACTTACCAACCAGCACGGACTTACCACATCCAAACGTTGGACGGTTTAGAAACAGACCACCGTGGGAAGCAATACCGATTCGGCGGGGATGAGCCGTTCCGTGACCATCGAACATAACGACGTCGGGCTCGACAGTTAGTTTCTGCCAGGCTTCAAGCAGCGCCGGAATTTCCCGAAAAGAAAGTAATCCCGGAATGTAAGGAAACGGTGCCGTGCTGATCACGCCCGACTCGGCAATAGTTTCCAGTGTATCGAGTCGCAGCACGACGATACCTGCATACACCGTTTCTTCGAACTTATTGAAGGAAATATCGCAGCCCGCAATCGTTTCGGGCACTTTCGACAGTGGCTCAATCCGTATCTGCGTGCGGAGTTGCTGTTGTAGCGCTATCGCTTCGGCTGGCGTTACGTTCCAATCGTGAAGCGCCTGATAGTGCGCCATGGTAAAGGATCTTAATACACAATCTTCACCCGAACCTGGTGAGGAGCCGGCTGGTTGCCGCCAAAGTAAAGACCCGTCTTGTAAGCAAATGTTTTGCTGTGCGTGAAAGCAATGGGTTTGCCACCCATGATCTGGTACAGCTTCCGGTCGTAATCGACTTTGATCGTTAGCTGCGTTGGTTGATTGATCGGCGTCTCGGCGATCTTGAATGAGGTCAATTGTCCGTTGATGTAGACGTAAGCCCCCAGGTCGATACGTTGGCGTTGTGGGTTCCAGCGCCAGCCAATCCGGGCACCGTCAATCTGATGCGGAGGCACACCACTGGTAATATCATCCGTGCTCGAACCAACAAAACCCAGCCCGATTACTTTGTTCCAGTCCTGTTCGTCGACCGCGCCAATATCATAGATGCAGGTACTATCGAACGTAACGGTTGCCGATAATTCCGTGGGTTTTAAGTCAACTCCAACCTTGCGTTTAGGCAGCGGCTCATGGTCACCGGCTTCAATCGTCACCCATTCTGGATTAGAGACAAGGAAGTCCGGAATGCAGGCATTCATCAGGCAAATCAGGCTGGTAAGCAGCGTGGTTGTGATGATGAGTGAATACCGGCGGGACTGACGATGATGAAGCATATAAGAAAGGCGAATAACTAATTCTACTGCGAATAACGCTGTAAATCAAGTATGTTATTGCTCCGGTTGGTAAAATATTATCAACCCGCTCCAGTGCATTCTACTGCCTGACCCGTCTCCCCAGCAGCAGCTTATAAACTGATTTTTAGCTGGTTCGCAGCAAACAATCACCGTAACTGATCAACTTTTTTTACTTTTAGATTCTGTATTCCTAACTGCTTCTAACGAGTTATGCAAACGGCCCTTCCTCATGCCAACGTTATAACGCCCGGCACACCTACAACGCGCACGTCGGAATCATCAACCACCTCGCTAACCCAGTCTGTCCCGGTCTACGTTTACGCGATTGTCTTCGCATCTCTCTGCGTCGTCTGGGGCCTGCTTTGGGATATCATGTGGCACCTGAGCATTGGCCGGGATGGTTTATTTGCGCCACCGCACCTGGTCATTTACGTAGGTGCTGTTGTCTCAGGCCTGTTTTCGGGTTATCAGATTCTTCGTCTGACGCTTCAGAAAAATAATCCCGAGCGAGCCGGTGCGGTGCGCTTCTGGGGCGTATTCTATGCTCCACTGGGTGCTATGTTCTGCGTTTGGGGGGCATTGGCGATGTTGACCTCCGCTCCGTTTGACGACTGGTGGCACAATACGTTTGGCCTCGACGTTCAGATTCTAACCCCACCGCATACAATTCTGATCATTGGCATTATGGTGCTTCAGTTCGGGGCTATGGTAGGGGTACTCGCCTTACAGAATCAGATTGTAGAGACTTCTAAGAATCAGTCGACCAGCAACAGGGTAAAGATTCTGTTCGCAGTGGCGGCTGGCCTGGTCCTGTGTATGTTGTTTACCCTGTTTGCGGAAACTATTACCAGAAGCCGATCTCATCACTCCTCTTATTACCTGTTTGCGGCTATTGTTTTTCCCTTCTTTCTGTTGGCGGTTGGGCGGGCCTCGAAGCTACAGTATCCCATCACAATCATTGCGGGTATTTATATGCTTGCCATGCTGATTCCAAGCTGGGTCTTGCCTCTTTTCCCGGCTACACCCCGACTAGGTCCGGTTTTAAATCCAATCACCCATTACCAGGCCTTCATGTTTCCTGTAGTCCTGATTGTTCCCGGCTTTCTCCTGGATAAACTGCTACACCACTTCGACGGTACAGCCAACCCGCGCAAACTCAACGACTGGTGGCTGGCCGCTCTGGCGGGCATGACGTTCCTACTGGCTTTACTCGTCGTTCAGTGGCCTTTCGGCGAATTTCTGCACACGTCGCCCTATGCGCGGAACTGGTTTTTCCTGAGCGAATCCTGGCCATATGGCAATGAACCCGACTGGAAATACCGATATGCGTTCGCTCCCCGGCGCTTACAGGCTCCGATTGACTTTATGATTGGCTTTGGCAAGGCCGCTTTGTTTGCAATGCTGTCGGCGCGGGTTGGCTTATTGTGGGGGAACTGGATGAAACGGGTACAACGATGAAACAGCATACTAACCAATTACCCGGCAGCAGGCGTCAACGTCTTTTTTTACTTGTCGTTACGTTCCTGCTATTGAACGGCCCTTTAGTTTTTGCCCATATTGGTAGCTCGGGTGTTATCGTGCAGAAAAAAGCAGGTCCTTACCAACTGCTCGTCAGCGTTACGCCACCTGACGTCATACCAGGAACCGCCACCGTCACCGTTTTTGTCGAACAGGGGCGAGCCAACTCCATACAGGCACGGCCCATCTACTTCGATTCCGGCGATGAAGGAGCTCCCAACCACGATATATTGACGGCTCAGGGCGGTAATCGTTACGAGGGCGTCGTCTGGCTGATGGATTCCGGCTCGTCCAGTGTTCAGTTAGCCATTGATGGCCCTGATGGAAAAGCTCAGGTTATCGTTCCGCTGATGTCAGTGGCCACGGCACAGCGCGACATGCCCGCTGGAACGGGTGCCCTCCTTGCGGTACTGGGTTTATTGCTGGTCGTGATGATGGTTACGATCATTGGTGCCAGCAATGCCGATGGGGTTGTTCCACCCGGCCAGCCGCTACCGAAAACGTTTCAACGTCGTCGGGTTGTTGGTATGAGCATCGGAACCGTGGTACTGGCGCTGATGCTAACGGGCTGGCGTTCGTGGTGGGTCAGCTCGGCCGAAGAATATCGAACCGAACAACTGTACCAGCCCATGCCGATTCATACATCGGTCCAGGCTGTAGGCTCCCAACAGAAACTGACCATTCAATTTGATACAACTGGCTTTGCGCGTAACTGGCAAAAGCGACGAACACTCAGCTACGTCCTGCCTGACCACGGCAAGTTAATGCACGCTTTTTTGGTTCGGACGCCGGGGCTTGATGCATTCGCCCATCTCCACCCCAACCGGCGGGATACGCTACATTATGACGTAACGCTGCCATCCCTGCCCAGCGGCAAATACCTGCTTTATGCCGACGTAGTATACCGCAGTGGATACGCGGAAACGCTCACCGACACAGTCGACATTCCTACCGTCAAAGCGACGACTGCCGTTACGCCGAAACCTTCCGATCCGGATGACAGCTGGCTTGTAGCCGAACCCATGGGCGTTAAAGCGAACGCGGTGAATGTGCCGCACCTGGACAACGACATGGTGGTTTGCGGTAAACCTAGCGCCAGCGTAGAACTAGCCGATGGGTCAACGATGGTCTGGACCGACAAACCCAGCAAAATTCTGGAGTCAGGAAAATTGTACACGCTGAAGTTCGCCGTGGCAGATGCGCGGGGCAAAGCGGCTCCAGTAGAGCCATACCTGGGCATGAGTGGTCATGCGGCCATCCTCCGTTCCGACGGCTCAGTGTATATTCACCTGCACCCCATTGGTACGTATTCAATGGCGGCCGAAGGGTCACTAACCAGCCGCATTGCAGACACCAGCCGAACGTTTCATTACCCCGATGCCAGTAAGTTCCGGGATAGCATCGATACGTACGTAGCGCGGCTTAAAAATTTGCCGGAAGCCGAGAAGAACAAGCTTCTGATGGCTGGCATGCCCGACATGAATCATAAGATGACGGTCAACAACATGGTGCAGTTTCCGTACGCCTTTCCGAAAGCGGGCCATTACCGCATCTGGGTTCAGGTGAAACGTAACGGGCAGGTGCTGACGGGCGTTTTCGATACACAGGTTGACGATCCGCTGATGTAATCAGTAGAAATAGGCTCATTATTTCATTTACCGTACTGCAACCGGGTACTTTCTTTTCCAATCAGCCCCGCAGGTTTCGTTTCATGACTACACGTTTTTCCCGTCGGCAGGCCCTGGCCGCTTTAGGTTCCTTACTTGGTACGTCTGCCGCATCCACCTTACCCATTTCCAGTGCTGCCGCTGGAACAGCGGCTTCCGCTCCGTTCATACTCTGTCTGAACATGAGTACCATTCGGGGTCATAAACTCGGTTTGGTGAAGGAGTTGGAGACAGCCGCCAAAGCGGGTTTTCCGGCCGTCGAAATCTGGATCGATTCGTTGCAGGAGTATCTAAAAAACGGCGGTAAAACGGCTGAGCTAAAAAAGCGCTTGACCGACCTGAACGTTCGGGTAGAAAATGCAATTGGCTTTGCGCCCTGGATTTTGGACGACGAAAGCGCTCGTCGGAAAGGTGTTGATCAGTTAAAACAGGAAATGGAGCTGCTGGCTCAGATTGGTTGTAAACGTATTGCTACGCCCCCCGTTGGCGCCCAGGCCCCCGATGCTTCCGTTATCGAATTACCTAAAGTGGCTGAGCGCTATCGTCATATTCTAGAGTTGAGTGATCAGACGGGTGTTGTTCCGCAACTGGAGCTCTGGGGATTCTCTAAAAACCTGAACAAGCTAAGCGAGGTCATGTACGTAGCCATTGAGAGCGGCCACCCATCCGCCCGGCTTCTGCTTGACGTCTATCACCTGTTCAAAGGCGGCTCCAGCCTGGCGAGTCTACCACTGGTGGGCAAACCGGCCATTGAGATTTTTCACGTCAATGACTACCCGGCCAACATACCCCGCCAAACCGTTACCGACGGAGACCGGACATTTCCGGGCGATGGGATCGCTCCGATCAAAGAGATTCTGAAACAGATCAAACGCCCCGACCGGCCGATCATTCTCTCACTGGAGGTGTTCAACAAAACGTACTACGCGCAGGACGCGCAGACGGTTGCGAACACAGCAATGACAAAAATGAAGGCCATGATTACCGGAGTTTAGCCTACTCCTTATCGGCTTGCCGGTCAGCGCGAATTTCGGGAATGGTGTCCGAGTCAATTAGTCCGATGGTAGCTGCGTGCTCGGCGGCTTCAACCGTATCAGCTACCAGCAGCATCGGCACCTCGAAAGCACTTGTCGTCCGGATTAGCTCCCGTACGGCTTCGTCGCGCCGGTCTTCGGCTGATACGTCGCGGATATAAACGGCTTTAATGCGACCGGGATTATCACGCACGACCTGTGCGTAAATTTCCGGGTCCTGCTGGCCACTGTCGCCAATGAGCACAAAAGGCAGCTGCGGATTTACGTCCAGCACTTTTCGAATCATACCTAGCTTGTGCGTGTGGTGCGACCGTGATGAAAGTAGCGACGGATCAAGCCCTATGTCACGCAGTAAAATTGGCCCCTTTGGAATCCCCTGAATCCGGAAAAAGTCGACCAACAAATCGTACAGATTCCACGGGCTGCTTGACACAAAATACAGTGGATTAAACAGCGTCGTTACGGGTCCACTCTGCAATGCCCGGTAAAAAGCCGCTACGCCCGCAAACGGCAGCCGTGTGTACGCATTTCCCAGAAACGTCAGCCGGGCGGTTTGCAGCAGATTTGTTGCTCCCGTTACCAGCACCGTATCGTCAATATCCGAAATGATCCCGAACTGGCTATACGTCGGCGAAACCATTAGATACCCGTCTTTGGACACTGGCTCTCCGGTCGTTGGCTGGGTCATGCCGTCCAGCGAGTACCGCACCGGAAACCAGACCCGGCCGGGTGGCAGATCGTTGGGCGGATTGATAGTCACCTCGAAGTAACCTTCTTCATCGGTCACCGTCGTGTGCGACTGGTCGAAGGCCTCGACCCGAACCGTTACGCCTGGCACTTCGTCGCTCTCAAACCGCTGATACGTTGCCAATAGGTTCTGCCAGAACGTATCGTTATCGGACGGCGTGCTCAAGTCTCGCTCGCGCAATACGCGCCCTTTGAGCCAGACAGCCGAAGGGCTGCCAAAACCGCGATAGTACACAATTCGATACGGTTTGTTTTTATCAAGCCGCCCAAACAGGCGGTTTTTGAGCCGGTCAAATTGCTGTTCGGCTTCTACCGATGTATTGATTAAAAAGTCTTTCCAAGTCGTCATACACGTCTTTTTACGATCACCCAAGAGCCCGCGCCTGGTTAATCTACCTGCCTACTCTGCGAGACAGGTCCGGGAGATTTGGCTTATCGTAGGTTTGTTGGACCGCCGAAGCGGTGGTAACTTGCAGGCACAATTTACGATTGGCAGGGCGACAGCGTCCCCGCCGATCAACTCACTAAAAGAAGCAATGAGCAAGCAAATTGTTTTTACCGATAAGGCCCCCGCTGCCATCGGCCCTTACAGTCAGGCCGTCAAAATAAATATCACGTCGCCAGCAAGTATGTTGTTCGTATCAGGCCAGATTGCCCTGGACGCAGCCGCTACGGGCGACATTCAGGCCGAAACGCAGCAGGTAATGGAGAATATCGGCGAGATCCTGAAAGCGGCCGGTTTGAACTATTCAAACATCGTGAAAGCCAGCATTTTCGTCAAAGACATGAACAATTTCGCGGCCATCAACGAAGTGTACGGCCGTTTCTTCCTGTCGGAGCCACCCGCCCGCGAAACCGTCGAAGTCGCCCGTCTCCCCAAAGACGTTAATGTTGAAATTTCTGTAATAGCGATCTAAAGAGTGAAAGAGCGAAAGAGTGATTGTTTATCGCATTCACTCATTCGCCATTATTCTGCCATTATTCTTATGTCCAAACCTGTTCGCGTTCGGTTTGCGCCTAGTCCAACCGGGCCGCTGCACATTGGCGGAGTACGTACCGCCCTATACAATTACCTGTTCGCCCGGAAGATGGGTGGTCAGATGCTGCTACGCATCGAAGATACGGATCAGAACCGTTTTGTACCCGGTGCCGAAGAGTATATTCTGGAAGCCCTGAAATGGGTGGGCATTACCATCGACGAAGGTCAGGGCATTGGCGGTCCGCACGCGCCCTACCGCCAGTCGGAACGTAAAGACATCTACCGCAACGATGCCGAGCGGCTTGTGTCGGAGGGGAAAGCGTATTATGCCTTCGATACGGCGGAAGAACTGGACGCTATGCGGAAGCGGCTCGAAGAAGCCAATGCGCCGGCGGCTCAGTACAATTCCATCACGCGGATGCAGATGCGCAACTCGCTGACGATGTCAGCCGAGGACGTAAAAGCGCGGATCGATGCCGGAGATCCGTATGTCATCCGGCTAAAAACACCCCGTAAGGAAGAGGTTCGGTTGAACGACCTGATCCGGGGCTGGGTAAATGTGCACTCGTCGGCCATTGACGATAAGGTGCTACTCAAATCCGACGGTCTACCCACGTACCACTTGGCAAACATAGTGGACGATCACCTAATGGAAATTACGCACGTCATTCGGGGAGAAGAGTGGTTACCCTCTGCGCCCCTGCATGTACTGCTGTACCGCTATCTCGGCTGGGAGGATACTATGCCGCAGTTTGCCCACTTGCCTCTATTGCTGAAACCAGAAGGTAATGGTAAGCTCAGCAAACGCGACGCCGATCTGGGCGGCTTTCCGGTATTTCCGCTGGAGTGGAAAGATCCGTTTACGGGTAACGTAGCGCGTGGTTTCCGCGAGGACGGTTACCTGCCCGAAGCCACGGTTAATTTCCTGGCCCTGCTGGGCTGGAATCCGGGTACCGAACAGGAACTGTTCTCGATGGACGAACTGATCGCCAGCTTCGACATTGGCCAAGTACACAAAGCCGGTGCGCGGTTTGACATTCAGAAAGCGCAGTGGTTCAACCACCAGTATATTCGTGAACAATCGGATGCTACGTTAGCGCCCGCCGTTCAGCAGCAGGCCGAAGCCGCTGGCTTCGACTGCTCTCTGGAAAAAGCGGAGAAGATTGCGGCCTTGTTGAAGGGCCGCGTTAACTTCGCCCACGAAATTTTTGGCGAAGCGGCCACTATTTTCTACGCGCCGACGGTGTACGACGAAACGGTCGTGGCGGCCAAATGGAATGCCGATGCGGTGAAAGCCGTTACTGCTTTTCACGATGCCCTCCAATCATTCGAAGGTAACTTTGTAGCCGATGATATCAAGCATCTATTGTCGGACACAATGCAGCAAGCGGGTATTAAGCAGGGTAAGATCATGCAGGCCATGCGGGTAGCGCTAACGGGCCTGGGTGCAGGACCAGACCTGATGCTCACAATGGAAATTATCGGTAAAGAAGAGACCATCGGGCGGCTGAGCAACGCACTCAATACGCTAAAAACACCGACTAACTAGAATTTTGACCGTTGACAAAACGGTATCTTGCCCGACTTGCCCAATCGATTACTTTTGGCGGGTCGGGCATTTTTTTCGAGCTTTCCGTAACTCATTCAGCCCAGCAGGGTTTTGAGTAACAACAGTATTCGAACTACAACTATGGCTAAGAAAAAAATAAACCCCGACGAAAACGAGAAGCCCCGTGTTCACAAAGAATTGGAAGGCTTCGACATTCAGATCAATTCCTTTGGCGAGATCACAACGAGCTTTGACATCGACAAGATCAACCAGTTTCTAAACAAAACCGTTGACGACAAGAAATTACGGCACCGGACCGATCTGAATCTCAAAGGTGATCCAGAACCAGACGAAGAAACCGAAAAAGAGTCAGACGATGACCTGAACCTCGACGACGACGATATGGACATGGACGAAACACCCCGAAAAACGCCTAAGCGACGCTAACACGTACTAAATACCCCTTTAACCATTTTTTACCATGTATTCTCACGAGATTGATTACAAAATCATTGGTGAAGACATCCAGATTGTTGAGATCGAACTAGACCCCAGCGAAACCGTTATCGCCGAAGCCGGTGCCATGCTATACATGGAAGATGGCATTCAGTTTGAAACCAAAATGGGCGATGGCTCTCAACCCGACCAGGGCTTCATGGGCAAGATTTTCCAGGCCGGTTCTCGGCTGATAACGGGCGAATCGTTATTCATGACGCATTTCACAAACCGTGGCCACGGGAAGCGGAAAGTGGCTTTCTCAGCCCCCTATCCCGGTACGATTATGCCCATCAACCTGGCTAACGTGTATGGCAATACGTTGATCGTGCAGAAAGATTCTTTCCTATGCGCGGCACTTGGCACCAAGCTCAGCATCCAGTTCAACCAGCGGCTGGGTTCTGGTTTCTTCGGGGGCGAAGGGTTTATCCTACAAAAGGTACAAGGTGATGGTATGGCCTTTGTTCACGCAGGCGGGGTCGTTATTGAGCGGACGTTAAATAACGAAATGTTACGGGTTGATACGGGTTGTGTCGTTGGCTTCGAACCAAGTATCAATTTTGATATTCAACGGGCCGGCGGTCTGCGCAGTATGGTCTTTGGTGGCGAAGGACTATTCCTCGCTACGTTACGTGGCAGTGGTAAAGTCTGGATTCAATCAATGCCAATCTCCAAACTCGTACAACGGCTCTCCCCCAACGGTGCCCAAGCGCACAAAGAAGGTGGTTCAGTGTTGGGTCAATTAGGCAATCTGTTCGAAGACTAACGGGAATCAGTTTGCCCCATAAACTGTTGTCCCCCTACGTAAGAAAAAAGTTTATGGAAGTTATCTGCACAAACGACAATTTTCCCGCGCCGGTGCTGGCATTCTACGCCGAGTTCGGCGTTCAGACACCCAAGCGCGATCAGCTTTACACCATCCGTCAGGTGAAGCGGCACACAACCGGCGATACGGGCGTGCTGCTACAGGAGATTCAAAATCCTGAAGTACCTGTTAAACACCCGGTTATGGGTGAGGTTTGGTTTGAGCCAACGTTTAACGTAAATCGTTTCGCTACGCTACTAGGGCAGCCCGTGATGAAGGAAGAGTTGGAAGACGTTAACGTGTAATTCGACCATATACGTAATACAAGAAAAGCCTGGTACCAAACGACCAGGCTTTTTCGTTCTTTGCGTAATTGATCTACGTCAATCTGCCGTTTTTCTCGCTATCTGTCTGAGTTCCGTGTTACGCTATTCGCTTTTTCTGCTACTGGGTTTGATGGCTGCTGCCTGCGGAAGCAGTTCGTCGGACAATTACGTTCCCAAACCGAAGGGATATCCTCGTCTGGACCTGCCGCCCCAGGACTACAAACAACTGGAGCCAACGCACCCATATACGTTTGAATATAACAAAGCCGCCAGGATTCTACCTGATACGTTTGCGCGTTCGGAACCCGACTGGATTTTTATCAACTATCCCGCCTACAACGCCAGTATCCAACTGACGTACAAACCGGTAAACAACGACGTAAATCGGCTACGGGCTATGTTGGAAGATTCGTACAAACTAGCATCCCGTCACCAGATCCGGGCTACGTCTATTGAGCAACGTAAAATTCGGTTGAAGTCAGGATTGGAAGCCAGTATCATTGACCTAACAGGTGAGGTACCCAGCCAGGTGCAGTTCGTTACTACTGATTCCACAAAGCATTTTCTGCGGGGAGCCCTTTACTTCAACACCGCAACGGAAAACGACTCCTTACAGCCGGTTATTGACTATATCCGTAAGGACATCATGCACATGATGAATACGTTAAAATGGCGAAACTAGCTGGTTTTATGAAATTCAACTTGTCATTTCTGGCTTCTTTGTTTTTACTGAGTGCGCAGGCTCAGACTCCATCGCCAGCCGCAAAAACTGCAAAATCACCCGGCCAGTTGGTGTACGAGCAGCATTGTCTGACCTGCCATCAGGTCAATGGTTCGGGTGTACCAAACCTGAATCCCCCGCTGCGTGGCACAGACTGGGTAACGGGCGACAAAAATCGGCTTATCAACGTATTACTGAAGGGGTTACGGGATCAGGAGATTGACGGAGAGCCCTACGATAACGTGATGCCCGCCCATGATTTTTTAACAGACCAGCAGCTGGCCGATGTGTTGACCTATATCCGCAGCAGTTTTGGTAATAAAGCTTCTGCCATTACCGCTGACGAGGTAAAACAGCAACGATCAGCGAAGTAGCTACTTCTTCTCTACCAGCAACAAAAAGCGCTCATCGGCCGGCCGATGAGCGCTTTTTGTTAGATTGTTTGGTTTATCTGCTGCCCGTTGAATCAACAGTAGTTGTGGTCACCGTTGTTACTGTCGCGCTTCCAGGTCTAGCTGGAACGGGTGCTGATTTGTCTTTACGGCCGAATAATGAGAAGTGAACGTATCGTTTTGGGTTCTCACGAAGGTCGGTCAACAGACGTTCGAGGCTGGCAGTAGTCGCATTGACGTTGCTGTACAGTTTATCGTCGGAGGTTAGTTTCCCCAGCGACCCCTGCCCGCTATTGATGCTGGCCAGAAGTTTTTGGAGGTTATCCACCGTTTTGTTCACGCTACCCAGCGTCTGCTTCAACTGAAGTCCTTGCAGCGAATCAGCAAATGTGTCGGCCTTCGCTAGAATAGGCTTCAGCTGACGCTCAGTTTCAATCAGAGATGCCGACAGCTTATTTACGTTCGCGAGTGTTGTACGCAGACCAGCGCGGTTCTCGGCAATAGTCAGATCAAGCGTTTGCAGCCCTGCATTAGCAGCACGCAACGTCTGATTTAACGTAACCCCCGTCTGGTCGAACTGAGCGACAACTTTATTAAGCTGGTAGGTCAATGAATCTACATTGTTCAGAACCGGCAGCGTTTTTTCCCGAATCAACGCCGATAAGGCAGACTCTTTAGCCGCCACCAACGTACCGCCGTTTTCCAGTTCTTCGCCCTTAGTGTTGATTCCCAGTCGAATAGCCTTACCGCCCAATAAACCGTCATCGGCCAGGACCGCCCGGCTTCCCCGTGTAATCCGAATTCCTTTATCGATATCCAGCGTAACCAGCAGTTTATTGCCCTGATCTTGTAAGATGTCAATTCGATCAACCTTACCAACCGCTAATCCGTTGATTCGTACCGGATTCGAGGTTGTCAGTCCGTCAATGGTATTATAAATAACCTTGTACTTACGGGACGAAGAGAAGAAGTCGGTTCCCTTCAGAAAGTTAAATCCGAAGTAAAGCATCAGCAACGTGACAACGGCCAACAAACCAACTTTTACTTCCTGAGAAATTTTCATGCGTGTATCTAGTGAACAACTATTAAGTTGCTCCAATCAGTATGGCTTGAACGTATAACCAACATTGGCGGCTATTTGTCTCAAATGGATACTAAAAAGCTCTAAGCCGTTGCGCGCCAAAACAAAACGAAGAGAGCCATCCGGACCCTCCTCATCTGTCTTCATACCGGCTGTATGACTCAACCGGCGTTATCTATTTCTTCTTTGTACTGCTCGAAAGCTTTGTAAATAGCTTCTGTAATCTGAATCTGTCCTTCCGGCGACATCAGAAAATTTTCTTCGGTTGGGTTTGTCAGATAACCCGTTTCAATCAGCACACTGGGCATCGTTGTCCGCCAAAGTACGAGAAACCCAGCCTGTTTCACACCTCGACTGGTCCGTTCGGCGTTACGACGGAAACTACGCTCGACTTTCTCGGCAAAATTGATACTACTACCCATAAACGCGTGCTGGTAGTTCGCCAGCATGATGTGCGCCAGTGGCGAGTTCGGGTTAAAGCCTTTGTAGGTCTGCTGATAATTATCCTCTTTCAGAATAACAGCATTTTCGCGTTTGGCTACGTCCAGGTTTCCTTCTGTTTTGTGTAACCCCATGGTATACGTTTCCGTCCCATACACACGACTAGAGCTTGGACTAGCGTTACAGTGAAGTGAGATAAATAAGTCAGCCCGGTTACGGTTAGCAATAGCCGAACGTTCGGCTAATTCAACAAAGTGATCCGACGAACGAGTATAAATAACGCGTACCTTAGGCAACTCTTGCTTGATTTTCCGACCCAGTTGTAGAGCCAGCTTCAGCACAACCCATGACTCCCGCGTTCGCCGTCCGATACAGCCTGGATCTTTGCCCCCGTGGCCCGCATCGATCACAACCGTACGCAACTGAGTAGGCGTACTACTTTCGGTAGCATCAGCCTCTGCGCGTCGAACAGTATCTTGAGTTAGGTCGGGCGAAAAGACATTTGGGCCGGGCACAACGGTCAACGCCAGCAACGGAATTGTAGCCAACAACAGGGTTGTCATTATTCCGGGAGCTGGTACCGGTAAATCAGTACCCGTTGATTTTAATTTTTTTAACAGGGGAAACAGTTTCAAAGCAATGAAGGGATAACTGTTCGTGAATAACTTTGTAGTACTGTAAGGTTAACGGCCTTATAGCAAATGTAATTTTTTTGATAGAACAGAAAAAGGGATACTTTATTTTGCGGCCCTTCCGACTATACCCCATGTTGATGCGTTTTTCTTTCTGCCTGCTCTGGCTCCTCTGCGCACTCAACGTACTGGGACAGAGCGATTCAACACGTACTTTATCCGGACAACAGACCGTTCCTAGCTCACAGACGGCCACAGTTCCTACTCAGGTTAAGCCTTCATCACCAGCTTCTACAACCAATCCTACCGGCAACGCCACCGAAGAAAGTGATTTAGAGCGCCAGCTCAACCGTCGGTATTCGCGTCCCAATCGCTTAGGGCCCAGCCCTAGTCGTCCGGAGCAGATCTCGCCTAAACTTGCCAGACCAGCCCGACGAGATACCAACCGAACCCGGCAGGTTCAGTCAGTTCCGATAAAACGAGATCCAGCAAAGGCAACAAACAAACAGCCCCAGGTAACAGCCGGAACCTCATCAACCGCTATAACGCCCACCGAGTCGCGGACGGTAACGGCACCTAAGGCCAGCCCAGTTCCAACTCAGAACAGCACACCTGTTCAGGCAAAACCTCAATCAACGACTAGACCATCGTCGGCAACCATAACACCGGTAGGTTCTCGAACTGTTACGCCCGAAAAAACAGGTCCCATTCCGGCTCAAGGAACTGCACCGGTTCAGGCAAAACCTTTACCACAGGAGCCAGGCAAAGGCGGTATTCCACCCGCTACGGTTCCATCGCAACGCGTTCCAGATGCGCCATCGGGAGCGCCGTCCGGCAATTCACCAGCAATGACAACACCCGCGGGTAATCCGGCTTCGGGTAGTACGCCAACCAGCACGACGGCATCAAGTACCACAACGACACCAGCCTCGCAGACGACAACTGCACCAGCCTCGCAGACAACAACGACACCAGCCTCGCAGACAACGACGCAGCAGCGCATTCTACGCCCGGGTATCGTTTCGCCAAACATCGTTCAGCCACAGAGCCGCACCATTCTGAACGGCGATACGTTGCGGATTGCTACTCGGGATTCGGCCGCGACTGACTCCGCGAAATCGGATGACGCTTTCAAGACAACAGTTAAGTACCAGGCCCGTGACTCTACGATCTACGCGGCCGATGGTCAGACGGTTGAGCTTTTCGGCGACGCCAGCGTGATTTATGGCGACATCTCGCTCAAAGCGGATTACATTCGACTTAATTACCTGACCAATGAGGTTTACGCCCGTGGTCGGTTTGACTCCACCCAGAACAAACTAATTGGTCGGCCGGTTTTCCAGGATGGCGAGGGGAAGTACGATTCCAAAGAGATCCGGTATAATTTCAAGTCCAAGAAGGGGAAAATCCAGGGTGTTATTACGCAGCAGGGCGAAGGAAATATCCGCGGCCAGAACGTAAAGAAAGACTCGGACGATAACCTTTACATTGGTAAAGCCATTTACACAACCTGTAACCTGGCTACGCCCCACTTCCACATCAACGCCAGTAAACTCAAAGTTATCCACAACAAACAGGTAGTGGCTGGGCCGTTCAATCTGGTTATTAATCAGATACCGCTTCCCTTAGGACTTCCGTTTGGTTTCTTTCCTTTCCCCAAGCGGAAAGAAATCGGTGTGTCGGGAATTCTCATGCCGCAATACGGCGAAGAACCGAACGGACGTGGGTATTACCTACGCGACGGCGGCTATTACTGGGCGGTTAATGAAAACCTTGGTCTTCAGTTCAAAGGCCAGATCTACTCGCGTGGGAGCTGGGGAGCTGGTATTTCGTCAGCCTATAACAAGCGATACACATATAGCGGTGGAGTCAATCTACAATTTGCCCGTAACCGCATTGGAGACCCCGTTGACACTACCCAGTCTCCACGGAATGATTTCTCTTTTACGTGGTCGCACACGCCCGTACCACGCGGTCGGGGTAGCTTCTCGGCCAACGTAAACGTCAGCAGTAACAGCTACAACCAGACTAACGCCTATACTGGTACGAATGCTTATATTTCCAACGTAGCGGGATCTTCAATTCAGTACAGCCGTACGTTAGGTCAATATGCCCGGGCAGGCGCTAACCTACGGGTTAATCAGCAGTTTGGTCAGTTGGACCTCGTCACCAATCGGCGTTACAACGGTAAAACAGATGTTTCGTCTGATTTCAACTTTGGGTTAAACCAGATTGCCCCTTTTGCACTGCGGGGCGGTTCAGGCCGTTGGTATGAGAGTTTCCGTTTTGGTTTAGATTTGAGTGGTTCGATTACGGTTAATAATACCATCCGGACACAGGTCGATACAACGGGACTTGGTTTTCCAGTCATTACCCGTCTGTCTGCCACCAACGCTGTTCAACGAGCGCTCGATAGTGCAGCTCGTGTTCAGGCCGTTCGGGAAGGTCGCGTCATTCAGGACCCAACGCTGATTCCATTCAACGGACAGAATTTAAATCGGCTGTGGAACAATCGCTTGGTTCAGGCTCGCTACAGTATCCCGATTACGCTACCTAATATAAAACTGCTTCGATATATCAACGTTACGCCAGGCTTCTCTCTGCAAGGAAATATCTACACCCAAAAGCTGAATTACAGATACGTTCCAGGTCGCAATGGGGCGCCTGATTCCGTACGAGCCGACACAGCCAAAGGATTTTTCCCATCGTATAATTTCGCGGTCAACGCCAGCATGAATACGCGTTTTTATGGAACGTATTTCATTCGAGGCAAACGAATTGAAGCAATTCGGCACACCGTAGCGCCCTCGATTTCATTCAGCTACGTACCCGATTTTACGAATGAAGCTTTTGGGCAGTTCCAAACAATCAGGGGACCTGAAGGTGCTCAGATTAACTCAATTCCTCTCTATCGACGTACATTATCCGTATTCCGGGGTCTTAACGGCACGGGCACCAGCAGTGGGACAAGCACCCAGGCAGCTTTCATCTCGTTCGGGGTTGTAAATCAGATCGAAATGAAAGTCAGATCACGAAGTGACTCGACGGGTAATGATTTCAAAAAGATACCAATCTTCGATAACATCAGCCTGAACGGTAGCTACAACTTCTTGGCACCGGAGTACAAACTATCGCCGATCACAGTAAGCGCGAATACCCAGATTTTCAAAAACATCAGCTTTAACTTCTCCTCGACATTCGATCCGTATGCGCAGGTAGCTTATGGAGGCACAGGCGTCTATAAGCTAGACGCCTATACTGTCACTGGCCCGACGTTTACACCTACGCCACTAACATATTCTCCTGCGATTTTACGCGTCGTTGATTATACAGGTCAGCAGTACGCTCGGGTTAACCGGTTTGCCTACACCGAAGGCCAGGGGCTTGCACGGCTGACTAATCTACAGGCGTATCTGAGCGCCCGATTCGCGCCCAAACAGTCGCAGAAGCCTAAAACGAGCAACAACGCGACGGACGCCACGATGAAAGCAATCAATAATAACCCTGAGTTGTACGTTGATTTCAACATCCCCTGGTCGTTCAACGTTAGCTACACGTTCGGTCTAACCAAACTAACGCCGGAAGTATCGCAGGTCATCCAGGCACTGACCCTAACCGGCGACCTGAGCTTAACGCCGAAGTGGAAAATAACGGTTAGTACGGGTTATGATTTCCAGTTCAAGAGTCCAACGCTGACGACCATCGGCATCAACCGCGATCTCCATTGCTGGGAAATGGCGTTCAACTGGACCCCTTATTCCGGCAGTAATATCCGCTCGGGGAACTACTCGTTCGACTTACGGGCTCGGTCGTCAATCTTACAGGAACTTAAGCTCAGCCGTCGTCGGAGTTTCTACGACACCGGTGGTTTCTACGGACGCTAATTGTTTCGTTACAGCTACGCATGAAAGCGACAACCCTTCGCACGCTTACGGTCGTGGCGGCTTTAGTAGCCGTCAATATTCTATCGGCCTTTGTGTTTTTTCGGCTCGACCTGACCGAGGAGAGACGCTATACGCTGTCGGAAGCCACCCAGTCGCTGCTGGCGGGGCTGCCCGACGACGTACACGTCGATGTATACCTGACAGGCGACATCCCTCCGGGCTTCAAACGGCTCGAAAACGCTACGCTTGAAACGCTGGCAGAATTTCAGGCAACAGCGGCCAAGCAGATAACGTACCGCACGATTGACCCGTCCTCAATTACCAACGCGGAAGCGAAAAACAAACTGATTGACAGGCTCCAGCAGCTTGGCCTGCTACCAACCAATGTTTTTGCCAACGAAGGAGGCAAACGCACCGAGAAACTGCTTTTTCCGGGCGTAGTGATTTCTTACAAAGGTAAAGAAACGGGTGTGCTGTTACTTAAAGGCAACAAAACAGCTTCGTCGGAAGAGCAGCTCAACCAATCGTACGAAGGAGTAGAGTTTCAGCTGGCTTCCGCCATTCGTCGGTTAACGCAGACAGAAGGCAACCGACGCCGGGTTGGTCTTATTTTTGGGCATACGCAGGTTCCCCCCTCCCGTTTCGCCGACCTGCTGGCGTCGGTTCAGGAAAATTACGACCTCTTCCTGGTCGATATGACCAAACCTGACCCCATCGCCAATGTAGACGCCATCCTCGTTTTGAAACCCGACTCGCCCTTTTCGGACGACGAGATTTTCAAACTCGATCAATACGTAGTAAAGGGAGGACGAGCCTTGTTTTTTGTGGATGGGCAGCGCGTTGATAGCGTCAATACCGAAGGGACGTACGCCCAGCCACTCAATTTGAATCTAGACAATCTATTTTTTCGCTGGGGCGTTCGTATCAACCGCGACGTTGTCAAAGATATGTACTGCGCGCCCATTCCACTCAACGTTGGCAACACCGGCGACAAACCTAACATCCAGCTTCTTCCCTGGCGCTTTTATCCACTACTGAATAATTTTGGTAGTGGAAAGAACCCCATTGTACGAAATCTGGACGCAGTACTGGCCCGGTTTGTTAGCACACTGGACACGGTACAGGCCAGTGGGATCAAAAAAACGCCATTGCTTCTTACCTCTCCCTACACGAAAATTCTGAAAACACCGGCGCTGATCTCTTATAACGAAGCCCGCCAACAACCCGATCCTAGTACGTACAACGACGGCCCACGTCTGGTGAGCTGCTTGCTGGAAGGTCGGTTTCAATCAGTCTACGCAAATCAGATTATACCCGGTGATCCACGAGCTAACGGGTTTCAGGCACAGGGCAGTTCATCGCGCGTGTTGGTTTGCTCCGACGGCGATCTGGTTGTTAATGATGTTGACTACAAACGGAATACGCCCTATCCCCTGGGGTTTGATCGCTTCACGCGCACCACGTTTGCCAATAAAGATTTTGCTTTGAATGCGCTGGATTACCTCGTTGATCCAAACGGCGTCATTGCGGCCCGCACCCGTCAGGTAACGTTACGTCCACTGGACAAAATTCGCGTCGATGCCAATCGCACAGGATGGCAGGCGTTGAACGTCCTTGGGCCGTTGGCATTGCTGGGCCTGGCTGGCATGATCTGGCAGATTGTCCGTAAGCGTCGGTATAGTTAATTGCTTGCCACATATTTTGCCACCTCCCCCGAGTCAACTACTTCTGTCAACAATTCCTGATTGCTTTTCTTCAAGATTGGATGCACGAAATCCGGCGCTATTTCGGCAAGCGGAACCAGCGTAAAACGTCGCTGGTGCAGGTATGGATGTGGTATAGTTAGCGTAGTCGTTTGCCAAACGAGTTGATCGTAATACAGTACGTCGATATCGATTACCCGAACTCCCCATTTTTCGAGTCGCACCCGTCCCAGCTCCTGCTCAATTACCTGCGTCTGACGTAATAATTCTTCTGGTTTCAACTCCGTTTCAACTGCCAGCACCTGATTCAGGAACGACGGCTGGTCGGTAACACCCCAAGCCGCTGTTTCATACAAAGCCGACTCCCGAACGACGACACCCACCCGATCATTGATTAGGTTCGTCGCCTGCTTCAACGTAACCACCCGATTACCAAGATTAGCACCAAGAAGGAGATAGATCATAAGGAAAAAAAGAGGGAAAGCATGACTGAGCGAAAGAGCGAATCCTACAGAAAATCGCTCTTTCGCTCAGTCATGCTTTCTCTCTTTAATAATCTTTGATAGGCTGGATATCGTAGTACGCTTTGATTTCTTCAGCGCTGGGGGTTTTGGCAGGCCGCACGATTCGGAAGCCAACGAACGAGGCCGACGTCAGCCACCAGTCGCTTTTAGGGCTTTGCGGATCGATTACTTTCCAGGCTGGTGCCGATGGGGTCCGGGCTGCCGACCGTAACACTTCTGGTTCATCGTCCCAGGAACCACCCCGGACCGAGTTGGGGTAAAGCTGAGTAGTTGGCGCATAGGGTTCTTTCACGGCACCGCTGGCTACCTGCTTGTAATAGTCGGCAATGTACTGATCCTGCGTCCATTCCATTACGTTGCCATGCATATCGTACAGCCCGAAGGAGTTCGGTTTCTTCGTCCCAATTTTTTTGTACGATCCGTTACTATTGCCTTTGTAGACAGCGTACTCGCCCAACAGTTTGGCATCATTCCCAAACGAATAAGCTAACGTTGCATTTTTGTCGTTCCCCCGGCAAGCGTATTCCCATTCGGCTTCGGTGGGCAGGCGGTAAAACACACCCGTCTTGGCATACAGCCATGCGCAAAACTTGATGGCAGCATACTGCGTCATATTGATGGCGGGATAGCCGGAACGTCCCATCCCAAACGACATATCGACGTAGGGCGGACTAGGTCGGGTAGTCGCATCCGTTTTACTCAAATTCGCATCGGCTTGCGTATACTTGGCCGCCATTTCCTTCTCCATGTTCGTGAAGGCAAATAGATCATACAAGTCCCACGTCACCTCGTATTTCCCCATCCAGAACGGCTCGATCGTTACACTATGCACGGGTTCTTCGTCGGCCTGGTGTCCTTTTTGATCAGGTGTGCTCCCCATCAGTCCTTTCCCGCCTGGGATGGCGACCATCGCGTAGGTCTGGTTACTGCCAGGAACAGTCTGCGTATATGATTTAAAGCTGGTTGTCGTTTGAGCGGTTGACTTTGTTCCCCATAACGTCGTTATGAGTATAGCTATCAGGAGCTGTTTTGGTTGCATTTTTCGTTTCAGATAAAAGGGTAACGTCCTTTAAAAGCTAAAAGTACGAACGATCTCCTTTGTTGTACCTTTGTAAAAAATAACCAGAATACCCGAACTCTTCAGGTTTTGTGGAATGCGGTAGGCTTACCTTCCGCAAATAAATAATTATGAATTACCTCTCAGCCGAAAATTTAACCAAGTCCTACGGCGACCGTATTCTGTTCCGGAATCTCACGTTTGGGGTCAACCGGGGCGATAAAGTCGCAATCGTCGGTGCTAACGGCTCCGGCAAAACTACGCTTTTGTCCATTCTGGCCGGGTCAATCCCCCCCGAAGAGGGCCTTGTCAGTCACCGGAAAGACATCAGCATTGGCTACCTTGATCAGCAGCCCGATCTGAATGATGCCCTGACCGTCATGGAAGTTGTGCTGGCAGGTGAAAGCGCTCAGCTAGATGCCGTACGTGCTTACGAAAAGGCGCTGGCAACAAACGACACGGACGCACTCGAACGGGCCATGAGCGACATGGAAAAACTCGAAGCCTGGGACTACGAAGCGCAGATCCGACAAATTCTGGGTGAACTCGGCATTCAGAACGTCGATCAGCGCGTTGGGTCGCTATCGGGTGGCCAACGAAAGCGGGTAGCGCTGGCGCGGGTGCTGATCCAGAATCCAGATTTACTTATCCTGGACGAGCCAACCAACCACCTTGATCTGGAAGCCATCGAATATCTGGAAAACTTCCTGAACACCAACAACGGCACACTGCTCATGGTCTCCCACGACCGCTATTTTCTGGATCGGGTCTGTAACCAGATTGCCGAGCTGGACGGTGGGCAGCTGTATACCTATAAAGGGAACTACGCCTATTTTCTCGAAAAGAAAGACGAGCGCGAAGCAGCAGCGGCCTCCGAGCTGGCAAAAGATCGCAATACGTTCCGGCGAGAGCTGGAATGGATGCGTCGCCAACCCAAAGCACGGGGTACTAAGGCGCAGTATCGCATCGACGCTTTTGACGATCTGAAGGAAAAAACCAGCGGCAAACGTAACGACGGCGAGCTGGACCTGAATCTGCGGATGACCCGGCTTGGCAGCAAGATTCTGGAGGTTGAAAACCTGAGCAAACGTTTTGGTGATAAGGTACTGCTTGATCATTTCACCTACACCTTCAAACGTTTCGACCGTGTTGGGTTGATTGGGAAGAATGGTATGGGTAAAACCACGTTGATGAATATGCTGACGGGCGAGCTTCGTCCTGACTCGGGCAAGATCACGACGGGGGGAACGGTTAAGTTTGGGTACTACACCCAGAGTGAATTAGACCTGCCCGAGAACCAGCGCGTAATCGACGTCGTGCAGGACGTAGCCGAGGTTATGAAACTGGCTAACGGCGATACCGTTACGGCAACTCAGCTGCTTAGCCGATTCCTGTTCGACCGGGCTAAGCAGTATGATTACGTAGCGAAACTGAGCGGGGGTGAAAAACGGCGGCTTCAGTTGCTGCTGGTACTTGTCCAGAACCCAAACTTCCTGATTATGGACGAGCCGACCAATGACCTCGACATCACGACGCTGAACGTACTGGAAGACTTCCTGCTGAGCTTTGGGGGCTGTGTATTGATTGTTACGCACGATCGCTATTTCATGGACCGGCTGGTCGATCATGTATTTGTGCTGGAAGGCGAAGGCAAAGTGCGCGACTATCCCGGTAATTATACCGATTATCGCGAATGGCGCGACAGTCAACCCAAGCGGGTAACCACCCCGGCAGAAAACAGTCGAAAGGAGCAGGCACCGGCTGCCAGCGGTCCGAAAACACAGACTGTGGATTCAGTTACGCCATCGGCAGGTAACGGCGCAAAAAAGAAGTTGTCATTCAAGGAAATTCGGGAGTACGAAACGCTTGAGAAAGAAATCGAGTTACTGGAACAACGTAAAGCCGAAGTCGTCGAGTTGCTTAACACGGGTGGGCACCACGAACAACTAACCGCCTGGGCTCGGGAAATCGAGCAGATCGACCAGGACGTTGCCCAGAAATCAGACCGCTGGCTGGAGCTGGCAGAATATATTTAATGAGCGAAAGAATGAATGAGCGAAGGAGCGAATGATCTAATCTCTCCAGATCTACTTGTTGACCCGCTCTTTCATTCTTTCACTCTTTCGCTCTTTACCAAATGGATCAGATTATTGAGTTTTTCCGGTACTTGCTCGACTCTGAGGAAATCATCCAAACGGGTGGGTTAGTGCTGATTACGCTTATCATTTTCATTGAGAATGGGATCATTTTTGGTTTCTTCTTACCGGGCGATTATCTGCTGTTTTTATCCGGTGTTTTCGCGGGCACCCGTCTTCTGGACGTCCCGCTTTGGCTGCTACTAACCTGCATCTTTGGGGCCGCCGTTCTGGGATCGCTAACCGGCTACCTGACCGGTTACTACGCTGGCGGGCGACTGCAAAACCGGCCAGACTCGCTACTATTCAAAAAAGAATACATCACGAACACGCGGGTTGCTTTCGAGAAGTATGGCACTAGTGCGCTTATCGTGGCCCGTTTTCTGCCGATTGTCCGCACGTTTGCGCCGGTCCTCGCGGGGCTGATTCACATGGATTTCCGCCGTTTCCTGCTGTATAACATTACGGGAGGGGCCATCTGGGTGCTGACGCTGGTCGGTGGCGGTTTCTTCTTCGGCGAGCAATTTCCCTGGATCATCAATTACGTCCACTGGATTATCATCTTCTTCCTGGGGATTACGACCTTTACCGTTATCCGCGGTTACCTGAATGCCCGACGCGAACGGCGGGCAGAGAAGGCAAAAGTAGAATAAGCAAAAAGACCAGCTCATCGCTGGTCTTTTTGCTTAGATGTGATGTTTGATACGTTGTTAATTCCGCAATGGTTTTCCACCCGTCAGCAAACTTTGAATCCGTTCCAACGTCTTCTTCTCGCCACTAAGTGACAGAAAGGCTTCCCGCTCCAGATCCAGCAAATATTGTTCTGATACGTTTTGAGGAGCGCTTAAATCACCTCCACAAATTACGTACGCCAGCTTATCAGCAATTTTGGCATCATGGTCCGAAATATAGCGGCCCATTTTCATGGCCGTTATTCCGGCTTTGAAGAGCGCGATTCCCGTTCTACCCTGTACTTTGATGTCGGCGCGAGGCTTCGGCTGGGTGTATCCATTCTCCGCCAGTTCGATAGCGGCTTGTTTGGCCTCAGCGATCAGACGACTACGATTCAGTACAATCTGATCGGTTGACCGCAGATAATTCATTTCCAACGCTTCCTGAGCGGAGGTAGACACCTTCGCCGTGGCTATGTTCATGAAGATATTTTGCAGGATGTTCAGCTCGGGATCACCAGATTGATAAAGATCCGACGCCCGGGCCGCCATTTCTTTCGTACCGCCCCCAGCTGGAATCAGACCAACCCCCACTTCGACCAAACCCATGTACGTCTCGGCGTGCGCAACGGCCCGATCGGAATGCAGAACAGCTTCGCAGCCACCACCCAGCGTTAATGTGTGGGGCGCTACGATAACCGGAATGGATGAATAGCGAATGCGCGTAATCATCTTCTGGAACTGCGCAATCATCAGGTTTACCTCATCGAACTCCTGCTCGACAGCGAACATGAATAACGCTCCGAGGTTGGCTCCTGCTGAAAAAGCTGCTGTATCGTCGTTCCCAATCACCAATCCCCGGAAGTCTTTCTCGGCCATCGCGATTCCTTTCATGACCGCTTCCAGTACTTCGGCTCCGAACGTATTCATCTTGCTCCGGAACTCGACGTTCAGGATTCCGTCGCCTAGATCGATGATGCTGGCCCCTTTATTTTTCCAGACAATGTTGTTAGACAGATTCTCGAGAATCGTGAACGACTCGGTACCGGGAATTGCTTTGTAGCTTTTGGTTGGAATATCGTAGTACTTGAGAATGCCGTTTTCGATCGTATAAAAACTCTCGAAACCGGCCTCAAGCATGTCGTAGACCCAATGGGCGGGTTTCTGTCCCTGCGCTTCAATCAGTTCTACACCCCTGCGAACGCCAATAGCATCCCAGGTTTCAAACAAACCCAGTTGCCAGCCAAAGCCGGCCGTAATGGCAGCATCAATGCGATACAGTTCATCTGAGATTTCGGGAATCCGGTACGTAGCGTAACGGAACGAATCGGCAAACGTGCGACGGTAAAATTCGCCCGCTTTATCCTTCCCATCGATTAAAACAGGAAAGCGTTTTCGAAGATTATCAATCGTCTTGGTACCCTCCAGCGTAGCGAATTTAACTTTTTGCGATGGCTTGTACTCATAACTCTTGAGGTCCAGCGCCAGAATTTCGGTTTTACCACTGGCGTCTTTCGTCTTCTTGTAGTATCCCTGCCCTGTCTTGTCGCCAAGCCACTTGTTCTCCATCAGCTTGACCACCGACGAGGGTAATTCAAACGATGCTCTCGACTCGTCGTGTTCCATCTTGACGAGGTTGCTAGCTACGTTCACGGTTGTGTCCAGGCCCACTACGTCCGATAGCCGGAATGTACCCGATTTCGGGCGCCCTACGACAGGCCCGGTCAATTTATCCACTTCTTCAACGGTTAACCCTAGTTCTTCGGCCACCCGAATGGTCTGGATCAGGGATTGAATACCCAGCCGGTTAGCGATGAAACCCGGTGTGTCCTTGCACAAAACCGTTGTTTTGCCCAGATACAAGTCGCCGTATTTCATCAGGAAATCGACTACGGCCGGATCGGTATCCGGGCCGGGAATGATCTCCAGCAGACGTAGGTAACGGGGCGGATTGAAGAAGTGCGTTCCGCAGAAGTTTTGTTTAAAATCATCGCTCCGGCCTTCCGTCAGTAGATGCATCGGAATACCCGAGGTGTTCGACGTAATCAGCGAGCCCGGCTTACGATATTGCTCAACGCGTTCGTAAACCGATCGCTTAACATCCAATCGCTCTACCACGACTTCAATAATCCAGTCGTACGAAGCAATTTCTTTCAGGTTATCGTCAAAATTACCCAGCTTGATTCGGCTAGCGAATTTAGCGCTGTACAATGCCGCCGGACTTGCCTTGAGCATCGTTTGAAATGCGTCGTTCACAATACGGTTACGTACCAGCGGGTTTTCTACGGTGAGGCCTTTCGCTTTTTCGGCGGCATTCGGCTCTTTCGGCACAATGTCCAGCAGCAGCACATCAACGCCAATGTTAGCAAAGTGAGCCGCAATACGCGAGCCCATAATTCCCGACCCCAGCACGGCCACGCGCCGGATAGTACGGTTCTTTACTTGGGTTTTAGGTTTTTCCAGGGTTGCTTCCATAATAAATGGATTCATCGATCAACGTTCAATACTCAACTGGAAACATAACGCGTCGTAAACTGCGTCATGCAAATCCGATTCGGTAATAACTCCATATTCGATAGTTAGCCGTTGTTTGTCAAGCGTTCTGATCTGGTGACATAGAACGATTGATTCATTGGCTAAATCACTGCTCCCAACCGGCAGTAAAACTTCATTCGGATAGATCTGTCGCTCTGGCTTCCGCGAGGTGATTGGTAAGACATTTACTGTATTCAGCAAATAATTAATATCGTTATCGCTGATTACCAGAACCGGACGTGATTTCCCCTGCTCAGAACCTACTACTGGATCAAGGCTAGCCCGATAAATATGCCACTGCAAAATTGTCATAGCCCTTCTCCATCAACGGCTTTGAAATCCGCTCGAATTTCTTCTATATCAGCCAAGAATAATGGATCTGATGATGCCTGCTTCAAGCGGGTTATTTTTTCAGCCTTAGACTCGCCTATGTCTTCTACCACAACTAACACCTTCTTTTGTCTAAAGTCGGCAGGCAAATTGATCACAATTTGCTGATCGTGTACATCAACTATTCGCTTCCAAGTCATCGTTTATCCATTTAATAAGTGATGTCTTAATCTTTTTTAGCTGATATCTAGAAACGATTATACTACCACTTGTCAGTCCAGCGGCAGCTCTTCGGTTTCAGCGGTTTTAATCTTGGCGTTTTCGTCTTCAACCAGGCGGTTAATGTCTTTGATGACTTCGAAAAACGTCACTAGCTTATCGAGTGGAATATTTTCCCGAACCAGATTGTTAAATTGAATAACCCCGGCCCGAGCCATTTCCCGTTTTTCCTTGCCAGCGTCGGTCAGGTAAATACGAACAAATCGCTTGTCGTTCCCATCAATTTCCCGCCGGATAAGCCCCCGCTCCTCTAGGCTCTTAAGCATTCTGACCAGCGAACGCGGCTCCATACCGAGCAGCGGCCCAATTTTCGTGGCTGGTGTTCCTTCGTCTAGGTCAATATTGAGCAATACGTACCCAATCGCCATCGTAATGTCGAAGCGCCCCGCGTGAGCATTGTACATGCGAGAAATGGCATGCCAGGCCCATTTTATATGGAAATCAACGGTCTTTTCCTTTTTCATAGTAGATGTCGTACGTCCTGTTCAGACGTGTAAATCTACCATTTTTTTATAATAGTATGCAAGCATACCATTTTTATTCTGTCAGTAGTTTGTCGATCAAACGATTGAATTCGTCGACGTATTGATCGTAGTATTTGCCGGTACCAGGACCAGAAAACCCAGTATGGATGTGGCGTACCTGCCCTTTTTTATCAACGAAAATCGTCGTGGGGAACGCGACCACAGCGTTCAGTTCGGGAAGTACTTTGGCGGCTTCGGTTTTGTTATTGGTACCAGCCAGCGCAACCGGATAGTCGATAGCAAACCGGTTTTTCATCCGTTCGATTTTAGGTCCCGAGACCGCCATATCCGCTGAACGTTCGAAGGCCAGACCAATGATCTCCACGCCCCGTTTTTTGTTGCGCTTGTACCACGGACTTAGAAAATTGGTTTCGTCCATGCAGTTTGGGCACCAGGAACCCATGATCTGAATAACCGTGACTTTTCCCTTAAACTGAGGATCAGATAGTGATACTGTTTTGCCTTCAGGTGTAGGAAACGAGAAATTGAGAGTTTTAGCGCCCGGTTTCAGATACGTTAGCTTGGCCGGATCAGGCAGTTCTGCTTTGGGGTCCAGCTTCGCCACCCATGACTCGTAGCCAGCAATCCCCGCCCAGAGGCCACCCGACAGCGTCTGACCCGCCGGATTATACTTGGCTTTGAAGAGAAAGACATGTGATCCATCGAAGCAGGACAGAAACAGACTGTCGCCCACCACGTTGCCGTCCAGATAGCGGTAATCACCCGTTGGGGTCAGGAACGTTCCTGATACACGGTTTCCTTTCTGGTCGAATACGCCAATGGCATTAACCGTGTCAACCTTTCCACTTTTGCTGTCGAACTGGGTAGCCCACTTTCCCGTCAAATGCGTCGCGGCTTGTTTACTATCCGGTACGAATCGATACGTATCGCCTAGCTTCGCTTCAAAAGGCAGGCTCTGATACTGTTTTGTTGACTGCCGCCGGCGCCAGACGCCCCGCAACGTTGCCACGCCGGACGTATTCTCGTCTATCTTTGCCACCAGTTCTGAATCGAACAACGACATGGGAATGTAGATTGAATCACCTTTCACCGTCGCCTGATCCATGGGTAATTTCTCGTTACCGTTGATGGCCAGCACGGCATACGTATTTGCCTGACTCGCTTTCTGAATCGACAAACCGAACGGAAGAATGCCGCCACGGGTTTTCAGCGTAGCCCGGTAGGTTCCCGGTTGAACAGTTGCCGGTTTCGACTGGCCAGCGCAGCCCGTTAACGTAGCGAACAGCACACTGGCTGCAAGGAAAAGCTTTTTCATATCACAAAAGAACGAATACGTTTGTAACGAGCACTGTATTAGCTTAGTTTCTGAATGACCAATTACCACGATCCCGTTTTATTACAGGCCTGTATCGAAGGGCTTGACCTGAAACCCGGCGGCACTTATGTTGATATTACCTTCGGCGGTGGTGGACATAGCCGCGAAATTCTGCGGCAGCTTGAAGAAGGTCGCCTATTCGCCTTTGATCAGGACCCCGACGCCCGCGCCAACGCACAGGCCATCGATGATCCACGCCTTACATTCATTGCCTCCAATTTTCGCAACATCAAGCGTTACCTGAAGCTGTACAAAGCCGAGCAGGTAGATGGGATTCTGGCCGATCTGGGTATTTCGTCACACCAGATTGATACGCCCGAACGGGGCTTTTCGACCCGCTTTGACGCTGACCTGGACATGCGCATGAACCAGCACGCCGACAAGACAGCCCGGGACGTAATAAATGAATACAGTGAAGCCGATCTACACCGAATTCTGGGTATGTACGGCGAAATTACCAACGCCCGCACGGCTGCCACGGCGCTGGTAGCCGCCCGCTCGAATCGTCCCGGAGGCCTGAAAACCGTCAATGATCTGAAAGCAGCCCTACAACGACTTGCCCCCCGCGGCAAGGAAAATAAGTACTTCGCGCAGGTTTTTCAGGCATTACGTATTGAAGTAAACGAAGAAATGCAGGTGCTGGAAGAGTTTCTGGAACAGGTTCCTGACATCCTGAAACCAGGCGGCCGGCTAGTTGTCATGTCCTATCATTCGCTGGAAGATCGGCCGGTGAAGAACTTCATCAACAAAGGGAAATTTCTGGGCGATGTCGAGAAGGATTTATTCGGTAATGAGCTGAAACCGTTACGTTCGGTGACCCGAAAACCCATCGAAGCAACTCCCGACGAGATTGCCCGGAACCCACGCGCCCGAAGCGCCAAACTACGTATTGCCGAGAAGATTTAAGGAGCGCTTTTTTACCCGCAGTCCAGACCGTAGTTTTGGCACATATCGCCCCTAACCGTTTACTTGTAACTGATCATGCTTGCCAAAACCTATGGCGCTGCCGTTTACGGCGTCAACGCTAGCCTTATTACCATCGAAGTCGCCGTTGCTCAAGGCCTTCATTTTCACCTGGTCGGTCTTCCCGATAGTGCCGTCAAGGAAAGTGAACAACGCGTCGAGGCTTCACTTAAGTTTTTTGGCTACAGAATGCCCCGGCAGAAGGTAGTCGTTAATCTAGCCCCGGCCGACGTACGTAAAGAAGGCTCGGCTTACGACCTACCGATTGCGCTTTGCGTCTTACAGGCCTCCGAACAAACCAGCGCACAGCGCAGTCTGGAAGACTACGTCATTATGGGTGAGCTGGCCCTCGACGGAACGTTACGTCCCATCAAAGGTGTGTTGCCTATTGCCATCGAAGCGCGGAAACGTGGTTATAAGGGGTTTGTACTACCAGCCGAAAATGCGCAGGAAGCGGCTATCGTCAACAATCTGGATGTTATTGGCGTAACGACCATGCAGGAAGCCGTCGAGTTTTTCGAAGGAAAAAAAGACATCGATCCAGTAGTCAGTGACACGCGTGATCTATTTCTGAGTCAGATTAACGCTTATGACGTTGACTTCTCACACGTGCAGGGACAGGAAAACATCAAACGAGCGCTGGAGATCGCGGCCGCTGGCGGACACAACGTCATCATGATTGGTCCACCGGGCGCTGGTAAGACGATGCTGGCCAAGCGCCTGCCAACTATTCTCCCTCCGCTCACCTTACAGGAGGCTCTGGAAACAACCAAAATCCATTCCGTAGCGGGCAAACTGGGAACGCGCGCCAATCTGATCGCAACCCGGCCTTACCGCGCCCCTCACCATACTATCTCCGATGCGGCTCTGGTGGGTGGCGGCAGTTTTCCGCAGCCGGGCGAAATTTCTCTGGCGCACAATGGCGTCTTGTTTCTAGATGAGCTGCCCGAGTTCAAACGGTCGGCGCTGGAAGTGATGCGCCAACCACTCGAAGATCGCAAGGTCAGTATCTCACGGGCAAAATGGGCCGTGGAATTCCCGGCCAGCTTTATGCTCATCGCCAGCATGAACCCCTGCCCCTGTGGCTATTACAACCATCCCGAGAAAGAATGTGTCTGCGGACCGGGCGTTGTCCAAAAATACCTGGCTAAGATTAGTGGCCCCCTACTCGACCGGATTGATCTGCACGTTGAGGTCACACCCGTCTCATTCGATCAGATGACTGCTAACCGACCCGCCGAGTCCAGCGAGGTTATTCGCGAGCGGGTCATTCGAGCGCGGGAATTGCAAACCGTCCGCTTTGCTGAGCAGCCTGGTATTTATTCCAACGCCATGATGCCCTCGCAGATGGTCAAGGAAGTGTGCCAGATCAATGACGCCGGACGGGCTCTACTCAAAACAGCGATGGTGCGTCTAGGACTCTCAGCGCGTGCCTACGACCGAATTTTAAAAGTTTCGCGCACCATTGCCGACCTGGCGGGCAGTGAGGATATCCGTATCGAACACTTAGCGGAAGCCATCCAATACCGTAGTCTGGATCGGGAGAGCTGGGCAGGGTAGCCACTGTCGTTCAGAACCATACGATCAATTGGCGACCGGTTACTACAAAAGAATTCCTTTTTATTGAATTGTTGCGATAGTTTACGGCTCAACCTCATCGATCTGGCTTTCAGTTACTGAGACCAGTCGGCTACTCTACAAAGTCGTATGCATAAACTTCTCAATTCTGTTCTGATTGCTAGTCTGCTTTTCCTGGCTGGTTGCCTGGATCACCGCGAACTGACCTCCCCTTCGCAACTTCGGGTGGAGGATTTCGCCACCGGGTTAGCAACGCCCATCGGTATAGCCGTGGATACCAGGGGTTGGCTCTGGGTCACGGAAGTAGCGACCGGTCGGGTTTCCGTCGTTACGCCTGATGGTAAGAGTTATCCCGCCATTACTGGTTTTTCCGTTGCGGTTAGTCCAGAAGGATTACCGGACGGTCTCAACCACCTTGCTTACCGCGACGGTATGCTCTATATCCTGCACGGCGTGGACGATAAGCTTTACAAAGCCAACGTTAGCTCGTTTAAACCGGGCGATCAGCCGCTAACGGCCAGCAGTCTGGCCAGTGAACCCATTGGTCAGTTCGTAGTCGACTACAAATTTGCGGACGATACCGGCGAGTCGAATTTATACAACCTGACGTTCACGCCTAACGGCGATATGTACATTGCCGACGCAGCGGCTAATGCTGTTATCAAACGGACCCCAGCTGGTGCCTTGAGCGTTCTGGCTCCAATTCCAGGCATTACCAACCCAACGCCGGTTGGCCCACCCAACGTGCAGGCCGTACCCACCGGCGTTGCTTTCGACGGACAAAAACTGCTGGTAACGACACTACTTGGTTTCCCGTTTCCGGCCGGTAAAGCTCGCATTTATCAGGTCGATTTGTCGGGAAACGTATCACTTTATCAGGAAGGATACACCAGCCTGGTCGATATCTTGCTGGGCGCGGACAAACGGCCAATCGTACTGAGCGTTGCTCAGTTTGGCCAGACGGGTCCAACCCCGAACACGGGTACGATCACTCAATTTGTCAACGGACAAAATACCACGTTGATCAGCAACTTGAACCTACCAACTGACCTTGAAGTCGGGGCCGCCAACACGTACTACGTGACGAGCCTGGCTTCCGGGAAGATCCAGAAAATTACGTATTAATCGTCCTGTTTAATCTTTCTCAGCCGATACGTTGCGCAAAAGGCACGTATCGGCTGATTTTTTGAAGGTCTGTTGACGAATGTTGGGGTAGCACGATCGGACAACTGGTGCATTATTAATTCCCGGCGCTTACGGGATCAAGCGATTATTAACCGGTAAATAAAGACAACCTACGACTTTGCTACGTATACGTTTAACTCCTTTCGTTCATGCAGTCTTCCTCTCGTCGCTCGTTTATCAAAACGCTCTCGGCGGCTTCGGCCTTAGTAACCACCGAACGAGTAGCCCGTCCTTTTCACGATTTACTGCCTGCTTATATTCCTAACCTGAAAAAAGCCAGCCCCAACGACAAGATTCGTATTGCTACGATCGGTATGGGCATTCAGGGTAACTACGATACGCAGGCGGCCTTACGAAATCCAGACATTGAACTGGTAGGCGTAGCCGATTTATATGATGGCAGGCTTACCCACGCAAAAACGGCTTTTGGCAAAGACAAGGAGCTTTTCACTACCCGCGATTACCGGGAAATCCTTCAGAGGAAAGACGTCGACGCAGTGCTTATCGTTACCCCTGATCACTGGCACGACCGCATCACGATCGCAGCCCTGAACGCCGGGAAGCACGTATACTGCGAAAAACCGATGGTCCAGAACATCAACGAAGGAAAACCAGTGATCGACGCCTGGAAGAAATCGGGCAAGACCATGCAGGTTGGTAGCCAGCGTATCAGCAGCGCGGCTTTTCAGGAAGCAAAGCGGTTGGTTCAGGCGGGCGAAATCGGCGCCATCAACTACATTGAATCAAACAGCGACCGCTTCAACGCCATTGGTGCTTGGCAGTATTCTATTCCGCCCGACGCGTCGCCCGACACCCTGGACTGGGACCGTTTTCTGGGTGACGCCCCCAAACATCCGTTTGACCCAAAGCGCTTTTTCCGCTGGCGGAACTACCGCGACTACGGTACGGGCGTAGCGGGTGATTTGTTTATTCACCTCATCACGGGCGTTCATTTTGTTACGGGAGCAATGGGACCTAACCGTGTCTTTGCGTCCGGCAATCTGGCGTATTGGAAAGACGGCCGCGATGTCCCCGACGTCATGACCAGCATCATGGATTACCCCAAAACCGATCAGCACGATGCGTTCCAGATGGTGTTGCGGGTCAACTTTGCCAATGCCGGAAAGATTAGCAACGTAACCCGGATTATCGGTAATGAGGGCCAGATTGAGTTTTCCGAGAACAACCTGATCCTGACGAAAAAGAAGCTCCCGCTGGCCCCCGGTTATGGCAATTACGACAGCTTCTTTACGTTCTCGGAGCCCGTTCAGCAGGAGTTTGTTAAGCAGTACGACGCTCAATATCCGGAAGAAAGCCGCAAAGCCGAACCGGCCAAAGAGTTACGCTTTGATGCTCCCAAAGACGACGATGCGCACGCCAAACACTTCGCCGACTTCTTCACGAACGTTCGTAATGGTAGTCAGGGAACCATCGAAGACCCGGTCTTTGGCTTCCGGGCCGCAGCCCCCGTTTTGGCCAGCAATCTGAGTTATTTCGAAAAACGCGTTGTCAACTGGGACCCCGTCACGATGACCCAGAAAGGAGCAACATCGGCCTCAAAGCCAACGGCTAAAAAGGCAACGGCCCATTCAGTTAAGAAATAGGACTAATGCGTTAGGTGGCAGAAGCACAATCATATTGACTTGAATTCCAGGCTTTTTACGAATTGATTCATTCTTAAAGTGACCATTTCGGTCAGAAAGTCTTATTTTTGTGGAATGGTTTAGCCTGCTTACTGGGGTGAATACCAGTCAAACCTAACTTTCGTTACCCTTCTAACAAGTCCAATTTAACTGTATGAAACGCGTATTAGTAGCTTTGGCCGCTGTGGCAATGCTTTCTTCTTGTGGTAGTAAGAAACGGCTGGCTGAAATCAAATCTCTTCAGGAAGCTCGTGATAAAGCTGTTGCTTCGTTAAACGACTGTGACCAGCGCACGGCCGATCTGCGTTCGCAACTGACGACCAAAGATGCCGATCTACAAGGCAAAACGAAGCAGGTTGGCGATTTGCAGGCGCAAATTGACTACCTGAAAAAGACGAACACCAACCTGCTCGACCGTATGTCTGATCTGTCGATCGTGAGCAAGTCAGGTGCGGAGAGTATTAAAAAATCGCTCGAAACGCTGAACGAGCAAACCAAATACACCAACAACCTGAATGCGTCGATTCAGCGGAAAGACTCGATCAACCTGGCGCTGGTCATGAACCTGAAACGGTCGCTGGACGATATCAACGATCAGGACGTAACGGTTGAGGTAAAGAAAGGCGTTGTTTACGTGTCGATCTCCGACAAACTGCTGTTCCGTTCGGGTAGCTACGATATCACCGCGCGGGCCGAAAACGTGCTGGGTAAGGTAGCCAAAGTCGTCAACGACCACAAAGAGCTGGATATTCTGGTTGAAGGTCACACGGACATCGTCCCTATCTCAACGGCATCAATCAAAGACAACTGGGATTTGAGTGCCCTGCGCGCTACGTCGGTTGTTCGGACGCTGCAAACCAAATTTGGTGTAGCGCCATCGCGGATGACAGCCGGTGGCCGGTCGGAGTTCTCGCCCAAAGATGATAACTCTACCTCGTCAGGTCGTCAGCAGAACCGCCGGACAGAGATCATCATCACGCCGAAACTCGATCAGTTCTTCAACCTGCTTTCGAACGGTAAGTAATCGATCGAATTGCTGATAAAAAAGCCCCGCTGGCAGTGCCAGCGGGGCTTTTTTATATTAGGTTTTTGCGTTATAGCTTATCTTCTTCTTTTGTTTTTGGCTCGTCCGTATCGACCGAGGAGGCAGACGTAACGGTACTATCGTCTGGCTCGGTGGACGGTGCCTTTTCCCCTTCTTCCTCAGCCAGATACTCGGCCGTTGGCAATACCTCAGCTTCGGCAGCATCCGGGCCAGACGCAGGCAGCAACCCGCCCTCTGCCGACTGCTCGCCAAAGAACCGACGCTGGAAAAACAGAATGATACAAACGCCGATGAAAATACAGGCGTCGGCAATATTGAAGATCGGCGTCGAGTAATATTGCCCCCCCCAGACGGGTACCCATTCTGGAATGAATCCCTCCCATACATCAAAGAAGATCATATCGATCACCTGACCATGAAACCAGGGCGTAGGGGAACCATAGGGTGCGTTATTCAGAAAAACCCCGTAGAACGTACTGTCAATTACGTTGCCAACCGCGCCCGCCAGAATCATAGACATAGCCCAAAGCAAACCGTTGGGCGCTCCCCGGTGCGCCAGATGAACCAGGTAGTAGCCAATACCCACCATAGCGAACAACCGAAAAACACTGAGCAGCAACTTGCCGTATTCGTAACCCAGCTGCATACCAAACGCCATGCCGGGGTTCAGTACGTAATGCAATTTCAGCCAGTCGCCAACTAGACTGATCTGCCCGGCAAAACCGGGGGCCATATAAAAGTGAACGGCAAGCTTAACGCCCTGGTCCACAGCAATCAATAATAACGTCAGTAAAAAAAACTTGAGGGGATTTTTCTGAATCATAATGCAAAGATAGAAGACCCGGTTTGGAAAACCCGGCCTGGAAAACACAGCCTGATGGTCACTAAAAGAAATACGGAGGGTCTGGCTTCGGCGTTGATCCGGAAAATCCGTTGATCAGCTCCGGCAACCATGCCCTCCGTATGTGCGTACCTGTCTAATAGATTACTTGCAGCTTTTACGCCGGCATAACTCGTTGGCAACCAAATTAAACTCACGACTGCTCTGACCAGCAATAGACTTGTTTTCATCGGCACGCCGGAAGAGGTATGGCATTACTGCTTCGACTGGCCCGTAAGGTACGTATTTAGCTACGTTGTAGTCAGCACTGGCCAGGTTGTACGAGATGTTGTCGCTCATACCCAGCAACTGCGCGAAATAAACGTGCGGATCATTGGCCGGGATACCCAGTTCCTGCATCCGGCGGATACAGTAGAGGCAACTGTACTCGTTGTGGGTACCTAAGCAAATCGACAGCACATCCCGATTTTCCAGTGCGTACTCGATAGCCGCATTGAAATCACGATCGGTATCCTCCTTCGTCGCCTGGATTGGATCCTGGTATTCCTCCTCGTGGGAACGTACCCGTTCTTTCTCCATGTAAGCGCCCCGGACCAGCTTAGCCCCCAGGTAATACCCTTTGGCACGGGCTTCTTCGATATCCCGACGCAGGTGAGACAGGCTCTCCCAACGGTACATCTGATACGTATTGTACACAATGGGCCGCTCGTGGTTATAGCGATCCATCATCTCATACGCCAGCGTATCAATGGTATCCTGAATCCAGCTTTCCTCGGCATCAATAAAGATGCGAACGTTCCGCTCGTAAGCCCGGCGACACAGTGTGTCCACCCGCTTCAGGACCCGGTCAAATTCGGCTTTCTGCTCCTTGTTGAGCGAATCGCCAATTTGCACGGCTTCCAGCAGCTCGGTCGACGCCAGGCCCGTTACTTTGAAGACAGAAAACGGAATATCGGTGGATTCGCTGGCCCGTTCAATGGTCCGCAGAATTTCGAGCGTGGTCTCATCAAAGCTTTTTTCGGTTTCCTCCCCTTCCACCGAATAGTCAAGAATGGTCCCGATGTGACCCTTATGCAGATGCTGAATAGTATGCTCTGAATCGCGAATACTTTCGCCCCCGCAGAACTGCTCAAAAATGGTATTCTTAATAAGGAATTTGATGGGGAGATGTAAACGTAGGGCAATCTTTATAAAAAAAGTGCCTAAATTTACCAGCCATCCCTTATTCATCAACGCAAATAACCAGTACGTTTTTCGAAGTTTGGAATTCGACTGGGCAGAAAAAGCAATCGAGGTGTCTTCAAATGAAACTGGCACTGCTTCCGTGGGCCGTTCGACGGTTTCCGGAAAAAGATTACTTCGGTTCGACATATCAGTGCTCCGTTTTGACGGTGCTACGTCCATAGCGTTAGGTGCGTGTCGGTTAACACGGTCGAAATATATAACGAAATTTCGGCCTATCCGTTAAGCTCACCGGCGCGGCTTGTTCGACAAATTAGAAACAACGTTAGAAAAATAAAGGAACTGACCTGAAAAACAGTCAATTCCCTTCGCAAATATACCATAAATTTGCATCAAAAAGTTCCCAATAGAGTACCTGGTTACTGACCAATTACGCGTTTTGTATGAAAGTAGAATTAACCGTAGAACCGCTTGGATCCTGGATAGATACCAACGGCAAACCTCTGATTATTGCTGGTCCGTGTAGCGCTGAAACCGAAGACCAGTTAGTTGAAACAGCCCGCCAGTTGAAAGAGTTGAACGCGGTGCATGTTATTCGGGCGGGTGTATGGAAACCCCGTACCCGGCCGGGCAGCTTCGAGGGTATGGGCGAAGCCGCGCTGCCCTGGATTCAGCGGGCGAAAGCGGAAACGGGACTGCCGTTTGCCGTTGAAGTAGCAACGCCGGAGCACATTGAGCTGGCGCTGAAATACGGTGTTGATATTCTATGGGTGGGTGCCCGGACAACGGTAAACCCATTCAACGTTCAGGAAATTGCGGACGCTCTGCGTGGCGTTGACGTACCTGTTCTGGTTAAAAACCCGGTTAACCCGGATCTGGCTCTGTGGGTTGGTGCTTTCGAGCGTCTGGCCGGAGCGGGTATCACGAAGCTGGGCGCTATTCACCGCGGATTTGCTACGGGCGAAGCGACTAAATACCGCAACGTACCGATGTGGCAGATGGCGATCGAACTGAAATCAATCTTCCCACAACTGCCGATCATTGGCGATCCTAGCCACATGGCCGGTAAGCGGGCTTACCTGAACGAGCTGGCACAGATGGCGATGGACCTCAACTACGATGGTCTGATCGTTGAATCGCATATTGATCCAGACAAGGCATGGAGTGATGCTGCCCAGCAGCTGACGCCTGCCGCGTTCGGTGACATGCTCGACCATCTGCAAATCCGGCAGGTTGAATCACAGAACCTGGAATTCCAGAGTGTGATGGAGCAGACACGTCGGAACATCGATAACGTCGACCGGCAGATCGTTGAGATGCTGGCGGCTCGGATGGCCCTGGTTGAGCGGCTGGCCGAGTACAAACGCGATAACAACGTAACGTTGTTCCAGCCTGACCGCTGGAAGGAAATCCTGCAATCGCGGGCCGACCTGGGTAAGAAACTGAACCTGTACCCAGAACTGGTGGAAGAGATCTACAAAATCATCCACATGGAGTCGATCCGGAAGCAGACCGAAATTATGAACAGCTCGGTGCAGAACGCGTAACCGACTACTCATCTTCACAAATCCCTCAATTCTAATCGAGTTGAGGGATTTTTTATGGCCTTACGTTTGGGGGATGCCTATTGATGTAGCTCTATCGGCTTAACCGTAGCCGCATGGTAGAGCGGTTATAGCCAGCAAAACACCCCAGTCCGCCCTGTATGTTAGACGGAATCAGTACAGGCTCCGCAAACGGATTTCCCGAGGACTGCGCCTGCAAGCCAGCGGACATCTGGTACTGATAATACGTTTTTTCGATGTTCAACAAGTTTATCGTGACCATCGCATCCCGAAACCGGCTTGGGAAACTGCGCTGGGCCGCCGGACTACTCACGTCAATTCGGCTAACGTACGCACGTTCGGAAAAAAGTTGGCTACCGTCCTGACTTTCATCAGTCATCAGGCTACCGTTCGAGGAGTCAAAGCGAATATTACGGTACTCACGTCGACCGGCAGAATCCGCATTGATGAATTGGAACAATCCCGTTACCTGGTAATAATTCGCCTGACGTGGCTGGTCGGTCCAGTACGAACGGACGAAATACCGCTTCTGCTGATTGAAAAATTGATTAACGATTGCTGAATCGAACACGATGCCATCTAGTCGAACCGGCGATGGAATGGTACAGCTGCTCTCTGCCCGTTCGCCACCGGGCGTCTGGATGATAAGCTTGTAGGTGCGTCCGGCGATTATGGGTAGATACCGGGCTTCGATACCGTAGTAGTCTGCGGTGTTGTTTTTGTTGTTCAATGCAACCATCCGATCGCCCTCCTGAATGGTCACTACGGCGTTCGGGATGTTCATCGTCGTTCCGGTGTCAACACTATCGCCTAGTACGGTTCGGGAACGGGATACTTTTACGGCTAACACGGTATCCTGGGGGGATAGGAACCCTGTAATAACGAGCTTACCGGTTTCCCGATTCAGGAACTCCGGATTAACCTCCGTGCGCAGACTGCCGCACCCCATTAGCAGGCATAAGCAACCGATCAGCCACCAGCTCTGTTGTTGTTTCATCAAAAGGTAAAGTTATAGCTGACAGAAGGAACAATCGGGAAAACGGAATACCGGTACAAGGCCGTTCGCGGAGCTTTCCCCGTCTGACTGATCGATTCGAGCTGATAGAAAAACGGGTTCCGGCGATTGTACAGATTGTAGACACTTACCTCCCAGGTGCGTTCGTGGCGTTTTTTCTGTTTATGAAATTGCAGGCTCAAATCCATTCGGTGATAGGCTTCCGCCCGAAAACTGTTTTTTTCGATGCCGTAGTCCTGCACCTGACGATTGCGCTGCAACAATCGCTGAATCAGACCGCTGCTTGTACCAAGGGGCGTTCCACCCGGCTGATACGTATCATATAGCCCAACCGGTACCGTCAGCGCCTGCCCGGTACCGTATACCCAGGTCGACGAAATCGTAATTCCCTTACTCAACTCGTAAATGCCCACCAGCGAGATATCGTGCCGCCGATCGTAACGGGGGAAATAAGGGCGTCCCCCGTTCAGTTCGGCGAACTGCCACTGCGTCCAGGATAGTGTGTAACCCGCCCAGCCGGATAGTCTGCCTACTTTCTTCTGCAATAACACTTCGGCGCCGTAGGACCAGCCGCGCCCCGTTGTTACGTTGTCTTCCCAGCTTACCGGCTTTGTCGACGTCGGATCCGAAATCAACAGAAAGCTAGCTCCTTCGCGGTAGTTGATGATGTTCCGCATGGTTTTGTAGTACCCTTCAATGGTCAGCGTCAGCCCTTTGGTCAGGGCGCTGTTGCCAGCGAAGTCTTTAGCAAAGCCCGCAGCTACCTGCTGCGACTGCTGCGGTTGGACCCGCCCCGTGGTAGGCACCCATAGATCCGTCGGCAAGCCGATTCCCGTATTAGAAAGCAGATGTACGTACTGATTCATCAGGGCATAAGACGCTTTGACAGACAGGTTAGGACGTAGCGTGTAGCCCATCGACAGGCGTGGTTCGGGACGAAGATAACCAGCGTTTTTCTGCTGAAAATGGCTTAATCGTACCCCGCCGTTGATCCGCCACCGATCCGTTGGCCGCCAGTTGTCTTCAACGTAAATACCAGACTCAACGGCGTCAATGGCCTCAACGGTTGACGTAAATTCGGCGTCACCCGCGTTTTGAAGCACCACCGCGCTGGGCGTAAACCGGTGATAAATGGTTTGTACGCCCGCCCGCACCGAGTGCTGGGGCGCTG
This sequence comes from Spirosoma pomorum, assembly GCF_054776615.1. NCBI lineage: Bacteria > Pseudomonadati > Bacteroidota > Cytophagia > Cytophagales > Cytophagaceae > Spirosoma > Spirosoma pomorum. The sequence goes on from NZ_BAAHBP010000001.1 coordinate 766,196, forward strand.
GGTAAAAATCCAGATCGTATTTCAGAGCGAAGTCCCGGATTCCCGAACTATACCGCAGGGAAAACTGATCCGTAGCCGTAGCCTGCGTACTGGGTTGATCCGATGAGATCTGAAGTTTGTAATCACTAAAAATGAGCGACAGGTTCGAAAACAGTTTCTGGCTGAACAGGTGATTCCAGCGGAAGGTGCTAGTTGCGTTTCCCCAGCCCAGGGCAACATTGGACCCGGCCGACTGATCGCGGGCGTAAAAACGATCCCGTCCGAAATAGCCACTCAGGTAGATTTTGTCCTTCGGGCTCAGGTCATAATTGGCTTTTACGTTCAGGTCGTAGAAATAGTAACCGGCCTGCGTCTCGCCGTTGCTCTGCGCCCGGATGATGGGCGCGGTGATGGCGTCAAGGTACGTCCGCCGGCCGGAAACCACGAATGAGCCCTTTCGATTTTTGGTCAGTGGGCCTTCCAGCATCAGCCGTGATGAAATAAGCCCGATACCGCCTTCTCCGTGCAGTTTTTCGCGGTTCCCATCTTTCATGTTCAACTCAATTACCGATGAAAGCCGACCGCCGAACCGCGCGGGGAAACCGCCTTTAGTCAGTTCGACGCTTTTGATGGCATCGCCGTTAAAGACCGAAAAAAAACCGAACAAATGGTTTGCGTTGTAAACGATAGCGTCGTCCAGAATAATCAGATTCTGGTCGGGTCCTCCCCCGCGCACGTAAATCCCGGTTTGCCCTTCCGAGCCTTTCTGCACGCCCGGCATCAGTTGCAGGACTTTCAATACGTCTTTTTCGCCGAGGAAAGCCGGAATTTTCTTGATCTGCGTTACCGGAATGTCGATCTGGCTCATCTGTGCCGTTTCACTGACTTTCTCGTCGCTCGATTGCCCCGCTACGTTGACCTCGGCCAACTGCTGACCCGGTTGCAGGCTGACGTTCAGACTAACGTTTTTCCGGAGCGCCACCGTTTCCTGCCGCGTGTTGTAACCCACAAAGGAAAAAGCCAGTCGCACGCTGTCGCGGGCGGGTAGCGTGAGCGAATAAAATCCGTACGTATTGGTAGACGTCCCCGTTGATGTGCCCGGAATATAAACGTTGACCCCAATCAGTGCTTCCTGGCTTCCCACTTCCCGAACGTAACCGCTGATTGTGTTTCGGCCGGGAGGAGACTGCGCCCAGGACACCTGCGCAGCGAGCAGAACCAGACTCGCAAAAAGTATTCGTATTGGCATGCTAAAGGGCGAATCGACACGGCGTGATTAAAACGACTGTAACCGGGTCATTTTGTTGGGCTAACGACTTTGTTTATTAGTTAACAGCGCTTATAGAAGTATTCGTATAACAAAACAAAGGCTGGCTGGGTGAATTGCTCACTTTTGTGGAATATGCGGAACAAAACAACTAGTTACCAAGTACTATTATAAGAATATCTGGCATGAATACAGACGAAATTGCCATGCTTCAATACGACAAACTATCACTGAACATACCCGACACTACTAAGCCCCGCGTTGTCATCATCGGCGGAGGATTTGGTGGTATGAACCTGGTCAAAAGCCTGCGTGACATGGACATGCAGGTTGTCCTGTTCGATAAACAAAATTACAACGGTTTCTGGCCATTACTTTATCAGGTAGCTACGGCGGGGCTGGAACCCGATGCTATTTCGGAGCCATTCCGGAAAATGTTCGACGGCTATGACGACTTTCATTTTCGGATGGTACGGGTTAACAAAATTGACCCAGTCAACAAGACGGTAACGACACTCATCGGCGATCTGACGTACGATTACCTGATTATCGCCAGTGGCTCTAAATCCAACTTTTTTGGCAACAAAGAAATTGAGAAATACGCCTTCCCGCTGAAAACGGTTCCCGAAGCGCTCGACGTACGGAGTCAGTTTCTGCAATGCTTCGAACAGGCCGACATTACGCGTGATCCTGAAGAGCGGCAAAGCCTGCTGAACTTCGTTATTGCCGGTGCTGGCCCGACGGGGGTTGAAATGGCGGGGTCACTCGCCGAAATGCGAAGACACGTCCTGCCGAGCGACTATCCAGGGCTGGATTTTGCCCAGATGAACATTTACCTCGTTGAGGGCTTGGGCAAAGTCCTCCCACCGATGTCGGACGAAGCAGGCAAGAAAGCTCAGTCATACCTCGAAGGACTGGGCGTCATCGTGAAGCTGAACACAATGGTCGAGTCATACGATGGCACGACGGTTACGTTCAAGGGGGGTGAGCAGATCAAGACGCAGACACTTGTCTGGAGTGCGGGGGTTACGGGTGCGCTGATCGAGGGGATTCCCGAAGCCGCTATTGAACGGGGTAAGATCCTGGTCGATCCCATCAGCCGGATTCAGGGAATGGAAGATGTGTTTGCCATCGGCGACATTGCCATGATGAAGCTGGAGAAATACCCGAAAGGACACCCTGGCGTAGCACAACCCGCCATTCAGCAGGCACAGCACCTGGCCAAAAACATTCGCCGGATGCGTCGCAATGAAAAAACCGAGCCATTCGAGTATTTCGATAAAGGATCGCTGGCCATTGTCGGCCGGATGAAAGCCGTAGCTGATTTACCCGGCAATCTGACACTGGGTGGATTCTTCGCCTGGATGGCCTGGCTCTTTGTTCACATCTGGTACCTGGTTGGTTTCCGCAGTAAGCTGATCGTGTTCAGCAACTGGATCTACCGCCTGTTCACGTACGAGCGGGGCACACGGATCATTATCCGGCCTTACGTACGTAAAGACGACAAGGCTGGTCAGGAGTTCGTTGTTAAAAACCAAATGAGTTAAATTTAGCTTTATAGGGCGTAACCAGCCCATCGTTGTCCTTGCTGGCAGCGATGGGCTTTTTTTGTTTCATTCCTATGCACATTCCTCGCTATCGCCCTGCGCTCCTGCTGGGCTTTTTGTTAACGGGCGCGCTGTCGTCGGTCAGCGCCCAAACCTCGCCTTACGTCACCAACGATACGGTCAAAGGAAGTCCGCTCGATCTGGGCAAGATGTGGACGTTCGACAATCCACCGAAAGACTTTTTCCGGAAAACCTACAACTTCAACGCTGACCAGAAATGGTTCGACGAATCGCGGCTGGCAGCTTTGCGCTTTGCCGACTACTGCTCGGCCTCGTTCGTCTCGGCCAACGGTCTGGTTATGACCAATCACCACTGCGCGCGTGAGTCTGGGACGGCCGTAACGCGCAAAGGCGAGGATTTAAATGCAACGGGTTTCTTCGCCAAAACCCCGGCGGAAGAGCGCAAGGTGGACGGTCTATTCGTTGATCAGCTGGTCAAAATCGAAGACGTTACCAAACAGGTGCAGGAAGCTGTCGCTAAAGCCGGCACCGAAGCGCAGGCTCAACTGGAGGCCCGCGAGCAGGTGTTTACGACCATCAAGCAGGAATACGGCACAAAAGCCGACTGGCAGGGGCTCGAACTGCAAACCATTACGTTCTATAACGGTGGCCGCTACGCCCTGTATGGCTTCAAACGGTATACCGACGTGCGGCTCGTCTTTATGCCTGAGCTGCAACTGGGTTTCTTAGGGGGCGATCCCGACAATTTTACGTACCCCCGCTACGCCCTCGATTGCTCGTTTTTTCGAGTGTACGACAACGGAAAACCGTTACAGACAACCCATTTCTTTAAATTCAATCCAGACGGAATTCGGGAGAATGAACCAATTTTCGTGATCGGTAACCCTGGCCGTACCGAACGGCTGAAAACCGTTGCCGAGCTGGAGTTCGACCGCGACCTGCAAACACCCGCGACTATTCAATTGATCAAAAATCGGTCGGCAGCGTTGCAGGCGTATAACGCAACGGCGAAAAGCGACAGCGTTCTGAATGAGATTTTCAGTTACGAAAACAGCCTGAAGGCGTACAATGGTCAGTTGGCCGGCTTGCGCGATCCGGCGTTGATGGCCCGTAAAACCACCTTTGAGCAGCGATTCCAGGCCGATGCCAAAGCCAAAAACCTTCCGGCTGACCAGCTGAATACCTGGAGCGCCATTGCCAATAACACGGCGCAGCTACGTAGCCTGTTCCGGGATGCCAACTACCTGGCTCCCAGCGAGCGCACAATGGGCGAGCTGCTTACCTTCGCCAACGTACTGACGCAATACGGTCAGCTGGCCGCCACGCGCCCGCAGGATGCCGACCGGGCGCGTTCGCTGATCGTTACGCCGAAGGTCGTTAGTATGAAACTGGAAGAAGGCTACCTGGCTGCTCACCTGGCCGAAGCGTTGGCCGGCCTGGGCAGTGACGATCCCTACGTAAAAGCGGCCCTGACGGGACCAAATGGAAAACAGCAAACGCCCGCTCAGGCGGCCGCCTACCTGCTCAAGACCAGTAAACTCAACGACCCCGCGTTTGTGAGCGACCTGGCTGTCCGCACGGGGGCTATCAACTCGTCCAGCGATCCGTTGCTTGTTCTATCCCGCATCGGGTTTCCGCGCTACCTGGCGGCCGCCCGGCGGGCCCGGCAGATCGCCCAGCAGCAGGAAGTGTTACGTGGTCAACTGGGACGAATGCTGTATGATGTGTACGGCACGGCGGTTCCACCCGACGCTACCTTCTCGTTACGTATCAACGATGGTATTGTTAAGGGGTATGCCTACAACGGCACGGTGGCTCCCATCAAGACAACCTTCGCCGGATTATACGACCGTAACTACTCGTTCAACGACAAGGCACCCTGGAATTTACCCGAGCGCTGGAAAAACCCGCCCCTGGCGTTGCTGAAAGAACCCATGTGTTTCATTAGCACCAACGACATTATTGGCGGCAATTCGGGCAGTCCGATGATCAACAAAAACCGGGAAGCCGTTGGGCTAGTGTTCGACGGAAACATCGAGAGCTTACCGGGCGAATTTATTTTCGTACCCGACGCTAACCGCAGCATATCGGTTCACGCGGGTGGTATCATTGCCGCCGTGCGGTACATCTACAAGGCCGACCGACTGATAACCGAACTGCTGGGCACGTCAGCTAACAAGACAGGTGCTGCACGTAAATAATCTTCGATTTCCGGCAGTGAAGTAGTGTAACGGTCACCTCACATTAGTCGGCCCCTGTCGCGAAGGTTTGCTCTGACCACCCCCTACCCCCTCCTAAAACAGGAGGGGGACGCGCAGAAGCGACTTTTTAACCTCCCCGTCCTGCTTTAGGAGGGGGCCGGGGGTGGTCCTCTCCCGAACAACCACAGCGTAGCGTTTTGGCGGTCCACCATTGCCTTGAGGGAGAAAGCCTTATTTTGCCTCACCCATTAATTCCCCTACCCCATGACAAAAGCTGACTTACCCGGTATGCCGCCGTTTTTCGATCGGTACATCAATCAGGTTGACGACATCAATGTACTCGATGCGCTGACCCAGACCGCTACGTTCGATAAACTGATTGGGCAAGAAACGCTGGAAGCCCTTGGTGATCTTCGTTACGCGCCCGGCAAATGGAGCGTGAAAGACATTTTACAGCATATTATCGACACCGAGCGGATTATGAGCTACCGAGCCTTGCGGATTGCCCGTAACGACAAGACGCCGTTGCCCGGTTTCGAGGAGGAGTTCTTTGCCGACAATACGCTGGCAAGTCAGCGATCCGTTGCCGACCTGTACGATGAGTACGCAGCCGTTCGGCATTCGAGTATTTTGCTTTTCCGCTCTCTGGATGCGACGATGCTGATCCGGGAGGGAACGGCATCTGATAAGCCAATTTCTGCATTGGCGCTGGGCTATGTGCTGGTTGGCCACGCCAGGCACCACGTTACCGTCATTCAGGAGCGATACGTTCCGCTTCTCTCCTGACCAAACAACGACAAACGGGCTGCGAAAACCAAAATTCGCAGCCCGTTTTTTTGTAAGTTCGCCGGAATCTACCTGAAGAGCCATGTTAAAACGAACTACCTTCATCCTCCTGCTGGCGACGCAGTTTGGCTACGCCCAGACGAAATCAAAGGTACTGGTAACCGATCTGCTCCGCATCAAGCAGGTTGGCAGCATTGAGCTGTCGCCAGACGGGAAACGGGCCGTGTATACGCTCACGACCATCGAACCCAATACCGATGCCAAACCCGAAGAGTACGACTACCGGACGCACATCTACCTCACCAACCTGAAAGCGGGTGACGCCAAGGCACTGACCCACGGTGCCGAATCAGCCCGACAGGCGGTCTGGTCGCCGGATGGGCAGCAGTTGGCCTTTGTGCGATCGATCAAAGGCAAGAGCCAGATTTTTATCATGCCACTGACCGGTGGCGAAGCCTGGCAGCTTACCAACGGCAAATACAGCGCGTCGAACCCCGTCTGGTCGCCGGATGGCAAGCAGATTGCGTTCTCCTCGAACGTAACGATGGCCGAGATGATGAGCGATTCCATCCTGAACCCATCGAAAGGTGGTCCGGCCTGGTCGCTGGAGAAACCAGGTTTTGCCAACAACAACTTCGTTAAGGCGGATAAAAAGACCAAAGCCAACCCCGACGGATCGCTGGCCGAAATCCGCGCGTACCTGCAAAAAGACGTTGAGGACAAGAAAGCCAAGGTCATTAACCGCCTGAATTTCCAGGGTGAGTTCACGACCGAACCCGATCCTAATTTCACCCACCTTTACGTTATTAATGTGCAGGAAGATGCCAAAGCTAAAGCGCTGACCCGTGGCTTTGCTTCCTTCCAGGCCGGAAACTGGCTCCCCGACGGCAAAGGACTGCTGGCCGTAACGGACCGTGACTCGCTCAAGCACCCGGACCGGGAGCAGGACAATGCGATCATCTTCGTTGCCGCCGACGGATCGGGCAAACGCAGCACCGTGCTTTCCGAAGAAGGCAAAAGCTACGGTTCACCCGTGCTCTCGCCCGATGGTAAACAACTGGCGTTTCAGGTGAGCCCGTCGCAGGGCGTCAACTTTGCGCAAATGGGTCTCGCTACGTTTACCGGTACCAGCGCGTCGGGCGTGCAGCTCGTTACGTTCGACCGGGCCGCCAGCAACCTGACCTGGACCAGCGCGCCGGCTAGTGGCAAAGGCAAAAAAGCCGGTACGGCCTACGCGATCTATTTCACAGCGTCGGCCAACGGCGGGGTGCCGCTGTACCGGCTTGATCCCGCTACGCGGCAGGTGACCCAGCTCACGGATTTCACGAGTGGCGTAACGGCTTTCGACGTGGTAGGCAATCAGATGGTTTTTGCGAAAACCGAAGTCGCGAATCCATCCGAACTATACGTAGCCAACGCGCAGGCTAAAGAGCAGACCAAGCTGAGTAGCCACAACGACTGGGTCGCTCAACGGCAGCTCAGCCTTCCGGAGAAACGGACGTACAAAAACTCCCTTGGGCAGACGGTCGATTACTGGATTATGAAGCCGACGGCGGTGGCCGGTAACAAGAAACACCCATTGCTGCTGAACATGCACGGTGGTCCAACGGCGATGTGGGGCCCCGGCGAAGCATCGATGTGGCACGAGTTTCAGTACATGGCGTCGCAGGGGTACGGCATTGTCTACGCCAACCCACGCGGGTCGGGTGGTTACGGCATCAACTTCCAGCGGGCCAACATCAAAGACTGGGGCACCGGCCCCGCCGAGGACGTATTGGCAGCCGCTACGGATGCCGCCAAAGAAGCCTGGGTCGACACCAGTCGGCAGGTGATTACGGGTGGTTCGTATGCGGGTTACCTGACGGCCTGGATCGTGGGTCACGACAACCGGTTCAAAGCGGCTTTCGCGCAGCGCGGTGTCTATGACCTAACGACGTTCATGGGCGAGGCCAACGCCTGGCGCCTAGTCCCTAACTACTTCGTGTATCCCTGGGACACCGATGCCAAGGTACTGGACGCGAACTCACCCTACAGCTTCGTGCAGAACATCAAAACGCCCCTGCTGATCAAACACGGCGAAAACGACCTCCGCACGGGCGTAGCGCAAAGTGAGATGATGTACAAGAGCCTGAAAATTCTGAATCGCCCCGTCGAATACGTCCGGATGCCGGGTGCTACGCACGAACTAAGCCGCACGGGTAACGTTCGCCAGCGAATCGACCGGCTGCTGCGCATCTACGAATTCTTCGAACGTTACGTTGGCCCCGACGCGCAGGGCGTAACGCAGAAGTAGTCTTTATTTTTCAACACAGAGGCACGGAGAACGCAGCGATTGCACAGCGATTGTAGGACGGAAGAGAAAAGAGTGGTGCCTTTTTGTCATCCCAACGTTAGGACCGGGCCGCCGTTGCGGGGATCTTAAAGCATCCTATCCTGAGAGTCGAGAAACATTAAGATCCCCGCAACGGCGGCCCGGTCCTAACGTCGGGATGACAAAAAACACTGAAAAGATAAGATAAGAGTGCCTCGATTATCACTCTTTTCTCTTCCGTCTCTCTTCTTCCGTCTCCGTGCCTTTGAATCCTTTTTACGAAGCAGATACAGTCAATTCATGAGTGATAAGCAAAAACGCGAGGCATTACAGGATGCCCCTAAGTTCAAATTCTGGAAATCACAGGCCGAAGCGAATGGCCTGAAAATTAACGACATCAAAGACTTCTACATTCGCTACCGGAACAACGGCGAAGTACTCTTCGCGATGGTCGAAGTGGATGCCGACACCCCCGAGGGCGATAAGATCCCCCCGGCGCTCTTCCTGAAGGGACACGCGGTGTCGATGCTGGTCTGCCTGATCGAGCAGGAAACCAAAGAGAAATTTGTAGTGCTGGTGCGGCAACGGCGCATTTCCGACGGTTCGCACACGTACGAGCATCCGGCGGGCATGGTCGACGCCAGCGATGATCCAGCCGACGTAGCGGCCCGCGAACTGGGCGAAGAAATCGGCCTATTTGTCGAGCCATCGGTGCTGACCAAACTCAACCCTACGCTCTGGTACCCCAGCACCGGCACCAGCGACGAATCCATGCACTTCTACTACCTGGAGCAGGAAATGAGCCGGGCGGACATCATGGCCTTTCACCACAAGAATATGGGCAGTGAATCGGAGCACGAACGCATCACGACCGTCGTGACGACCCTACCGGAAGCCCACAAACTGGTGACGAACGTCAACGGCCTACTGATCCATTTTCTGTATCTGAAGCACGTAGACGACTACGACACGATGCGGCTCTTATAATCCTATGACAAAAAATAGTAGCCGACCTATTGCCTTTTAGCGTAACGTATTGCTATCTTTGCACTCCCAAAGGACATGCTTCCGTAGTTCAATGGATAGAATTTCGGTTTCCGGTACCGACGATAGGGGTTCGAATCCCTTCGGGAGCACAAGCAAAAGCCTTCGTACACTATGTACGAAGGCTTTTTTGCTTGGTTTATCAATTTGTTGGGTATCAGGAAACATTCTAGTCTTCCAACGATGCGTATAGTAGGCCAGCCGGTTTGCGAGGGATTTTACTTATTTTGCGGGTAGTCACCGACCACTCTAACAGACATTCCCGTACGCTTGCTGCACGACCATCATGGCCGAATTAGATCCTGTTCAACCCACCCTCCCGCCCGATCAACAAGAAAAATTACGTGAGCTGACGGCTCAAAGCTGGAACCTCGAACTAGTCATATCGGGCGCGGCCCTGTTTGCCGTCTTGCAGTTGCCCGACCTACTCGACCAGGCATTCGATTATTTCCAGTATAATGTCGCTTCTGTTAAGGCTGGTGGTGTGCAGGGGTCGTTGCCCCTGCTGGCTTACAGCCTGATGAAGGCAATGTGTTACGTGCTGTTTCTGGCCTTCCTGACCAACTTTGTGATGCGGGCGTTCTGGGTAGGGTTGGTCGGGCTGCTCGCCGTCTACCCAAGCGGTATTCATTACGACCGGATTCCGTTCTCGACCCCTTACACACAAAAACGAATGGCCGACGAGATGGGCCCACTTGACCGATACATTCTACGGCTCGACCAGCGGTGCAACATTGTTTTTGCCGTCGCCTTTCTGTTTGTCATATTCCTGATTGCCGTTGCTGGCGCTTATATCCTCGTTGTGCTGGTTTCTTCGATTCTCCGCCCAATGATTCCGGCGGAAATCAGGCATACGCTTGAACTTATTTCATACGCTTTATTCGCCATTTATGTCATTACCAGCACCATACTGGGCCTACCAGCCATTAAAGCGCACCCAACCGGAGAGAAACTGCATTACAAACTTACGGCCGCTGGAAAGGTAGCTTTCTGGGGTATGCACGTTCCTTTCAACTTTATTGTCAATACCTTCTACAGCCATCTACCCTACAAAAAAATTATACGGGCCATTGGGATCTTCTGTCTCGTCTTTGTTGTGATTATTGCGGTTGAGGTTTGGTCTAACTTGTCACGGGTTGACCAACGCGTTTCGTTTGACCAGCGGCATTTATACTCAGCACGGCTCGATAGCCTGTTTAGCAATCCATCTTCCTACGACAACCAGTTAGCCGACGGAGAATACGTATCAACGGCCTCCATTCAGTCCGATATAATTCGTGACCCATTTATCCAGGTTTTCATCGCTTACCCCAAGGACCTGGATACGCTTCTGAGGGAAGTGGCCCCAAAACCCGTTTGGAACGACACCCTGTCCAGGGCAGAAACCCGCCGTCGATTTGCGCAATGGAGCCATCAACAAATAACCAACATGATGGAGATCGCCGTTAACGATTCCGTGTATCGTCGCCCGGATCTGTTATTCGCGCAACGGGGCACCCAACAGCAACGCGGCTGGAAAACGGTATTGATTCCTTCCAATCTAAGAACTGGAAAAAACATGATTCGCATCAGCTTACGGACTGACTCCCTGGCCAAGCCGCAAGACATAACAACAATTCCGTTCTGGTACGTACCCGACAAATAGCGACGAAAAAACGCCAAGCTGGCTCAAGCCAATGGTCTGGTTATAGCAAATGTCTGGATTGACCTGGCTGGATTGAATATACCCTGATAGCCAGGTGCGATCACTGGCTACGCGTTCAGGGGATCAGGAATACAACGGGAAGCCATAGCAGCTTACTAGGAACGAAGTAGCCTGCGCTTAGAGTATGGTCTGCATTTCCCGGGCCAGCCACTCGTCAACAATCTGGATCGGGGTAACCAACTCAAAGCTACTGTCGGTCCCAGGCTTCACCCGGAACAAAAGCGTGTGTCGGCAGTAGGCGGGGCCGTACAGTTCTTCGGTCAGCGATACCGCTTCAAACGATGGTACAGTAACTTCAACCAAAGGCATGTTAGTCCGTATGCCCTTCAATTGATCGACGGCTGATTTTAGTTGTAAATCAGTCAACCAAACTCTTTTCATGTGGATGCTTCCTTAACCTACCTGTAATCAGGAACGACTCTGTTCTGGGAGCAAATACTACCAACTTTTATGCCACTCAAGCGCAACTAGTTATATAAGTATATTCTTGGATACATTCACTTATGCAGCGGCCCAGCCTCGTATCTTCAGCGCCTGATACGTAAGCACTGCACACTGAGCTACCAAAGTCAGTGCCTAAGCTCGGCACCATAATAGCTTACTTACCGACCGGCCCAGGTATCTGCTCCGGTCTTCAGGTCAGGAAACGGCCATACGTTGCGGAGTTCAATCCGGCTCCCCGCTACATGCTTAAAAATCCCAAACTAATAGGAAGGATTGCTCATACTTTGATAAGTTTGACGCTCATACCACGTCAATCTTATTTATGAAAAAGTTTTTCGCTACACTCGTTGCTTCCATCTTTCTTTTCACGGCATCAGGCTACGCCCAGGATTCTCTCCCCCGAGTTCGTGAAGTTGGTCTGCGAACCGATGGCTTCAACAACCTCGGTATGATTTACAAGAAACAGATCAGCGAGAACACATACCGGCGGTACCGAGCCGCCATTGGCAACGTAAGCGCTACGTTTCAGGAGCGTCTCATCACCGTTGGTTTGGTGGCCGGTGGGGCAATTGGTAAGGAAAAGCGGAAGAACCTGACCGAAAAATTACAGGCGGTCTATGGTACTGAGTTTATTGCCAATCTGGGTATTACGTCGGTTGCCGTCAGGCCAAGCACGTCAAACGGAGATAGGGACAGTTATCATATCATAAATCCCTCCGTTGGTGTTGGTCTGGTGCTGGGCGCTCAGTACAATTTCAACTCAAAATGGTACGTCAGCACAGAATTGAACCCTTCTCTGACCGTACATGGTGTGTTTTCGCAAGGCACATCGGTCTACAACGTTAACGCAGGATTCAGCTCGTCGTCCGTAGGCATTACCGGCGCGTATCGGTTCTGATAACGTATCACTCGTTCACAAACAAAACCGGGTTCTGGAGAAGCTCCAGAACCCGGTTTTGTTATTTTGTCCCTTGTTTAATTTACGTGTATGGACATTAAAAATAGCTTAGAAGATGAATAACGAGCATGACTGATAAGGGGTCAACGGGTCATAATATTTGTATAGCCGCTACTGACTGTCAAGCACTAACAAGCTGAAAAACAAATCAGTAGACAGATTTACCAACGAAGTAACAACTGGCTGTATGTATTAATGTATCCAACTACTTAACTGGCGTGATATGACACCACCATCGCCATTTCGACAACTCCTGTTCGATCATCTGTTGTGGTCACATCCACTACGCTGGTTGAGACAGGTACTGGCTGAACTTCGGCGCCTTGTGCTGACCAGGGGAATTCGTGGCGTGTATCGGTTATTAGGTATCCAGTTTTTGACGAACGACCAGACGGAGAATTTTCTGGCTCCCTATGAACTGGTCGCGCACCCTGTCGATGCTGTCTTTCTGCCCGAAGTAGCCGATGCCGGTCAACCCGACAAACTATACTTTCCGGCTACGCTGGCCGAGCCCGAAGCAGTCGCCGTCTGGCAGTATCGCGTACCGGATAAACAAGCGTATCAGCTGCCATACGGCAGCATCGTGGCGCAACGAAAAATCCTTTGTCTGGACGTAAATGATGTCGACTTTTTCCGGAATACGTTACACCGTCGGCAGCGTACTGTGCGGCACACAACGACGCTGATTGCGCCCTGGAGTCATTATCACGATGGGTTCATGTGGGGCGGGTATTATGACTTTGTGCTCCTGGTGCTGGGCAAACTATGCCGCATTAAAGAAACACTCCCCGAGACCACCTTCAACGAAGCGCTCATCGCCTATCCACTTTTCGATGCACCCTACGAACGGGAGTATATGGCCATGCTGGGTATCACGCCCGACCAGATCGTCGACAGTCGGACTACCAGCGTTACGTTCGAGAGCTGCGTACTGGCTAATGTCGGGCACTGGTTTTACCCCAACCCGGCTGATATTCACGCCCTCCGCAAATACGTTCTGGCGCAGTTCCCGGCGCCGGAGGGAAAGCGAAACCGGATTTATATCAGCCGCGCCGGTCGGCGGAGTATTCTCAACGAAGACGAATTGATTGCGCTGCTACGAACCTACGACTTCCAGATCATTGAGGACGTTCCCCGATCGGTAGCCGAACAGATTGCGATCTATCAGCAGGCGGAGTTCATTATCGGCCCCCACGGCGCGTCCATGACCAACGTGCTATGGTGTCAGCCGGGTACGCACCTGTTCGAACTATTTTCGTCGGCTTATTACCCGGAGTTCTTTCGTTACCTGACGGGCCTGCTGGGACTTCAATATTCGGCTTATTTCCACGGTCCTGCCGAAACCGACGATTGGGCACTGGGACTAACCGATAACATTCTGGTGTCGATTCCTGAGGTAGAAAAGTACCTATCTATGTACCTGACAGCCAGTGTAGCGCCGAAAGCGAGTTAATCCTTCTACGTTATTTACTGGCGATCCCCAGGCGAATAGCCTGCTCAACGGGCGAATAAGCCCCATCGGGCCGTTCGAGTTGAAACGGCTGGGCGGGCAACAGGGGTGGCTGGGCCATGAAACGAGGATTAGTGCCGCGATGCGCCTGCGCACCGTGCACTAGAAACGGGTGACACAGGTAGACCGTTCCGGCCTCGCCCACAGCCGTTACTTCCGGACAGTTTGCCGTTTCATCGAAATTATTGGCCGCCAGTTCGCGTAATGACAAGCCCGCTTCACCAGCAGGGGCCAGCAGCCGGGCGATGGTCAGGTGCGAACCCACCCGAATACGAGTCGGCGCATCATTTGACCCGACGTCTGAAAACAGGAATAGCATCAGCAACGCCCGCCCGGTTGACGTAACGTTAGCGCGCCATTCCATAAAATCGGGATTATCGGTACCAAAGCTTACGTCAATGTGCCAGCCAGCGTCTCCTGGCTCATCGGGGCTGGGAAAACGTATCGGAAATGTCCCAAGACTAGTTCGGGGCACCCATCGGCCAGCGCCAACCAGCTGGTCATAGGCCGAAAGTAGTTTGGGAGAGTTAGCAGCCTGTCGAAAGGGAGCCTGCCCGTAATTACCCAGCCGGATAACGGGTTGCTGCCAGGTAGCCGTGTTGTGCGGACTGAGCCCCGTATCCGCCCATAGAATAGCCCGGCCTTCGTCGGTCAGCTCACGCGGGAACGCCTGATCAACCCGCACAAAGCCATTCTGAACAAACGCCTGAATCTGCGTTTTTGATAATACTGGTCTCATATGGATAGTTTATACGAGGTGTGGTTAAATACCAGATTAAAAAATAGAATTAGACGCTTGAAATGGCTCAAAAAAGGATGTCACCGGCCGATTCAGGCTGTAACTTTTGCCATAAAATATGTATTTTTCGGCAACATTTATGCCTCTTTTTAGCTAACCATTGAGTAAGTATATGTTTACGTTAGGAGCTGCCAAGCACTGCTTCGCTTTGGACGTGCTGGATTACCAAGACAAGAACTCACCGTACCGACAGGACAAAAATCAGCTACACGTCAGTATCCAGGTAAAAGACGAGGATCGATCCTCCATGATAACCGCTGGTCTGCTGGCCACGCATGAATTATCAACCTTGGGAAACTGGTTCGGTCAGGTTGCTTCGGGTGCTTCGCTTGCCCCCGTGGTCTTACTTGAGCCAGGCTTGTTATTCACTGCGACCATGTCGGACGAGAATCAGTTTACTGTCCGAATTACCATGTCGGCCCTGGCCTCCCCAACCTGGGCTGAAACGCCATTCTACGCGGAGCCATTCGACATGCAGTTTCACATATCCTACGATGAGATGATACTGGCAGCTCGGCAACTTCAGGAATTACACCGCCAATTTCCTACGCAGTAAACTACCAGCTCTTAACGAGTTTCGTATACGGGCAGGTAGACAGAGAACGTAGCGCCGAGGCCAGGCTTACTGCTCGCCGTAATAGCTCCTCCGTGGTTGGCTACCACTTTTTCGCAGATTGCTAAGCCGATACCCGTACCAGCAAATGCGTTTTTCCCGTGGAGTCGCTGAAATACCTGAAAAATGCGATCCAGGTATTTTTCGTCGAAACCGATTCCGTTATCAACTACCTCAATCTGATGGTACGTGTGCACAATTCGCGCTGGCCGTATCGACGCTGGCAGACTGGCTACGTTAACCTCCCGGGCACGGATTACTACGCTCGGGGGCACTGATATACCAGACGGACTGGTTCGATGAAACTTGAGCGCATTCGAAATTAGATTTTGAAAGAGCTGCCGTAATTGCGACGCATCGCCCACCACGGTTGGTAAAGCCTCTACCCGTACAACCGCATCAGTTTCGTTGATTGTCAGCTCCAGATCAGCCAGCACCGCCTGCACCGTTTCTGACAGCGGTACCGCCGAAGCGGCTTCCTGCCGGGTGGATATCCGGGAAAAACTTAACAGGTCCCGAATCAGGGTGGACATTCGCGTAGCGGCCACCTGCATCCGCGTCAGGTAATCAGACCCTTCGCCTAACTCGGCCGCGTACTGCCCCATCAGCAAGTCCCCAAACGATTGAATCTTGCGCAGCGGCTCCTGCAGATCATGGCTCGCGACGTAAGCAAACTGCTGTAGGTTATCATTCGAGCGCTGCAGGTCAAAGACCGTAGCCTGTAGTTCAGCCGTGCGGTGACGTACCTGCTCGTCCAGTTCTGCCGACAGCTTCCGGTAACGGGCTTCGCTGTTCGCCAGTGCTTTGCTGGCCTTTACCTGCTCGGTTACTTCGGTGCAGATTTCCAACACACCGGTCAATTTGTCGCCTTCGTAATAGGGCGTCAGCAATACGTTAAAGTAGCCTGTTTCCAGCTTTTTGTTTCGGTAAACGGGTATCTCTACCGCCCAGCCCTGATCGGCCACGCCCGTCTGGTAGACTTGGCGGAAACGGCCGACAAAGGTCTGCTCAGTCAGTTCCGGGAACACCGACAGTAATGGTTTGCCCAGTGCGTCTGTATCACGCTGAACGATCGTCTGCATGGCTTCATTCATCAGCTCAACGACCAGGTTGTCTCCCTTGGCCAGCATCATGGCTACCGGCGCGTGCTGCACCAGATTTCGAAGTTGATTTTCGGCTTGCCGACGTGATTGATTCAAGCTAATCTGCGCCCGTACTTTCGTGAGCAGCTCCTGCCCCGAAAAAGGTTTTACCAGATAATCGTCCGCACCCGCTTCAAGCCCATCAATACGAGCTTCCTGGCCGGCCCGGGCAGACAGGAAAATCAGGGGGATGTGTGCCGTGGCGGGGTTTTTCTTGAGCGAACTCAGCAGTTCTTTGCCGTCCATGACCGGCATCATGATGTCGCTCAAAATCAACTGAGGTTCGTATTGTCCTAGTTGGTGCAGCGCATCGGCTCCATTTAAGGCCGTGTGCACCGTAAAATAAGGCTCCAGCAACCGGCTCAGGTACGCCCGCATGTCGGCGTTGTCGTCTACCACCAGAATTTTCGTTGCCTGATCGACCTCTATTTCGTCCGGCTCAGCCGTTGAAACGGGCCTTTCCTCTTCGAGCATGGTGCTGGCTTCCTGAATAAACGAATCAGCCAGACGACTCATGGTACTTTGATGTTCGCCTTCGATAATCTGACTGGTGGGCAGGTGCGCCTTACCCAGCGGCAGTTGTACCGTAAACGTACTTCCTTCGCCCTCAACGCTCGTTACGGTGATGCTTCCGACATGCAATCGCACCAGTTCATGGACCAGCGACAGCCCGATACCAGTTCCTTCGTAGGTGCGCCCGCCCGCGTTTTCGACCCGGTGAAACCGCTCGAACATATGCGGTAGTTCCCGTTCAGGAATACCGACGCCCGTATCAGTAACCCGCAACACGGCGTTATCATCCTCGACAACCAAGCTCACCCGAATGCCGCCTTGCAGCGTGTATTTAAAGGCATTCGACAACAAGTTGAGGACGATCTTCTCCCACATTTCGGCATCGGCGTACACGACCGATGATAAGGGCTCGCAGTCGACAGTAAATGTTAAACCCGCTCGTTCGATCAGCGACCGAAAACTGCTGGCCAGATCCACCGTTAAACTGACCAGATCAACTGGCCGGAAACTGGCTTTTACCCGATTGGCTTCAATCCGACTAAAATCGAGCAGGTTATTCACCAGTTTTAGTAGACGGAGCGCATTTCGGTTTGTGGCTTCGATGGGAGCTTTATAGGCCGAGTTCAGCAAGTCAGGATCACGCAACAATTCTTCCAGCGGCCCCAGCATCAACGTCAGGGGCGTCCGGAATTCGTGGCTGATGTTGCTGAAGAAAGCCGTTTTTGCCTGATCGATGGCGGCCAGTGCTTCCGCTCGCTTCTGCTCCTCCTGATACGCGTGTACGTTGGAGAAGGCCGTACTGATGGTATTGGACAGCAGCGCGTAAAAATTCTGGTAATCCTGATCCAGCGCCCGATGGGGACTCACCCCGGCCAGTAGAAAACCAATCGGCTGCGTACGGGTCGACAACGTAATGGGCAAGTACATCGCCGTATGGGGTGACTCTTCGTACGGTCCACCTTTCAACGGTCCAATCCGTTGCACTACCTGATCAATCATCCGCGACTGACTCAAGTCGCTTAACCATTCGGTTGTGGCTACGTCCAGTTCAGTAAGCTGTACGGGAAAAGGCTGATCGGCCGACAGGCCAGCGTCGCTTACCAGTCGAGCGGTTTGCCCCTCGTTGTCAAATTCGTAGAAAAGTAAGTAAGGCAGATCAAGCGCAAAGTCGGGGGCTGCGGTCGTCAGGTTGGTATAAATCTCCTCGTTCGTTTTTGCCTGACCGGTCAGGGTAGCTACGTCCCGCAGCACCTGCGTTCGGCGGGCACTCAGCATTTTGTCGGTCGATTCAGTAATAGGGTGAAAAATGCCCCCTACCTCACCCGACTCATCCCGGATTGGCGCGAAGGAGAACGTCATAAACGCTTCTTCCAGATACCCATACCGGTCGAGGAACATGCGCTGGTCCTTGATGTAGGTACCTTCTCCCTGCTGTCCTCGGGTGAAGGCATCGCCCACGACGGGCAGGGCTGTTTCCCAGCAGATCCGGAAGTTCTGCCCCATCGATTCGGGATGCTTTGCGCCACAGATGGGCCGGTAACTATCGTTATAAATCTGAATCGTTTCGGGCCCCCAGGCAATCAGTATGGGAAACGTTGACGACAGGCACAAGCTCACAGAGGTTCGTAAACTCTGGGGCCAGGTTGATGTTGGACCTAGTGGCGTTTTCGACCAGTCCATTGATCGAATTAACTCGCCCATTTCACCGCCCCCCGCAAGGAACTGCTCCGACGACTCGGCCTCAAGCATGGTATTATTTATGAATAGTATAATGTCAGGATGGACAACAAATGTACTAAATCGTCATTGTCTCACCGACGGTAGCCTTAACTTCTGCTCTAGTGGCCCACTTTTTTGTTAGTACTTGACTATCTGTTCATTTAAATACAGGTATACCCTTCCCACAGTACGCCGTTTTTGGTTGTGTACTGACTGACCCTTCCGATATGGCTACTATTACGTTTCAGTTTTATGGTATTCTAAACGATTTCCTGCCCGCCCGACAGCGGTCCGTTACTTTCAGTTGGGCCGTCAGCCAGCGGGTGTCGATCAAAGACGTCGTTGAATCGTTAGGCGTGCCGCATCCGGAAATTGGCCTGCTTCTGGCGAACGGGAAGTCCATTGATTTTACGTATCTGGTGCAGCCTGATGATTCGTTTGCCGTCTATCCGCTGGTTGATAACTCGTTAAAAATTGCCGTAGCGTCGCGGGTACAACCGCCACCGCTGCCCACGTATCAGTTTGTCCTGGATGCACACCTGGGGAAACTGGCTACGTATCTTCGCATGCTGGGTGTTGATACGCTTTACTGCAATGACTACACCGACCCGGAACTGGCGCAAATTTCGGCGACGACCAACCGGGTGCTGTTGACCCGCGACCGGGAGCTGCTCATGCGAAGTACTGTTACGTACGGCTACTATGTTCGGGCTACCAATCCCCGGCAACAACTAACTGAGGTTGTGGTTCGGTATCACCTGACCACTCAGGCCAGCCCTTTTCAGCGGTGTCTGGTTTGCAACGGACTACTGACTCCGGTCGAAAAAGCGGCTATTCTTGATCAGTTACCTCCGCTTGTTCGGGAGGGGCAGCAGTCGTTCTGGCGTTGTACGGACTGCGGCCGACTTTACTGGGAGGGAACGCACTTCCGACGGATGCAGGCGTTTATTCAGGAGTTCATGCATACGAATACGCCCTCGCTTTAGCGTTACCATTTAAGAAACCCATTATCCCTCATGCGAAAACTCATTTATCACGTTGCGGCCACGCTCGACAACTTCATTGCCCACCCCGACGGCTCGACGACTGGCTTCCTGACCGAAGGCGAATTCATTCAGGACTTTATTGCCGGAATCCGGACGTATGGCGCGGTGCTGATGGGCCGAAAAACGTATGAGTACGGCTATGACTATGGCTTACAGAAAGGGCAGCCCACTTACACGCAAATCAATCCCAGGCTGAAGAATTACGTTTTCTCCAGATCGATTGATTTCGAGTCCAATAGTCAGATTCAGTTGGTTTCGAACGACGAACTTGATGTGGTTCGCCAGCTTAAATCGGAAGAGGGAAAACCGCTCTGGCTATGTGGCGGGGGCGAACTGGCAGGCATGCTGCTGGATGCACACCTCATTGATGAACTGATCATCAAGCTGAACCCAATCGTTTTTGGTGAAGGCATCCGGCTGTTCGGTTCCAGCACGACGCAGGTCAGACTCAATCTACTGGAAAGCAAAGCATACGACAACGGTATGATGCGTTTGTCGTATGCCATTATGTATTGATTCGGCTCATTCGTTAACCGAATTACGATCTGTAATTTAGTCAGCCGAGTGCGTCTTTATCCGGCTAAGCTGCAAAAACGACTGAATAGTTGCTTCCGTGAAATCGGGCGTAGCTCCTCGCTGCGTGGCTACGTAAGCGCCCGTTGCGCAGGCAAACTCCAGAATCTGCTGCGGTGTATCTCCTTGCAGGTTTTTGTACAGAAATGCCGCTAGAAAGGCGTCCCCGCTGCCAATTGTGTCGGACACCTCGACCGGAAAACCACCCTGTCGTACGAAGCCGGAGTCGTCCATCAGAACAGCACCCTCCTCGCCCAACGTTACGCAGAGTGCGTCGAGCTGATACCGTTCCCGGAGTTGCTGCATCGTCTGTTCCTGATCGCTCGCGTCGCCGTACCAGCCTGCCAGTTCGGCCAGTTCATGCTCGTTCAGTTTAGCGATATCAGCCTGGTGCATCAGTGCTTCGACAACACCGCGCTCGTAGTGGGGGGCGCGCAGATTTACGTCAAACACTTTCTTCGGTGCTACATCCAGCAGTGATTGCAGGGTTTCGTACGTACGGGTGCTGCGGGCGGCCAGACTACCATATACAAAAATTTCACTCTGTTTCACTACGTCCACCAAGCTCGGCTCCAGTTGAATATAATCCCAGGCTACGGGTTGCACAATTTTGTACGTCACCTCATTCCGGTCGGAGATGTTAGCTTTGGCAACACCCGTCAGGTGGGTTTGTCCGATTTGTACCAGGTCGAGCGGCAGTCCTTTGTCTCTCAGGAAAGCCAGCATCTCGGTACCCAGTTCGTCGGTGCCAACGCGACTGATGATCTGGGCATTCAGGCCAAAATTGCGGAGATCGGCCGCTACGTTCATGGGCGCTCCGCCAGCCTGTTTGCTGGTAGGTAATACGTCCCAGAGTATCTCGCCAAAACAGGTTATTGTCTGATTCATGGGTAATTATTTTTGTGAGTAGGCGGTTCGGTTATGCAGTTCCACTGGTGGACTAACTAACCTGCACCATCTTTTTTCAATGACCAACAAAGGTACGTTCGATCTGCTCCAGACTGGTTCCTTTCGTTTCAGGCATCAGTTTCCATACGAACAGCAGTTGCAGGACCATCATAACCGTAAAAAACATAAACGACGCTGCGCCCCCGAACTGGCCAGTCAAATACGGAAAGGTATACGTAATGATCGCGGCCATGATCCAGTGCGTAAAGCTACCCAGCGCCTGGCCGCTGGAACGTACTTCGTTCGGAAAGATTTCGGAAATGAATACCCAGATAACGGCCCCCTGCGAGAAACCAAAGAAGGCAATGTAGCCAAACAGAAAGAAGGGAACGGACAGCCCATTGAATTCCTCCAGATAGAACGCTCGTGTCACTAACCCCAGCATGACGATTAACCCTACCGAACCGACCAGCATCAGCGTCCGGCGGCCAAAGCGGTCAATCAGGTTCATCGAAATCATTGTAAAGATCAGGTTAACCAGCCCTACGCCCGCCGATGAGAGCAAAGCCGAACTCTTGCCAAGCCCTGTCATCTCAAAGATGCGGGGAGCGTAATACAGAATGGCGTTGATGCCTGACACTTGGTTGAAGAACGCAAACAGCACCGCCAGCATGATAGGCGTGTTGTATTTACCCGAAAACAGGCTGGCCGTTTGTGGCTGATCGGCATGTTGCTGCAAACTGGACAACGTTGCTTCGGCGGTTTCCGGATCGATCATGTTCAATACGTCCCTCGCTTCGGCAACTTTACCTTTTTTCAGCAGGAGCCAGCGTGGACTTTCGGGAATATTCAGCACCGTCACCAAAAAGATCAGCGATGGAATCGCCTGCACCCCCAGCATCCAGCGCCAGGGTTCGGCTCCGAAATTCTGCAGGAAGTAATTAGATACGTAAGCAATCAGGATGCCCAGCACAACATTGAACTGAAACAAAGCAACCAGTAACCCCCGCGATTTGGCTGGCGAAATCTCGGAAATGTACATTGGAGCCGCTACCGACGAAGCTCCTACCCCTACCCCACCCAGGAAGCGAAAAACGAAGAAAATACCCCAGGTTGGCGCGAGTGCCGTCCCGAGCGAAGCCCCCAGGTAAATAACGCCAATCCAGAAGAGCGTTCGTTTACGTCCCAGGCGTTCGGCCGGGATGCCACCCGTCATTGCCCCAACGACCGTACCTATCAGGGCGACGGATATGGTCAATCCGTGTTCTGCATCGCTGAGCTTCCAGAGCGATTGCAGGGTTTGCTCGACACCAGAAATTACGGCGGTATCGAATCCAAACAGGAAACCTCCCAGAGCCGCCGTAATCGACCAGAGGAATATACGTTGACTTTGACTCATACGATAGGGTTGTCTCGCGCGACGGATTTGGGATAAGGTTACTCAGGAAAAGGACGTACTAACTCGTCAATCAACAGATAAAGGGTCAATGTACTTTACATTCATCAAATGCCTTCTAAACAGGTCAATATACTTATCAACCTACTTATTCATTAAAACCGGCCAGATCAAACCAGCCATCTACCAGGCTAAAATCAAATAGAAGCATCAAGTCAGTAAATTATCTCCTTCCTGCTCTTATCTACCTGGTATCAAGCGTATAAGGCAACTATCTACTCTCATCAGGCTCATGCGATTTATAGTCTTGTTCGTGCTTCTGGGTGGGCATGCGTTAACCGGATTCGGACAGAACCAATCCGGCCAGGTAAAAGCCAATGGTATTACGATTGCGTACGAAAGCTTCGGTCCAGTAAACAAGCCTACAATTCTTTTAATTGCCGGCACCAACGCTCAGCTCACGATGTGGCCGGTTGCTTTGTGTGATGACTTGGTCAAGCGCGGGTACCGGGTTATCCGGTTCGACAACCGGGACATTGGCTTATCGACCAAAATGGACAAAGCGGGGGCACCCAACTGGGCTGGTATTATCAAGGCCCTGCAGGAGAAAACGCCCCCGCCCCTGCCCTATACGCTGGATGACATGGCTGCCGATGCCGTAGGATTGCTGGACGCGTTGACGATTTCCAAAGCCCATATCGTGGGCGCGTCGATGGGCGGTATGATTGCCCAGCGCGTTGCCTACAACCACCCCGAGCACACGCTCTCCCTAACCATCATCATGTCGGGAGGTGGCAGACCCGATTTACCGGTAGTAGCCAAACCAGAGGTGGTTGGCAAAATTCCTCCACCTGGGTTGCCAACCGATACCACAGCCAACCTTAACCGGGAAATCGCTTCGACGATTGTGCTGGCAGGGACGACTTACCCGCCTGATTCGGTCATGGTGCGCAAGCAGGTCATGGCAGACTTCCGGCGATCATATTATCCGGATGGCTTTGGTCGGCAGGGAGCTGCTTCGCTGGCGGGTTATCACGCCGGACGTACCGATCAGCTAAAAACAATTAAGGTTCCTACGCTTGTCATCCACGGCAATGACGATCCGCTTGTGCCCATAGAGGCCGGTCGGGACGTAGCCGCCACCATCCCCGGTGCCCGGTTTGAGCTAGTCAACGGCATGGGTCATGGCTTCCCCAGTCCGCTGCTTTCTCGACTGGCGACACTAATCGCTGACAACGCGGCTAAGGCGCGCTGAAGCTAATTTTCGTACCTGAACAGCCAGTTTTGCTGTATTATTACTCGAAAACGCCCATCCGTCGGGCGTTTTTCTTTGTTAGCGCTAAGACAGCGACTGAAATTTTAATCACTGTACAGAAAACCTTCTCCCTTTCGTTTTATTTTTACCACAAAACATACAATTAACCACCATGGAAACGCAATCAGTGACGAAGTCCCACCCGTGGTTCCGCTTTTATCCCGAAGGCGTTCCTCACGAGATCAATCCGGATGCCTATTCCTCGATAGCCGCCCTGCTGGAAGATGGTTGCCAACGGTTCCACGACCGGCCAGCTTATAGTTGCATGGGGAAAGAGATTACGTTTGGCGAAGTGGATACGCTGTCGAAACAATTTGCCTCCTTTCTGCAAAACGATCTCGGTCTGAAACCCGGCGACCGGCTGGCGATTCAGATGCCGAATACCTTGCAATATCCGGTGGTGATGTTTGGCGCGTTGCGGGCGGGGCTGGCCGTGGTTAATACAAACCCGCTGTATACTCCCCGCGAAATGCAGCATCAGTTCAAGGACTCCGGTACAAAAGCCATCGTTATTCTGGCCAACTTTGCCAGCCATCTGGAGAAGATTCTGAACCAGACCGACATTCAGCACATTGTCGTTACCGAGTTGGGGGATCTGCTGGGCTTCCCTAAAAAGCAGATCGTCAATGCAGTAGTTAAGTACGTTAAGAAGCTGGTGCCATCGTATAAACTCC
Source organism: Spirosoma pomorum (assembly GCF_054776615.1). Classification (NCBI taxonomy): domain Bacteria; kingdom Pseudomonadati; phylum Bacteroidota; class Cytophagia; order Cytophagales; family Cytophagaceae; genus Spirosoma; species Spirosoma pomorum. Next base: position 790,647 of record NZ_BAAHBP010000001.1, read on the forward strand.
CTACTGCCATTTCGTTCGGAGACGCGATGAGCCGGGGGAAACGGCGGCCCTTTACGCCTGTAACTATTAAGAGTTCGGACCTGGCGTACGTACAGTACACGGGCGGCACCACCGGCGTATCGAAAGGAGCCATGCTGACGCACCGCAACCTGATCGCCAATGTAGAAGGCCAATATTACTGGATGCGTCCTGGCGGGATACCCGATGGCGAAGGAATCATCGTCGCGGCACTTCCCCTGTACCACGTTTATGCCCTGACGACCAATGCCCTGGCGGGTTTAAGAACTGGCGCAATGAACCTGCTGATTACGAATCCGCGGGATTTAAACGCCTTCATCGACGACCTCAAGAAACACACCGTTACGGCTTTCACGGGGGTTAATACGCTGTACAATGGTTTGCTGAATCATCCACGGATCAAAGAAGTTGATTTCAGCAAGCTGACGATTACGTCGGCCGGGGGCATGGCGCTGCAAACGAGCGTAGCCGAGCGCTGGAAGGCACTGACTGGTGTTACGCCCTGCGAAGGCTACGGTCTGACCGAAACCTCACCAGTACTGTCGTCGAACCCCACGGATGGATCGGTTCGGGTAGGAACGATCGGCTTGCCCTGGCCCAGTACGGACATGAAGATTATCAACGATGATGGCACGGATGCTGCCGTCGGTGAGCGTGGGGAAGTAGTTGCCAGAGGGCCACAGGTTTTCCTGGGCTACTACAACCGCCCGGAAGAAACCGCTAACGCCATGATGGGTGACTGGTTCAAAACCGGCGACATCGGCATCATGGACAAGGATGGATTTTTTAAGATCGTCGACCGGAAGAAAGACATGATTCTGGTATCGGGCTTCAATGTTTACCCAAACGAAGTGGAAGACGTGGTGGCTCAATGTCCCGGTGTGCTCGAAGTAGCCTGTATCGGTGTGCCGGATGAGAAATCAACCGAGGTAGTCAAAATCTGCGTTGTCAGAAAGGATCCGGCACTGACAGCCGAAACGATTAAGGCGTTCTGTAAAGAGAACCTGACGGCGTACAAAGTTCCCCGCATCATTGAATTCCGGGATGAACTACCGAAGTCCAACGTCGGTAAAATCCTGCGCCGTCCATTACGTGACGAAGCCTTAGCCAAGCTGGCGAAGTAATAATTCTTACTAATCGAGAAGCCCCTGAACGTTCAGGGGCTTCTCTGTTTTAGTAGTCTTACGATCAGGCAGCAACGGCCAGTTCGGGCTCGGGCTGCGTTTCCAGCAGAACAAGTTCTTTCTGAAAACCGCGTAGCTGCTGCATGAAGGCGGTAGCTTTCCGACGGGACACCTCCACCCGGTCGCCGTTCAGCAGGCTGACGCTCAACTGCTGACGATCGGGATTAATACGTTCCAGGTAGAGCAGGTTAATAATGTTCTTCTTGTGCGACCGAACAAATACTTTCGGCGAAAGCCGACTTTCGAGCTTTTTTAGCGTGAGAGACACCATCAACTGAGTGCCATCGGCGAAATGAAATACGGTGTAGTTGCCTTCGCCTTCCAGCCGAACAATTTGATGCATCGGCATTTTTTTGCGGTATCCCCAGAACGGTAATACCAGGTCGGACATGGCAAGTTGGGTAGCGATTTGCTCGCGACGCGCGCTGCTGAGCAGGCCGGGTTGCAGACTTGCTTTCATACAATGGATTAGCTATGGTGTGAATAAAATGTAAACTCAGATTAGGTCAGCGTGACTGACGGGTAACACTGACGGATAATCCAAAGCAAGTTTACATAATTTTCATTATCAACCGTTTAGCTTTCTGCTTTTTTTTACGTTTCCCCAGTTGGGCGATCCGGCCTAGCCTCTGGGTAGCGACTCAGCGTCGTTCCAGGCGAACTATTTGACCGCCTTTAACCTTGAAAAACAAACAGGTTTATTTGATTGCCATGGCTACCCTACTCGATTTGGTTGGAAACACTCCTCTCGTTGAATTGAACCGGCTGAATCCTAATCCCAACGTAACGATTTACGGCAAACTGGAAGGCAACAATCCCGGTGGCAGTGTAAAAGACCGGGCGGCCGCCAGTATGATTCAGGGTGCCCTGAGTCGCAACGAAATAAAGCCAGGTATGAAGCTGATCGAGGCCACCAGCGGCAATACGGGCATTGCCTTAGCGATGATTGCCCGGCTCTACAACCTCGAACTTGAGCTGGTCATGCCCGCAAACTCCACCCGTGAACGCGTTCTGACGATGGAAGCCTTCGGTGCTAAAGTAATCCTGACGGAAACAATGGAGGGAGCCCGCGACTACGCCGAAGCGCAGGTAGGAAAAGGCGATTACTACCTGCTTAACCAGTTTGCCAATCCGGATAATTATCGAGCTCATTATAAGACAACTGGTCCCGAAATCTGGCGCGATACGGCGGGTACTGTTACTCACTTTGTTTCGTCGATGGGAACCACGGGTACCATTATGGGAACGTCGCGCTATCTGAAAGAGCAGAATCCAGCCGTTCAGATTGTCGGCTGCCAACCAACGGACGGTTCGTCGATTCCGGGTATTCGTAAGTGGCCGGAGGAGTATCTACCCAAAATATTCGATCCATCCCGGGTTGATCGCGTCATTGAGGTTTCGGCCGAGGACGCCACGCAAACCACTCGACAGCTGGCCAGCGTCGAAGGTATATTCGCCGGAATGAGCAGTGGCGGTGCCGTCTGGGCTGCGTTGAAACTAGCGCAGGAACTGGAGTCGGGCGTTATTGTCTGCATTATCTGCGACCGGGGTGACCGTTATCTGTCATCAGACCTATTTGGCTGATTGTCGACCAGCATGTTACGTCCGGCGTCACATTTGCGTATTTTTGCCGCATGTACAAGCGTCTGTTTCTTCCGTTGCTGTTCCGCTTTGATGCGGAGTCCATTCACCATACCATTACGTCGTTGCTTCGCTTCGCGCTGGCTATTCCCGGCGTGTCGTTCCTTTGTCGGAAACTTTACGTTGTTGATGATCCCCGACTGGCTCGAACGGTTTTTGGCCTAACATTTCCGAACCCAATCGGCATGGCGGCTGGCTTCGACAAGAATGCGGAACTGGTGAGCGAACTAAGTGATCTGGGGTTCGGATTCGTGGAGATTGGCACCGTAACGCCCCGCCCACAACCAGGAAATCCACAGCCCCGTTTGTTCCGGCTCAAAGCCGACCAGGGGTTGATCAACCGCATGGGTTTCAATAACAAAGGCGCTGGCCCAGCGTCGGGACGCTTACGCGAATTTGCCAAAAACCGGGGCGATCGACGGGTGATCATCGGTGGTAACATCGGCAAAAACAAAGACACGCCTAACGAAGAAGCCCTGAACGATTACCTGCTCAGCTTCCAGGATCTATTTGATGTAGTCGACTACTTCGTTGTCAACGTCAGTTCACCCAATACGCCCGGCTTACGTGATTTGCAGGAGCGGGAACCACTGACCCGCCTGCTAACGGCCCTACAGAATGAGAATACGAAGAAGCCCGCCCCCAAGCCTATTCTTCTGAAGATAGCACCCGACCTTACGGACGGTCAGCTGGACGATATTATTGCAATTGTCAACGACACGAAAATTGCGGGCGTTATTGCCACGAATACAACCATCAGCCGGGAGGGGCTGGCTACTGAACCGACCGTTGTTTCGCAGATTGGCGCGGGTGGAGTTAGTGGGCAGCCGCTGAAAGAACGGGCTACGGCCGTTATCCGGTACCTGCATCAACGATCGGGCGGGGCCTTTCCGATTATTGGTGTAGGGGGTATTGCCACTCCGGCCGATGCGCTGGAGAAGCTGCAGGCCGGGGCCAGTCTGATTCAGGTGTACACCAGTTTTATTTACGAAGGTCCAGGGTTGGCCAAGCAGATTAACAAGGCGCTGCTCACTCAAAACGTGATTCCAGAAAAAGCCGTTCGCTCATAAATTCCATCTATTTTACGGTAGTAGTTCCATTCCGTCTGAATCGGGACATTCCTTCGCGCTTTTTCCGTAAAAAATGGCAAATTTACTTCTGACTTCGCTAGTCAGCGTTCACCAGCATGGCCCAACCAACAACATCCCCCCGTCAGAATACGCTTCGTCAACCGGCTCCCGAGCGGCCACGTGGCAATAGCCCCCGGACTAATCGGGATACTCAGCCCCCTCCAAGGGTGCCGAAACCTTCATCAGACTGGGCCATCAACTTCAATCGAATTCGCAGCGACCAGCGTTCGTCGCTGATACTGGGCGTGCTGTGCATGGGTATGGGGGTTGGCTTATTGATCGCCTTTGTCTCCTACCTGCTTCATGGTCCTGCCGATCAAAGCGTTGTTGGTGCAGCTATGTCGGAACCATTGGCGGAGTCGGGAACCGAAACGCGTAACCTGCTGGGCCTGGTAGGTGCGTCGGTGGCGCATGTTTTCGTCTTTCGCTGGTTCGGCATCGGGGCGCTGGCCTTACCGTTTATTCCGTTCCTCGCGGGCTATAAACTGACGTTACGTCGTGAACTGTTGCCGCTGAACCGGACCACCATGGGGCTGATTTTCGCGGCAGTCTGGACGAGCTTACTACTGGGTTACGTTGTCCTGGTGACGGATTCGGCAGAAACCGGCAGCGTCTGGTGTGGTGGCATCGGCTACGAAGTGAACGTCGCGTTATATAGCCTGTTCGGTTGGGGAAACCTGGCGATTATTCTGTTTCTGTTGTTCATCTTCCTGGTTTACTTCGCCGATATTCGTAACTGGAAACTGCCTAAGTTCTCCGTGGCGAAACGACCCCGTTTCTCTCCGGAGGTCGACAGCACGCTACAGACCTATGACGAAACTGAAAGAGTGAATGATACCGACGATGAGCTCGATCTGGTAGTTAACGCTGAGGACGACGAAGACGAAGAGCTGTCTGCTGCGCCAAGCACGACGGCTCCCGTCAACCAGTTTATCCAGCGCGATGTCGAACCCGAGCCTGTAGTCGAACCGCTTCCGCCCGTAACGGCTTATCCAGGCCCAACGCCCGATTCTGCGCCTATCGCTGTCAAATCGAATGGCGTAACGCTGACCATTAAAAATCGGGACGCTATTGATGACGTGGTGGCTTCAGAGCCGGTTAGTGTCGCTCCAGTATTTGACGTCGTCATTCCGGATGAAGACGATCTGGTAGCCCAGCATGGCCTGTATGATTCCAAACTGGATTTGCCGCAGTATCAGCCACCGACGACTGATCTGCTTACCGATTACCAGAACAACCGTAAAGCGCAGGTGTCGGACGACGAGCTGACAGCGAATAAGGAAAAAATCGAGACGACGTTACGTAATTTCGGGATTGAAATTGACTCCATTCAGGCGTCGATCGGCCCGACAGTTACATTGTATGAAATCATACCCGCCAAAGGCGTTCGGATTTCGAAGATCAAAAGCCTGGAAGACGATATTGCCCTGAGCTTGTCCGCCCTAGGCATCCGGATCATTGCGCCAATGCCAGGAATGGGTACCATCGGTATTGAGGTCCCCAACAAAAACCGGGAGATGGTGTCGATGCGATCGGTTATTACGAGCGACTTATTCACCAACAGCAAGTTTGACTTACCCATTGTCCTGGGCAAGACGATTTCCAACGACATCTACATTGCCGACCTGGCCAAGATGCCTCACCTGCTCATGGCCGGTGCTACGGGGCAGGGTAAATCAGTTGGGCTAAACGTACTGCTGACCTCGCTGATCTACAAAAAGCATCCATCGGAGCTCAAGCTGGTATTGGTCGATCCAAAGAAAGTAGAGCTGACGCTCTTCAACAAGCTGGAGCGGCACTTCCTGGCCAAACTACCTGATGCCGACGAGCCGATCATTACCGACACGAAGAAGGTTGTCAATACACTCAATTCGCTTTGTATTGAGATGGATAACCGCTACAACCTGCTGAAAGACGCCGGTTGCCGTAATCTGAAAGAGTATAACGCCAAGTTTGTTAAACGGCGGTTAAACCCAGAAAAGGGGCACAAGTTTCTTCCCTACATTGTCCTGATTATCGATGAGCTGGCCGATCTGATGATGACGGCTGGTAAAGAAGTTGAGCAGCCCATTGCCCGGTTAGCCCAGCTGGCGCGCGCTATCGGCATTCACCTGGTTGTGGCCACGCAGCGGCCTTCGGTGAACGTTATCACGGGGTTGATCAAAGCTAACTTCCCGGCCCGTCTGTCGTTCAAGGTGACGTCGAAAATTGATTCCCGAACCATCCTGGATACGGGTGGGGCTGAGCAGCTGGTCGGCATGGGCGATATGCTTCTGTCGTCAAATTCAGACCTGATCCGGTTGCAATGTCCCTTTGTCGACACGAACGAGATCGAAGACCTCTGCGATTTCGTGGGTGGCCAGCGTGGTTACGATGATGCCTATCACCTACCCGAGTTCATTGGTGACGACGGTGGACAATCTGAAGAGAAAGATGTTGATCTGGGCAACCGTGATCCCATGTTCGATGAAGCTGCCCGGCTGATTGTAATCCACCAGCAGGGTAGTACATCGCTGATCCAGCGGAAGCTCAAACTCGGCTACAACCGCGCCGGTCGGCTGATCGATCAACTAGAAGCCGCCCGCATCGTTGGCCCGTTCGAAGGCAGCAAAGCGCGCGATGTGTTAATTAATGATCTGCAAACGCTGGAAGAGGTGTTGAAGCAGCTGTAGGCACACCACCCAGCAAAACACGTAGCAACAATTAAACTTTTCGCCCTGTTTTTGGTCTAACTGATACATCAGTTAACCAAGACAGGGCGAAAAGCTTTTTAGCAGAATCGCTACCCAGTTTACATGGTACGAATGAAAAACCTTGCTTACATATTGGGGTTGATGCTGTTGATAACAAGCACAACTTTCGCGCAAAAAGACAAGCGCGCGCAAACTATTCTGGACGCTATGAGCCAGAAATACAAATCGCTGAACTCCTACAGAGCGGCCTTTTCGTACACCGGGGCCGAGTCGTATAAAGGTGATCTGACCGTTAAAAGCGACAAGTTCCGGCTATCGATGGGCGACCAGGAAGTATTCAGCGACGGAAAAACGATGTCGACCTACATCAAGGAAACCAACGAACTTAACGTACAGGATCAGGAAAAGGGTGCCAGTGAGCTCAACCCTACCGAGATTTACAACCTGTACAAACGGGGGTTTGACTATAAGTTTGTGAAGGAGCAGAAACAGGGCGGCCGCACAATGGAGATTATTCAACTGACGCCTAACAAAAAGAAAATCAATGTAGCGTCGGTACAGTTGGCGATCGATAAAGCCGATAAGTCGATTCGGAACTGGTTGATCACCGATAAAAACGGCAAGAAATCAACCTACACCATCACCTCATTCACCCCAAACGTCAACGTACCGGATACGTATTTTGTCTTCGACAAGGCAAAGCACCCGGGCGTTGAAGTGGTCGACCTGCGATAGAACGCGTAAACAACAACACTACTGAAGAAACGAAAAGGACGTAGCGCTGACTACGTCCTTTTCGTTTTATACTACACCTTCGGTCCGAAGGCGAGATCGCCCGCATCGCCCAGGCCAGGAACGATATAAGCGTGATCGTTCAGGTGTTGATCAATAGCTCCAAGCCACAAATGACATTGAGGAAGCTGGCTCTGCACGTAGCGGACCCCCTCTGCACTGGCAATCACGGCGGCAATGTGCGTCTGGGCTGGAATGCCATAGCGTAACATGGCATGGTACACCTTTTCAAGCGAGCGCCCCGTCGCCAGCATCGGATCGCACAGAATCAGTGTTTTGCCGCTCAAATCCGACGAAACGATATAATCCATTTCAATCTCGAACTGCTCTTCATCATCCGAAGCGTAACCGCGATACGCCCCCGCAAAGGCGTTCTCGGCCCGATCAAAACAATTCAGAAACCCCTGATGAAAGGGTAATCCCGCCCGCATGATTGTTGCTAATACCGGTTGTTGACGCAGTACCTGTGCTTCGGCTTTGCCCAGCGATGTTTCCACTAGTGCGTTGTTGTACGACAGCGTTTTAGAGATCTCGTAAGCCATCAACTCACCAATCCGTTCCAGATTCCGGCGAAAGCGTAGCGGGTCTTTCTGAACCGCTACGTCCCTTAATTCGGCAATAAACTGATTGGCAACTGAAGACTGCTGGGCAAATACAAACATGGATGTAAGGCTTCTTTCGCCGTAAATTAGCCCCGCCGTTACCGTATATCCAAACCAATTGCCTAATTTAACCGGCCTACTCGGCGCCCGGCCGCACAACTAATTTGTAGGGCGCCAACAGCTAGTAAAGTACATGCGTCACAACGTTTACCTTCTTTGCCTTTTCTTTTTTTCCCTGTCCGTCCGCGCGCAAAGTCCATTCGTACCGCTTAATTCCGATTATTACCATCTGATTGACCGGCTCGAAATCCGGCAGAATCGCTGGGCAGATGGCTTTCACAGCAGCATTAAGCCTTACAACCGGCAAAGTGTTATTCAGCTAACAGACAGTATTTTAGCTAATCCTACTCGCGACCTATCCGACTCGGACTATTTTAATCTGGATTACCTACGTAACGACAGCTGGGAATGGGTGAAGCCGACGCCCAGTGATCCCGAGCCGGGTAACAGCCGCGAGCCGCTGTTCCGTCATTTCTACAAGAAGAAAGCCGATTTTTATAATCTGCAGACGGAAGATATTGATTTGCACGTCAGCCCAGCGGTTTATTTCGGAGCGGGTCTTGAACGAGTATCGTATGAGGTTAATAATCCCGCGGATGGCCAGAAACTAAACTTCATCAACTCCCGTGGCATCGAGATTCGGGGATCGATTGGTAAAAAATTGGGTTTCTACTCCTTCTTCTCCGAAAACCAGGCCATCTATCCAGAATACATTCAGCAGTACGGGCAGACGTACAGTCGGTATGGTGGGGCAGAAGGTTCGGCCCCCGGCGAAGGGTTTACAAAAAATTACCGCACGAACGGAGTAGATTTCCTATCAGCACGGGGCTACATTACGTTTAACGCGCTCAAAGTCATCAACATCCAGTTTGGCCACGACCGGAATTTTATCGGTAATGGGTTTCGCTCGCTCCTGTTATCGGACAATAGCCCGCCGTACCTGTTCGCCAAGTTCTCAACCCGCCTGGGCAAACGGATTCAGTATACTAATCTGTTTACACACCTTCAGAATACTCAGAATTTACCCCCGGCTGCCGAAGAGCGTCTGATTCCGCCCAAGTTTGCGGCTATGCACCATCTTAGCATCAACGTGAGTGATCGGGTCAACATCGGTCTGTTTGAGGCTGAGGTATTCAGTCGTGATCGGGTCGATCTGAATTATTTGAACCCAATTATCTTTTATCGTTACGTCGAATCCAGCCAGGGTAGTGCCGATAACGCGCTGATTGGTCTGGATGCTAAAGTAAATTTTCAGTCACAGTTTCTGGTCTACGGACAGGTTATGCTGGACGAGTTTGTGTTGCGTGAGTTAACCCGCGGGCAGGGTAGCTGGACCAACAAATTTGCCGTACAATTAGGCGGTAAATACATCGATGCATTCGACGTACCGAATCTCGATCTGCAGTTAGAGATGAATCTGGCCCGGCCTTATACGTACTCGCATACCAAATCATCGACTGTTAGTGCGGGACAAACCAACTACGCGCATTACAGCCAGCCACTGGCTCACCCACTGGGCGCGAACTTTATGGAAGGGCTGGCTATTGTCCGTTTCCAACGCCAGAAGCTGTCCGCCAATGGTACGTTTGGGCTAATGATGTACGGCGCGGACCCATCGCCAGACCGGAACTACGGCGGTAATATTTTACAGGACTACTTCGATCGCGTGCGTAACGAGGGCAATTTCATCGGGCAGGGTCGTAAAACCATCTTAACCTACGGCGATGTACGGGCGTCGTATATGATCCGGCATAACGTATTTCTGGAAGCCCGGTATTTGTATCGCTTCCAGGACAGCCAGTACCAGCCCGCTCGATACAGTGATCAGGTGGCAAGTTTGGCCGTCCGGTGGAACATTCCCTACCGCAACTGGGTCTTCTAGCCCGAGTTTATTTATAGCTCATAACGTAAAAGGGCCCGGTCTAAAAGCCGGGCCCTTTTACGTTGCGCATTATTCTTTTAAGCCAGATAGCTGCCTATACTAACCAGATCAGCAAATACCCCCGAAGCAGTTACCTCAGCTCCGGCTCCCGGCCCTTTAACGACCAGCGGCCGGTCTTTATATCGTTCCGTTGTGAACGAAACGATATTATCTGAACCGGACAGCATGTAGAACGGATGATCCGGACCAACCGGACGCAGGCCAATAACGGCCTTGTTGTTTTCAAAACTTGCCACAAAACGCAGCTTCTGACCCGCTGCTTCAGCTTCGGCCAGCAGGTTCTCGAAGTAGTCGTTGTTACGTTCCAGTTCGTCGAAGAAAGCAGGAATCGTTGGAGCCAACAGACAGGATTCGGGTAACAGGTTGTTAATCGTTACGTCCTCGGGCTCCAGTGGGAAACCAGCCTCGCGGGCCAGAATCAAAATTTTCCGGGCTACGTCCTGCCCGCTCAAATCATCGCGTGGGTCGGGTTCAGTAAAGCCTTTCTCCTTGGCTTCCCGAACTACATCGGCGAAGGATACGCCTGGTCGGAACGTATTAAAAATGAACGACAGCGTTCCCGACAGGATCGCTTCTATCTTCAGGAATCGATCGCCGGAGGTCATCAGCCCCTGCACAGTATTGATGATCGGAAGCCCCGCGCCGACGTTTGTTTCGTACAGAAACTTAACGCCCCGGTTCAGCGCCGTACGTTGTAGCCGACGGTATTCACTGTACGGCCCTGAATTGGCGACTTTGTTCGGCGTAACAACCGAGATATTCGCATCCAGCAACGACTCATAGAACTGCACAATATCCTTGTCGGACGTACAGTCGATAAATACGCTGTTAGGCAGGTTATAGTCTTTGATTTTTTCAACGAAGGCTGGCAGCGAAGTCGTAACCCCCTCGGTCAGCAACCGCTCGGTCCAGTTGGTCAGCGACGTTCCTTTCGGGTCGAGCAGCATTTTTTTGGTATTGGCCATCCCGACGACGCATACCTTCAATAGGCGCTCGTCGCGCAGAAAGGCCGCCTGGTCGCAGATTTGTTGCATCAGCGTCCGGCCGATCAGCCCCGTTCCCACCAGGTAAAGATTCAGAATCCGCGCTTCGGACTGGAAGAAGATGTTGTGCAGCGCGTTCAGCGCCTTCGAGAGGTTGTTCCGGTTAATGACCACCGAAATGTTAATTTCCGATGACCCCTGCGCAACGGCCACAATGTTCACCCCGTTCTTACCCAGCACCGAGAACAACTTCCCGGCGATCCCCGAGCTTTTCCGCATACCCTCGCCTACTGTGGCGATGACTGACAGATCACGTTCGATAGAGATATTATCGATATAACCGTGTTGAATTTCAGTAGCGAACTCAGTTTCCAGAATCTCCTTGACGTCCTCGGCACCACGCGGATCGATAGCAAAACAGATCGAGTGCTCGGACGAAGCCTGCGAAATCAGAATAACACTGATCCGGTGTGCGGCCAGTACCCCAAACAGCTTAGCGGATACCCCCGCAACACCGATCATACCCGATCCCTGTACGTTCACCAACGCAATGGAATCAATGCTTGAAATACCCGTAATGGTGTATTGACGACGTTCAGCCGTACGACTGACCAGTGTCCCTTCGTGCTCGGGGTTAAACGTGTTCAGCACCCGAATCGGGATGTTCCGGGCAAAAGCAGGCTGCAAACTGGGTGGATAAATCACTCTCGCGCCAAAGTGCGACAGTTCCATCGCTTCGGCGTAGGTTATGGTCGGGATATTGAATGCGTTGGGGACTTTCCGGGGGTCGGCCGTCATCATTCCGTCAACGTCCGTCCAGATGTCGATGATTTTAGCGTTCAGAGCCGCCCCAATAATGGACGCCGTATAATCAGAGCCGCCCCGACCCAGCGTAGTCGTTTCATTTTTCTCCGTCGAACCAATAAAGCCCGTAATCAACTGGATGTCCGTTGATTTAGCGAAGTAATCCTGAATTAGTTGGTTGGTCAACGTATAATTTACTGCCGCCTGCCCAAACTGACTATCGGTTTTAATCAGTGTTCGGGCATCACAGTACTGCGCCGGAATTCCCCGACTTTTTACGCATTCGGTAATGACCGTTGTCGACAGGCGCTCCCCGAAACTGGTAATCAGGTCGAGCGTCCGGGCTGACAGTTCGCGGATGAGCGAAACACCCCGCAACAGATCTTCCAGTTCGTTGATAATGCCCCGTACCGTAGCAAACACTTTACTTTGCTCCTTAACCGGGATCAGCGCTTTTATGACGTTGAAATGTCGGTCTTCAATCCGGCGTACCAGTTCAAGATAATCGATACTGCCCGTAGCAGCCATCCGGCCGATTTCAATAAGTTGATTGGTAACACCCCCCATTGCCGAAAACACAACGGCAACCTCATTGTTTGCCTGCACGGTTTCGGCACGGCGCTGTTTATCAATGATCTCGATAACCTGTTTGATGCTTTCTACGGTACCAACTGAGGTACCGCCGAATTTCAGTACATACATGGGTAATAACCGGATCTCCGGCGTAAAATGAATGAGCAATCGGTAATTTATGAAGCCTGCAAAGCGCCGACAACTTTTGTTGTTTATCAAACGCATCAGCACGCTCTGATGAAGCCAGGGGAGCGACAAAGGTAACAATACGCCAACATTTCTGGGCTTGTTTCAGCAAAAAGGCGCACCCATCGGCGCGCCCTTTCACTTACGGATCAACTCAACAATTTGGCTCATACCTTTACCGACTTATCCCCCAGTCCATCGCGGATGTACAGTATTTTCACCAGTACCATGATGATCGCGACAACAGGCGTGGCAAAAATGACCCCAACAGCACCCGCAATCGTCCCAATTACTACCTGAGCCACGAGGATCAGAGCGGGTGGCATTTCTATGAGTTCCTGCTGTACTAGCGGAGTAATCAGATTACTCTCGACGGCCTGGACACCGATATAGAGTGCCGCTACATATATGACCTGTTCCGGGCCATTCACCAGCGCTACCAACACGGCAGGAATGAGTGAGAGCACCGGTCCAAAATTGGGAATGAAAGACAGTAAAGCGGCAATCAGCGCCAAAACACCTGCCAGTGGGATACCCATTATCCAGAGCCCAATCCCAGTCAGGACACCTACAACAGTCATGGAAAACACTTGCCCTGTCAACCAGTTCAGCAGCGTGTCGCCTAGTTTAGCCATCACTTCATGCGCCCGTTCGCGGCCAGATAGCGGTACCAGCAGAATAATCCCTTTATAATACGTGTCGGGGCTAACCGCAATAAACAGCGTGACAAAAAATACAATGTAGAAATTGCTCAATACACCGAACACCGAAGAAACAGCACCGAACGCCCGCCCAAACCAATTGCCTTCTTTGGCCATCTTCTCAAGATTGAATTCGTCGCTCGAGAGATCATTCGCGATACGTTGGCCAAGCTCCGACCGAGACAGTTGTTGCTGTGCGTTTTTGATTAACCCCGGTAGCTGGTCCTGTAAATCGTCTATCTGCTGCGTGATAGCGCCGGAGAGTAAGGCAAATACACCATAGATAACGGCTACGGTAGTTAACAGCACAACGGCCAGCGAGGCCCCTTCCGGTAATTTTGTTTTTCTGCTAAGCAGGCGAGTTCCGGCCCGAAGCGGCAAGGCGAGCAACACACTGGCCAACACCAGAAATAGAACCTGCATCCCGATATACAGCAGCGCTAGTACCAGTATGGTTAACGTAACCAAGGCGATAACTACCAGGGACCGTTTGACGAACGATGGATTGACGTCTCCGCTGGTAGATGAGTTAGAGTTTCCCATAGAATAACGTTGGATAAATCTAGTCGACGATATGTCTATGAAACTAACCCACCAGCGGTTGAGTGGTTTTGAAAGGCCTGTTTTAGATGATAACTTTTTCAATTATCACCTCGCGCTAGCAGATTATTCAGATTATACGTAAAAATACCCCCACTACTTCGAAGGAATTATCCGCTCACAATCAACCACTTACCCGAAAACCATCTGTTCGCCTGAAAAAAACTTTAAATTTTTTCACTATTCACAAATCCAGACTCGATCAGTCACCGTATATCTGTCTGTACGTTACTCGCAGACGGTCAACCAACGTACAAATACACAGTCATTGATCTGACCACAGTCAGTAAACATATTTCTCCACGAGGTTACGCCTTGGGAGCCTTCGGAAAGCCACTCGGTGAGCAAGTACAGGGAAAGAGTATAATGTTAGTTTGAGGAGCCGGGCAACCGGTAGATCATCAAAAGGCACCTGAGACGTTCTTGGGTGCCTTTTCGTTTGTGTACATTGACGAGTTTTCTGATAAAGGAAAATTACGGCTGTTACCTTTGTACTCCGGCCTACGCTGCTCCGAGCCGGGGTACTGTATGAAATTTCTTCGTATTTTATTGAAAGGCCTGCTTGGGCTGGTAGTTTTTCTGCTTCTGTTTCTAGCCGTGAGCCTGGCTCCCGTTGATGAGACGCCATATCAGCAGATGCCCTACTACACACAGACCAAACAGCGGCTGGCGCAACTGCCCAATCCCTTAACCGGGCAGGCTCCCCTACGGGCGGGCTGGGCTAAAGTCAACATTACGCCTGCTTATACCACCCCAACCGGTGGCTACGGCAACCGATTGGGGAAGCACTGGCGGCTCGTCAGCGATTCGATTTACGTCCGAACGATTGTACTGGATAACGGCACGACAAAAGCAGCTGTCGTCGGGCTGGACTTACTCATTACGCCACCCCCTGTCGTTGAACGGCTCAAGCAACGCTTGCCGGAAGTAGGACTTCGCTGGGAGAACGTATACACCGGGGCTATTCACTCGCATAACAGCATGGGGGGTTGGGTACCGGGTCTGGTAGGCCGGCTAATTGCTGGGAAGTACGACGAACGGATCGTTGATCAGATTACCAACGGCATTCTGGCGGCTATCAAACAGGCTCAGCAGACCGTAGCTCATGTGCAGATCGGCTACGCGCAGGTGGACGCTACCGATCACATTTATAATCGCATTGGCTTTTCTGGCCCGACCGGTCCGCTCGATGGGCAGTTTCGGATGATAAAGCTGCAAAAGTCGTCGGGGCAATCGGCCCTGTTGTGCTCTTTTGCCGGACACGCTACCTTGTTCGATATGCGTAATGGCGACTACCTCAGCCGGGATTATCCAGGCTCACTAGTCGATCGACTGGAAAAGAAATCGGCGGACTTTGCCGTCTTCCTGGCTGGAGCCGTAGGCAGTACGGGGCCACAGGCGCGCGGTACAACCGATTTTCAGGAGATTCGTAACTACGCGGGCGATCTCGCGTTACGGGTCGAGCACAGCGTTCCCCAGATGAAACTTCATCCGGATAGTACCCTCGCTGTGCAGACCTTACCGCTTGGCCTGCGGGAGCCACATCCACGCGTAATTGGCAACTGGCGAGTACGTCCGTGGTTGTTTTACGCCCTGTACGGCGATTATCCGTCCGACCTGAAAGCGTTACGGATTGGTCAAACCGTTCTGCTTGGTACGCCCTGCGACTTTTCGGGCGAACTCGCGGCCGAACTTCAGCCAGCGGCCCAACGAAAGGGGCTTAACTTGATGGTTACCAGTTTCGACGGTGGCTACATTGGCTACGTAACGCCCGACCGGTATTACAATCGGGCAACGTATGAAACTCGCGACATGAACTGGTTTGGTCCCTATAATGGTGACTACTTCAAGGAAATGATGGTAGGTTTACTCAACAAAATCGACACCCCGTGAAGCAACGACTGGCTCAGATTTCCCTTCTTGTCCGCGATTACGACGAAGCCATTCAGTATTATACCGATACGCTCAGCTTCGTTTTGGTAGAAGATACCAAACTCAGCGAGACTAAACGGTGGGTTCGCATTGCTCCGCAAGGAGACAGCTCCTTTACCCTTTTACTGGCCAAAGCTGATGGCGAGCACCAGCAGTCTTTCGTCGGTAACCAGACGGGAGGTCGCGTATTCCTGTTTTTATACACCGACGACTTCTGGCGAGACTATAAGGCTATGACGGAGAAAGGCGTCCGTTTCGTCCGGCAGCCCGCCACGGAGCCTTACGGGACCGTAGCGGTTTTCGAAGATATGTACGGCAACCTCTGGGATTTCATCGAACCCAGCCAGAAGGTTTGATCAGTTTGTCGGCTTATCGGGAACCGGGGCGGACGCGTGAAATTCCTGATAAATGCGGTGCATATACTCATCCAGTAACTGACGGATACGGTCGCGGTCATTGGACTGAACGATCAGACCAACGTGGTATTCTTTATTCATCCGCCAGAAAATTTCAGCGTCGGTAAATCCGGTCAGGTCGGGCCATTGCTGGCGCGCTAACGAAACAATCAACCCCGCCTGCTGCTCACTATCGACCGGGGGCACGTAATGTTCCTTACAGGCCATAGCCGTTTCGAGCTTGGCCCACTCCCGCCAGAGATTTACCCCCGAGGCCGCTTCAACCATTTCGGCAATATGGGCTCCCCCCACGCGGGAGGACGTTTCCAGAAAATACAGTTCACCGTCGTGGTCACAGCGGATGTATTCGGAATGCGACGCACTATAACGCATGCCAAAGGCTTCGAGCACCTGGTTATCGAACTGCTGCACCGCCTGCGCATCCAGCGAATCGATGGGTAAAGTCATGGTCCGGAACACCCCGCCCCCGTGCGACACTTCCATGGGCGTCGCCAGGTACTGACTAACGCGGGTAAATACCGCTTTACCTTCTACTGATAGAGCGTCGACGTGGTACACATGACCGGGCTTGAAGGTTTCAATCAGGTACTGATAGCGCAGATCGCCCAGCGTGTGGATCACCGCCCAGGCTTCCTCCAGCGAGTGTACTTTTTTTATTCCCGTTGCCGAAGCTTCGGAACGGGGTTTGATCAGCCAGGGGCCTTCGGTTCTCTGAAGAAAGTCGGTAATCGTTTCGTCGTGGAAAAGCGGGCTGAACGCAGGAACCCGGATACCAGCCGCGGCCGCCCGCATGCGCATAGCCAGCTTATCTCGGAAATAACGGGAAGTCGTCTGCCCCATCCCGTCGATGCGGAACGTTTCGCGGATCAGCGCACCTTTCTCTACGTCAAAATCGTCCAGTGCCACGACCCGATCAATCTGCCGCGAGCGCATTATGTGAGCCAGCCCAACGATCATCTGCTCCAGGTCTTCTGGCTCGTTGCTCGGCGATGGGAGATAAAAAACCTCATCAACGGCTTCGTGCGGCCATTCGGCATCGGCCAGTTTCTGGGTGGTGAGTAAGTAAACCGTATTGCCCAGCTCTTTACAGGTCCGCATAAATTCCTGTCCTTTGAAGAAGGTGGCAATGCACAAAAACGATAACTGGCTCATGGATCTGGATGGGTTTGGGTGGGAATATACGCCAATGATAGTATTCGGTACCGCTCCGTTAACGACTAATTGACGGTATGGTTCGCAAATAATGCACAAGCAGGCGTATGCCAAAGCCGGTCGCATTTTTTTGCGAGCCAAACTCCGTATCGGCGAACGCCACTCCGGCAATGTCCAGATGCGCCCAAGCGGGGTGTTTATCAGTGAAAAATTCCAGAAACTTAGCCGCGCTAATGGAGCCGGCTACCGGCTTGCCGCTAAAGTTTTTTACGTCGGCTACGTCCGATTTGATGTCTTCGTTATACACATCCCAGACCGGCATTCGCCAGAGCCGCTCCCCTGTCTGACTACCCGCTTCGATCAATTGAGTCGCCAACGTATCGCTGGGCGTAAAGAGTCCGGCCGCGTGATAGCCAAGTGCCGCAATTACGCTCCCCGTCAGCGTAGCCAGGTCGATCAGTACATCAGGTTGAAAATGGCGAGTCATGTAGGTCAGCCCGTCGGCCAGGATAACCCGTCCTTCGGCGTCGGTGTCAATAATCTCTATGGTTTTACCGCTGTAGGACGTAATGACATCACCGGGGCGGGTCGAGTTGGCATCGACCGAGTTTTCGGTAGCCGGCACAATCCCGATCAGGTGGACGGGGAGTTTCAGCTTAGCGGCTACTTCCAGCGTCCCTAAAACGGCCGCAGCCCCCCCCATATCACTCTTCATGAGGTGCATGTTCGTCGATGGTTTGATGGACAGGCCACCCGTATCGAACGTAACACCTTTGCCCACCAGCCCCAATTTGGGTAAGTTTTCTCCACCCTCGGGTTTGTATTCCATCACAATCAGTACCGGCGGCACGGCGCTTCCCTGCCCAACACTCAGCAAGGCTCCCAGCCCCTGCTCTTCCAGTGCGGCTTTGTCGAGCACCGTAACGTTATAGCCGTACTGATTACCCGAAGCAACAGCCCAGTCAGCCAGCGTTTGTGGGGTTTTGTAGTTGGCAGGAGCATTCATCAGGTTCAACATCGCTCGCTGGGTTCCGGCCAGCGCTTCGGCCCGATCCAGTGCATCCTGAGCGATTGCCTCCTGATCGGGCCTGACAACGATCGTTACGTGTCCGCTGTCCGAAAAGATCGTCGCCTTTTCTTCCTTACTGGTTTGATACAAACGTAAGTCATAGCCTCCAGCCCGGATGCCCAGCACGACGGCTTCGACCAGTTCGCCCGAGAAGCTCGTCAGATCGACGGTTGCCTGGTTTGACAGCCGCTCTTTCTGTTTAAAAAACAATAGTCGGAACGCTTTCAGCCAATCCATCACCTGCGGTTCGCAACCGAGACCTATTACATAGGTCCGGCGCCCATCCGACCCATACAAGGGCAATATTTCTTTGGCTTCGGCCGTAAAATCGCGCTGTAGTACATCGGCTGGTATGCCCAAGCGCTGGGATAGTTCGGTTATTCGGCTGGCCAGAGAATCGGACTGAGTGACCGGAATGAGTAGGTCACCGATTTGATTAAGTTGGGTTGCTAGGGTAATCTGCATAGTTAATGTTGTCCGTAAAATAACCATTCCACCGCCCGCGGAAACTCCCGGCTCCAGTGCTGTTCCTGGTGCGTTCCTTCCGGATCAATAGACAAATACATATCAATGGTATGCCCCCCGTACTGCTGCCGAACCAAAGCATCCTTGAATCGCTGTAAGTTCGGCACCATATAGGCCCCTTCGGCTTCGCCCCCGTACACAAAGATGCGCATGGGCACCGGAGCCTCGAACCGAATTGCATCAAAATAAATCTTAGGCGAAATCCAGAGTGAGGGCGAGAAAACCAGCAGTCGACCGAACACATCAGGGTGCCGCAGTCCGGCATAAATGCTGATCAGGCCGCCCAGCGAGCTCCCCCCGATACCCGTCTGTTCAGGATCGGGCAGTGTTCGAAAGGATGAGTCGATAAAGGGCTTGAGCGTCTGCTTAATAAACTCCAGGTAAAACCGGCCTTTTCCTTTCCCCGCCCGCGTCTGTTCCAGCGTAAATTCCCGGATGCGTTCGGCTTCGCCGTGATCAATCGACACGAGAATAACTTCGTGGTTACGCCGACTGGCCAGGATCGCCATTTTTTGCTCGATCTGCCAGCTCCCGTAGCCAGTACCTGCTCCGAAAAGATTCTGACCATCGTGCAGGTAGAGTACCGGGTAACGTTTGTCCGGATTGGCTTCGTAGTCATGAGGTAGCAGTACGTGAACGCGTCGGGTGGTATCCAGTTGAGGCAGGTTAAAATGGTCGCTGATCAGCTCAATCCGGGGCAGATAGTCCGAGTTGATCTGATTCCCATACCAGCGCCAGTGTGGTACGATGTCGGGTTCAACGTGGGCTACGCCAGCACAATGTCGGTTCAGAACTCCTTCACCCGTTGAGCCTAGTTCGACGTGATCCCAGCCACCTTTTGTGTATTTGTACTCAAACGATTCAGGCAGAGGTTCTCCCTCCGGAAACTCCAGTACGTATTGTCCTTCGCCAACCGCTTGCAATCGAAAGCGCTCATCGCAGGGGTGCCAGTCATTAATCGAACCCGCCAGAAATACCGGACGATCATCAACAACAGGGGTGTACAGTTCCAGACGTAGCGACGAAGACATAGTCATAAAAGCCCTGCTCCTTGCACTTGGTTCAGCCAAACGTGGAAAAGTTTGCTAAGCAGAATAGTTTACGATCCGCCAACAATCATACCCATAAATCCAGTTACTCTTACCAGGAACTTGTTACTAAGACTTGACAGCCAATAGTCTATGAGCGGCTTTACATTACTTATTCTTCTGATTGTCGTAGCAGCGTTGTGCGCTTACCTCAATACCCGTTTTTTCAAATTGCCCGATTCGATTGGCGTCATGGTCATGTCGATGGCCTTTTCGTTACTGATGGTGGGGTTAGACAGCGTCAACCCAGCCTTGTTCACAGTGGTCCAGGAAAGCGTAGCCCAGCTTGACTTCAACCGAATCGTCTTTGATATTCTGCTTAGCTTTCTGCTGTTTGCGGGGGCTTTCCATACCGATGCGGCCAAGCTTCGCGTCGAACGACGCTCGGTTATCATTCTGGCTATTCTGGGGGTGCTGCTCAGTACTGCGTTCATCGGCACGGGGCTTTATTACGTATCAAACTGGCTTGGTTTCAGCCTTCCACTTAGCCTCTGCCTGCTGTTTGGTGCTTTGATCTCCCCGACTGACCCGATTGCGGTTCTGGGTATTCTGGCCAAATTTAAATTGCCCGAAAACGTCAAGCTGAATATTGTCGGCGAGTCGCTCTTCAACGATGGGGTTGCAGTTGTTGTATTCGCGTCCGTCTACCGCATTGTCCTCAACGGTAGGGAAAGTGTCAACATTGGTGACTTTGCTCTTTTGTTTCTAGAAGAAGCAGGTGGTGGTATTCTGTTTGGTCTCCTGCTCGGCTATATCATGTACCGGCTCATCCGTACCATTAACCACTACCAGACCGAGGTACTTATCACGCTGGCAGGCGTAATGGGCGGGTACGCATTAGCCCAAGCGCTGCACGTATCGGGTCCTTTAGCCATGGTTGTCGCCGGTCTGCTGGTTGGCGATCGGGCCCGTGGTAGCGCCATGAGCGCTACGTCTGAAGATTATGTGGATAAATTCTGGGAACTGCTTGACGTAATCCTGAACTCGATCCTGTTTGTGCTGATGGGCGTTGAACTACTGGTTATTGACCTGCACCTCTCTTTATGGGTGGTCTATCTGCTGGTAACCCTGATCGTAATTGTATCCCGGTATTTCGCTATCGTCATCCCCTTCGGTCTGGCTCGGCGCTGGCTTGATCTCGACGAAAAGGCGCCACTTATGCTGACATGGGGTGGATTACGGGGCGGCATTTCTATTGCCTTGGCCCTATCCATTGATGACACCGTACCCCACAAAGATTTCATCGTAACAATTACGTATTCAGCCGTGCTCTTTTCCGTCATCGTCCAGGGACTAACGATGGAGCGACTCATCAAGCGGCTATATCCGGATGTGTAAGGACGGACATACTGCCAATCTGTGATTCTTCTCGACTACACCTCTTCCGTCTGCAACTGCTTTTCGTAGAGTTCGCGGTAGGCGCCGTTCCGGGCAATGAGGTCGTCGTGAGTACCCTGTTCGATGATTTCGCCCTCATCAAGCATAATGATGTGATCGGCTAGTTTGGCGGAAGACACTCGGTGCGAAATCACAACCGACGTCCGATTCTGCATGATACGCTGGAGGTTGTTCAGAATGATGTTTTCCGTGTTAGTGTCCACCGCCGATAGGCAGTCGTCCAGAATTAGAATCCGGGGGTCGCGCACGATAGCCCGAGCAATACTTAGTCGCTGTTTCTGACCACCCGATAACGTAACGCCCCGCTCCCCAACGCGCGTGTCAAACTGTTCGGGGAAGCCCAGTACGTTCTGATACAGATCAGCGTCACGGATGGCCTGCTCTACCCGCTCCTGCGACAGATCGGGTTTACCGAAGCGAACGTTGTTGCTGATGGTATCGGAGAATAGGAAAACGTCCTGCGGGACGTAACCCATTTGCTCGCGCACCGAAGTCAGATTGTAGTCCTGGATAGGTATGTTGTCGATGCGAATCTCTCCCGCCGATGCATCGTACATGCGGGTCAGCAAGTTGGCCAGGGTCGTTTTCCCCGAGCCCGTTGTGCCCAGAATCGCAACCGTTTCGCCCGCCCGGACGTGCATTGAAAAATTCTTAATGGCGACGATCCCCGAGTCAGGATACACAAACCGAACGTTCTCAAACAGGATCTCACCGTTGATGGGGCGCTCCAAATTCTTTTGTGAAACGATATTGGTTTTTATGTTCAGGAACTCGTTGATCCGCTGCTGCGACGCGGCTGCGCGTTGCGTTTGGCTCGTTGTCCAGCCTAAGGCCATCACGGGCCAGGTCAGCATGTTAACGTAAAGAATGAATTCCGTAATGTTCCCCGCCGTTAGTCTGCCCGCCATGATTTCCTGCCCGCCAATGTAAACGACCAGAATATTGCTCAGTCCAACCAGAATGGCGACAATGGGAAAAAACAAGGAATCGATGCGGGTCAGCCCCAGCGATTTATTCCGGTACTCGTTGCTTTCAAGCTCGAACTTAGCCGCAGAATTGGACTCCTGCACAAAGGCTTTCAGCACCCGAATACCCGAAAATGACTCCTGTACGAACGTCGATAGTCTTGACAAGCTCCGCTGAATTTCCTCCGACCGCCGAATAATAATACTGTTGACAAAGTAGATAGCTACGGATAGAATCGGCAGCGGCAGCAGTACGTAGAGCGACAGCCGGGCGTTGATACCCACCATGTATGAAATCACCAGCGTAAACAGGACAATCAGATTCAGCCCGTACATAATGCTGGGCCCGACGTACATCCGCACTTTGCTCACGTCCTCCGAAATCCGCGCCATCAGATCACCCGTGCTATGCTGCCGGTAGAAACTGAGCGGCAGGGTCTGGTAGTGGTCGTAGATTTCGTTTTTGAGGTCATACTCAATGTGCCGCGACATCACGATAAGCGTCTGCCGGACCAGAAACAGGAAGAACCCTTTCAGCAACGCCAGCGCCAGCGTCATCATGCCAAACAGCAGCAGACTAAAGGCGAAGACGTCGTACAGCTTCGCCTGGACGGGCGATTGATCGTACAGATAATAAACGTCTAGTGTTTCGCGCACCAGATCCAGTGCGTAGCGGACCAGTTGCGCCGGAAAAATACCGAACAGATTAGAAATAGCGGTAAACACCGTTCCCCAGATCAAGTACCATTTGTATTTGAGGAGGTATTTATTGAGATAGGAAAGTGCTTTCACAGAAACGCCTGACGCTTTCTATTCGTAACCCTCCGAATTTGCGAAAAGTTGCAGGTGCTCTCACCGCTGGATTAGTCGATCGGCTAATGCTAACTCCCGTTCCCTGTTGACCCATCTGCTTTTGCCGGGAACGCCTAAAGCATAAACACAGTTAAGTTTACTGGATCCATTGGCAAAACGGGTAAAAGCCGTAAATTTGCGCTCCCTTTGGGCAGTTCTTTTCCTTATTGGTCGATTTTATAGTTGTAGTAACATGTTGAACAGGCGATTACTCCGTATCAAAGTAATGCAGGCGCTTTATGCGCTTCGGCAGGCAGAATTTTCTAACCAGCAATTAGCTCTGGACGGTATAGCCGATCTGTTTCAGCCCGATCTGAACTCGATGGAGCCTCAGAACAAACGACAACTAGAAGGCTTTCGTAAGTTGGCTGGCGTTCTCTTCGAAGAAGCCGTTAAAGCCAATCAACCTGCCCAGGACGACGACGCGCCGACCAACGTTCTCAAAGCCGCCAACGACGGTTATCTTTTCTACCAGATCCGGTCCAAAAAAGACCGGCAGCATCTGGCACAGATGATGATCAAGCAGGTCAACGGCATCTACGAAGATTATATCCGGGTTCTTTCGCTGCTGGTTGAACTGGGTCACGCGGCTCAGATTGATAGCGAACGAAAATACCGCGACGTTGACGAAACGCCATTCCCGTTTGAATCCAATTTGAACAACAATACGGTAGTTCAGGCGCTGGCCAACCACCAGCCGTTACAGAATGAGATACTACGGCAGGGTATTACCTGGGCCGATGACCTGGGCTTTGTTCGCAAAGCACTGCGGGAAGTTCTGAAAACTGACGATACGTACCGGGCTTACTGCGAACAGCGGACGCATACCGAAGACGAAGATCAGGCACTGGCCCAGTACGTTCTGCGGACGCTTGTTTTCAAGAGCGATACCATCCGGGATTACCTCGCCGAAATCGACCTGAGCTGGACGGAAAACAGCGAGGTGGTACGCGGCTTAGCCATTCGGACCCTCAAATCAGCCCAGACGCCAACCGGCCTGAAACTGGAACCTCTTACCGATGACTGGGAGGAAGACGAGCGGTTTTTAAATACGCTGTTCAGTAAATCGCTGGAGAATGATGCCGACTACGAGCAATTACTGTCCGATCAATTAAAAAACTGGGACGTTGAGCGCGTGGCCGTTCTCGACAAAATTATTCTGAAACTGGCGGTCTGTGAGCTACTTAACTTTCCCGGCATTCCGGTTAAGGTGACAATTAATGAATATATCGAGCTGGCAAAAGCCTACAGTACGCCCAAAAGCGGTAAATTTGTAAATGGAATTCTGGATAACCTGTCCGAGAAGCTGCAAGCATCGGGCCGTCTAAGAAAGAGCGGACGTGGGTTATTGGATAATAAATAAAATATGAACGTTATATAATTGTGTTGTTATTAGATCGGACCTTTTGTCGACTTTTAACGCACAATTGTAGTGCATAAACCTTTTTCAGTTATGAGCAGAACTGGCCGCGACTTACTTTTTCTACTAGCCGGAGCCACCGCTGGAGTTGCTTTCGGCTTGTTATACGCACCTGACAAGGGCAAGATTACCCGGGATCGTATGTCATTCCGGCTTTCGAAGTACCGGGAGCAGATTGAACGTATGATCACAGACTTGATCGATTCGTCGGACATACCCGAAAATCTGTCAAGGAATGAAGGACAACGCGTTGTGAATGATGCTCGTGAGAAAGCAGAACGGCTACTGGAAGATGTAGACCGGCTGATGGCTCAGATCAAACAGCAGAACGCGTAAGGACGAATCACTGTCCTGCGGAAACAGCTTTGGCTAGCTCCGCAGGACTTTTTCAGTTAACCCATTATTCTCATCACATGCGGGCTACCCATTGGCTCCTTGTATTAGCTCTCGCTGGCCTGAGTGTCGGCCAGATGAGCTGCGACAACCGAAAGCAAGGCGAATCGGCGCAGGCAAGCGCGTCGGAAAAGATGCCCAAAATCACTTTCGCCGAAAAAGGCATTTATGACTTCGGTCAGATGACCGAAGGTGATACCGTCGAGCACAGTTTTGAATTTACCAACACCGGCGAATTCCCACTGATTATCAATAACATTACCGCTTCCTGCGGATGCACGACGCCGGAATGGCCTCGTGAACCAGTAGCTCCCGGCGCTAAAAGTTCGATTCGGGTGCGGTTCAACAGCCGGGGTAAACAGGGGGAACAGAGTAAAACGATTACGGTCTTTGCCAATACTGATCCGTCTATGACCGACCTGCAGTTCAAAGCGATGGTCAACCCCAAAGCCGACTCTACCAAAACATCATAAACTCACTGACGCATGCACGCTCTTTTATTACAGGCTTCCTCCGGTTCAACCACTTCCATGATTTACAATGTCGTGTTGTGGGTTGGTATTATCGGTGTTTTCTACTTTTTCATGATCCGTCCGCAGCAGAAAAAGCAGAAGGATCAGAAAAGCTTCGTTGACAACCTCAAGAAGGGGGATAGTGTCGTTACCATCGGCGGGCTCCATGGTCGCATTGTTGCCGTTGAGGGAACGACCGTAACGCTCGAAGTAGACCGGGGAGTTAAGATGGTGTTTGAGAAGACATCAATCTCGCGCGAAGCCACCGGCAAACCAACCGAGTCGGCCGAGAAATAGCCAACAGATCAAACTCATTTAAAGGGCGTTGCCGACAGTTTCCTGTCCAACGCCCTTTCTTTTCCTCTTTTTTCCGTTGTGATACCCAGCTCTAACGTTCGATCTTTTCAGCCTGCCCGGGCGCTGCTCTGCTTAGGAGCGGCTGCGCTTTTCTGGCTGCTGAACGCGCTCAACAAAACCGGTTACACCCGGAATGTAGCTTACCCAATTCACTTCGTTTACAACGACTCACTTTATATTCCCACTCAACCATTACCCCGTTCAGTGGTGGTTAATGTGTCGAGCGATGGCTGGGGTCTGCTGGGCCACACCTGGTTTCCCTTTCAGGTTCAGCCCGTGGACTATATCGTTAAAAATCCACTAACGGCCTCCCGGATTAACATGGCGACGCTCGCTAACGAGCTGGACGATCAGGTTAAGAAGATCAAAGTAAACTACGTCGTTTCCGACACCCTCGATATGGTGTTTGACCGGCGGGTTACCAAAACGGTTCGATTGATTGCCGACAGTACTCACATCAATCTGGCACCCCGTTTTATGGTCTCGAGCGTTATCAACCTGACGCCCCGAACAATTCAGGTAGAAGGCCCAGAACGGCTGATTAAGGGCGTACCCGATACATTAGTTGTTAAGGTTCCACGGAAACGAATTGCTGCCAATTATGACGAAGAAGTACTTCTGAATCAGTTCCGCCACCCACTGTTACGCACTAGTACCGACCGGGTTGGTGTCAGTTTTGAAGTAGGCGAACTCCTGTCAACTCCTTAATTCCCATGAAAACTCCACTTCAAATTGGTGTAACTGGGGGAATTGGTTCGGGGAAGAGCGTTGTTTGCCAAGTGTTTCAAATGCTCGGCGCGCCGATCTACGTGGCCGATGAGCGCGCAAAATGGCTCACAGAGCACGATCCCATCCTCAAGGCCGACATTGTACGGGTGCTGGGTCGGGATGCGTACGACGCAGCCGGTCATTATAACCGCGGCTGGGTAGCAGCTCAGGTTTTTTCAAATCCAGAGCTGCTGAGTCAGCTAAACGGTGTCATTCACCCCCGCGTCCAGGCTGATACAGCACAGTGGGTTCAGCAGCATTCGGGTAGACCTTACGTTGTTAAGGAAGCGGCTATCATGAAAGAGGCTGGACCAGCCAGCGGGCTAGACAAAGTCATTGTGGTACAAGCCCCGCTGAATGTACGCATTGCCCGCACTCGCCAGCGCGACCCCCATCGTTCAGAAGCGGAAATACGGAACATCATCCAGCGTCAGATCAGCGATGAGGAAAGGCTACTGTTAGCCGATTATGTCATCGATAATGATGAAAGTCGACTATTACTGCCACAGGTTTTGGCGTTGCACTCCCTTTTCTCCGGAACATCTCAATAGCGATACGTTTAGATCGTATTTTAGGCAGCTCATTAACAACCTGCTGCATGAAACGACTTTACGTACTACTAGCTGCCTGTACGGGCAGCTTCCTGCTCGGTGCTGCCAGTACCTCCGATGACAAAAAGCCAATTACCAGCGACATGGTGGCCGTCCTTGGTCAGATCATCGATCTGGACTTCACGCCCGCCGAGCGAGATTCGATGCTCGGTAACCTCAACAATTACCGGAAAGACTATGAAGCACTACGTAAAATCGATCTACCGAACGACGTAGCGCCTGCCCTGCTGTTCAACCCATTGCCCGATGGGTTCAAGCTTCCTTCGGGACCATCGTCCTTCAAGGCATCGCCAGTTAGCAAGCTGACGTTGAATCGCGCTGAACTCCCCTTTTACACGGTTACTCAGCTCAGTGAACTCATTCGGACGAAGCAGATTACGTCGCTCGAGCTGACGCAGTTCTTTCTAGATCGCCTGAAAAAATACAGTCCGCAGCTTTACTGCACCGTCTCTATTACCGAGCAACTCGCGCTGGAACAGGCCAAACGAGCCGACGCCGAGCTGAAACAGGGAAAATACCGGGGTCCACTGCATGGCATTCCGTATGGTGCCAAAGATCTGCTGGCTAAGTCGGGTTACAAAACGACCTGGGGCGCTACACCGTACAAAGACCAGACGATCAATATGGACGCTACGGTCATCCGGAAATTAGAAGAAGCGGGTGCCGTGTTATGCGGCAAAATGACGCTGGGCGCGCTGGCCATGGGCGATGTCTGGTTCGGTGGCAAAACCCGTAATCCCTGGAAACCCGAGACCGGCTCCAGCGGCTCCTCGGCGGGGTCAGCTTCGAGCGTAGCGGCCGGGTTGCTTCCCTTCGCTATCGGCACCGAAACACTGGGTTCTATCGTATCACCCTCCACAATTTGTGGCACGACGGGCTTACGGCCAACGTTTGGGCGTGTCAGCCGCCACGGGGCAATGGCCCTGAGCTGGAGTATGGATAAAATCGGTCCCATTGCCCGGTCGGTTGAAGATTGTGCGTTAGTGTTTAACGCTATTTACGGCCCCGACGGCCATGATTTAACCGTTCAGCACGTCCCCTTTCGTTACGCGACACTGACAACCCTGAAAGGCGTTCGGATCGGTTACGTGAAAAAAGCGTTCGACAGCAACTACGCAACCAAAGCAAATGACTCACTGACCTTACAAACGTTACGTCAACTCGGGGCCGAGCTTGTCCCATTTGATCTACCAACCAATGTACCAGCCGGCCGGATTTCGTTCCTGCTGGGCGTTGAAGCGGCCGCTGCGTTTGATGAACTGACCCGTTCTGGCCGCGACGATCTGCTGACCCAGCAGACAAAAAACGCCTGGCCAAATGCATTCCGATCGGCGCGAGCGGTTCCGGCAGTGGAGTACATACAGGCGAATCGGGCCCGTACCAAACTCATCAACGATATGGCAACGGTCCTCAAGACGGCTAAGGTTGATGTGTACATCTCCCCGACTTACGCGGGTGGCAATCTGACGTTGACGAACCTGACCGGTCATCCCTGTGTAGTGTTACCGAATGGTTTCAATCAGCAGCAGACGCCCAGCAGTATTACGTTCATGGGACAGCTCTACGAAGAAGGCAAATTACTGGCGGTTGCCAAGGTTTATCAGGACGCAACCGATTGGCATAAAAAGCACCCCACGCTACGGTAGATCAGCATTCTAAGCAACATCAAATACGCCCAGCAACCGGCAAACCTTTCCATTAACCATGTAGTTTATTAGACGAACGATAAACAACGTTATGAAAAGGATACTGATGATTGTTGGATTACTGAGCGTAATCTATGCCTGCTCACCCAGGGTGACAGTAGACAAAAACAACAGCGTAAATTTCGGCAAGTACAAGACCTACGCCTGGATGGATTCAGACATAAAAGCGGGTGAAAACCCACTTTATTACAACCAACTGGCAACCGAAAACGTCGAGAATACAATGTCGAAGGTGTTATCAGAAAAAGGCCTGAAGCCGGTTAGTGCCAGACCGGATCTGTTGGTAGGCTACCATTTCTTCGTAGAAGATAAAACACGTACGGTAGCAGCTCCAGCTTCGCCTATCTACGGTCCTTATGTGGGCTGGGGGCGTTGGGGCTACGGTGGCTGGGGACCCGGCTGGTGGGGCTTCGGTGGTCAGCAGTATTACCAGGAGCAATACAAGTCTGGAACGGTAGTTGTTGATATGGTCGACGCAAAATCTCGTCGACTGGTCTGGCGCGGATCGGTAGAAAATGCCGTTGGCAATCCAGCCCAGATCGAGAAAACATTGGCAAACCAGGTTGAGAAAATCATCGAAGAGTTTCCTGGCAAAGGTGAGAAAAGCGAATAGACTAATTGCATAAACGCAAGAGCCCCGATCAAACTGGTCGGGGCTCTTGCGTTTATAGACAGTCGGATTAGAACAGTTTTTCCGGGTATGCTTTTTCGTCGTATAGTTTTTGAAGAGCCGCCTGTACTTTCGGTTTATCATCCGGATACGTAACACCAAACCAGGTAGAGCTGCTCCGGAATACTTTGCAGCGCCCCGTCTCCGTCTGGATCAGGTTCGTCATGACGGTCGGAATATAAAACTCCGATTTTGGCGAATCGATATTAGCGTAAGCGAAGCTTTCGAACTGTTGCTCCAATAAGGGAAACACGCTAGGTTTGAAACCCCAAAAATTCATGGAAACGATTGTCTCTGGATCAAGATCTGTTAGTCCTTCGCCTTCTTCAAAGACAATCCGCCCGCTGGTTTCACCCGTTTTTTCTTCGTAAATCTTGGTCCGTTCGATCACTGACGCCAGGTTACCATCTTCCTGAACGCTGCAGATTCCCCGGGACACCGATCCGTTCTCCGATAGGGTCTTTTTCACCTCGTAGCCAACCATGGCGTGCAGCGAATCGTCGGTATCATTCTGGAGAAAATCACTGATGAGTTTAAAGGCTTCAAAGCCGTAGAAATCATCGGCGTTGATAACCGCAAAAGGCGTATGAGTATGGTCTTTAGCGCAAAGCATCGCATGCCCCGTTCCCCAGGGTTTCTTACGATCGATAACGGGAGCAAGTTCGGCGGGAACGAACGAGTCCAGTGCCTGAATAGCGTAATCAACCTCGATTTTACCGGCTAGTTTGCCAGCGAACACATCGTCAAAATCAGCTTTCAATTCTTCGCGGATAATGAAAACGACCTTACCAAAACCCGCCCGGATGGCATCGTGAAGGGAGTAGTCGATGATGGTTTCGCCGTTGGGGCCGAATTTGTCAAGTTGTTTAACGCCACCGTATCGGCTGCCGATACCAGCCGCCAGAATCAGAAGGGTTGGTTGCATTGTCTGTGTCAGAGATTCAGTTTGAAGCCTACCCGTACCAATGGATACAGGCAGTGCACCGTCAAAATTATAAAAAAGGCATTCGGCTACCTACAGCCGTGGCATTATCTAGCGACCGCCACGCTCATAGAGAGATAGGAAGCTTTCCTTTCTACTATACGGCCTCTGGCGGTAATTGTTCAGTTTCCCGAACAAGACGCGCGGGCAGCCGTTACGTTTACACGATTAACCATCAGAATCATGAAAAGCCATTTCTTAAGTCTGGCTCTGTTAGCCAGCACGATAACTCTCTATAATTGTTCGGGCAACAACAGCACCGACAAAGCGGAACAACTGAACGACGAACGAATCGAGAAGCAGGCCATTGCGATGGGATCAGACGCGAAAGAAGATGCCAAGCGTGTTGCCAAATACATAGTTCAGCTTTCGGCGGATCAAACTACCAGCCTGGAACTCTGCCGGATTGCCAGTCAAAAAGCGACAAACCCAGAGGTGCGCTCGCTCGCCCAGCAAACGATGCAGGCGCATCAGCAGGATGACCGTCAGCTTCGATTACTGGCGAAACAAATCAACGTACTTCTGCCAGTCGAGCAATCAAATGATGGAAAAAAGCTGATCGATAAGCTCAATGGTCTTGAGCGCGGTACGGCTTTCGATCTCGAATACTTAGACTACATGACGAAACTCACCGACAAAATGGTTGACGTTAGTGACGATCTGGCCGATACTGCACCAACCGACGACGTAAAGAAATTTGCCAAAGAAGCCAAGAGCAGCAACAAGGATCTTTATGACCGCGCCAAGCAGTCAAAAAACGCATTGGATTAAGCGCCCCCTATTTATTACGGAACCACCGGTTCCTTCTACAGCCTAGGCATAGTGTAGCCACAAACGACCCAGGAAAGATTTGTAAGCCGGCACAGGATGAATTATCCATAAAATACGATCTTTCAGACGGATGCACTGAAGCGTCACGTAATCTCCCTATTGCGGTAGCATGAAGAAAATATTGTTGACCAACCCGGCTAGCTTAACACCATTGATTGCTCGTCTGGCTCTAGGAATCGTGGTTTTTCCGCACGGAGCCCAAAAATTACTGGGTTGGTTCGGCGGCTCTGGTTTCGCCGGTACAATGGATTTCTTAACTGGCTCAGTTGGTCTCCCCTGGATCATAGCCTTACTAGTAATCCTTATCGAATTCTTCGGTTCGTTGATGCTCATCGCCGGGGCAGCCACACGAGTAGCCGCTCTGGGTATCCTGGGGAATTTTATCGGCGTCGTTTTGACCTCCCATTTAAACAGCGGCTTCTTCATGAATTGGTACGCCGAAGCCAACAAGGAAGAAGGCCTTGAGTATTTTATTCTGCTCTTTGGCTTGACCTTAATTACACTCATTGCCGGAGGAGGAAAAGCCAGTGTGGACGCAGCATTAACAAAAGATGCTGTGTAGTCACACGAGGGAACTCCGTTTTATAGTACAGCAAAAAGATCTATCTTATGCTTCATCGCCAGTAAGCCATCTCGGCTTGTTGCAGTACAAGTCTTCGGTTGCGACCATCAGCGTCAGCGACATACACGCTACGCTGCCCTGTTCCCGTGTTGTCTGTATTTGTAAAAATGAGGTACGCTCCGTTAGGCGAGAACTGGGGCTCCAGGTCGTTCGTCCCCGCCGGTTTGTTAGCCTGCCCCGACCCGCTGCTGCTCGTTTGCGAGCGCGATAAATCCGTGATGGCTGCTGAACTCAGGTCAAGCCGGTAAAGGCGGGCATCAAGCTGTCGCCCCTGCTCGTTCTGGAAATCCGTTGAGTCGGCAGAGAACACCAGTTGTCGACCGTTCACCGAAAACGCCGGATTGCCTACTCGGGCACGGCGTCGTGTATAAACAACCCGATTGTCGCTCCCATCGGGCGAGAAAACACTTAGTTCGTTATCGTACAAACCGGTGCCGGTAGAGCGAGCAGCAATCCGATTCCCCTGCGGTGTCCAGTCGCAACCAGCCCAGACACGGCCGCTACTAGCCTGCGCCACAGCCCGCAACCCTGTTCCGTCGGTGCGGACGACGTAAAGCCGGTCGTTACTGGGGTAGAGTAGCTGCGTACCATCGGGGGACCAGCAGAACGACAAGTCGGCCGCTGACAATCCGGCAATCGGTACCGACGTTACCTGCTGCCGACCACTTCCATCCAGATTCATCAGGTAGAGTTGCAACTCAGTATCTGTGTTGGAGATAAACGCAATTTTCTGCCGGTTAGGGCTAACAATTGGTCGCCAGTTACTGCCCTCGCGGGTAAGCTGATTGACAACTCCGTCCGCCGTTGCGCCAAAGATCTGAAACCGTCCGTTCATGCGTCGGGCAAATATGTAACTGTACTCCGGATACGTCCTCGTCTGGAACGACCAGATCGGACCGTTCACCGTGTTGATTTTATCGCTGACAATAATCTGCCATAGATAGGTCGTATTGTAATCAAGTCCACTAACGACAAGCGAATCCGCAGCCAAGCCTGTGTAAGACGCTGTGGGCGTTGCGGCTCCTGATTTGTACAGCAACACACTATAGGTCAACGTATCCCGATTAGGATCTGTCGACTGCCACTTGAGCGTAAGCGTTGTCGACTGAGCGGTGCTGTTCAGGGCCGGCGCTATCAGCGTTGGCGTGGTTGGTGGGCGGTTCTGCGTTTTGTCGTCGGTCAGGAGCAGCGTCACGATTGGCAATGTCCCCACCACTGCCGCCACCGTAGCGACCTGCGTACCGTAACCAGTTTTCGATGCTTGCACAGTGTAGTTACCAACCAAGACGCTGTCGAAGCGAAACGCACCGGCCGAGTCAGTTGCTACCACCCGATTGCCAGGCGTCAGTTTGATCGTGGCGTTACGTATTGGTTGCTGATTGACGCTATACAGCACCCGGCCCCGCACGGATGTCAGTTGAACGGGATCGATAAACGTTTCCTCGTTGCAGCCTAGCAAACCAAAAAGCACTACAAACAGAGTTAGAAATGAGAAAAGCGATTTCATAAGAGGCTAGTACAAGAGCGGAGGCTGATGAAGGAAATACAGAGCTAGTTCTTTCTCGTGATGCGAGTCGGTTTGGGGCGGAAGATGCTGCCGAGATTCAACGTGATCCCCAGCGTGCCCCGCAGGTAATAATCATTGCGCGTACCAGCCACCATACCGTCCAAGGCGTCCGTGAAAGGCTGGTTGTATGATATTGTCGACCGAAAGCCAATGAGGTCACCGGCTCTATATTGAACCCCTAAGCCACCCTGCGCCTGCATATGACGTCCGCCCTGCCAGTTGGTAAATGACGTTCCCGTTCGTGATATCACTCCGGCCCCCACAAAAAGCAGAGACGACCAGCGCTGAAAGGGCATAGGAACGAACACCAAGTTTCCCTCCAGCGAAGCAATACGCGTCGCGAAAGCGCCTTCACTGGACAGCAGGCCGGTAGCCCCGTTGATTTGGACGCCGAACTTTGACGTAAAATTCACGCCCAGCGACGCACCGTACATCCCTGTTATGCTACGCCGGGCGTAGTCTCCGTAGTAGCGCATAGCGCCGGCGTAGGGTTGTATTGTAAACAGGGGGGCGTTGATTTCGGGCCGCATTCCGTACACGTCGGTTTCGCTCATCCGTGTTTTCTCGCCCTCGTAAGCGTCGATCACTGTCTTCATCGGACCGGCTTCGTTATCAGCCGCAGCCCACAAGCCGTCACGTACGCCTTCTACGATCAATCCTTCCACGGCTTTCTCGATGGCTTCTGTCACGGCCATCTGCCCGGGTTCGGTGATCGTCAGGCCCGTTTCTGTTTCCAGCAGGCGTTTGAACGTAACATAGCGAAACAGGCTAGCGTTGACTGATTGCGACAGAATGGTTTTGGACGTGTAGATCGTCTTGAGAATCTTCCCGGTTTTTGTCGCTACGGCCCGCAGGTATACGGTTACCCGATCCTGCCGGTACTGAGCCGAACCACCAGCGCTGAAGTATTGCAGCCCACCACCACCGGTGATGATGTTGGCGTCGTAAGACACCACCCCGCCTTCCAGAATAATACCCGCAAAGAGCAACGGGGGCAGATTCTCGCCGTCTTTAAACTGCGCTACGCTCGACCGGACAATTTTACGTTCATTGAGCAGGTTGCTTACGTTCTCCCGCTCGATGGGTACAAACCAGCCGCTTTCTTCAAG
The DNA here is from genome assembly GCF_054776615.1 of Spirosoma pomorum. Classification (NCBI taxonomy): domain Bacteria; kingdom Pseudomonadati; phylum Bacteroidota; class Cytophagia; order Cytophagales; family Cytophagaceae; genus Spirosoma; species Spirosoma pomorum. The sequence goes on from NZ_BAAHBP010000001.1 coordinate 825,501, forward strand.
CGCCTTCAGCAGAATATTCGTCGTGCCCTGGGTAACGGCGGTGGAGAAACCCGTCCCGGTTTCGGTCTGTTTGTACTGGCCTGTCAGATCACGGAATTTGTAGACAGCCGCGACGATTTTTTCCTTGGCGGGAGGCAACTGATGCAGGGTCTGGGTAGCGGGAGTTTCTTCACCCAACCGCGCCCGCCGGGGGCCGGTAGGCTGATAGAAAAATGCGGTGCAACTGCTCAGCAGACTCACGAGCGTAGTCATCGCCAGCAGACGGAGCAGGCAGTGGGTCAACATATAAAAAAGGTTATTATGGAGGAGAGGTTAGAGGTAGCTTACTCGGGAAACATCAGAAATACGGCACCGTAATGGAGGTTTCTCCCCCCTTTCCATCGACGATCCGTACGACCACACCATTGGTTCCGTTACTGATTTCTACCTGGAAATCGCCGAACGTGTAGCTACCCGGCTTTAGCGTTGACTCGCCAAACTGCTTGCTGATGAGGTTACTGGTGATGCGGCTCAATAACTGGCTTTGAAGGCTCTGCGCGTAGCTATCAAGCGTACTGGTTTGCGTCGTACCGATCGCGTTTTTCTTGGCCGTTGGGTCGGTGGTCCGGTCCTGCGCTTGGGCCGAGCTGAGTTGCCAGGCGTAATTGAACGTATTGCCACCGAAGTTGGGATTATTCGGCCGGTAGACGAAGCTCTGGCTGTAGCCGACGGTGGTCATTAGCGTCAGTCCCAGCAAAAGGAGCAAACATTTATGCATAGATGATACCTGTTTGACTGTTGATGATTGGTAGCTACGCACTCAAAAAATACCTGAGCCACGTTGGTCGTCGTTTTCGAGTGAGCGTTGCACCTCCTGATAATTCACGACGTATTGGTTGATCATCTCGGCAGCGTCGAACGCATAAGCCTCCAAAATGTCGGGGCGGGCCTGTACGTAATTCTGCCAAAGCACCTGCTCGTTAAGCGACACAACGATGACGGTGGTGCCAACGCCGAAAGCCGGTAACTCGTCAATCGTGACGACGAAAGCCGTTAGGTCAAGTTCGAGATTGGGTTCGATACGCTGGGTTGAGTCGGTTGGCGCAGGCAGGCCGGGAGCTTTGGGCAGTTCGGCGTAGCGTTTAAAAAAGGCTTCGTAAAAATCCCGGCCGATCTTACTGCGTGTCTGATCCAGCATTAGCGTCTGCGTTCCTTCCTCTTCCACCACCGTTTCGTCCATGACAGCTTCTTCGAGTCGACCCTCCAGATCAGGGTCCTGGGCGTAACATCCGTAGCCAAACAGCAGCAGCCAACCCGTAACTAGGCAAAAAATCCAGCGCATACGTCGTCTGTTATGGTCTAATCACCGGCCCGTTTTGGATGCGTACGGTTGCCCCACCCGACTGTTCGACTTTGAGATTGGCCACGCCCATACCTGCCGAGGGAACGGGAACGGTTAATCCATCGGCTATGATCGTGTTGTTACCGTTCCGTTGAATCAGGTCAAGGCGGGCGTTGCTGCCGGACAACCCCAGTAGGCTCACGACATCGCCCCCGCTCTGACTGACGCGCAGTTGGTTGTTGCTGCCGTCGAGCCCCAAGCTGAACCGATTACCACCACCGTCCTGGTTGAGTTGGAGCTGGTTAGCCCGACCCGTCAGTTGGACCGTAGCCACGTTCGCGCTGGCCATCTGCGTCAGACTGATTTGGTTTTGTGCGCCAAGGACTGCTATGGTAGCCTGATTGCCGGCCCCCGCCTGCTGGAGTGTGATCTCATTGGCCGGGGCGTTTGTGACAGGAGCACTGCTGTTCGTCAGTTGCCAAAATACCTCCGGCGACCTGGCGGGGTCGGTCTGAGCCCACCCCACCGAGCCTGTGACCAGTAACAGAAAGAAGGTGCGGAGGAGCATGAGATTAGCTGATACGTAAGCCTTGGTCGGCAGACTGCCTGCCGGCCAAGGCCTGTTTAGACCCGATAGTTACTAGTTAGTTCCGGTCTGGCTGATGGTGATCATGTTGCCGTTTCCGATCTGGCTGACGTTGGCAACGTTGGGAACATACCCACCGGCCGCACCCTGAATCCCCGAGTTCTGCGTCACAGTCAGAACGTTGTTATTACCCTGCTGGAGCGCATACGGGTTATCACCAAGTCCTTTGATCACATTATTATCGCCGATCATCTGCGTCAACGTCGCCTGATTCGTATATCCATACTGTTTCAACTTCGCCGTATTATTGCTATAATCCTGGTTGATCGTTGCTTTATTGCCGAAGCTATATTTGGCCGATGTACCATCGCCCTGCAGGATTTCGGCTGTGTTACCCCCCCCATTGGTCCGCACTAAGTTCTGGGTGATCGTGGCTGTGTTGTTATCCGCGTAAAACTCCGTGATGGTCGCCTTGTTCGAAATCCCCTTCTGATCGATACTCGCGTTGTTATCGAATGCATTCTTCTGGTTGATCGTTGCCTGGTTGGTAGTACCGCCCTGTACAATGGTGGCCTGGTCACGGCGGGCGTTATCCGTCTGATTAACAGTCGCCGTATTCTGTAGACCACTCTGCGTTACCGTCGCAACATTGTCAATTGCCTGATCCGTTTGATTCACGTTCACCGTTCCACCAGACGTACCCGCTAGCTGACTGACCGTGGCCTTGTTGCCAGTGCTGCTACGCTCCTGATGAATGTTCACAAAATCCCCAAAACCGCGCTGGGTCACGTCGACCATGTTGCTCGTCGCGTTCGCTCCCTGATACACATACGCACTCTCGTAAGACCCCTGAATCTGCTTGATGGTCGTCTGGTTCTTGTTCGACACGTCATCCTGCTTCACGAACGCGACGTTACCCGTTGTGGTCTGGATGATGGCCGCCTGGTTGTCATTACTCTTACCTTGCTGGCTAACAGTGGCCTGGTTTGCCGTAACCGGTGCGCTGGACGTTCCCTGGTCAATCGTAGCGACGTTGCGGGCCGACTCGTTCGACTGGTCAACCGATGTCTGGCGGCTGCTGCTAGCGTACTGATTGATTTTGGCCGAGTTACTGGATGAAGTATTGTTCTGGTAAATGTACGTGTTGGTATTGTTGCTGCCTTTCTGCATGATGTCGGCCCAGTTACCGCCCGCTTTTGTTACATCGGCTTCCGCAGTGGCTCCCGTCACCGCCAGCGAACCGCCACCACTGCCGTTGTTTTGCTGAACGGTTCCTTTGTTACCCGTGCCACCCGACTGCGAGACTGAGGCCCGGTTCGAGACCGCATTCAGGTTCTGCTGGATGGTGGCTTCGTTACCAGCCGACCCGGTACTGGTCTGGCTGGTCATGGCGTAGTTGCCCACGTTCGACCCACCCTGCCTGTCCTGGCTGATGGTCGATTTCAGATAGTTACCCGTTTGGGTCTGGGAAACCGTCTGACTATTGCCGACCTGGTTGGTGGTTGTGGTGTTGGTCTGGGCAAAGCCTGCTGCGGCAAAAGCCAGCAAAGCGGATCCGGTAAGAAGTACTTTTTTCATGAGTTAGAGAAAATAAATGGTAAAGAAGGTTACTGTTTCCGCCGATTTTTCCGATTAGACGACCGGTTTTTCGGCTGGGTAGATGAGGATGCCGGGAGTGAGTGAATAAAGTTTTCGCCCGTCTCAGACGACTGACTGATCGTCGCCGTCGCTTGACCCTCCTGCGAAATCTCGACCGTGTTAGGGCCAAACGGTCCGTCGCCACGGTTGTGCTGGCTGATCGTCGTTTCGGTGCCTTTCGGCACCCGCAGACTCACCCGGTTACCGGGCTTACTGCCATCGGCGACGGCACCACCTTGCTGGCTGATGCTGACGCTGTTCCCGTTGCCCGATTGGGTAACGGATGCCAAATTTCCTGAACCACCCGTCTGACTGATCGTGACACTATTTTGGGCGAGAACGGAAGTACCTGAGAGTAAGAGGAGCGGAATAAGTGTACGTTTTTCCATGCTTCATTACGGATTTAAGGTGTTCAATTCACTCATTGGATACTGAGTGGATCGAATACAAACGCTGTGTTTTTACGCTATTCAATTCCTTAGATAATTACTAGTTAATCATATGAGTATCTTATAAACAAGAATAACAGAACGTCCACTTGATGACAGAGAGTACGTAAAAAATGGGTTAGGATTTGCTCAGTTGATGAATCAAAATTATCTGACTCTCCGCTATCGTGCTGAAGAAAAGCGGTGAACGACGACCTGTGGTAAGTGAATGGTTGAGTTTTGGGAGGGAGTTGATCAGCGGTGTAGAAATTGACGCATGAAATCGTCTTTGCAGCTTCGACTCAGGGGGATAAACTGAGGTCCGACGCTTACCTCTACATCGTTGAATGACTCGACATAGTTGATATTGACAGCGTATGATCGATGAATGCGCACCAGGCATGCCTGATTTACCCGATCCAGGATATTACTCAGGGTCAACCTGATTATATACTTCCGGCCCGAGGTTACCAGCTTCGTGTAGGAGTTGTCGGCTTCCAGATAAAGTAGCTCGTTCATGTCGATCCGGACGAACTGGTAGTTTTGCCGGATATACAGGTAATTATTAATCTGGAGCAGCGCTTCTCGATTACTGCTATCGCGGTCGGCAGCAATCGGCGGTATCCGTAACGTAGCATTATGGATAGCTAGTTCAATAGCCGTCCGCAGACTCGTTAATTGCCAGGGCTTGTTCAGGTACGCAGCGGGGTACGTTTGTTTAGCTCGCTCCAGCGTATCACGATCGGTTAGTGCGGTCAGGTAAATAATGGGGACAGCGCGTTTAGCCGTTAGCTGACGAATGGTTTCAATACCATCCCACTCGCCTTTGATCATAATATCACACAGAATAAGATCAACCGACTGACTGTTAAACAGCTGAAGTGCCTTAGGGCCATTGTTAGCGACGCCGACCACGCAGTACCCCTCGGCCTCTAGGGTATCGGAAAGGTCCATCGCTAAGATGGGTTCGTCTTCAACGATCAATATTTGAATTCGTTCTACAGGATTCATGTGCGTTGTAAAGAAGAAAGTGATTATGTCTACGATGCAGTAGTCAGACGACTAGCTGGAAAGGACAGGCGAAAGAGTGTACCATTCTGTTTGAGCCATTCGCCCCGCCCGTCCAATTGTTCGCTGAGCGATATGATCAACCGTTTACCGAATGACCTGGGTTTGTTAGCGCCCTGCCAGTCGCGAGCTTCGATACCAGGCCCGTTGTCCTGCACTTCGAGCATCATACCACCGCCGGTGCTGTTTTTATTTTGCAATAGATTGATACGTAACAATGGCCGCTGATTATCGCAGTAGGCATACTTAAAGGCATTGGTAGCAAGCTCATTGACAATCAGTCCTAGCGGAATAGCCACATCAACGTCCAGTTCTGGGAGATCAACGTTGAGTTGAAGATCGAACTCATCGGGCTGATAGCCATAGGCCCGCATCAGGCTATCGGCGAGGTCGGAGAGGTATTCGGCCATGTTGACGGCTGTGAGTTGATCGGTCTGGTAAAGCCGCTGATGAATCAACGACATGGCTTCAACCCGTTGCTGGCCAACCCGCACGGCCTGAATCGCCTTTTCATCATCAAGTCGATTGAGTTGAAGCTTTAGCAGGCTCGAAACGATCGCCAGATTATTTTTAACGCGGTGGTGCAACTCCTTCATTAGCGTACGTAGCTGATCAGACTGATTCATCAGTTGCTGACTGTTAGCGGTAATGATTCCGTTTTGTACCGACAAACGAAGATTTGTCCGCCGAATGACGGTGTACTGTCCCACCAGCGCACTCAACAGAACGAACAGCAAACCCAGGCCACCGGTCATATACTGGATTTGCTGGGAACGCTCCTGGTTACGCTGGCCTAATTCGGCAATTTGCTGCACCTTCTTTTGTGTATCGTACTTAGTCCGTAATTCGGCCACGGCTCTTGCCTTTTCGACATCAGCCGCAGCTTTAATTTGAGCCTCCCGACGTTTCTCTTCTGACTGAATAGCGGCAATTTGCCTTGCTTTCTGAGCTTCCATCCGGGCGATTGCTTCCGTTTTGGCTAGCTCCAGATTGGCTTTAATGGTGGCGAGCGCGTTTGCCTGTTGGGTAGCGTATCGCCCCTGGAGCTGACTGATGGTACGTGTCTTCGCAATAGTTACCAGCGAGTCTTCTATTCGCTTGTTACGCACTAAAGATGCATAAGCCTTGTCGTACTGACTGGCATGGGCGTATACGGTAGCCGCGATGCAGTACACTGTACTAACTAGTGAAGCATCTCTTACTTCTCCGCTTAGTTTCAGGGCTTTTTCTACGTATACGATGGCTTTATCCGACTGCTTTAAGCGATCATAGGCCGTGGCCATATTCCTGTAATTATGAATAAGACTACTGGTCTTTTTAAGAGGCAGGTTTATAGCAAGTGCCTTTTCCAGATAAGTAATGGCCTTTTGGTGCTGGCCTTCCTCATTGTAATTCTTACCCAGATTATTGTAGAGTATGCGGGCATCTTCGGGCGTTACTTCTGTTTGACCAATGGGAGCCAGCGCTTTGTAGAAATAGTCCCGCGCCAGTTGGTTATCACCCAGGTCTTCATAGATGATACCAATGTTGATATAATTTAATCGCAGGGACTTAGGAACATTCAGGCGCTCATTGAGCGCAATTGCTTTCTGGGTGTAGACAAGCGCCTGTCGACTATACGCCTGAACGCCCTGAGTCTGCCCCATCATCTTGTAAAGTAATCCCAGGCTATTGTACACCATGGCAACGGATTTCAACGCGTTGACTTTAGCGTATTCCGTTGTTGCGCTTTGAAAAGACATCAATGCCTCCTCAAATAGCCCCTGGTGCATCTGAATGATCCCCGTGAGTCGGTTATAGTCGCCTAGCCCGAGTCGATAGTTTACCCGGAGACAAATCGGCCGCATTGCCTTTAGGTAATTGACGGCCGAGTCGGACTGGTTCTGCTTGTAAAAAATGTTCGCGATGTCATAATACGTCTGGGCTCGAATGGTATCTGGTAACCGGAGCGCCAGAACATTCTTCAAACTATCAATTTTCCGTTGCTGGGCCACCGTTGGTCGAGCCACCAGTAATAGTAACAGGACGAGACTGTGGATGAGTAAAAGGTACCCTTTCATAATAGGCGTAGTAGGATAAAAGATGATGTGGTAGAACCGAGGTCTTAGCCGTTATCTAGTTTTTACTTTTCACCAAGCTAATAGGCATTATTAATCTGACTCGACGGTAAAACGAAGCTGGTAGTACGTTAACTGACACACCCGTTTAGGACTGAAATAGACAGCTAAAAAGCGTCACCAACGTGCCAAAAAGCATCACCAGCGTGCCAAATAGATGGTTTAAGAGCTGAAACCACCTGCCTACCCTAGCGAGAGTAGCTTTGCAAAGGAGCCAACCTCCCCCATTAGCCTGAGTACTCATTGCGTTACCCTTTCATGCTCAGCCCATTGGCTCATACTTGATGTACCGTTTAGAGAAAAGCGTCTACTTTCGAATTTCAGCTCTATGTTTTCTTCGCTTTTTATACGTTCATTGACTGTATGTTGCTTGTAGACCGACAACATAGCTTCACGTTTCAGTATGCGCTGCTATATTTTCTATCCCTGCTTCTGGCTTCTCCTGGTAATTGGTTTAGTTCGATCAGTTAACCTCAGCGGGCAGTCAACGAAACAAGCGGAAAGCTGGGCTCCCACGCAACTCCTTGGCGTGGACCAGGGCTTACCCCAGGCCTTTGTTTCCGACATTGTTTCCGACGATGACGGTTTCATCTGGGTTGGTACCCGTGATGGGCTGGCGCGCTATGATGGCCATCAGTTTGTTGCCTTCCAACATCGGCCCGATGATCCTACATCCCCCATTGATAATGTGGTTGCCAAGTTGTGGAAGGGGCGACGTAACGAAATCTGGGTTCAATACGAAACCGGCGATATCGACCGGCTCAACCCGCAGACGGGCCACTGCTGGCACCTGACCCGTCAACCCGCCTTTGCAGCTATTCTCAAACTTCCTTTTTCCCTGGGAGGGGTACTCCAGGTCGATCAACAGGGTAATTTATGGGGCGCTCTGAAAAACGAAGGTGTATTCTGTTGTGATTTTAATCGGCAACGGCTCCTTCGATTTCGCCGGGCTACCCATAACCTTTCATCGGATACCGTTATGGCGATTACGTTAGATCGGCGAGAGCGACTCTGGTTCATCACTCAACAGGGAGTTAGCCGGCTGAACGTAAGCACGAACCGATTTGAAACTGTTCTGTTGCCGAGCCCGTACGAAACCCCTAAAGGGTACGATGGTCTACCAGTCGGAAAAATAAGTACACTGCTGCGTACCAACGGCGAAGTGCTTTTTGGCGATCGCACGCATTTGTTCTTTTTTAACCCGGACCGTCGAACCATCCGCTCGATTCAATCGCCCGTCGCCGGGCGATCAGACCTGCAGTTTATGGCTCACAGTCCATCCGGCCAAGACTACGTAGAAGCTAATGGAACGGTGTACCAATTAACCGACCAGGGGCAAGCTATACCGACATGGCGCTACGAGACCGGTAACGGAACGTTGTTGACGGGTGTCTGGTGTACCGGTATGCACTTCGACCGGGTTGGGGTGTTATGGATGGGCGGGAATACGCTGGGTCTGCTTCGAATCAATCTGGCAGCCGCTCCCCTACACTCGTACGCCTACCAGACCATTTTCTGTCAGGACGTTTTTCAGCAGGAAATGAACCTGTCGCTGGTGAAGGAACTGCATTGGCCATTTGACAAAGAGCTACCTCGTATGTATAGCTCGTACATGGTCCGCTCTGATTTTGACCGCCAGGGCCATTTGTGGATTGGTTTGGGTGATGAGGTTGGATACTATGATTTTCCTACTCGTCGTTTTACGCTGCTCCCACCAATTCCTGATCGGGTAAAGATTTCTTTGGAAGGCGGACAGCGTGGCTTGTCGATAGCCCCTGATGGTCGCTTGTGGATTGTTACGCAGGCAGGACAGCCGTTTTGGTATGATAGCCAAACAAGCCAATGGCGTTCCCTGCAAGGCCGTCGGATGAGTGCCCTGCCCCCTACGCTCACGCATGATCTGCTGGCTGACTCAACAGCACTGTGGATAAGTACAATAAGCAATGGACTCGTACGAGTAGGCATTTCAGATCGACGCGTGCAGTCCTTTAACTTTGGTTCAGCCGCCGATAACCAGCCTCGTCAGTCATTGATCGATCTTGAGCCTGATCCAACAAGACCAAATATTCTCTGGATTGGTAGTTATCAGGGGCTAATCCGTTTCGACAAAAAAACCGGGCGTTACCAACGATTTACTACTGCTCAGGGATTACCCAACAATACGATTTACTCGGTACTAGCTGACCGGCAGGGCTATTTGTGGCTCGCTACCAATAAAGGCTTATGCCGATTTCATCCCATCCGACATTCGATCTTAAACCTAAAAACGTCGGATGGGTTACTCGGTGATGAATTTAACCGGTTTCATCACCTGCGGCTGCCAGATGGCCGACTGGCCTTTGGTGGCCTAAACGGCTGGGTGCTGTTTGACCCAGCACTAATCAAAGCTGACCAATCGCAACCAACAATCGCGCTGACTGATTTACGAATCAACAATAAGCTCGTCGACCAGTACAGCATTCGCTCTCCATTGGCAGCTCCCGTCAACAAGCTATCTACGCTTGTCTTGCCATACGATCAGAACTATTTGACGTTCGAGTTTGCCGCCTTGAATACGCACCAGCCCGACCGGGTTACCTACCGGTATCAATTACTAGGCTATGATAATAATTGGACTATGGGTAGTCCGTCAACGGCTACGTACACAAAATTGCCGCCCGGTCATTATACGCTACAAGTCAACGCTGCCAACGGAGCCGGGGAATGGAGTTCGCACACAAAACGGTTAGCGATTGTCATAGAGCCGCCACTCTGGGCCAGCAAATGGGCGTATGGGTTCTATACCCTTCTGGCTATGTCGGCGCTGGTCGGTTTTATTCGATTCCGGACGCGTCAGGATCGCAAACGGCATGAACTTATTTTGCGAGAGCGGCAGGCCAACGAACTACAACATCTCGACCAGGCAAAAACCAGGTTCTTTGCCAACGTATCCCACGAGCTGCGGACCCCTTTGTCGCTGATGCTGGGACCTTTGGACAGCGTCCTGAAAAATCAGCAACTAACAAACCGGGACGAACAGCTCGTGCGAACAGCGGAACGGAACACTCGCCACTTGCTGAGCCTGGTCAATCAACTACTCGATTTCACTAAGCTGGATGCGGGAAAAATGGACGTAAATCCGCATCCTGTGCAGTTGAAATCACTGATTAATAGCACAATTGCCAGCTTCGACTCGCAGGCACAGCAGGAAGGCATCAAATTGACCAGCGACATGCCGATTGATGGCAACCCTGTCATCGAACTCGATGAGCGTAAATTTCGGCAGGTGCTCATAAATTTACTGGCAAACGCACTCAAGTTTACACCTACCGGCGGCTCGGTGCTTGTTACGGTGCATTATGAGCAATCCCAAGTACGCGTAGCGGTATCGGATACGGGACGGGGAATATTACCCGATGATTTACCGCATGTTTTTGACCGGTTTTTTCAGACCAAACAGCTAGATGCCTCCATTGAAGGCGGTTCGGGCATTGGTCTGGCGCTCTGTCAGGAAATCGTTCGTTTGATGCAAGGCCATATCTGGGCCGATAGTAAGTGGGGGAAAGGCAGCACGTTTACGCTGATTATTCCAGCCCCAGAACATATTCTGTCAAACGAAGCGGCCGCTGCCAGCGTGTCGGAAGCAGCACCCACGGCCATTACCGACGTTATTGGTTCTTTCCCAAAAATCAGGCAGTCAGTACCCGAAGAACACAAGGACAGCGTGTTGGTGGTTGAGGATAATCTTGATCTGCGGGAGTATATGACCACAATTTTGTCACCGTTCCTTATCGTGCAAACAGCTGGCAATGGTCAATTAGCACTCGACTTACTAGACAGTATGCCCCAGCCGCCTTCGCTCATCATTTCAGACATCATGATGCCGGTCATGGACGGTTTTCAGTTGCTGAAAACGCTGAAAGCGCATGAGTCATACCGTCGGATTCCGGTGATCATGCTTACAGCCCGAGCTGAGCTGGCGGATAAACTACAGGCTTTGCGCATTGGCGTTGATGACTATCTGCTGAAGCCTTTCGACGAAGACGAATTGACAGCCCGGATCAGTGCTTTATTACGTAATCAGCGTGAACGATCAGCAATGCTGGCGGCCTCCGTTAGCCCGGTAGAAAACGAGCCGACGGGGGAGCCAGTGCCCCCCGTTTCGGACGAGGATGCCCGTTTACTCCAACGACTGGAGGAGCTGACGATAAGTAGTCTGGACAACTACAATCTGACGGCTGATGAGCTGGCGGATTCGCTAGCCATGAGCCGCCGGACATTCTATAGAACAATCAAACGCCTGACGGGCCTAACGCCTACTCAGTACCTGACCGAAGCGCGGTTTAGGCAAGCTCGTTATCTATTGGAAACACGTCAGGTCTCGACCATTAAACAGGTTGCTCACCGGGTTGGCTTTCGGCAGGTCAGTCATTTTGCTCAGACCTACCAGCAACGCTTTGGTAAGCATCCCACTGAGTATTTTTAATTCTTCGCCAGTAATGGAGTAGGTTTAGCGTACTCTTACCACCCTGACAAACGCCATCGGCCCGGACGATCCGGGCCGATGGCGTTTGCTCAATATCCTCTCGCGGTATTGTCAGCTCTCGGGTCGGATGCCCCTTCCAGAGAACCGTCGGGACGCACCAGCACACAGTCCATACGACCTAAGGTATTCGTTAGTTTTTCGAGGATATAGCCACGTCCCTGCAACGCCTGAATAGTCGGCTCCGAAAAGGCCCCATTTTCAAAGGTCGTCTTGTCGGGTAGCCACTGGTGGTGGAATTTCAGCGCGTTGACCGCCTGCTGCATGGTCATGCCATGTTCGATTACGTTCAGGATGGTTTGGTACACCGACGTAATAATGGTGGAGCCCCCCGGTGTTCCTACGACCATGAATAATTTACCGTCTTTTTCCAGGATCGTCGGCGTCATCGACGAGAGCATTCGTTTGTTAGGAGCAATAGCATTCGCCTGATTCCCAATCAAGCCAAACATGTTGGGCACGCCCGGCTTTACGCTAAAATCGTCCATTTCATTGTTCATGAAGAAGCCCGCGCCCCCCACAACAACCCGGCTACCATACCCGCCGTTAAGTGTTGTCGTAATACTAACTGCGTTACCAGCCCCATCAACCACCGAAAAATGGGTTGTCTCCAGACTCTCGTAACCAGGAACCATGCCACCTTTTACGTTCCGGCTGTCAGTGGCTTTGGCGAAGGAGAAGTCCGTCCAGCGCGTCTTCAGATAGCTGGGACTGATGAGCTGCGCAACGGGGACTTTCACAAAATCCGGATCACCCAGAAACTTAGCCCGGTCGGCATAAACGCGTCGTTCGGCCTCGATCATCACCTGCACGGTCGAATCCCTGTTCCAACCCCAGCGTCGTAGCGGATATTGCTCCGTCAGCCGCATCAATTGCAACAGCGCAACGCCCCCGCTGGAGGTCGGCGGCATGGTAATAACATTGTATTCTTTATAGCTGGCTTTGAGAGGTTCCCGCCAGACGGCGTGGTAATTTTTCAGATCTTCTTCGGAGATAATACCGTTACCCCGCTTCATTTCGTCGACCAGCAATCGTGCGGTTTCACCTTCGTAGAAACCGGCCCGGCCCTGCGCCTGAATACGTTGCAGCGTTTTGGCCAGGTCCGACTGCACCATAATATCGCCTTTGTGCCAGGTCGTTGTGTCAGTAGGGACCGTCGCTTTCAAGAAGTACGTTTTTCCGGGATTAATCTGCGCCAAATCCGTTTTGATCCGATTCAAGCCAAAGGCATCACGCTCCGTCAGCGGGAATCCGTTCTGCGCCAGATCAACAGCGGGCTGCAACACCTGCGCCCAGGAGAGTTTACCAAACCGTTTGTGCGCTTCGGCCATGCCGTCGACCGAACCCGGTACGCCACTGGCCAGGTGACCGCTGGTGCTCAGACCTGCCCGGACGTTGCCCAGCGAGTCCAGGTACATATCTTTGGTCGACTTTCCGGGTGCTTTTTCGCGATAATCGAGCGTGTAGGACTGTCCCGCCTGATCGCGGTACACCATAAATCCCCCGCCCCCAATGTTACCCGCGTTCGGATAAACAACCGCCAGTGCGAATTGCACCGCTACGGCCGCATCGACCGCATTGCCACCGGCTTTCAAGATGGCGAGTCCCACCTGCGACGCTTCCGGGTGCGCGGAGGCCGCCATCCCATTTCGGCCAATGACCCCTACCCTGTCCGAAAAAAACGGACGGTTGGTCGGGTCTTCGTCGCGGTACTGGTAGACGCCCTGACTCTCACGAACGCGGCTCTCGTTCTTGCTGGTAGTCGATTGAGTTTTACAGCCGGCCAGCAACGTTATTGCCAGCAGGGGCGCCGTACGGAATAGGTGTTTCATGAATTCGGGTTATTCTCAGTGACCACTAAACTACAAAATTTGACCGAACGACCGGCGGTCTGCTCCAATTGGCCCAAATGATTTGAGGAGTTGCCTAATAGGCAGTAGATTTGTTAAAATGCGGTTCGTAGCCGCTTCCGTTCATCATCTCGTTTGATTCCCATGCGTTTCCTTCGTCAGGTTCTGGAAAGTTTTCGCTTTGCCTGGCAGGCCCTGCGCTCCAATCTACTGCGGACTACCTTGTCACTATTGGGTGTTACGGTCGGGATTTTTGCCATTATCGCCGTCTTTACGCTGGTCGATTCGCTGGAGCGTAACATCAAAAACAGCCTGAACTTTCTGGGTAGTAACGTCATCTACGTGCAGAAATGGCCCTGGTCGTTCGGGACGGGTCAGTATCAGTGGTGGAAATACTTTCAGCGCCCCGTCACCAACTATAACGAGTACCGGTTTCTGACCGAGCGACTCGAAAACGCCGAAGCTGTTGTCGCCCAGGCGTTCAAGACCAACGTTACGGTCAAACATGGCAACAACAGCATGTCGGCCCGCATCATGGGCGCTACGTTCGACTACGATAAAATAACCACCGTGCCTATTCTCCGCGGTCGTTACTTCACGCAGCAGGAAGTCAACATGGGGCGTAACGTGGCCATAATCGGCTCCGAGGTGTCCGATAACCTATTTCCAGGTGAGAACCCAGTGGGAAAAACGATAAAGATCAGCGGTCTCAACTTTATCGTCATCGGCGCGCAGGAGAAGAAAGGTGAGGGCTTATTTAATTTCGGTGGCAATCCCGACATTAAGTGCCTAATCCCGTACGAGGCCTACGCCAAAATGTTCCAGTCGACCAATCCCAGTATTGACATCATCGTCAAAGGGTACGACAGCGACCTGGGCCTCGTTGAACTGGAGAGCGAAGTACGGGGTCTGATGCGTACCCGACGCGGGATACGCCCCTTGCAGGATGATAACTTCGCCATCAACCGACCCGAAGCCGTAACGCAGGCCATCGGGCAGATTTTCGTAGTTCTTACGGTAGCGGGCTGGATCATCGGTGGCTTCTCGATTCTAATCGGAGGCTTTGGCATTGCTAACATTATGTTCGTGAGTGTCAGGGAGCGCACAAACATAATCGGCATTCAAAAATCGCTGGGCGCCAAGAGTTACTTCATTTTATTTCAATTCCTATTCGAGTCGATGCTACTAAGTCTGGTTGGCGGTTTGGGCGGAATCACGCTGGTACTTCTGTTAACGTTTGTGCCGTTAGGAAGCCTCAACCTGCAACTCTCAGCGGGTAATGTTATTCTTGGTTTGGGCGTATCCAGCATCATCGGGATTCTATCAGGTATTATCCCGGCTTACTCTGCGTCCCGACTCGACCCGGTTATTGCTATTCGGGCAAAATAAAAAGACGACCTTACGGCAACGGCCGATAATAAAAGCCCCTCTCCTAAAAACAGGAGAGGGGCTTTTACATTTTTACCAAAGTTGTTTACCTCTTAACCTAGATCTCGATGCGGAACAGGTGCATCGGCAGGACGTAGGGATCGAGTTCGACGTAATTCCATTCTCCCTTCCAGGTGTAATACGCTCCCGTCAGCAAATCATGTACCTGATAAGGTTGCTCGTGACCAATACCCAGTTGCCAGATCGGTACCTGCACCGACGCAGCCCGTCGGTTATAAGCATCGGTATTGACGATGATTAATAACTTGTTATCGCCTGATACTTTCAGATAGGCCATGATGGCGTCGTCGTGAACCGTACAGAACGTAATGTTATTGGTTGTCTGCAGCGCTGCGTTCTCTTTTCGAATCCGGTTCGTGATCGTGATCAGGTGCGTCAGCTTATTGGTTTTCTGCCAATCCCAATGACGAATTTCGTACTTCTCCGAGTTTAGATACTCTTCCTTGTTCGGGAATTGGATATGCTCCAGTAATTCGAACGATGGCCCGTAGATTCCGTAATTACTCGACAGCGTAGCCGCCAGGAAATACCGAATCAGGAACTGTGGCTCGTGGCCCGACTGCAACACGCCCGGATTGATGTCGTGCGTTGTCGGCCAGAAGTTCGGCCGAAAATAGTAACGCATGGCATCGGGCTGGCCGTTCGCCTGCGTCAGTTCGGTCATGTACTCCTGCAATTCGGCTTTCGAATTCCGCCAGGTGTAGTAAGTATACGAATGCGCAAAACCGCTCTTCGCCAGTTGCTGCATCACTTTCGGCTTGGTAAAGGCTTCAGACAGGAAAATCATGTCCGGAAACTCCTTTTTCACCTCGGCAATAACCCATTCCCAGAACGCAAACGGTTTCGTGTGCGGATTATCCACCCGAACGATGCGAACACCCCACGACGCCCACACCAGCAGTAACCGGCGGAGTTCGGCCCAGAGGTTCTGCCAGTCTTCGGTTTCGAAGTAAACAGGATAGATGTCCTGATATTTTTTGGGCGGATTTTCGGCGTACTGGATTGTGCCATCTGGCCGCTTCTTGAACCATTCAGGATGCTCTTTCGCCCAGGGGTGATCGGGTGAACACTGAATAGCCAGGTCCATCGCCACTTCCATTTCGTAATTTTTGGCAATGGCAATCAGATGTTTGAAATCTTCGACCGTACCCAGTTCGGGATGAATGGCATCGTGTCCCCCCTCGGGTGAGCCAATACCATACGGAACACCGGGCTCACCAGGCTGGCAAACAACCGAGTTGTTTTTGCCTTTGCGGTGCGCCGTACCGATGGGGTGAATGGGCGGCAGGTATAATACGTCGAATCCCATATTTGAAATTCGCGGCAGCAGCGCTTCAACGTCTCTGAACGTACCGTGGCGTCCTTCTTCCTGGGCCGCCGAGCGGGGGAACAGGCAGTACCACGTACTGAATCCCGCCCTTGCCCGGTCGACCTCTACCCCTAATTCATGCACGTACCGCGTAGGGTATTGTCGTTCGGGATAGTGGTTGGCATAGAACGTAAACTGGTCGCTCTCCGCAACAGAAACAGCCTCGTTATACCGATCATCCTCCACCGAAGCCGAGCCCTCCCGAAACAGTGTTGCCATGGCACGTAATGCCTGAATGTCGGGATTGTCGGACAGCGTTTCGATGGAAGCTGCTTTCGCTTTTTTGCCTTTTGCTTTGGGCTGCTCTCCGCCCCCCGCACGCGCCAGCATCCCATCGATATATTGCGCTCCGGCCAGCAACTCACTGGTAATCCGCTGTCCATCGGCAACTTTTAAGTGGATTTCGTGCTGCCAGGAAGCCGGATGATCAATCCAGGCCTCGATCGTGTAGACGTAACGCCCCTGTTTGTCAACAACGAATGAAGCTCCCCAGCGGTCGTTGTTGATCAGCGCCATACTTACCTCGGTCCAGGCTTCATCAGTACTATGCTTATACAATAACCGAACCGCCAGGTAGTCATGCCCATCAGCAAAAACATCGGCTTCAACGGCAATTACGTCGCCAGGTACGGCTTTGATAGGAAAACGCCCCTCATTTAGCTCAGGGGCGACATGTTGGATAACAACGCGGGTCTGGCCGACCTGCGGTAGATTGAGAGACGTTGGAGTTCCGCTCATGTATCGTTAAGTCATTAGGTCTATACTGTATAAGGCTCAACCAGTGAGCAATGTTACAAAAAAGGCCCGTTTCACTGACTTTATCCACCACGGTAGGTTTTTGTGAGTAAATCGCAGCTTCCTTCATACTTACACGGCTACCTTCACCTTTGTGCGCTTATCCATGAACGTTCAGTCCCCTATCCTGCTTCTTTATCTGCTGCTGGCATTGCTTATCTCCACTACGGCCCAGCCGGTTACTTCGGCCATCCGTCTGAACCAGCTTGGCTTTTATCCCAAAGCAGCCAAGGTTGCCATAGTGACGACTGGTGCCGATACGCTACGACGGCTTGCCACCTTCCAAATCCTTAATTTCAGCACGAAAAAGGTGGTCTTCACCGGACAACTTGGGTCCGCCCGAACAAACGCTATTTCCGGCAAGAAAACCCGACTAGCTGATTTCTCCACCTATACGAAAGCTGGACAATACACACTCCTCGTTCCGGGCCTGGGAGTTTCCTATCCGTTTTCAATTAGCCCTAACGTCCACCGGACACTCGCCATTGGTAGCCTTAAAAGTTTCTATTACCAGCGAGCCGCAACGGATTTGCCTGCCCGGTACGCTGGACAGTGGGCTCGATCGGCGGGCCATCCGGATACCAGTGTTTTGATCCATCCGTCAGCCGCGTCAACAGGACGGACGGCGGGAACGACGATTTCTTCTTCCAGAGGCTGGTATGATGCCGGGGATTATAACAAGTACATCGTGAACTCGGGAATCACGATGGGAACGCTGTTGTCGCTGTGTGAAGATTTTCCGGCGTATACCAAATCACTCTCGACCAATATTCCGGAAAGCACCAACGCTCTCCCGGATATACTGGACGAAATCCTTTGGAATTTGCGGTGGATGCAGACCATGCAGGACCCAAGCGACGGCGGAGTCTACCACAAGCTGACGAATCCCGGTTTTGATGGTATGGTCATCATGCCCGACAAGGCAACTAAACCCCGTTACGTTGTGCAGAAAAGCATTACTGCAACCGTCGATTTTGCGGCCGTCATGGCGCAGGCGGGTCGTCTGTTACGCGCCTACAACAAGCAATTACCGGGACTGTCCGATTCCTGCACCGCAGCCGCCGTCCGGGCCTGGAACTGGTCCGTAAAAAATCCGACGATGGCTTACAGCCAGCAGGCAATCAATCAGCAGTTTGACCCCGATATCAGCACGGGCACCTACGAGGACCGGGACGCCAGCGATGAATGGATCTGGGCGGCCGCCGAATTGTACGTAACGACTAAAGACGATGCCTACTACCGGGCGGTTAATTTGTTTCCCGATCAAGCCACGCCCCTGCCCGGCTGGCCACAGGTGCGCACGATGGCTTACTATACACTGGCCCGCTTTGGCAATACGTTAACGGATCTGGGGAAAAGAGACCTGCCGCGGGTTAAGCACCACCTACGTACCCTTGCCGACTCGTTGATTGATGGCGTAGCTAACCAGGCGTTTGCAACAGTAATGGGAAAATCAGCGAAGGATTTTATCTGGGGAAGCAGTTCCGTAGCCGCCAATCAGGGAATTGCGCTCCTCATGGCCTACCGCTACACTGATTCGCCAGTTCGAGACCAGTACCTGTACCACGCACTGGGAAATCTGGACTATCTGCTGGGTCGTAATGCCGTTGGGTATTCATTCGTTACTGGTTTCGGCAGCAAAACGCCCATGCACCCGCACCACCGTCCCTCTGTTGCGGATGGCATTGTTCCTCCAATACCGGGCTTTCTATCAGGGGGGACTAACGCGAGAGCCGCCAGCCAAGACAAATGTGCGGGTTACACAACGACCCTGGCCGACGAAGTATATCTCGACGCCGACTGCTCATATGCTTCCAACGAAATTGCCATCAACTGGAATGCCCCCCTGGTTTACCTGGTAACGGCCCTGGAAGCACTCCAGCAGGATCAACGTAACCGTCAGCCGTAACGTTTCTAGTTCGCTCCGTCTAACTTTGCCCGCGAGATGGACTGGGTACTAATAGCATTGCCCCACTGCGTACCAGCTTCAACACTGAACCGATATTGCGTACCAGCGTACAGAGGAGCCAGGGTTGCTTCTCCTGCCTGCCGGTTCAAGACGATGTTTTCCGAAGGAAACAGGTACAACAGAATCGACGTAGCAGCCGACGCATAAGCCGACCGCACCGACGGATAAGCCGGGTAGTTTGGAATAGGGGAAACCGTTTTAATGGTAGCGTCGATCTGCGACGGACGAGGCACAAAATACTGGTACTTCTGCCCCCAGCAGGCCGTAGTGACGTCCTGCAAGGTCCGGTTGAGCAACGCATAGGACCGGGCCGCCCGTAGTTCGTTCTGCCGTCCGTTACTAATTTCTTCTTCGGCGATCCGGTTCCAGTGACCGATGGCGGTGTACGTTCCTGAACCGTCCACCCAGGCCGTTGCAATTCGGTATTGATCACGGGTACGGGCATCCGAGATGGTCCGTACTTCAGCCAGCGCCTGTTGAAACGGAGCCGACGTCGTGGCGGGTGGCGCTCCGGGAGTCGACTGCGTACTGGTGGCGTTGTACCAGGTCGTTACGTTACCAGCCAGCGGCAGCAATGGTGCTTCGGCCGGCAGCGCCAGGCTAGTCCATTTCTGATCGTAAGCCGCGGACGTTCGTTTCGCTTGCCAGGTGTTGCTGGGGTCCGACGCCTGACCAAAACGGTCGTTCTGTACGCGGGTCAGTACCTTGGTCGCCACGGGTACAGCTAGTTCTTCGCCCGCTTTAACATCACTTGCTACGTTAGCTCCGGCCCAGATGCGGCTTTGTTTATGATCAGCGGCCTGACTTTGTAACCACGTAGCCTCGGCCGGAAAGAAGTAAGCCAGCACGCGGCTAGATACTTCGGCAATAGCCGCATCCTCGGACGGGTACGACGGTACGTCGGCGATAGGAACGCGCGGAGTAACGTCCTGCCGCAGTATCGACGGGCGATTGTACTGATATTTTGCGCGCCAGGCCACCACCAGTGCATCGTATTGCGCGACGCTGAGCAGGGCAAA
Organism: Spirosoma pomorum; assembly: GCF_054776615.1. Classification (NCBI taxonomy): domain Bacteria; kingdom Pseudomonadati; phylum Bacteroidota; class Cytophagia; order Cytophagales; family Cytophagaceae; genus Spirosoma; species Spirosoma pomorum. The sequence continues at coordinate 845,632 of NZ_BAAHBP010000001.1, forward strand.
TAACCGGGCCGCCTGTGGGTCTGAGAACTGACTCGTAGGACTGTTGTAGGTCGGCGAGAGATTATATTTCGACACCAGTAATCGCGCAATCTGATTCCAGCGGATAACGCCCCCCGTCGCCCAATAATTGACGGACGTGCTTTGTGCGGGATCAATGCTGTACAGCTTGTTTTTGAGTTCGGCCAGTTCGTTCTGGTAGGATGTAGACGTAACCGGCAATGGGGCTGGTACACTGACCTCCGCCCCCGATGTCAGCACAATGGTTTGCCAGTTGCCGCCCCCCGCATCTACGGAAGAAGGTTCATAGATAGGCAAAATCCCTTCGTTGATGGCGGGTTCTTTACAAGCTGCTAAGCCAAGCAAAAGGCTACAGGCAAAAACAATGCGTTTATAAGTTTTCATGTGTTCCGGCTGCATCTCCGCTTAAATTCCAATAATAAGTCCCCCACTGAGCCGGGTTGTTTTTCCCGTATTTCGGCCATCAAGCGTTGTGCTGTACGTCCCCGTCAGCCCAAACTTCTTTACGATCGGCAGGTAGAGCGTAGCCCCTGCCCGCGTGAACCCAACGGCGTTGGTTGGGAATGGTATACCTGGTGCGATGTCGGTTCCGGCCGAGTACGGTTTCTGCCGTTGCACCCAGCCATCGAGGTACAGGTGTTTCGTCGTAATCCCTGCCCGCAAAATAGCTTCGGTTACGTCGGGCACGTTAACTTTCGACCCGGCATTGGGATTTACCTGCGCCGGATCATAATAGTTGATAACCCGGTCCAGCGTTACCTGCCCCCGGCGGATGTATCCGTATTGAGCCGTGATAAAAAACCAGCTCCCCTTAAAGTGCAGCATGGTACGTCCGTCGATATTCCGGGAACCGCGCCCCAGCGATACCATCGCGTCGGATACGTAATTTTGGAGCGGCATCTGGTAACCCAGGGCGAACAGCCAGGCCAACCGGGCTTTTTTGCCGAAGTTGAAATCGAATGCTTCCCAGCGTAGCGCGCCGTAAATGTCCTGGAAGCCTTCCTGTTTGGGTACGTAACCCGCACTAGCATCAGCGCGTGCGTACGAGGCCGATACAATAAAATCCAGGTCGTAGTCCAGGCCATAAACTCCGTATGCGTTTACCGCCTGGGTGGTGACGGTACCTAGGTTAGGGTCCCGAGTTTCGGTCGTGTTTACGTAGTATGAGTCAAATGTTTCCTGAGACGCGGTAACCGCCAGACTGGCTTTACGCTGGCCTCTCATGAAGCCGTCCATCATCCCCTGCCCCTGGCTCTGGTAAGTAGCCCCCAGTATCAGCAGCCCCAATGCCGCTATAAGTTTTTTCATGAAAAAGAAGTATCCAGTGGGTCAATCGTGGGCAAAATTAGCCATTATTTCTGCCGGCATTCGGGTTGGGCAGTTCGATCGTCAGGAAACCTATCGAACGCGTAACCACGTCTGCGCCTTTCTTCTCCAACGACCCCATTCCGTTTTTCTTTTAAAGGAACTTACGCAACGGCCTGCCCTGAGCGTAATCGTTACTGCTACACTGCAATCAAAACCCTTAGTTTTGTGTTAATCCAGCAGCCTATGATTTTTGACAATCACAATCGCCCCATCACCTACTTACGGCTGGCCGTAACGGATCGCTGCAACTTACGGTGCTTTTATTGCATGCCCGAAGAAGGGATAAAGTACTTGCCCAAGATGCAGTTACTGACTTACGAAGAGATGGAGCGGGTCGTACAGGTACTGGCTCGGCTGGGCGTTTCGAAAGTTCGGATTACGGGCGGTGAGCCCTTCGTTCGGGCGGGTCTGATGGATTTTATGCACCGTCTAGCGGCTGTCGATGGATTATCAGACATTTCGATGACAACCAACGGGGTGTTGACAGCTCCGCACGTAGCCGACCTGGCCGCGCTGGGTGTCAAAGCCGTCAACCTTAGCTTGGATACGCTGGACCGGGAACGCTTTCATAAAATTACCCGGCGCGATGAATTACCCGCCGTGCTCGATACGCTCGACAAACTATTGGCGGCTGGCATTCAGACCAAGATTAACGCGGTAGTGATGGACGGACAAAACACGCAAGACCTGATTCCGCTCACGGAGCTGGCCCGCGACAGGCCCGTCGACGTTCGGTTTATTGAAGAAATGCCGTTCAACGGTGAAGGCAGCCACTATCCCGTCCTGCACTGGACACACCGGCGTATTATCGATGAGCTACGGACGCATTTTCCTGACCTGGAAAAAATCCAGGACCCGGCCTTTTCAACGTCAGCGAACTACCAGATTCCTGGCTACCAAGGTACCTTTGGTGTCATTGCGGCCTTTAGTCGGACGTTTTGTGGTACCTGCAACCGAATCCGGCTCACGGCGCAGGGTACCCTGAAAACTTGTTTGTACGACGACGGTGTACTGGACGTTCGGGCGTTGTTACGTGCCGGGGCTACAGACGATGAGTTGACAGCCGCTTTCCTGAAGGCCTTTGCTCACCGCCCCGCCAATGGCTTCGACGCCGAACAAAAACGCGATACCGTCAGCGAATCGATGGCAACCATCGGTGGCTAGGCCCCTGTAACAAGAAAATCTTACGGCTAACGAACTTTAGCGGCTTAGAAAATTACCGTTGGCTGTACGGGGACCGTCGATTCCAGCAGATATTCGTTTGTGAACAGCTTCGCCGAATCCAGGTGCTGGATCAGTTCTTTGTGCTGATCTGTCAATAATTCGTTTCGAATCATCCAATTGGTGAATGAATTCCATACGTTACGGTGCATGAAGCCCCAACGGCCGTCGGCATCCAGATAGTAACTACAAGCCATTTGCTGGCTTTGTGCTAAGAAATAATTATCCGTGAGCAAGGGATCTTTTGCCGCTTTCACCAGCAGGTGGGCTGCGGCATCTGGTTTACGAGCAGCATATTGGTAACCGGCGGCCGTCGCTTTCAGAAATCGCCGTAGGGCATTTTCGTTTTCCCGAATCCAGTCGCAATGGCCCGTCAGTACCGGATTGTAGCCGTATGGAATTTGGTATTCGTCCAGCAGAAACTGATTTAGCTCGACGCCTTCTACCTCCGCTTTCACTCCTTCCCACGTAAGCCATATCCAGGCAGCATCGACTTCACCCGTTAGCAGAGCCTGCCAGATATTTCCCCAACCGGTCTTATGCGCGACAACCTTACCCTCCCCGCCGTCGTTTTGAATCAGCAACCGTACAATATCTTCCTCGAAACGAGCACCGTACGACGCATACGTTTTTCCGTCCAGTTCCCGCGGACGGCTGATACCACTCTCTTTTAATGTTACAATAGCGCTGATGTCGCGGGCAAGAACAGCGGCTACGGCCATCAATTCGATACCCTTCGTACGATAACTGATAATGCTTTCGGAAGGTGTAATGGCCAGCTCGGCCTTGCCCTGCGCCACGCGTTTGGCCGGAGCAACTTGAAAATCATCCTGATCCGGGCCAATAATCTGAACATCCAGGCCAACTTCTTTATAGTATCCTTTTGCCAAGGCCACAAAAAAACCAGTGTGGTTGGTATTGATCGTACGATCAATGGCCAGACGAATCTGCGTATCCATGCAAGTACAGTACTGATTATATTTTATTAACAAGCCCCGTTGGCAAAGGTTTTTCAGAAAACTATACAAGCCGTCAGCAGCTATCTCTGACCACAACTTCCTATCTACCAACGCCCTGCCGGTAGTTTTACATAAGTAATTATCAACAAAAATCCCCTCGATCTGCATTAGACCGAGGGGATTTTTGTTGTATTCTTTTTAGTCGAAGCTCTGTATCATATTGCGATACATGGTTGTAGCTTTCCACTGCCCTCCCGCAATAATGCGCCGAACGGTGTACAGCGGCATTTGATCATCCCGTTTGGTTGCCAGGGAGAAAGCAGCCAGGTAACCCCGCTTTTTCAATTCGGGCAGGGCTTCTTTGTTCCATAGGCCAAACGGGTAAGCAAAGTATTTTACGGGTTTGCCCGTAATACTCTGAAGTTTGGCATTTGGCTCGTCAATCTGAATTTTCCAGTCATCACCCTGGTATTTTTTTACGTTGTGATGATCCCAGGTATGCGCCCCAATTACGTGTCCCCGATCCGACAGATCTTTGATCTGCGCCTTGTCCATGTACGGCTGTTTTCCCCGGCGACCAATGGCCACCGTCATAATGAAAAACGACGCCTTAAAGCCATGTTTATCCAGCTCGGGGGCAGCAACGGTGTATTGCTCCAGGTCACCATCATCGAACGTAATCATTACGGGTTTCGACGGAAGCGGAGCGCCGGTCGCCAGATAAGCATACAATTGATCAGGCAGAATGGTGTGGTAGCCGCTGTCTGCCAGAATCTGCATGTGTTCCCGGAACGCAGCGGGCGGAATAATGTAGTCTTTCGCGCTTTGCGAATCTTTCGGACGCCAGTCGCGGATCTGGTGATAACACAACACAGGCACCTGTGGCCGGGCCAGGATGGTTGCCGCATCCGCCACCTTGTCGGCGGGAATCGATGCAGGAGCTGGCGTCGGGGTGGCGTCGCTTTTAGCAGCTTCCTTGTCCGCAGCCGGGGCGGAAGTGGTCGTTGCAGGCGCTTCGGTTGAATCCGAGCCTTTGGACTGGCAACTGAGCAGACCGCTACTCAGGCATACGGTCAGACTGGTGACCGTCAGAAGGGAAAGGGTATGACGCAAAAACATAATCAACTAAGTACACCCAAACTTAACAAAAACTTACCGGGCAATCCTATACCGTTTCTACAACCAATCCGAAAATATTATCTAGCGTTGATTGGTAACAAGCGTTGTTACCAATCCCTATCAAACAAAGCCGCCCAGACTTAGAGGTCCGGGCGGCTCATCAGGATTACGCTGCTAATTAGTTTGCTACGTTGATCCGGTAGTAAAATGGCGAGCTGTAAAAAGCGCCACCTGTGATATTAGCCCCTGTATTGCTGGCCGTGAACGTCCGACCATCCGTCAGACGCATCACGCCGGTTACCTCGAACCGATCGCCCGATGCGATGTCAGCGTTGGTCAGTCCCGTTGCCGTGAGTGCTTCCGCTCCTGTTACGGAGATAGTGGCCCGGGGGTACTTTGTCGTAGCGTCGGGTGTAAAGCCGGATGCAGGCAGGGATTTCAACGTCCTAGCGGCAACGTTCTTTGTGCCATTGGACGGGGTTGCGTCTACAAACGAAATAGACAGATCGTAGGAAGCAAAGTTGGCCCCATAATTGGGCGTCACGGCCTCGGCTACAAACTCCATTTTGGTGCCGCTCAGATTGGCTTTGCTGACGCTAAACGTAGAGTTCGAAACAGGATACGGCGATACCGTGCGGATGTAGCCTCCGTTGGTTAGTTCGTTGTCTTCGATGCGGTCGATCATGTCGGTTTTGCAAGCCATGACCGACAGACCAGAAAGCAAAAACAAAAATATTTTTTTCATAAATAACTGTCGTTAGAACGGGTATTTAGTACGATTAGCGCAGCATATTAGCGGCATTGTTATCCCAGAAAACCGGCGTCGTTACGTTCGCTTTCTGCTTGGCGTTGGCGTTGCGAGTAATGTATGTCGCTGGGTAGTACAACGACCGGGCAAATGCACCGGGGTTCGGATCAAGCGCGGGCTGCTGATTGGCAGGCTTGCCGGTCCGACGGTACAGATTGTAGGCTTCGATACCGTTGCCGTACAGCGCCAACCAGTACTCAGTACCGATCACGTTTAGCCGAGCGTCATCAGTCGTGGCGGCATCGTAGTTAGCCAGTACTCTGTTCACGTACTTCGTTACTTCGTCGGACCAGACAATTTTGTTATCGCTCTCGAATGAGGTGATCTTGCTGCTTTCCGTCGTACCCAGCGCTAGCGCCCGCACGTCGGCCATTGATTTTTCGACCGCTGATTTTAGCAGGTCACGTGCCGACCCACTGGTACCCAGTGTCAGCGCCGATTCAGCCAACATGAAATCGACAAACGAGCGCATCATCATCGGTTGAATCCCCGCGCCACCAGCACCAGCCCCGAGAGACACCGGTACTCCAGCGTTATTGTCATACAGCCCACCTGCCGGGTAAAGACCCCAGGCCGTCCGCAGCAGACCATCCGGTGGAATACCTTCGTTGCTCAGGTGATCGCGGCCCCAGTAACCTACCGTAGTTGGCAAACAGAAAATATCCGAGTCCGAGTAGTGGGTTGGCTTAGCTACCGTTATACAACGTAGCGCGTTCACGTCTGTCGGGTTCCGCACCGTTTGCCGGTAGAAGTAAAACCGCATCCGGGGATCAACGAAGCCTTTCGACTGGTACATCGTTCCCATATAAGAGTTCGACTGATAATCGCCACCACCCGTCGGCGAGTACTGACCTCCGTAACGGGGGTGCCGAGTATCCGGATTCGTCAGATTTGACCCATATTTGAACGTAAAATTCTGCGCGTTAGTCGAAATCAGTTTATTCCCGGCAATCAACGTATTGATGGCTGAGGTCGCTCCTGATTTGTCAATTAGTCGACGATTCAGATATGCTTTCAGCTTTAACGTGTTGGCTACCCGAATCCAGCTGTCGGTCGTTCCGCCGAAAATCAGGTCGTTCGACGCGCCCGTTGCTGACGTAGTTCCGAAGTTCTCGATGGCTTTGTCCAGATCGGCCAGAGCCGCCGTGTAAATGCTCGCGCCAGTATCCGTACCCGGGGTGAAGTTAGCGGGATCGATGGCCTGTGTGTAGGGTACATCACCGAACAGATCAACCAGATTGAGCAGCGCCGAGGCCCGTAGCGTCCGGGCAATGCCCGCATGGACGTACAGCTGACTCGCTTCGGCCAGAGGAATCAGCGTTTTTACGTCAGTCAACAAACCAGCGTAGGCCGTGTTCCAAAGTCCATCGTAGTTACCGGGCGATACGGCATTATCGTAAATAGCCGCGCCCTGGTTGAGCATCCGTGTTAAACGCATACCTGGATCACTTGCCTGACTGAAGTGATCTTTGTAGGTAAGCTCAATCGAATTGAGCAGGTAGTTGATATCGGTATTGTTCGTTGTTACGGCGTTCGGGTTATCCAGTAAATCCAGTTTACAGGCACTGACCACCAGCATACAAACCGCCAATACAAGTGAGCTTATGTATTTTCTCATTCGTGAAAGCCTTTATAATAATAGTTCCGACAGCAGTCGTCGATTAGAACGTAAGTTTTAGCGTGCCCCCAATCCGGCGCGAGCTTGGTCCGGTCAGGAATTCAAAACCAAGACCGTTGCCTACCCCGAGACCCAGGTTGTCCGTGTCGAAGTTGAGCCCTTTAGGGAAGTAGAGCGCCCGGTACCACAGGTTGTTCCCCGTCAGGGAGATAGACGCACCCTTAAATACTTTTCCAATTACACGCTTCGGCAGTTGATACGACAGCGATACTTCCTGCAGACGAACCGTTGAGCCGTCGAAGATCCGTCCTTCATCGCCGAAGAAGTAATAGTTGTTGAAGTAAAAGTCAGAAGCCGTAATCTGCGTAGTGTTTGGCGTTCCATCAGCCAATCTCACGCCGGGAATAATCATTGTCTGTGCCCGGTCAATACCGCGCTCCAGACCGTTATCAACCGTAAGACCACGTCCCAGCAGCGAGCCCGCCGTCGATGAGTACATCGCGCCACCGTGACGATACGATACCATCACTTCCAGCGACAAGTTCTTGTACGTAAAGTTGTTAATCAAACTTGACGTAAAGGCCGGGTTCGGATCGCCCAGTACAACCGGCGAGGTCGTAGCCAGCAGGTACCCACCACCGTCAATGATGTACTGTCCAGCATCGTTCTTGCGAAAACCGGTTCCTTTGATGACGTTGAATGGTTGTCCTACGATGGCATAGTTCCCCAGCGAACTACCGAAGCCAGCCACTTGCACTTCCGACAATGTACCACCGAGGTCCAGCACTTTTGGCCGGTTGCGCGAGAATACCAACGTCGGACTCCAGGCAAATGAGGCCGTTTTGAAGAACGTACCGCCTACGTTAATTTCGATCCCTTCGTTGCGAATCTTACCAATGTTAATCGTCGTAGCGGTGTAGCCCGTCGACGCATCCAGTGGCGTGTTCGTGATCAGATCACGCGTGTTCCGCTGGTAAACCGTCACGTCAAAATTCAGAATATTGTTGAACAGACGACCTTCGACCCCAGCTTCGTACTCGGTATGCAACTCAGGTCTCAGATTTGGGTTCCCCAACGTATTGTCTACGGAGTGGGTCTGTACGGTTGTTCCAGCTGATGTGAGCCAGCCACGGGCGTTCTGGTTCAGTACGTTCCGGGTGCTATATGGGTAAGGGAAACCAGCCGAGGTTCCAACGCCCGCTCGCAGTTTCAGGAAGTTCAGCATACCACCTTTCTGAATACCCTCGAAAGCCGATGTTGGCACGAATGATAAACTAAGCGATGGGTAAAAAATCTGCCGGTTCGCCATCTCTACCGTCGACGTCCAGTCTTTACGACCCGCCAGATTTAGGTACAGATAGTTGTTGAAATCTGCCGTTACTTCCCCAAAAATACCAAGCCGGGTCTGCTCAATGGTTTGGTTGTACGCTACGTTATCAATGAAGTTGCTGTGCCGGAACAGGTTACGGGCCAGCTGATTCTGGCTATTAACGAACAGGCGTTCCGTCTGGTCATTCCGCATGTTCCCGCCCAGGCGAGCCGATACCGAAAATTTATCGCTAACCGCTTTGTTGTAGGAAAGAATCATACTGTTGTCCCAAATCGTATTCCGAATATCGAAGGTAGAGTAGAACCCGTTGACGAAATCAATCCCGCCTTTGTTAAACTTATTCTGCTGATTTTCGGTGTACGTATCCAATCCGACTTTGTAAAGCAACGTCAGATCTTTGGCGATGTCATAGTTAACCGACGTCGTCGTGAAGAATCGGTTGACCAATCCGGTCGTCTTATAGTTATTTAGAATCCAGCGCGGGTTAGGAATGTCGTTGCCGCTCCGGAAGTAAACCGACCCACCCGTTACCGGATTTTCGTACGGCCAGCCCATCAAATCGACCTGACGTGGTGTGTACATGACGTTCGCCAGCACCGACGGAAATCCGCCCAGCGTATTGTTTCCCGTTCCGGCGTTGAGCGGTGGCGAGTATTGATCCGTGTTGGCGAAGTTGAACGAGGTTATTACGCTTATCTTTTTGCTCAACTGGGCGTTAAGGCCCAGGCCCAGGTTGAATTTCCGAAGACCATTTTCAGGAATGTACCCTTGCTCGTTATTAAAGCTGGCCGATATGTTATAGCTCACTTTCTCGCTCCCGCCTGCTATATTCAAAGAGGTAGTATTGATCTTACCGGTCCGGAAAAAGTCGCGGATGTTGTTTGGATACACCTGCATTGTGTATGGGCTTACCGATGCAACGTAAGGGGCCAGTGCGGACCGGGTAGCGGCTACGCTGAAGAATGAATACGGGTGGTTCGTCAGCGCCGTATTCGTATTCTGCGATGGATACGCATAGGCCTCAGCCAGCGTCGGACCGAAGTTGCTGAAGAAGTAGCCCAGATTCTGCTGGAAACCACCTACGTATTGATTCTGGTAGGTCGGCAAATTGGCGGTGTTGGTGAAAAACGACTGCGTGACCGAAACCTCCGTTGGGCGGGCTTTGCGGCTACCGTTTTTGGTCGTCACCAGAATTACACCGTTCCGGCCCTGATCACCGTAGGTTACCGTAGCGGCCAGCCCTTTCAGGACACTAACGTTTTCGATGTTGTTTGGGTCGAGATCCAGGAAGCGGCTCGATGCCGACTGTCCGCCACCTGTAAATCCATCGCGCGAGTTGGTGCTGGAATTAAACGGAACTCCGTCAACCACGAACAGCGGCTGCACTGAGCCGGTAATGGACGAGAAGCCCCGAATGGTAATGTTCGTTCCCGTTCCCGATACCCCGGAGGTTGCCGTGATATTGACCCCAGGAATTTTTCCTTGTAGGATCCGGCCAACGTCGGCCTGTGGGCGATCTTCGATCAGCTTCTTATCAAGCGACGTGACGGCATAACCCAGGGCTTTCTTCTCGCGGACAATCCCCTGCGCCGTAATAACGACCTCTTGTAGTTGTTTACTGTCAGACGATAGGGTTATATCAATCACCGACCGGCTGCCCACCTGAATCTCTTGGGCCTGCATGCCAACGAAGCTAAAAACCAACGTCGTTTTATCGTTAGGGACGTTGATCGAGTACATCCCGTCCGAATCGGTATTCGTTCCCGTCGTGGTGCCTTTAATCAGGACCGACGCACCTGGAATATCAGTCCCATCATCGCCTGAAGTGATCTTCCCCGTGATTCGTCTACCCTGCGCCATAGCAGATATACCGACCACGCACATCAGTAGTGTTAGTAATAGTTGCTTCATCGTACTCTGAGTAGTTTTAGGTTAAATAAAACTTAACTAGGCCGAAAGTTATAAAAAATGCAGACACAACCTTTAAGAGGTATTTAATCTTTTTTAAGAATTAAATTCTACATGTTAATTTAATATCAGAATTTTATTGATAAGTATCGACATAAAGCTTTCTTATTTTTTCACATACTTAATTCATAGATTAAATTCATAGTACCCCTAGTAGCTTAAGTATTTTTAACCAATAATTATAGATTTACATTTTCAATAAACGCACAAAGGCCGCCTGAGTAGCTACTCAGGCGGCCTTTGTGCGTTTATTGAAAATTATAAATAGCGAGTAAGTCGGTTCTGGTGGCTTGCCTTGTACTGCCCGTACCAGCGACAAAGTGGGTACAATAGCCCGATCAGTCCTAGCCAAATCAAGTAAACGATAGGCAACGTCACGCCGACCCCAGCTGGCCGTCCAAAACTAAGCGGTCCGATAACGAGATCACTCAGCGAGTATCCCTGCGCGACCATCATCCCAATCATTGCTCCTTTTACCAAATACCAGTGAACGAGGTAATAAAACAAAGGAACTTCCCCGTATACCATCAACCAGCGAGTCACCGGATTCATTACGCCATCGACGGCCCATAGCAGCATAAACATAATTCCCAGCATCAGCAGGGTGTACTGCAAGGACGGCGGATACTTGCTGACATTCAGGAAAGAAAGAACCGTAAAAAGTTTATCTTGTTGAGTTGACCACGGCGCAGCATCCCCGTAAACGTTGATGAAGCGAATCAACAGAAACAACCCGAGTGAAAGCATCCCCAGTTTAAGCAAACGTTGTTTTCGCGACTCAATGGGTTGTGCAAACACGGGACCGCAGGCGTAGCCCACCAGCATAATTCCGAACCAGGGGACGATCGAGTAAGCCACCAACAGCATGAACTCGGGGCTGATGGGAAAAAGCTGCGTTCTGAACAAGAGTGACCAGATCAGCTGCATCGCCGGGTCAGAGAAGGGCGGTACCCGTAGCAATAAATCGTGCAAAAAAACGATTCCTAATCCAATACTGGCCAACCAGCGGATGGGCAGTTTAGCCATTCCGGACAGGATCATTAAGCCGACACCGATAACAAAGATCACCTGAAGCATCAGCGTCCGAAACTGCAGGTCGGTCCAGAATGCGAAGTTGATCAGCGTCAGTTCGAGTACCAGCAACACCAATCCTCGTTTAAACAGCCAGAAGCGTCGATCGGCCGTGGTACGCCTATTGAGTGAAAGATAGGCCGACGTTCCTGACAGAAACACGAATGTTGGCGCACATAAGTGGGTAACCCAACGGGTGAGAAAGAGTGGAGCAGTAGTGGTCAATAGGTCCGTTGGGTCCTGTGTCAGGGCGGGCGTGTGTAATAAATCCCGAACATGATCCAGTGCCATGATGACCATAACCAGGCCCCGGATTATATCAATGGAATGGATGCGGCTCATCGTCAACTGATTTTCGACTATAGTAATACAACATACAAATAGGCTATTCACGGTGAAAGCATGTAATCTCCTCACTTTACCTTTAACCAGTTCCACAGTAACCCAATTCAAGTGTAACTAGGTAGCCATATTACGTCAGCGGGACGGTAGGGCAGTAACTATCACTGCGCCATTCGTTTAAAACAGGGAACGCCGACTACGTTGATAGCCGGCGTTCCCTGTTTTCATTCTAACAATAGCCTTCGTTCTGCTTACTGCTTCATCAGCTTGACGGCTTCTTGCTGACTCGGGGTACTTACATTCAGGATGTACATCCCCGGCGAGCGACCCAGTTTGATGTCAACCCGTTCTACAGCACCAGCCCGTTCAACGGTTACTGTTTGGATGTTACGTCCCTGACTGTCGATGCTACGTAACACCACGGGTTTATCCTGTACCCCACGCAGCTCAACCGAAACGGTTTCGTTCAGGACTGGATTACCCATAACCGTTACCGATAGTTTCTCGGAAGCTTCCTGCATGATCCGGGCAGGACTGTTGCAACTTGCCAGCCAGTTGTAGCTGAAGGTGGCCACGTCCGATGAGCCAGCCTGGGTAGCCTGCAGGGTCACCGTCGGGTTGTCGGTGTAGAAGACCAGCGAGTAAGGACCGGCCGCCGGGGTGGGGGCCGACTCGTTCCGCACCTGGAAGGTCACCGACTGGCCGTTGAGCCCACTGTAGACGGGGGTGAAGGTCACCCGGCGCTGATTAGCTGACACGCTCTCGCAGCTCAGCGTGTTCACGCTCGTGATGGCGAAGTTAGTGCTCACCGCCGAGGCACTCACCGTGATGGTGAAGATGGCGTTGCTCGATCCGACCGAGTTGGTACCCGTCACCGTCACCGACGAAACCTGGGCCGTGGTGGGCGTGCCGTTGATGAGGTGGTTAGCCGCGTCGAAGTTCAGCCCCGCGGGCAGACCAGCAGCCGAATACGTAATGGGCTCGGTGCCGCTGAAGGCAGGCACCACGTAGCTGAAGAAGCTGCCCACCGTCGCCGTCTGGTTAGGAATAGCCGGAGCCACGGGCGGGGTCGGGGTTGGGTTACCACAAGCCGCCAGCCAGTTGTAGCTGAAGGTGGCCACGTCCGATGAGCCAGCCTGGGTAGCTTGCAGGGTCACCGTCGGGTTGTCGGTGTAGAAGACCAGCGAGTAAGGACCGGCCGCCGGGGTGGGGGCCGACTCGTTCCGCACCTGGAAGGTCACCGACTGGCCGTTGAGCCCACTGTAGACGGGGGTGAAGGTCACCCGGCGCTGATTAGCTGACACGCTCTCGCAACTCAGCGTGTTCACGCTCGTGATGGCAAACGTACCGCTCACCGCCGAGGCACTCACCGTGATGGTGAAGACGGCGTTGCTCGATCCGACCGAGTTGGTACCCGTCACCGTCACCGACGAGACCTGGGCCGTGGTGGGCGTGCCGTTGATGAGGTGGTTAGCCGCGTCGAAGTTCAGCCCCGCGGGCAGACCAGCAGCCGAATACGTAATGGGCTCGGTGCCGCTGAAGGCAGGCACCACGTAGCTGAAGAAGCTGCCCACCGTCGCCGTCTGGTTAGGAATAGCCGGAGCCACGGGCGGGGTCGGGGTTGGGTTACCACAAGCCGCCAGCCAGTTGTAGCTGAAGGTGGCCACGTCCGATGAGCCAGCCTGGGTAGCCTGCAGGGTCACCGTTGGGTTGTCGGTGTAGAAGACCAGCGAGTAAGGACCGGCCGCCGGGGTGGGGGCCGACTCGTTCCGCACCTGGAAGGTCACCGACTGGCCGTTGAGCCCACTGTAGACGGGGGTGAAGGTCACCCGGCGCTGATTAGCCGACACGCTCTCGCAGCTCAGCGTGTTCACGCTCGTGATGGCAAACGTACCGCTCACTGGGGCTGCGTTTACCGTAATTGTAAAGACGCCATTTCCTGACCCGGCCGAGTTAGTGCCCGTCACTGTTACCGACGAGGTTTGTGCGGTGGTTGGGTTCCCGCTAATCGTCCGGCTTCCAGCATCGAAGCTTAGACCAGCAGGTAATCCGCTGGCCGAGTACGTAATAGGCCCGGTACCCGAGAAAGATGGAACAACGTAACTGAACGTAACGCCCACCGTCGCCGTCTGACTAGGAATAGCCGGAGCCACGGGTGCTGTGGCAGAAGGCGTATTTGGGACCACCGTAAAGGCAAACGTAGTACCAACCGTCAGACTGCCTGGATCAGTCGCAACCACCGTAACGGAGAATGGAGAGCCAACCGTTGTCGAAGGTGTACCGCTGATCGTTGCTGGAGCCGTGAAGCTTAGGCCGGTGGGTAGCCCACTAACTGAAACCACCAAAGAATTAGGCGTTTCAGCATCAGTAAACGTATTGGATGGGATCGTATACGTATAGGCCTGCCCTATCGTAGCCGACTGAGGTGGAATCGCATTCGCTACCGTTGGTGCCGTATTGCTCATCATCACCGCTTTGTCCGCCTGAACAAATCCAAAACCGGTTCTTGGATCATAGCCCGTATCGAAACCCGCCGTCAACTCGTCATCCATATCCAACGCGGTCTGCTCCAGGATTGACAGTATCCGATTTGGTGTTAACTGGTTACCGCTACGTTGCTGCATGAGTGCAGCAACAGCCGCAGCATTGGGAGCTGCGGCTGATGTACCAAAGAAATTTGGAAAACCATCCCCATCGGAGTCACCACCGAAGAAGGTATTGTTTGTCCCATCTGCCGCCGTAATTTCCGGCTTCTGGCGAGTAGTACTAGCAATACGCTGCCCGGCCGTATTGAACAGAATCGGGGTGCCACCCAATGACGAAAAGCCCTCAATAATCGCGGTGCTCAGCGTATTGTTGTAAATAGGCGTATTCCGATAGTAAGCTGCTCCAGTAGCAATAGCGCCGGCTGCGTTGGAATGCCCAACGCAGGTCGAGCTTTTTGTGTCGTACTCAGTCGTGATCGTATACCCGTTCGTGAAGGCAACCCACTTGATCACCGATGGAGCTGGACCTGCATATCTGGCTACGACCAGTTCAAAAGTTACAGCAGTCGATCCGTTATTGGTCAGAACAGCTATTTCAACAGGATCTCCTCCAATGTTGTTACTGTAACTGGACAAACTACCCTGGAACGCTCCACCCCGATAGACCAGCAAGTCCATATCGGTCTGTGCACCAGCCCCTCCGCTAACGGAAGCGAATGGATTGTCCCACTGTAAGCCAACATAAATACTGCTTCTTGCCGGAACCGTTACCGACTGAAACACGTCCCCTCCACTGAAGTTATGAGCACCCATATACGGATCACTAGCCCCAAACGGACCTACAAATGGCGTATTTGTATAGGTATTCTGGTAAGAGTTCCGGGCGTGGTTACCGGCGGATGAGAAGTAAGTTACATTTCGTGTGCTTTTTACTTCGTCAACTGCCTGCGCGATGATCCCGTCTTGAAAATAAGGTTCAGCAAAATAGAACACATCATCAACAATAATATTACAGCCAGCCACAGCCAGATCTCGAATCCCCTTGGCAAAAGCAGCCTGCCCCTTAAAAGCCGTATTAAAGGCACTAGCCGCCCCTGGTGCGATGTCGTAGATCAACTCAATCATAGCACGCCCTTCGTCGGTTGAACTTGCAACAAGGTTATCGTCAATCACCTGAACATTTGCCGGTAAATCACCAGACGTAACGCCTGCCGGTGCCCCACCGAGCGCGTTATACGAATCAGACAGAACGCCGATTTTAGAACCAGCCCCCGTTACATTGTATAACTGCTTAGCCAGATCGGCTTTCATGGCCCGGTCAGCTTGCGAGGTAACAGCACCAACGTTATGGATGGGCGCATAGGAAGGTCGGGCAAATCGAAGCGCGCTCAGATTTTTCAGCTCGTCGATCTTATCAACGGGAATATACCCCGTCACCATACGTTTCTCAACCAATCCTTCAGTCAGTCCCAGTGACTGCAACTGGGCAAGCAACGTATTCCCATCTTGACCCTCAACAACCACAGCCTCAATCGCTATAGCGTTATTTTTACGCACAAACTGAGCTTCTCTCTCTGTACCTTGTAACTCAGGTGGTAGATTAGCCGATGTTGTCATACTCTGTTGTTGAACGGCCAACAGATCAACCGTAATTTTTGCCTCGGCAGCCATCTGTTTCACAGATTTTTGGGCATAGGCTGTTACGGTGACCAACAACAGCAACGCTGTCAGCAAACCGTACGCACTTCTAGTAAAGTTGTTCATGGCTTTAAAATGGGTTAGTTAAAATGGTACGCATCTTAGCGGTTGTGCAAGCTTGCAAGATGCATAGGCGGAGGCCGTACCATATTGTAATATCTCATTACGTTCATGTACAATAAATTCTTAGACAAGTATAATTTTGACTCAATATTGCGCATATAGCCACAGCTATTAGTCATCATTATTAGCATATGTACCCCAGTATTTACCTAATGGTATGTGACTCCAAAAAAACTACTTAAAATACTTATAGTCAGATATTTATATAAGTATGATAAATACAAAAACAGTAACAACATGTACCCATAATAAGAATAGTAGATACCACGAATCCGATCCCCCCCAAATTGCGTATAGTATCTTGTCATCAGGTGTTACTATGTAGCGAACTGTCTCTTTGGGATGGGGCTCATGAATGGCGGATTAAACTTCTTATCAGTAGATCAGTTTATGGATTATTCGGAGACCTTTTACGTTACTACTCAGGAGTTGCCGACGAAGGTTGACGAAATATTACGATCCCCCAATCCAATGGCGAACAAGAGTCTGATTACCCGAATTCTAACCTCGATTTTCTTTAAGCGGGCCAATATTGGCGCCGTACGCTATGCGCGCAATGCCAAGAGCCTGTTTGGCCTGATCAGTGAAGCGATCAATAAAAGCGGTGGTCTGTCTGGCAAGAATATTTCAGCCTTTAAAGATCAGTTGTCAGTCGTGACCCGTCTGCTGAAAGCGTACGCATCCGGCGAATACCGACAAATTCCCTGGAAAACGCTGATTCGAATCATTGCGGTGCTGATCTATTTCGTATCGCCAATCGACATTCTGCCTGACTTTTTGCCGATTGTTGGCTTCACGGACGACATTGCGCTGATGCTCTGGCTCTTTAGTGGCCTGAAAGATGATCTGGATAAATTCAGTGAGTGGGAAACGGCGAACGTTACGGCCCAAAATGCCAATTTGAAGACGATTAAAATCGGCTAACTTTCCCTGGTAGCTAGTAGATTATCCAAAAAGAGTTATTTATATTTGCACATATTCAAATCCCAAAAAACATGATTTCATCAAGCATTTTTTTAATTATGGGTTTGGGCAGTCAGGAGATGATTTTAATCTTCTTGGCGTTGCTCCTGTTGTTCGGCGCGAAGAAGATTCCCGAACTGGCACGGGGCCTCGGTAAAGGTATCCGCGAGTTTAAAGACGCCACGAAAGACGTTCGTGACAACATCGAGGATAGCCTGAAAGAGTCGGAAACGAAATAATTATTGTAGTATAAACAAACAATCGAGTGGTCTCAACCAGGGGCCACTCGATTGTTTGTTTTCGCTTGTATCCAGTGGTAAGCGTATATCCAAGCTCAGCTTATTGGCTCGGCTGTTGTCGCTGCAAATCCAGACAAGCTTTTACTCCTTCCTCTATTTTGACTTTTTACCGAAGCTTTTCCAGCGTTCAGGCTGATCTCTCGACTGGACGTATTACCTGCCGCCAACTGGTCGATGACTACTTGATCCGCATCGACGAGCAGTTACATTTGAACGCATTCGTTGAGGTGTATGCGGATGAAGCCCGGCTACAGGCTCAGCTCGTTGATCAGAAACTACAGGCTGGTACCGCAGGTCGACTGGCCGGTATGGTCATCGGCATCAAAGACGTACTGAGTTACACGGGGCATAGTGTCCGGGCGGCCAGCAAGATGCTTGATACGTTCACCGCGCAGTTTACGGCCACAGCCGTGCAGCGACTGCTGGACGAAGACGCCATCATTATTGGACGCCAGAACTGTGACGAGTTTGCCATGGGTTCCTCGAACGAGAACTCAGCCTTCGGTCCCGTACGTAATACCGTCGACGCAGACCGGGTATCAGGTGGCTCATCGGGCGGATCGGCGGTAGCCGTTCAGGCGGGCCTGTGTCTGGCCAGCATCGGCTCCGACACGGGTGGTTCTGTCCGTCAGCCAGCGGCTTTCTGCGGAGTAGTTGGCCTAAAACCGACTTACGGGCGCATCAGTCGCTGGGGTCTGATCGCTTATGCCTCTTCGTTTGATTGCATCGGGCCAATTGCCAATACCGTAGACGACGTAGCTCTCCTACTGGAAGTAATGGCGGGGCCAGACGAATTTGACAGTACCGTATCCAGCCAACCCGTTGCACCTTACTCGCAAGCGCAACTTCCTGATCGCCCGCTGCGAGTTGCTTACCTGCGGGATGGCGTCGATAGTCCGGGAGTTGATGCAACAACCCGAGAAGTCACCCAACAAAAAATTGACGGGCTTCGGGCGGCCGGCCATACAGTTGAACCGATCGAGTTGTCGCTGCTCCAATACCTGCTCCCAACGTATTACATCCTGACCACCGCGGAGGCTTCGTCGAATCTATCGCGCTTCGACGGTGTTCGGTACGGTTATCGCAGTCAGACGCCCCCCAACACATCAGCCAATGCACTTTTGTCGTTGTACAAAAACAGCCGGACAGAGGGGTTTGGGAAAGAAGTGAGAAAGCGGATTCTGCTCGGTACGTTTGTGCTCAGCGCAAGCTATTACGATGCTTATTACACAAAAGCGCAGCAAGTACGCCGGTTAATCCGCGAGGAAACCGAGCGCGTGTTTGCCCAGTACGATTTCCTGCTCTCTCCAACCACGCCGAGTCCGGCTTTTAAGATCGGTGAGAAATCCGACGCAGCCGACCCGCTGCAGATGTATCTGGCCGATATTTTCACGGTACAGGCTAACGTAGTCGGTTATCCAGCCATTTCGGTCCCGAACGGCACCGACGCGAACGGATTGCCCATTGGCCTGCAGTTGATGGCCCCCCCATTCGCCGAAGCTGCGTTGGTCGCGTTCGCGAAAACGCTGTAGCCAGTGGCCATTGGCACCCGAAATTGATGCGTAACGTAATATGAACCTAGTTAAGTAAAACGACATGAAGTATCTGAACCGCTGCCTGCTGCTGGCAGCTCTGTTGAGTACGGCACTAAGTCTACCCTACCTGGTTCAGGCGGCCCACGTTGGGACAAGACCCGCCTGGCAATCCGAACAGGACACCACCATCGTCAAAAAAGACACCGTGGCGGTAGTCCCCACCGTTCCAGACAGTGTGTTGAAAGAACGGTTGACCAAATTGCAGAAAACGATTCCGCTCAATTACCACAAAGCCGTTCAGGCTTACGTCGATTACTTTACGTTCCGCAAAGCGAGCACGACCAAAACCATGCTCGAACGAATGCCGCTTTTCTTCCCGCTGTACGAGCGCGTACTCGCCGAATACGAACTCCCCGATGAACTGAAGTATCTGTCCATTGTGGAGTCGGCGTTAAATCCGCGGGCGATTTCCCATGCGGGTGCTGGTGGTCTCTGGCAGATTATGCCGGGCACTGGACGCGACTTGAAACTGTATCAGGATGAGTTCGTCGACGAGCGAATGGACCCGGTTAAAGCGACCGTAGCAGCCTGCAAATACCTGCGCGATCTGTATAACATCTTTGGCGACTGGGAGCTGGCGATGGCCGCTTACAACTGCGGGCCAGGTGCCGTCAAGCGGGCTATGCGCCGGTCAGGAGGAGACTCGTTCTACACGATTTACGATGCGCTACCGAAAGAAACCCGTGGTTACGTGCCCCAGTTTGTGGCGTTTACGTACATGATGAATCACGCAAAGGATCACGGTATTTTTGGCGAGAACTTCGACGCTCCCATCCCAAGCGACACGATTCACGTAACGGGTTATTTCAATCTGGAGTCGTTTGCCAGACACAGTACCATGCCACTGGCCGACTTGCAAAAGATGAATCCGGCGATCACCACAACGATTTTACCGGAATCGACGCAACGCTATCCATTACGGGTTCCTCGTCAGCAATACGCGTATTTCAACAGTCGCCGACGCGCAATCATGGATTCATCCAGCCGGCTGCCTGTGGCAATGCCGCATATTTTGCTGGCCAGCGTTGAAAGTCTGCCAATAGCTCCTAATGCGGGTACTGAATGGGCCGATTTGAGTAGCAATCCACTGGCACGCATTAACATGACCGATACCCCGACTCAGGTTACGGACCAGCTGGCCATGCAGGCAGCGGAGGCAGAATCGGATGAGGAACCTACCGAAGTGGTGGTTACCCGTAAGCCCACCAAGCAAACCTATACGGTGCGCCGGGGAGACAACCTGACCGCTATTGCCGATCGGCACCATGTTGACCTGTATGATCTCAAACGTTGGAATCACTTGCGGTCCAACGCGCTGCGGCAGGGCCAAAAGCTGACGATCCTGAGAGAAGTGGCCGAGACAGCAACCGAACGGTTAGCTGACCAAGGTACCGCCAAAGCCCAGAAAAAGGCCGAAGTAGTCGCTAAAACCAAACGGTATAAACCACGTTATCATAAAGTACAAAGTGGCGATACGCTCTGGAACATCGTGCAGCGGTATGATGGTCTCACCATCGAACGGCTGAAAAAGATGAATCACATGCATACAAATCAACTCCGACCAGGACAGAAATTACAGGTTGGCTGATTCATTTAACAAGGGGAAAATCCACGGCTTACTGGTTGAACAAGTCGTGGATTTTTCGTATATTTACCTATCATAATCAACTCTAAATCAGAGGATTTAAAGCATAAATGATTGCTTACCTAGACGGAATACTCTCGTATAAAGAAGCCACGCAGGTTATCATTGACGTTCACGGCGTTGGCTATCTGGTTCATATATCATTACAAACTTACTCGACGCTACCCGGCGGGGGCGATCGGGTAAAATTGTTTATTCATCACCTCTTCCGCGAAGACTCACAAACCCTGTATGGCTTTGCGTCGGCAGATGAGAAGTCTCTTTTCCTGGACTTAATCGCTGTGTCAGGCGTTGGTCCCAACACAGCCCTGGGTATGCTCTCGGCTATGCAGCCCGGCGACTTGCGACTGGCCATTCTGGGTGAAAACGTCCGGGCCGTTCAGGCAATCAAGGGTATTGGCGCGAAAACGGCTCAGCGTATCATTCTCGAACTGCGCGATAAGATGAAGAAAGCGGGTGTCGTTCCCGATGGGCCAACGTACCGCCAGCAACCAGCAGCCAATCCAGTTCGGGAGGAATCACTGGCTGCACTTATGGCACTGGGTTTTCCAAAACCGACAGCGGAGAAAAGTGTGGACGATGCGCTCAAAGCCGACCCTGCTCTTGGCGTTGAGGAAGTTATCCGGCAGGTATTACGCGGAGCAGCCTAGTCGTCTGCCCGCCATCGGGCTGGCACGAATATCCACCCGATGGCGGGCAAACTTTTTCAATATGTTTACGTACGAAAATTCACGCGGAACACCGTCCAGCCGTCGGCTTCGGTCTGGAGGGAGAACGTAAAACCGTGATTCAGTAGAATTTCCCGGGTCAACGTCAGCCCGATGCCCTGTCCGGTTGGCTTGTTGCTGTAGAATGGATTGAATAACTGTTCTGCACTCGCAGCTGGAATGGGATGCCCATTATTACGAACGCTGAGTTGTTGATCGGAAACCTGAACAACAACCGACTGACCCGGTTCGCAGGCCTCCAGCGCATTCTTTATTACGTTCACCAGCACCTGTTCTAGCTGGCCCGCATCCAGCATAACCATAACATTCTCAGCTGGTACAAACGTTACCGTAACACCCTTTGCTTCGGCTTGCGGGCGCATAAGCTGTACAACGTTCTGCGCTAAATCAGCAACGTTGACGGATGATACATTAGGCGTTGGCAGCCGGACGACATCAGCGAACCGGCGCATGAACTGATTCAGCCGATCGTTTCGGTCAATGGCTACCCCTACCGCCCGTTTTAAGTCTGGTTCGTCAACTTCGGATTCTGTGATCGTCAGGATCGAGTTGATAGCGCCAATGGAATTATTCACTTCGTGGGCCATCATCCGGATCACTTTCCCATACGCCTTCTTCTCCGTTTCGACGATTTCGGCTGTTAGCTCTTCGATCAGCAGAAACTTCCGGATAAATCCCCGGTCCATAAACTGCCCCCGCAGCAGGCGGTATGTTTCCATCCCGTTCGTTTTCACCGTACGCGTTTCGCCAACGGGCAAGTTATTACCATTGAGTGAACTAAGCAGCGGATGATTCACCTCCGTTAATGTTCTGGTAAGCAGCGAATCGAGGGGGTGCTGAAGGAGTTGCAACGCTTTCGGATTTGCATCAGCGATCCGTTCGTCATAATCAAAGATCAGGATAGCGATGGGTACGGCTTCGATGAGTTTATCAAGAAAAAAACGCTGCTCAACCTGTTTAGTACGCTCTTGCCGCAGCTGATCAATCATTATGTTGTACACGTTGATCAGCGTATCGACTTCGTAATTACCAGTCGGCACGAATTTGACCGTAAAATCCTGGTCTTTGATCGCTTCAATGCCTGACTCAATAAACTCCGACGGCTCACGGAACGCCTGGTAAATCCGAATTGCCAAATAGACAGAGGTCAGAATCAGTAGCTCTGAAACAATAAACCATACCTTTTTTTCCAGCAATACCAGCCACGTGAGCATCACCAGCACGAGATGGACGGCGATGATATAAATCAGGTAGCTGATACGTAGCGGGAGTTTCATTCGTCGGCGGTGTAGGGAATACCAAATTTTTCCAGCCGCCGGTACAGCGCGAATCGTGTAATACCCAGGGCGCGTGCCACGGTTACCACGCGATTGTTATAAAAAGTCATCGCTCGCGTAATCATTTGATACTCCATCTCTTCCAGTGTCATAGTACCAACGGGTGGCAATGAGCCGGTGGCCTTGTGAGTGGGGTTCTGGCTTAAGTGGCGTTCAAAATCAGCGACGGTCAGCGTATCGCTGGCCGACAGCAGAACGGCCCGTTCGACCAGGTTTTTAAGCTGCCGGATGTTACCCGGTAATGTCAGGGTCCGGAGCCACTGGGTGGCCTGTTTATCGACGCGCAAATCCGGACGAACGTATAACGTTTTCAGGTTCCGGATAAAATAATCCACTAGCTGGGAAATATCGCCGGGGCGTTCCCGTAACGCAGGCAACCGTACCGTAATGAGGTTGATCCGGTAGAACAGATCCTCCCGGAATTCTCCCTTCATGACCATCTCCTCCAGATTCCGATTGGTCGCGCAGATAACCCGTACGTCCGCCGTTTTACTCTTGCTGCTGCCCAGCAGCTCAAACGTTCGGTCCTGCAACACCCGTAACAATTTCACCTGACTGGCCGGGTCCAGATCACCAATTTCGTCCAGAAAAATGCTGCCTTTGTTAGCCAGCTCAAATCGCCCGATCCGGTCGGCTTTTGCGTCCGTAAACGCCCCCCGTACGTGCCCAAACAGTTCACTCTCAAACAGCGTCGCCGAGATACCGCCCAGGTTGACCTTCACAAACGGCTGTCGGCTGCGCCGGCTATTCTGGTGAATGGCTTCCGCAATGAGTTCCTTACCCGTTCCGCTTTCTCCCGTAATCAGTACCGGCGCGTCGGTTGGTGCTACGCGGCCAATGGTGGTGAGCACATCGAGTAACTGCGGGTCTTCGCCCACGATATTCTCGAAGTGAAACTGCTCATCCAGCTTCCGGCGTCCTACCGATGCGGTTGCAGGCTGAGCCAGTTTCAGCGCTGTCCGAACCGCCTGGACGAGGTAATCATTCTGCCAGGGTTTGGTAATAAAATCCTTCGCGCCGGCTTTCATGCCTTCCACCGCCAGTTCGATGCTGCCCCAGCCCGTAATCAGGATAACCGGTACGTCGGGTAGCCGTTCCCGCAGTTGGCGTAACAGCCGCAGTCCATCATCGCCGGACGTATCGATGGAGAAGTTCATATCCAGAAGAATAACCTCCGGCGTTTCCTGGTCGAGTATTTCGCGCGTTTCAAAAGGACCATCCGCAACGCGCACAGCAAACCCCTCCCGCTTAAACAGCAGGGAAAGTGAGGTTTGAACCGCGATGTCGTCGTCAATAACAAGGAGCATGGAGTGTTGGAAAAAAGTTAACTACTCACTCCTCATGCAGTGCGACGGCAGGTTGAACCGTTGCGGCCTGACGACTGGGATAAAGTGCGCATAAGCTGACGAGCAGATAAACGATAAGCGTTGCGACTAACATGGCGGTCAAATAAACTGCTGGATCAAGATCAAAGACCTTTAACAGCGGAAACTGACCAGCCAGTAGCAGCCCAACCAGTAAGGCAAAGGTAGCCAGCACCCAGATTTCACCCACGAACTGCCAGGAAATTCCGCCTTCGGTGGCTCCTAACGCCCGGCGAAGACCAATTTCTCCCCGACGTTTGGCAATACTGACGTTCAAAACGCCGAACAACCCCAGCGCTACGTTGATGAGCAGAAAACCGCAGACGATACCGGCAATAATGATAGGGACCAGCGTAAAGTTGTGCTGATTCTGGCGTGAATTCACCAGGTAATCCACTTCCACACTCCACCCCTTCGCGGCCAACGTAATATCTCTCACCAGCCGAGCCTCAAAGACAGCGTCCGTCCCTGGTTTCACCTTCACCAGAATAAGATTATCCCAGTAGTTATCCGCTTTGATCAGATTAAACATGGCGGGTTTGTTTGACGTAAACTCTCCTTTCGCTTTGAAGTTGCCAACCACACCAATTACCTTTTTATCATCATCGATCTTCTTGCCCAATGGATTCTCATCACCAAAAAGAACTTCGCGCGCGCGCTGATTGATTACGACAGGGCGAAATTTTCCGACGCTATCGGCCGCCCGGTACCATCGCCCGTCCGTCACGGTAATGTCCAGAGTCTTTGCAAGGGCTTCATCCGTATTATACAAATCGGCCATAACAGTAGTCTTTCCACGCGTTATACCACTATTCATCTGGGAGGAAGAAAACGGAAAGTTGCTGCTCATTCGTGAAACGGATTCAACGTCGGGATACGATCGGAGCCGCTGCATGATTGTCTCCAGTTTCCGGGGGACCTCGGTTGTATCCTGGTTGTTATTCAGGCTCACAGCCCAAACCTGTTCGTATGAAAAACCCAGTGGTTCAACGTAATTTTTAACGTTGAAAATAATCAGCGACGCCAATCCAAACAAGACCAGGAACGACGCCAGAATTTCAATGATTAGTAGCGTATGGGCTCCCTTCTGGTTCCACATAAGCCGGGTAAGATGACGGAACATAATTAAAGAGTGAAAGTGTGAATGAGCGAAAGAGTGATTAAAAAAGTGAAACCGGCGAATCAGCACTGAGCGAAAGTATATATGCACAAATATTGACGGGTGATCAATTGATTACCGTCAGAACTATCGCTCTTTCACTCTTTCTGTCTTTCGCTCTTTAAGATTTTAGTGCCGTGACTATGTTGAGTTTGGCCATACGGAAGGCGGGTAATACGCCCGACAAAAAGCCAAACAGAAGGCAGACCAGTAAGCTGATAGCGAGCACATTGAGATTAATGGTCAGATCGGCGTAGGCAATCCAGCCGCTCTGGTTGATCAGGTAGATGATACCAATACTCAGAATCAAGGCGATAACGCCACCAATCAACGTAATGAAAACATTTTCGACAATGAACTGCCAGAGTAATGTACTGACGGGCGCCCCGAACGCTTTTCTGACACCGATTTCGGATGCCCGTTCGAGGATACGACTGACGTTCAGGTTGACCAGATTCAGGGCCGGGAGCCCCAGCAGCATAAAGATGATAAACCCAAGTACACTATAGAACAGCGTTCGAATGCCAGGTCCATTATTCAGGAGTTGATCAAGCCAGGATTCCGTATAAGGCAGCATCTTTACCTCGACTTTCCAAAACTTAAATCCGTTCTCAACGCCCGGTAAGGGTATGCGGTCGATGCGGCTCTGAAACTCTTCCTGAATTGCTTTTCGATCAGCTGCGTTTTTAGCCAGTACCACAGCCGTGAAAGTCCCCCGAGAGCCTGTATTCTGATAGTTGCTTTTGGGATTGGTATAAGGAAGATACAGATCGCCGTAGCTGTAGGTACGGGTGACCGGAACGCCCTGCACAACCCCAATCACGCGATAACGGACATTTTCTACATCAATGGTTTTACCAACGACGGATTCACTCGTTTTGCCAAAGTAGTAGTCTCTGATCTTATCGGTAATGACGACGACCGGGTCCCCGTTACGGATCATTTGTTCGTCATATGGTTTCCCCTCCAGAAAAGCAAAGTCCATTACCTGCCAGAATTCCGCATCGGTGTATTTAGGTGTTACCTTGATCTTTTGTGAGCCCGCATAGATGTCGGTACTACTGCCCAACGCAAACGAATTGATCGTTACCCGCTCGGGCAGGGTGAGCGTTCGGACCTGCTCATTTAGGAACTTGTAGCTCATTGGCCCCTGGCTTCGACCAGTACCACTTGAATCGAGCTGGACCATAAATTGTAAGTATAGCGACCTGTCGCGACGACTTTCCGGATAATGCGTTCCGAACAGATGATCAATGAATGAGGTCAGCACCATCAGCACCGTCAACGTCAGACTGATGCCGAAGAGCGTAATGAAGGTATAGAACGGATGCCGTAGCAATACCTTCCAGGCAATTTTTATATAGTTGATAAGCATAGTCTTTAAGGGAGAAAGGAGGAAAGGGAGGATGGAGAAAGGATTTGGAATATGAGTGAAAGGGAGTAGCTTTTCACCCGTCCCTCTTCCCTACGCCCCAATCCCTTTGCCCACCGTTAATACCGAGTCCCCTACCATCGTTCCGTCGAAAAGCCGGACGAGCCGGTGGGTTTTCTTAGCCATGGATTCGTCGTGGGTTACCATCACGATCGTACTCCCATCAGCGTTGAGTTGCTGGAGAATATTCATAATTTCGTTACCCATTGCGCTATCCAGGTTCCCCGTTGGTTCATCGGCCAGGATGATTTCAGGTCGTCCAACAATGGCCCGGGCAATGGCCACGCGTTGCTTCTGCCCGCCCGATAACTGGTTCGGGAAGTGTTTCATCCGGTTACTGAGCCCAACGCGCTCCAGCGCTTCGCGGGCCAGTTCCCGGCGCGACGCCCCGGTTGCGTCACCCTTGCGGTAGAGCAGTGGTATCTCTACGTTGTCCAGAACAGACAGATCGTTGATCAGGTGAAAGCTCTGGAAGATGAAGCCGATCTTCTGGTTTCGCAAATGAGCCAGCTCTTTATCGCGATACTGCGTCACAGCATGTCCGCCAATGACTACGCTGCCTTTGCTAGGGGCGTCCAGTAAGCCCATCAGGTTCATGAGTGTGGATTTACCACAACCACTTGGACCCATGATGGACAGGAATTCACCCGCTTTTACGTGCAGGTTGACATTGATCAGCGCCAGCGTCTCGATGGTGCTGGTACGGTACACTTTTTCGATGTTCGTTAATTGGATCATGGCTTTATAAAGGAGTAAAGGGAGGAGAGGGGGATGGAGGAGAGGAAATAAGGGAAGCAGATCAATGAATCAGGATTAGGCCTATGCGCAAGCAATCCATTCCCTCTTTCCTTCTCTCCCCCTTCCCCCTTTATTTAATCTTTTCATTGATTTCAAAATCATACAAGGTCAGTAAACGTAGTGTGTAAAACGCTTGCCAGTAATCGCGCAGAGCCAGGATAGCATCACGTCGGGCGCGGTCTTTGTCCTGAGTGGCGATTCCCAGATCCGTTACGCTCAAGTCACTAAGTTTAAAGCGGTCCTGGGCAATCTGATAACGTGCCTGCGCGATCTGATCGGCTTCGGCGGTAAGCTTCACCTGCTGCCGGAGCATCTGAATGAGCGTTACCTGCGTGTAAATTTCCTGTTCAAACGTCCGTTTCGACTGCTCCACCGTTTGTACGGCCAGTTGCTGATTAGCGCGGGCGGTTTCTGTACGGGCTTTGGTGCGTCCCCAACTCATAACGGGTAGCGCAAATTTGATCTCTACAAACTCGCGATCCTGCGGCCGGACGTACACATCCGTAGGCCGGGCACCGCGATTGGAAAGGCCAAACTCCGCGCTAAGCATAGCATTGAGGCCATTCTCTTTCCGGGCTTTGTCAACTTCACTATCCGCTTCGAGCAGTTTCCGCTGGAACGTAATGGCTGCGGATCGATTAGCAAACGCCTGTGTCAGCGCCAGATTAATGTCGACCGGAAAATCGCTCAGTTGCACGGGAACGACTAAGTCCAGCAATCGATTCTCGCGAGCATTCAGGTACGACCGGAGCTTAAGCGAAGCCACTTCGGCCGTCTGACGCGCCGATGCCAGATCTTTCTGCGCGTTCAGCACGCTAAGTTGCAGTTGTAGCAGATCGTTACGTGACACTTTTCCCAGCGCCAGTTTATGCTCCGCTATTTTGTAAAGGGTATCATTGTTAACCCGGTTCGTTTCGGCAATCTGCAGGTTCACCTGTGCCACCAGCAGTTCGAAATACAGACTCGTAGCGTCGAGCGCCACCTGCTCCATAGCTTCGATGTATTGCTGATTACTTTCGGCGTATTTCAACGGCTCAATTCGACGATCCCACTTCATCTGGTTGTACCGAAACAGCGGCTGGTTCAGCCCGATGGCAAACGGTATTCCGTTGTAGAGCACCGTTCTGTTCAGGAAGTTATCAAATCGCTGCAACTGCTGCTGGGCGTAGACAGATCCTCCCGTCAGCGGAATATTCTGACTCAGCGATAGATTCAACAGGGAATTGTTGTTCGACACGGGTTGAAACGCAATGGTCCCGTCGGGCTGCACCACCTCCACGAACGACCGCGTAAATCCCGGCAAGACACCGTCCAGACTCAGCTGCGGTTTGTAATCAGCCAGAAACGACCGGTATTTCCAATAACTCGTTTTTCGCAGCGTGGCCGCCTGTTTCCCCGCGATCGACTGCTCACGGGCTAGTTGAATCACTTCGTCCAGCGTTACCCGCTGTGCCCATGCCGGAGAGAGTAAGCTCACCCAAAGAACCAGCCCCCACCCGATTAGAACAAGACCATTTCGCGTTAGCGCTCCGACTTCACTCGTTCGCTCGTTCATTGGTTCGAAATTGTTAATTCGGTCAGATACTCATACCGGCTCAGGTCGGTTAGGATTACCCGCTCACCCGCCTGGACACCGCTTTTAATCTCCACCCAGTCGAAGTTCGACAAGCCAAGCTCCACTTCCCGCCGGACCGCCAAATTAGGTGCACTCATGACCCACACCGATTGTTTCCGTTTCCCTTTAAAGGCCGGCCCGTTCGCTATCCGAACCGCCTGGCTGCTGCGCTTCGTCACGATAAACACCTCGACTTTCTGGTTGGGACGTAACGACGCATGCCGGTTGTCATTCAGTGATACGGCAAACTGAACGACGCCATTCTGCACGGCAGGTTTGATCTGGGTAATCTGCCCCCGTAACGGCGTCTCGTTTACTCTGACAATGACCGGCAGCCCCATTTTCACCTGTTCGGCGTACACGTCTGAACAGGATGCCTCAATTCGGAAACTACCCAGATCGGCCAGGCGGGCCAGCATCTCCCCTTCGTTCACCGCCGAACCGATACGTTCGTTTACCCAGGTCAGCACCCCTGCCCGATCGGTCAGGATATCCGCCTGTCGGAGTTTTTGAGCCAATACTTTCAGGTTAGTGGCTTCGATCTGTGCCTGGATCTGCGATTCTTTCAGGCTTGCCCCCATCGACTCTCGATTGTAGCTCAGATCGTTTTCGAGCTGTTTTTTTTCCAACTGGGCGATGCGTAGTGCATTCTCCGCGCGGGTTACGTCTTCGGGTGTTTGACCACCTACTTTCAGCAGCCGCCGGGCGTCTTCCAGCTCGGCTTTTAGTTTATTGATGTTGAGTGATTTGATCTGATCGTTGACATCGGCATCGTACAGATTCTTATTCAGCTTCATCCGGAGCTGATCAATACCGTTCTGTTTCAGCGCGAGCTGATCCTGAATTTTCTCGTATTCAATCTGCGTGAATGATTTGTCAAGCTCCAGGATGGGTTGCCCCGGCCGAACACGGGTACCGGGCGTGAGCAGCACCCGCTTGATGCTGGCGCGGATAGGACTGGTGATGATCTGTTCAAAGGCGGGGATGACTTCACCGGTGGCATTCAGCGTATTTTCAACCGGGCCAACCTGCGCAACGGCGGTTCTAATCTCACCGGCGTTGACAGACGTTTTCAGTAACGATTGCAGCCCTGCAACGATAGCAACCAGCCCACCCACGAGTGCTAGGCCAATAAGCCAGCCGTTTCGGCGCTTTCGGGTGACAAGTTCGGGGGCTAATTCGCGGTCCATAGATAGGTAAGGTAGTTTACCTACTATATGCCAAATGCCGTACCAACGATCAACTTACTACTAGTCAATCAGTTAACATAAAACTAGTAGTCGCAGCGGGTGCGATTTCGCAAAAGGTGTGCGGAATCGCACAATTACCGGTGAAGCTTCTAGTGCGCAACTCATTTATTCGTCAGTTTATTCGCTTTCAGTTCGACAATAACACGAAATAAAACTAAATATCCCTCATTACCGAGCCAATCATTTATGTGTATATTTCGCCTTTCTCTATCTATTTTTCATCTAGTCAACTTTCGTTTATGACCAATCTCTACTTGGTTGCCAGCCGGCATTTTTACCTGGTTTGGTTGCTCTGTCTCTCTCTCGTTGCTTCGTCAAATGCCCTTGCCCAAAGCCCCCCCTACACGTTGAAAGGCCGGGTGACCGATAATACAGGTGCCGGATTGCCGGGTGTTACGGTTCAACTAACTGGCACGACCAACGGCACGGCGTCGGACGCGAACGGTGCTTATCAGGTCAACGTAACCCAGCGTCCCGGCCAATACGTACTTACTTTCTCGGCAGTCGGCTACGGTTCTGTCAAAAAGGAGATTACGCTGGCAAATGCCCAGACAATCACGACCGACGCGACACTGGGCGAGGATGTCGCGAACCTGGACGAAGTTGTGGTTGTTGGCTCGACCATCCAGACAACCCGGCGCGAGCTGGGCAACACCATCAACACCATCCGGGCCGAAAACCTGGTGCAGTCGGGATCGGGCGGGCTGCTCAACTCGCTACAAGGAAAAGTACCAGGTGCGCAAATCACGCAAAACTCCGGCGACCCGGCGGGAGGAATCACCGTTCGGCTGCGGGGTGTCAAATCACTGGGCGGTCCATCCGATCCATTATACGTGGTTGACGGTGTTATTGTGAGCAACACCAGCCAGAACGTATCGCAACTGGCCGTCGGCGATCAGATTGGGGGCGCTAATCCCGGTACCAACCGTCTGGCCGACATCAACCCGAATGATATTGCGACGATTAACGTCATTAACGGAGCGGCTGCGGCCGCGCAATACGGGTCACGCGCCATCAACGGGGTTGTCCTGATTACGACCAAACGCGGACAGACAGGCGCTCCCCGCGTTACGCTAACCACGAGTGTCAATGTCAATGAGCTTCGGAAAGGCGTTCCGATCACGACTTACGGCAAGCAGTTTGGCTACGCCAGTCTACGTTTGCATCCCATTGCGGCCTTAACCGATCAACAGCTCACTACTTACTCACCCCAGCCCGGTGAAACGTTCGTTCGGCTTTTACGGGATGGTGCTTACGGGTCAATACGCACCAATCTGGTTGACGTAACCCGTTACAACTATTTCGACCAGATTTTCCGGACGGGCATCGGTACTGACAACAACCTATCGGTGTCGGGTGGCCGCGACAACACGCAGTATTACGTATCGTTTGGCTATCTTAAGAACGAGGGTATTATCAAAGGCACCGATTTCCGGCGCTACAACCTCCGCGCTCGTGTCGATCAACGGCTCACGAACTGGGCCAAGCTCTCGGTAGGGCTGAGCTACATCAACAGCTTCTCTAATGAGAAAGCCAACGGGAACGTATTCTACAGCCCGATCAACGCGGTTAACATCACCAACAACATCTACGACATCACTCAACGCGATGCCGCCGGGAACCTGCTGGCCGTCGAACCAACCCGCGTCAACCCACTCTCGACCATCGAGGATATGAAGTTTACGCAGGCCGTTAGCCGAACCATCAACGACGTACAGCTTAACCTAACTCCCTTACCGGGTTTGAGTGTCGACGCCGTTGTTGGGGTGGATTCCTATTCGCAATTAGGCAATAGCTACATCCGGCCCTATCCCTACCAGGCTACGGCTGGTCTGCCACTCGAACGATACCCCAACGGTTATGCCGCTACGGCCACGAACTCGGTATTACAGTTCAACTCCGATATCAACGCGACGTATCAGCGTGACCTGACTTCGGCGCTGAACCTGAAAGTGATCGCTGGTTTTAATTACCAGTACAACCAGCAGGATTTCAGCCAGCAGAATGGTCAGAACCTGGCCCCCTTCGTCGAAACGGTAAGTGGTGCCGCCAGCACGACCGTTCGGGCGGGTTACGGTCTGAATCGCTACAACCTGAGCGGGGTGTTCGGACAGGCGACGCTGGGCTTCCGCAACCTGGCCTTCCTGACGGGCGCCCTGCGACAGGACCGCTCGACGCTGTTCTCCCCGTCGGAAACAAACCAGCTGTACCCGAAAGTGAGCGGCTCTGTAGTCGTATCGGATCTGGGTTTCTGGAAGAATTCGGGAATTAGCAGCACCTGGAACAGTTTGAAATTACGGGCCTCGTACGGCGACGCAGGTGGTCTGACGGCCATTGGTCCCACTGATCGGTTCTACCAGTATAATCCGGTTCCCTTCCTGGGTAAGAACACGATCCTGCCCAGCTCAACGCTGTCAAACCCAGCCGTTCGTCCCGAGCGTATGACCGAACTGGAAGGCGGTGCTGATCTGTCACTGTTCGGTGATAAAGTCAATCTGAGCGTTACGGCCTATCGCCAGCGCATCCGCGACTTAACGGTACGTCGCACCCTGGCGGCATCGACGGGTGGCACAGAACTAGTGACAAACGTGGGCGAAATGGAGAATAAAGGCGTTGAAATCATGCTCGACCTGGTTCCCGTTCGCACCAAAAATTTCAACTGGGACCTGACGTTCATCTACAACCAAAACCGGAACAAGCTTCTGGCCCTGACCTCACCCCGTATTGAGCAAGCTAACGTAACGGGTGCCCCCGTATTCCAGATTGTGGGCCAGCCTGCCAGCGTATTTTTCGGTACGGCCTACGCTCGCAATGCCGACGGCTCGTTGCTGCTGACAGCGCAGGGGCTGCCGCAGCAGGAAAAAGGTGCGATCTACACAGCAACAGCAACGAAACCTGTAGAGCAGGTTCTGACCGAAGCCGGCGTAAATCTCAACAACCTGCCGGCCGGCTCGTACCAACTGGCCGGTACCTATTACATTCCGCAGCGTGACGCCAGCGGTCAGCCGACGGGTACCCTGCTGCGCAAGGTGATTGGTAATCCAAACCCCAAATGGACCGGCTCGATCAGTAGCGGCCTTACCTACAAAGCGGTATCGTTACGTTTCCTGGTTGATTTTGTGCAGGGCGTCGATGTGTTCAATGCTGACAAACGTACCCGGCAAGGCGTAGGAATTGGCGACTTTGCGGAAAAAGAAATGAAAGGTGAATTACAACGGGGGTATATCTATTCTATCTATCCCATTGAGGAATGGCGGATCGATAACGGTTCGTTCGTAAAACTCCGCGAAATATCGCTGTCGTACCAGGTCCCCAACTTTGTCAAAGGACTGAGCAACCTGCGCGTATCGGCCATCGGCCGGAACCTGATTTCATGGGATAAGTACAACGGCTTTGATCCCGAAACGAACGCGGGCGGCAACTCGGATTTACTGCGGGGAATTGATTTCGGAAACGTTCCTATTCCACGCACGTATCAACTGCAACTGACGGCTTCTTTCTAACGACTCAAAACACGATACGTAGCTCAACTTAACAGGCCTGTATCGTTCGTCCACTGACATCATGAAAAAAATCATCCTTTATAGTGCGCTACTGGCCTCACTCATGGGGCTGAATGCCTGCCAGGAACAATACCTGAACCCGAGCGTCGCCACCGAGCAGCAGGTTATCAATTCA
The DNA here is from genome assembly GCF_054776615.1 of Spirosoma pomorum. Lineage (NCBI taxonomy): Bacteria > Pseudomonadati > Bacteroidota > Cytophagia > Cytophagales > Cytophagaceae > Spirosoma > Spirosoma pomorum. The sequence continues at coordinate 879,624 of NZ_BAAHBP010000001.1, forward strand.
ACCGACGGGCTGATTACCCTCATCAATGGTTTACAGTACCGCTACACCGCCACCCGTGTCGGTGTGCTATATAACGCCGTCGCAGCTGGTGGCATAGCGGCCCGCGAGCTGCGGGTACTGAACGAGGGAAACACCGACGAAAGGAATCTGGAATTGGGATTCGGTAACGTAACGGGCAGTAATGCCGTCGTTCGGAATCTCTGGTCAACCAGCCAGATCGTTCGGGCCAATGCCGACATCGTATTACAAAACGCGGATCGGGTGGTTACGAACGCCAACGTAAAAAGCGGGATTGTGGCCTACGCGTCCATTTTTAAAGCGCTGTCGCTGGGCACCCTGGCTCAGTTCTTTGAGCAGACGCCCGTCACCACTGGCACCAATGCACCGTTCGTGACGCGAACGCAGGCATTGAGCGTAGCCGTACAGCAACTCGAAGCAGCGGCCACGACAGTCAGTTCAGCCAGTGTCTCAACCGACCTGACCACAAACCGACTGGTACCGGGCATCAACATTCCGAATACCATTCAGGCACTCATTGCCCGGTATAGCCTGCTGGCGGGAGATTATGATAAAGCCATCGCGGCCGCTGGCCGGGTGGATCTGACGCAGCGTTCGTTTTTCTCGTTCGACGACAATACGCGTAATCCGATCTTCGAAACGGCGTTTAGCAATGTCAACGTTTTCGCGCCCATCAATACGTCGCTGGGGCTTTTGGGTTCACTTGCGCCAAACTCCGCCGACAAGCGACTGGCGTTTTACATCCGCTCGAACCCGACGTCTTCGCAGAACCTGGGCACCGGTTTTTACACCGCTAACTCAGCGCCCATTCCGGTGTATCTGCCCGGCGAAATGCTCCTGATTCGGGCCGAAGCCTACGCCCGTAAAGGCGACGTAGCGAACGCAATAACCGAATTGAATAAGGTACTGACGAAAACAACCGACGCCTGGGGATTAGGCGCAGGATTACCAGCCTACAGTGGTGCGCAAACGGCCGATGCGGTCCTGACGGAAATCTATCGCAACCGGGCGATCGAGCTGGCGTTCCAGGGTTTCCGCCTGGACGATAGTCGACGCTTCAACCGCCCTGGCCCAGGTACGCAGCCCAGTTCGGCTGCCGAACGGACGCGTAACTTTCTGCCTTATCCGTTCACCGAACGCGACAATAACACAAGTACGCCAGCAGATCCGGCAAACTAAAGAGTGAAAGAATGAACGAGTGAAAGAGCGTCTTGGGAGCTGCGTCAGCCTTTTCGCTCTTTCATTCATTCTTTCGCTCTTTGGATTTGCTCTTTAAACAAGAGCCACTTCCCTATCTAATCCACAAGTTTCCATAAATTCATTCGTGAACACAGTACGGGTGGGGGCATCAAGCAGACGGTTCCGGGCGGCAATCCAGGCGTCGACGTTGGCGTCGGTGTACATTTTTCGGACGCGGTCGGCGTCGATGCCGAAATTTATTTTGCCCCAGTGCATCGTGAAGGGAATTCCCAACTCATCGAGTCGATTCCAGACCCGCACGAAAAATTCACTTGTTGGTTTGCAGTCTACGCCGTCCAGTTCCAGCACACAGGTTACCGGAAACTTAGTAAAGCCTAACGTAGCGGAGGTTATTTTTACCCAGCGCATCGCCAGAATACCCGGAAAAGCTTTCTTCTTATTGAGCGCCACAACCTCTTCCAATACGCGTGGACTGTCTTTTGCATCGATGCCGATGGCCGCGCTGGCGGCTTTACCCCGAATGCTTGTACTCCCGAAAAAGTCTTTTATCGTACCAACCCATCCGTTCGTGTGTTCGATGGCCTGCGGGTAAAGCACGTTGACCAGCGGGGGAATAAGTTGTTTGGGTACCATCCGATCGAGCAGCGTCTGAATCAGTCCCATCGTATCGTCGCCGTAGGTAAATCCGGGTTTGGTGGGTGGTATACTACCGGATGGCTTGGTTAGGTGTTTGTACAACACCCGGACATATGGACCTTTTGTCCCCTCCTCCCCCGTCAGATCCAGCTGGTGCGGATTGAAAATAAGCTGAAAATGATAGGGCTCAGCGCCGGGCTTAGGGGGTGGCATAGCCAGCGTTTTGGCCAGTTCCGAGAAATCGCAGTCGGTCATGGCTTTTTTCAGTCCCGTGTCATACGCAATACTCGTTTTGCTGTACGACTTGAGCCAGAACATATCGACTACCTCCAGCATGATGCCATGAATAAATCCGAATGACCCAAAACTAACCACGGCCGCATTGAATACGTCATCATCACGGATCACTTCCGTTACGTCCAATGTATCTAAAAACGCCTGTCCCGCTACAGGGTACGACGCCCGTTCCAGCCAGACATGCCGGTCAGGGCCGCAAACGAGGTGCAGACCAACGATGGTATCATGGACGGCTCCGAAATCAAACGCTCCGCCGTGGGTTCCCGTCGATGTGGCGCCCGCAATCGTCTGCCCGTTGCTCCCTCCCGACGCCCGTACCGATCTGTTACGTGCATCTAGCAGCTGCTCCAGAATATGAATTGTGGTGCCACATTCCGTAAAAAACAGGTTGTCGGCTAATTTGCCCGCGGCCAGATAAGCCGGCGCGACTGAACTGCTCCGCACGGCGAATGTTTGCATTAAGGCATTCGTGTCGACAATCCCCCCATTCGTAACGCCGACTTTGGCAAACGACCAGTTTTTGCCGATGGCCCGCAGGCGGATATTGTTGTCGATGGCGTGTTTGATCAGCCACTGGAAATTGGCCGTCGTCTGTCGGTACTCCGATTTACTGTCCGGCATCCCACCGGGAATGCTCAGTTTAAACGATGCATTCGGCGTGAGCGCCTGCGTAAAATTTTCGTGGCGATTCGTCAGACTATTGATCGCCAGCGGTTGAAGTCCGTTCGGGAAGCCCATAGTGGAGAGAAAATGAGTTGGTGAGATCAGATAGAGCCAGGTTGAGGAACGTAAGGAGCGCAGCACCAGCGCACACGCCGTTTGTTGACGATTCCTAACGTAACGGTCGTCAGCAGGTAATGCCCAAAGGTCGTTTTGACCGTCACACCGTTGAGGTGATTGAAACGGTCGTCGCAGGGCGGTTTGATGTCGTCGGGTTGCTTGAGTCCCCAGAAGTACGCCGTTACGAATGTCTCAGTGTAAGGAACATTATCGGGGTCTGGGCAGTCGGGCAATGTAGCAATACGGGTCGTTACGCAACTAGACAATGTCAGGCCAAGGACGCATAAAAAAAGGCTCGCGTATCCGAAAGGGATACGAACGAGCCAACTGGCAGATCGGGGAGAGTGCATGGCGAAAGTAGTTTGAGATTTACCTGCAGAGAAGTTATAAATCTCAAACCATAGCCAAGTCAACTCACTGATCGAACGGTAAATGCGACTATCGAAAGGACGAAAGAAATAAGCGTACTCCCCTTTTCTCCTTCCGCTATTCCTCTCCTCTTTTCACCACCTCTCCCGTTCTCGTCGATTCATAAATTGCCTGGAAGAGCGCGACGACGTTACGGCCATCCTCGCCGGTAACCAGCGGAGGGCGGTTTTCACGAATGGCGTCTCGGAAGTCGGCAATTTGCAGTCCGAAGAAATAGGACGTAGCGTCGATCTGGTTAAAGAAGTCGGTATCCTCGGCCACGAACTGCGCCAGCTGATTTTCTTCGCCTGGGATGGTCCAAAGGTCATTTACTGGTGGCTCGGCTATACTTGACCGCCCGGCGATAAACATTGCACCACCGTCGGTTTGTACGCCTACCGATGCGCCGTTCTGTCCGTGAACGTGCACTTTACCGAAGATTCCCGGCTTTTGTGAATTACTGACAACGATATTACCTAAACCTCCATTCTTGAATTTTACGATAGCCAGCGCCGTGTCGTCTACTTCGATGTACGGATGATTAACGTTCCGCCAGACGCCATAGACTTCCTCTACCTCGCCCATGTACCACAGCAGCAGGTCAAGCTGATGCGGAGCCTGGTTGACCAGGACACCCCCACCCTCGCCCGACCACGTACCGCGCCAGGGGTCACTCTGGTAATACGCTTCATCACGCCAGCCGTACATCTGCACGACGCCCAACGCGGGCGCGCCCAGTTTACCCGTGTCAATGGCCTCCCGGATACGTTGGCAGGGTGCGTAAAACCGGCGCTGACTGATTACCCCCAACTGACGATTACTACGTTTGGCGGCAGCCAGCATTGCATCGCAGTCGTCCAGTGAGGATGCTAGTGGTTTTTCGACCAGCACATGCGAACCGGCATCCAGCGCAGCCACCGTCGGATCGCAGTGGGCCGGGTGCGGGGTACAGACAAGGCACAGGTCTACCCGCTCGCGACTCACCATTTCAGCGACGTCGTTATACGCTGGAATAGCATATACCTGCGCGAAAGCAGCCGTTTTTTCCGGGTTTCGGCCATAAACAGCTACGAGTTCAGTACCGGGCGTTTGCAACACACCTTTTGCGTGAAGGTGAGCAACTTTACCAGGACCAATAATGGCAATTCGGAGGGGATGGGGCATTATAAAATTAATTTCGTCAGAAAGTGCTCAACGTTACCGGGGATGATAAGCAGAAATAAAGCGCACCATACTTAGTCAGTAAGTAAGCCTTCGTTTGATTTTGCGTACTCACTAATTCCTTCTGCCGGGTTAACACGACAACCAACTACTGAAAACGGTTCATTCGTTCGTTGTACCGATCAAGTAGGTCATCATCTACATCTCCAGTCTGCTGTAGGTCGAACCGGAGAAAATCAGCTCGGTCAGCGCCTTCGATCATTCCTTCAAATTTCAGTTCTTCATCTACCCAGTCTGCCGTTTTACGTAGTGTCACAGCCTGAGCCAGAACGGCCTGCACAATGGCAGTTGTTCGCTCCACACTTTGTGTCGTTAGCAGTAGCGTTCTCAGCGATCTGGTATAGTTTGAGCAGTCAAATTCCAGACTTGGCAACTCAGCATTTTCCCACTGTTGAGCCAGCGTTTGAACCGTTTCTCTATAAGGGGCTTGTTCCAGATCGTCAGGTCGTATGCGTAAATTCACAGGTAAAGTAAAGGTTGCGGGGGAAAATAATTCTTCGGAAAAGTATTTCCCTAAAACTCAATTAGTCAGGTTTATTGTTTGTGGCCTATCAACATTTGTAGGCAGACTTCTCAACAAAATACGCTTCTCCTTTTCCCGTGCAATTAAATAGAATTGCTTTCCAACGTAATGTATCCAATGCGGGTCTTCTGGGTAAAAATCGCTGGCAACCATGACCCGTTTCTTACTGCTGCTTACTTTCCTCCTAGCTGGAAGCTGTCATCGATCTGTCGATCCGGGCGATCCCTTATATCGAACCTGGCGTTGGTCGCAGCTACGCCTTGGCGACGGACGACTAATTGACCTAACCAGGGATGACAGATCTATCATAACCTTCCGTCCGAATGGTACTATTCTGTACGGAGCCAATGGTCGATACCAAGCTTGTTGTGCGCCGAATCGTTTCCACCGACAAACGGACACACTGAACTTTTTGCAGGTTGGCAACATACCAGTTCCGCCCGTCGACTATAATGAATTCTGTAGTCGGGTAGATTGCCTGCCTTTCGAAGCATCCTGGACTATCAAGGTCCTGAACACTGATACACTAGTATTACAAACGGGACAAGGTGAACGAATATGTATCCCCTATCTGTAACATGAAACACATTCTCGCATTCGTCATCCTGCTGTTCGTGTGCATCGCCTGCCAGAAGGACAGCAGTGTTGGTCCCATAAACTTACTATTTCAGCGCTGGCAATTGCTCCAAAGCAAACGTATCGGCGATACAGCGTGGATAGTGCATGATATGGATGGAGTTTACGATACCGAATACCGCCAGGACGGTACATTGATTTACAGACGAGACGGCGTTGTACTACCCCCGCAGTGCTGTGCACCTACCCATTTTAGCGGCAAAGGCAAAGAAATCGTCTACACAACTGTGACCAGTTGCCCGTATGCGCTCTGCGCAGGTACCGTCTCGCCCGCTGCTATTCAGAAACTGACCCCTGACCTACTGGAGTTGAATGACGGCACGTACATTAGACAGTATCGATCCGTTCAGTGACTGGCCGGTTACGGTTTCAGCACTACCTTGATCAAGCCTTTCTCTTTGTCATATAGCCGCTTAAACCAGTCCGCTCCTTCAGCCAGCGGCACCTCGGCGCTTAAAATAGCTTCGATGTTCATGCGGCCGGAAGCTATCAACGCCAGGGCGGCTTCGTACTCACCGTTGATGGCGCACGAGCCCTGCAAACGCAATTGACGCGTTACGACGGCCTGCAACGGAATCTCGACCGTAGGCGCTAGGTTACCGACTAACGTAACGGTGGCCCCCTTCCGAACGCAGTCGATGGCGGTTTTAACGGTTGGTCCGGCGCCTACTACCTCAAACGACACGTCAGCACCACGCCCGTGAGTAAGTGCCTGCACCTGCTGGGCTACGTCGGCCGAGCGGGCATTAATTGAGTGCGTGGCGCCGAGTTCTTTCGCCAACGCCAACCGGTCGTCGTCCAGATCGATGGCGATGATCGTTGCACAGCCCGCCAGCTTCAGTGCCTGAATCACGAACAGCCCGATCATACCGGCGCCCACCACTACGGCAGAATCGTTGATCTGAATGGGCGTCAGACTCACGGCGTGCAGCGCAACGGCAACGGGCTCGACCAAGGCGGCCTGGGTGAACGTAACGTTATCGGGAATGGCGTAGAGAATGTGCTGCGGCACGGTAACGTACTCGGCAAAGGCGCCCTGCCGTTTGAAATCCGGGGTCGATACGCCTACGACTTCCCGCCCATCGCTCAGGTTATACATTCCCCGGCGGCTGTACCAGTCGTCCAGCGCGTACACGGTCGAATCAAAGGTAACGCGGTCGCCAGTTGACCAGTCTTTTACGTCGCTACCCACTTCGGCGATGATCCCCGATGCTTCGTGACCCATGACGATAGGCGGAATTCGCCGACCGCTGCTGCCATCCATGCCGTGGACATCCGATCCGCAAATTCCTACCGCCTGTACCCGTACCAGTACCTCGTTGGGTTTAATAGTAGGTTTATCGACGTCCTGTAATTCAAAATGATTGTATTCCGTCAGAACCAGTGCTTTCATTGTCGTCATCCGGTTAGTCCGGACAGTTAAGTAGTTTAGGCTACCAATAGCGAGCCGTTCAGGCAGGTTGCTGTTGGTAGATTTTTATAAAAACGTCGGAAGGCAGCTGATCATACTCACCCCGCTGCAAATGCGGGTTAATTTCGTACGTAATGACCTCGTCCATAAACTCCGGCACCTCACCAAAAAGCCGACCAGCGACCGCAGGCGTATATTTCTTCTTCACCCGAACCAACCGCTGCTCCGGATCGCTGTTCCAGGCCGGATTGGCACCCAGCACTAGTTGAATTTTGGGCCAGTCGCCCACAAAGTACTCCTGCAACAGCGGAATGATACGTTCCCGAAATGCATTGCATAAGTCCTCGTGCGTGGTAACATTCACCAGGTAGGCGTGCCCTAGTTGATGATCGCGGTCGAGCAGGTATTCAATCCGTTCGTTCACGGTACGCAGTAACTGCGCCAAATCAACCCCATCAACCGTGCCCAGCAATGAAGGATCGGGCAATACTTCGCGGAACGCAAACCGACGACGTAGTGCAATATCCAGCAGGGCAATGGAGCGGTCAGTGGTGTTCATTGTACCGATCACGTGCAGATTCAGCGGCACACCAAATCGCTCCGTCGAATAGGGCAGCGTTAGCCACAATTCGTTTTCGGCCCCGAGCCGTTTGTCGGGCTCGAGCAACGTAATAAGGTCACCGAATACGCTGGCAATGTTGGCCCGGTTGATCTCGTCGATCAGCAGGTAGTGCGCTGGTGCTTTCAGTAGTTTCTGCCGCCGGTTATCAGCCTTATCGTTCAGGCAGTCGGCCATAGTCGCGTAGCCCGCCTGTTGCACCGCCGTCAGACAGGCCTTGTGAAAAATGCCCTTCCGGACGCGGTAGCTGATCTGGTTATTGATCGCTTCGGGGCGAATACCCTCTACGAACTCTTCGTAGCTGTACGACGGATGGAACGTAATCAGGTTGGCCCGGTCCGAGTTTTTGTCGGCCAAGTACGGTTGAAGAGCGTGCGTTTTCCCGGTACCGGGTGGGCCGAACAGAATCAGGTTCAGCGGTTGCCGAGCTGGTTCATTGTCGGGCGTATAGTCAACGCTGTCCTCCTCTACGCTGTTCTCGCGGGGTACGTAATCACCCAGTGTTGGGTCGTCGGCCAGGCGGATCAGTTCGCTCAGGTACGCTTCGTCTTCGGCAGCCCGGTAAATGTCGGGATTGTGCCGGGCTGAGTGCGGCCCCCGCCGGGTCGCTTCAACCAGTTCCGGCAGGCAGTCCAGCCAGCACTGCTGAATGGCGGGCTGGTAGAGCAAGTGCGCGTTGGAATGACCGATGATCGCGGCTATGTAGTTCGACTTTTCGCTAATTTGGCTAAAGTCAAGCTCCTCATAATCCAGCAGTTGTTCCTGGCACGATTTTTTGACAGTTAGCCAGTATTCAGCTTCCCCACGGTGGGGTTTGACCAATCGAAGCCCCCACACGAAGTTGACGTTCGCGGTGATGGCGTGCTGGTCCTTACGTACCGTAAACGCCAGTTTGGCGTCGCCGTTGGGCAGGTTAACAATATCGATCAGTTCTTTTAACAGCCCAAAAAATCGGCGGACGGCTTCGGGATGGCCAATGTCGCGAATTTGTTCGACCAGGGCTGATTGTTGCGAATCGGTTGACACAAATAAAGTAATGGGTCAAATAGTAGGGCCGCAGATAGACAACGTTTTTCGGGGTCACGGTTGCGTCGTTCTGGCCAATGTAATCACTGCGAAGCTACAACTTTTCCCTCTTTTCCGGTACATTCGTCTGACGGTTCGCCCGTCCTTTATTCAATTCATTATGCGTCTTTCGTTACGTTTTCTTCCGCTTGTTCTGTTGGTCATTTTGTCGGCTTGTCACAACGATGACAATGCCCAGCCAACGCCTACGTGTCAGCTTCTCAGTACCACCGATCAGCTGGTCGAAACCAGCGGCCGACTCACCGACGAGATGGCGCGAACGTTTACGTACTCCAATACGACGGTGACTGCCATCGGCGAGAAATCGTCGAACAAAGACGCGCTCTTTCAACTTACTTCGGCCAATCAACGCGTAACGCAGGCGGTCAACGGCCAGGAAATGATTACGCTGGGCTACGGGTCGGCTACAAGCCAGCCCGTTAGCGCGACGTTCACCCGCTCGGACGTGGTTCAATCGACGTTCGCGCTGGAATACAACTCAGGCGGAGCTCTAACCCGAATTGTCGAAAGTCGTCGAGTGCTGCCAACCAACTCGCTGACGACCGAACGGGCCTATTCATTTACTTACGACAATGCAGGAAATCTTACGTTAGAACGGGCCAAATTTACGTTACGTACCGGAGTGGTCTCGGAGCAGGAAACCGAATACGTATTTGACTCCCGGTCGTCAGTCTACGCTGGTTTCAGCGAACGGCCACTGCTTACCCTGATTGCCCTGACGCAGACGGTGGAAACCAAGCCGGGACGATTCTGGCACACCAAGACACCGCTCTCGTTCCAGACGTTTGATCTCACAACGGCCGGTGCCCGGTCGACGATGCGAGAAGCAACCACGTACGCACCGACCTACGACAGCAACGGCCATCTGACCAGCCAGGACCAAACCGCCCTACTCTATCAGTCCAGCGTTCCGGCTCCCACGACCAAGAAAAACCGCCAATCCTTTACGTATCAGTGTAACTGATTTCACTCGTCGCCAAGCTTGTTCTTACTAACCGAAACTGTTCAGGTGAATGGTGGATCACTCGTAAAAAAAGCTGTAGACCTAGAAACCGTCAAAACCCCTAAAGGGGACTTTTCTCCCACGCCAGGATAAAGTCCCCTTTATGGGTTTTGACGTATCAAAAACGAATTTCCAGCCAGTTTTTTAATGGAATGAGTACTCCGACTGCATCAGCATATTATTTCGGTTGTTTATCTTGCCAGCTCACATCACGTTCATCGTTTCATGAGAGTAGTTTGTACAATCACTATCCTGTTGGTCTTATTAACCAGTGGTTTGCTCCATGCCCAAGGCATCGTTTTTGAAAAGGGAAACTGGGCCAGTGCCGTCGCCAAGGCCAAGAAACAGAAGAAGCTTTTATTTCTGCAGTTTGACAATCCCACCTGCGGCTCGTGCGATGTCATGACCGCGCAGGCCTTCAACAGTCCACTAGTACGCGAGAAATTCGCCCAGCATTTTATCAGTTTCCGCATTGATGGTACGGCAGGTCTGGGAAAAGAGTTGGCCAATAAACTAGCCGTTGAGTGCACGCCCTCATCGGTGTATTTAGATACCGACGAAAACCCACTTGCTCGCTATTGTGGCGCTACGAGCTTCGACCGGGCGTACCTAGAAAAGGCGGAAGAAGCCATCGTAAAGAATAAGCAACGGCCCATGGCTTCCTTTTCGGAAGCGTACGCCAAAGGGGAGCGTTCGTCGACGTTCATGCGCAACTACATCACCCGGCGCCGGGAAACGGGACTCTCCGTGCAGGAGTTACTGGACGACTACGTAACGCATCTCCCTCAGGACTCCCTCCGGTCAGCGGACCTCCTGCGGTTCGTTTTTGAGCAGGGGCCCGTTGTTGGCAGTAAGCCCGATTCTATTTTTCGCTCGCAGTATTTCCGGGTAGACAGTTTGTACAAAGCGGTTGGCTGGAACAAAGCGATTGAGCTAAATAATCGAATTATTAATAATTCGCTCCGTAAAGCAATCAACGAGAAAAATAGCTTGCTGGCCCACCGCACAGCCGACTTTAGAAGGCGTACCTATCAGAATAATTACAAGGCTGGAATGGCCGCTCGAGACTGGGTCATGATGCGCTACTACCGGGAAACGCAGGATACACTGCGGTATCTTCGTCAAGCCTCCTCCTATTACGATGCTGAGTTTATGACCGCGCGCGTCGATTCGATCCAAAAGCTGGATGAACTGGATATGCAGCGGCGCATGCGGGGCGAAATGACCGGGACTGCTCCGTCAGGACCACCATCATCGAATGGCTCTTTTGCTCCTTATCCCAACACCCAACGTTACGTGTCAGCCCTGAACCAGGCCGCCTGGGATTTTCAGGCGCTTACCCGTGACTCTACCTATCTACAGAAAGCCCTGAGCTGGTCGAAGCGTAGCCTCGAATACCGCGAGGATGGTAGTTTACTGGATACGTACGCTCACATTCTTTACCGACTTGGCCGTAAAGACGAAGCATTGACCTGGCAACGAAAAGCAATCAATAAAGAGAAAGAACGGAACTCTCCTTTTGTAGCAACCCTGGAGGAAACGCTCAAAAAGATGCAGACGGGAACGCTTTAGCGGGCAAAAAGGCCCCTAAATCCTTCTGTATTCGACCTGTCGCCTGATGATGAGTGTGATTAAAGCAAGTATTGGTTTGACTGGCGCAAGGCGTCTGCTGCTCTGACGGCTTACCTTTGTCTCACTTCTACTGGCCTTGGTTAACCATTAGTCGTTCCAGACAATTAAGCGATTATGAACATTTCGAATAACAAAATTCTGATTACGGGTGGCGCATCAGGGATCGGGCTGGGCCTCACCGAGCGGTTTGTGCAGGAAGGAAATACCGTCATCATTTGCGGTCGCCGGGAGGATGTCCTCAACGACGTAACAGCCAAACACCCGTCTGTCATCAGCCGGGTTTGTGATCTGTCGCTTTCCGAAGACCGACAGGCACTTTACCAGTGGATTGCCGAGGAGCATCCAGACCTGAACGTATTGGTCAACAACGCGGGTGTCCAGCAATGGATGTCGGTATCGGATGATGATTTCTTTTCACGGGCAAAAGCGGAATTGGCTATCAATGTCGAAGCCCCGTTAGAACTGACGTCGCTATTCATCAACCTCCCCTCGCTGACGACCATCCTCAACGTAACGTCGGGCTTAGCGTTCGTGCCACTGACCAAAGTGCCTGTTTATTCGGCTACCAAAGCGTTTTTCCACTCGTTCACGCTATCGTTACGCGCGTTGCTAACTCCCAAAAACATTGAGGTCATCGAGGTAATTCCACCGGCCCTCAATACCGATCTGGGTGGCAAAGGACTGCACGACCAGGCTCCGCCCGTAAGCGCCTTTATCGACGCCATTTTCGAGCAACTCAAAGCGGGCAAGACGGAGCTAACGTTCGGCTTCAGCGATGTGATGGCGAAAGCGACGCCCGACGAACTGCGTACTACGTTCGCCCGTATGAACCCAATGGCTTAACGAACAAAACGGCCTGCGCTCACTGGAGCGCAGGCCGATAACCTGCCAAGGTCGAGGTAAAAGAAAAAGCCTGGGAAGAGCGCTACGTCCGCTTCTCCCGCTTCATATAGGTAGAGGCTCCCATCCCGCGACGAGCGCCCATTTTGCTTAACTGTTGAGCGTCGGCCTGCGACATAATCTGCAGCGCTGAATACTCGGTTTTGCCCGTAATCATCGGGAAGCCAGCCACGCGTTGCGCCTGCGAACAGTGTACGCAGGTTTTGGCCGTTGGCAACGCTTTCAGCCGCGCTTCGGGGATCAGATTACCACATTTACTACAGTACATAACGTCGATTGATTAGCTATTTATAAAACCCGTAACCAGCCTGTATAGTGCCCTAATTAGACAAAAATCAGCGTTATTACTTTTTACACAATCATCTGATAATCAAACATATACTTTCAAAAAAACCTAGCAAAGCTATACGAATTTTCATCTTAAAGAAAGTTGTGCCTGGGGCATATTTATCGACGCATTACCCGCGCGAAAGTCATGCTGCTATGAAGCTGTTACTAACTGCGGCAAGCATACGTTTTAGTTACTAAAGCCGGAGTGGGCGCAGCAATAGCTGGGTCAAACAGCATACCGGTACATAAGCAATACTTTTTACCGGTTCGGGCCAAGATGTCGCAGTTCTGGCAGGTATTACACTGCGCCCAGAAAGGGGTTTCTTGTGGCAATTCCGAAAAGGCTACCGGCCGGAAGCCAAGCTGGGTATTGATCGTCATCACAGCCTGGCTAGTGGTAATACTAAAGATTTTCGCCTTCGGAAAAAGTTGTCGGCTCAGCGTGAACAACGCGTATTTCAGTTGTCGGGCTACACCGTGTTGTCGACAGTCAGGATCGACGATCAGACCAGACTGCGAAACAAAAGCCCCTCCCTCCCATATGTCCAGATAAGCGAAGCCAGCCCATTTTCCGTCGGGAAGCATAGCGATAACGGCTTTGCCTTCCAGCATCTTCTGCCGCACATACGCTGGCGTACGCCCCGCAATACCCGTTCCCCGGCCCAGGGCACTCTGCGCCATCTGGCGACAAATTGACTCCGCCTGAGCAACGTGATCGCAGGAGGCAACCGAAATTTTACAGTCAGTATCCATTTGAATCAGTTGCGTAAGCAACTGGCTACAGGTTAATTAAGGAAGACAGTTTGTTAATTGACGACGGTACTCAGCACGTAGCGCTCGTGGTAAGAGATAGTTGAGCACTTCCGCCCGCGAATCTTTCTTGTCAAGCAGACGCCCCAGATATACGAGAAATACGTTTGAGACGGCATTCTTGATGGCCGGTTCGGCATGAAGCAGTAAGTCTTCAGCGACTAGTAGGCACCGTTTTACGGCTTTGAACTGGTTTTGGTGGGCTAAAATGGACGTAACTTCGTACAGTTTATGCAGCGTGGTGTACACACTAGCCTCACCGGGTAGAATACGGAATTCTTTCTTCGCTTCTGGAATCTGTTCGATCAACAAGCTGCGAAGGTTGGTTTGATTAATGACGATTTCCATAAGTAGCATACTTTTTCTGTACAAGTATGCCAATTGAATACCACCGTATTAACAACCAAGGCAACCACTTGACTGTCTACACGTTAACGAACTGACCTTATATAAAATAAATCCAAAAATCGATCCATATTGATAAGGTCGCTTTTCAAAATGAAAAAGCTTCGCCAGCATTCGGCGGGGTTTTACCTATCGCCAAACGGCTATCGACCAATCCAGTCGATAGCCGTTTGTAAGGCCCGGTCGGTACCAGTCAACACGTCATCACTGCTCGGTTTTGCCACGATATCGATGGGAACGCCTGGGCCTAGTACGAGTTGCCCATCCATTGTATAAACGCCCCGGCCACTGAAGCGAGTTTGGTATCCGCCCGGAAAACGAACGTAGCTCACATCCCCGTTGGCGCCCGCCGACTGGGTCCCAATAATTTTGGCGCGGGGTGCGGTTCGAAGGGCCATGCAGGTTGACTCCGCTGCACTTTGCGTGAAACTGTTGCAGAGAATGGCGACTTTACCCCGGTAGTAGTCCGCATTTTTCCGGCCGACATACCGAATTTTAGTCCATTTGAATAACCCGGGACGTAACAAATCAGGCTCGGTATAGCGCGCAAAACCGCGCGGTTCCGGATTCAGGTAGTCGCCCAACCGCTGAAACGTACCCTTTGGATAGCCCCGCATATCGAAAATGATTCCCCGATGGTTTCTGTACTGCTTCATGACCCGTTTCACGTCACTCACTCGTAACGTACTCAGGTCAACATAGCCGATAGTTGGGGGAACAACGTTGGCTTGAAAAAGCGACTGTGGTTGGTAGCCAAATTGATTGAATACGTACCGGTGCGCTACCCGGCGGAGTCGTTGCCCATCGCGTATTAATTCAACCTCAATCGATGGGTTAGTCCCTACCAGCAATCCTCGTTGAAGGTAATGAGCCAGCGTAGACCGATTTGAAGCGGAGAAATTCGGCGCGTGCTGATCAATGATGTCCGAAATAGACTGACCGTCCACCTGAATCAGACGGTCTCCCCGACGGATATCATCAAGGCGACTCAATGAATCGTTGAACGATTGGAGCACCAGCAATGTATCGCCTACTAGTCTCCACTCGAACGACGGCCACAGAACAGAGTGCTTTGGAGTAATTCGATAAGCCGTTGGAATAGAGAGCTCAGCGTGACCATCATGGATAGTACTGATGAGCTGCTGTAGGGCGTTCTGATAACGGAGCGTGTCGGTGGCCTGCTGAAACGTAGGGATAAACGCCGTCAGCACCTGGTCCCAATCGCGGGTGAACGTGTACTTAGCCGGGTGGAAGTACTCGATGATGTTCCAGTAGCGGAACAGGCCCAGCAGTCGATACGATGCGTTGGGCAACGCCATGGCTTCATATGCTCGCTCCGGAAAATCCAGTCGATTCCGAAACGAATTCCAGTGTGCGTATCGATTCTTCCGTTGGTTTCGGTTGGCGGCAAGGTAGGTGAGCTGCTGGCGGAGCGGTAAGCTAAAGAGCGATGAATCGGTCAGCCAGCTCAGGTCCAGATTTTGGGTAAAGTCAGTCGAGTCGGCGGACGAACAGGACCGACAGGCCGCAACAGAGCCTAGCTCATTGACTAATGAAAGCAACCGGGCAGATAGTGCCTGCTTAGACCGTATAGACGGCGCGTCCTCAATCAGTTGAATGAGCTGACCGTCCCAATCAATTTTCCCCGCAGCGATCCGTGGATGATGGTATTTAAGAAACCCCCAGACTTTTCCGATGGCCACTAAATTCCGGGTTTGGGTAGCCACAGAATCCGATTGACCAAATGAGAAGCAGGGCAACAGGCACAAACACAACAACCAAAAACAGCGAGCCATAATCTCCAGATAGACGTACTCAGGCAAGAAGCAGCAAACAGCGTATTTATCGTCAGGCAGCCATCGATTGTTAAGAATAATTAACCTTTCATGAATCGAAACGGATCAAGATTCAGCCTCTCGTGTTTACTGATGAAACCTACTAAGCCTACCAGATTAGCAACGAAAAAGCCACTATACGTTGAACGCGTAGTGGCTTTTTCGTTTTCATTTATCGTTGAATCAGCTCCGGCTTATTGCTCGTCTGGGTTCTTGGCCGGAGTAGGAGCTGCTTTCTTATCGGTTGCCAGCGAGTTGATCCAGGCAGCAATCTTCAGCGCATCGGCTTTAGGTACCTGCGGCATGGGCGGCATCTCGGTAGCATACTCGGGCCAGTTCTGTGGCTTTGGACTGTGGATCAGCTCGACAATCTGCTCGTTCGTGTACCCCCTCTTGGCGACATCCACGTAGGCCGGTCCGATCTGCCGTTTGTTAGCCTGGTGGCAGGCCAGACAGGTATGTTTAGCCAGCAGTCCTTTCACCATTTCATAGGTCGGCGCGGCTTCGGGTTTCGTAGCAGCGGCTAATGGCGTTCCTCCCTTAACGGATTTAGCCGTCGTCTTAGCGCCAGCTTTTGTCGCGGTTGCTTTCTTCGGCGCAGCCGCTGGCGAAGGAGCCGCCGTCTTTGTCGCTGAATTCGTCGTGCTCAGTTCAGCCATCGTCAGCTTGGTACCCTGCGGAATGTTGTTCAGCGTATAGTACGCCAACGGATGAACCAGCGAGTATGAACCTTCGGAACTCCGAACACCGTCCAGACGCAGACCGTGGATGTAGTATTGCCGCATGTTGTCAACAACGATACGGGCTTTCATACCATCAGCCGATACTTTAACGCCTTTAATACCGTTATCCTCCCGATTGATCGGTGGACTACCGTACACAGGATGGTATTTGTAAACAAAGCTTTCCACTGTGTACGAAGCGATATCCTCCGCTGATTTCCGGTCGACGGGCGACGTAAATTCGATTTCAAAGCCGTCGGGCATGGCGCGTACCGCTTTCATGTCAAACGGTGTTTTTTCGTTCCAGACCAGCCGCTGTAAGCCTTCAGCCGCTTCGCCCGCCGAGCCCCAGCCCCGGTTGGTTTCGCCCACGAACAACGAACCATCGTTGCCCCAGGCCATACGTAATACGCCCGACTGGAACCCACTGCGGAAATCAAAAGCTGCGCCCTGAAACTCACCGTTCACTTTCTCCATGAAGACACGCATGATCTTGCTTTGTCCCTGATCGCCGACCAGTAGCTGGCCTTCGAACGGACCAAAGCTTCCTTTCGGAATTTGAACGATCTCCGAGTTCGACACGCCAAAGATCCCGTGGGGTAACCAGACTGCTGGTAATTGCAATTCTGGAAACTCCTTCTTCATCTCAAACAGCGTCACCGGCGTTTCGTTGACTACGTTTTCGGGTTTGATAGCCCGCCCCTGCTCGTCGCGCCGACGCCGGGAATCGACTTTGGCGTACACCTGCTCAGGTTTGAGTTTTACCGGCGAGTTGGCCGCATCGGTCCAGCGCAGCCCCGCCGGGTGCCCGACCCAGGCTCCTTTTTTTAAATGCCAGATCCCACCCGATCCGATCCAGTCGCCCTGGTTATCGGTATAGAATAGTTCGCCGTCGATCATACCCAAACCGCATGGGGAGCGAACACCGGTTGCCCAGGGCTCCATCTTCCCGTCGGGGGTGATGTGCATGACCCAGCCCCGCCAGGGGACACGGCTTTCACCCGCCCACCATTCTTCGTCGCCGAACGCTACGTTACCCGATACGAAAAACGAGCCGTCTGGTGCTACTTTCGGACCGAAGCTGTATTCATGGTAGTGACCCGACAACGGCCAGGCAAATACGGTTTCGAGTCGGTCAACTTTGCCGTCCTTGTTCAGGTCCACCAGCTTCGTTAACTCGCCCCGCTGCGCGCAGTACAGAGCGCCGTCTTTATAAACCAGGCCCAGCACTTCGTGCAGACCCGAGGCTATTTTCCGAAAAAACGGGCGTCGGCTGGTTGGGTTTTCAACCAGAAAGATATCGCCCCTGCGCGTGGCAATGCCCAGATCACCGTTGGGTAAAACCGTTAGCCCGCCTACTTCGAGCAGGGTTCCTTCCGGCGCGGGCACCCGCATGACTTTGAAAAAATCTTCTTCCTTCGGCGACTCCTGCGCCTGGCTAAATGGAGCCGTTACCGCCAGCAAAACCGCCGTTGTTACCAACGATCCAAGCGTATGCCGTAGCCGACTTGTGTGTATAAACGTCATGGGTAAGTATAATCAGAATAAGATCGAATAACTCAGCGTATTATTCTTCACGGGTACGATCAGCTCCTGCCGATTACCTATCTGCCGAACGGTAGGTTTGATGCCTTTGCTGTCATCCAGCCGCAGGTAGTACGCTTTCCCATCAATCAGGTAACTGTTGTCGGCCATAGCCTCGATAGAACCTCCCTCTGCCAGTCGGGCGAACAGGCCATCAACCGGGCTTTTGAATGTCATCTCCCGCCGGATTCCTTCGCCGTTAGGCAGAACCCGAATTGCGTCTTCTACACTGACGCCATGCGCGGTGTACATAAACGTAGGCTGGTCGTTATCGTCCAGAGCGTAGCCCAGTGGCCGGAACTTGCTACCCGTCGTATCGGTAGGCCAGGCCGCCTGCGCGGAAGCCATCCGGCCAATTGCCAGCGTTGGGACACCCAGCCGCTGTACCATGCCCGTTGGTCGCGACGAGCCGTCGCCCCGGTTGTTCCACATGGGCGTAGCATCCAGAAACTGACCCCGCCATACCTGCACGATAGCCCCTTTGTCCAGGTCGTACGTATAATGGACCTGCTCAGGACTGCCCACCGATACTGCGTGTGTAACGCGCACCCGGCGTCCCTGTCCATTTTCATTAGGAACGTCCATGAAGCTACGCAGAACCGTCGTCTTCGGCGCGTCGATTAAGATTGGGCCTTCGCCACCAAATTCAACGCTATTATCGCCCACGATAAACTCACGCAGACCGTCGCCCTGCAACGACAGATTAATCGACGGGGTAGCCCGAGCCGACAGCTTAGAATACAGGATTTCGACCGGCTGATCACCAGCAGCCAGGGCCAGTTGGACACCCGGACGCCGACCCGCATTACTCCAGGGGATAACGACTTTATCCCCAATTTTTAACCGTGTGTAGCCACCAGCGCCGTTGAGGTTCAACGTGTATGTACCAGCCTCCTTTACCCGCATGGTGCCATCGTAGCGAACAAGGAAGTTATTTGAGTTGCGCGTTACGCCCGCCGACAGCCCATTGGCCGGCCCTTTTGCTTCGGGGGGCTTGCTGTCAGTTCCGGGTTCCTTCTCAAACTGCCCACCATATACCGCATACGTCAGGTCAACCAGTTCGGGGCGGGGTTTATCAAACGCGACGTAACGAATGTTCCGGAAAGCCACGGGGCCGTGATCTCCCTGAATCAGCAACGGGCCCTTCGCAGTTTCGTCGTTTTTCAGCGGCCCACGGGTTGGGCCGGTTAACGTAACGTTTTCGTGGATCGTTACGCCGTTCAGCTCAGCCCGGATGATTTTAGCATTTTCAATTTTCCGGCCACTCGCGTCGAAGCGGGGTGCCAGAAACGAAATACGCATGTGTTGCCAGAGGCCGGGCGCACGGCTCGCGTTCTGCCGGGCCGCTTGACCTTCGTAGCCCTGCTGCCCCGCCGGACGGCTGTCGTCCCAGCGCTGATAGATGGAGCCATTATCGCCGACTTTAGCGGTTTTACTGCCCCAGCTATCCATAAGCTGAATTTCATACCGTCCCTGCAGGTAAACACCCGAATTGGAGCCTTTCGCCATTAGATAGTCGAACTCAAGATCCAGGTCGCCGTGCTCAAGCTTCGTCAGCAGATTGCTGTTGTTTTTGCTATCGTTCTGGTTGACCAGTATGCCCGTTCCGGCTTTGGTCGTAATGCTATTCTCGCGACTCAAGTCGGCGTTAACGTCGCCAACGATGCGCCAGTTTTTGCCAGGCGAGTCATTGGATGAGGACCCGCCAGCTTGTCGAAAAGCCTGAAGATCCGTCAGTGGTATAGTGCCGGGCTGCGCTCCCGTCGGTTGTGGCTGGCCCGATACCGGACTCAGCAGACCGCTCAGGAGCAGTCCGCTGAGTCCGATTGTCCGGGCTGCAGATAAGTGAAACATTCTGTGAAAAGATTAAATAAACTAGTTGGACTACAAAGGCGACAAAGAGAGCTAGTTACCCTATTACCAACAATTCGCTCCGTTGTCAGCCGACAGGAATGAAACGCATCATTGGTAATAGGGTACTGAACTACATTATTGCGCCGGATAACCTGGGTTTTGAACCAGATTTGGGTTGGCCGCCAGCTGACGCTGCGGAATGGGGAACAGCCGTTTCGTTGGGTCGCTGGGTTGGTGATCCCACCAGCTTGCCGTCGTGAAAGTACCAAACCGAATCATATCCGTCCGGCGTTTGCCTTCGAAAATAAACTCGCGTCCACGCTCGGCCAGCAGCTCGGTCAACGTCAGGGTCGTTGGCGTGTAGGCCTCTTTCGTAAAGTCAGCCGCGCTAAATGCCCGCTTCCGACAATCGTTGACCAGTTGAACCGCTTCGGCCGTTGCTGCGCCACCGTTTTTCCGCATCAGTGCTTCGGCTTTAGCAAAGTAAATTTCGGTCAGCCGGTACAGCGACCAGTCGTTGCTCCAGTACTTGGCTTCCGTCTGGCGACCAGGCCGGTACTTGTTGAAGCGAGCGCCACTGTTTTCTTCACCATCAACCATCGTCGAGCTGGTTTTGCCTTCGCTGGCCCGCCGGATTTCCTTCACGAACACCAGCGGTTTATCCCGGTATTCTTCAGTGCCCAGTACAGGCTGCGTTGGGTTGGCCGCCTGATACTGCGTTCCGATCAACATCCAGGTTGATTTGCGCAGGTCATTGTCCTTGAAGGCGTCATAAGCGCTGGGAATAACCACTACCCCGTTGTTCCCATTGGCGTCGCCCCCGTAGATAAGCCGTTGCTGAAAATGGTAGAAATCACTGTTCCATCCACAGCGGGTCGGCGTTTGCTGAAAATCGTAGACTAATTGAAATAGGATCTCTTTTGAGTTGTCATTGGTGTTACTGTAGGTCGACAGCAGGTCGGCGTCCAGCGCTGGCGTACCATTTAGACCGCCCGTTTCGCCCCGTATGATTTTGTCGCAGGCCGCGATACAATCATCCCAGCGAGCGGTTCCGGACCATACCTCGGCATTCAGGTACAGTTCAGCCAGCATCGAGTAGCCAGCCGCCTTGGTGATCCGTCCGATCAGGCTTTTGCTTAGGTTAGGCAGCAGATCGACGTTCTCTTTCAGCTCCTTTTCCACGAAGGCAAATACTTCGGCCCGGGGTGCCGTTGGTGGGCTGAGTGGCGTTCCTACTACCGTCACGATGGGAATGTTACCATACATGTCCATGAGCCTCATGTAGTGGTAGGCCCGGAATACTTTTAGCTCAGCGATGAAAGCGGCCTTTTCCTGCTCACTCACGCCAGCGCGAGCAAAGTCGACGCGGCTGAAATCGCCCAGCGTACTGTTACAGAAACCAATCCCCGTGAACAGCAGCGACCAGGGGTTCCAGATGTTGTTTTCGGTGAATACCCAGCTATGCCCGTGCAGCCGAATCCACTGCGCATCATCGTAACCGTGACGTCCTTTCTGCGGCCAGGCCAGTTGGTCAGCCGACATCTCATTCATTCGCCAGGAGCCTTGCTGCCCGGTTGGTGCAGCCCAGGCATTGGCATGGGTATACGGGCGAAGAACGCCCGATAGAATTTCCTGGCGGTTATTATAAAACGCGTTGGCATCAATGGAACTGTATAGGGTCTCGTCCAGATCCGTACAGCCGTTTAATCCTAGTGACAGGGTGAGCAGGCCACCCGCTAATAGTCCTTTATAGAATCGGTTCATGGAAGTTCGAATTAGAAACCAAAGTTTATACCTGCCGTAAACGAGCGTGTACGTGGGTAGAAGCCACGACCGTCAATACCTGGCGCTAGTCCGGTGTCGTCCACTTCAGGATCGACACCCCGGTAGCGGGTAATGGTAACCAGATTACGCCCGGTTAGGTACACACGTAGATTACGAATCAGGGGCGTCTTGAATCTGAAATTGTAGCCCAGCGTTACGTTGTCCAATTTCACGAAACCACCTGGCTCCAGGTAATAATCGGAGAACTGAAGCGCGTCGTTGATCTGGTTATTACGCGTAATGGCATCCTGAAGGACGTTGTTCGGCAGATAAATTTTGTTGCCGAAGAATACCTGCTGCAGGTTCAGAATATCATAACCAAACTTACCCCGGAAGAAGGCCGTTAGGTCGAAGTTCTTGTACCGGAACCGATTGGTCCAAGACGCGTAGTATTTCGGAATACCGTTGCCGATGTACGCGTAGTCATCATTTGGAACGATCTTATCCGCCGTAACCGCTTCGCCCGTCGCTTTGTAGAACAGCCATTTCCCTTCGGGAGTAAAGCCCGCAAACCGCTTACCGTAGAAGCTACCCAGCGGACCACCTTCGATTGTCCGGATCGCGTTTCCAAGCGCACCAAAGCCACCAATATCACCAAAGTTCAGGAAGGTTACTTTGAACACGTCATCGGAGAATGATACCAGTTTGTTACTCTGCGTGCTGGCGGCTACGTCCATATCCCAGCTGAAGTTCTGCTTTTTCATCACTGAACCGCTCAGCGTCAACTCAACGCCGTTGTTATCAATCACCCCAACGTTGGTGTACAGCGTCGACTGCACGAAGGGTGGCAATTGCGTGTTGAAGCTGCCCAGCAGGTCAGACGTCCGGCGCTGGTAGACTTCAATGGCCCCCGTCAGACGATTATCGAACAGACCAAAGTCAAGACCAACGTTTACTTCCTGCTTGCGCTCCCAGCGCAGGTTTGGGTTTGGGTTATTGCTCGGACCGTATGTCTGCCGCCATACACCATCGTCGTTCAAGTAGAAGTTACCCGTGCTCAATCGTACCACCGACTGGTAGTTTGGAATACCCTGGTTACCCGTTACGCCGTAGCCGACGCGTAGTTTCAGCGTATTCACAAACTGCACGTTGCTCATGAAATTCTCTTTACTGATGGTCCAGCCTACAGAGGCCGCCGGGAAGTTACCGAACTTGTTATTGGCCCCAAAACGCGACGATCCTTCGCGACGCAGGATGAACTGCGCGATGTACTTGTCTTTATACGCGTAGTTCAACCGACCGAAGAACGCAATCAGCGTATTATCTTCTTTGAAACTACCCAGCGACGATTTACCCAGCGTCAGGAAGTTACCTGCTCCCAAGTTATTTTCCTCGAAGGCATCGTTCAGGAACCCACTGCTTGCCCCGGAGAACTCTTCCAATACGCCATATTGATAACTATAACCAACCAGGGCCCGCAGGCTGTGATCCTGCTTGATCAGCCGGTCGTATTCCAGCGTCGACTCAAACGTGTAGTTGTTGGCCAACCGATTGTATTTGCGAGCGTAACCCGTACCCGCCACAGCGGTGCCATTCAGCGTACCGATCTGCGAAAAACGAGACGCCCGGGAGCGGTATTCGTTATCATTCCAGGAATCGCGAACTACGGCTCCGAAAGCTGACGCCCGTAGACCATCGATCGGCTCAAGTGTCAGTCGGAAATCACCCGATGTCGTTTGTTGATTCCGTAGATTCTTTTCCTGATTCAGCCGACCAATTGGGTTCGTTGTCGAGCCTTCTTCGTAATACGTACCGTTCGGGTTGAACACAGGTTGCGTTGGGTTGCGGCCCAGCGCGTTCTCAAAATCGCCCCCCTGGCCACCCAGTAGGTTCGCGTTACTGACGTTTGTAGCTAGATTCATCTGCGCCGACAACCGATTATCGAGTCCACGCTGATTAAAATTCAATCGACCACCATACTGTCTCCGCCAGTTCTGCAACGTGATCGGGTCAGCTCCGTTGTAATACACCGACGCCCGGTAGCTACCATTGTCACCGCCACCTGACATAGACAGGTTATGGTACTGGCTCAAGTTATCTTTGTTGATGAGCTGACCGTACCAATCCGTTGATGCCTGCAAATCTTGCATTTGGCCGGCTTTCACGTTGGTTGGGTCGTTCCGGTACGCACGCCATTCCTCTGGAGTCAGGAAGCGGGGTTGCTTAGCTACGGATTCATGTTGCACGTAGGTTGAGTAATCATAACGAGCGGGGCCGGATTTGCCTTTTTTCGTAGTGATCAGAATAACGCCAGCGTTACCCCGGGTACCGTAGATAGCAGCAGCCGAACCGTCTTTCAGGACGTCGAATGATTCGATATCATCCTGTTGCAACAGATCCAGGTTACCGCCCGGAATACCATCAATTACAATTAATGGCGACAGAGTACCGTTGATCGACGTAATGCCCCGTAGCTGAATCGCGGGACTGGCGTTAGGGTTGTTACCCTGGGTACGGGTGATCTGCAGACCGGCTACTTTACCCTGAACCAGGTCCAACGCGTTCCGGGTACCGCCCTGATTGAAGTCTTCTACTTTAACCGTTGATACCGCCGACGTTACTTCCGACCGCTTCTGGGTACCATACCCAACAACGACGACTTCATTCAGTGATTTTACGTCCGTCGTCAACGTTACGTCAACGGTCGCCCGACCATTAACGGCCACCTCGCGGGCGGTAAACCCAATCGATGATACGACCAACGTTACATTCCCATCCGGTGCGTTCAAGGTATACGTACCATTCGCATCCGTAACGGTTCCCGTATTCGAGGTTCCTTTTACTAACACCGTTGCGCCCGGAATAGGCTTACCCAGATCGTCCAATACGCGCCCCTTAACCGTTATCGGCGGAGCAACCGCGGCAACGGCTGTGGCTGGTAAAACGACCGTCTGATTGAGCGTCTTTTCGGGCGCCCGAGTCAACACCAGTCGACTGCCAACGGGTTCGTATTTGATCTGCAGGGGCGTCAGTAATGTATTCAGCACCTGCGAAAGCGGTTCATTATTGACGGCAATTGATACCCGCCGACTCGCCTGAATCAGATCCGGACTGTAGGAGAATTTTACGTCGGTTAGTTTTTCGATGCGGCTCAGGACATCGCTAACGGGCCGGTTGCTTAGCTGAAGCGTAATTTTATTGCTCAGCATATCCTGCGCCCGGCTATCGTCGGCCAGCGAACCGGTGGTGAACGCGATAGTTAATACCAGTTGAAGCAGCATCCATCGCATCACTTCCCATCTGGTATTGATTTCTGATAAACGGTTACTCATAATGCGTAAAACAAAGGTTAGAATTTAATAAAATGTGGGGTAAGGCTTAGCCAATCTGGCCGTATTGCGTTAGCAGACAGTGCCTTTTGATGCCATAGTAAGAAGGTTAGATGAATAGTCTGTTCCCATCAATGAAAGTAGTGTGGTACAAAAAAACGCAACTTGCAACCTACGGCAATCCGTGATTCTACCAGTAATATTGAATCCCGCCGTTATGATAGAACGAGCCTTCGACAACGTTCGAACACATCGTAAAAGGCAAGCCAAGAAATCTTGCCTAACGAGAAGACATAGACTATTTAATGCAAGTCGACTGCCTAATTATTACCAGAAAAGTTATATCGGAGCTTTGAAAGTCACATCTTACAATCAATTGGCAGAAACAGGTCTTTTCAACTCACTGATCCGCACATTTTTTTCAATTTTTTGCAGCCTTAGGCTGCTGTTGTGGACCAGACTTGTTTTAATAGTTAGATAACCCCCTTGTTACATTCCTCCCGGTTGTTCGATTACTGTCCCGTTAGGCACGAAAAAAGGGGGAAGCAGTGCGCTCCCCCCTTTTTCGATCGCAAACCAAACCGACTACCAGCCCGGATTCTGAGTCAGACTACGGTTGTTATTGGTTTCGTATTGCGGAATACCCCACAGCAGATATTTCTCCGTGAATACGGCTCCGCTACTTTCGTTTTTGAACCCTACAGCGTTCACGAACGTATTGGTCGTTACGTCGTACGACTTACGCGTGCGTTGGGTATCGAAATACGCTTTGTTTTCGTAAGCCAGCTCATGATAACGCTCTTTCCAGATGGCTTCGCGGAACTGGTCTTTCGTCAAACCGGACAGTGGTTTCAGCTGCGCCCGCGACCGAATCTTGTTCACTTCGGCGTAAGCAGCTGCCGTTGGACCACTCGCTTCGTTACTGGCTTCGGCGTAGATGAGCTGAAGCTCTGGCAACCGGAGCAGCGTCCAGTTCTGGTCGGGCAGAATGTTCCGGTTCAGCGCGCTTTCCTTGTGGAAGTACTTGTACAGCGCATGAACCCCGAAGTTCACTACCTGCGACGTATCCGTAATGGACGGGTAGCTCGAGAAGTAGAACTGCCGCTCCTGCGTCCGCAGGTCACCAGATTCGTAGCTGTTGAAGAACGCGTTCGTCGGAATCAGCGCGCCGTATTCGTCGCCGTACACCGAGATACGAGCGAAATACGGAATCACCAGTGCGCTGATGGCGTTGGTGGCAATCCCCGATGCATACTGCGCCTGCAGGATGAATTCACTCTGGTTTTTGTGCGCGTTATCGTGCAGATATTCATACGATGGGAACAGCGAATACGTACCAGCATCCAGTACTTCTTTCGCCTTGGCCGCAGCCTTCGCATAGTTATCCGTTTGCTGTAATGGGTACCCCGCCATGGTCAGGTAGACACTCGATAGCAACGTTTTTACGGCACCGACCGTGATTCGGCCCGTCTGATCGTTCACGGGCAGACCAGCCTGTTCGGCCTGAGTCAGATCGCTCACAATCAGATTGTATACATCCGTCTGGGGTGAGCGCGATGGATACAGGTTTGGGCTCGATGCATCAATCGGGTCCGTAATCAGGGGAACATCGCCGTACAACCGAACTAAGTGGTAGTAGAAGAACGCCCGTAGAAAATGCGCCTGACCCAGCAGTGATTTCTTCTGCGCTTCGTCCATCGAAATGGCTGGTATACGCTGGATGGCCAGATTCGCGTTGCCAATGGCGTTGTAACTCCGTTGCCAGAGCGTCCGCGTAGCGGGGTTAGCCGCATCGGCGGTATAGTTGATGAACTGGCTGTTGAAGAAACTCTGGCCCAGCGTGGTTGCGTGACCGTTGATTAACTCCAGCGTTACCCAAGGGCGTTCGCCGTAGCCGTTGTCATCGTTGAACATCCGCAAGCGCTCGTAGATGCCATCGACGGCCGACTGCGCCTGCTGCGCCGACGTAAAATAGTTATCCTGCGTAAAATTCGACCGATTTACCTCTTCCAGGTAGTCTGAGCAACCGGTTGTGCCCGCGATCAGCGCGCCACAGAGCGCTAGTTTTCCAATCGTTTTTATGGTACGTATCATCAGATAGTCGTTTCAGAAGTCAATTAGAAGGAAACGTTCAAGCCAGCCGTAAAGACGTGCGCCTTGGGATAGTCGAAGAACTGAATCCCCTGAGCAAACGCATCACCGTAGGTCGTCACTTCCGGATCGTAGCCCGAGTATTTTGTCAGGACGAAGAAGTTCTGCGCCGATGCGTAAACCCGCAGCCGACTTAGCTTGATTTTCTCGATCATCGCCGTTGGGAACGTGTAGCCCAGCACCAGGTTCCGACCGCGCAGGAATGAACCATCCTCTACTTTGTACGAATCGATTTTCGAATCGTAGTACACGTATGATGGACGCGCCTGAGCGATGGACGTATTCTGGTTTTGCTCCGTCCAACCGGTCAATACTTCGCCGTAGCTGTTAGCCTGGCCGGTCCGGTCAAGCGCCGAGTGATGCGTCAGGTTCAGGATGTCGTTGCCGTACGAAAATTGCAGATCGAGTGTCAGGTCAAGTCCTTTGTAGCGAACCGTGTTGCTGAACGTACCGTAAGCCGTTGGGATACCTTTACCCATGATCACGCGATCGAGGTCGTTGATCTGACCATCGTTGTTCAAATCCTGGTATTTCAGGTCACCGGGCCGACGGCCGTAGCGAGCGGCTTCATCCGCTTCACCCGTGCCCCACGTACCGAGCCGTTGCAGGCCGAAGAACGAGCCTACCGACTGACCGACCCGCAGAATGTTGGTGTTGTTCAGGAAGTACGGACCGGGGAAGATATCGTCGTTGGCTTCACCCAGCGCCGTTACGCGGTTTTTCAGAAACGAGATATTGAAGTTAGTCGACCACGTAACGTTTTTCGTTTCAACGTTAATCGTGTTCAGCGCCAGTTCCAGACCCCGGTTTTCCATGCTACCTACGTTTTTGTAGATGCTGGCATACCCACTCGACAGCGGTACGGGTGCCTGTAGTAGCAGATCGCGGGTTTGTTTCAGGAACACATCAGCCTCCAGATTGACCCGTCCTTTGAACAGGCCCATCGACAGACCCAAATCATACTGCGCCGTTTTTTCCCAACGCAGGTTTGGGTTAGCCAGCGTACCAATGACCGTTCCTGCCGCCCGCTGGCCACCAAATACGTAATTGTTCGCGCTCAGCGACGCCTGCGACTGGTACGAGTTGATCTCCGAGTTACCGGTTAAGCCGTAGCTGGCCCGCACCTTCAGATCCGAAATGGTATTGTTGCCTTTCAGGAAATCCTCCTGCGACAACCGCCAGGCTACAGCTGCCGATGGGAAGAAGGCGAACTTGTTGTTTTGACCAAAGCGCGACGAACCATCGAAACGTCCCGTAGCCGTGACCAGGATCTTGTCCTTGTAGTTGTAGTTACCCCGCGCGAAGTACGACGCCATCTGGTAGGCGTTGTAAACCGACGTTGGTGGCAGCGGGTTGGCACTGGCGCCCAGGTTATAGTACTGGTAGTAATCGTCCGGCAGACTTTCTACGCCCGCGAACCACTCCAGGTAGTTATATTTCTGAAACTCTGCGCCCGCTACTACATTAATCGAGTTCGACGCATTGATCTGCTTGTTGTAGGTCAGGTAATTCTGCCACTGCAGGAACTTGATGTCGTAACTCCGGATTTCAGCGTAACCCCGGAATGACCGGATCAACTGCACCTGGCTGGTTTCTGACAGCGGGTTGTATTGACTATTGAAGTTCGTACCCAGCGTGGTCCGGAAATCCAGACCCGGCATAAAGTTGATGTTCGCGTAGGCATTAGCCCCGAACACCTGCTTGCGGTACTGACGGTTATCTTCGTTCGTCAGCGCAACTGGATTATCGCCACTCTCCATATCGGGGTAATCCTGCCGCTTGCCGTACGTCCCGTCTGGGTAGCGAATCGGTACGATCGGAACCATCTCGATCAGCATCCGGGGAATATTGTTACCGCCCGTTCCGTCATCCGCCCGGCGTTCTTCCGAGTTACTGTAGTTCAGCGTAGCGCCTACTTTCAACCAAGGTTTCAGCTGGCTGTCCATCACCAGACGACCCGTGTACCGCTTCAGGTATGTGTTTTTGATGATCCCCTGATTGTCGTTGTAGTTCAGGAACAGACCAAATGTCGTTTGATCGCCACCACCCGTAAAGCCCAGGTTGTGGTTCTGGCTGATAGCCGTGCGGGTAGTTTCGTCCTGCCAATCCACATCGTAAAGTGGGTTCAGGTTGGCATCGAACAATTTACCGATCAGCGCTGTCCGTTTGATGCGGGGATCCCGGTTGGCATACTTCCCTTCGGCCCATCCGGTCGGATCGTATTTCGCTACATTCTGATAGGCACGATCTTCCAGGTCCAGAAACTCGCGCGCGTTCAGTACGTCCCGTTTCCGGGCCAGCGTACTGCCACTCACGTACGTATCGTAGCTAACGGACCCTCCTTTGCGGCCCCGTTTAGTCGTTACCAGGATTACACCGTTGGCACCCCGGGTTCCATAAATAGCCGTAGCCGACGCATCTTTCAGGACGTCGATCGACTCAATATCCGACGGGTTCAGGGCATCGATACCAGCCGCCCAGATGATACCATCCACCACGTAAAGTGGGTTGTTGGTCGCGTTGATCGAGCTAAATCCACGAATCCGGATGTTGGTGTTTCCACCGGGCCGGCCTGAGTTCATCGATACGTTCACCCCCGACACACGGCCCTGTAAGGATTGTTCAACGTTGATGGCCGGGCGATCCAGCAGCTCAGCGCTTTTCACGCTACCCACCGAACCGGTCAGGTCCGAACGCTTCTGCGTACCATAACCAACCACAACCACTTCGCTCAGCGACTTGACGTCGGGAACCAGGGTTACGTCCAGCGTCTGGCGATTATTCAGGGCTACTTCCTGTGTCGTGTAGCCAATCGACGAAACGACCAGCGTGGCGTTGCCATCGGGCAGATTCAGCGTAAAGGCACCGTCCGCATCGGTTACGGTACCAGTAGTTGTCGCGCCTTTCAGCACAATCGTGGCCCCCGGCAGCGGCTGATTCTTTTCGTCCAGCACGCGTCCCTTTACGGTAACAGGTGGAGCAACGGCCTGTTCGGTTGCTACGGCCGAAACACCGTCGCCACGAGTCAGCACCAGTCGGCTACCAACCATTTCGTATTTGATCCGCAGGGGCGTCAACAAGGTTGTCAGCACCTGCGCCAGGGGTTCATTAACGACCGAAACCGAAACTTTACGATCAGCCTGAATCAAATCAGGGCTGTAGGAGAATTTTACGTCGGTCAGCTTCTCCAGCTGGACCAATACATCACTAACGTTCTTATTCGTAAGCTGAAGCGTGATTTTTTGATTCATCACGTCCTGTACTCTACCATCGCTGGCCAGTACATTACTCGAAAAAAGCATACCCAGTACCAACTGAAGTACGGCTAACCCCATTGCCCACCGACTAGTGGTCATCAAGGATATACGGTTGCTCATGTGTTTGGCAAAAATTAAAAAGATTGAAAAAACTGGGGGCCTGACAGGAACACATTGTTAGCTCACCCAGGCCGCGTCGAACGACGCATAAAGAAAGAATTCTCGGTGCTACATCAGCACCGGCTAAGTGGTAATTTTCATAAGAGACGCGTTGAGTTAGTTAATTTACTTTTCGTTAAGTAAGCTCTTTGCTCAAGGGCAGCCTGGCCCTGATACGAGTACAGAATTCTGATTGAGTGAATACGTGGCTTCGATGCTTTTGCAGATGACCGCCAGCTTGTTATTCAGTGTTTCGTCGGTCAGATCGGCGGTCAGTCGGCAGTTTCCCAATGCTGTCTTATCGTAGGATATCTGGAGACCATATACTTTTTCCAGCTCAGCAAACACGGTTGAAACCGGTGTTGCGTCGAACACGAAGCTGGCCGGGCTAAACGCCGGCACTTTGCGGGCCAGAATCAACGGGATAATTCGTTTCGGTGAAATCAGTCGATCTTCGCTACGGGCAAAGACAATTTGTTGGTTAGGTTTCAGAACGGTACCTTCCAGCGAAGGTGAGTTCATATTACGTTTCTGCACTTCTTTCTGCGTAAAGACGGCAACCCGGCCCGATCGAACCGTCACCGTTATGTCCTTATCGTTAGCATAAGCCCGGACGTTGAAGCTAGTCCCCAGCACCTTGGTCCATAATTCATTGGCATGTACCAGAAACGGACGCTGGCGATTTTTAGCCACCTCGAAGAAAGCCTCCCCCTGCAGATAAACGGTGCGCTGAGCTTTATCGAAGCGCCGTTCGTAGGTAAGTCGGCTGTTCGGTTGCAGAATAATGGAGCTGCCGTCGGGTAGATTCAACAGCTGTGGCTTCGTGCCGTCATTGTATTCATCAACAAACTGGCTCAGTACGGCTACTGGCTGCTGTTTACTTTCTGGGCTCGTAGCCGTGGTGCGAAAACCCCACCAGCCAATCCCGGCGATCAAACAGATGGAAGCCGCGACGGAAAACCAGCCCCACAACGAACGAGACTGTCCCAGGAATGAATTAACCGAGCGCTCCGGCTGACTGATACGTGCCTGAATAGCCGTCCAGACGGCATCCTGTTCAGCCCTTGTAACGGGTTCAATTAACTGCTCCGTAGCCGCCGAGAGAGATCGTAACGCGTCGGCAGCCTGGGCTACATTCGTACGGTGCTCCGGATGCTCGGTCAGGAAGGCTTCCCAGTACAGCGTCGACGCTTCGTCGGGTTGCTTGACCCATTGCCGGAAATAAGAGTCTGCTAAAAAATCTTTATACGTCTGGTACTGGTCGTTCATTATTGACGATGCTTCTCTTAAGGTAAGTAGCGAGAAAGACCGTTTTCAACTCATTGCGCTCAATATTTTTTTGCTTCCGCCGATTATTTTTTAGCTAAGCGGCCCCAAAAGGCAAGTCGGTCAGTGCTTCCACCAAAAGCCCTATCAAGATTGGCATATCCGTAAGCCGATCACGTAAGGTGGTCAATCCCCGGTTAAGGTGATTAATAACTGACTGGTGATTAATACCCATAATTCCGGCAATCTCTTCGTTGGTAAAATTGTCGTAAAAAGCCAGCATAATGGCTTCCCGCTGGCGCCCTGGCAGCTGACGTATCGACTGCTGCAACCGGGCCACCTGCTCGACGCTGGTCTCTTCCTGTACGATCACATCGTCGATTGCCGGACTAAATAAGCGTTGAAAGTCGAAAGACAATTCGTCTTCATAAACCAGTACAGCCGCTTTCTGATGCAGCCGCGCCAGCTTGTTGCGCATTATCCGGAAAAGGTAGTATTTGATCGTGTGCAGATCCCGGAGCGTAGCGCGTCGGGTCCAGATCTCGACGAAGATGTCCTGCACCGTATCCTGAACCAGATCGTGGTCGCTGCACAACCGTTTTCCGTAGGCAAACAGCGGGGCTGAGTGAATACGGTATATTTCCTCAAAGGCACTTACATTTCCTTTCTGGAACGAACTCCAGAGATCCGATTCAGATTCAAACATTGAATAATCCACGGTTAGCTTCAACTAATCCACGGTTGGCCACCTATTAGCAAATATATGAATATGATAAGATATAATAGGCATTACTACTGAATTTCTATAGACTAAATAATATCAATACATACCTGGCAACGTCGTTTGTTCGCATCTTACTCAAGCGTTGACATGTAATTGTGCATAGTTCTGCGCTGACCACCTGGCACGGGCCGACCCGCCTAGCCCCTCTTGAAACCTAACCTTGTAAAGATTTCACGAAGGGGTGGATCGGACTTATTTCTCGGCTAGTCACTACACCACCCCTACCCCCTCCTAAAACAGGAGGGGAACACGCAGAAGTGGCCTTTTCAACTTCCCCTTCCTATTTTAGGAGGGGGTAAGGGGGTGACAACTAATGGAAAATTTGATTAGCGACCTCTATTAACCTCCCCCTCCTAGAAAATAGGAGGGGGCCGGGGGGTGGTTAGTGAAGATAAACTCTTGAACTAAGAGCGAAGAGAACAGAGCTGGAGCGATTTATATGGTAATAAACCGCCCGCAGGCAAGCAACGACGTACTAATCTTTTCTATTTTCGCGGTCGACTGTTACGTCTCATCAAATGATTCGGCTTATCACTCTGATCTCCGCAGCGACGCTATTCCTTGGCGGAATTTCTTGTCAGGCACAGCTGACAAACTACCGAGTTGCCTTCGGGCTGACGACCCAAGCGCCCCAGCGGATTGTTCTTCGCCAGTGGCAGCAACAGGGCCAGATGCGTTACCTCACCGTCACCCCCCAGACGCTTGAAACCGCCGTCTCGGCGCTACCCCGCTCGGCGGTCCGTTCTGCGTCCTGGGCCGATCTTTCCCAACGATTTCGGCAGACGCCTTACGTGCGCGCCCTGCTGGCCGAACGCCAGCGCGACGGTTCACTGCAGGATGCGGGGCTGGAACGAGCCGACACTACAGAACGGGGCTTCAGTCTGACCATCGACTTGTGCCCATCCACAAAGCCGCTGACCCGCTCCGTGTTCGAGCAATTGATCAACGCATTCGGCCCGGAAGAAAAACCGATTCCGGTTACCATTACCATTACGGGGCTGTGGATGGCAAATCACGCGTCTGATCTGGCGTACCTGAAAAGTCTGGTTAGCCGGGGTGAGCTTGCCATTACGTGGGTCAATCATTCGTACCATCACCGGTTCAATCCGCAAAAGCCTTTACCCGTCAACTTTTTGCTGGAACCGAACACGAATCTGAACCAGGAGGTTCTGCTGAACGAGCAGGCGATGATTCAGAATGGTCTAATCCCCTCGACCTTCTTCCGGTTTCCGGGGCTGGTCTCCGACAAAGCCATTTTTGATCAGGTACTGGCACTGGGTCTGCTGCCCATCGGAAGCGACGCCTGGCTGGCCAAGAACCAGCAGCCCAAACAGGGAAGTTTCGTGCTTATCCATGCGAACGGTAATGAGCCGCTGGGGATTACCGACTTCGTCCAACTCATCAAACAACGCTCGGCCGCCATCCGCAACAAAACCTGGCTGCTCTACGAACTGCCGACCAGCGTGGCCGATGCGGAGAAGTAAATTCACTTCAAGCGCTCTTCCAGCTCTTCGATTTTGGCGCGGAGCTGGCGCACTTCGTCAATAAGGGTTTGCAGCTCGTTTTCTTTTGGTTTTTCGGCCTGTTCTTCCTCCACGAAAAAATTGGCAACGTAACCCGTAAACGTTCCGAACAGCCCAACCCCAACAACCATCAGAACAGCCGCAATCAATCGCCCGGCCGTCGTCACGGGAAACCGGTCGCCGTAGCCCACCGTCGTGATTGTCACGAACGCCCACCAAAGCGCGTCGGATGGCGTTTTAATGTTGGATTCCGGTACGCGCTCGACCGACAGAATGGCAATCGCCCCAAATACCATCAGCAACAGAGCACTGAGCAGCACCACCGCCAGTGTGCCATTAGCCCGATTGCGAAAGAAATAGCTAACGAACTCCCGCGACGTCCGAAACGCCCGGACCATGCGCAATAACCGGATGATCCGCACGACCTGCCCTAATCGTACCCAGGGCACCACGGGAATGCTAGCCAGCAGATCGACCCACCCCCACTGCAAAAAGCGCCGTTTGTCGGGAGCCTGGTACAGGCGCAGGAAAAAATCGTACAGAAAATACAGACAGATCCCTGTGTCGACATCATTGAGCAGCTGTCGCGTGTCTTCGTGAATGGGTACCAGTTCGCGCAGGAGCAGACCCAGGACCACAGCGACAGACAACACCAGCATAATAATCTGGTGCAACGTTGGTTTTTCGGAAGCGGACGGCTTCATGTTAGTTCGACAACCGGGGCTGGGGCGGATGCAATGGGGAAATACGGTCTTTTTTGGTAAAAAACCGCCATAGGTCGGTTAGCAACGCCGGGTATACAGTAGCCCCCACGCTGTAATACGTTCCGTTGAAATGCTGATCAATAGTCGTTTGAAAGACGGAATAGCGGTAGCCAACCTGGGCGCTCAGGCCAACCCAGCGGGTTGCCTTCCACTGGGCGTAAGCGCCTATTTGGGCGGGCACGAAAAAACTGCGCCGAGTACGGTCGATCTGTATGTCCTGCCGAAGATCGTGCGGAATGGCGTAGGCAACTCCACCGCCTACTTCCACCGGCAGGCTAATCATCCAGCGTCGGTTGTTGATGAAATTATGCCAGTATAGCAGACTGATAAACCACAGGTCGGTTTGGGTGTAATAATCCAGATTGATGCGCCGGGCGGCATCGCGTCGCCAGTTGATCAGCCGCAGGTACGTAGCGTACGTAAGCCAGTAATAGCCCAACGTAAGCTGGTGCCGTTTGGCACCAAATTCAATGCCAGCGTTGACGCCCCAAATATTAACGTGTTGTTTCTGAACGAATGAATCCCGAAAGTCGAGGTTAAAGGCCGGGATCAGACGGTTAGCAGGCAGCGCACCCGCTGGTCGAATCATAGCCGTATCAGGAGTTGGTAGGCTATCCAGGGATGTTAGCATTGACAGGACAACTAGTGCAGCGGCAATCATAATTCCTGGATAACTCGGAACAGTACAATTCAGTTATCAGGCGTTCCTCAAAATGGCCCCAGCTAACTTTTAATCCACTTTAAATTAAGCGCCAGAACGGTTCCGACCCGAGAACGATTAAGCATATATACTCAATGAAAAACTGAGCGTTTATGACTATTTTAAGAATCACTTAATAAAGCTTTAACCATGTGTTAACAAGCGGCTCACAATTTGCGGCCCAATTAATCAGGTTACTCAGTTTTAACACACTGTCTGTTCCACCACAATGTATAATCGATCAATAACCACCCATCGTTGGCTGGGTGTGCTGCTAAGCTGGCTTTTTCTCGTACCGGCGCTACACGCGCAAACCGCTCCACCAATCTCAAACCCGGCGCCAGATACCCTCCGTCAATCCTTGTCGCAGCTGGACGCGCAGTTTTTGGAACGTAATTTTCAGCTGTTAGCGCAGAAATACCAGGTTAACGTTGCCGAAGCGAATATTGTCCAGGCCGGTCTGCGCTACAACCCGAACGTTTTTTTCCAGACCAACTTCTTCAACCCGCAGACGGGTAAATTCTTTCAGTACGGACAGAACTCAGCCGCCGACATGGCCAACAGCCAGTTCAATAAAGGCGGTATGACCATCCAGGTCCAGCAGCTGCTGATGCTGGCCGGAAAACGAAGCAAGCTGGTGGCTGTCGCCGAAAGCAATCGCAACCTGGCTAGTCTGGCTTTCCGGGACGTTCTGCGGACGTTACGTTACCAGTTGTACACGACCTACGCCAACCTGTATTATGATTTGCAAGCGACTGCCCTGCTTCGCGACGAGGAAGTTCGCCAGGGGCAGCTGATCGAATCGTACCGGATTGCCCAGCGGACGGGCGGGGTTGCACCCTATGAAGTTACTCGTCTGGAAGCGGCTTTGCGTGATCTACGGGCCAATATTGCCGACTACCAGGGCCAGATTGCGGATGAGCAGGCAACGCTTCGGGTCTTGTTGCGGCAGACGGGTAACCGTTTTATTCTGCCGACCGACGTTCCGGTTGTCACGTTGGCCCTTCCCCAGATTAACGTAGCCATCGACTCGGCCCTGGCCAACCGCCCGGATGCGGCCATTGCGCAGGAACAGGTCAACTACGCGCAGCGCAGCCTGACGCTCGAAAAAGCGCGCCGTACGCCCGACCTCACGGCGGGATTCATCTTCGACAAGTACGGTAATGCCTTCAACAACTTTACGGGCTTGTACACGTCGATGGACCTGCCCATTCGTAACCGGAATCAGGGCGCGATCAGAGCAGCAGAATTCAACCTGAAAAGCGCTCAGGCTGGTACGGATAATCAGCAGACAATCGTACAAAGCGACGTACTGAATGCCTACGAGAAGCTGAATACGTACTACAACCTGTACAACACGCTGCCCGCCGACTACATCGCCCGAATTCAGAACATTTCGGTGGAGGCCACCCGTAGCTACAATGCCCGCGCGATTGGCCTGCTCGATTACCTCGACAAGATCCGGACGTATCAGCAGGCCCAGCTTAACCTGATCAACCTGCGCAACAATCTGTTCCAGTCGCAGCAGTTACTGAACTTCACCACCAACACAAAATTTTTCTAAAGAGTGAAAGAATGACTGAGCGAAAGAGCGACACGATCCGCTCTGACAGGTACAATTTCAGATTACCAGCCTGTTGCTCACTCGTTCGCTCTTTCATTCTTTCGCTCAGTCACTCATTATCATATGCGACAACTCCCTTTTGTTTTACTCATTGGCCTTGCGTTGGCCGCCTGTGGCCATTCTGAAAAAAAAGAAGAACAAGCGCCTACGTCAGCCGCCGATTCGTCCAGTAGCTTCCTGACCGACTCGGTTCGGCGGATGAATCCCGAAGACGAACTGACATTAAACGGTACCGTTACGTTCGACCAGGATAATGTCGTCCGGGTATTTCCGCTCGTCAGTGGAAACGTCGAGAAAACGACGGCAACCCTGGGCGCTTACGTACAAAAAGGGCAGGACCTGGCCCTGATCCGCTCGGGGGATATCTCGAATTACACCAACGACTACCAGGCTGACAAATCGGACCTGGAAGTTGCCCAGCAGAACTTCAAGAACACCGAAGCACAGTTCAAAGCCGGATTTGCCTCGCAGACCGACTTTTTAACTGCGAAAAACAACCTGAAAAAAGCGCAGGAAGAACTGGGGCGATCGGCCAATATTCTGCGGGTTTACGGCGGTAGTACGGCCGGAACGGGGCAGCCCTATTTCTCAGTCAAAGCACCGATCGCGGGTTACATCGTAGAGAAAAACGTCAACGCCGGACAGGATCTGCGTTCCGACAATCAGAACCCGCTGTACACGATTTCGAGCCTACAAAAAATCTGGGTACTGGCCAACGTCTACGAAGAAGACATTCCTGAGGTGAAACAGGGCGAATCGGTCGACATTCAGGTCCTGGCCTACCCGAACAAAACATTTCGGGGTACCATCAGCAACGTCAGCAGCGTCCTGGACGAGCAGGCCCGCGTCCTGAAAGTTCGGATCGTGCTGGACAACCCCGACGGGCTGCTCAAGCCTGATATGTTCGCAACGATTCATGTTCACCTGCCCAACCGCAGCACCCCCGGCTCCGATCAGGCCCTGGCCGTGGCTCAGAAAGCCGTCGTGTTTGACCGTGATCGCTACTACGTCATCGTCCAGACTGGACGCGACAAATACGAAGCCCGCGAGGTGAAAGTGCTCAAAAACACAACCCGTTACGCCTTTGTCACTGGCGGCAACCTCAAACCCGGCGACATCGTCGTCACGGAAGGAAGTCTGCTGTTGTACAACGACTTAACAGACTGATTCAATCAGTGAATGAGTGATTGCGCGAATGACCGGGCCGCCGGTGCGGTGAATAGCTAACGCTACCAACCTATTCATTCACTCAATCACTCATTCGCACAATCACTCATTGATATTATGAACAAGTTCATTCGCAGCATCATCACCTTTGCATTGACGAATCGCTTTGCCGTTTTCTTCGGTATTGCGCTGATCGTCGTGGCAGGTGTCGTGAGCTTTCTAAATACCCCCGTCGAGACCTTTCCCGACGTAACAAATACCAACGTCATTGTCATTACGCAGTGGCCCGGCCGTTCGGCCGAAGAAGTAGAGCGCTTCGTTACGTTACCCCTCGAGACCGAATTAAACTCGGTACCGCGCAAAAGCACCCTACGCTCGGTATCGCTGTTTGGGCTCTCGGTCGTAACGATGATCTTCGAGGATGGCGTCGATAATTTCACGGCGCAGACCAACGTAGCGAACCGCATTTCGGGCGTTGACCTGCCGGATGGTGTCGCAGCCGAAATTCAGCCGCCCTATGGCCCCACCGGCGAGATTTACCGCTTTACGCTGGAGAGTAAAACCAAAGACATTACGGAGTTAAAAACACTGCAGGACTGGGTCATCGAACGCCAGATCAAAAGCGTACCGGGTATTGCCGACGTGGTTAGCTTCGGTGGTAAGGTCAAAACCATCGAGGTCAGCCTGAATCCAACCCTGCTGGCCAACTACGGTTTTACAGCCCTCGACGTAGACGATGCCATCAGCAAAAGCAACATCAACGTGGGTGGGGATGTCATCAAGCAGGGTAACCAGGCGTTGGTGGTTCGGGGAATCGGTCTGCTGACCAAACCCGAGGACGTAGCGGGCATTATCATCGACAACGTAAATGGGGCTCCAATCCGGGTGCGCGACGTCGGTACTGTGCGGGAGGGCTTCCAGCCTCGGCTGGGAATCGTTGGTCGCGACAAGCAGGAGGACGTAGTGGAGTGTATCGTCGTGATGCGTAAGGGCGAAAACCCCAACGATGTTATCCCAGCGCTGAAGGCCAAAATCGACGAACTGAATAATCAGATTCTGCCGAAAGACGTCAAGATCAAGACCTTCTACGACCGAACCACGCTCAACAACTATACCCTTCACACCGTGGGTGAAAACGTTGGCATGGGGATTTTCCTGGTCACGGTCATTCTACTAGTCTTCCTGGCCGACTGGCGGACGACGCTCAC
Organism: Spirosoma pomorum; assembly: GCF_054776615.1. Classification (NCBI taxonomy): domain Bacteria; kingdom Pseudomonadati; phylum Bacteroidota; class Cytophagia; order Cytophagales; family Cytophagaceae; genus Spirosoma; species Spirosoma pomorum. The sequence goes on from NZ_BAAHBP010000001.1 coordinate 919,230, forward strand.
GGTGGCCATCGTTATTCCACTGGCGCTGCTGTTCGCCTTCATCTGCCTGCGCCTTCGGGGCATGACAGCTAACCTGCTCAGTATCGGGGCACTCGACTTTGGGATCATTATCGACGGCGCGGTGGTAATGGTGGAAGGATTGTTCGTGATGCTGGCCGTCCGGGCCGAGCACACAGGCATGATGAAATTCAACGGTCGGGCCAAACTAAGCTGGATTGCTTCCACCGCCACGGAACTGGGCAAATCCATCTTTACGTCCAAGATCATCATCATCACGGCCCTGCTCCCGATTTTCACTTTCCAGAAGGTAGAGGGAAAATTGTTTAGTCCACTGGCCTGGACGATTGGTTTCGCCCTGCTGGGGTCACTTATCGTCAGCCTGACGCTGATTCCGCTGCTGTGTAGCATCCTGCTGAAGAAGAACGTCCGGGAACGGCATAATCCTATTGTCGAAGGGCTGGAAAAAGGGTACATCCCAGCGCTGAACTGGGCCGTTCGGAAACCGAAAGCCATCATTGGTATTGCGTTGGGTTCACTGGCGTTCTCAATCTATCTCTTCGTGTTCCACATCGGTTCCGAGTTCCTGCCGCAGTTGAACGAAGGTTCGATCTACGTCCGGGCCAGCCTCCCCTACTCCGTATCGCTGGACGAGAGTTACGCGTACACCCGTAAATTCCGGGCGATCTTCGACGAGTTTCCGGAGGTACGCGGGGTAATCTCACAGACGGGCCGTCCCAACGATGGAACCGATCCAACTGGCTTCTTTAACAACGAGTTTTTCGTGGATCTCTACCCCAAAGAGGAATGGAAACGTGAGATCACAAAAGATGAACTGATCGCCGAAATGCAGCAGAAGCTGGCCCGCTTTAAAGGGGTATCATTCAACTTCTCGCAGCCTATTTCCGACAACGTAGAAGAAGCCGTTTCGGGCGTAAAAGGATCGATGGCCATTAAAATTATCGGCCAGGACTTGAACGTGCTGGATAAGGAAGCGACGAAAGTGTATAACGTCATGAGCAAGATTCAGGGTGTAAGCGATCTGGGTGTCTTCCGCAACCTCGGTCAGCCTGAGTTCCGGATTGAGCTCGACCAGCAGAAACTGGCGCTTTACAACGTTCCTACCGACGTAGCCCAGTCCGTTATCGAAACGGCCATTGGGGGGAAAACCGTCACGCAGTATTACGAAGGCGAACGCCGGTTCGACGTCAAAGTACGCTACGGCGAGCAGTTCCGCTACTCACCCGAGCTGATTGAAAACCTGCTGGTACCCACGCGTTCGGGCAGTAAGATTCCGCTGAAGGAATTGGCATACATCGGCATCCGGTCGGGACCAGCGTTTATCTATCGGGAGAATAATGCCCGCTTCATCGCCATTAAATTCTCGGTACGGGGCCGTGATTTGGGTAGCACCATCGACGAAGCACAGAAAAAAGTGGCCCAGCAGGTGAAGCTACCACAGGGCTTCCAGATGCGTTGGGCGGGTGAATTTGAAAACCAAACCCGCGCCGAACGGCAATTGGCTATCGTCGTACCGATCAGTATCACGGTTATTTTCCTGATTTTGCTCTTTACGTTTGGCAGTGCCATTGACGCCACGCTGATCATCCTAAACGTACCGTTTGCGCTCATCGGGGGCATGCTGGCACTCTGGATCACGGGGATCAACTTCAGTATCTCAGCGGGGGTTGGCTTTATCTGCTTATTCGGCGTATCGGTGCAGGATGGGGTTATCCTGATCAACCGATTTAAGGAAAATCTGCATAATAACGTACCGCTGCTGGAAGCCGTGCGCGAAGGCGCCCAGACGCGGGTTCGACCGGTGGTGATGACGGCCCTGATGGCCTCGCTGGGTCTGTTACCGGCTGCTCTCTCAACTGGCATCGGCTCCGAAACCCAGAAACCTCTGGCTACCGTCATGATCGGTGGACTGATGACCTGTACGGTACTCTCCCTGCTGATTCTGCCTGTTACCTACGAACTGATTTACAGCCGTCGGGAACGGAAAGAAGAAGCCCGACGATTTGCGCAGTCGAATCCAGCCCGGCGGGTTTAGGCACTACTTACAAAAGGGAGGAGGCCATCGGGTCAGTATTCAAAACGCTGACTCGATGGCCTCCTCCCTTTTGTATGCTTCACTCCGTTTTGCGTAAGTAAATAATCCCGATTCCGTAAATGACTGCACAGAAACAAGTACTTCCTTTGTACATTATTTAAATTTATTCTAAATAAATCTAACACTGACGTATGTTCAGATCGGCTTATATCCTGCTCGTGTTGGTAGTTTTTGTTGGCGGTTTCCCAACACGGAGCCAGGCCCAATCCAGTCAGCGGATCGTTTCGCTGAACGGTACGGTTACGGAAATTCTCTGTGAATTAGGCTTACAAAGTCAGATCGTGGGTACCGACGTAACCAGTACGTATCCCGAAGCCATGGCCAAGAGTCCGAAAGTGGGCCACAACCGGAACATCGGCGCCGAAGCGGTTCTGGCACTCCGGCCTACGATCATCATTGGCACCAAAACCAATGGCGGTATGGATATAAAGCCCGAGGTGATTCAGCAATTTCAGAGTGCAGGTGTAAAAACAGTATTTTTCGATCAGACATACAGCGTTGCTGGTGCTAAAGACCTTATCAACAAAGTAGCCGCTACATTCGGCTTAACCGCCAAAGCGCCTGCTCTATGCAAGAAAATCGACGCCGATATGGCGAAAGTCCGGAAGCCAGCTCAGGCAAAGAAAGTCCTATTCATCTACGCCCGAGGAGCCGGAACACTCATGGTTGCCGGACAGGACACACCCGTTGAAAACATCATTAAGCTGGCGGGCGGTACCAATGCCGCTTCCGGTTTCACCAGCTTCAAGCCGTTGACACCAGAAGCGCTGCTAGCGGCTAACCCGGACGTAATTCTGCTATTTACCAGTGGCCTGGAAAGCCTGGGCGGCATCAATGGCCTACTGAAGGTGCCCGGTGTTGCGCAGACCAACGCCGGCCGGAATCGAAACGTCATCGAAATGGATGGCCAGCTACTGACGGGTTTTAGCCCACGACTGGGCCAGGCGGTGCAGCAGCTGAGCCAAAAACTGACGGCAGAACTAAGCATGACTAAATAATACGTTCGACTAGCCCAGCCCTACCCCATGTTATCCACCATTCACGAACCACCTACCGCTACGCAGCGCCCTAAACCCTCGACTCGCCGGTCTCGGGCGCGTGGCTGGTGGTTGATGGGGGCGCTGTCGATTGCACTGCTGGCGGTTGTCATCTGGTCGGTGGGCGTTGGAGCTATGCCGATTGCCGTGCCCGACGTCGTCACCATTCTATTACGTCAGCTGGGTTTATCCAGCCAGGTGGTTGAGCCGCAACAGGAGACCGTATTAACCGTCATTCGATTACCCCGTGTACTCATGGGCGTGCTGATTGGCGCAGTCCTGGGCGTTTCTGGGGCGTCGTTGCAGGGTTTGTTCCGGAACCCGCTGGCCGATCCAGGCCTGATTGGTATTTCGTCGGGGGCCTCGCTGTTTGCCGTGCTCACCATCATGTTCCAGGTCAAACTGGCGCAAAGTATACCGCCCCAGCTGGGTCTATACATGCTGTCTATTGCAGCTTTCGTTGGCGCAACGATCACGACGTTTCTGGTGTACCAACTCTCTCGTCAGGGCGGAAAAGCCGTGGTCGCAACGATGCTGCTGGCGGGAATTGCCATTAATGCCTTATCGGGAGCGCTGACCGGACTGATGACGTACCTCGCCGACGACGCACAGTTACGATCCATTACGTTCTGGGGGCTGGGCAGTCTGGGTGGTGCTACCTGGGAAACCATTACGGTAGCCGCGCCTTTTCTGTTGCTTCCCGTTTTACTCCTGCCCCGCCTGGGCAAAGCCCTGAACGCCTTTGCCCTCGGCGAAAGCCAAGCGGGACACCTGGGCGTCAACGCCACCCAACTCAAACGGAGAGTGATCTTACTGTCGACGCTGGGCGTCGGGGTAGCCGTCGCTATTTCGGGCGTTATTGGCTTTGTCGGTCTGGTAATTCCGCACCTGATCCGGCTGATGGCGGGCGCCGATCACCGGCGGGTTTTACCGGCTTCGGCTTTGCTGGGCGCCATTATCCTGACCCTAGCTGATCTGCTGTCGCGTACCATCGTTGCCCCTGCCGAATTACCCATCGGTATCATCACGGCTATGCTGGGAACACCCCTGTTTCTGTACATTCTTATCACCAGTAAATCGACCGGAAGCGTTTAACTTATGCTGGAAGCGCGTCATATTACGTATCAGCTCGGCCGCAAGCAATTGCTTGCTAACGTATCACTACGTGCCCGGCCGGGTGAGTTTGTGGCCATCGCCGGAGCCAACGGGGCTGGTAAATCTACCTTGCTCAAAACCCTGAGTCGCGAACTAACACCGACAAGTGGTCAGGTTCTTTTGGACGAAAAGTCGTTGCCCAGCTACAGCGCCCTGGATCTGGCACGTCGGCGGGCGGTGCTGGCGCAGCAAAATCCGCTGGCGTTCCCGTTTCAGGTGCATGAACTAGTTATGATGGGTCGGTACCCGCACTTCAGCGGTCAGCCCGGCCCTGTCGACGAAGCCATTGCTGCATACGTTCAGGAGCTGACGGCGATTGATCATCTGACAGATCGCTCCGTTCCCACGCTGTCGGGTGGGGAACAGCAGCGCGTTTACCTGGCCAAAGTCCTGGCTCAGTTGATGACAACCGACGATCTGGATAGACAGCCAGCACCGACTTTAGCCAGCCGTTATTTGCTGTTAGATGAACCAACCACCGGACTTGATCTTTATTTTCAGCATAGCCTACTCGACTTGGCGCGCCATCTGACCAGCCGGGGCTTCGGCATAGTCGCCATTCTGCACGACCTGAATTTGATTATGCAGTATGCCGATCAGGTATTGCTGCTTAAGGAAGGGAAACAACTGGCGTTAGGAACACCGGCAATGGTGTTGACTCCGAATGCTATCATGGATACGTTCGGGCTGGCTGTTCAGGTGGTCGATGAACCATCACTCAGTTATCCTATCGTTATTCCTGATCAACGAAAAGTAACCCACTTTTTCTCGACTCAAACAGCCTAATCACATGACTCCAACCACAGTAGACCTAAAAAATCAATACGCGGCTTTTAAAGCCGAGAACCCAAAGTCACGCATCCGTGACGCAGCCACTCAACTGGGCGTTAGCGAAGCTGAGCTGGTCGCTACGTCCATTGGCAACACCGTGACGCGGATCGACGGCGATTTCCGAGAGCTGCTCAAACAGGTACCTACGCTGGGCTACGTCATGGCGCTGACCCGTAACGACAGTGTGGTTCACGAACGTAAAGGCGAGTATTTGAACGTATCATTCAACGGCCATATGGGGCTCGTACTAGGCGAAGACATCGACCTAAGGCTGTTTATGATGTACTGGAAACACGGCTTTGCCGTTTCCGAAAATGGCCGCCAGAGTCTTCAGTTTTTTGCTGGCGACGGCGAAGCAGTTCACAAGATTTACCTGACCGATCAGAGCAACCAGGCGGCTTACGATGCGCTGGTCGCTGCGTTTAAAGCCGCCGATCAGTCAGGCGATCTGGTGATTGAGCCAAGCCCTGAACCCCCTGTTGTGGCGGCCGATAACAGCATCGACGTAGAGGCCTTTCAACAAGGCTGGCTAAGTTTACAGGACACGCACGAATTCTTTGGCCTGTTGCGCAAACACAATGTGGCCCGGCTACAAGCGATGCGACTGGCACCAGAAGGACACGCCCTGCCTACGACGATGGAAGCCGTAAAACAGGTTTTTGCCAAGGCTGCGGAAACAGATCTGTCGATCATGATTTTCGTCAGTAGCCGGGGCTGTATCCAGATTCACACCGGACCGGTGCACAAGCTGGCACCGATGGGTCCGTGGTTTAACGTACTCGATCCCCAATTCAACCTGCACCTACGCGAAGACCATGTAGCATCGGCCTGGGTCGTCAAAAAACCAACGGCCGATGGCGTAGTAACCAGTCTGGAGTTGTTCGATGCCGCTGGCAATCAGATCGCGCTCATCTTCGGCAAACGCAAACCGGGCAAACCAGAGCTTCAGGCCTGGCGCGACGTTGTGGCCGAATTGGCAGAATAAGTAGTCATTCCAGCTAGACTTAAATTTATGATTTCCCTGAAGTCTAATCCTGCAAGTGGGATCTAGTACCACCCCTAACCCCTCCTATAAAATTAGGAGGGGAATATGCATAAATAACCCTTTAATCTCCCCCTCCTAATTTTATAGGAGGGGGTCGGGGGGTGGTCTTGGCAGATAATTCTATGTCATAATACAGCCTTTTTCTTAGAATTAAACTAAATAAACATGATACCCCTGTATGTGCTTAGCTGTTTTCTGGCGTTTCAACAAGCCGACTCAACGGGTCAGCGGGTCGATAGTCTGAGAGGGCGCGCACTGAACGAAGTCATCGTAACAGCGACGCGTACTGAACGACCAATGGGTTCCCCTCCGATGCCGGTAACGGTCATTAATAAGGCGCAGATTCAGCAGATGGGCTCGTTGCGGCTCAACGACGTCCTGCGAGAACAGACGGGGCTAGCGCTGGTAACCGACCACGGACAGGGGGTTCAGATACAGGGATTTGGCCCCGAATACACCATGATTCTCCTGGATGGCGAACCCCTGGTGGGACGTACCGCCGGCACGCTCGATCTGACCCGGCTGGCCGTTGGAAACATCAAGCAAATCGAAATTGTCAAGGGGCCGTCGTCCAGCCTGTACGGCTCCGAAGCGCTGGCTGGCGTCGTCAATATCATTACCGATAACGCCAGCCGGACAATGGGCTCGCTGTCGGCGCGCTACGGTGCCAACCAGACCAGCGACCTAACGGGTGACGTTAGCCTCAAGAGCGGTAAAATTGGGCTGTATGCTTTTGCTAACCGCTACCAGTCGGCAGGGTATGACCTGACACCCGAAACCGCGGGCCAAACGGTTTCGCCGTTTCTGAATCATACGGTCAGTGGACGGTTCACCGCCGATCTAAGCAGTAAACTTAAACTAAGTATATCGGGACGCTACTTTACCGAAAATCAGAATAATCGCTACGACGTAACAGATGACATCATTACGGGTTTGGGTAAAGTACTCGACTGGAATTTTAATCCGGTCCTGACGCACCGCCCGTCGGATCGCTGGAAAATTACGTATCGTTATTACCAGACACGCTACCGCACGGAATCTGATTTAACGTATCAGCGTACCGGCGAGGGGTACGATCAGAGTTATTTCCAGCAGACCTTCAACCGGCCAGAGATTCAGGTGGATCGATATATTGGCCAGAAACAGATACTAACTCTCGGCGCGGGTTACCTGGTCGAGAGCGTCAACGCCACCCGCTATACCGAGTTGAAGCGCTTCAACGACAAGTACGCATACTTTCAGTACGAGTGGCTCCTCACCAGCCGCTGGGATGTTATTGTTGGCGGACGTTACGATGCGCACTCGCAGTACGCCAGCCAGTTTAGTCCCAAAGTGTCGGCGCGATACGAACTCTCCCCTACGCTGGCGCTACGGGCTAGCGTAGGGGTTGGTTTCAAGGCCCCGGACTTCCGGCAGCTATACCTCAATTTTGATAACGGTGTTGTTGGCTACAGCGTCTTCGGGACGCAGGAGCTGGTTAATAGTCTGGCGCGGCTACAACAGGCCGGACAGATTGCGGAAGTATTGGCCGACCCGGCGCGTTTTTCGAACATCCGGGCCGAAAGCTCGCTGGCTTATAACCTGGGGCTAGTGGCCAACCTCGACCGTAAATACAATCTGCCTGTTACGTTCAGCCTGAATCTGTTCCGTAACAACATCCGCGACCTGATCGAAACCCAGGCTGTAGCCTTAAAAACCAACGGCCAGAGCGTATTCAGTTACCTCAACCTCAGCCGGGTCGTTACGCAAGGCGCCGAACTGGAAGGTCAGTACCGGCTAACCATCGGCACGGGCAAGTTGACGATCAGTGGCGGTTATCAGTATCTACAGGCGCTGGACCAGTCCGTACTGGATCAGATTAAGGCCGGTACGCTTTACAAACGCGACCCAAATACGCTGATCACTACTCTGGTTAAACGCAGTGACTACGGCGGGCTATATAACCGTTCGCGGCACATGGCCAACGTAAAAGTCTTTTACGAACTGCCCAAACAGGGTCTGTCAGCCAACCTGCGCGGTATCTACCGGGGCCGTTATGGGTTTGCCGACCGCAATGGCAACGTCGTGCTAGATGCCGACAACGAATACGTACAGGGGTACACATTGTGGAACGCTGCCGTCAGCAAACGAATGAACGCCTTCCTGCTCCAACTGGGTGTCGACAATCTACTAGGCCATACCGATCCGCAATACATTCCGAATCTGGCCGGGCGACTGTGGTACGCTTCGCTTCGCTGGACACTTCAACCCAAATCTTAATGGCTATGCGTGTTTTACTCTTCCGCACCGACATCAACACCAGTCAGCGAGCGCACCGGGCGGCCTGCCGCTTGTGTACGCTCCGGAGCGTCTGTCGGTGGAGCCTGGATCTGGAAGACAAAGATTGTCTCCTGCGAATCGATTCTGGTACGGATAATCAGCCAGAAATCGATCCCCAGGCCATTATCCGGGTGCTGACGAAAGCCGGACTGAGTTGTCAACTGATCAGTATCCAACCGAACTAAAACCAGCCAACTCGTTATGAACAACGCCTGTCAAATTCTCGCGACGTCGCTCCGGGGACGGATTACCCAATATGTTCCTGCCCACACACATCCCATTTCGTTTCAGTTCAACAACATCACACAGTGGCTGCCCCACGAAGACTTACTGCACCTGGAGTGGGTCGTGCGACACATCGACATCAACACCTATTTTCAGCAATACGCCGATGAGGAGCGGATTCATCTGAAAACGTCGTCACCGCATCTGTTCTTTAGCTTCTCACCCGACGAACTCGCGGAGCTACGTGGTCTGCTGGGCAACGCCGTTGTGCAACTGCACTGGCGGGAAAACCTATCAAAATCTGTCAATTAATCCTTTGTTCAATAGTCAATCTCTAGTATGCTTTCGCTTAAAAACGCCCTCTGGTTTGCTGCCTTGTCAATCGCTGCTTTAACAAGCTGTTCCGACGACGCGACTACACCGGCCGTTCCCGTTCAGTCGCGCACGGTACGTAATCTACCCGCCGATCCGACAGCCGCTCCCGTTTCCACAACGGGTACTTCCACGACCGCTACACAACCGGCGGTTGCCACGAACAAATACACGCTCTATCGCCTGAGCGATAGTACCATCGTGGCTAATTCCGATTCGGCCAGCAATCGTTGGGATATTGGGGTTCGGGCCACGAATATTATTGTGAATGGCGGAGCCATTCGCTCCGGCCAGGGCGGTGCTTACGTTCATTCCGGTACGTTCGATGCACTAACGACCATTCCCGAAAGCGCTACGTTTGCCACCGATCAAAGCGCATCGCAACTAGCGATTCCGACGGGTTCGGGCAACGGCTGGTATAACTACGCTAACACCATCATTACGCCAATTCCGGGTAGAGTGCTTGTTATCCGTACGGGGGATGGTAGATACGCTAAAGTAGAAATCCTGAGCTACTATCGCGGGGCGCCCGCGACGCCAACGGCCACCAGCACCGGCCGATACTATACATTCCGTTACGTCTACCAGCCAAACGGCAGCAAAACGCTTAACTAAACCTCCACACCCACGAATGCCCGACCACCATTATGGCAACTGGGCATTCGTGGGTGTGGAGGCATTCGGTTATTTTCGAAGCCTGACTAAAACAAAATTTTGCATACAAGCCATGCACCGATACCCTTTGACGGGAAGAAACGGCAAAAAAGTTTTGATTAATCGCGGGCGGGGCGCTCTGAATAGGCTGACGTCCTGTTTGCAGTTCGGACATTGCCGACGAAAAACCGGCCGATAATAGCGAATAACTGCTACAAGAAAGAGGACGATGCCTATGAGCAACGCCACCGTTAACAATTTCATGATCAAATCTTTAGAAAGAGGAGCGATTGAGCAATTTTACGCAAAATTGCTCAATTCTCCCATTCGAAAGCCATGAAATGCGTGAGCTCTTTATCGGCCGTAAACAGCGGAGTGATCTGAATAGTACACCAGTATGCCTCACCACTCTTGCGGTAATTGATGAGGCTTCCTTCGAAAGGCTGTTGCAACCGCAAACTGTCCCGGATCGCCTGCCGGGTTTCAGCCGACGTATCGGTTCCCTGCAAGAAGTCTGGTCGGCGACCCAACACATCTCCGCGATCGTAGCCCGTCATTGTCACAAACCCCTGGTTGATAAACTGTATTTGCCCCCCCAGATCGGTCACTAATAGGGCGTGTTGGGGATTATGCATAAAGGCCGCTACCTGACGATAGTCGAACTGCCACTGCGCCCGGTGCGCCAGGCGCATGAACTGCTGAAAATCGGGTTGGCAGCTAGCTGGCAGCCGAACTGGCCGGGGAATAAATTCAAAACTCGCCAGCGTTGGCCGAGATGGCGGTTCGGCAAACGTATCGCACCAGGAAGCTGAGCTTAGATCAAACATGATACACCGAAGCTTGAGTAGTAGAACGATAATCCGCTTGTAAGACAAGGAGGCAATTCAGGCACAGGCAACTACCGTCATACTCATATTCGGTTAGCTCCCGGATATAATCCACTTCCCGTGAAGTCAACTGAACCTGCATGCAATCGCATTTCAGAATTGAGTTGACTTTACAGATGAAAATCTGTCCGCATCGAGGACATCCTTCGGCTGCATGTTTGCCCATAATCGTGCCAGTTTACGAAGCTACCAGCACACGGCTGGTGGCTTAAATTACCGGTATATCATTTAGTACCCGAACCGGCTGCTTATTGTTATCAATTGCCACAAACGTAAAGGTTCCAGTGATGGCTAATTCGCGCCCATCCTTGTACATCTCCTCCACATAAACGTCTACGGCCACCTGCAAACTGGTTGTTCCCACGCGCACAATCCGGCTGATCAGCTCAATCAGCGTTCCGGCAGGAATCGGTTTTTTAAAGTCAATCCGGTCGCTCGACACCGTCACCACTGGTTTCCGGCAGAGCCGGGTAGCGGCAATGAACGCTACCTCATCCATGAGCTGCATGGCTGCTCCACCGAATAAGGTTTCGTAGTGGTTTGTCGTGCTGGGAAATACGGCTTTAAAAACGCGGGTTTCTGCCGCCTGGATACGTTGTTCGAGTGTCATAAAAAGTTGTCACCAGCCCCAACCCTCTTCTGGGTTGGTAGCCAATTCCTACGAAAGTCGGGAATTAACGGGTTCGCGCGACTCGCCTGCTTCGTTTGGATACCGGAACAGTACAAATGCGCGTGGCAGTTCCATCGACGGATACGAGTCGACCGATACATCCCTGATCTTATTCCCCACTGGTCAATCGGTCCTGCCGAACGAGTGTCGTACGCACCTTACGCCTGGGGAGCAGCTATTTTTCAGACGAAATCATAAAAAAACAAACAGGACATTTACCTTTGTAGCTAAGAATTAGTCTAAATTATTAATAAGCATTTCTGGCAGGTACTGTTCTATGACCATGACGGGTAAACAACTTATTGGTAAACTTCACCTTTGGCTCGGCTTAAGTTCGGGGCTAATCGTATTCGTCGTAGCGATAACGGGCTGTATCCTGGCGTTTGAACAAGAGATCAAAAGTATCACGCAGCCTTATCGTTTCGCCGAAGCCCCCGCCAATGGTAAGCTCTTACTACCGTCGGTACTCAAAGCTAAAGCCGAAGCGGCACTGCCCGGCAAAACAGCCAATGGTGTTCTCTATAATGAACCGGGCCGCAGCGTCGACGTGGGTTTCTACAACGCCGACCCGGAGTATTATTACGTCGTTTATCTGAATCCGTATTCTGGTGAAGTCCTGAAAGTATGGAGCGAAGACGAAGACTTTTTCCACTTCATTCTGCATGGCCATTATTATCTTTGGTTACCGCCTACTATAGGTCAACCTGTTGTGGCGTCGGCTACGTTGATTTTCCTGTTTCTGCTTATCAGCGGCTTGGTCCTCTGGTGGCCCAGAAATAAGTCGGCAGCTAAGCAGCGTTTCAGCGTCAAGTGGAATGCTGCCTGGCGTCGAAAGAACTACGATCTGCACAACGTCCTCGGCTTCTACATGCTGGCTGTTGGACTCATGTTTGCGATTACGGGACTGGTCTGGGGCTTTCAGTGGTTTTCGGAAGGCTTGTATAAAGCAACAGGCGGACAGGGCTCCCCGGCGTACGTCATTCCCCCATCTGACACCACCGCGACCCCGCTTATTACGTCTACGGCAACGGCTGCGGACCGGATCTGGCTAAAACTACGCCAGGAAAACCCAACCCAACAGGGGATTAATATTTCGTTCCCCAAGCTACCCGCCGAATCAATCTTTTCGTACGTAAACTACCGACCTGGCACGTATTACAAAGTTGATTACCATTACTTCGATCAACACACGCTGAAAGAAATTAAGAACACAGGACCTTATACTGGGAATTACGCTGATGCTGGTGTTGCCGATAAATTACGGCGAATGAATTACGATCTGCACGTTGGTGCGATCTGGGGCCTGCCCGGTAAGATTCTGGCCTTTCTAGCCAGTCTAATCTGTGCCAGCCTACCCGTGACGGGTTTTCTGATCTGGTGGGGTCGCCGTAGAAAAGCCAAGAAGAGTATCCAGCAACGTTCAGTCCCTGCCCTGTCGAAGCAGCTTACGCCCAAGCCAACCCCAGTGTACATGGCGCGAAATCGTGCCTGAGGCCAACAAAAAAGCGATTCATCTCTGGATCGCTTTTTTGTTATTTCGTTAATCAGGTTGTCCTGCGCTGACGGTTGAGTAGCTTGTTCGGATACCGTCCTTGCTTTCTCGTTCGGCTAGAAAACTCTTATCTGCCGCTGGGCAAAAGCTAGCCTTTAGGTCGTATCATTGCGGCAGGAAAGACCAGTAGATGACCTTTCACGGCTACCCTTATGCTGTCCGCTTTATCGCACCGAATTGCCAGATTGGATTCGCATCAGCGAGTTCTTTTTGCCCTTGCGCTGGCCGTTACCACGTTCGCGTTGCTTCCCAACAGCACCAGCTTGATTGTTCGGCTGATTCTGATGTGGCTCGTCTTTGCGGGTACCACACTGGTTATGATGTGGCTGAGTATTCTGCTAGTCCATCCCCGCGATTTTCCCCACTTGTCGCAGCTTGAAGATTCAAGCCGAACGCTTATTCTCTTCTTAGTTACCTCGGCCGCCGTGGCCAGTTTAGTCGCTGCAATAGCGATGCTGGGCCATACTACAGATGCCAATCAGACGGGCCATACGCTGCTGGCCATCTTCACCGTAATTAGTTCGTGGGCGCTGGTCCACACCATCTTCACTCTGCGCTACGCCCATTTGTATTACGGTAGTAATCCAGACCCGAAGAAACGGCCCGGTGGGCTCGATTTCCCCCAAGATTCTGAACCGGACTACCTGGATTTTGCTTATTTTTCGTTCGTGATCGGTATGACCAGCCAGGTATCCGACGTAGCGATTGGCTCAAAACCAATGCGTCGAACGGCGCTGATTCACGGCATTCTGTCGTTCGCATTCAATGCCATCATCATCGCGCTGACCATCAGTGGCCTTTCCAGTATGCTTTAGTCTCAGCGCTTTACCCGGCCTTGCTTTTTAGCTTTCTCGGCCTGTTCTTTTTCGTATTCGTCGCGCTGCCGTTTGTCAGAAACCAGCGTGCGATACAGACCATTCAATACGTAGATATCGTCAACTTCATCGATCAGCAGATGTAGTTGTTCACGGACTTGATTGATATTCATTAAATTGATTTGTTGAGACAAGTTGCTAGCTCTATAACATGACTAGCCGCTTTTTTGCTCAATGGAAAAAGAAATACCCCAGCGCGATACCCGCAATGACACCGATCAAGTCGGCTAACAGACCGGCGACGATGGCGTAACGAGTTTTCTTGATACCGACCGAGCCGAAATACAGCGCAACGATGTAAAATGTCGTATCGGCAGCCCCCTGAAAAATGCAGCTCAGCCGCCCCACGAACGAATCCGGTCCGAACTGTTTCATAGCGTCGATCATGAGTGCCCGCGACGCACTGCCGCTCAGTGGACGCATCAACGCGACGGGCAGGGCGTCCGTGAAGTCAGTGTTAAGCCCCGTCAGTGCGATAACGTATTTCATGCTGTCAACTACGTAGGTCATCGCCCCTGAATTACGGAATGCTCCGATTGCCACCAGCATGCCTACCAGGTAAGGAATAATCCGGACGGAGGTTTCGAAACCGGCCTTAGCTCCTTCGATAAACGTATCGAATACATCAATCCGCTGCCGAATTGCGCCAATCAGGAATACGACCACGATACTCATCAACAGAATATTTCCCGTCACCTTCGATACCGTTTCCAGCTGTTCTTTGGGCAGTTGGCCTAAATACCAGAGGGCAAGACCAAGGAAGACAGTTACGCCCCCAATGCCGCCTAATACCGTTCGATTGAACAAATTCAGGCGCTGTTTTACGCCCACGATCAGGATACTGGCAACGGTGGCGACGTAGGTGCCAATGAGGCAAGGAATAAACACATCAGACGGGTCAGCAGCCCCCAGAATAGCCCGTTGCGCCATGATGCCCAGCGGAATGATCGTCAGGCCCGAGGTGTGCAGCACCAGGAACATAATCTGTGCGTTACTGGCCGTTTCTTTAGTAGGGTTCAACTCCTGTAAGCTTTGCATGGCTTTCAGGCCGAAAGGCGTAGCCGCGTTATCCAGGCCCAGCATATTCGCCGAAAAATTCATGATCATCTGCCCATTAGCGGGATGATCTTTCGGTACTTCAGGGAAGAGTTTATTGAAGAAGGGGCCAATTACCCGCGCGATCGCCCCAATAGCGCCAATCTTCTCGGCAATATTAAGCAACCCCAGAAAAAAGGTCATTACCCCCGCCAACGGCAACGCGATATCCATGACCGCCACTTTCGACGAATCGAACAACCCTTCGACGATGGTCTTGAAAATTTCGGTATCACCGAAAACGATCAGTTTAAAAAGCGCTACGACGAACGCCACAATAAAAAATGCAACCCAGATGTAGTTTAACGCCACGGTCTAAAAAGCGAGTGAGCAAACGAGCGATGGCCTTTACGATCGCCAAATGCTGTAAGTTTACGCATCATCCGCTAGAAAATGTACATCTGAATCATCTAAACGCATGAAGTTCCTGTTTCCAACACGGCCCAATCGCCTGCTGACGCGTGTTTCACTGGCCTCGTTCTTTCTCGCTTTTGCTCTTTCAACGGTCGCCCAGCCTAAGCTCGAAAAAGCAATGATCAAAGAGGGGCTGGTTGATGTGCAGACCGTGGACCCCAGTATTCTAGTGGAGTTGAAATATTCTACAACCGACAACTTTGTGGGAAAAGACGTGTACGACGACCTAACGCGGGCGTATCTGCAAC
The DNA here is from genome assembly GCF_054776615.1 of Spirosoma pomorum. NCBI lineage: Bacteria > Pseudomonadati > Bacteroidota > Cytophagia > Cytophagales > Cytophagaceae > Spirosoma > Spirosoma pomorum. The sequence goes on from NZ_BAAHBP010000001.1 coordinate 934,722, forward strand.
CTATGACCGCCCGAAAACTCGCGAACGCCAGTAAATACCTGCAGGATAAACATCCGGATTTGCGTTTGTTGGTGTATGATGCTGCCCGGCCCCGGACGGCCCAATGGAAACTTTGGAATGCGTTACCCAACATGCCCGAATCAGAACGCCAGAAGTACGTAGCCGATCCGCGCAAAGGTTCTGTTCATAATTACGGCTGTGCGGTTGATTTGACGGTTGCTACCAGCGACGGGAAGCCACTGGACATGGGCACTAAATATGACTACTTCGGCGAATTAGCCTACCCCTCCCGCGAAAAGGAACTGTTGGCCGCGGGCAAACTCACGCAGAAGCAAATCGACAACCGGCAGATTTTACGTGATGCCATGCTCAAGGCCGGTTTCAGCCGAATTGAGTTTGAGTGGTGGCATTTTAATTCGATTTCGCGGGAAAAAGCCAAAATGGCGTTCCGGATTGTGGAGTAGAATATCCTCAGACAGGATTACAGGATTTGCGCGGTTAGTAACCGATTAATCTTATAATCCTGTCAATAGTCATCAAAACACCAGATTATCAATTAATCGTGTCTGGCCCAGGTACGCAGCGATGCAGATTGCCGTCTGGCCAGGAGCCAGTACTTCGACGACGGGCTGCATTGTTTCGGCATTGACGGTTTCAACGTATTCCAGCCGGAAACCGGGCCGGCTACTGAAATAGCCGGTTACGGAGGCCCGGGCCTGCGCCGGGCTCTGTCCTTCCAGTAATAGTTCATGCGCCATAGTCAGCGCGGCATAAATTGCCGGAGCTTGTTCCCGTTCGTCAGGCGTCAGATTACGATTTCGGGACGACAGTGCCAGTCCGTCGGCCTCCCGCACGGTTGGGCAGACAACCAACTCAACCGGAAAATTTAGATCACGGATGAGTCGGCGGATAACGGCTACCTGCTGCAAATCTTTCTGGCCAAAATAAGCCCGGTCTGGTTGCACCATGTTGAATAGTTTCGCCACGACGATACCAACGCCGTTGAAATGACCCGGCCGAAAGGCTCCCTCCATCACCGTTTCCAGATCACCGAAGCTCAGTTTCATGACGGGCGACTCGGGGTATACTTCTTCCACAGAAGGGGCAAAAACAACATCACAACCGGCCGCTTCCAATTTCTGACAATCGTCTTCCAGAGTTCGGGGGTAACGCGCCAGATCATCTGGATTATTGAACTGAACCGGGTTGACGAAGATGCTGCTCACGACAAGATCATTCTCCTGACGGGCTTTTTGAATCAGGGCGATGTGGCCTTCGTGCAGGGCTCCCATGGTTGGCACGAGAGCAATTTTACTGGTTGCGCGGTCAGCGCTCAGGCGCTGGCGCAGCTCAGCGATAGTGGAAAAGCGAAACATAAAACTGTCGATCAAGCTCGGTGTTACGTGTTACCGGTATAACCAGGTGGTTACACCGACTAGAGGCCGAAAGTTGCCTTTTTTTGAGCTTTTTTGCACAAATCTTATTGAAATACGGGAAAATTTTGTATAATTTTGCAAGTTTTTTAGGTCTCTCAGACAACACACTCCTCCCGTTTTATGAGCAAACTTCGTATCCTTTACGTTGCCAGCGAAATTAATCCTTTCCTGAAAACGTCCGACGTCGCCGATTTCGTCCGCAAACTGCCGCAGGCTATGCAAGAGCGGGGCATGGAAATCCGTATCCTGGTGCCGCGGTTCGGGCTGATTAATGAACGCAAAAACCGGTTACACGAAGTAGTGCGGTTGTCAGGTATCAATATTGCCGTGGGCGACGAAGAGAAGCCACTCATCATCAAAGTTGCTTCCATTCCAACGGCCAAGTTACAGGTGTACTTTATCGATAACGAAGATTACTTCCAGCGGAAGTATGTTTTCCACGACAAAGAAAACCGGTTTTATGACGATAACGACGAACGCGCTATTTTCTTCTGCAAAGGCGCGCTCGAAACCGTCAAGAAATTAGGCTGGGCTCCTGACATCGTTCACTGCAACGACTGGATGACCGCACTGATTCCATTGTATCTCAAAACAACCTACAAAAACGACCCAATGTTCAAGGACACCAAGTCGGTTTTCACGGTGTACAATAACGCATTTGAGCACCGTTTCGAAGGTGATATTCTCGAAAAGGCGCGCATGATGGACATCGACGATTCGATGCTGACCGAACTGAAAACGGCCGACTTCCCCGGCTTTATCCGCATTGGCTGTACGTACGCCGACGCGGTTGTCCGGGCCGAAGAGGAATCGAGCGAAAGCCTGAACGCCATCCTGAACGACCTGCCCGAACACAAATTCGAAACAGAAGAGAACGACGTTACCGAACGCTATTTCAACTTATACACGCAACTAGCTGGTTAATTTAATCAGGCTCGGCATAGAAAGCGGGATTCGTTCGCAGCGACATGATTTTACAAAAAGCCGGCCATCCGGCTTTTTGTATTTACTTTACTGGCAACGAGTCTCGTTTAGTTTAAACCTATGAGCTGCCTCGTGCAGCATCCGAAAACTATGTGTGGTATTGTTGCTTACGTCGGTCACCGGGACGCCTGTCCGCTGGTCATTAAAGGCCTGAAACGACTTGAATATCGAGGGTACGACAGCGCGGGCGTGGCGCTGATGAATCAGAACGGCCTCCAGGTCTACAAGAAGAAAGGTAAAGTAGCTGCGCTGGAGCAGGAGCTGGCCAGTAAAGACACCAGCAGCACGATTGGGATGGGACACACCCGTTGGGCCACCCACGGTGAACCAAACGATGTCAATGCCCACCCGCATTATTCCTTTCACCGCAAGCTGGTCATTATTCACAATGGCATCATCGAGAATTACGCGGCCATTAAGCAGGCTTTACTAAAAAAAGGCCATACGTTCCAGAGCGAAACCGACACCGAAGTACTCGGACAGTTTATCGAAGACATCTGGGAAAATACTGCCGGAAGTTCGCTGGAAGATGCCGTCCGGCTGGCGTTGCAGGAGGTCGTTGGCGCCTATGCCATCGTGGTCATGAACCAGGCCGAGCCAACCCAGCTAATTGCCGCCCGGAAAGGGTCGCCCTTGGTCATTGGTGTGGGTGAAAACGAGTTTTTTCTGGCATCCGATGCTACGCCCATCATTGAGTACACGAAGGACGTAATCTACCTCAACGATTACGAGATTGCGGTCATCAACAACGGCGCACTTACAGTCGTTACGCTCGATAATACGACCACAACGCCCTACGTCCACAAAATTGAACTGGAGCTGGAAGCCATCGAAAAAGGTGGTTTCGACCATTTCATGCTCAAGGAGATTTTCGAGCAACCGCGCTCCATTGCCGATTCCATGCGCGGACGCGTTCAGGCCGACGCAGGGACGTTGCAGTTGGGCGGTCTGCGCGACTACCTGGACAAACTAGCCAAATCACAACGTATCGTTATTGTCGGCTGCGGTACGTCCTGGCACGCGGGTCTGGTGGCCGAATACATTTTTGAAGAGCTGGCCCGAATTCCGGTTGAGGTTGAATACGCGTCCGAGTTTCGCTACCGCAATCCAATCATCAATGAGGGTGACATTGTGATCGCCATTTCGCAATCGGGTGAAACCGCCGATACGCTGGCCGCCATCGAACTAGCCAAATCGAAAGGAGCTACAATCTTCGGCGTATGCAACGTAGTGGGCTCGTCCATTGCGCGCGCTACTCACGCGGGAGCCTACACCCACGCCGGGCCTGAAATTGGCGTAGCCAGTACCAAAGCCTTTACCGCGCAGGTAACCGTCCTGACGTTGATGGCGCTGGCAGCGGCCAAACGTAAAGACATGATCTCGGAATCCTTGTTTCGGCAGTTGCTGGTTGAGTTGGAAAGTATTCCGGCCAAGGTCGAGAAAGTGTTGCAGGCCGCCGACAAAATCAAGGAGATTGCTTACATCTTCACCTACGCCCGTAACTTCATTTACCTGGGCCGGGGCCTCAATTTCCCCGTGGCCCTGGAAGGCGCGTTAAAGTTAAAGGAGATCAGCTACATCCACGCCGAGGGATACCCAGCCGCTGAGATGAAGCACGGTCCTATTGCGCTCATCGACGAAGACATGCCTGTTGTTGTCCTGGCAACGAAAGACTCGTCGTACGAGAAAGTCGTGTCGAATATTCAGGAAGTGAAAGCGCGGAAAGGACGGGTCATTGCGATCACGACCGAAGGCGATACGCACCTCGCGGGTATGGTTGATTTCACCATCGAAATTCCGAACGTACACGAAATATTGATGCCGTTGGTATCAGTCATTCCGTTACAGTTGCTGGCTTACGACATCGCCGTAATGCGCGGACGTAACGTCGATCAGCCTCGCAACCTGGCAAAATCGGTAACCGTCGAATAAATGATTAACGACAGGCCTGGGCTTCGACCCAGGCCCTGTCTGATAGTGTTTCCGCCAACTGACTGATCGATTGGGGTAATTTACGGTCACCAACAACCATGAACGTACTCCACTCCCGATGATACGTATTCTTTTCTGTCGTAATATCCAGGCTGTAAAAAAACTGGTCACAGCATTCTTGCTCGGCTTTTTCCGGCAGGCTTTTGTATTCTGCCGTGTTGAAGTCCGTTAGCAACGTACGCCAGTCACCATACGAGATTGTTTTGTCACATTGCCGGGCCTGAAAGCGCTGCTCAGCATCATTCAGCGTGATCTTATAGGAAACCCCGGCAAAGCCGCCACCCATATAGTATTCTATCTGGGTGATATTTTCGGGGTTGACCAGATCAGGGCGGCAGCTCAGCAGCCCAACAAGGGCCAGTAGAATCGGAACGGCTTTCATTTACGTCTATTTTTTTCAGTAAGACCCCACCTGGCGGCAAAGGGTTGGTGCGTGATCCATAGAACAAAAACGCGTCAGGTACCAGCCATCAGACACTTCTTTCTGCCCGTTATTATCCGCGGCAAATAACACATCTTTACGGTAGTGTTATCAGTGCTTTAAGCAGCACGAATATCCCCTAAATACCTTTGTCGTTCAGCACTTTATTCCTACCTTTATTGTTCTTTTTAGAGCAACAAACAACTGACTAATGACACCGATTCTCAGGCCCTTGGCCAACGTGTTGGTGCCTTAACTTTATGAAGCGAGGACGTAATAACCCCAGTCAATTACAGATTGATTTTCTGGCGGCTTTCCGGCGTATGCTGGTCAGTCTGGGAAGCGCGAACAATCTTCCCGTCAACGAGAGCCTGTTCATGCGCATGACCGATCAGTGGGAACGCGCTCAGGTTATCCCAGCCGACTTATTATTTCAGAAAAGCCCCGTCGAAGCGGTGGTTTTCCGCCTGAAGAAAAGTGAACAGGAAGCGGGCACGGAGCGATTGCAGTTTCCGGCCGAGCTGATTGCCGGCGAGATTCGCGGGGAACAGGGACTGACGGGATTCTCGGCTAAATTCCGGGAGCAGGGCTGGCTTATTCTGCCCGCCGAACTATCGCCCATGTACAAGAATCTTTTCCTGAATATTCTGACGGCATCGATTGGTCTGGAACATCTGTATCCAACCCGGTCGGAGTTACTCGTGGAAGCAGAGCGGTCAGCCCTGGCGGCCATGCTTCCTGAAGACGAGATTCGTAAGTTCTTCGGCCTCAAACTATCGCGTTTCCCGGACAGCTTCCGCAACGAAGTATCGACCTATTTTAACCTGCCTTTCGATTACGTTCTGAAAAGGGCTCACCACGCCGGTTTCGTTTCCGATCAGGTTATGGACGACTTTCGGACGAATAGCGCTACACCCCGCACTACTACGCTACGGCGGCCCCAAAGCCACCGAGCCGCCTAGTACAATTGTTCTTACTCAAGACAGCCGACTCATCTCTTGCAGACAGGTCGGCTTTTTTGTTTCATCAATAATACCCGATGCCGGGAGAAAGATGGTTTAGTATATACCAGCCCGGTACGTAAAGAAATATTGGCTTTACGTAATGAATAACATAAATTGGTTACTAGTGGTTATCGGGCGACGCAAAATCGTCCCGGATGCTAGATATTTTATAAATTACTAAGCAGCGTATCAACGACTACTCGCCTGTAAACCACGGCCAGAACCTGGTAATTTGTGAACAGACGGGTGTGTTTGGGCATTTAGCTAGATACATCACTAATTCATGGTCGGCGACTATTTTTGTTTTTTAAGCGGTACCCGTTCATTTCGTCACACTTTTTGCTAGGGCTAAAAATACCTAATCCGGCAGCGACAAGACCGTTTAGTAACCCATTGTATGAAGCAACTGTCTATTCTCTTATTCTTCCTGATTGGAAGCCTGTCGGCTTACGCCCAGCTAACTCTGGGGGGCTTGGTCGTCGATGAGCAATACCAGCCCATCAAAGGCGCAACGATCACCATCCGGGGCTTGCCAACGAGTGTCCAGACCGACGCCGATGGTCGATTTTCGATGACAACATCGGCCAACCTACCCTTGACGATTTTCGTATCGTACACCGGTTACCGTCGGCAGGATATCAGCGTTCAGGGCAACAATTTTCGGAGCATCTCGGTGCGGATGGTCAAGGATATTGAAGTAGTGGGTAATCTGGTCACTGCCGCCAGTCGCTTCCCGGAAGAACTGCTCTCAGCCCCCGTAACGATTGAGAAATTAACGTCACAGGATTTTGCCAACTCCCCTTCGCCAACGGCCTTCGGTACGCTTCAATACACGAAAGGCGTCGACCTGATGACTAATAGCATGCTGTTTAGCTCAGTCAACGTACGGGGCTTTGGTTCGCCGGGCAACACGCGTTTGGTACAACATACGGACGGTATGGATAACCGCTCGCCGGGCCTGGGCTTTGGCTTCGGTAACGTAGCGGGGCTACCCGATCTTGACGTCGAATCCATCGAACTGGTTTCGGGGGCAGCATCGGCACTCTACGGCCCCGATGCCATGCAGGGATTGCTATCAACGACGAGCAAGAGCCCTTTTACGCACCAGGGGTTAAGCGCCCAGATGATGGTGGGCATGAATAACCTGGGGAAGGCCGATTTTGGCCCCAAAGGCTATGCTAATTACGGCTTCCGATACGCAACCCGGCTGGGCGAACGCTTTGCCTTTAAAGTGAATTTTCAGCGGGTCTCCGGTACCGATTTTATTGCCGACGATTACAATGATCGTTCCGTTCGATCTCGTCCTGGTTTCCTGAGCACAAATCCCGACCGGGGGGGGCTGGCAACCGGCGTCAGTTACGTACCGAACAACAATGCCGCTACCAATTTTCAATTCGACGCGGTCAACCGCTACGGCGATGACGTCAACGCGGGTGGTCAGTACAACTTCCCGACGAACTACGCCAATACGCTGCTGCGGAACCAGTCCGTTACACGGTCGGGCTACAACGAAGTGGATCTGATCGGTAATAACGGCCAGGTCTATAACAACCGCGCCAATGCGTCCCTGCATTACAAACTGGGGCGTAGCGTCGAAGCATCGTTGGGCTGGTACTACGGCAACGGTAACTTTATCAGCACCGGCAACTACCGGAATTACTTCCCCAACTACCAGCGGCATCAGTTCAAGGCCGAGTTAAAAGGCGACAACTTTTTTCTGCGCGCGTACACAACCCAGCAACAGGGCGAAGGCTGGAATATTGGCCAGACAGCCGTAGCGATCAACAACGCCTGGAGCCCGCTCAACCAATGGGCCGCGCAGTTTGGGCAGGTATATGTCGAGAACAAAGTTAGCGTCGGAGAAGCCCGGAATCAGGCCGACCGTAACAGGTACCTGCCAGGCTCGGCTAACTTCCGGTCGGCGCGTGATGGTATTACGGCCGTTTACAATACCGAACGGAGCGCGTTGCTTGATACGACAGGAACCCGTTTCCGCGACAATTCAGCGCTGTATCATTACGAAGGCATGTATAACTTCTCGTCGCTGTTCAACGATGCCTTTGATCTGACCATCGGCGGAAATATTCGACGATACGCCCTCTACACGGGTGGTACCCTCTTCGCGCTTCAATCCGACGGTAACGAGTACACCATCAATGAGCAGGGTGCATATATCCAAGCGGGTAAAGCCCTGAAGTTCGGGGAGTCGGTTACGTTCAAGCCGATGGCTTCGATCCGGTACGACAAGAACCAGTACGTTGATGGTGTATTTTCGCCCCGGTTTTCGGCCGTTCTGAGTCTGGGCGATCATCACTTCCGGGCTTCCTGGCAATCTGCCTTCCGGAATCCAACGCCGATTGAACTGTTTTCTTTACCAGCCGCGGGTGTCTCCGGGGACGTTGGTGGGTTAACCTCAACGGCTCAGTCCGCCCGATTAGTTACCAGTCCAGGCTATTTACCCGCCGACGTAACGACGTATGTCTCGGAGACGATCACGGCCAGTCAGTTACAGAGCCGGGCCTACAGACCGGCTCTCATCAAACCCGAACAAGTGAATACCTGGGAGGTTGGTTATCGCACGGAAGTGGACGGAAAGCTCTACATCGACGCTTACTATTTTGCCAGCCGCTATACCGACCTGATCACGCAGCAATCGCTCTATCAACTTAATTCGGGCGGACAGCTGACGGATTTTCGCAGCACAACCGCTACGCAAGCCTATCGAACACTCCAGCTTTACCAAAATAGCCCTAATAACGTCTTTGTTAACGGGGGTGGCATTAGCCTGTCCTACAACCTAGGCGCGGATTTTACCCTGAGCGGCAATTACGCCTTCCAATCAGGAGCCATTACGTTGCTCGACGCGCAGGGCAACGTAATCAAGGACAGGTCAGGCGCGCCGGTATCCAGACGTAAAATAAGCGACCCAGCGGTATTGCAACTCGGCCGCACCTATTTCAATACCCCGGATAATCGGTACAGCATCAGCCTGAGCAACCCGCATCTGAGCAATCGGCTGGGCGCGTCACTCGTTTACCGCTGGACAAACCGCACCTGGTACGAACAGGGCATTACGCAGGGCGATGTGTGGCTGCCCGCCTGGGCTACGCTCGATGGGCAGGTTTCGTACCGCGTACCAGCGCTCCAGTCGACCATTAAACTCGGCGCAACGAACATGCTTAACAAGTACTACGCACAGGGTTACGGCCTCGCCCAGATTGGCGGCTTATATTACCTGAGCTGGACGTTCGATGAACTGATGCGGTAAAGTTTTTGACTAGAACAACAAATGGTGCGATAAAAACAGGCGGGACACAATCCCGCCTGTTTTGTTTATGGTATTGAGTAATCGATTTAAGCCAGTCTCATGCCCGATTTCAAGTCCGCCATTATCTACCAGATTTATCCCCGAAGTTTCAACGATGCCAACGGCGATGGAATCGGCGACCTGGTGGGCATTATCCAAAAGCTGGATTACCTGCATGATCTCGGCGTCGATCTCCTCTGGTTGAGTCCCATCTTTCCCTCCCCCAACGCCGACAATGGCTATGACGTCAGCGATTACGAAGGTATCATGCCCGAGTTCGGTACCATGGACGACTTCGACGAACTGCTGGCGGGTGTGCACAAGCGGGGCATGCGGCTGATGCTGGACCTGGTTGTCAACCACAGTTCCGACGAGCACCGGTGGTTCGCCGAAAGCCGGAAAAGCAAAGACAACCCGTACCGAGACTACTATGTCTGGCGTGAACCCAAAGCGGGAGATAATGCGAATCATCAGCCACCTAATGATTGGGTTTCCATTTTCTCTGGCCCAGCCTGGACCTTCGATGAAGCAACGGGCGAGTATTACCTGCATTTGTTTCTCGACAAACAGCCGGACCTAAACTGGGAGAACCCGGCACTGCGACAGGAAGTCTACCGGATGATGCGGTTCTGGCTCGGCAAAGGCGTTGATGGCTTCCGAATGGACGTCATTCCGTTTATTTCTAAGGAACAGACCTTTCCAGATTTCCCGCCTGGCCGTTTCGGTGATACGTCAGTGTACGCCAACGGGCCGCGGGTGCATGAGTTTCTACGGGAAATGAACCAGGAAGTTTTGAGCCAGTACGAGTGCATCAGCATTGGCGAGGGCGTGGGTATTTCGTCGGAGCAGGCCCGGCTTTACGTGGGTGAAGACCGGCGGGAACTGAACATGATCTATCATTTCGGACACGCCATTCCCCGCGACGAACAGCATTTTTCGCAACCTGCCCCGGAGTTTACGCTGCTGGAGTTGAAACACGTTTTCGACACTTGGGACCGGGCTATGGAAAACGACAACAAGACCGGCGATGGCTGGCAGAACATTTATTTCGGGAACCACGACAATCCGCGCTCGGTATCCCGTTTTGGCAACGTCGATCAGTTTCACTATGAGTCGGCAACGATGCTCGCTACGGTGCTGCTGACCCAGCGCGGAACACCAACGATCTACCAGGGCGACGAGATTGGGATGACGAACTGTCCGTTTGCTGACATCACTGAGTTTAACGACGTGCAGGTTCTGAACGCCTACAAAGCACTGGTCAGCACAGGCAAGGTATCGAAAGCAGACTTTCTTCAATCCGTCAATTACATCGGCCGCGATCACGCCCGGACGCCCATGCAGTGGTCCAACGGACGTAATGCGGGATTCACCACCGGCCAGCCCTGGCTCAAAGTGAATCCCAACTACCCGACGATCAACGTAGCGGATCAGCAGGTTCGGAACGATTCCGTTCTGAGTTTTTATAAGCAACTCATTCGCTGGCGTCGGCAAACGCCCGCCATCTGGGACGGCACCTACAACGATCTTCTCCCCGATCACCCGACCGTCTGGGCCTACGAACGCGTACTGAACAATGACCGCATAATCGTACTGGCGAACTTCTCCCCCAACGAAATTTACGTCCCGGAAGCTGAAATCGGTGAGTTAGTGTTATCGAACTACGTAACGCCTGCGCTGGCGCTGCGGCCGTATGAGGCTAGGGTTTTAGTAGCGCTGCAATAGCTCACTCAAACAGAAATGCCTTCCCGACGTGCCTGCTGATAAACTGGGGGATGAATGGTATACGTCTGACTCAAAGCTAGTAGGACACTGTACAGGCTTTGTATTGTCGGATGGTAAGATTTAGCGTGTACTATACATCACAATATGTACACATTTTGCTGATTTGAAGGCTTTAGTTTGTAAAGTGCAAATTAGCCACTCTTATTGTGTAAATTTGCATTGTATTTCTTTCCAATTAAACATGAATGCTTCCCAACTATCGCGCCAATCGTCCAACAGAACGTATCAGCGTCCTATATCAGAGCTTATTCAACAGGCTCGCGAAGGTGTGTTACGTCGTCGTGTCGATGAAGTTGCTAGGCTTGTTGGTTTGACTGACAAAGAAATGGCGCATATTCTAGGTATGTCGGTTCGAGGATTACATGGTAAACAAGTCAATGAACTGCTGACGCTGGCAGCCAGTGAACGACTGTTGTTACTCGAACGCTTGATTCAACACGGGTTGACGGTTTTTGATGGCCGAGCCGATCTATTAAGCCGTTGGCTGCACACACCCCTGCATGAGTTAGGCTATCGTGAGGGGCCGGTAGCCAAGCAAGCTATACCGGTGCGCGAGATGGGGAGTTTTCAGGAACCTATGCCAATCTACGAAGCAGCATCGGAGCTATTGAATGCAGATTCATCAGAATCAGTTATCCCCCAGTCGCCGTTAGCAGTGCTGGATACGGTATCTGGATTTTCGTTAGTGGATGATGTACTGGGTCGAATCGAATGGGGCATCGCTGGGTAAAGAGGCATGGAAGTCTTTCGTATCAATAAAGAGCCATACCATGCCGATCCCTTGTCCGCTATTGGCAGCCAACGATACGGCGGCCGGTGGAATCCTAAAGGAAGAGGTATTCTGTACACCAGTCGCACCCCCGAATTAGCCTTGCTTGAAACGCTCGTTCACCTACCCCCACTAACGTTGGCTGAACTGCCTCAACTCTGGCTTAGTACCATTCGTTTACCCGACGAACTGAACAACGCAACTTTCTGGCTTTCCCCTAACCGATTACCACCTTACTGGCGAACAGGCACGCTTGCCGAAACTCAAACCATCCTGGCTGACTGGCTTCTCGACCCGTTTTCTTTGGCTATTGCTGTTCCCTCGGTCATCATTGATACCTCATACAATTTGCTGTTACATCCCCAACATCCAGCGTTCGCCCAGATAGAGGTCATAGGCCAGCGTCCGCTACCATTGAATGGTAGACTAGTGAGGTAATTTTATAGAAGAGCAGTAACGATGTGAGCCGTGATAGACGATAGACAGAAAGCTCGCTTTAATTCAGCCAGTATACAACAACACTTTTACTAACTCTTGACGTCAGGGCCGAAAAATAGCCTGGTTATGGTATTCTAAAAAGAGCTTCGATGGACGATTAACTTCAGTAGCAGGCAGAACTAGCATGTTTTTCCCATGATACTGATAGTACTCTCGACCATTATTAAATTCTTCCTTGATACGTTGACTGATCTCAATTCGGTAGTCAGGAGTAATTGTGATATAGCCATTATCGAAGAGCTTATGCATGTCTGATCGGAGTAATAAACCGTTCGTAACTTGATTCGGACCAGCTTCAGCAAATGGACGAATATGAGCGGCTTCTAACACGGGTAAGGTTTTCTCCCCTGTTATTGCACATCGCTTTTGATAAGCGTCAATAACTGATAACCGAAAAGCCCCCTGCCCAATGCGCACTTTTCGAAGTACCGGATTTCCATATGCTGGCCGATCGTCCGCTACGCTTGGCAACGTGTTTATCTCGGGCGTCTCGTCAAGATAATCCCTCAATAGTGATTCAACTCGTTGCCAGAGTATAAGGCCAATCGCGTTATTGGTCGTATATGTTTTCCCCTGCACAATATTGGTGCTCCAATCTTCTGGAACTGCTATCCAATCTTCTCTCTTGAAAAATACAGGATTAGTGATGGCAATACAACCTATAATTGGGTTTCGCTCTTTGTCTCGGCGGTAGTATTGAATAGCTGTTCGAAATTCGTCAATTGTGTCGAATCCATTACGCCACTGGAACGTGTCCCAAGCTGTAGAAAGTGGTATTTGACTTTGGGCATTGTAGAAACCGACTCCTCCAATGGCATTGTGGGGACTTTTTAGTTTAAGTAAGAAAGGTTCACCTGAACGAAGCGCCCGGAACGCACTGTTCCCTCCGGGACGCCAAAAGTTTATATCCTCAGGCGATCGCTGCCGTAAATAGTCGTACCATTTCCAGTCTGTCTGCCCCAAATAGTATTCCATATTCCAAGATATGGCAAAGCACTACATGAAAGCTATCGCCTGCTAAAAAATAACCCGCCCCTAAACGATAGAGACGGGTTTATGAAAATGATGAGATAGACTTACGCCAGCGCGCCCTGGAACAGTTGTAGGCGCTCGCGCAGGACGTAGCTGCTCACATCGGGGTTCCAGCCACCGCGCACGCTGATCGAGAAGGCGCGAACCGTTGGCGGCAACGTAGCGTACTTGTCCAGGGCGTTGTACCAGACCGACCGGTCCCGGTAGGGAGCCAGCAACGCCCGCGCCCGGTTCAGCGCCCGGTGCTGGCGGGGTGACCAGATCGGCCGCTGTTTGTAGGCGGCTCCCTGGCCGTTCAGCAGATCAGGAAGCGAGTGGGGTGGGCAGAGCGGCAACAGCTCGGCCAGCAGATACAACCCCAGCTCGACATTTAGCAACCGATTCGCCACCATACCCGGTAGGGCGTGGCGATGACGTAACCGGGTTACCAGCGGCTCCTGCCAGTTCAGCAGACCGTTTAGAGCCGGGCTAGCAGTAGGATAAGCGGAGGTTAATACGGCGTTCATTAGTATGTTGTTGTTTGTTAATCAAATTTACACCTAGAAGAACGTAACGTTTTTACGCTCTTCTAAAAACATAAACTTTTTTTTACGATACGCCGAAGCGTCTGCTACTGAGGCATTAGCCCCAGCGTCGGGAAGTAATACACCCGAAACATGCCGTTGTCATTTATGGCCCAGCCTTCTTTCAGAGCCAGCGCAAACAGGCATTTCGAAATGTCGGCCTGGTAAGCCTGGTAGCCCCGGTTTCGCAGGAATTGTTTAACGATGAGCGAGGTTGTTCCGCCCTCTGCCAGAATCAGTGTTGTGGCGGCACGGCGCACGGCCGCTGGGGTGATTTTCTTTTGGGCTGCGTTCATCTTAGCTTTTAATTTTTACCATGTACCGGATGGTGGACTGAGCAGAATTGTAAACGATGAATTCATTCTTGAGCAGACTCACCCCGCGCTGCGCGTAGACCGAGTCGTACTTGGTGTCGATGTTCCGCAGGCGGTCGGCGTCGAGTTCCATGTGCCAGGCCTCGTGTTTGTTTACCACCAGTTGCTCGCCCACGTGGACTTCGTAAATAGCCAGATACGCTTCTTTCTGCGAGCCTCTCGCCCAGGTCGATCCGTGCAGCGACGTGTAGTTGAGCGATTTGCTGAACTGATCGGCGAAGTAGATGCCGTAGCCAAACATCTTGCCGGTAATGACTGCGTTTGCCGGACGTAATACCAGACCCGTTTTCAGAATCGACAGCCAGTTTTCGCTGCGGCTACCGTGCCAAAGCAACTGCGTCTTTTGGTTTGCCTGCCCGCTTACGTACGTATCGAAAGCATTCTGCGTGTGGGCCTGCCGAACGCTGAACGCAGCATCGAACTTATCGGCGTCGGTACCCATCATTAGCTTGATGAGCTTTAGCATGCGCTCGTCAGTGACCGCTTCCATCGTCAGATTCAGCGAGTCGAGCAACGATACTTGCTCAGGTTTGTCGTCCGTCTGTTTCAACTCCACCTGACCGCGCATAACGTCGAGCGTGTCCTGCTCACCGGCCAGCCGATCCTGTAAGGTCTGCACCTCGTCCGCTGATTGAGGCAGTTGCGCCACCAGGTGATCGTTAACCTTGGTCATCCGTCGCGGGATGATCTTGAAGAGTTCCAGCAGCTTTTGGTTGTAGGTCTGAATGTCCAGGCCACCCCCAACCAGCGCAGCCAGTTCGTCCAGCAACCGCTGAGCCGTTTCGACCTGTTTGCGGGTTACCTGCTGCGCCGACACAACGTAATTCTGCCGGATGGACTGGTTGGCCAGGTCAAGCAGGCGACTCATGATGCCACGCACTGCCGGATCGTTGATGCTGCTGGCATCCGTAGCCGCTGTTGTTTCCGCGAACAGATGGGTCTGATCGACATACCCTTTGGCTACTTTCTCACGGATTTTCTTGTCCCAATGGCTCATCGGATACGTCGCCGTGGCCGACGAACCGCCAACGCGGCCGTATTGTACGGTGAACGTATCGCCGTCGTTCTCCCGCATCTCATAAAACTTATTGTTGTTCTGGGCCGTCACCATAATCAGCTTGGCAACGCGCCGGGGTTTGGGTGGTACCGGAGTTGGCTGAACCGATGGTTGGGCCGCCGTCGATTTGACCGACGTAGCCGCTCTGGCAGCGGGTTTGATTTGCTGAAGGGCCGAGCCGGGATTTGCCCAGTCGATGATTGGTTGCAGGAGGCTGGATAACATCGTAGGTAAGGTGGATTGCGAAGGAATGAAGCGGAAAGCGGATCAGGCAACAGTTTGACGTAACGTAATGATGCGATTGCGGAAGAACCCAACGGTTTTCTCCCCGAACCGACTGCGGTCGGCGCTGATGTCGTAGGCCTGCAACCGTTGGGGAATAGCTACGTACGCATCAAGCAGTGCGTTCCAGACACAGCTTTGCTGGATGTGGCTCAGAATCGTCCGGCCCCGATTAAGTAGTCGGTGTTGGCGGGGCGTCCAGGTCGGACCATCCAGGAACGAGCGGCTGTTGTCCGTCAGCAAATTCGGGAGGGCATCCGGCGGGGCGGTGGGGAGTAGTTGCGAAAGCAGATACAACCCCAGTTCAACGTCCAGCAGTTGCTGAGCAGAAAGCATTACACGTTTCGACTGACGTGATACGGCGGGGGTACGGGGCAGCGCCTGGTGCTGCGTTTGGGGTTGAAAGAGAGTGTTCATTAGTAGTGTTGTTTAAAATTCACAGAACAAAGTTCTAGCCGCCAGAACGTAATCTTTTTACGTCCTACTTTTTTTTTGAAACTTTTTTTCGGAGAATTGTAGAACGAGGGAGGAAAGGAGGATGGAGGAAAGGGACGAGAGGGACAAGACGTAATAACGGACAGGAGTAATGTCGGGACTTATGCCTGCTTCTTCAATTCCTTTCCTCCATCCTCCTTTTCTCCCCTTCCTCCTAAAAAACCATGCCCATCACCCGATCTGCTTTTCAGCGTTACCGCATTATCGACGAGATTATCAGTCGCTACCCGCGTCAGTTTTCCAAGCAGAAACTGTTCGACATCTGCCGGGATAAGTGCGGCATCCGGTCGATGTCGTCGCTGGAAAAGGACATTCAGCGCCTGCGCGAAGACCATGACGCGCCCATCGCTTACGACAAACGACGTAACGGTTATTACTACACCGACCCTCAGTTCCGGCTCCTACGGCTCATGCTGAGCCCCGACGATATGGAAGCGCTCGACTACGCCCGCGAGGTACTGGCCGCCACGCAGGGGGCCACCGTTGCCAATGAGCTGACCAACGCCCTTCAGAAGGTGCGGCAGAGCCTGGACATTATCCGGGAGGTGAAACGCGACGGCGATGAGGGCACTACGTTGACGCGCCGGGTCGTCTACGTCGAAGAGCGGATTCTAGGGCAAAACCGGCAGTACGTCCCCGTTCTGATCCGGGCCATCAACCAGAACCGGCAGATTACATTTCGGTACAGCAAACATGAAAACGCCGAACCCGAGCACCGGCTTCGGAATCTTCATCCGATCCTGCTGCGTGAGGTGGCCGACAGTTGGTACGTTATCGGTTACGACGCTGAGAGCCAGCGCGAGAAAACCTTTGCCCTGGACCGCATGAGCGATCTGACCTTACTGGACGACGTCTGCTCTGTACCACCGAACGTACTGGAATACGTCAGCGAACTGTTCGAACATATTTACGGCATCACGGACAGCAGCGGGCCGGTCGAGGAGATTATTCTATCCTTTACGCCCCTGTTCGGGCGTTACGTGAAAGCCAAGCCCATTCACCAGACGCAGGAGATTCTGAGCGATACGGAAACGGAATGCGTCGTTAAGCTTCGCCTAGCCCCCAACCGCGATTTACTGATGCACCTACGTAGTTACGGTGATCATTTGAAGGTGATGCAGCCCCCTAGTCTGGTACAGGCGCTGACGGAATCCATACAGGCAACGTTAGCTCGGTATTGATATAAACGCTTCACTCCTATGCACACCTTCACGGCACTACTCCAGCGCTTCGATGAGAAAGGCGAAAAAACTGGATGGACGTATATAACGCTTCCAACTGCTGTCAGTGACGCCATGAAACCAGGTCAGAAAACATCATATCGGGTCAAAGGCACGTTGGATAATTACGCGATAAAACAGGTCGCGCTGGTGCCCATGGGCGACGGGCAATTTATCATCGCCGTTAACGCCACCATGCGTCGGGGCATTCGCAAGGAAGTCGGCGCAACCGTTCAGGTCTCCCTCGATGTCGATACCGATCCATTTCCAATCTCCCCGGACTTGATCGCCTGTCTGGAAGACGAGCCAGCCGCGCTGAAATTTTTCAACACGCTAGCCAAGGGGCACCAGCAGTATTTCAGCAACTGGATCGAGAGTGCCAAAACCATCGACACCAAAACGAAACGCCTTACGCAGGCAGTAACGGGGTTAGCCCTGGGGCTGGGTTACGGTGAGATGATCCGGCATTTTAAGAAAGTACGAGCCTGATTGGCCAGTTAATTATAGTCACGTTGTGGGTAAACCCTTAAAAATAAGTACGTAATTCTAAAGAATTTGTAGACTTCCGACAAACCTTTCCCGTCAATCGTAGTAGCATCAATATGAACACTACTATTGAACAGCAACGCCTTGAACGGCAATGGGAGAAAATAGAGAATTGGTATCAGTGGGGACCTTATCTGAGTGACCGCCAGTGGGGTACCGTCCGGGAAGATTACAGCGCCGACGGCTCGGCCTGGGATTACCTGCCGCACGAGATGGCCCGCTCGCGAACGTACCGGTGGGGCGAGGATGGTCTGGCCGGCATTTCGGACGACACGCAAACCCTTTGCTTCGCGCTTGCCCTCTGGAACGGTAACGATCCGTACCTGAAAGAACGATTATTTGGCCTGACCAATGAGCAGGGCAACCACGGCGAGGACGTAAAGGAATTGTATTATTACCTCGACAACACGCCCACGCATAGTTATATGCGGATGCTGTACAAGTACCCGCAGAAGGCCTTTCCTTACCAGAAGTTAATCGACGAAAACAAACGTCGCTCGTTCAAGGATGGTGAATACGAACTGCTGGATACGGGGCTGTTCGATGACAATCGATATTTTGACGTCGTCATCGAATACGCGAAGGGTAGCCCTGATGACATCGCCATTCGGATAACAATTCATAACCGCGCCAGCGAAGCCGCGCCCCTGCACGTACTTCCAACGCTCTGGTTTCGTAATCGGTGGACATTTGGCCTCGAGCGCGATAAGCCCCGCATCGAGCGTATGGACAACAGCGCTGACGAGATCCATCACGTCCGGGCCATTCACCCTCGACTGGGTAATTACGTACTGAGCTTCCAGGCCCCCGAGCGCGTGTTGATGACGGAGAACGAAACCAACGAGCAGCGGGTGTTCGACCGGGAAAATAACAGTCCGTTCGTAAAAGATGCTTTTCACGAAGCCGTTACGTCCGGCAACTACGGCCCGTTCGATCAGCAACCCGACGGAACCAAGTGCGCGCCCCTGTATAGCTTCACCGTTGAAGCTGGGGCCTCCGTCGAGCTTCGTCTTCGACTACACCGCGAACTGGTAGACTCGCCCCTGACTGACGCCTTCGATGACCTGTTTGCGGAACGTCAGCAGGAGACGAACGATTTTTATGCCGCACTGACACCGGGCGCCACACCCGAAGACGCGCAGATCAAGCACCAGGCGTGGTCGGGTTTACTGTGGTCCAAACAGTACTATGACTACAACATCGGTGACTGGCTACGGGGGGATGCCGGGCAGCCGATGCCCCCACCCGAACGCTGGCACGGCCGTAACTCAGACTGGCAACACATCAATGCGCACCACATTCTGCTGATGCCCGATAAGTGGGAGTATCCTTGGTTTGCCGCTTGGGATCTGGCTTTCCACGCCACGGCACTGACCCCAGTCGATCTTCAATTCGCCAAAGAGCAGTTATATCTCCTGGCGGATCCTTCTTACCAGGCGGCCGACGGTCGGCTACCGGCTTACGAGTGGAACTTCTCGGACAATAACCCGCCCCTGCGCGGTGGCCTGTCGTGGCTATTCTATGACCAGGAGTTGAAGAGTACCGGCAAGCGTGACGTCGAATTTCTGCGCATCATGCAAAATAGATTACGGGCCAACTACGAATGGTGGACAACGCGGGCTGGTGGCAAAAGCAACAACCTGTTTCAGGGTGGATTTCTGGGTCTTGACAACGTTAGTCTATTCGACCGGAGCGAAGGGGTTCCGGGGGACGGTACGCTCGATCAGGCCGATGCTACCTCCTGGATGGCGACCTATACAGTGTACATGATGCGGATTGCGCTGGAACTGGCCCAGGACGACCCCGTTACGTACCAATCGCTGGCGGTCTACTATTTTGAGCGTTACATTCATATTGCCGATGCCCTCCAGGAAATTGCTACGCTTTGGATCAAAGGCGACGATGACGAAAGCAACAACGGTTTCTCGTACGATGTGCTCCACCTGCCCAATGGCGACAGTATTCCGTTAGCTATCCGCTCGATGGTGGGTCTATCGAATCTCTTTTGCGTTATGACAATGGATCAGGACAAGGCCCAGGCGCTTCCCACTTTCTACAAGCGCGTTCAGCAGTATTTGCAGGACAAGAAAGACGAAAAACCTTGTTACATTGTTGTTGAGGAAGACCCCGACAGAAACTGCATTCTCTTCTCGCTGTTGTCCTGCGATCAGCTGAAACGGTTGTCAACCTATATGTTCAACGAAGAGGAGTTGCTCGCGCCGGGCGGAATTCGCTCACTGTCGAAAGTGTACGAAACACCACTTGAGCAGGAACTGGCGGGCGAACAGTACGAAATCCATTACGTCCCCGGCGAGTCGGATTCGGGCATGTTCGGTGGCAACTCAAACTGGCGCGGCCCTGTCTGGCTACCCATGAATTTCATGATCGTCAGTGCACTGCGTGAATTCGGCAAATACTACGGCGATCAGGTGAAAGTCGAATTGCCCGTCGGCAGCGGCAACGAAGGAAACTTAACCCAGGCAGCCGATTTTCTGACGGATCATATCTGGAGTATTTTCCGACGCGACAAAAAAGGTTGTCGTCCTGCCCACGGCCCTTACGATCAGTACCGCGACGACCCGCACTTCAAAGACTTACTGCTGTTCTACGAACACTTCGACGGCGATACGTCCCGCGGCCTCGGTGCCAGTCACCAAACAGGTTGGTCGGCGCTGGTAGCGGTGTTGTAAATTAGAGGGAGGAAAGGGAGAATGGAGGAGAGGGATAAGGAAAATGCCTTTGGCTATTCTCCTTATCCCTCTCTTTTCATAAAACGAAGACATAGCCGGATCAATACGGCTAGTAAAATCCCTTATTGGCCTTTGATTGTTTATGAGCTAAACCATCGAACGATGCTATGGACCTTGAGAAAGTTTTTAGCTGGGTTACCCCGCTGACGCTGGGTGCACTATTGGGTATCTACTGGATATTGGACGGGCTGTCGCACACCGTCAACGGGACAAAGGCCGAACAGCGAGATTATGGCCTGTTGATTGTACTGGGGTTGCCGTTACTACTCGGCTGCGTTGGCGTTCATTTTCTGATTCGCCGATTGGCCAATCAGAACACGCTGTACGTCTGGATCATTGAGGCAATTCTGGTTGGAGCTGTAGCCGTTCTCCTTTCGCGGTCATAATGGCCATCCACAGAAAAGAAAACGTATTGCTCATTAGTGTCGTAGCAGGTATCTATTTTCTACCTGCTACGACATTAGCAATCGAAAAAGGGAACATTTCCTTTGCTCAGTTTTCCCTCTTCTCCCCTTCCTTCTAATCTATTGACTCCATTCGGTTGGGGTGCGATCCCAGCGGTGACCTTTCAGCTCGTGCAAGAGTTCGGGCGAAAGACCACGGCCATCACTAACCGCCGTATTGGCTTCCACGTTACGTAGCTGGCGCATACCAGGGATCGTCGTGTGCACATCCGGGTTACTCAGAATGAACCGCAGCGCCATTTCAGGCATGGTCATGCCGTCGGGAATGAGTGGTTTCAGGGCATCGGCATGTTCGACACTGCTATTCAGGTTTTCGGGTACGAAATACGTTGATCGCCAGTCCTCGGCGGGGAAGGTCGTTTCCTTCGTGAACGTACCGGTCAACGTACCCTCATCGAACGGTACGCGAGCAATAATACCCAGATTCAGTTCTTTACAAAGCGGGAAGAGACGGTCTTCCGGGTTCTGGTCGAAGATATTGTAAATAACCTGCACGGCGTCGATCATGCCCGTACGCAGTGTATTGAGAGAATTATCCGGCTCCCAGCGGTTGATGCTGATGCCCCAAGCCTGCACTTTTCCCTGTTCTGTCAGCCGGGTAATGGCTTCCTGCCATTCGTCCTGCTTCGCCCAGTTATCCTCCCAGACGTGAAACTGCATCAAATCGATTGTATCAACGCCCAGATTTTGCAGGCTCTTATCGACATACTCTACGATGTAATCGTTCGGAAATACATCCTCTAGTTTAAACTCGGGCTTCGACGGCCAGATGCGGTTTTTGGGAGGAATTTTAGTGGCTACGTATAGCTTCTTATCGGCGTTACGTTTCAGCAGTTCGCCCAGAATTCGTTCACTAAGTCCTTCACCGTAGCCCCAGGCCGTGTCGAAGAAATTGCAACCCCGCTCCACGGCGAGATCCAGTGCTTTGTCAACGGTTTCCCGCTCGGAGCCGGTCCAGCCCGCCAAGCCCCACATGCCATAACCAATTTCAGAAACGTCCCAGCCCGTCCGGCCGAATGTACGATAATTCATATATAAGGGTTTACTAATTTTTGTTCAACACAGAGGCACGGAGGTCACAGAGTTTTCGTTCTCCGTGCCTCTGTGTTGAACTTTTGTTGATTCAATCAAGACAACCATTGATTTTATGCACAATGCCATTTCGCATCGACTCTACGTTAAAGTTGATGAGCAAACCGAGTTTAAATTGCGCCATCCGCATGTAAGTCATTAGCTGTACTTCGTGAATCGGCAATAATGCCTGAACGGCTTTCAACTCCAGGACAATCATTTCTTCAACAACGATGTCCATGACAAATGTTTTACCAAGGACCTGTCCCTTATACAAAACTGGCAACTCGAGTTGGCGCTCTACGTAAAACCTTTCTCCTGCCATTCAAAAGCTAAGCATTCTTCGTAAATACTTTCCAGCAGCCCCGGCCCAAGCTCCCGATGAACTTCAATGCAAGCGCCAATAATGGCCCTGCTGAGCGTATTGTAGTTATTTTTCAGTCATGTCGGTGGGAAACAGGTCAAATTAGCGCGTTAGCACACACAAGTCAAATCCCCACCTGCACCTCTGCGTACTTTGTGCCTCTGTGTTTAATAAAGGAAATCTGTACTGGCACTTGCATACAATTGGTTATTTCTTAAGCTACATTATCTAACCGAAAAGTCGTTGTTTTGCAGCTATGAGAAACCTATTCATCGCTCTTTTACTCAGCGTATCGGCGTCGGCTTTCGGTCAGGCATCGGTGGCCTACTACCCATTCAACAACTTCGTTTCGGTCAGTAGTAACTCAGACCGACTTATTTGGGTAGATGCCCGGGTGCAAACCAACACAGTCTTCGCATCCCTGAGCACGACCATCTGCCCGTTGATTAACGTAGTCCGCAAGGAGCAAATCAACTACTATACGGGCCTCGGTGTACGGTTCAACCCGCTTAATGGTCTGGATAACCGCGACGTACTGGAAGGCTATTCACTCCAAGTCGGCGTTCGCGTCAAACCTATTCCGTTCGTGCCTAACCTACGTGTGGCGTTCGAAATTGCGCCGTACGCCCGGAAGGATTTTAAGCTCGGTAGTCTGCAATCCTTTTTAGGCATTGCCTATCAGTTCGGCAAAAAGAAACAGCCGTTGTAAGAAGACAGACTCCACAAAAAAGACGTAAGAAGCTAGAAGCGCATCCGCGAACTTCTAGCTTCTTACGTCTTTTTTCTTGTCTCCCTACGATCTACTTCTTCTCTGGCGCGTTGTAGGTGAACATACCATGCTCCAGTTTATCGGCCCGATCAAAGAGCTGTAGGGCTTTCTTATATGTGTCGTCCGCCCCGGAGATAACCTGGAAATATTCGTTGTTCAGCCCCCCTTTATTATTTTTCTGATAAACGTAGCGGGCCACCAGAGCCTTGATCTGCGTCCGGATGTACTCTTTCGAGCGATTGTACTCTTTCTGGTTGAAGGGAACACCTTCAGTGGCGGCTTCTTTCGTCAGCCGATTCATGAAGGCGTCGTCCAGCGTAACAGTTCGGTCGAACTCTGCAAACGGCAGCTTTTCTAACCGCTTCCGGTTGGCATTAGCGTATTCAACCGCATATTCCCGAATCAGGTTTTTGTTGAACAGCTTGATCAGATACGGTGTCTGCCAGCTCGAATCCCGCGGAATGAAATAATCCGGTGTGATACCTCCACCGCCATACACAACCCGTCCGCCGTCCGTTTTAAACTTCAGCTTCGGATCGTTCTTGATCGAGTCAGCAATGTAGTATTCACCCCGTTTCGAACGCTGCTCCATATCTTTCTCGTAGTCCCCCTCCTGACCCGGAATATAGGGTTTCTGAATACTCCGACCACTAGGCGTGTAATAGCGTGAGATCGTGAGCCGCAATTCGGAACCATCGCTCAGTTGAACCGGCATCTGCACTAGTCCTTTTCCGAATGAACGTCGACCCGCAATCAGTGCACGATCATGATCCTGTAAGGCACCTGCCACAATTTCTGATGCCGAGGCACTCCCCTCATCGACCAGCACAACCAACGGTCCTTCTTCGAACTGACCCGCAATGCGCGCGAACGTCTGCCGGTCGTATCGATTATCTTTCCCGTTGGTGTAGACCAGCAATTTGTTGCCCGAAATAAACTCATCGGCAATGCTGGTAGCGCGATCCATGTATCCGCCGGGGTTATTCCGCAGGTCCATCATCAATTGCTTCATTCCCTGACTTTTCAGCGACGCCAGCGCCGTTTTGAATTCGTCGTAGGTCGTTTCGGAGAAGCGGTTGACCTTAATGTATCCCGTCTGGTTATCGATCATATAAGCCGCGTCGATCGAATACGTTGGAATCCGGTCGCGCGTAACGGTGTATACTTTGGGTTGTTTGTCGCCCTTGCGCAGGATCGTCAGCTTGACTGGCGTTCCCCGCTTACCCCGCAGCGCTTTGTATACATCGCTGTTCTCGATCTTAGTACCAACCAGCGGCTTCTCATCAACTTTGATGATTTTGTCGCCACTCTGAATACCAACAGCTTCAGATGGCCCGCCGGACATAGGAGTCACCACGTAGACCGTATCTCTGTAGATATTGAACTCGACACCAATGCCATCAAAACCACCTTCCAGCTGCGAACGGGCCGCCACCGCATTTTGCGGATTCAGATAGGCGGTATGGGGATCAAGCTTATGAAGCATCTGTTCAATCGAGTAATCAACCAGTTCGTCGGTATTGACCGTATCGACGTAGTTGTTCTCGATTAGCTGCAGAATTTCCCGATACTTTGTGTAGCCTTTACCAATGGTATTCAGGCTTTTGGTGCCACCAAAGAACGTAGCGCCGATCAGCATGCCACCGGCCATAGTCAAGCCCAGCAACATGGGTAGGCGCACCGTTGATTTATTATTGCGAATATGCTCCCGGCTTCCTTTTGGGTTTACCGATTCGCCGTTTGTTTTCTGTTCGTCTTCCATATGGTGCCTACCTGCTTACAAGCGTTTCTATACCCCCTAAACGTTTGGAAGATAGCGAAATGTTTGCCCCGTTTCCGATCGTTTTCTAAAAAAATGTTAAAGCCTATTCTGCGGGTGGTAACATCTTCATTTTCTGCCGTTTCAGATAAAATGGGATCAGTTTCCGACTGAAAAATTTATAAACTGGTCGAGCGACTTAGGATTTCGGAGGGTATCCCGGCTAACCGCCAGTGACGGATCAACACCCGCCAGAATTTTTTTCACGGGTGTTTCGACCTTCTTCCCGCTGATCGTGTACGGAATCTCGTCGATGGCGTAGATCATATCCGGTACGTGTCTGGGGCTAAGCTGTTTTCTCAGGGTATCTTTAATTCGCTTAGTCAGTTCATCAGTCAACGTGGAATCGCTTCGCAACACCACGAACATGGGCATAAAATAACGTCCGCCGGGTTGCTCTAGTCCTACGATCAGACTATCGGCAATTTCGGGCAGACGTTCAATCGCGCTGTAAATGTCACTGGTTCCTATTCGTACGCCGTCGCGGTTGAGGGTGGCATCTGACCGGCCGTAGATGATGACTCCGTTACGTTCCGTGATTTCGATGTAATCGCCGTGCCACCAGATGCCGGGATATTTCTCGAAATAACTGGCAAAATAGCGCTGGTTACCCGCGTCGCCCCAGAAGTAAATGGGCATGGAGGGCATGGGTTCAAGAATGACCATTTCCCCCTGTTTGCCACGTACGGGATAGCCTTTATCGTCGTAGGCTTCCAGTTTGCACCCCAGCAGCCGACACTGGATCTCCCCTTCGTACACCGGTTGGAGTAGATTCCCTCCTACAAAACCGCTACAGATATCGGTTCCCCCACTGAAGGAGATCAGCCAAACGTCTGGTTTAATGGCTTCGTAAATCCAGCGGAAGCCCTCAGGAGGCAAGGGTGATCCAGTAGAGGCAATCGTCCGCAGATTATTCAATCTAAACTCACTCCCCAGTCGTTTCCCGTCGGCTGTCAAATCCGCTTCGGCACGCATGCAGGCTAAGTAATAGGCAGCTCCGCCCCCAAAATGATTGATGCGGGCATCTTCGGCCAGTTTCCAGAGCGTTTTCATGTTGGGGTACCCAACCGACCCGTCATAAAGCACCAACGTAGCCCCGACAAGCATGGAACCGAGCGCAAAATTCCACATCATCCAGCCCGTCGTCGAATACCAGAAATAACGCTCCCCCGCGCGAACATCCTGGTGCAGGGCCAGCGTTTTCAGGTGTTCAATCAGACAGCCACCAACACTGTGCGTAATTGCTTTGGGCTTGCCCGTCGTACCAGACGAATACAACACCCAGATCGGGTGGTTAAACGGAACCTGTTCGAACGTCAAACCATCAGGCGTGGGCGTTTCCAGGACCGAGGCCCATAACGTAGCCCGCTCCAGCCGACTGTCTGAATCGAGGTAAGGAACCCAGATAACCCGTTGTAAGGTAGGCAGGCTGATACGCAGTTCACGCATAGCCTCGGTTTTGTCAATTTCCTTCCCATTGTAGGTGTATCCGTCAGCCGCAATGAGAACCTTAGGCTCGATCTGCTGAAACCGGTCAACGACGCTGCTTGTACCAAAGTCGGGAGAGCAACTTGACCAGACAGCCCCGATGGCGTTTGTAGCCAAGAAGGCAATGACCGCTTCAGGAATATTGGGCAACACCGAAACAACCCGGTCACCCACACCAACGCCCTGCAGTTTCAGATAGGCCGCCACGGCGGCTACCTGTTTTTCCAGCTTACTCCAGGAAACGGTCGTCAGGCGGTGCCGCTCCGAGGAAAACAGAAGCGCGGGATGTTGTGTATTCTGATGCCGAAAGATGTGCTCGGCATAATTTACCGTAGCCCCAATAAACCACTCCGTTCCGATCATACTACGCGTGTCGGGCTGGAAGACAACCTGCCGATAATCGGTTTCGCTTTGTACATCGAAAAACTCCCAGATGCTGGCCCAAAAATCTTCCAGGTCCGTAACCGACCAGTCCCACAGATCATCGTAGTCCCGGAAGTACAGTCCCTTCTTCACAAAAAGCCAGTTGAAATACTGCTTCAGAATAGACTGATCGGCAGTCCGGCGGTCGGGTCTATAGAGGAGGTTTGGAAGGTTCTGCGTCATCTTGGAGTGGCGGGCTATGCATATGTTAGGCAGGTTAGCCCCATAGACAACGATTTTGTGCCAACTTCTCGCGTCTTTGGATTGTTTTTTCAACAAAATGCGTTGTGACCGGAGCAGACGTAGCATCGATTCTTGCAAAAGGAGTACCTTTGCATCCCTTTTGAACAGAAGACTCGGCTTATCGCTGATTATCAGCATATCAATTACACACAACAGTACGATTTACTGTATTTTTCCATGAATCAGGACTCAGAACAGAACCGCTCCGGTCGCCCCAATTCGCGCCGGGATAGCGAGAGTCGTTCCTTCGG
This sequence comes from Spirosoma pomorum, assembly GCF_054776615.1. Taxonomy (NCBI): domain Bacteria; kingdom Pseudomonadati; phylum Bacteroidota; class Cytophagia; order Cytophagales; family Cytophagaceae; genus Spirosoma; species Spirosoma pomorum. Next base: position 962,129 of record NZ_BAAHBP010000001.1, read on the forward strand.
CCGTCGGGATGACGCTCCACGCTTTAATCGATCTAACAACAGCTCGCAAAACGACCGGTCAGCAGGTAACGACCGACCACGTTTTAACCGCGACAATGACCGCAACGACCGCGGCAGCAACGACCGTAGTGGTAACGACCGGCCACGCTTCAACCGCGAAGGTGGTAACGACCGTGGCGAACGGCCGTCGTTTAACCGGGACCGGAATGATCGCGGAAATGACCGTAGTGGTAACGACCGTAGTGGTAGCGACCGCCCACGCTTTAACCGGGATGGTGGCAATGATCGGGATCGGAATGATCGCGGCAGCAACGACCGTGGTGGCAACGATCGGCCACGCTTTAACCGCGAAGGGGGCAATGACCGTAGCGAACGGCCGTCATTCAACCGCAGCAATAGCGACCGTAGTGGTAGCGAACGTAGTAACAATGACCGCCCCCGGTTCAACCGCGAAGGCGGCAGCGACCGTGGCGAACGGCCATCGTTCAATCGGGATCGGAATGATCGCGGAAATGACCGCAGTGGTAACGACCGGCCGCGCTTCAACCGCGAAGGGGGAAATGACCGCTACGAACGGCCGTCCTTTAACCGCAGCAATAACGACCGTAGTGGTAGCGACCGTAGTGGTAGCGACCGTTCTAACAATGATCGCCCCCGGTTCAACCGAGAAGGTGGCAGTGACCGTGGCGAACGGCCGTCGTTCAATCGGGATCGGACTAATGACCGTAGTGGCAACGATCGTCCACGCTTCAACCGTGAAGGAAGTGGCAGCGACCGTAGTGGCAGCGACCGCCCCCGGTTCGACAAGAATAATCGTTCTGACAAGCCCGCCTTCAAACGGGTAGGTGGCTTCCAGCGCGATGCTGACGAGCGCAACCGTGAAAACTGGAATGGTGCAGACCGGAACGAAACATCCCGTCGTGGCCGTCGGCAGGATGGACCCTTCGATCCAAGTGACCGCTTCACGAGCGAACAACGTAAAGATTCGGGCGAACGCCGGACTGGACAATATAAAAAAGCACCCAACTACGAACTGGAAATTGCGCGTAATCGGGATAAGCGAAACGACTATTCGAATCGTGGTGATTACAAACAGAATGATAGAGCTTCCCAGGAATCGGATTCGGTTCGTACCGACGAGCCAGGCCTGACGCGGCTTAATCGCTACATTGCCAACTCGGGCGTCTGCTCACGCCGGGAAGCGGATGAACTGATTGCTCAGGGCAACATCTCGGTAAACGGCAAAGTCGTGACCGAAATGGGCTATAAGGTAAAAGAAGGCGATACGGTACGATATGGCACCAAAGTACTGAACCCCGAGCGCTTCGTTTACGTCCTTCTCAACAAACCCAAAGATTACATCACCACGACAGATGATCCGGAAGAACGGAAAACTGTCATGGAACTGGTAGCCGATGCGGGCAACTTCCGGATGTATCCGGTTGGTCGTCTGGACCGCAACACCACGGGTTTATTGCTGCTGACCAACGATGGCGAATTGGCCGATAAGCTGACGCATCCGTCGTACAATGTTCGCAAGATTTACCAGGTAGAACTCGACAAGCCCATCACCGAAGAACACTTCGACGCGATTAAGCAGGGTCTTGAGCTGGAAGACGGCGAAATCAAACCCGACGCACTGAGCATCGTTACGCCCGACGCTTACGTCGTGGGCATCGAGATTCACTCGGGTCGCAATCGTATCGTTCGTCGTATTTTCGAACACCTCGGCTATGAAGTCACCAAGCTCGACCGCACGACGTACGCTGGTCTGACCAAGAAAGAGTTACCCCGCGGCAAGTGGCGTTTCCTGGAACCGAAAGAGGTTATCAAGCTCAAGTACCTTAATTAAAGAGTGAAATCGGACCGCCGAAGCGGAACGAAAGGGTGAAAGAGCGAAAATACATACAGTATAATCGCTCTTTCGTTCTTTCACTCTTTACCCTTATGAATCACCTGTTCCCCTATATCGAGCTGGCCTTACTGCATCCTGACGTTACGCTCAACGATCAGTACAGCGCGCTTGACGACGTAACGCAGCTAGGTATGGCGGGGCTGACAGTGGCACCGTTCTGGGTGAAAAAATTCCGGCAAGAACTGGGCGAAACCCATCCCTTCGTACTGGCTACGGTGGTGGGTTACCCCTATGGATACCAGCGTACAGAAGCAAAACAGACTGAGGTAGAATGGGCCCTGAAGGACGGCGCGAGTGAAATAGAGGTTGTGCTTAACACTTCGGCTCTGTTCTCTCCCTCGGCCGACTGGCTGAAGATTGAAGTCGCCAAACTGGTCAAGCTGGCGCACGCTCAGGAGAAACTACTGACTGTCATTCTGGAGTCGGCGCTGCTTACGTCTGATCAGCAAAGACACCTGATCAAACTTTCTACGGACGCCGGGGCTGATTTCATTAAAAACGCAACGGGAATTCGCAGCAATTCATTCTCACTGGAATCAACGCTACAGTTCCGGCAGGACGTACCAAAATCAGTTGGGGTCAAGCTCGTTGCCGACGGTGCTACACCGGACCAGCTTGACGCATTGATCGCTGCGGGTGTCGAGCGGCTGACGCTACGGTATCCCAGTCCGTTGCTGGATGAGTAGAGTAGAACAGAAAATAGCTAAAAGAGCAAAGACGTGAGAAGAAAAAGGTTGACAGGTACAGTCCTGTTTGTCTTTCTTCTTACGTCTTTGCTCTTTTTATTTTAAGCCTTTGCTACGGCTTCACCGTTAAATCGCGCGTCAGGGTAAAGTCTTTTTTCTGACGAATGTCATCCGATGAGGCACCTGCCATTACGGTAAAATCACCTTTTTCAACAACCCAGTTCATACTTGGATTATACAGCTTCAGGTCGTCGGCGGTCAGGGTGAACGTAACGAGTTTTTCTTCGCCCGCTTTCAGGTTCAGTCGCTCGAACTTTTTGAGTTGCTTCAATGGGCCAACGACCGAACTGGTTTTGTCATCTACGTATAGCTGAACCACTTCGTCACCGTCACGGCTACCAGTGTTTTTTACGGCCATCGTCACCGTAACCGCTACGTCGCTACCCGTTTCCGACACCGATACATTCAGATTACTGTAGTCAAATTTTGAATAGCTCAACCCGTAGCCAAACGGATAAAGCGGCTTGGTATCCATTTCGACGTAATCGTGACGCGACGGTTTTTTGTAGTTATAATAGACCGGCAGCTGCCCCGCTGATTTCGGTACGGAAATCGGTAACCGGCCAGCGGGGTTGTAATCACCGAAAAGAACATCGGCAATAGCGTTGCCTCCCTCCTGCCCCGGATACCAGGCATTAACGATAGCGGGCACATTGGCAGCCGCCCAATTTAAGTTCAGCGGGCGGCCTTCGATCAGAACAAGAACAACTGGTTTACCAGTCTGCATCACGGCTTTCAGCAGGTCCAGTTGCTTACCCAGCATATCCAGGCTGGCGCGGTCAAAGCCTTCGCCACTTTCCATATCACTTATGATGCCTTCACCCGCCTTTACCGTGGCCGCGCCCGTATTCTGGTACTCGGTCTTAAAATCGCGGGCGCTGGAGCCGCCCAGCACTACGACCGCTATGTCGGCCTGCTGAGCCGCCTGCACGGCTTCGGCAATGTTAACGGTCGTCGTATCACGAATAGCGCATCCTTTGACGTAGGTAATGTCAGCGGTGCGGCCCAGTTTATTTTTGATACCCTGTAATACTGTTACCACGTTGCCATCAGCCTGTGGAGCCGTATAGTCGCCGAGTTGGTTGTAGACATTGTCAGCGTTAGGACCGATAACAGCTATGCGCTTGGTTTGCTTGTTCAGCGGCAGCAGATTTCTGTCGTTTTTGAGCAAAATAACCGACTCCTGCGCCACACGCCGGGCCAGATTGACGTGGGCGGTGTTCCGTACGCCGGCCGTCGCTTTTTCGGGTGATACGTACGGATTTTCGAACAGCCCCAGCTGAAATTTCTGGCGCAGCACGTGGCTCACGGCCGTATCCAGCACGGCGGTTGATACCATACCCTGTTTGATTGCCTCCAGTAGCGGCTTACCAAAACCGTAGCCGCTCAGATCAGCATCTAGTCCGGCGTTGATGGCCTGTGCGGCCGCTTCAGCAGCAGTCGCTGCCGTGTGGTGATTACTACGCAGCCCCGAAATACTGCTCAGATCCGACACAGAGAAGCCCCGAAAACCCCATTCGTTACGTAAAATCGTCTTTAACAGGTACGGATTAGCCGTGCAGGGAACGCCATCGATTGAATTGTACGCCGTCATGATCGATAGGGCTCCGGCTTTTACAGCCGCCCGGAACGGGGGCAGATACACCTGCATCAGTTCACGGGGGCCGGTAGCGACACTTCCTCCGTTATGCCCCCCTTCGGGAACGCCATAAGCCGCGAAGTGTTTGAGTGTCGAAATGATGTTGACGCCACTTTTCAGCCCTTTACCTTGAAAGCCTGTTACCATAGCAACCCCCATCTGACTATTTAGAATCGGATCTTCGCCGTAGGTTTCCTCTACCCGCGACCAGCGGGGTTCGCGCGCCAGATCAAGTACGGGCCCGTAGCCCGCATGAGCCCCCTGCAAGCGCGCTTCCTGCGCGATGACAGTTGCCATCTCGTTAATTAAAGCCGGATTCCAGGTACTCCCCTGACCCAGCGCTGTTGGAAAAACGGTTGTGCCAATAGCCATGTGCCCGTGTGGGCACTCTTCGGACAACAGCATAGGAATACCCAACCGCGTGTTCTCGATAACGTACTTCTGAAGGGCATTGGTCGCTTGGGCGGCCAGGGCTGGATTTAACCCGGTTTTCAGAGTTTTCTGCGTCCAGGGGTCCGCCCGTAGCGTTGCCCAGAGCATACCAATGTGTTCGTCGTTGACCGCCTTCTTGAATTTGTCGCTAACCGATACGTTATCACCCTGCTTCTGGTACATTTCCCAGCCCAGCAGCGTGGACAACTGACCGACTTTCTCTTCGGTCGTCATTCGCTTCAGCAGATCCTGCACTCGTTCATCAACCGGGGCAGTCGCATTCTTGTACAAAGGAGTGGCTGACTTCTGTGCGTTAACGGCAGGCGAAAACAAAGCCAAGCCAATAGCCAGCGTCAATAATTTACGGGTCGGTAATGCATTCATCCCGAATGATACGCAGAAAAATAATCTGATCGTCCGCGCCAGCCGCAGAAATGAGCTATATTTTAATAAATTTTAAAATATTCAAACCAGATATGATCTGAAGATCAAGGCTTACGCCGGATCGTGATTCAACTTTGAAGTACGCTTCGTTTCACTCATGAAAACGTACACCAGCAGCGAGGAAGCGATGGCCGCCGTGATATACCAGTAGAAGTACGATTCATGTCCCTCATTTTTGAACCAGAGCGCAATATATTCGGCGGTGCCGCCAAACACGGCCACGGCCAGCGCGTAGGGCAACCCAACTCCGAGCGCACGTACCTCGGCTGGAAAGAGTTCTGCTTTGACAACCGCGTTGATGCTGGTATAACCACTCACGATAATAAGAGCCGCCAGCAGAATAAAAAAGGCTTCCCACTGGCCCGACGCGTGGCTCAACGCTGTAAGCAGCGGCACCGTCCCCAGCGTACCCAATATGCCAAAGCCCAGCAGCAGCGGGCGACGACCGATTTTATCGGACAACAAACCAAATAACGGCTGTATGCTGGCAAAGATCAGCAGCGATAGGAACGACACCAGGGTCGACTGGCCTTTGGTTAGATGGACTGTATTGACCAGAAACTTCTGCATGTAAGTTGTGTACGTATAAAACGCCAGTGTCCCGCCCGCCGTTAATCCGACTACGGTCAGGAGGGCTTTAGGATGTTGCGCCAACTTGTTTAGCGTACCCTTTTCCTTTTTAGCTTGCTGCGCTTCAAAGGCATGCGTTTCGTCCAGATGCTGACGTAGGTAAAGCGCTACCACCGACAACAGGGCGCCGATTACAAACGGAATTCGCCAGCCCCAGGCGTGTAGCTCCTCCTCGGTCAGCAGCAGTTTTTGTAGAATCAGCTGAATCCCCAGGGCAATCAGCTGCCCGCCAATCAGCGTAACGTACTGAAAACTCGAATAAAATCCGCGTCGGTCGGGCGTAGCCATTTCGCTTAGGTACGTTGCCGACACGCCGTATTCACCCCCGACGCTCAGCCCTTGCAGCAGTCGCGCCAGAAGCAGCAAGATTGGAGCCGCAATCCCGATCGTCTGGTACGTTGGCGTCAGGGCAATCAGCAACGATCCCAGCGACATCAGTAGGACCGACAGTGTCATGGACCGTTTACGCCCAATCTGGTCGGCAATCCGCCCGAACACCCACCCACCGATGGGACGCATCAGAAAGCCCAGCGCGAAGATACCCGCTGTGTTCAGTAGCTGCGCCGTGGCATTGCCCGTCGGAAAAAAGGACGCCGAGAAGTAGAGCGAGAAGGCCGAGTAGGCATACCAGTCGTACCACTCAACCAGATTGCCCACCGAACCGCCCAGAATGGCCTTCAACCGGCGGGGTGATATAGTCGTATTCATGCCGAATGATACGGAGAAAATTAGAATGGATAGGATTATAGGATTAACAAGTTTTGGGATACTTCTAATCCTGTGATCCTATCCATTCCAAAAACAGTAGAATCCGGCGCTTCTGCTATTTTCGTGGCATCCACAATATCATTATCCTTTCATGCAGCCGGGCTTAATTGTTCTGTTCCTTCTCTTTACGACTCCTCTTCTTGCCCAGGATTCCCTTTATCAGCATTTCGACGTTGACAGCGTTGCTCAACCCCGCGGTGGCCTCCCTTTTCTGAATATGTTTTTGCAGGCTAACCTGCGAAAACCAGTACCCGCACAAGCCATCGGGAAAGCGGTTCGAACGACCGTAACGGGTATTGTCGAAGTAGATGGCCGTGTTACCAGCGTAACCGCTATTCCCAGCGCGTCGCCTGATATGGACAAGGAAGCGGTTCGGGTGTTCAGTCTTTTCAACGCTTGGCAGCCTGCCCAAAAGAACGGCATAGCGGTTCGGCAGTCCGTTACGTTCCCCGTCATTTTCAAAGCAAATGATCCTTTTGTCTACCGGGATGGTGTTAAGATCGATTATTTCGACGCCTACCGAAATCCCGTACCCGAAGGCAATGATCAGATTCGCTACAAGCAGATGACACCCATGACGACAGACGGCATTCCAACGGGTGACATTCTTTTGTTTGAAAAGAAAAAGGGGATTTTCCAGCAGATAACGCGGATTCCTTTTGTCCGAATTGTAGAAGCTAACAGGACGGGCACAGATGCCACTGTGAATGTTGGTTACAAGACGTCCGAGCAAAATTGGTACGGACCTCGCTACATAATGAATCTGAGTGGAGACCGCTTTCGCTACGCTTATTATAGAGACGGACGACCAACGGGCCAGTGTATTACGTATTACCTTAATGGCGTAGTTCAGGACGTAGGGGAGCCAGAAAAAGAAACACAATCGGTACTAACCTGGTACCCCAATGGACAACTTAAACAAATCTGGACTGGTAATAAAAGTGATCCTCCTCTTTATTTTCTCTCGACTAAAGTAGACGCTTTCTGGAGCGAAGAGGGCAAAAAACTAGTTGATAACGGGAAAGGAATAGCATATTACGACTACTTGGTTCAATCACTAAAAGACTCTTCCAAAACGGTAACGCTACGGGAGGAAGGACGCTACGAAAACGGGCGGAGACACGGACACTGGGTTAGCCGCTATTCGGATGACTCCTATTACGTTGACGAAACGTTTAACAAAGGGCAATTCAGACGTGGCAAAGCGAAACAGGTTGGGGAAGATACCATTACGTATACGATTGGGGGGCAAATAGCTAAATTTGATTATGGTCAAACGACGCTAGGTCAGTTTCTGGCACTTGAGACACAATACCCAACGGAGGCACGTAAGGACCGGGCAGAGGGTAAAGTGTTTGTGAATTTTACAATCTGCGAAGACGGGACGCTGTGTGATTACGAGATAACTAAGAGCGTTCATCCCGCTCTCGACCAGGAAGCGCTGCGTGTCGTCAAGGCAACGAGTGGTTATTGGAAACCGGCAATCCGGCGCGGCAAAAAAGTCCGAACTGGTTTTAGTCTGCCCATCGAATTTTTCTACGTCACCAAGCGCTTCAATTAATCTGCCTTTTGTATGTTCGTATCCACTCTATATCATATCAACCTTTCATGAAATCCGCTTTACTCCTTCTACTAGTATTCGTTAGCGCTTCTCTTTTTGCTCAGCAACCCATTTATCAGCAGTTTGAGGTAGATAGTACTGCCCAGCCGCGCGGGGGAATGGCTTATTTACAACTGTTTCTGCAAACCAATCTGCGCAAACCCATTGCCGCGCAGGCTGCTGGCAAAGCGATCCGGACTACTGTAACAGGCATCATCGAGCCTGATGGCCGGATAACCGACGTGAAAGCCATCCCCAGTAACTCACCCGATGCCGATCGGGAAGCTGTTCGGGTGTTTAGTCTGTTTAATGCCTGGCAGCCGGCCCAGAAAGGCGGGGAGCGGGTTCGTCAATCCATCAACTTCCCGGTGATGTTCAAGGCGAACGAGCCGTTCGAGTACGTCGGAGGCACGCGGATCGATTATTTCGACAACAAGCACAAACCTGTGCCGGAAAAAGATGATAAGGCTCGCTACAAACAGCTTACCCCATTAGATTCAACAGGATTGCCTACCGGCGATATCGTTGTCTTCGATAAAAAGGCAGACGGAAAAGAAACGATACGCGTGCCATTTGTTCAAAGATTAGCGCATCAGGAGGCCTGGGGAGAAGCCGTCAACCTTTGGGGCTATCAAACGAGTGAACAGACCTGGTTTGGCACGCAGTACGCGATTAGTATGCAGAGGAAACGAGTAAGCCAAACCCTCTTTCAGGACGGCCGGCCTACCGGGCAACGTACCGTTTATCACGCGAACGGAGCTGTTGACTATCAGTCCGATGAAAAAGATAAGGAAACCCTATCACTGATTGCCTGGTATCCGAACGGGCAGCTTAAACAAGTCTGGACCGCCAACAAAAACGGGCCGCTGGATATCAGCAATCCAAAAACTGTAACCGTGTATTGGACTGTTGACGGGAAGCAACAAGTGAAAGACGGGAACGGTCGGGCTCAGTACAGGAATCAAGTTCGTTCGTTACGGGACTCCACTCAGTTCGTTGCATTTGAGGAAGAGGGTCGATACGAGAATGGTGTAAAACAGGGAATCTGGACGGGACGCTATTCGGACAACTCCTACTCCTTCACAGAGACGTTCGACAAAGGTGTTTGCCTGGGAGGTAAATCAAGACCGTTTAATGGGGACTCAACTACGTATACGGTTCGGGAAATGGCCCCCGAGTTCGAGGGTGGGATGCAGGGGCTGGGTAACTTTCTAAACAGCAATTTGCGCTATCCAGCTTCAGCCCAAAGAGATGGTGCTCAGGGTCGTGTCTTCGTCAGTTTCGTCGTTTGCGAAGATGGGTCCTTGTGCGACTACGAAGTCCTGAAAGGCGTTCATCCAGCCATAGATGAAGAAGCTCTGCGTGTGACTAAAGCGATGAGCGGTCGTTGGAAACCAGGTATTCAGCGTGGTAAGAAGGTCCGAGTCAAATACAATATGCCTATCAACTTCCATTTATGACGTGGGAAACAAGTTGCGATTGATAAAAAGCCGTGGTTCGCTTCGTAAATTTGCGGGATAACCCCCGCGGAAATGTCGCTTAAGCAGGTACCTCTCCATCACATTCATCAGCAATTGGGCGCGAAGATCGTGCCGTTTGCGGGCTTCGAGATGCCCGTTCGTTACTCATCCGATCTGGAAGAACATAACACCGTGCGCAATGGCGTCGGTATTTTCGACGTGTCGCACATGGGCGAGTTCATGCTCAAAGGTCCCGATGCACTAGCCCTGATTCAACGCGTATCGGCTAACGACGCCAGCACGCTCTTCGACGGCAAAGTGCAGTACAGCTACCTACCCAATGGGCGGGGTGGTATCGTTGATGATCTGCTGGTGTATCGGCTCGGCGAGCAGGAGTACATGCTCGTCGTCAACGCGTCGAACATCGATAAGGACTGGGACTGGATCAGCCAGCACATTTCTGCCGATGCTGACCTGGACATGGTAAACATATCGGCCGATATGTGCCTGTTTGCCGTACAGGGCCCCATGGCGGCTAAAGCGCTCGAATCGCTGACACCTGCTAAGCTCGACTCGATGGGTTATTATACCTTCGAGAAAACCGATTTTGCTGGGTACGCCAACGTCATCGTTTCGGCTACGGGCTATACCGGCGCGGGCGGCTTTGAGATTTACGTATCGAACGAGCAGGCCGAGGGCGTCTGGAACGCGATCATGAAAGCCGGTGAGCCTTATGGTATCAAGCCGATCGGGCTGGGCGCGCGCGATACGCTGCGGCTCGAAATGGGCTACAACCTCTACGGCAACGATATCACTGACGAAACATCGCCCATCGAAGCAGGGCTCGGCTGGGTAACCAAATTCACGCACGATTTCATCGACGCCGACGTACTGAAGAAGCAAAAAGAGCAGGGCGTCCCAAAAAAACTGGTTGGTTTTGAAATGATCGACCGGGGTATTCCACGGGGTCATTACGAACTGGCCGATGCCGATGGCAACACTATTGGTGAGGTAACCTCCGGTGCGCAGTCGCCTACGCTGGGCAAAGGTATTGGCCTGGGTTACGTACCAGCAGCGACCAGCAAACCCGGCACTGAAATTTTCGTCAAAGTCCGCGATCGGCTGCTCAAGGCGCAGGTTATTAAACTCCCCTTCGTAAAAAAATAATTCTGTCTGCGGCTGGTATCTGTCTGACACCAGCCGCAGATCAATCCCATGAAACAAATTGACGTTTGTCTGACCCCAGAACTGCTGCACCTGCACAACATGGAGAATACCATTGTTGTCGTTGCCGATGTGTTCCGGGCTACCTCCTGCATGGTTACGGCCTTTGCCTACGGAGTAAACACGATTATTCCCGTTGCGACGGTTGAGGAATGCCAGGCGTGGCGGGAACGCGGTTATCTGGCCGCGGCCGAACGTAACGCTAAAAAGGTCGAAGGGTTCGAACTGGACAACTCGCCTTTTACGTACATGGACGATCAGATCCGGGGCGCTAACATCGCCATGACGACCACCAACGGAACGCTGGCGCTCACCCGCTCACGAGCCGCCGTGAAAGTATTAGTGGGCTCGTTCCTGAACCTGGACGCCATTGCCCGCTACCTTCAGAGTGAGCCGTACGACGTCATGGTGCTTTGCGCGGGCTGGAAAGGCCGGGTCAACCTAGAAGACACACTCTACGCCGGAGCGCTGGTTGATCGGCTGAAAGACAGTTACGCCATGGCTGAAGATAGCGCCATTATGGCGTGGCGGCTGTACGTACAGGGTAAGGACAACCTCCCCTCGTACCTGGCGAATTCATCGCACATTCGCCGATTACAACGTCTTGGTATTCAGAAAGATATTACGTATTGCCTCCAGCACGACCTCTACGATGTCGTTCCTGTTTTGCGAGGTAATGCGCTGGTAAGCATGGAGGTTTAATCCATCTTTGCAACAACGCACCGATAAGCGCCTGAACATTGATTCAGGCGCTTATTTTGTTTTACACCGGTACTCTTTCCACTAATTCGTTAACAAAGGGAGCTGTTTGAGGTTAAAATGAGATTAAAACTAATTACTCAATCTCATGAAAAACTCCCGACTTCTCTTCGGCGCGGCACTCCTGCTGAGCCTGACGGGCCTTACCAGTTGCAGACCGGAAGTAACTGAGCCAGACGTCGAAACGCCTTCATTTCGCACCGAAACCGTCTTGACGGGCTATGGTATTATCTGGGGTATGGATTTTCTGCCCAACGGTGATTTACTTTTCACCGAAAAATCAGGCAAGCTCCGTCGCTTTTCGAACGGGACTGCGACAGAAATCACCGGTCTGCCATCGGATATTGACACCCGGAGCCAGGGCGGGTTACTTGATCTGCGCGTCCATCCACAGTATGCAGCCAACGGCTGGGTATATGCTTCCTACGCGGGTTCGGTGTCCGGTAGTTCGGCTACGCGGTTGAACTTAATTCGCTTTAAAATCAGCAACACGCAGATCACTAACCTGGAAACAATTTTCCAGACGGCCGCGACCAATACTTGGCAGGGTCACTACGGTAGCCGGATTGAATTCGACAACAGCGGGTTTCTGTACCTGAGTGTGGGCGAGGGTGGCGGACAAACGCTCGGTGGCGAATCATCACCGAATAAAAACGCGCAGGACGTAACAACGGGTTGGGGTAAGGTTCACCGCATGACCGATTCAGGTCAGGTCCCATCCGATAACCCGGTGCTAGCGGGTCAGTCGGGTCCAACGACGATTTACTCCTATGGCCACCGGAATCCGCAGGGCTTAGCAATTAACCCCGCCACCAACGAATTGTGGGAAACGGAACATGGCCCTCGCGGGGGAGATGAAATTAACATTGTGCAGCGTGGAGCCAACTATGGCTGGCCGCTCGTCTCGAACGGTATCAACTACGACGGATCAACCATATCGGCTAGCCCGACGCGCGACGGAATTCAGGCACCGCTTTTCACCTGGACACCGTCCATCGGCACCAGTGGCCTGGCGTTTATCACGAGTGATAATTTCGGTAGCTGGAAAGGCAGTCTGGCAACGGGCGCATTAGCCTCGGAGTATTTGAGCATCTGCCAGCTTAACAACAATCAGGTTGTCAGCGAAGCAAGGTTGTTACAAGGCGAAGGGCGCGTTCGGAACGTAAAACAGGGGCCCAACGGTAACCTGTACGTTTCCATCGAGAGCCCCGGCCGGATTATTCAGGTCATTCCTGAATAACTGCTCTCATTGCTGATCGCGTGATCGCCGGAAGCTTATTTTCCGGCGATCACGCGATTTACTTCTTCGGAGATCTTAATCGTCCCGATGGCGTTAGGATGTAATCCATCGAGAAACCAGCCCGTCTGTCCCTGCATAAGCGTGTGCAGATCGATTATTTCAGATCCGGTCTCCTTGGCCACTTCCTTCACGATAGGAACAATTTCATTGTCAATGACGCCCGGCTGCACACCGAACGTGTTCGACGCAAAAGCCGGTGGCGGTGTACATAGGTAGATTTTGGGCGAGCTGGACAGTTTCTTGAACGAATCGATCAAGGCCAGGTAATCCTGCTTGAACTCGGCTTTATACTGCCAGTTCTGCGCTTTTGAATCGTTGGCCCCAAACTCGACAATCAGTATCGTCGGCTTCCAATCGAGCGCAAACTGGTATTTCTGCGCCTGCCAGTACGGAATGTCGCTTTTCTTCAGCATGCAGGTTCCCCCCACCCCAAAGTTCAGTACCTTGTCGGGCGACGTCACCAGGTTTTGTAACAGAACAGGGTACGTTTGTTCGACGGGCAACGTGTAGCCTTCCGTAATACTCGTTCCGATGCAGGCAATCCGTACGCTAGGACGCACAATATCGCTGATAGCACGGCAGCCCCAGCCAACCAGGACGACAAACAGTAAGCCAAAAAACCATTTTTTCATACAGTAGCCGATTATCGGCGGGGTTGTCAATTTTTGCTTAAAGTTAGCCTAACATTCTATTGGAACGGCATTTCAGCCAGGAGCCCAGCCTCATTATTGGAAACCATCGCTCTTCTACCCAGTTAATTTTTCGGGTAGTCCTGTCCCATGCTGTTGACTTCCCACGTGCACACAAGTAACCTTCACGACCTATAAATAAACTAACTGAGCCAACTATGGAAACCAAACCAACCAGCTCGTTCTTCCAAAACGTCTGGATTGTACTGCGCGACTCCTTTAACGGGTTTATGGACGACCGAGGCCTGAAACTCAGCGCAGCATTGGCGTATTACACCGTTTTTTCCCTGGCTCCTCTGCTCGTACTGATCATTTCCCTGCTCAGCATTTTTTACGGGCAGGAAGCCGTACAGGGACAAGTTTTTTCCCAGATCAACGGATTGGTTGGTAATGCAGCCGCTAAACAGATTCAGGACATGCTCAAAAGCATTGAGCTGTCGGGTAAAACTAACGTAGCCCTGGGCATTGGTATCGTTACGTTGTTGTTCGGTGCAACCAGCATCTTTATCGAAATTCAGGACTCAGTCAATATGATCTGGCGGGTAAAGGCTAAACCAGCGAAAGGCTGGCTCAAACTGATCAAAGACCGGCTGCTGTCGTCTTCACTGGTTCTTAGTCTGGGCTTTTTATTGCTCGTATCGCTAATCATCAATGGGGTGATCCTGGCCATGAGTGATCTACTCGTCCGCTACATTCCAGGAGTGGGCGTTTTTCTGGTCGAAGCGTTGAATTTTACGGTGAGTACGGTCATTGTTACGGCCCTTTTTGCCACGATTTTCAAGGTATTACCCGATGCCAAGATTGCCTGGAAGGACGTACGCTGGGGAGCTTTCTTCACGGCGCTGCTCTTCATGCTGGGACGCTATTTGATTGGTTTATACATCGACACAACTGGCACCAGTTCAACCTACGGTGCCGCGGGATCGCTGATCGTTATCCTGACCTGGATCTACTACACGGCGGCCATTCTTTACTTCGGTGCCGAGTTTACGCAGGCGTATGCCAATCATTTTGGTATCAAGATCGAACCCGCCGAGCATGCCGTCTACGTCGAACAACGGGAGCGGGAACGGGATGTGGCTGTGATTCCGACGGATGCCAAGATAGAACAGGCGAACCAAAAAGAGTAAGCGCAGCTTACCAGCCCCTGATTACGTGCGGTCAGCAGAAGATAGACTCTTCCGTTGACCGCACGTTTGTATTTTGAGTAGTTTTAGTCGAGGCTAACCAATCCTCTTCTGAACATCAATGAAAAAACTACTACTGATCTTTCCGCTTGCCGTTTTACTGCTGGCGTACACTACCGAAAAAACGTACCCAGTGGGCCAGATAAAAACGCCACAGGGTGAAATTCTTTTCTGGCTGTACGACGAAACGCCGAATCACAAAGCCAGTTTCATCAAACTCGCACAAAAAGGCTACTGGGATACGTTTACGTTCAACCGGGTCATCAAAAACTTTGTTGCGCAGGGCGGCTGTCCCGACACGCCCGAAGGGTTCGCCAATTCTCCACACCTGCTGAAACCTGAATTTGTGCCTACTCTCAAACACGTTTATGGGGCCGTTGGAGCCGGACGGGATGATAACCCGGAGATGCTGTCGGCCGGTTGTCAGTTTTACATTGTTCAGAACAAGAATGGACTGGCTCGATTGGATAACAAATACACGGTTTACGGGCAGGTGTTCAAGGGGATGGACGTAGTGGATCAGATCGTTTCCGTCAAAACCGATACAACCGACACACCCCTTACTCCCATTCCGCTCGACGTTAATGTCATTGAACTAACAGAAGGACAGCTAAAGGAATTGGGCTACAAGAAGTAGACATAGAGAAACAGAATAAGAAGAAACAAGCCAGCAAGAATTAGCGGAGGATCCTTCCTTATCTACGGTTAGCCAGTCCTCGTTCGAACAGATATCGGTTGCCTTAGTTACTCTACAAACGTTATTGATTAAGAAGATGGCAACAAAGGTTTGGTTCATTACGGGTGCCTCCCGCGGGTTTGGTAAAATCTGGGCCGAAGCAGCCTTGAAACGGGGTGATAAAGTAGCCGCTACGGCACGTAATACCGATGATCTGGCGGATTTAGTTGATACATACGGCGACGCTGTTTTACCCCTACAATTAGATGTCAATGACCGGAAGGCCGACTTCGAAGCCGTCAAGAAAGCGCACGATAAATTCGGTCAGTTGAATGTTCTGGTGAGTAACGCTGGCTACGGTCATTTCGGCTTCGTTGAAGAACTGAGTGAGGAGGAAGCTCGTAATCAGCTCGACACCAACGTGCTAGGTTCCTTATGGATCATTCAGGCGGCCTTACCAATCATGCGCGCTCAGGGCAGCGGCCATATTATCCAGGTCTCCAGTATTGGCGGCATCGTGGCATTCCCATCGTTGGGTATGTATCATGCCTCCAAATGGGCTATCGAAGGGTTGTGCGAGTCACTATCGCAGGAGGTAGCTAAGTTTGGGATCAACGTGACCTTGATCGAGCCAGGCGGCTTCTCGACCGACTGGAGTGGCAGCTCAGCCAAACACAGCGAACCCATTGCAGCCTATGATGACGTTCGGGAAGAACGCGCGCAGACCAGCGCTAAAAGTCCAAAAGGTGATCCGGACGCAACGGCTGACGCCATTTTGAAAATCGTTGACGCCGAACAGCCCCCACTTCGTATTTTCTTCGGCACGATGCCGCTTCAAATTGCCGAAGCTCGCTACAAGCAGCGATTGGAAACCTGGAAAGAGTGGAACTCAGTATCAGAAGAAGCACAGGGTCAGTAACAGCGCGATACGTACAAAACAAACTCCCTTATCAGGCTCTGTGCAGCGTTGATAAGGGAGTTTGTTTTATACTACGTCAAATCACGCTTCGGTCGTAGTGACAGTCAGTGTTACGTCTATATTTCCGCGGACAGCACGCGAGTAAGGACAGGTTTGGTGAGCGGTGGCTACGATTTCTTCGGCCTGCTCCTGCGACAAGCCAGGTAAATTGACGTGCAACGTAACGCCCAGCGTCGGCAGTTTTTCTTCGTCTCTAAACAGGTCTACGGTAGCGTCCACGGTCATGTCGTCGACCGGCAGCTTTGCCTGACGCGCGACGAAGATAACGGCGTTACCGAAGCAGGCGGAGTAACCAGCCGCAAACAGCTGTTCTGGATTCGTAGCACCTTCCCGGGCACGACCACCCAGGTGTTTGGGCATGGTCAGTTGGAGATCCAGCCCGTTATCGTTTGATGTAACCTGGCCGTCGCGGCCACCAACGGATTTGGCCTGGGCCGAATGCATGATATTCGTTGTCATAGTTGAATAAAGTGAACAATTAATCAGGAAAGTAACGTAATCAGGTGAGTCAGCTCCCGGCGCAGTATGGCGACCTCGTCATGCTTCAAAGAAAAGCGCTGGGCCAGTTCTTCCGGAATCTGGCGTGCCTGCTCGTGCAGGTCCCGCCCGGAGGGCAGTAACCCAATAAGCACGGAGCGTTCATCGCGCGGATCTCGCCGGCGACTGATGAGTTGCTTCTGTTCAAGCAACTTCAATAAAGGAGTCAGTGTGCCCGTATCCAGATACAGCTTCTGGCCAATCTCTTTTACCGAGATTTCCCGGTGTTCCCAAACCAGCATCATCACCAGATACTGTGGATAAGTCAGGCCAATGCGCTCCAGTAGCGGCTGGTACGTTTTAGTAATCAGCCGGGATAGGGCATAAACCGGAAAACAAGCCTGTTCGTCTAACCGGAGCCGGGAATCGATCTCAAAAGATGGTACGTCTTCCATTTGTTGAACAAATATAGCCCTTAATTACATTGTATCAAATATAATTTTACACAATTCAATTAAGTGTTTGTACAACACAAAAAAAGAAGCGCCCGCTGTCCAACCAATCGTGAACAGCGGGCGCTTTGTCTATCTATCGAAAACCTTATTGCTGAAATAAAGGCTCACCCAGGAGCCGTTTTAGGTCGAGCTGGTTGAGCAATAGCTGGTACTGGAACGTAAGTCGACCTAGCTCAGCTTCTTCCACGCCGGTCTCGGCGCTTTGTAATTCGACGTTCGTAATGACTCCATTACGTAGTCGGGCATTGGCGATCTGCAACGCCTGACGAGATTGCAGCACCTGCGTTTCCAGGTTAGCCAGCCGCGTCTGATTGCTACGGATATCCGCGTTCAACTGGGCGATAGTCTGGCGGAGCTGCGCGTTGGCGTTCTCGACGGCGTAGCGGCTGGCGTTCAGGTTAAGCTGAGCCGCCTGGTTCTGCAACTGATAGCGCTTTCCCGAGTAGATGGGAACGTTCAGCGCTACTCCGGCTGCTACGTTGAATCTAGGCGTATTGATCTCGGGCAAATAGCCGTTCCGATATCCCGCTGATCCGGTAAAACTCAGGCTCGGGCGACCAGCCAGGTTGTTAACGATAATATCTGTTTCGGCCTGCCGAACGCGATCCTGTGCCAATAGGACATCTTTGTTTCCCACAAGCCCAGATACGTCGCCAGTCAGACTGTAAGGCTGCGTTGGGCTGCTGCCCGTTGCTTCCAGATTAAACTGACTCGTTGCCTGGCTGACATCGGGGTTTTCGCTGCCGGTCAGGTACTGCAACTGCGCCAGCTGACGCTCTAACTGATTCTGGATTTCAATCTTACGGTTCTGAGCCGCCTTTACCCGCACCTGCTGCGTCAGTACGTCGTACTGGAGCGCGTCGCCATTTTGCAACCGGGTACTTAGCAACTGGACGTTGGCACCCGCCGTTTTGATCACCGAATCCTGAACGGCCAGACTCTGCCGCAGAAACCCGATTCCATAATACGTAGCAGCAACCTGGTAGGCCAGAGTCTGTTGCGTAATTTCCTGCGTCCGGCGCAGCACCTGTACGTTATCTTCAGCCTGCTTTACGGCGGCATTGGTCCGGCCCCAGTCGTAGATCGTCTGCCCGATGCCGACGTAGGCGTTAACGTTATGGTTTGGCTGGAACTGCAACGTCCGAGGAACCCCATCAACGGGCAGCGTTGCTTTCGCGACCGGATTCAGGTATTGGTACGAGGCATTCCCATTGATATTAGGGCGCAAACTCGCCCGGGCAATATCGGACCGTAACTCACCGGCCTGAATCTGCTGTTGCTGCTGTTTCAGCACCGGATAGTTCGCGTTGGCCTGCTGCACCAGCGCCCGCAGGTTGCTGGAAACCGGGGCCGGTTGCTGCGCCTGCGCAACACCAGCCACCAGCAGTGATATAAGGATTGAAATGGTTGATTTCATGTCAGATTAGTGAGCGGCATCGGCAACGGCTTTGGCCGTAGCAGCGTCCATTTTTTTGCTTTTCAGTAAGAACAACAGCGGGAACGAGACAACGAAGAACAGCGCTGCCAGCCGGAACGTATCCAGGTACGACAGCATCAGGGCCTGCCGCGAAACAATCCCGTCAAGAACTTTATAAGCCCCCGATACGGCATCCATGGCGTTAACCCCCTTGGCAATCAGTCCCTGCGTCAGTGCCGTTACCCGTTCGTCGGTGATCATGTCCCCCGTCTGTATATTCGATACCAGTTCGGTACGGTGGTAGGCTGTGCGCTGGGTCACGTAAGTATTCGTAATCGCTATACCAAAGGCGCCCCCCAGTTGCCGCATCATGTTCACCAGGGCAATACCGGTGGGAAGCTGACGAGGTTCCAAGGTTGACACCGACTGGTTGATGAGGGGTACGTTTGTGAAAGCCAGCCCCGCCCCGCGAAGAATAAGCGCTACGGCAAAGAAGGTGCCCGCCGTTTCCGCATTGAAGGTCGACATCACCATACAGAACGCAGCAAACGCTACGTATCCCGCCATCACAAGTATCCGGGGCGACACGCCCTTGGCCAGCAGCCGCCCAACGATAGCGAACATCGGCAGCATGGCCAGACCACCCGGAATCAGCAGCTGCCCCGTGATGGTGGCCGTGAAGCCAACGATCCGCTGCGCAAACAGTGGGTACAGCAATACAGAGGTGAACAGACCGTACCCGACGACCACGATCAGCAGAGAGCCGACAGTCAGGTTTCGATTTTTCAGTACCCGTAGGTCCACCACCGGGTCTTTCGTGCCCCGTAGTTCCCACCAGATAAAGAGCGGAATGCAAACGGCCGCAAATCCTGTCAGCCAGCGGATGATACTGTCATCAAACCAGTCATCGGCTTCCCCCCGTTCCAGTACGTATTGTAGGCTGCCAATGCCGACGGCTAGCAGCAGAATACCAAACTGATCGATTGGAATCGTGCGCCGGTCGATGTTGTACTCTTCCGGCTTCTTATCGATAAATGACAGGCTCAGAAGCACGGCGATAATACCAATCGGTACGTTGATGTAGAACATCCAGCTCCAATGGTAGTTGTCGATGATGAAGCCCCCCAGCACCGGGCCCAGCGTTGGTCCCAGTACGATACCCATACCGAACAGGGCCGACGCCAGTGGGCGCTGCTCAGGCGGAAAGGCGTCAAACATCAAGCCCTGCGAGGTCGACAGCAAGGCACCACCGCCTACGCCCTGCAGGAAACGAAAAGCAACCAGTGTCCATAAATCATCGGCAAATCCGCAGCCGTACGAGGCCAGCGTAAACAGAATAATGGACCCGATGTAGTAGTTTTTCCGACCGAAGTAACGCTGCAGAAAACCCGTCATCGGAATGACGATTACGTTCGCAATGGCGTAGGCCGTTACCACCCAGGAAACGTCTTCGATCGTTACACCCAAGTTACCCGCAATATCGGTTAGTCCAACGTTGATGATGGACGTATCGATCAGCTCAATAATTGCCGCCGAGATGGCTGTGATGACCACAATCCACCGGCGAAAGCCCGTTGGCACGGCCGCAGGAGCCGCTATTTGAGTTGCCATAAATTAAAAGGGAGATAAGAATGAAAGTGGACTGAAGCCAGGGCGCTACCGGGCTCAGCCCTCCGCCTTGTGTCCTTACCTGCTTTCTTCCTTGAATTAGTTCGCCACCCGCACTTCAGCGTCAACGCTCAGGCCCGCCCGCAGTTGATTTTTGTATTTTTCCGGATTGATGATATCAATCTTCACCGGAACGCGTTGGGTGATCTTCACGAAGTTACCCGATGAGTTGTCGGGGGGCAGCAGCGCAAACCGGGCGCCCGTAGCTTCCGACAGGGATGAAACCTTACCTTTGATCGCCAGATCTGGATAGGCGTCTACCTTGATATCAACTTCCTGTCCTAGCTGCATTTTTTCCAGCTGCGTTTCTTTGAAGTTGGCCACGATCCAGAACGTCGAGTCGGCAACAATCGTCATCAGGTTCTGGCCCGGCTGGACGTACTGACCAACGACAACGTTTTTCCGACCAAGTTTTCCGGAGATTGGCGCTACCAGATTGGCGTAACCCAGGCGCAGTTTGGCGTTATCGATAACCGCCTGTTTCACCTTCAGAACCGCCTGAATTTTCTGGATGTTCGACTGAGCTTTAGCGATGCCCGCCTGCGCCACATCCTGCGACGTTTTCGCCAGATTAATCTGCGCTACGTTAGCTGTGTACTGACGAGCCTGCACGTCGGCTACATTCCGCGAATCCTCCAGTTGTTTCTGGGTCAGCGACTGGGCTGCGTATAAGTTCTGATCCCGTTTCAGGTCGTTTTGTGCTTTATCCCGACGGGATGCCTGCACCTCGGCATTCGACTGGGCAACGCGCAGGTTCTGCACGACGTTGCGGGCGTTTGCCTGAGCATTCTGTAAGTCAGCCTGGGCGGTGGCCAGATCGGCTACGGTTTGCTGATAATCGGCTTCGGCCTGCGCCAAGGCTACATCGTACTCCTGCGGATCGATCGTCACCAGCGTCTGCCCCTGCTTTACCGTTGCGTAATCATTGACGGTTACTGATTTTACGTAGCCCGCTACGCGAGCCAGGACCGGTGCGGTATTGCCTTCAATCTGTGCGTTGTCCGTTGATTCATACTGCTGGCTGTGGCGAAACGCTTTGAAGCCAAAATAGCCGCCAACGATCAGTACGAGACCAATAATGATGCGGGGTAAGTACGTACTAAGTGCGCTTTTCTCTTCCATTACTTGCTGAGTTGCCGTAGTCGTTGCCATTTTTTTTATGGTTTTCAGGCAATTTGTTACTGATAAATGTTTGTAAATAATCGGGGATTATAACCCAGCTCTGGTTTTTTCGAAACCGGCTCGCAAAAGTAAACTAGGTTGACTATAAAGTCAAACAAGTTGACTATATTTGTACAAAATTCAGTTATCAATTGTTTCTTAATAATTGGTCTTTGCTTTAGAATCGTGGAAATAGATAAGAAGCCCTTTGATTTTGAACAATACCGCCTGAATCGGGAGCGGGCAGTTGGTCGACTCTTCTGGCGGTTAAAGCGTTACGTTAACAATGCTGTGGAGCCAAAGCTGCATGAGCTCGGTTACGAGAACTTTAAAATGAGCTATCTGATGCTGCTATCTCACATCGAGGAAGAAGGCACCACCAATAACGAACTGGCCAAACGGTCGGGGGTGAGCAAGCAGATGATGAGCAAAATCGTCGGCCTACTGGAGAAGGATGGCTACATCTACACGCAGAAGAACCCCAATGATTCTCGATCCAGCATTATTTTCCTGAATGATCGCGGTAAAGAGCTGTTCGTTGCGCTAAAGGACTGCATGCAGCAGGTACGCGAAAAGTTCGATAACATTGTCGGACACGCGGAGATGGAACAGGTGATCAGTACCATGGCCCGGTTATTATCCGAATTGGACAAAGAGGAACAGTAGACCCGGCCTGCTGGTTAATTACGTAGCTTACGTTTAACCAGTGCTTCCTATGCCGTTTCAGTCCATTAACCCGTTCACGCAGCAGCCTCTCGAAACGTACCCAGCTGACAGCGACGAAACCATCGAGCGAAAACTTCAACAAGCCGACCGGGCCTTTGCCGACTGGTCGGCTTTGTCTATTCGGGAGCGAATAACTTACCTCTTACGCGTGGGCGAACAACTCACGGCCGATAAAGAACAGCTGAGTGAGCTGATTACGGCCGAGATGGGCAAAACCCGGAAGGAAGCGATTTCAGAAGTTGAGAAGTGTGCCGACTGCTGTACCTTCTACGCTGAACACGCCGAGCAATTTCTGGCGGACCAGACTATTAAGTCGGATGCGCTTCGCAGTTACGTTTCGTATCAACCGTTGGGCCCCGTACTGGCCATCATGCCATGGAATTTTCCGTTCTGGCAGGTTTTCCGGTTTGCCATTCCTGGTCTGATCGCGGGTAATGTTGGTCTGCTCAAACACGCTCCTAACGTATTTGGCTGTTCGCTGGCGATCGACGACGTATTCCGAAAAGCGGGGCTACCGGATGGTGTTTTTCAATCATTACTCATCGACGTAGCGCCGGTCGAAGGCTTGCTCAAGGATAAGCGTGTTAAGGCGGTTACGTTGACAGGCAGCGGCCGGGCGGGTGCATCTGTAGCTGGTATTGCCGGTAGTCAAATCAAGAAATCAGTACTGGAATTGGGTGGATCGGATGCGCTGGTCGTACTGGCCGACGCCGATCTGGAAAAAGCTGCGGAAGTAGCCGTCAAATCCCGCATGCAAAATGCCGGACAAAGCTGCATTGCCGCCAAGCGATTTATTATTGACAAACAGGTGAAGGCACAGTTCACCGAGCTGGTTCTTCAGCACATTCAGCAAATTCGTCAGGGCGATCCGCTGGATGACGCTACTACGATGGGACCGATGGCCCGCATGGATCTGGCCGATTCGATCGAGCGCCAGTACCACGAGTCTGTCGCAAAAGGAGCCAAGTCCCTGGCGGGCGGGGACCAAACCAGTATTCGTCGCTCGGGGTGCAACGTTCAGCCGATACTTTTGGACAACGTAACGCCTGGTATGGTGGCTTTTGATGAAGAAACCTTCGGGCCACTAGCGGTTCTGATCGAAGCCAAAGACGAAGCCGATGCCATCCGACTCGCCAATCAGTCTGATTTTGGTCTCGGCTCAGCCATCTGGACGCAGGATTTGGAGAAGGGTGCTCGGTTAGCCAGCCAGCTTCAGGCGGGGTCAGTCTTTATCAATGGCCTTATGCGCTCCGATGCACGGGTTCCTTTCGGCGGCATCAAGCAGTCGGGCTTCGGCCGCGAGTTGTCAGAGGTTGGTATTCGGGAATTCGTTAACGTCAAAACTGTCTGGATCGACAAACCAGGCGCTTAGAGCAGTGAAGGATTTCGATCCAGCTCGGCTGATTCATACTTTTTGTCATTCCGACCGGGGCGCGTAGCCGGTCGGAATGACAAAACATTCTTGATTAACCGTTAAAAGAAGTCATAATCACCTTTTACCGGTTCGTCAGCAGCGCTACGGGTAGGGTCTCAAACAACGTTTTAACGGGCAGTACACCGCCGTCCGATTCAATGGCTGATTCGGCCAGGCAACGGGTCCACTGCGCTGGCGCGTCAGCGGGTAGCACCAACTGCGTATCCTGCCAATCCAGCTCCATAATCGTTGTCCCCTGCTGCTGGCAGAGTTGCGCAGTATGCAGCGGTAAGATTACAATATACCAGCTTGATTCGTAACGACGGGCAAATGCCAGAACGTGGCCCCGGTACGTCCCCTCAATGGTCAGCGGCAGGTATTCTCCCTTCGCGAAAACGTCTGCATGTTCGTCACGTTCCTGCAGCAGGAACCGGGTTAGCCACTGTTTGATACGTCCATCCCAGCGCTGCTCCCACAGATCTGCCCAGATACGTTGGTCGCCAGCCTCCTGCCGGGAAATCAGTTCGTCGAGGTCGTTGCAAAGCCGGTCGAAATTCACGGGCCGTCGGTTATCAGGATCGACCAGACTCAGATCCCAGTTTTCGCCCCCCTGATAAACATCCGGTACACCTGGACAGGTACATTTCAGCGTCACTTGTACCAGCGAATTCGTAATGCCTAAATCCGCGATCTGGCGGTGATAATGCTGGAATCGGGTCCAGAATGGACGCTCTTCGTCAAAAAGCCCATCGACAAAGGTCGACACGGCGTCAAAGTAGTCGGAGTCTATTTCATATCCCGTCGTATGGCGTTTGGCTTCCTGCAAGGCCTTTTCTACGTACTGTTGCATCCGGTTCGGAAAATCATCCTCGTCCTGCTTCGGCATGGGGTAAGCTCCCAGCAGATTCTGATAGATAAAGTACTCATCGTTCTTATCCAACCGGTTTTCCAGGTGCATATCCGCGTTAAGATCCTGCCAAACCCGTACTTCCTGTAACCATCCGTCGGCTAACTCGGTCAGTACGTTCAGCCGCGCCCGAACATCTTCCCCTCGTTTGGTATCGTGGGTAGCTGTTGTGCTCTGCGCCAGCGGCCACAGTTTCAGACGATCCTGCATGATCTGGTGAAACCCATCCGTCGATAACCCGAATCGTTCGGGCGAGTCACCCACCTCGTTGTGTCCCACGAAGCAGTTGTATGTATACAGCAAGGTATCTTCGACGCCCTTCGCCATCAGCGGGCTGGTAAACTGCATGAGCCGTTGGTAAAACAGTAACGCACGCGCGTTGTAACTGGCGTCGCCTTCCTGCGGCTGAATCAGCAGCGCTTTTTCCAGTGCATCCAGCGCGTCGTTGAGTTCAGGTTTTGTTTCTCGAATGGACGCAATCAGCCCAGTGATGATACCTGCCTCCTCAACGGGCAACGGCATTTCGTTGGCGTAGTAGCGATACACGGGACATTGAATCAGCAGCTCGCCGATGGCAACTTTCAGATTTCCGGTCTGAACACTAGCCAGCGCTTCGTCGTCAATTATGCGCTGAGCCATGAAATACTGGTACAAATTTTCCAGCTCCCCCCCCATCCGCTGGTAAAGCATATACGCCTTACGGTAAGCGATTCGCGTCCGCAGGTCCGTATCCGTTTCAATCAGCGCCTGGTAGAAGTCCCGGAAAGTCTGTTCGTTTTTGGCATCAGTGAGCAGGTTGTTGACGTGCGCCAGAAAATCGTAGCCACTTGTTCCTTCGATCGGCCAGTCGGTTGGCAACGGCTCGTCGACCTGCAGAATTTTCTCGACAGAAATGTAGGCTTCCGGTCCGAGTAAGGTCCGTAGGCGTTCGAGGTATTGCTTTGGATCATACAGCCCATCGACGTGATCCACCCGTACACCCTGAAAGACACCGTCTTTGACAAGTTTGTCGGTCAGCTGATGAACCGCCATGAAGACGTTCTCTTCCTGCGTTGACAGACAGATTAACCCGTTGATGGTAAAAAACCGTCGGTAGCTCATAATCTGACGACTTTCCGGTTCCATACAAAACCGGTAATACTGGCTGTCGGCAATTTCCTCCAGTAACGCGGGATCATTGTTTACAGCGTTAATAGCGGCTTGCAGGCGACTTTCGAACGTATCGTTTTTCATCAGCGACGTCAGCTGCTGCTGAAATTCACGCCAGGCCTGAGCGTTTGCAACGGGTTCGTCGATGCGGTGAACCTGGCCCAACTCATCCAGCAGAACCTTAATACTATCATCCGTTGCCCCGGCGGCCTGGAATACCCGCTCGTAACTGGCTAGCTTCAGCGGCATGGAGTTACCACTCACCTGCAATACCAGCCGACCCTGATCGTAGGCCAGCACCAGATCCCCGTTGGCAATGGTTTCATTCAACGGAGCAGGCAGAAAAGCGGCCATGATCCGACCCTGAAAGAACGAAGTCGCCAGCGCCGTATCGAAGTAATTCGCGTAGCAGGACAGGTCTCCTTTCTCAAACACATCCATCAGCCACGAATTATTGGCGTGGTAAGCCATGTGGTTGGGAACGATGTCCTGCAACCAGCCCATGCCAGCTTCTTTTAGCTGACTGCTGAGGGTCCTCAGTTGCTCCTCGGTACCTATTTCTGGATTGATCCGATTTGGATCAACGCCATCGTAGCCGTGCGTACTCCCAGGGGTAGATTCAAAAATCGGCGATGCGTAAACAGTTCGAATACCCAGCTTCTGCAAATACGGGATCAACGTATCGAGCTTTGCCAGGGGAAAATCTTTGTTAAATTGAAAGCGATACGTAGCAACTGGGTTATACATGATGACTTGTGTAGATTAAAATCGATTCAGGTTGTACTAATACGTTTGCGCCACTGATCAGTGTTTCGGGCGCGGCCATAGCGCCCAGCCATTTCGGATCGGCGGAATCGAATAATAGTGACCAGGTATGCCCGTCGTCGGGCACCATCATGAGTTGGGCGATGCTGGCAAAGTTCATCAGACAGATCAGAATCGTTCCGTCCGCCCCGTTGCCCTGGTGCTGCCGTTGTAGCATCAGCGTCTGATGTACGTCGTCCACAATAACGGCCACCGACTCCCGGTCTGGATGCCGCAGCGCCGACTCTTTCCGAAGTTTCAGCAGCGTCTGGTAATAGCGGAACATGACCTGATGCGTGGGCTGATCCAGGCGACTCCAGCTCAGTTTCGACTGCTGAAATGTTTCTTCTGCCTGCGGATCGGGGGCTTCGACCGTTGTTTGAAAGGCTGCGAACTCGGCTTTACGTCCCTCCCGAACGGCTTCGACCAAATCAGGGTCCGAATGGCTCACGAAATACATAAATGGATTTTGCTCGCTCCACTCCTCACCCATAAATAACATCGGCACATACGGACTACTGAGCACAGCTCCGGCCATTAGTTTCTGCATGGAGAAGCTAACTAGTTGGCTGGGCCGCTCACCCAGCATCCGATTGCCAATCTGATCGTGATTCTGCGAGAACACAACGAACTGCTGGCCGGGATACCCCTTCGTTGGGCTCCCTACGATGCATGACCGGCGGGGCATGTATAGGCCATCGTATACGTAAGCGTCCTTGTACGATTTTGCCAGGTGGTTGATACCATTGTAATCAGCGTAGTACCCGTGGCGCTCTCCCCCGGCCGTTACGCGCAGGGCATGGTGGAATTCATCGTTCCACTGCGCATCCATACCGTATCCCTGATTTTCGAGCGGGCTGATGTACCGGGTTTCATTGAGATCCAGCTCGACAATCAGGTGGTGCGGCTTACCCGTTTCCACCATCAGGATATCGACGTATTCCTTGATCTCACGCAGAATGTGTTTGTCACTCTCGTCGCGGATAGCGTGAACGGCATCCAGCCGTAACGTATCGATGTGGAAGTCCCGGAACCACATCAGCACGTTTTCAATTACATACCGCCGAACGCTGTCGCTGTAGTCGTCGTCGAAGTTGACTGCTTCGCCCCAGGGGGTCCGATACTTAGCAGTAAAGTAAGGGCCATAAGCGGGCAGATAATTACCTTCGGGACCAATGTGGTTGTAGACAACGTCGAGAATTACGGCCAGCCCTTTGCCGTGGCAGGCATTCACCAGGCGCTGCAAACCGGCGGCACCACCGTAGGAGTACTGTACCGCAAACGGAAAAACACCATCGTACCCCCAGTTACGTTCGCCCGGAAACTGCGCAACGGGCATAATTTCAATCGCATTAATACCCAGTTCTACCAGGTAATCCAGTTTGCTTTCAATACCAGCGAAGGTTCCTTCAGACGTGAACGTGCCCGTGTGCAGCTCGTAGAGCAGATAGTCCTTCAGGGGTATACCCTGCCAGGCGTCATCAGTCCACGCAAACGCGCTGGTGTCAACAACCTGCGAGGGACCATGTACCCCCTGCGGCTGGGCCATCGAAACCGGGTCGGGCAGGCTGCGATCCTTATTCAGAATAAACGTGTATAGATCTCCGACTTTGATCTGGCTGGTCGTTGTTTGCCAGTAGCCCGGCACTTTATTTTCGAGCGGAAGAATCAGATCGCCATCACGGAGCCGAATGTCCACGGTTTCGGCATACGGAGCCCAAACCAATACACGGGCTTCACCATCGGGCGCAAACGTAACGCCCAACTGACGCTGGTCAATTAGTTGTTCCAATTGTTGCATAAAACGGAATGGAGTTTCAGATTTTCAGTGATCCTCTAAAAAAAGAACCGATTGACAGCGCTTCTGTTAGGATAAAAACGGAAAAACTGGCTTACACCCTCTCTGAGCCACGAATGGCAGGCTGTCTACCTAGCCCCCTATTTCTCCACTAGGCCGCTGGATAATAATCACTTTTCCTACAGGCCCGTTCTACTGCATATCAGTTAAATAAAAAACCTGTTTGACCGATATGCTAGCTGAACCCAAAAGTTTTACCGATAAGATGGCTTCGCTGCCCGAAACCCGCGTGGTAACGCTAACCGTTAACGGCACCGAGCATCAAGTAAAAATTGCCCCCTGGACAACCTTATTGGACGCACTCAGGGAGTATCTCAATCTGACAGGCACCAAAAAGGGATGCGATCATGGCCAATGTGGCTCCTGTACGGTGCTGGTCGATGGCAAACGAATTAATTCCTGCCTGACGCTGGCCGTGATGAAAGAAGGCGCTGACATCACGACTATTGAAGGCCTGGCCGACAATGACACCATGCATCCCCTTCAAACGGCCTTCATCGAACACGATGCTTTCCAGTGTGGGTACTGCACACCCGGGCAAATCTGCTCGGCGGTGGGGCTGATCAACGAAGGACGTGTGCGTACCACCGCCGACATCCGTGAGCTAATGAGTGGTAATATCTGCCGCTGCGGTGCTTACCCGCACATTGTCGATGCCATTAACGAGGTGCTTCAAGTTCCTAAAAAAGCTTAACCCATGAATAGTTTCTCTTACTCAAAACCGGGTTCCGTGGCCGACGCCGTGGGCGAACTGACGACCGACGACCGGGGCAAGTTCATCGCGGGCGGTACTAACCTCATCGATCTGATGAAGGAAAACGTTGAGCGCCCCGACCGGCTGGTTGATATCAATCATCTCCCTCTAGCCGCTATCGAAGATACCGAAGACGGTGGCCTGCGCCTGGGGGCCCTGGTGACCAACGCGGATACGGCCTACCACGAGCAGGTCGAAAAACGGTATCCGCTGCTAGCGCAGACGATACTAGCAGGTGCCTCACCCCAGCTGCGAAACATGGCGACGAATGGTGGTAATCTATTCCAGCGTACCCGCTGTTATTACTTCTATGATACGGCGACGCCCTGCAATAAACGGGAACCGGGTTCAGGCTGCGGGGCCTTTCACGGCTATAATCGTATCCATGCTATTCTTGGTACGAGCAACCAGTGTATCGCTACGCATCCATCGGATATGTGCGTTGCGCTGGCAGCTTTGGACGCTACAGTACAGGTGTCGGGGCCCAACGGCGACCGTACCATTCCCATTGCTGATTTTCACCGCTTGCCCGGTGACGAACCCCAGTACGACAACACGGTGCAGCCTGACGAGTTGGTAACGGCTATCGACCTTCCAGCCAAAGGTTTTTCCGAATACCACACGTACCTGAAGTTACGTGATCGGGCCTCGTATGCGTTCGCGCTGGTATCGGTAGCCGCTGCGCTGGAACTGGATGGCGATACGGTAACCGACGCGCGTGTAGCCCTGGGCGGAGTAGCCCACAAGCCCTGGCGCAAACCCGAAGCCGAAGCGTTATTGATCGGCAAGACGGCGACGAAAGAAAATTACCAGCTTGTGGCCGAAAAACTGCTGGAAGGCGCCAAAGGCTTCGGACACAATACGTTTAAGATCGAACTGGCTAAACGCGCCATTGTCCGGGCGTTGGGAATAGCTGCTAAACAGGAACCAACCGAATGAGCAATCTAATAGGAAAAGGCGTTAGCCGCGTTGACGGCAAAGCTAAAGTTACTGGCGCGGCCAAGTACGCGGGCGAATTCAACGTGCCTGATCTGACGTACGGCTACGTCGTGTCGAGTGCAATTGCCAAAGGGCGGATTGTCCGGATTGACGATAGTAAAGCGATGGCGTTAGAGGGCGTTCTGAAAGTGTTTACGCACGAAAATCGACCTCAGACCGCCCGTTTTGACTTCCGTTATAACGACCAGGATGCTCCTCCAGGATCACCGTTCCGGCCGCTGTACGATGACGAAATCAAATTCAGTGCCCAGCCCGTAGCGCTGGTCGTTGCCGAAACGTTTGAAGTGGCCCGGTTCGCGT
The DNA here is from genome assembly GCF_054776615.1 of Spirosoma pomorum. Lineage (NCBI taxonomy): Bacteria > Pseudomonadati > Bacteroidota > Cytophagia > Cytophagales > Cytophagaceae > Spirosoma > Spirosoma pomorum. Next base: position 992,726 of record NZ_BAAHBP010000001.1, read on the forward strand.
CTACCCTCATCGATATTACGTACGAAGAGGCCGATCACGACACGGATCTGCTCGTCAATCTGGAAAAGGCACACAAACCCAAGTCGGGGCTGGCTAGTCTGCTCAAGCCACCACCGCCAAAACCAAAAGGAGACTTTAAGCAGGCCTACCGGGAAGCCCCCTTCAAGATGGCGTCTACGTATGTCCACGCCGTTGAGCACCACAACCCCATGGAGTTGTTCACGACGACGATCACGTACGAACAGGGTGATAAACTGACTATCTACGACAAAACGCAGGGCGTCACGAACAGCAAAATGTACGTAACGCAGGTGTTTGGCCTGTCGGGCGACAAAGTTCGGGTTATGTCGCCGTACATGGGCGGTGGTTTTGGGTCCGGTCTGCGGCCGCAGTACCAGTTGTTTATGGCCACGATGGCGGCCCTGGACCTGAAACGATCGGTCCGGGTTACGCTGACCCGCCAGCAGATGTTTACGTTCGGGCACCGTCCCAATACGGTTCAGCATATCGCGCTGGGCGCAACGGACGAAGGAAAAATGAACGCCATTTTTCATGATGCCGTCGCCGAAACGTCGCAGATGGAAGATTACACCGAAGTTGTTGTCAACTGGGGTGGTATGCTTTATCCGGCCGAAAACGTGACGCTTGATTACAAACTTGTTTCCCTCGACGTGAACAGTCCGCTCGATATGCGGGCGCCGGGTGGGGTAACGGGTATATCAGCCTTAGAGTGTGCGGTCGACGAGCTGGCTTATAACGCTGGTATTGATCCGCTCGAGTTCCGGCTCATGAACTACGCCGAACGGAACGAGCTGGAAGACAAACCGTACTCCAGCAAGGAGCTTCGGGAATGTTTCCGGCAGGGAGCCGAGCGATTTGGCTGGTCGAAACGAAGCCTTGAACCTCGCTCCATGAAAGACGGGCATAACCTCATCGGCTGGGGGATGGCCACCGGTATCTGGGACGCCAATCAGATGTTTGCCAGTGCCGAAGCGACGCTTACCGTCAACGGCAAACTGCGGGTAACCTGTGCCACGGCTGACATCGGTACGGGAACGTATACCATCATGACGCAGATTGCCGCTCAGACAATGGGTCTACCCATGGACGATGTTATCTTCCGACTGGGTGACACCGACATGCCTTTTTCACTCATTTCGGGTGGGTCCTGGACGGCAGCTACGGTCGGCTCCGCGGTGAAGAAAGTTTGCGAAGAACTCAGCAAGAAGCTCTTCAAGCTGGCGAAGAATATGCCGCATTCCCCATTCGCCAAAGTGAAGTTTGAGGACGTTGTCTTCGTGGATAAAACCATGCGGTTAGCGTCAGATGCGTCAGTTGCTATTTCGTTACAGGCGATCGTCGATCAAAACGGCGGTCGGGCCGTAATGGAATCCGCTACGTCGCTGCCCAATTTGCTGAAGCAAAGCAAATTCGCCCGCTCTACGCACTCGGCGGTGTTTGTTGAGGTAAAAGTTGACGAAGACCTGGGAACAGTAAGCGTTACGCGGGCGGTCACGGCCGTTGCTGCCGGACGTATCCTGAACCCAAAAACCGCCCGGAGCCAGATTATTGGTGGCATGGTGTGGGGAATCAGCAAAGCGCTGGAAGAAGAAACCGTCCTAGATCACAACATCGGTCGGTTTATGAACCATAGCCTAGCTGAATACCACGTCGCCGTCAACGCCGATATTCACGATTTGGACGTCATCTTCGTGGAGGAGCACGATGAAATTATTAATCCGCTCGGCGTAAAAGGTGTCGGTGAGATTGGTATCGTTGGAATGCCAGCAGCCATTGCCAATGCTATTTTCCACGCAACCGGCAAGCGGATCAATGAGATGCCAATTACGCTGGACAAAATTATCGGCTAATACCTGAGGAAACACAACCGGTCGTTAACGGAGTAACGTATTGATGTTACTCCGTTAACGACCGGTTCTTTATTGACGATCTAGTTCAACGGCCAGGTTGGCGTATACTCTGGCAGACTCCCAGCCGATAATCGCTTCTTTTCGGGCGCTCCCCCAGTGATAGTTGCCCAGGTCTCCCGTGGCTTTAATTACTCGATGGCAAGGAATCAGGAACGCTACGGGGTTGCTCCCGATGGCCGTCCCGACAGCCCGATAAGCCGCAGGATTAGCTGTTTTGCTGGCAATATTGGCATAGGTAGCCAGTTGACCGGCCGGTACGTTCAGCAAGGCCTCCCAGACTTTCAATTGAAAGGGCGTTCCTTTAAGGTGTAATCTGACTGAGCCAGGGTCTTCCCCACCATGCTTAAACACGGCCAGTGCCGCTGTATGCATCGCGTCGGCCTCCCTGACAAACCGGGCGTTGGGAAACTTCGCCTGCAAACCCAGGAAAGCGGCTTCTTGCCCGGCATCGGCAAACACCAGATAACAAATCCCCTTAGGCGTTGATGCAACGATGACTTCCCCAAAGGGCGTGTCAACGAAGCTGTACTTGATAGTTAATGCTTCGCCCCCGTTCTTGTACTCACCGGGGGTCATGCCGTCAACTTTGACGAAAAGATCGTGCAGCCGCCCCGTTCCCGACAGGCCGGTTGCATCAGCCGCTTCTGCCAGCGTAGCCCGTTGTTTCAGAATTTTACGGGCGTGGTCAATGGTCAAGTATTCCAGGAATTGCTTGGGGGTAACACCGGCCCATTCTTTGAACAGACGCTGAAAATAAAAGGGACTCAGATTGACCTGTTCGGCCGCATGATCCAGTGAAGGCTGCTCCCTGAAGTTTTTCTTTAAATAGCTGATGGCCTCAGCTATTCGCTGGTAATTAATTGCCTGTTGCGTCTCCATAGCTGGCTTCGTTATGAAACCAAAAATACCATCGGACCCAAGTCTTCGAAACCCGTTTCTTGCTCAGTTAACTAGTCTTCACAGATACGTTTCGGCTTTCCGCTCATCTTGGGAAATAGACTTTCTACACTGTCCTCACTGGGTATCATGCGTGAGCAAACTACGCCGTATTACAGGTTAGTGGTAATCTATTAGCTAACCCGCTAACATAAAAGCATCCCTACCAATAGGAATGCTTTTATGTTAGCTCTGTAAGCACAGAGGCAACGAATACGTAACCCCTACGCCATAACCTGGCCCATTTTCATAGCGATACCCATATCGCCTTTAACTTTGAGTTTGCCCGACATGAAGGCCATCATAGGGTTCAGATTGCCCGTTCCCATTTTCACTAAATTATCCACACTAACGTGCAGATCACAGTCGGCGGGCTTGTCTTCGTTCGAAACGGTCACGGGCGACTGGGTAGCATCGATGTAAACAATTCCCTGATCGGTGACGAGTTTGGCAGTCGCATTTAGAGATTCAGCTTTAGCGGCTTTGGTACGGATCTGATCAGTTAATTCCTGTAAGGTCATATTATTTGGGGTTTGCTACATGAAACTATGTCGCTAAAATAAGGTTTTACCGGACCGCAGACAGGCACTAATTCAATAATAACCGACTTATTTTGCGTATTAAATCGGCTAATCGGCCTTACTATGCGCTCTCAATTTCTGACTATACTCTGCATCCTGACGTTTATTGGCTGTGCCATTAGCCTGGTCGATGCCATGGTTTCTCTTACGCAAACTCAGGCCGTCGCCGAAACCACGTATGTCAAGCCTAACTACACGCCCGAAGAACTCAAGAGCCGACCTAAGCAGTATTTTGAGGATCGTTCGTCTGGCGACCAGCCCATGCCTGAGGATACCGACGAGATTCGATCATTAGCTGTTGCGCAGTTGGTCTACGCTCTGCTGACGCTCGTTGGCGCCATTCTGATGTTTAATCTGCGCCGAATCGGTTTCTGGGTTTACGTAGCTGGCGTTGTCGTTGGTGCGATCCTGCCGATCGGTTTAGCCGGCATCGGGGCCATCAACACATCGTTTGGCGTTGTGTTCAGTTTTCTGTTCGTGGGACTCTACTGGCTCAACGTCAAGGACATGCATTAATCGGCCAGTGTTAGCCCCAGCGCGGCTAACTTACTCCGGGTCGTTACGTAGTCAGTGTGCTGAATACAGTGCATCCCCTGCGTCCGGGCCACCTGCACGAACATCAACCGATCGTCGATATAGGCCACCTGTTCCGGTTCGACCTGCGCAATGTCCAGGGCCAGCCGGTACAGATCGGCGTCGGGTTTGCGAAGATGGGCATAACAGGACGACACAAACGCATCGAAGAACGTATCGAGGCCAAATTTCCGGATTCGGTGCGCGTTGATTTCCCGTCCTTCGTTATTCACGGCCACTAGTTTCAAATTATGTTGCTGCCTGAGCTGCTTCATCAGGTCGATCATATCCGGAAACGGCTGCGACTGCTCCATGATGAAGCGAGTCAGTTCCAGCGGAGAAAAGGAGCGCTTTTCGTAAAAGACAATCCGCTTCAGGTAGTCATCCAGCGTCAGTTTACCGGACTCGTACGTATCAAATGTCAGATGGTGGCGTTCGTCGAGCTGCGCGTAATCCAGATTGAACAGCTCGGCCGCGCGCCGACGGGCGTGCCGGTCCCAGCCGTTCGTCAGCAGCACCCCACCAATATCCAGGAATAAGGCTTTGATTGGTTGATTATCCACTAGCAGTAGCGAAGATGATTTATTTCTTCAACCAAAAGTCATTGCTTAAGTTTTGCCTTTACTATGGCTATTCACTCGTTCATGAAACCACTTCTAGTTACTTCGGCCTTTTTCTGCCTGCTGATTCTGTTAAGTTCCTGTGGGAGCAATCGCTCCATTATACGGGGCAATCTAAGTGATAGCTTCTGCGACCCAGCACTGGCCTACACTTACGATTCGACGTATCTGCCCCGGCCCTCCATCCAGCCCTTCCTACAGGCCAACCCGATATTACGTCAGCGGTACAGCCAGCACGATCTGCTGCTGGCTAACGCAACAGGCACCTTGTCGCTTTTACGGGAATTGCACCAATTAGAAACGAACTCATCCGTCGATACGCAGCAGGAGCAACTCACGAAACGACAGCAGATTCTTCACCGATTACTTCTGGCCTCCACCGAGATCTCCAGTTTAGCCGCCGAACTGGACTGCGAAGGTGAACGCGCCGACCAGCTGGCCGAGTACCTGGACCAGCGCGATGACCGTCGGGTACGTCGGCTGACGATTCTATCGATTGTTGTCGGTGCCGTAACGACCGTAGTGAGTACGCTGATTCAGGCTGATACACCCGACAAGGTGATTGGTATTGGGGGCGGGGTAGCCAGTGCGGCCCTGGGTGGACTGGCGGCTTTTTCCTCGCAGCAAACGGTATCCTATCAGCACCCCCGCAATCTACTGACCGACGTCTGGAGGCAGCGTAAGGCCTCATCGGTCTACCCGCCTTTTGTCTGGTACGTGCTGAACGAACCCGCTTTCAGCAACAGTGGCCAGCGATCCATCAGCGCCAATATCCGGCAGCGGTGGCTTGAGTACGTTCTCCCCCAGCCCAGCCCAGAACAGGAAAAGCTTTTCTTCGGTACGGGCGGAGCTTACCAAGCCGACGATCTGCACACGCGGGCCAATATGCTGAATCAATTGCAGTCGTCCGTGCGCTCCATCGATCAGAACTTACAGGGACTTATCCTGACACTCTCGAATTAATTTCGGCCTGATCATCACTTATTTCTGACGAAATACCATTTACCGGAAACATAATAACTAATAGATTAGTTGTAAAACTAACACATTAGTAATACCTTGCTCCCACTATGGAACTTCGAGAACTTACCAAGGCTGAAGAAGAGATTATGCGTGTCCTCTGGCAGCTGAAAAAAGGCTTTGTCAAGGACGTACTGGCCGAACTGCCAGAACCGAAACCTGCCTATAATACGGTATCAACCATCATCCGGATACTGGAAAAGAAAGGCATGGTGGATTACACGGCTTATGGAAAAACGCACGAGTACTACCCGCTTATTACGGAAGAGGCTTACCGACGTTTCCAGACCGAACAGCTGATGAGCAATTATTTCGATAATTCGCTCAAAAAACTGGTCTCGTTTTTCGTGCAGGACAAAAACATCAGCCTGAACGAGGCCGACGAAATCATCAAGCTTCTTAACCACAAAAAAGACAAATGAACGCGCTCGACTATCTCCTAAAAGCCAACCTATACGGTCTGCTGTTCGCGGGCTGTTACATGCTGCTCCTGCGTCGGCATACCTTTTTTGGCCTGAACCGGGCCTATCTGCTCGCATCAGTCGTTCTGTCGCTGGTTTTGCCACTGGTAACCTTGCCCAGCCAGGCTCCCGAGACACTACCGATTCCGACGGGTGTGCTTACGCTTCCACCAGCGGCCGCACCCGTTGAAACCGGACCGGATTGGGGGGCTTGGGTGTACGCTGCCGTTTCGCTGATGCTTCTGGTAGTATTGGCAACCCGCGTTCTGGGTCTGTTACGGATCATCCGGCAATCGCCAAAAGTGAGTCACGATGGCTACACGCTGGCCTTACCGACCGATTCGACGATTCCGACTTTCTCCTTTTTTGGGTACGTTGTACTGAATCCCGCCGATCGCGATAATACGCTGATTCTTCGGCACGAACTGGTTCACGTTCGCCAGTGGCACAGCATTGACGTGCTGGCGCTGCAGTTGTTACGTGTTGTTTTCTGGGGATGCCCCGCACTCTGGTTACTGGAACGGGCGCTCCGGCAGGTGCACGAGTTTCTGGCCGATCAGCAGGCCTCGGCGCATGAACAGAATTACGCCCGTCTGCTAGTCAATTACAGTTTCGGGCTCCAACCCGTGTCGCTGGCTAATGGCTTCATCAACCCGTCGCTTCTCAAACAACGTATTCAGATGCTTCAGCAACGGGCGACTAGCCGCTGGGCGTTGGGCAAATACGTCCTGATTGCTCCGCTGGCGTTGAGTTTGCTGGCGATGACAACCGCGCGGGACGAGATAGCCGAAGTCGTCATCAGTCAAACGACAAGCAACGCGAAGGTTATATCCGGAAAAGTAGTCAGCGCCGTCGATGGGAAAGTCCTGCCGGGAGCCACGATCATTGTTAAAGGTGTAGAAAGGGGCACAACGACAGATGCAAAAGGCGAATACAAAATCAATACATCGCCATCGGAATCCCTGATTTTCAGTTTTGTTGGCTTCAAATCTCAGGTTATCAAAGTGGCCAATCGATCTGTCATCAACGTAGCCCTGGCGATGGAATCTCCGGCTTCCAATAAAAAGAAAATAACGACCGCTCCCGATACTAAGCAGTCTAAATTACGCACGCCTATCGCTTATGATAATAGCAAAAACGCTCGTTTCGGTCTCTACAACGATGCAAACCCTCGTACGTTTCCCCTACCCGATTCGATACGAAAAACAAAGGTCTCGGTGCATAACCTTTCAGGCGCAAAGCCTCTGTACATCATCGATGGCGTTGAGCAGCTCGGTCAGGGAATCGATGCGTTAGACAAGAATACGATTGAGTCGATTGACGTACTGAAAGGCGACCATACCGCTACGTATGGTGTAAAAGGTAAAGACGGAGTAATTCTTATAACCACGAAAAAGAAATGAGCCCCTTCCCTTATTTCCTGACCGCCAGCCTCTGCCTGGTTCTGTTCTACGGCTGCTACGTGCTGTTCCTACGCCGAAACACGTTCTTCGGCCTAAATCGTGCTTACCTGCTTCTTGGTATCCCGGTATCCCTACTGCTACCGCTGATCGAGCTACCGACCCAGGCCGCCAAATCCTTACCTATTGGTACCGTTACGTTACCTGTGTTCAATGTGGGTACGCACGAAGCGCCGGCAACGGATAGCTTTTCGCTGGATCAGTGGCTATGGCTGGTATACGGGATTGGCGTTGCCGTAATGCTCATTCGACTGGCCATTAATTTACGTAACGTTTTGGTGCTTATCCGGACGGGCACGGTTGAGTCATGGAATGGGCTCCGACTCGTTCAACTCCCTGACGATACGACGCCATCGTTCTCGTTTGGCCGGTATCTGGTACTGAATAAAAGCGATTCGATGTTCCGACCAGAGATGCTGTTGCGCCATGAGGTTGCCCATATTCAACAGCGTCATACCGCCGATGTCCTGTTCGTCGAGTTGGTACGTGCGGCCTTCTGGTTCAACCCCGTACTCTATTTCTACAAGCAGTCGCTTCAGGAAGTCCACGAGTTCCTGGCCGATCAGGCTGCCGTCGGCCGGGCGATTGATGCCCCCGATCCATCGTCCGACTACGCCCGACAACTGGTTGCTTACGCACTCCAGGTATCACCCAGTACGCTTATTACGCCTTTTGCCTCCTTATCAACTCTTAAACAACGTATCGTTATGCTACAAAAGCCCGCGTCCAATCGCTCTGCGCTGCTACGCTATGCGCTCGTGCTACCCGTTGCTGCCCTCCTCATCATGTGTACCCAGCCCGACAAGGAACTGGTTCAGGTAGAGAAAAAGAACGATGTCATCATCGACATTCCGAAGGCTAATCAATTTAAAGGTGTGCAGGGTGAAGTGTACACCGTCGTTGAAAATCAACCTGAGTTTCCAGGTGGTATGGCAGCACTTGGCAGCTACTTAGAAAAAAATCTGAAGTATCCAATGCCCGCTCAGCGTGCTAACGTTAGTGGTCGGGTATTTCTCAGCTTCATCGTGACAACCGCTGGCGAAATCAAAAATGTGGAAGTGCTGAAAGGCATTGGCTTCGGTACGGACGAAGAAGCCCTCCGCGTGGTAGCCGCCATGCCCCGCTGGAAACCAGGATCGCAAGATGGAGTACCGGTCAACGTCAAATATAACCTGCCTATCAACTTTGAACTGGAAGAAGGAGACACCGATCGCCGGATGAACGAAGATGTCCGGAAGACGTACACTTCATTCATTGTCAATGGTAAATCTGTTGGGTATGACGGTTACCAAAAGGCAATGCAGTACGTTACCGACATGGAAAAGAAGGGCTATAAGGTAGGCGTAGAAGGAAACTTCGACAGAAAAACCGGCGTCGCACAACTACAAGTTGATAAGTACAATCCTTGAGGATCATCATGCTTTATCCACCCTATTGAAACCTACAGTATTGATCCCCCTCAATCTCCAAACAACGTATTGCCATGAAACAAAATCACATTTCTAGTCGCTCGGCACTGTTACGTTATGTGTTCGCACTACCCGTTGCCGCCCTCCTTACGATGTGTACACAAGCGGAGAAGGATATTACTAAAGCCGACAAGAACAGTTCTCTGTCTGGCGATCAGGCCGTCCTGTCGTTCCCGGACAAGGTTCAGGGCGTTGACGGTACGGTGTATACCGTCGTCGAAGATCAGCCCCAATTTCCGGGAGGCATGCAGCAATTGGGAAGTTACCTATCGACTAATTTGAAGTACCCATCGGCCGCCGAAAAAGCCAACGTTGGTGGCCGAGTATTTGTCAACTTCGTTGTGACGAAAACCGGCGAAATCAAGGACGTCCGGGTGCTTAAAGGTATTGGCTTTGGCGCGGACGAAGAAGCCGTCCGTGTGGTAGCGGCCATGCCCCGCTGGAAACCAGGGTTACAGGGCGGCTCCCCCGTCAATGTGCGCTACAACCTGCCGATCAACTTTGCGCTCGAAGACGATAAATCTACTTCCGGAAAGAATCGCGCCGACGTAGATTTTCTGAAAGGCATTGATCATATCACGGTCAATGGCAAAGAAGTCACGAAGGAAGAGTTCAAAAAAGTAGATCCGAACGTCATTGTGCGGATGGACGTCAACAAAGACCAGGGCACCGTTGCCATTACAACAAAGTAAAGTGTCAACAGTCAGTTGCCATTACTTCGTCGGCGCGCCGTACGTCAGCTCAGTCAGCTTGACGGACGTACCAAATGGTTTGCGTTTAATACGTACCTGAAACAGGTTATCAAAATCATCCGATCCGATTTTCGTAAGCGAGGGCTGGGCATCCAGCCCTTTTACGATTTCCAGAATCGTGTTGCTGTGCCCAACCACCAGCACCGTTTTCCCCTTGATGACGTTGATACGCTGCGTGACAGCGCTGATTGGCTTGGCCGGGTAATCACGCATAGGAACCGATAAACGCTTGGCCAGTGGTTCAGCCGTTTGCCGGGTTCGTCGGTAGGGTGTTGTGAAAATGGAATCGATGGACTCGTTTCCCAATTTATCCGCCAGCGCTGCGGCCCGTGTGAATCCCGCCGGACTCAGATCCGTCGAGTCAGTTTCGGATACTTTCTCGGCATGACGTACTACATAGACAGTCGTGGTTGAACAGGCACTCAGACAGAGTAGAGAAAGCAGGCAAATGATAGATTGGCGCATAGGTAGCAGAGAAATGTTGGCAAGGTAGTTACAGTCCGGATACAATTTATCACGTAACATTTTTGCGTTTGTCAGGATCAATTACCAACTTTGCCTATCAATCTAGTAGCTTGATAGATATTTAACACCAGTACAGTAACAGCCGATTTGAGTTAATTCTTTACTAATCAGAGAATTTTCAACGAAATAGCCGGTGTGTGCGGTTAAATCTTCGCTAACACGATGTACCGATAACCCACTGTATTTGCCGCATCTATTAAACTACTAAGTCAATAGAATAAGTAAACAATGGTATTTATGACGCTCGAATTCACGAATGAACTAGGCGATATCCGCCCCGTCCAAGTAAAGCCTCGCCATAAATCAAACGCAGTTTCTCCATTAGTCACGGGCGACACGGCTCCATTTTTTAGTCTGTCGAGTGCCGGTGGAGAATGGCGTTCTTCCTTATTTAATCACGCTCAGCCCGCTACGTCGGTTTCGTTGCTGGGTCTGGTCGCGACCAAACCGGTAGTCGTTAGTTTTTACTGCCCTTGCTGGGGTGCTTACGCCGAACCCCATCTGGACGCCCTGATTCAGTTAAACGATGAGCTACAGAAAAGCGGAGCTGAGTTGATCGTACTGTCTAACGAGTCGCCCAAAGCGCTGCAACGCCAGGGCAAAGCAGTCGACTTTTTGTTTGCTTACGATGCCGATTGGCAGGTTGCGCGCCAGTTTGGAGTATATAGTGAAGACAACCCTATATGGGATCGGGTATCAGGGATTTCTGAAGAAGCTTTTGTTCCGGCGCTGTACGTCGTTGGGCCGGGTCGCCAGATTATCTACCATGAGATCGACGAAAACTTTGATTCGCTCCTGGATACGGAAGCCGTTCTGGAAGCTGTTGACTCCGTATCAGCAGCGACACCGGATTTGGTAGACACGGTCCCGTTTAATCCTTATTCGCTGGGATTTTTCGGTCTGTGGCTGGCAGGCCTGATTGCAGCGGTCGCTGCGTAGCCCGCCCCTATATAGCGTAAAGGCTTGCTAAAGCGAGCGCCCTGTTTTCCTTTTCTAAACTATGTAGCTATTTCATGATCTCGAAGAAAGCAAAATACGCGATGAAGGCCCTGAAAACCCTGACCGAAGAATACGGCCGGGGCCCGGTGTTGATTGCTCAGATTTCAGCACAGGAAAACATCCCCCGGAAGTTCCTGGAAATCATTCTGCTGGAACTACGTAATCACGGTATTCTGCAAAGTCAGAAAGGAAAAGGGGGCGGTTATATGTTACGCGTTGATCCCGAACGGATTACGCTGGCGCAGGTACTACGGGTTATCGATGGCCCGATTGCGCCAACCCCCTGCGTATCGCTCAATTTTTACGTTCGTTGCGACGATTGCGAAGATGAGATAACCTGCGCCATCCGACCAATTATGGAGCGGGTGCGCGACGCTAACCTGGCGGTTTACGAAAAAACGACGCTCAAGGCCTTTGTTCAACACGAACTAGTCCTCAACTAACCCGGCTTTTTTTGGGTGCTGACGCTGCCGTACGCAAAAACGTCCAAGCATTGGCCTTCGCTCAGCTATCTTTTGTTTTGTAAATCGAATTTGACCATAGCGTTCAGATTGGCTCATCCCCGACCTGAACGCTTTTTGATTTTTACTTGATTAGTTTACCCAGCCGGTGATCGAATGGCGTTTTGCTACCAGCATGTTTCGGCTGGTAATCACCCGTGATGAGCGGAATGCCATCACCCGTCGGCGGCTCTGAGCACCCGGATAAGAGGATTGTTCCACCCGATGCCATAAGCTTCCGTTGTGAATGGTCAATTCACCAGCTTGAATACCCCAGATTCTACACACTCAAGCTCCCGAAGAAAGAGCTGAACACCTTCCGGCTCAACAAATCACTTAAGCTGTATATATACATTTTTAGTAAAGAAAGCCACCTATTCGCAGTCAGAACGTCGTTTGACGACACGTGGAATTGAGACAACGCTATCATTCTTGATCTGTTTTCGGTGTTCAGCTCTCAAGAGTGCGAATCGAATACGTTACAGATAAAATATACAATCTACTAATTAAGTAGTTTGATAGCAATTAATAGTCAATACCTACTCTAATAATCTACTAGTCAGCTATTTACTGTAATCATATATCTCTGTAGAAGCCACATAAGAGAAGAACGTATGAAGGAAAAGTTCAAACGAATTTTCTCATATGATAACGCAAAATTTGTAACCATGGCCTAAATTTTGCTACCTAATAATCTGTATTTTTCTGTTAAAGGCTGCCTATCAATAGAAAACTGCTCCCGGCAATCCACCAAATACACAGTGGATTTCTACCTACTACTGACATCCGTGTATAGAGAGTACATGTCCACCGTATCACTAACTATCCTGAAAAAGCGTTCAGCTATGAACGTACCTTTCATGCCTCATATATGCCACAAGAAGCTTGTCGGCTTTCTACTTATTGTTTCATACTGGCTAAGTGCAAGCGTTGCAACCTGGGCGCAGACAGGATATATCTATCTACACAATAGATCTTTCAACGAAGAATCAGGCGTCAATTTTACGTACTCGGTATCGGGGGGGCCAACAACCGTTTCATCCCTTACGCTCAATGACCAGGCGACTACACTGACTCCGATCAGCGGACTGGGTGGAGGGGCCGGCGGTGGCCTGTGGGCACTGGCCGACGCAGCAGATGCCAACGGTAACTATGCCGTCTATTACCGCGCTCCCAATACAAGTGCCTGGGTATCCAGAACCGGACGTCTTTCCAACATTGATGGGGGGGCAACTGGTGCGCGGATTGGTATTGCAACAATTAGCAATCGTGGTTATATCTATTACGACAATGGAACGACTGAAACGGATGTAACTGGTAACTTATCAGTATCAGTTACCGATGTTTCTGACAACTGGCAGGGGATTCAATACGCGGTACTTAGCAATAATCAGGTATGGCGACGCTCTACCACCTCAACTAGCCCAGTCACTTGGACACTGGTTAGCGGCATTAGCGCACGCAGTGTAGACGCTATTCCCAATACAACAAATCAGTTCATTTATAAAAGTGTAACGACTGAAGACATCATTCGAGTTAACGGTGACGGGACGAGCACAAATCTTGGCTTTCCAGCTAATGCAGGGTCAGGAACTGAAATAGCGGCCACAGAGAACGGAACAATTTTCGCCAGATTTGGCGATTTTACGTACCGATATACGGGTACAGGCTGGGTTGTAGAATCAACGTCACAGCTCTTAGGTTTTTTGACAGGTGGCCCACTTTCGCAGATATGGGCCAGGCTACCTAATTTTGCGGGCGGCATGAGAGATCGGATATATTCACGCACAGAAACAGGTATTTTTCTGAGTGATGAGAACGTCCGAACCAGCCCAAATGACAACTCGGCGCTTATCGCTGTTGCCGCCGGTACCTATACGATAACAGAAGCTGCGGTACAAGGATGGGACCTTAACGGCATCACATTTTACGAAAGTCGCACGCCTTCTTCCTCTAATGTAGCCACAAATACAGCGTCGGTTGTAGTCAGTGCCGGAGAGGTTGTGCACGTAGTTTTTGAGAATGCTTTAGTGCAAACCACCCCTATCAGCAATGTGTGTAGCACGTCAGCTACGTTTACCGAAACGTTCGGTACAGGTACAGGATACGGAGGGCCACTGCTTGGGTTGACTGGGTACCACTATGCCTCTGGTGGATATGGTTTTGGCTATTACTCGCTGGCCAATACAACCTCGCTGATGGGTGGGTACGCGGGTAATTTCACAGATCATACTGGAAATACCAACGGACGAATGCTGGCAGTCGACGCTACCAGCGAACCAGGCGTTTTTTACCGGCGTCGATTCACAGGTCTGTTGACAGGTGGCGTTTATACGTTTTCAGCCTGGGCGATGAACGTTAACACACAGGGAGCTCCCGATCTCCCGAATATATCATTTGAAGTCTACGATCCCGATAGTGGTACACTAATCAGCTCAGGAAACTCCGGCAATATCAGTGCGGTCGGCGTCTGGCAACAGACAAGTCTGCTCTTTACGGCAAACCAGAGCATGGTCGATTTAGTACTACGTAACAACACCACAGGTACATCCGGTAATGACCTGGCTATCGATGATATCAGCTTTGGAGTTGCCATTCCTCAACCGACTGTTCAGAAAACCGACGCCACCTGCTCAACGGCAGGATCGCTTACTATTGCCTCACCAGTAAGCACCGGTTATGAGTATAGTATTAATGGCTCTACATATCAAACGAGTCCTGTCTTTACCAACGTGGCACCAGGTAGCTATTCAGTGACTGCTCGTTACACCAGTTCGACAGGTTGTGTGTCCCCCATCAGAGCCGTGACGATTGCCGTTACTAACCAGTCGTCTTTTACAACAGCGCTGACCAGCGCAACAATCACCAACGGCAACAGCGCGACGCTGACGACCAGCAGTAACGGCACCATCGGCAGTTATCGGTTCAGCACTGGCCTGACAAACACGACCGGAACGCTAATTGTCAGCCCGACAACGCTTGGTTCTAACCCATACTCAGTCACGGCAACCTCAAGTCAGGGTTGCTCGGCCACTGCCTCGGCGACGGTCACAGTTGTCGTAGCACCTGTACCAACCAGTTTGACTATCAGTGGGCAACCTAATCCCGGCGGCACCGTCGGCGTTGCTGTGCCGCCGATGAGCTTCACCGGCACCATTTCCAGTGGTACTATTTCTACCGTGCGCTACACCGAATTCCCCACCAACGTTAGTAGTATTACCATCGGCACGACCGTCTATACTAGTACCAATTTTCCCGCAGGGGGCGTCACGGCACCAGTTGGTACCAGTGTACTCATTGATCCCATTGATGGAGCGACAACAGCAACTATTCCCTTCCGCCTTATAAGCAGCGCTGGAGGAGAAAGTACGACTACCGGGACAGTTGGCGTACCCTTTTTAGTAGTAACCGACTTCTGCAACTCCCAGATTCTCTTCTTTAACGAAGACTTTGGCGCCGGAACCGGTTTTGGCCCGCCCTTTTCAACAACGGCGACGGTACCTGGCTATACATATAGGAATACGGATCCCATTAACGACGGACAATACGGCATTGTCAACAACCCTGACCAAGGAGACGACTTCGGTGGAGCTAGCAACAATGTATGGTTACATGGCCCTGACCACACAGGTAATCCTAACGGACGCATGCTGCTCATTAATGGGTCCAACCCTGGACAGACCGCTTACTCCCAGACTATAAACGGACTCACTATTGGGCGAGCTTATGCGGTACGTGCTTATATCACCAACCTTATTAATCCAGCTGTCATTCCTAACTCTGTCCTACCCAACCTCATCTTTCAAGTCACCAGTAGTGCATCGGCCAACAGTACTACCCTAGCCCAGAACAACACGGGTGATATAGCCACTACCAACACGCTAACCTGGATTCCGTACTCACTTAGCTTTACAGCCACTACTAATAGCGTCAATTTCCGACTTATTAGTAGTGCACCAGCCGCTAATGGTAACGACTTCGCCCTGGATGACATTCAGTTCTTTGAAGTCATCCAGCCCGTACTCAGCACGACGGCGATTACGTCGACTTGCCCCACTACCAGCGCCAGCCTTGCCGGTATAACAACCTCCAACCAGCCCGCATCCACCACACTCACCTGGCATTCTAGCGTCAGCGCCACCGCCGGAAACCGCATCGCCGACGTAACAGCTCTGACCTCGGGCACCTACTATGCGGCCTTCTTCGATGGCACCTGCTTCACTAAAACATCGCCCTTCGTGGTGCTCATCGTGCCCTGTGCCAATCCCGATGCAGGCTTGACCATCAGTGCGGGCACCAGCGGAACGGTCGTGGCCAACATCGCGGCCAATGATTTTGTCAACGGTCAACCTGCCACACTGGGCACTAACGGTAACGCCACAGTAGCTCAGATAGGTACCTATCCTACCGGCGTCACACTCAATACCACTACCGGTTCGCTTTCGGTAGCTGCCGGTACCACACCGGGTTCGTACACAGTAACCTATCAGCTCTGCGACAAGCTCAGCCCGGTTAACTGCACAACGGCCCTAGCTACCTTCACGGTTAGCCCGACCCTGTCTGGAACGGTCTACAACGATGGAAACGGATTGACCAACAACCTCATTGATGGTACCGGGACGAACGCAGGTGGCCTTTATGTCATTCTGACCAACTCAGCGTCAACGTCAGTGCTGGCCAACGCGCTTGTTAGCACCGCTGGTACCTACAGCTTCACTGGCCTTACGGCGGGTACGTACTCCGTACGACTGAGCACAACTTCCGCTGTCGTGGGTACTACTCCGCCCGCAGCGTCGATTCCTAGCGCTTATACTTTCGTCGGCGAAGGCACTGCTGCGGCAGGCGACGGTACGCCCAACGGTATTACTGCCGTGACCCTGACGGCCACGGCCAGCCTGACCAGTGTCAATTTCGGCCTTGATCAGATACCCGTTTCCACATCAATCACCCTCACATCTCAGATCAACCCAGGAGGGTTAACCAGCGTAACGATTCCACCAGCCAGCTTCACTGGCACCGACGCGGACGGTTCGATAACGACGATTCATTTCACGGCTTTTCCGTCCAATGCCAACAGTATCACCATCGGCGGCACTACGTACCTACTGAACATTGGTATTGGTATACCAGGAACACTGCTGTTTCCTACCAGTGGTGGTGTCACTGTCGCAGCAGGAACGGCAGTAAGTGTTGACCCCATCGATGGTAATGTGACTGTAGTGATCCCATTCCGGGTTATCGACAATGCTGGCGTGGAGAGTACCACAACCGGTGCCGTTTCGGTACCCTTTACCGGACTGTCCGTAACGGGTACTATTTTCAACGACGGTAACGGCTTATCCGACAATACGATCAGCGGTACAGGCACGAACGCCGGCGGCCTGTTCGTTAATTTGGTCAACACTTCGGGCAACGTAGTCGCCTTTCAGGCTGTACCTGCTACAGGCGTTTACAGCTTCACCGGCGTTGCCGCTAGCACCTACAGCGTTCGACTAAGCACCACCACAGCCGCTATTGGCAGCACCGCCCCAACGGTCAGCGTACCAACAGGCTGGACATTTACGGGAGAGGGAACCACGGCCGCTGGCGATGGCACGCCCAACGGTATCATTTCGGTCACAGTGGCCACGGCGAGTATAACAAACGCCAATTTCGGCCTCGATCAATTGCCCGTACCTACCAGCAGTACGCTGGCCGCTCAGGCTAATCCCGGTGGTACTAACGCCGTCAGCGTCCCCCCAGCCAGCTTCACCGGCACGGATGCCGATGGTACTATCAATGCGATTCGATACACTACCTTCCCTACCAACGTTACGTCATTGACTATTGGCACCACTACGTACACTTCCTTTCCGGCAGGCGGAGTAACTGCGGCCGCGGGTAGTGCGGTGCGTATCGATCCTGTTGACAGGGCTGTCACGGTCAGCATCGACTTCCGGGCCATTGATAATGCAGGACAGGAAAGTACAGCTACCGGTACAGTCAGTGTCCCGTTCACCTACGTCATAACGGCGAATCCCGACGCGGGCACCGTCAGCGCCGGCACGGGTGGTACGCCAGTAGCTAACGTAGCGGGCAATGACTTTGTCAACGGACAAGCCGCTAACCTGACTACCAATGCCACCGTCAGCCCGCTAGGCACCTATCCTACCGGCGTCACACTCAATACCACTACCGGTTCACTTTCGGTGGCTGCTGGCACCGCCCCGGGCTCCTACACGGTGGCCTATCAGCTCTGCGACCGACTCAGCCCGCCCACCTGCGCCACCGCACTGGTCAGCTTCACCGTTACGCCAGGTATTGGCGGTACCGTAGTGAATGATGTCAACGGGCTTACCGATAACACAATCAACGGAACCGGTACCAATGCCGGGGGCTTATTCGCCATTCTGATCAATAGTGCCAACACCGTCGTCGCATCGCTCAGCGTTTCGCCGGCGGGCCTCTACCGTTTCGACAATGTTGCTCCCGGCATTTACGGCGTACAGCTTAGCACCGCGGCAGGAACAATAGGTAGCGCCCCACCAGCCATTAGCCTTCCTACCAACTGGACCTCAACGGGCGAAGGAATAACCGCTGCTGGCGATGGTCTGGCGAACGGTATTACATCAGTCACCGTCGGTAGTGGCGAAGTCACTGGTGTCAACTTTGGGGTTGAGCAGTTACCTACGTCAATCTCGGCTACGTTGGCGGCTCAGGCTAACCCGGGCGGTACCAACGCTATAGCCATCCCTTCATCCAGCTTTGCTGGTACCGACCCCGATGGCACGGTCGTAGCGATTCGCTATGTAAGCTTCCCCACTAACGTCACCACGATGTACATCGACGGCGTTGCGTACACCTCGGTCACATTCCCACCCGGAGGAGTTACCGCAGCGACTAACGTCTCTGTTTATATAGATCCCGTTGATGGTACGGGGGGAGTGGTAATCCCAGTGATACCGTTCCGGGTCGTCGATAACGCGGGCATGGCAAGTGCTACAGTAGCTACGGTTACGGTACCGTTCACGTGTTACGTTGCTCTTTGCCCGCCAGTGACAGGTCAGAAAATAATGATCAGATAGCCCTGCTTAGCCAGTCATCAGCATACTAAAGCGGGATGCTCCAGATAGATTTACCTGGGGCATCCCGCTTTAGTGTAAGCTCAAATTATTTCTAGTGAAACAGATCGGCCATCGCCTGTTTGGCAGCATGGAAGCCACACATACCGTGTACTCCCCCTCCCGGCGGTGTCGACGACGAACAAACGTAGATTCCCTTGGCGGAAGTTTTGTACGGCGACAAACTTATAACAGGCCGGGTGTAAAGCTGGGTAATGTCGATAATACCACCGTTGATATCGCCCCCGATGTAATTTGGGTTGTACGCTTCGACTTCCTGGGTATTCATCGTATGCCGAGCTAAAATCAGGTCGCGGAAGCCGGGCGCAAATCGCTCGATCTGGCGCTCGATGGCTTCCGTCCGATCCTCGGTCGAACCATTCGGCACATGGCAATACGCCCAGGCCGTGTGCTTTCCGGCGGGCGCGCGGCTATCGTCGAACAGACTTTGCTGGGCCAACAGGACAAAGGGTTTATCGGGGTGTTTCCCGTCTGATGTCTGCTGTTCGGCAATCGTGATTTCTTCCAGCGTGCCGCCAATGTGGACCGTACCCGCCTGTCGGCACTCGGGCGCAGTGAACGGAATCGGTCCATCCAGCGCCCAGTCGATCTTGAACACGCCCATACCATAACGGTAGCGTTCCAGCTGTTTCCGGTAAACAGGCGAAAACCGATCACCTGCCAGCGCCAGCATCTGTTTGGGCGTTACGTCGAGTAGGATGGCTCGCGCGGGGGGTAACTCATTCAGCGATTTAACAAACCAGTTGGTGATGATCGTGCCGCCAATTGATTGAAAATACGACGCCATTGCATCCGCAATTTTAGTCGAGCCACCCAGCGGCACCGGCCAATTCTGCAAATGTCCAACTGCCGTTAGTACCAGCGCAATGGCTGAAGTTGTCAGATTCGTTAGGGGCTGAATGGAGTGAGCGGCCATACCAGCCAGGAGCGCACGCGCTTCAGGAGTTTTAAACCGCCTGGCTAGTAGCGTAATCGGTTGTAAGGCATTCAGTCCGAAAGCGGCCAGATCGATTGGGTGTTTTGGAAACCGTAGTGGTCCCAGTACGTCGGGAGCCAATCCCGGCCAGCTCTTGACCAGCGGCCCCAGCAAATTCGTATAAGCGTCCGCATCAATACCCAACGTCCGGGCCGTATCCGCAACCGATCCCTGCAAGGCAGCGGCCTTGCCCCCGTCTAGCGGATGCGCAGCGGCTACGGGCGGATTCACGAACGTCAGTCCGTATTCAGCGAGCGGTAGAGTTTTGAAAAATGGCGAGCCAGCCGCCATCGGGTGAATAGCGGAGCAGATGTCATGCACGAAGCCCGGCAGCATCAGTTCCGCTGAGCGCAGTCCTCCGCCAATCGTCGGCTTGCCTTCGATCACGAGAACCGATAGGCCCTGTTGCTGCAACGTAATGGCCGCGGCTAGGCCATTTGGCCCGGATCCCACCACCACGGCATCGTACGTTGATTGCCCCACTTTTCAATTGTGTTTAAGGATGCACCATTCATAACCCCAAACGATGCATCAATGATTAACTTTTTTCGGGCCGGTGCAGCACGCGGCCATCCTGTTTGATCTGCCAGGCTGTTACGGGATTCATGTGATAGCCGCTGTTGCCACCCCGCGCGTCGAGCAACTGCCGGAACGTTGGCTGCACGTACCCCGTACTATCAACAGCCCGACTCATGATTTCAGTTTCCGTACCGTCCCAATGCCACAACAGCCGAAACCGAGTGTGCGATTTGTCCATCACCGGCTGCTGAAGCGCGGCCATCTGCCAGCTTTTCCCCGCGTCGGTACTCACCTCAACGCGCTCGATGGTGCCCCGTCCGCTCCAGGCTAATCCACGAATCTCGATCCAGCCCCGCTGCACGGGTGCCGGATACGCCGGAAACGTAATGATTGACCGGGCGTCAATGTCGAAACTGAACTGCCGGATTTTTCCATCGCCCACGGCTTCCGTGTACTTCGACGTTTCTTCGCGGGTCATGTACGGCTGGTCGGACAGCTCGAGCCGACGCAGCCATTTTACACTGGTATTCCCCTCCCAACCCGGCAGAAACAGCCGTACCGGATAACCCTGTTCGGGACGTAACGCTTCGCCGTTCTGGGCGTAGGCAATGATGGCGTCGTCCCAGCCTTTTTGTACGGGGATGCTCCGTGTCATCAGGGCAGCATCGCCCCCCTCGGCCAGAAACCAGCGCGCACCGGGCTTAACGCCTACCTCCCGAAACAGCGTCGCCAGCGACACGCCCGTCCACTCGCTCTGGCTCGTCAGACCACAAATATCCTGCGGACTCAGTGTTTCCTTACCCGTTCGGAAATTGCCAGAGCACTCCAGAAAGGCGATGCGCGACACCGACGGAAAGCGTTTCAGGTCGGCGAGCGTAAACGTGAGCGGTTTATCGACCATGCCATGTATGATCAGTTCGTAGGTTGTCGGATCGATGGCGGGAACGCCGTTGTGGTGCCGCTCGAAATGTAGATCGGAAGGCGTCAGGATGCCGTGTAAATCCTGCAACGGGGTTCGGGACGACGTATCCGACGGACTTTTTAACAGCTTTTCAAACGGCGAACGCGTTCCGACCTGCCCCGGCGATACACCGGGCTGCTTTGTCGGATCAGCCGGGTCATCTTTCCAAAACCGTTCTATCGGAATGCCTACCTGAACTGCTTTCGCCGTAGCCGTCTGCGCAATGGCTACAGCGGCCGTTGCAGTTCCACTCAGCCAGGTTCGGCGATTTACTTTTTTCATAATCAGGAAACGAGTGGCTTACCGGATTTCGGGGCCACCCCGTCGATCATCCGGGATAAATAGTTTCTGGGCGGGCATGATCACTTTCGGCAACGTTTCCGCAGTCACGACGGCTTTCTCGTCGATGATCCCATTCGCGTGCAACAGGTAAGCCGTTAAGTTATAGACCTCCTCATTTGTCAGCGAACCGGGTTCGCTGAACGGCATAGCCCGGCGAATGTAGTCGAATACCGTTGTGGCGTAAGGCCAGTAGTTGCCGATCGTTTTTTCGGGTCGTTTACCGGCTATCACGGTCGTTGTCACCAGTGAACCGTTAGGACCTCCTACACCACCCGCTCCGTGGCAAACCGCACACTTGGTCGCAAAAATTGCTTTTCCGCGCACGGCCG
The DNA here is from genome assembly GCF_054776615.1 of Spirosoma pomorum. NCBI lineage: Bacteria > Pseudomonadati > Bacteroidota > Cytophagia > Cytophagales > Cytophagaceae > Spirosoma > Spirosoma pomorum. The sequence continues at coordinate 1,014,801 of NZ_BAAHBP010000001.1, forward strand.
TTCCTGTCCCGGCGGGAAGTCCTTCCCCATCGGGACGCACGTCGATATCCAGTCGGGTTATTTCAGCGGCTGTCGCCATTCGACCAAAGCCGAAGCGGGGTGGTGCGGGTATGGTATCGGCTGAACTCGTTCGAGGTGTGGTTGTGAGCCGTAACCGTACATTCGGGCGAAAACCAGCGGCCAGCCCGATCATACTTAGTAGAAAACCGGCCCGCCAATACGTTCTATTCATCAGTAAGTAGTTGAGCGAGTTCACCGCAGACTTTACATTAGCCTTTTATCATGCTGAGGTACGAAGCATCTTCGGTAATCGACAAAGGGTTGCTTCCGGAGATGCTTCGTACCTCAGCATGACAAAAAATAGTTAGTGTATTTACTTTCTTAGCAACAACCCGATTAGTGATCGCCTTTGTATTGCTCTCCCGCCCGAATGGCCACCGTCAGCCGGTTTTCTTTGGGGGGTGTTGGGCAGGTTGCGTAGGGCGTAAAGGCGCAGGGTGGGTTATAGGCTTTGTTGAAATCCAGATCGACTATCCCGTTCGCATCGGGGCCGTCGAGGTTCAGGAAGCGGCCACCACCGTAGGTTTCGTGCCGGGTCGTCTGGTCGGCAAAGACCACAAACAGGTGTTCCTTGTTACCCGTTGGAACCAGCACCTGCTCCTTTCCGTCCACGGTAAACACCAGCTTACCCGGCGAATCTTCCTGCGATACCCGCCCCGTAATATCGACAACCCGGATTTTCTCCCCCACTGTCGGCACAAACTTCGCTTTCACGCGCCACTGTTCGTTGATGGGAAAAGCCGGGATTCCCGCGAATGATTTTACGTCGGGGCTTTCCAGGTCGCGCAGCCGCACCGCGTACTGATCGCCCCGCTTAATCACGAACCAACGTAACGACTGGTGTTCCAGCACTACCGGTTTTGTGTACGGGAAGACCTCCTGTTTCGCTACCGGCTGCCCCGCCACCGATACCGCGGCATCGGGAGCCCCTTCGAACGTAACAGTACCTTTTTTCAGCACCAGCTTTCCTAATGACGCCTTGCTGTGATCGGAGGGGAAAACGATACTGTTTTTGTCGCTGCCCCCCAGCGTATTTACGCCTTCTTTGAGCCAGAACAGCCCAGCCAGATTCAGCCAGCCGTCTTCACTTTTCAGGATTTCAACCCGTTTTTTCTGCCAGGCCCGGATCGATTCTTCGTAGGGCGTGTCGGCGGTGAAGGCAAGCGCGGGCAGGAGAGCCAGCAGAAATGCAGATTTACGTAGTGATTTCATGGTTCGAATGGATTGATGCGTCCGTATGTCCAAATAGAGTATTTGCCTGACAACCAAGTTTTTACTCAATAAACCCCCGCATTGAGGGTACTTTCTGATAAAGCGTAATTCCGTTGTACGCGGTCAAGCACGACCCAGATCGAGTCGTTTATTTCGTTGACACCCGTCAATACGACCCGCGAACCGTCAGTGGTCTGGTAGCGTAGCACCATGTGCTTCCGTTTGCCGTCTTCCCGGTCGGCTTCCGATTTGATACCCTTGGTGCGTCGAGTGCTGCGGGCGATAGCGTCGATTTTACCGTCTTCCTCACCGATACGGGCGCGGGCGTCGGCGGGAATCCAGTCGGGTGCGGGCTTCTTCGCCTTTTTAGGTTTGTCCCGCACGAGATCTGCCGACAGTCGTTCGCTCCGGTCCAACTGCGGGCGGTATTTGTCCTGCAGATACAGTACGTGGTTCACCGAATCGGCATCGTAGTAGAATACCCGCTGCCCCCCGGCAACACCCGTCAGTTCGAACGTCCGATTGATGTCGCGCATGGGCGAGCCGCCCCCGTTCGACAGGTCGAGCGGGGTAGCGCGGTTGACTTTAAACGTCAGCGTCGACCAATTCTCGAACGTGGCTTCCTGCCAGCGTACCGTGTCCGACGGCGACTCCGGAATCAGCTGGTTATTCAACCGAAACTCCGTCACGGCGTAGTTGCCGCGCAGGTCGTGTACGCCTTTCTGGGCGGGTTGCTTGTACGGATCGTAGCGAAAATTGACGTATTGCACCCAACCCAGCAGCACCAGAAAAATACCGATCGCGGCCGTTTTCAGCGTAACGCGGCTTATCTGCTGCCAGCCGCTGAACCGGGGCGCGAAGTAGTGCGGCACCGTCAGCCGTTCCCGAATCAGCAGGTTGTAGAGATCGGGAACGTAATAAGCTAGCAGGAAGCCCGCCAGTAGCACGAAGTACGAACTGTAAACATGGACGCCCCCATCGTAGGCCAAGTTAACATATACAATGTCGGCCAGCGCACCGAACAGCAGCACCGCCCCCCAGAACGTCGTCGCCCGGAAGAACAGCAGCGCTCCGGCCAGCACCTCGACTACCCCGGCAAACACCTCGTACCAGGGCACAATACCGATGGACAGCCAGTAAATTTTCTGGGCCGTCAGATCGCCGAAGTTGGTATTCAGCAAACCCAGCGAGGGGTACGGCAACTGCGTCGGCATCAGTTTGGTGAAGCCAAAGCCGATGATGCCAATACCCGCCCGGTATCGTACCAGCACCCGCAGCCAATAATAGAGCGTTTCGTAGTTGGCGGGTTCCGCCTTACGTTGCCGGACAATGGCCGTCCAGATCAGACCGCCCACCGTAGACACCAGCAGCAGGAACACCCACTCGCCGTAACCCAACCAGACCGGCCACCACGACACGCGACCCAGGATGTTCGGCTGGAAGCGGGCAATGTCGTACAAGTCGCGGTAGTGCGGATGCAGCCAGTCGAAGGTAAACAGGTTTTTGTACCACTCCGCACTGGTCGGAACCGAGACAAGCACGAAGAAGATGAACGCAATGCGAAACACTATTTTCTGCGTCGACGTCCAGGATTGGCTCGTGGGGCTGGCTACCGAAACTCGTCGTTTATTTACCAAATTATCCGATCGATTTAGTGGAATAGTTGACATAAAAAAGATCAGTTAAAGCGTGAGTGCACCGCGTCGGCCTGCCTTGGCCGCTTCGTCGAGTAGGTATTTTTTTGCTTGTTTGTCCAGGACAACGTACACCGAGTCGCGGTCTTCGTTTATACCCGACAGTGTAATGCGCTGTGCCGTTGGCCGGTCGTAGTGCAGCCGTAGGGTCTCGCGGGCGTGGTTCGGGTTCTGGTTTGTCAGGGTTAATAGGTGGCTGGTCGAGTCGATCTGGTACTGGTAATAGTGCCGTCCCTGCGACCCGGCCTGTTCGTACGTCCGGTCGGCGTCAGCGGCAGAAATTTCTTCGGTATTACGTTGATCAAGCCGAACCGGTCGATTTGATTTGACGCTGATCGTGTTCCAGGTTTCAAACACGACATCCTGCCAGCGTACCGAGTCCCGCCGGGCGTATGGAATCGTCTGGCCTCTCAGTTTAAATTCGGTCACAGTGTACACGCCAGCCGCGCCCGGTAAACCCGCCGACTGCGGAAACTGGTACGGCCCGTGCGTATAGGCTGCGTAGGTTTTGTAGCCATAGACACCGACCAGAAACACGATAAACATGCTTTTGGCGACCAGCCGGGCGGTACGTTGCCAGCTGGTGAATACGGGCCGGTACCGCGCCGGAGCGGCTGCTATTTCCAGCGACACGAGCCGGAATAACCGCACAGCATCGAAGGCAAACAGGGCCAGCGCGAACGTAATCAGCAGGAAGCTGTAGATGTGTTCGCCCCCCTCGTAAGCCAGATTCGAGACAAACACGTTGCCCAGAAACGGAATGATAATCAGCAGGCCGATGGGGGTGGTCCGGCGATTCAGCAGCAACAGACCGCCCAGCACTTCGACCAGCCCCAGGAACGATTCGTAGGACGGTACCACGCCCAGACTCAGCGAGAATAATTTCCAGGCCGAGAAATCACCGTAGGCCGTGTTCAGGTTGCTGATAGACGGATAGGGAGCCTGCAACGGAAACAGCTTGATGAAACCGTAGGCCAGCACGCCAAACGCCAGCCGGTAGCGCAGGACTACCCGCAGGACGTAATACAGCCCATCGTAATTCACCTGTTTTTTGGCCCGCCAGCTCCAGAGCAGCGTACCGACCAGGGCGATCTGCGCTACGATGGCCCAATCGGCGAACGTATCGGCCGCGATTCCTTGACCAAAAAACCGGGGAGCATAGCGTGACAGATTGAATACATCCCGGTAGAAAATGTCGCCCCAGTTCAGCGCGATTAAGTCGCGGTAGAAACGCCAGTCCAGTGGAACGGCCTGCAAGGTAAAATACAGGAAAAAGAACCGGAACAGAATACGTTCTGTCGGTGTCCAGCCACCCGTATCTGACTGCCTGACAGCGGTGCCGGAGCGCTGAATTGGTGCGCGCGTTTCCCAGGTGGGGTGCCAGTCGGGCGTGACGGTGCTAGTGAGTTTGTTCATGCGACAGCGGTTTAGAGAGCAGCCAGAGCCTGCTCAATATCTTCTTTGATGTCGTCAATATGCTCGAGACCAACGGAGAGCCGCAGGGCCGTTGGGGCCACGCCCGCACCAGACTGTTCCTCTTCGTTCAGTTGGGAATGCGTAGTCGACGCCGGGTGGATAATCAGCGTTTTGGAGTCGCCCACGTTAGCCAGGTGGCTAATGAGTCTCAGGCTGTTCACAAACTTTTCGGCGCGGGCTTTGTCGCCTTTCAGCTCGAACGACAGCACACCGCCGAAGCCGCGTTGCAGGTATTTTTTCGCCAGCGTATGGTACGGATTATCGGTCAGACCCAGGTAGTTTACGCTGGCCACCTGCGGATGCTGTTGGAGCCACTGCGCCAGTTCCAGCGCGTTCTGGGTTGTCCGCTCGATACGTAACGTCAGCGTTTCCAGCCCCTGCAACAGCAGAAACGAGTTGAACGGACTCTGCGACGGCCCCCAGTCGCGCAAGCCTTCCACCCGCGCCCGGATGATGAACTGGATGTTACCGAACGGACCGCCGACACCGAATACATCGTTCAGGACCAGGCCGTGGTAGCTCGGCGACGGATCGGTAAACTGACGGTACTTCCCGTTGCCCCAGTTGTACTTGCCGGAATCCACGATTACGCCCCCGATGGTGGTACCGTGGCCGCCAATCCACTTCGTCGCCGACTCCACAATGATATGCGCACCGTAGTCGATGGGTCGGGCGATGGCCCCGGCCGCGCCGAACGTATTATCAACGATTAACGGCAGATCATATTTTTCGGCCAGTCGGGCAAAGGCTTCGAAATCGGGCACGTTGAAACCGGGATTCCCGATGGTTTCCAGATACAGAAACTTCGTCCGCTCATCGATCAGCTTTTCAAAACTCTCGACCTTGTCTCCGTCGGCAAAGCGCGCTTCGACGCCGATGTTTTTGAACGAGTTTTTGAACTGATTGTACGAACCACCGTAGAGATAAGTTGTCGTCACGAAGTTGTCGCCAACGGTCGTGATGTTGTTGATCGCGATGAACTGTGCCGCGTGCCCGGACGCAACCGCTAATGCCGCGACGCCCCCTTCCAGCTCGGCGATCCGCTTTTCGAACACCTCGTTGGTGGGGTTCATGATACGGCTGTAGATGTTACCGAATTCTTTCAGGGCGAATAGATTAGCACCGTGCGTCGTGTCGTTGAAGGCGTAAGACGTCGTCTGGTAGATTGGCACCGCTCTGGCATTGGTGGTTGGATCAACCTGCTGGCCACCGTGGAGTTGAATCGTTTCGAAGCGCATAGATTAGTGGATTTTGAAGATTGTTTTTTTAGTTGACTTTGATGACCTCACCCCCGGCCCCTCTCCTAAAACAGGAGAGGGGAGGTATCAACGACAAGCAATAGTATGTCGCACAGCTTTGCAGGAGTAGGCAGAATAAAAGATTAATTTGCTGCTAGTCACCCCCTCTCCTGTTTTAGGAGAGGGGGCTGGGGGGTGAGGTTATTATTTTGCCGGTTCGTTCGGCCGCTGGGAAGCGCGCGAAATCACCGTACGGGTTTGCAAATCAAATTTTTGCCCTTTGCCTAGGTAGTAGAATGGACCACCGGTGCTGTTCTGTCCAGACGGGTACTGTGCGCTGCTGGCGATCTGTTTGGCGTCGTAGATGCCGACATAGGAAGCGCCTAGCACCTCGAACGCGTTCTGCTGTACCACTACCGCCGTGCCCTCGTCGATACCAAGCCCCAGCAGTTCCGGCCGGGCTTTGATTACTTCGATCAGATCGAACTGCCGGTTCCGGCGCATGACGTGCTGATCGATCGTTACGTTGTGGATGAAGTCCAGCCCCTGCGTGTGGTCGCCGATCATGATGGCGTTGCCTTTCGTATCGCCCCGCACCATGAACGAGCCCTGAATCGTTGCCCCCGCCGACGTACCACCAATCACCCCACCCCGACTCAGCAGGGCGTTGAATTCCTTGTGGGCCAGCGTATTCAGGTAGGAGTCCGTCAGTCGCCAGTGACGCCCGCCCACGAACCAGATACCCGTCGCCTGTTTCAACGGGGCCACAAAGGCTTCGGTATTGGCTACTTTCGGATCGCGGGTGTGCAGCAGCGTCAGCTTCGTTACGCCCAGCTTCTTCAGCGTTTCAAACTCGCGCGGGGTACCATTCGCCGACGAGTCCTCCCCCGCCGTTGGAATGACGACGATGTTGGCGGCTGCTTTACCACCGGCCAGTTCCACGAAGCGGTTCCAGATGTCGGGCGTAATAGCCCCGCCCCCGACGATCACCAGTGCGCCTTTTTCAGGACCGACGAATTTGGGTTGTGCCGCTCTGGACGGAGAGCCCCCGGACAGACTCGTTGGCGATTGCGCCCGACCAAACAAGGCGATACTTAGCAGGAGACTAAGGATGAATAGTTGCTTTTTCATGCGTTTCGGATTAGTACCCTGCGTTCTGCGTCAGGGCTTTGTCGGCCAGAAGTTCGCTGTTTGGAATGGGAAATACGTATTTTTTCGTGTCGGTGATGCCCAGTACGGTAGCGACCCGCCCGGTGCGGACCAGATCGAACCAGCGGTCAGTCTCGAAGGGAAATTCGACCCGGCGTTCGTCGCTGATAGCTACGAGCAGGGCGTCTTTCGTCGCGGCTGTCGACGCGGCAACACTGGCCCGACTACGTACCGCATTGAGGTCGGCCAGGGCGAGCGTGGTTTTGCCCAGCTGTGCCCGCGCTTCGGCCCGGATCAGGTACAGTTCCGCAATCCGGATGATGTAGGCCGGGTCAGTGCCCAGCGGAATGCGGTAGTACAGTTTGCCGTACCAGAGATTTCCCGGCGCAGCCGTCTGTGCAATAAGGTCTTTCCGGTTGCCGCCCACAGTTGCGTCGTTCAGCGATTTTACGAGCGCGTCGTTGGGTGCCCATTCCCGCCGACCGCTCAGCGCCGGGGGTAGCCACCAGTTATAATGCCCGTTTTTGAACGAGTTGCTATAGGCAATTTCAAACACCGACTCGGTCGTGGCAACGGCGTTATTAGCAAAAAACGCGCTGTAGGGTGACACCAGCTTATAGTTCGTATCGTCTATGAGTTTGCTGGCGTAGCTTTCAGCCTGCTCCCACTCCTGCCGGTACAGGTGATACCGTGCTCGTAGTGCCCAGACCGTCTTACGGGTAATCCGGTTGCGGTTGGTGGTGTTACTTAGTAGCGGTTCGGCCGCGGTCAGGTCCTTTAGCACCTGCGCGTAGGTATCCGCCAAGCTACTGCGTGGAATGCCCGTATTGTCCGATGGCGTATAGGTGGCTTTCAGAATCAACTGCACCCCGCCCCAGCCCCGCGCCAGATCAAAGTACGACAGCGCCCGGATGGTATAGGCTTCGCCCTGAATCTGATTTTTACGGTCAGCCGTCAGTTGCGGGTCCGACAGGTTGGGGACGGTTTCGAGCAGGTAGTTGGCCGCCAGCACCGTTCGGTAGATAGCTGCCCAGGCCGAACCGACGTAGCCGTTGGTCGACGTAACGCGCCGGGCGAAGATTTCCTGTGGGGCCGTCTGCGAACCCGTCCAGTTGATGTCGCCCCCCGACAAGTACGACAAGGCCGGGAAGTTCGAGCCGTAATAGCTGTCGTTCCCAAGTCGGTTATACATGCCGTTAACAGCGGCTTCAGCCGTACTGGCATTGGTAATAGCCTGCGACTGGTCGACCTGCAAATCAGGCTGAACGTCGAGGAATTGCTGGCAACTGCTGGTGAGTAGCAGAACGACCGGGAGTATATAATACGCTAATTTTTTCATGATGATAATGGAGCAACTCGGCTAAAGCAACGTGCTGAAATTGACCGTGTACGTAGTAGCGTCCGTCAATTTAGAGGGTAACATTCAGACCAAACTGAGCGGTGCGCGGCTGTGGTGGCGTACCCAGATCGTAGCCCTGCGTAGTCGGGTTCGCCGTTACGTTCACCTCCGGATCAGGCCCCTGGTAGCGGCTGAGCAGCCACAGGTTCGAGCCACTGTAATAGACGCGGGCCGACGCAATGCCTATCTTGCTCAGGATTACCTTGGGAATGGTGTAGCCAATCACCAGCGAGTTCAGGCGCAGAAACGAACCGTCTTCCACGAACCGGCTAATCGGGCTCAGGTTGTAGTTAGTGCCGATGGTCGTTACGCGGGGAACGTCCGTGATGTCACCCGGCTTCTGCCAGCGGGTCAGCTGATTTTTGTTAATCGCCCGGCGTTCGTCACGCGTGCCGCCCGACTCGTGGAAGAATCGGTTGCTGTTGAAGACCTTGTTGCCCGTCTGGAAATTGAAGAAGATCGACAGATCGAAGCATTTGTACGACAGCGTGTTATTTAATCCACCAAACAGGGTTGGTAATGCGCTACCGTAAAACTGCCGGTCGTCGGCCGTAATTTGCCCGTCTTTATTGATATCCTCGTAAACCGCGTTGCCGGTTTGCGGATCAACGTAAAGTTGTTTGTAGACGTAGTACGCGTGGAACGGCTGGCCCTGCTGCATCCGCTCGACCGAGTAACTGGCATCAACCGGGATGGATAGCTGTTCAATCCGGCTGATGTTTGTGGCGATGTTGAAACTTGTGTTCCACTGCAACCCGCCCCGGTTGATGTTCAACGAGTTGACGGCAAACTCAAGTCCCCGGTTACTGACGGCCCCGTTGTTCTGGTAGATCGACGCGAAGCCTGTGCTCTGCGCCAGCGGTACCTGCAACAGCAGATCGTAGGTGTACTTGTGGTAGGCATTCAGTTCGAGACCGATGCGGTTATTGATCAGGCCGATGTTCAGCCCGACGTTGGCCTGACGCGTGGTTTCCCACCGCAGGTTCGGGTTGGCAAGTTGCACGGGGAACGTACCGGGATTGTCCTGGTAGTTAAAGCCACCGCCCCACAGCCCACGGGATGCGTAGTTGTCGATACCGTTCTGGTTACCGGTGTAGCCCACACTGGCCCGCAGTTTAAGGTCGCTCAGGAAGCCTACATCTTTCAGGAAGTTCTCCTGTTTCAACTGCCAGGCGACTCCCACCGACGGAAAACACCCCCATCGATTGCCCTCCGCGAATTTGGACGAGGCATCGGCGCGCAGGCTGGCTTCGAGGAAGTATTTCCGCGCAAAACTGTAATCGACCCGCCCGAAAAACGAGGTTAGGTTGTAGGCGTAGCGATTCGAGGACGCCGTCGTCACCGAGGCCGACGTGATCTGCCGGAACGCATCCGAGGGGAAGTTGGTCCCCTGCGCCAGCGTCTGGGTCGATACGTTGCCTTGTAGCGTATTACCCAGCAAGGCACTGAACGTGTGCTGTCCACCAAATGCCTTGCGGTAGTTCAGCGTCTGCTCGTTGATCCAGATCGTGTTGTTGCTGATACTCGACGTAGCCAGGCCCTTACTCGCGCTGCCCCGGTTGGTCAGCGTGTTCCAGTATTCGTATTCGTCGTAATTGTTGTAGTCCAGACTCCAGCTACTACGCAGTTTTAGCCCCTTGACGATCTCGTATTCGCCATAGATATTGCCGATGTAGCGCGTGCTGGTCGAGTTCATATCAGTGTTGTTGATCAGCACATCGAGGTTGTCGAAGCCCGCCCATTTGGCGTACGTCCCGTCGTCATTGAACTTGGGCAGGTATGTCGGTGTGTGCAGGGCCGCCTGCAAAATACCCCCCTGCGGCCCGTCGCCAACACGGGCGTTGGTGCGCTTCGACTGCGAGAGAATGTTGCTTGTCCCAATCTTGATCTTGTCGGTAATATCCTGATCCAGATTTACTTTGAAGCTGGCCCGGTTGAAATCGTTGGTACGTAACGTGGCCTGCTGACTGGTGTAACCCCCGCCGATGTAATAGCGGGTGTTCGCGTTGCCGCCCGCCACCGACAGGTCGTAGTTCTGTAAAGCCCCCGTACGGAATATATCGCCTAACCGGTCGTAGGTGGGTTGTTCTTCGGGGAGTCCCCGGCCGCCTTCCGATTTGGGCCGGAACGGGCGCGTCGCGGCTGATTTGCCGTCGTTGATCCAGGCTTCGTTGATGATCGTTGCGTGTTCGGGTCCAGTAGTCAGGTCCCAGAGCTTGGGTGCCCACGCCTGCCCCAGCGACGTGTTGAGCGTAACCTTGGGTTTGGCGTTATAGGCCCCCCGTTTGGTCGTAATCAGCACCACGCCGTTCGCGGCCCGTGCCCCGTAGATGGCCGTGGCTTCGGCATCTTTCAGGATCGAAATCGACTCAATATCCGCTGGATTGATATCGGCCAGCGGGTTATTGGCCTGCCCCTGCGTGGTGATCTTCTGAAGCGACTGGTTGTTGACGAACACCCCGTCGACTACGTAAAGCGGGTCGTTGCTAGCGTTGATGGACGTAGTACCCCGGATACGGAAGTAAATACCATCACCCGGTACGCCCGTGTTGGCGGCTACCTGCACCCCGGCCGCCCGACCCTGCAGCTGCTGATCGAAGCTGGCAACGGGCCGATTTTTAATTTCCTCAGCGTTTACCTGCGACACCGAACCAACCAGCTCTTTCCGGTCCTGGGTTCCGTAGCCAACGACGACGACTTCATTCAGTTGCGAAGCCACTTCGGTCAACGTAACAGTAAGCGTTGGCTGGTTGCCAACAGTAACTTCGGTCGTCTGGTAGCCGATGGCTGAAATGACTAGCACATCACCCGCTTTAGCGTCCAGCGTGAATTCACCTTTCCCGTCCGTAGAGGTTCCGCGCGTTTGTCCTTTAAATACAATGTTGGAACCGGGCAATACATCGCCCGCTTTAGCGCGGACAACGCCCGTTAAGCGACGCTCGGCTGATGACTGTGCCCGTAATTCATGAATACTGATTAGCCAGACTAATCCACCAAGGATAGTCAGGCCAATCGTGCGGTAGTTGGCAGCATACCGTACGGATAAACGTTTTTGCATTACTTTAGTAGTGGTTATATGAAAATGAGGCCTGGCAGGGCCTTGTTGTTAACCGGCCGGAACGGTGGCAGCCGTTCCGGCCTTTTTTTGACAATTCAGCAACTGGCAGGTCGCTTCCTTATCCTCTCTCTTCCTATCTGGCCATAACCTGTTCGACATTAACGACACCCTGCACCGAACGAAGCCGCTCGTACAGGGTTGATGTTTGATATTGATTGGCCGACCGAACCGTTATCCGGCCTCCCGCCCGTATACCATCGCATTCAAAATGCAGGTCTAAAACGGGTTTACTCCCATCGAGCGTTACCGCCTGAATGATATCGCTCACGAACTGAATCCGGTCAAATCCAGTCACGTGGTACGTGATGGGCGCATTATCGAGCGAACGAGTCAAGTCATTGCCCGATGATTGTTTGATGGAATACATGATTCGTTTGTTGGTTGATGTAATCGACACGCTGATCGTATTTTAAAACGCTGACAAACTTGCTACTCTAAGCCATTTGCTCATATATTCTATATACTTAATAGATTTATAAACTATAGACATAGTGCCTTTTCATCGTACAATCTCTTAAGTCAACTGGCTTAGGCGTAACAGAAACAAAAACTACTAACTGATCAATGCAGTCCTAACAACAGGGCGTCATTAATCGCATTTGCCGCATCAGCGTCGACAGAGAAGACATACTGAGTGTCGCTCGAAACTGGGGCTGTTGCTGGTCGGTATTCATTGATACAGTAGTGGCCTGCTATGTAGTACTCTGGCTCCTTGGTGGACAAAGTTGATTGCCCGATTTTACATTTCCAAGAAAAACATAAAAAAATGATTATCAGCCAATTACGGCAATAGTCTATCGGTTTTTAGGTCTATTCAGTGCTGCGCTAGCTAAAAATCAAATTCTATTCGTCAGCACTGATCTGGTTAGTTCACGGGCTTTCAATGGGTTACTATCGAGCTATGCCATTTAGTTCTGGTAGTATTATTGGTAAGAATACTCATATAGCAACGGTTCCAACCAGACAAAATTAACTGCGCATACCAGGTCTACACGACTGACAGAATTGGACAATACGACAAAAGCCCCCGGCGCTACACCGGGGGCTTTTGCAAAGAATATACGCTTATAATTTACAGCGGCCGTACCCAGATGTTACGGAAGCCAACAGGGTTGCCGTGATCCTGGAGCAGGATTGGACCCGCACCATGAGGCTGAACTTTTGGATAACCAATGTATTCGGTCGTACCGCGGATGGCTGCGTGGTTCTGTACCACGATACCGTTCAGCAGAACCGTTACGTACGCATAATCCGTCATCATACCAGCTTTGTTGAACTTAGGCGCCTGATAGACTACGTCGTAGGTCTGCCATTCACCGGGCTTACGGCTGGGGTTGGCCAATGGAATCGACTGCTTGTAGATCGAGCCAACCATACCGTCAACATAAGTTGGGTTGTTGTAATTGTCCAGTACCTGCAATTCGTACCGGCCTTGCAGGAACACCCCGCTATTGCCCCGGCCCTGGCTATTTCCTTCTACTTTCTCGGGTGTTTTAAACTCTAGGTGAAGCTGGAAATCGTTGAACTCCTGCTTCGACCGGGCCGAAAAACCTTTGGTTGAGTACATCACCCCGTCGGTTACGGGCCACTTCAGCGGGCCTTCGTTTTTCTTTTCCCAGTTTTCGGGAGAGTAGCCTCTGATAGCTACCCACTGATCAGTGTTTTTGCCATCGAACAGGACAATAGCATCGGATGGTGGCGTGTTACCCGTTGCGTTGGCCGATGGGTTACCCGGTGTTACTACAGGAGGAACAGGTTCCCAGATTTCGGTTGATTCAGGTGTTTGTTTGCTGGGTTGGGTTTGGGCCGTAGCCGATTGTGCTAGCAGCAAGCCAAGCAACCCCGCGCAACAGGCTAGGGAAAGCGGAACGTTTTTCATTGAAAACTAATCGGGTTAATCGTGCGTAAGAGAATTTGTTCAAAGATAGCAAATGCGGGATTACATTCTTTTGGCGGGAAAAAATGGTAGTAATTCCACCGTATTTTTTCACTACCAAACATATGTTCCTACTGCCCCGGCCGGCAGGGCTGCCTGGATTAGCTTTGCCCCCTGCTGCACCGAAAATGGCTGCGTAGACTCGCTGGTATTCAGCACCACTAGCGCAATATGGCCGTCGGGAGTTTTGAAAGCGACATTAGGCAACGTCTCGCCGGTATTCGATTCAATCCGCACCGAACCCGGCCGCACGAATTTTGACATAATCGCTACGTTAAAGTAAGCCGGATTGCGTGTTACGTTGCTTCCGTCAATCGTCAGAGCACCCAGACAACGGTCGCAGCCCCCGGGCGTATGCGGTTTCTGGTTAGGGTCGGCAGCCAGATTCCATTCCAGCACCGTCCGGCTCCAGTTGCGGGTGGCCCCGATCATCAGCGTCTTGACGTGCCAGTTCAGGTCGGTTTTCATATTGCCCGGCGCCCCAATCCACTGCTCGGTGAAATACACGTTCTTGTCGGGATGAGCATCGTGAACTTTACTCAGCGCGTCAATGGGTCCCGCGTAGAGGTGAAAGGCCGAACCATCTACGTATTTCTTCGCATCCGGATCGTCCAGAATGGAGGTAGCGTATTCGGGATGGTCGGCGTTATGATCGTACAGCCAGATCTTCGTATTGATCTTGGCAGCTTTGAACGCCGGTCCGAGGTGATTCTTGATGAACGTTGCCTGCTCAGCCGACAGCATCAGCAGACTGGGGTTGTTGCCGGGATGCAGCGGTTCATTCTGAATTGTAATGGCGTCAAGCGGAATCCCTTCCTTTGCCATTCCCTGAATGTATTTCACGAAATATTGGGCGTATGCATCGTAAAATCCAGGCTTCAGACTTCCCCCTTTCGAGTTGCCGTTGGTCTTCATCCAGGTAGGTGGCGACCAGGGAGACCCCAAGATTTTTAGTTTCGGGTTGATCGCCAGAATCTCTTTCAGTACCGGAATAAGGTGTTCCTGATCGGGCTGAAGGCTGAAGTTAGTCAGCTTAGGGTCAGTCTCGCCAGCAGGTAAATCGTCATACGAAAATACCTCAGCGTCCAGGTCCGACGCACCAATACTCACCCGTAGGTAACTAACGCCAATACTTTTCCCTGACGTAGCGAATAACTCGTTTAGAAGTTGCTTCCGGGCGTTGGCGTCCATTTTGTGAATCAGCATGGCACTCCCGCCCGTTAACGTATAGCCAAAACCGTCGATGGCCTGGTACGTTTTGCCCGCATTGACGGTGATCGTTGGCGACTTCCCGTTGGCGGCACTCAATGCCAGCGGTTTTTGCTGCACAAACAGCACATTATTACCGGGATCGGTAAGCCAATAGTCTACTTGCTTCGCTTTCTGACCAAAACTGGGATTGGTCACCAGTAGAGCCAGCGCACAAATGCCAGCGTATTTGTTGATTGATAAGCTCATAGTAGGCTCTGCTCTCTTTCTAAAATGACTAAAGACAGTTTGCGGCTGTCTTTAGTCATCTGTGCGGATAATTTTCGAATACTAACGGGCCTATACGCATTGGATCTTCCGTGAAGACCGTAACGGAACAGCTGAGCCGCTATAGGAACACTGTCGAATTTAACGCGTTAAGCTGGCACTATCTCCGGCGTATTTATCTGATTTTTTGCTCATTAACTCTGCTCGACGACCATGAAACTAAAGAAGGCATACGATCAGCTTAGCCACGAGGCAAAGGCCTTGCAGGGCGCCGAAGTAAAACATAAGACGTATTCCAGCCAGCAAGTACTTCCCGACGAGGCAGCGGCCCAGCAACTATTCAGCCAGGCCGTTCAGCGCCTTCTCGACGTCAATAGTTGGTCGGAGATCTCGGCCTTGACTTCCGATTTTTCACTGCACGATGCTACTGGGCAGCCTAAGCAAGGGAGTACGGTGCAACTGGGCGATTACATAAAGATCGTACTGCCGGGGCCAGTTCCCGAAAACTGGGTACATGTTACGTCCTTGTCGCTGGAGACTACTATCGCTGAGTTTACGGTACATCCCAGTCAGGCGCCAAACAGTCAGCAAACAGCAACCAGACACTTTTTTCGCAAGGAATCCAGCAGTACGTTTCGGGTAGAGAGACAGGGAAATGCCGTCATCGCCAGTGAGATTGGCCGTGATGAGCGGATTAATAACGAAGGGGAACAGGCGGGCGACCATGCCTTGATCAATACAGCAATTGCTGAAATGGGCTGGCTTTTCTATCAGAAAATTCAGTGGAAATCGCTTACGGATTACCTGGTGGCGCGTTGAAAATTTCCAGGTTGTTACAGCCACTTGTTTGTTACCCAACTCAACAACCCCTTTGTTGTTTCCAGACTGGTTGGTTTCACGCGGTAATCCGTTGCTCCCATCAGCATCGCTTTTTCCCGATCCTGCTGGTCAGCCGACGTAGTTAATACGACTACGGAAATATCTTTGTAAGCGGGTTGGTTGCGCAACCGGCGAAGTACTCTGAAACCATCCAGTCGCCGTGTGTGTAGATCTAACAGCACCACTTTTGGTAGCTGAGGTACCTGCCGCAACGAATGCATCATTTCATCACCATCTCGAAAAAAAGTTGGCACGATAAGCGATTTTGATGAACGTAACGCGACGCCCACAATCAAATGATTGTTAGGCTTGTCATCGACTAGCCACAAAGGCGAAAACTGATTCATGCGGATTAAATATATGGGTAGGGCGCGCACTGGCAAATGACTTACAGCCAATTACTACCTGTACGTAACTTTTGTTTACCGTTCGAAAACTTAATTTTTCGATACGCCACAAATACCCCTCTTATTCTATAGTTAAAAACGAAAAAAGACCGGTTATAGCCGGTCTTTTTTCGTTTTTGTATAATAAATAGTTAACGTTCGAACAAAACGTCAGCGAAGTACCCCTTGCAATCTGTCAGCCAGCCAGTTACCGAGAATCCTGTCTGCAGGGCCAGCCCTTCAATATCAGCCCGGGTGAACTTACGCGAAATCTCAGTGTGAATGATCTCACCGTAAGCAAACGGTACGTTCATGTCCAGCGCGTTGATTCGGACGGTCTGCGTTTTCTGGCTGACCAGGTAGCTTCGGGCTTCACCCGTTTCGGGATTATAAGTCTCGTAATGATCGAAAGACGCCAGGTCGAAACGAGCGTCGAGATCCCGGTTCAAACGCCGGAGCAGGTTTAGATTGAACGCCCGTGTCAGGCCCTGCCGATCGTTATAGGCCGCGTGGATGATTGCGGGGTGCTTTTGCAAATCAAACCCCGTTAATACCAGATCACCGGGCCGAAGCCGATCACTGATCTGCTGGTAGAAATCAACGGCTTCTGAAGGGGCAAAATTTCCGATGTTCGACCCGAGGAAAAGTACCACCCGCCGGGCGTTTGACTCGGCAGATAGTTGCTCTAACGCGTTAAAATAGTCGTCGTGTCGGGGGTTGATCCGCATGGCGGGCCATTGCCGCCGAATATCGGCCGCTAAACCATCCAGCGCGTCGGCTGATATATCCACTGGTGCGTACGTGAACGGCACGCCCTGTTCAACGAAATACGACAGGAGCACTTTGGTTTTCAAGCCATCACCCGCGCCCAGTTCTACTAGTTCAAACGGACGTCCATCGGATTGGAATAGACGTAATAACTCGGCCTTCTGCATATCCAGAATTTCGTATTCTGACCGCGTCAGATAGTATTCTGGTGCGTGCATGATTGCCTGAAATATCCGGCTCCCCTCAGCATCGTAAAAAAAACGCGACGACAAGCGTTTTGGCGTTTGCTGTAGACCAGTACGTACCTCTTCGGCCAGCGCGGGGTCTATGTCTGTTTGATCCTCCAGATTCATTACCAACTCATCACTCTGGGTAGCATATACCCTCGGATCAATGGTTACTGATTCACTAAACGTATTCCCGTATACTGCCATCGTTTGTCAGGTTGAAAGAAATTTCGATAGGTTAGTCGGGCATGGCCCTCGGGGGTCGCAATGGATGCTCCCCGGAGTATGATCTGCCCACTCATGAATTTACCATTGTATTCGCCCACAGCTCCTTCGGCGGTGGAAAAGCCGGGATAAGGTAGATAAGCCGAGTTAGTCCACTCCCAGCGCGTCCCCCACGCAAAAGCGCTGTCAGCTTTCGCGGCAGCTTCCCATTCAAATTCGGTGGGCAGCCGTTGTTGTTTCCAGCGGGCGTATGCATCAGCTTCGTACTGGCTGATGTGCGTAACAGCCGCGTCGGGATTAATCCGTTGTAGCCCATCGAAGGTGTAGGTGTACCAAAGGCTTTCGATTTTATGCCAGTACAAGGGCGCCTGAATCTGATTAGCATTCACCCACGCCCAGCCGTCGGAGAGCCAGTAGCGGAAATTTCGATAACCGCCCGCTTCGACGAAGGCCAGGTATTCGGCGTTAGTCACCAGATTACCCGACAGTGTCGTTTCGTTCAGGTATACCTTATGCGGACCAAGCTCATTATCGAAGCAGAACCCATTTCCCTGATAACCGATGGTGTGCACTCCTTCACTGATCGTAACCGGCAGGCTCGATGTCAGCACCGGGTTTTCCTGCACGGGCATATCAATGGCGGGTAATAGCGGATTATTGCCAAGTATATATTTAATATCCGTGATGAGCAGTTCCTGGTGTTGCTGCTCATGGTTCAGCCCCAATTCAATCAGGGCGTGCAACGTATCGGTCAGTTCTACCGTGTCCAGAAAACGCTGCATGTATTTATCCACGTAGGCCCGGTACTGATACACGCCTGTCACCGTCGGACGGCTCAGGTTACCCCGATCCGTACGCAACACCCGCTTGCCTACTGTTTCGTAGTAACTGTTGAATACGTAGCTAAAGTCTTCGTGAAAAGGTTTGTAATCAGGCAGATTTGGGATTAGTAGAAACGTTTCCCAGAACCAGGTTGTATGGCCAATATGCCATTTGGGGGGGCTTACGTCAACAACGGGCTGTACGACGTAATCTTCGGTTTCCAGTCCTCGGCAGATCGCTTCCGAATGGGCGCGCACCCGCAGATACTGGTCAGTCAATGTTTGTTCGGCAATCACGATAAGATGAGGGGGCCAGAAAATGAGGATTCCCTATATAACCAGTTTTGACCGAATAAGTTGTGACTATTACCTTAAAGTAGATAGAGTAATATCGCATATGGAAAACGGAGCGCTGAATGCCATCAGTTTAAGACGAATAGCAAGCGATTTCTGCTCCTGAATGGCTACAGATAAGCCTGTTTAACTAAGTATCTAACCAACAAACGTAACGAAGCAATCAGCCGATGATATTACCGAAAGAAAGAGATCCCAGATTTATCACAATCAGGCGCGGTGGTACCCTAACGGCCTCAGACCATCATTTGCTGGCGTTGTGGGCTGCTGCCTGCGCCGAACACGTACTGCACCTGTTTGAGCAAGCCAACCCCGACGACAAACGTCCAAGGCAAGCCATTGAGTTGACACAAGCCTGGGTACAAGGGAAGATACCCATGAAACAGGCGCACCAGGCGGCTTTCGCAGCCAACGCTGCGGCTAAAGGCATGCCTGACGCAGCTAAATTTGCGGCTCTGGCAGCCGGTCAGGCAGTGGCCGTGGCTCACGTAGCGGCCCATGAGTTGGGTGCCGCAGCCTACGCGATCAGGGCCGTTCGGGCGTCCGTCTCCGAAGATGAAAAAGATTTAGTGGCCGACAACGAATGTCAGTGGCAGCGCGCCCAACTGCCCGATCCTATTCGCGAGCTTGTTCTTGATGACCAAAAACTACGCAATCACCTGTGCTGGTTTGCCTTTACTGACGTAACGTAAAATTGCGGGATCAATACCGCGCCATTTCTTCGTCGGCGTAACACCAGAGCCAGCGCTCGTTTGGTTCGGCGGAGGCAACAACCGGATGCTCCGTTTTATGAAAATGCTTCGTCGCATGCTGGTTCGGCGATGAATCGCAGCAGAGCGTAGTACCGCAGGTCTGGCAGGTACGCAGATGCACCCAGACACCATCCATTTGAATGCACTCCTCGCAGACGGCGGGCTGATCAGGCAGTTGAACCGCCGTTAATTCGGAAAGATGAGGACAAGGCATAGTAGATGTGTTTAGACGATATACAACTGGCTATCACCAATTTGTTACGTTTCTGCCAGGTACTTGTGCACAAAGCTAACAGCCATGGCGCCCTCGCCTACTGCTGACGCCACGCGGTTCATCGCCCCAGCCCGTACGTCGCCCGCGGCAAATACACCAATGCTGCATGTTTCGAGGAGGTAAGGTTCCCGTTCGTACCGCCAGACCTTCTTGAAGTCGGCATATCTGGCCAGATCCCGACCGGTAGCAATGAAGCCTTTAGGGTCTTTAATGATGTCCATCTCGATCCAGTCCGTCAGCGGTTTGGCACCAATGAAGATGAACAGCGCGCCTGCTTGTACAGTCTGTTTGGTATCGTTATCCAGGTCTTCCAGTACCAACTCTTCCAGGTGGTCATCGCCTTTGCCTTCCACGACTTCTGTACAGCCCAGCACGGTAATGTTCGGGGTCCGGTCGATCTGGTCGATCAAATACTGCGACATGGTTTCGCTCAGGTCGCGCCGGTGCACGCAGATAAATACTTCGGCGGCCGTGCGGGAGAGATACATAGCCCCCTGCCCGGCCGAGTTGCCACCGCCAACGATGTAAACCGGCTTGTCTTTGAAAGCGTACGCTTCGGTAGTAGCCGCGCCATAATACACACCCGCCCCGGTGAATTTATGCAGGCTTTCGTTCTCCAGTTGTCGGTACGAAACCCCCGTGCTCAACAGGATTGCACGGGCTACCACCTGACTTCCGTCGGCCATATTAATGGTTTTGTACTGCCCACTGGACGTAATAGAAACCACTTCCTGCGGAGCGAGAAACTCAACGCCGAAGCGCGTTGCCTGCGAAATAGCCCGGCGTGTCAGGTCGGCCCCACTCAAGCCGTTTGGAAAACCCAGGTAATTTTCGATTCGGGAGCTGGTTCCGGCCTGGCCACCCGGTGCCCGTTTGTCGATCAGAATAGTTTTGAGTCCTTCTGAGCCGCCATACACCGCTGCTGCCAGACCAGCGGGACCTGCCCCAACAATGGCCAGGTCATACAATTCTGCTTTGGCCTTGGGTTGCAACCCAAGCTTAGTACCCAGGTCACTTAGACTCGGATGCGACAGCACCGTCCCGTCGGCAAACGAAACGACGGGTAGATCATCTCGACAGAGGCTATTTTGATTGAGCAGTTCCTCTCCTCTGGGATCACTTTCAATATCGAGCCATTGGTAAGGGAACAGATTCCCCGCCAGAAAATCCTTCAATTCGTGCGACTGGGGCGAAAACTGATACCCAACCAGCTGTAGTCCTTCGTAGCTGGGCCGATATGTCGATTGCCAGTCACTCAAGAGGTCGTCAAGTACGGGATATAGCTTTTCTTCGGGTGGATTCCAGGGCTTGCCGATGTAGTAATCCAGTTGCACCTCGTTGATCGCGCGAATGGCAGCTTCGGTATCGGAATAGGCCGTTAGTAGCGCCCGTTTAGCGTTGGGAAATAGCTTTTTGGCTTTGGACAGAAAATCGACGCCTGTCATGCCCGGCATTCGCTGATCGGACAAGAATAACGCAACCTGCTCCTTCTTCCGGGCCAGATCGGGCAGAGCATCCAGTGCTTCCTGCGCTGACTCCGTACACAGAATCCGGTATTGCTTTCGGTAATGTTGACGAAGGTCATGCTGGATAGCCTGAAGCACCTGCGGATCATCATCAATGGCAAAAATAATCGGGAGCTTCATAGAGGACTAGTTGGTTGGCAGGCATACACAGAACTCTGTCCGGCCCGGTTCCGATTCGAATTTAATAGATCCGTTGTGCTGTTTGACAATACCCCGCACAATATCGAGTCCCAGACCGGTTCCTTTGCCAATTTCTTTCGTTGTGAAAAACGGCTCGAATAGCTTATCCCGAATGTCGTCGGGGATGCCGCTACCGTTATCAATTATTTTTGTCTGTAAGAATTCTTCTCCGTCGGCGCGTCGATCCACTTCACTGCTAATCGTGAGCATTCCCCCGTCGTCCATTGCGTCGATAGCGTTGTCGATCAGATTAGTCCAGACCTGATTCAATTCGCCCTGACGCCCGCAAACAGCAGGTAAATCGTCCGGCATATCGACAGTCAGTTGAATATGCTTGCTTTTGAGCTTGTGCCCCAGCAGCGTCAGCGTACTCTGGACGCCATCAGCCAGCCGGAAGGAGTCCCGCCCCGAACTTCGGTCCATGTGCGTATAATTCTTGATCGACGTAACTAACGTAGCAATCCGCTCCGACGCCTGGCCAATGTCGTTGACCAGGCGCTCGGTCATAAGGTTGTCGACAAGCCAGCGAATTCCTCCAGACAGGTTGTCTTCTCCAACCTGCTCCAGCAGCGTATCCAGTTCATCGACCGTAAAGTCGTATTCCGCTAATGGACCCGCTACATCTGTAGACGCGCTGGCCTGGTCGTCGCTCAATCCATGATCGTCAAGCCAGTCCAGCAGCTCATCTTCCCGGCTGCTACGCTCCATCATGGACAGCGGCTTTCGGTCGGTCTGACTGGTTTTCTGCCGGAATAATTCACTGATTGCGTTCACCTGCGCGTCGTCAAGATTCAGCCGCATCATGGCTTTGAACACATCCGGCGCCACGCATCGGTAGTCGCGTAACGTTTCAGCCGAACGGGAAACGGCTGAGACAGGATTGTTCAACTCGTGTGCCAGCCCCGCCGACAACCGACCCAGCGAAGCCATTTTATCTTCCTGCTGGGTCTGCCGGGTCATGTCCCGAACGCGAGTTGTCATTTGCTGGACCAGAGCTTCCGTCAGCTCGTAACAGGTCTGCGTCATGTCCCGGAACTGATCACGATGAAGCCGTAGTACATAGGCAGGCTGCTCAACAATTACGCGGTTACTAGACTGTTTCATCCGCGAAAAAGGCAGTAATCCCATTATGGAGTAAGGACCGTAAGTAATGAGATCATCGTCGGGCCCAGGATGGCCAGAATCAATCACAATAACTCCTTCCAGGATCAGCGTCAGATAATCGACGGGTTCTCCAGGTTTCGTTATTACGTGATTGACGGGGTAACGTTCTTCCTGCGCCCGATCCAGTAACCATTGCAGTTGCTGATCGGGAACGACCGCGAAAAATGAAAACTGGCGTAAGGTTTCTAACAGCGTCATACCGTAATTTCAACAGCTTAACTCAAACGGGTAACTAATGCTGAACCGGATTGGTTACAGCGGTACGTACTCGACTTTCCAACCATGCGCGCGGTTCTCCTTCTGCTTTGCCTTGTCGGATTTGCCTTTCAGCCCGACAAACCAGCCTACCAGCTTTATACAGCCAACCTGAAATCCACTACGTTCAACAAACTCGCCCAACAGGCCGCCGGTGCCGACGTGGTGCTATTTGGCGAACTGCACAACAATGCTCTTGGCCACTGGCTGGAGCTGCAATTAGCCAAACGTTTGCAACAGGAGAAAAAAGGGGCGCTGGTGATGGGGGCCGAAATGTTTGAAGCCGATAACCAGCAGGCGCTAACAGATTACGTAGATGGCCGTACGACCGACAAAGAGTTTGCCACCCAGGCTCGGCTTTGGCCCAACTTTAACACGGATTACAAGCCTATCGTCGACCTGGCTCGTGACAACAAAGTGCCGTTCGTGGCAACCAACGTACCGCGTAAATACGCCAGCCTGGTAGCCAGAAAGGGACTAACGGCTCTGGATACGTTGTCCACAGAAGCCAAGCAGCAGATAGCTCCACTCCCCATTACGGTTGATCTGACGCTGCCGGGTTATAAAGGAATGCTTGACATGATGGGCGGGCATGGTTCAGGCGATAGCAAGAACCCACATGGCGGAAACGCGGATATATCGGCCAACTTCGCGCGGGCGCAGGCCATTAAAGACGCGACCATGGCGCACTTTATTTTGCAGAATCTGAAGCCCGGTCAGACGCTGTTACATTTCAACGGCGATTATCACTCTAAAAACTTCGAAGGGATTGTCTGGTACCTGCACAAGCAACGCCCCGACCTGAATATCGTAACCATCTCCACGGTCGAACTGCCCGATATTGAGAAACCTAAAGCCGAAAACAAGCAGCTGGCCGACTTTATCCTGGCTATCCCCGACGACATGACTAAAACGTACTAGCCATAACGTCGGGGAGTTCGATGCCACCCTGTTTAGCGAGCTTGCATGAGCATATCTCGGGTTACTTCTTTGTCAATATCGATGTATCCGGGATATTTTACTTCCTTTTTACCCAGCATTAACGTCGGTCTTATCTTCAACGTAATGCGAGAAGGCGAGGTCTGGTCACCACCAGCTAAGCTACGAACCAGATCGATGAAAGCCCGTCGGGTATTTGAGCTGGTCACTAGACCATACACGTTGGCGTTTACAGGGATGGGAACAACTACTTTTCCTCCGCCCGGCGGCACGGCTACTCGCCGGTCAACGATTCCCATCGCCAGTTCGTTGCCATCTAGCAGCAATCGGTAATCAAACTGATTGATGGCCGCTGTATCGTTGGTTGGGTTAACAATTTCCAGGTTGATATTGGCGCCGAAGGGAACGTTCCGCTCAAGTAAACCCGCTGCGATTCTTGGGTATTTGAGTGGGTTTACATCTTCGATTTTCTGGATATCTCTGAACTCTCTGACGTCATAACCGGCTACCGTAACGTTGTCGGCGGAGCGCACGGCGTAACGACTTTTGCTCAACTGCTTGGCCTGTTGTACCTGTCGGTTAACACCACACTGGGAAAGCAAGAGGGAGATAGCTACAAGTGCTATAGTGGCCGTTAGTTGCATCAGTATGCTACGGCGTCGGTTAACGTAAGCGGTACGTGAATAATACATTGAGTGTAGGTAAGTAACCATATTGGCGGAGTTTAGAATCGATTTCATTGTCTAGGCTGCTGTACAGTCGTTGGGTGACGCCAAGTGCATCAACGGTTAGTCGGTTAGAAGAGAAGTTGTTTTGTGTCGTTAGTACTTTCCCCAGGCCTAGCTCCGTGTTCAGGCCGAAGCGTGAATCCCCAAACTGAAACGAGCGTCCCAGCCGAATGCCGGCTACCCAGAGTGTTGATTGCAGATTGAAAACAAATGATGGTGAGTTGAGCAGCCCAAAATCGGAGAAGTCTCGATTGAAATAGATCCCCAGGCCGTCAGCGGGCGTAATCGGTCCTGCCGCAAAATGAACATACTGCCCAAACAGGGTGCCATACCAGGGTGAATTCGCGTGCACACTTACTCCCAGACTAGCCGAGCTCCCTTGTCGAAATGAACGATCGATAACCCGGCTCAAGTTAGGATCCAGGCCAAAACCGTTTAAGAGCCTTAGTGTGTATTGTTCAAAAGGAGCGGCAATCAGTCCTCCCTGTATCTGCGCAGAAACCCGCCGACTGAACCGGAACTGGTACCCCGCGGTGTAGTTCAGGGGAATTTGAAAGCCCGCGAATACTGTATGGGTAGCAACGAAAGGTTGTTGGCTGACAATAAGCGTATCCTGAGCGCGAACAAACGAAGAAAGGCAAACAAGCAGCAGGAGGCTGCCTATCCAGTTAGTAGTGTTTTTCATGATGGGTTGTGTTGAGTGAAATCAGAACTAGTATCCATTACTTAGCCGATGGGGCTGAACGAACAGTGCGATAAGCAAAGGATGTGCTTTGCGCCGGGATAGCCACTCAGAACAATGGACGGCATCCTTTCTGTGGCAACAAAAGCGGCAACAACGGGCGAGACCTAATGAACCAGATTGTTATCAATATCCCTGATCTTATCGATGCTAGCCTGTGCGCTACTTTTAGCCTTATCGGTATAGGCGTCGAATTCATCTTGCACGTCGTTGACAAGCGCCTTCGTGTCAGACGTAGCATCGGAAAAGGTTTGTTTTGCCTGGGATTTACCTTTTCGCCATTGATGCCGCAGCTCGTCGCTTTCGTCTTTAGCAGCACCGATCAGCTTGTCGCGTAATCTCTTACCCGACTGAGGAGCAACGAGAAACCCGATGACCAGACCAACCGCACCACTGATTAGTGTTCCAACCAAGTTATATTGACTAGCTAGTTGATCCAGAGTGTCCTTCCTCTTATAGTTGATAGGTAGCATAGCGACGAGTTAGTTATATTTTACGTAACTCACAGCCACAGAAATAAATGTACCAACAAGATATTATTTGTTCAACTTCTTGATTATCAACAGCCAATTACTATGTAAATAGAATAACTACTAGCAAATGTGTAGGTAATATTACCCAAATTGGGCAATATTACCTAACCGCCTTGTGGCAGGATGCTTGGTAGACGTAATACACTTAGTATGGTTTGATCTGTTTCACTCAGATAACCTGCATGGTACTGTTTGTGCTTAATGCATTACGCTCGATTTTTGACCCGGTAATTAACTTCTTACTACCGAACAGGAAGCAACTGCTTCCACTCCTGACACTATAGATTCTGCTTTACCAAGAGTAGGGGATGATTTAAAAAAGTAGATTTTTATACACCGTATAAATAACTATCTATCAATTAAATACACTCTATTCACAACAAAAATAATTACTAAGTATATTCTAAAAAATTAACTAATAGCTATTAATTACCAACAATTACGATTTCTTTTTTTATTACTCAATATAGTTTTGTACACTGCAACATCATTCGTAATGAATGGTATACACTTAGAAAAGTAAGTAGGCTTATTTTTCAATATTTATATTTTTTCTTTCATTACATGCGTAATTGTTTTACGTTTTTTGTCGCTTTATTAATTGCATCGCTGAGTAATAATCCAGGTCAGGCGCAACAGATACGGGAGAAAAGTACTTATTGGTTAAGCGGGGGCCTTGGCAAGACTCAATTCCTGAGTGGAATGATCGCTGCGGGCTATGAACCAGCGAACAACCGATCAATATTGATTGGCCGTTATTCAGTCAACGCTGAGTTCATGCAAGCCGTTGAGCCCGGCATAAAAGTCAATGAGTTAGGCCTTCTGTACGGCGTCAGAACAGGAAATTTTCGGTTTGCAGCTGGTTTGAGCAGTATCTGGGGAAACAATCGAGGGCAACACCTCTATACTGACCCCGATCCACTCTGGGGTTCTGGCAAGTACTATGAGTTTATCAGCTATAAGACAACAGGCGTACCAGCAGAAATTCGTTTTATTACGTCCTTGAAACACGTAGGCATCGGCGTTACCGCCTTTGGTAACCTTAATTCAAAACGTTCTTTTGCTGGCCTGAATCTATCGCTTTATGTAGGAAAGATGAAGTAAAATCTATCTCGTTGCTAGCCGACGTAAAAACACTAATTGCTTAAATTATTCTATACTTGACCCGTGCTTTATTTACTATTTGACGTGGCAGTATTGTTTATAATTAGCGGCTCGCGTTAACCTTAAAGCAAAGGATATTCGTAGATCAGTTTTTTTATAACGTTCATCTACTCAGGAAATATTCAGTCTGCAAAAATAAACCAGTTGCTACGTAATTTTTGTCCTCCCATTATTATCACTTAGCACCCGGTACTCGGTCAGCAACGCCCAATTATGGGCCTCGCACTGCCAGCGCATCTGCACCCAGCGCTGGTCGGCAAATCGGCGCAACCAAGGCTGCTCGTAAGCGGTCAGCATGCCCGCGATAAAGAAATGAAACGTATCAAACGCCTGTTCAATATTGGCCAGATCAACGGGGGATGGGCTCTCACCCAACCAGTGCAGCGCCGTTGTCAATAATACCTGATCCAGCTGGTTTGTAGTTCGATTGCATTGTTCGTATGCGTCGACAATCAGTCGGGGTCGGCTAACTTCCAGTTCTGGAATAGGAAACGCATTGAGCAACCTCGCCAGGTGATAGATTAGTAGCGAGGTTCGGGCGTAATGAGGAGCACACTGAAATGGCGCTGTTACGTACCGCCCCGTTTCAACGATCGACCGTATGTAGGTCAACGCGTCGGCATCGTGCTGATTGCGGGGCAAATCATTCTGATACACCCAATACAGCAGATTACTCAGCGCACAGGCGTCAAAATCGACGGGCATGTTCTTGCCAAACCAGGTTGAATAGGCTCGTAACTGTTGGTAGTCGGGATACGTATTTTGGATCAGGCGGGGTGGCTGACTCCCGTTAGCGTGCTGACTTAGTTTCTCCTTTAGCCACAGACGCTCGGTCGATGTCGTTTCCGTAGTCAGGTAGACCATCGCCGTGTCGTCAATATCGTCCGGGATGCGGAAATGTTCGAAATGCCGAAATAGGTAGCCGTTGGAAAAATGCTGCGACGGACGCGTTGGCCAGAAGTTATACGTTTTCAGACCATCTTTATTCTGGAACCGCCCGTACGCCCGTTCGGCCCGTTCGGCAATCTGGTCGATCTGTTGCTGAGCAGGTACCGAAACCGACTCCCGCAACCGCTGCAACGTAAAGACGGTAATAACCGTAAAAAAGATGTTGGTATCCGAACGCCGGTAGCGCAACGTCGCGTTGCTCCGGTATGATGCAAACAAACCATCAGGCTGCTGCAAGCGGGTAATCCGGTTAATGAGTACGTCGGGCGTCAACAAAACGGGCAATGATTTCGACAAAAGTAAGCGCCAATGTTAAGAAAATGCTACGTTCATTACAGACCCTGGTTTAGCCTCTGCTTTTCCGATTTAAGGTCGGATATTTGCTATTTAGAACAAGAAGAACGAGGTGAGATAGAAAAAGAAAGACTAATGCTCAGGCCGACCTGTTAGCTCCCATCTTTTATCTTTCGTCTTTCATCGATAAAAAAATGTCCAATCTGATTTTATTCGACGAACCCACGCTGCGCACGGCGTTACTCCCCTTTACGTTTACCCGCCCAGTAGCTGGTATTCGCGTAGGGATTCAGACGGTGGCCGAAAAATGGGCCGACACGGTCAACGTTGCGCCGTCGTTTTTGACGGTGGCGTATTTACAACCGAAATTTCCGCTACTCCCCGGGGTCGATAATTTATACATTAACGGAGCTCTGTGTCCAACATCCGAACTCCAGCAGGCTATAGATCGTCTGGAGTTTGATCAAGGCTTAACTACGCCCGATGGAATGCTGCTAGCGTTACGTACCGAACGCACGCTGACCGAGGTTCCAAGCGCCAACGATACTACGTACTCATTTCAGCCCTTCACCCAACCGCTGACGATTATCCGGCACGTTTGGGACATTTTCGGGGCTAACGGCGAACAGATCCGTGCCGACTTTGCCCGGATTACCGCCGGTCGCCAATCACAACTCATCACCGATCCGTTTACGCGCTGCTATGCCCCGGAGAACATCTTTCTGGAAGAAGGTGCCACGGTGAAAGCCGCCATCCTGAATGCCGAAGCGGGACCTATCTACATTGGCCGGAATGCAACGGTTAGCGAAGGTGCCATCATTGTCGGACCGTTTTCGCTGGGTGAGGAATCAGCGGTTAATCTGGGTGGAAAGATGCGCCCTAATACTACCGTCGGCCCGTTTAGCAAAGTGGGTGGCGAGGTCAACAATGCCGTTTTCTTTGGCTACAGCAACAAAGGGCACGACGGTTTTCTGGGTAACGCGGTCATTGGCGAGTGGTGTAACCTGGGCGCCAACGTCAACAACTCGAACCTGAAGAACGATTACAGCAGCGTCAAGCTCCACTCCTACGTAACGGGGCAGCTTGAAGACACGGGGCGTATGTTCTGTGGCCTTATGCTGGGCGATTTTTCGCGGGTGGGCATCAGCACCATGTTCAATACGGGCACGGTGGTCGGTGTCAGCACCAACGTTTTCGGCGGTAATTTTCAGCCGAAATTCATTCCGTCGTTTGCCTGGGGCGGTACTACCGACGGGTTCACAACGTATCGGATCGACAAGGCACTACAGGTCGCCCGCGAGGCTTTCGCCCGGCGCGGAAAGTCGTTCGATGGCGTCGAAGAATCGATTCTACGTACGATTGCCGACCATCCGCAATCTCATCGTTAACCGTCAGCCAATATGCTTTTCAACGAAATTATTGGTCAGGACGATACCAAACAGTTGCTGCTGCGAGCGGTCCAGACAAACCACCTCGCCCACGCGCTGTTGTTCGATGGTCCGCAAGGGAGCGCTAACCTGGCTTTGGCGCTAGCCCTGGCTCAGTACGTCAACTGCGAGGATAAACAGCGGTCTGACGGTTTGGCTGACGATGCTTGCGGGCGGTGCGCGTCCTGCGTCAAGATGCAGAAGCTCGTCCATCCTGACCTGCACATGGTGTTCCCGGTGGCGAACATGGCGAAAGGCAAAACCTCCGAAGCCTACCTGGCCGACTGGCGTAAATTCCTGCTCGACCAGCCTTATCGAACGTTGTCAGAATGGCTCGAAACGGTTGGCGCTGATAACAAGCAGGGCAACATTTCGGCCGAGGAAGCCCGGAATATCTTACAGAAACTGTCGCTAAAATCGTACGAGGGGGCATACAAGATCATGCTGATCTGGTTGCCGGAACTGATGAACGTTACGTCGGCCAATGCCCTGCTGAAGGTATTGGAAGAGCCCCCCGCCCAAACCTTATTTCTGCTGGTAACAAATCAGTCGGATAAACTTTTGATCACGATTTTGTCCCGGACGCAGCGCGTGGCCGTTTCAGCTTTCTCCGACGAAGAGGTAGCTACCTACCTGCGGCAGCACCAGAATCTGGACGAAACCACCGCCCGGCGACTGGCGTACCTAGCCGACGGCGACCTATCGGAGGCCCTGCAACGTAGCCGATCGGAAGCCGGCGGAATCGAAAGCTCGTACACCCATACCTGGTTTGCCGAGTGGATGCGTACCTGCTACCGGCAGGATCTGATTATGCTTGTCAAGCAGGCCGACCAGTTTGATGCATTCAGCAAGGAAAAACAGAAAGGGGTGCTCGAATATAGCCTTCGTTTATACCGCGATCTGTTTTTGTGGCAGCAGGGGGCCAGTGCTTTGTTACGGCTACCCGACGACGAACTGGCGTTTGTGAAGAACTTCGCCAAAGTATTGACCATTCAGCACATCGAGCGAATTGTATCCGATCTGAACGAGGCTCTGTATCACCTCGAACGGAACGCCCGCGCCAAAATGCTGATGCTGGATATGTCACTGACGTTTAGCCGATTGATTCGTTCCTGACCGGTATGACAGCCCGCGATTTTTTACCCAACCGGCTTATCGGTATGACTGATCGGATCGACTTCCCTGATCTGGGCCTGACCGACGTGCCGGCTAAAATTGATACGGGAGCGCTGACTTCGGCGCTACACTGCCACGACGTATGGCTTGTTCCGTCAGAAACGCACTCGATCCTGCATTTCCGAACTATTGATCAGCACGGACAGGTCTCTCGTCCGTTTACCCGTAATCAGTATAGCCAGCGAATGATCCGTAACTCATTCGGCGTGGCCGAATTGCGGTACGTCATCGAGTTGCGCCTTGTTCTATTCGGCGAAATTATTCAAACCGAATTTTCTCTGGCCGATCGGCAACAGCTTCGCTTTCCGGTGTTACTGGGCCGTCGGCTGTTACGCAACCGTTTTGTGGTCGACGTGGCTCAGAAAAACCTTTCCTACGCGGCCAAACAGCAGAACCGCCCGCAACAAAAAAATTCTTCGACAAACTCAACCGATGGCCCGTCGGCCTAATGACGGACCTCTGACTAATCTTTTCCAGATGCGTATCGCCATCCTGTCGACTAATCCGACATTATATTCGACCCGTCGGCTACTCGAAGCCGCTCAACAGCGGAATCACGAAGCCATTGTGTTGAACCATCTTAACTGCCAGGTGATGATCGAGGGCGGTAAACCTTCGGTATTGTACGAAGGTCAGGAGCTCACCTCCGTAGATGCGATCATTCCTCGTATTGGTGCATCAGTAACCGACTACGGCTGCGCGATTGTACGCCAGTTTGAGATGATGAAGGTCTTTACCACAGCCAAATCGCAGGCCATCAGTCGGTCGCGGAATAAGCTGCGGAGCTTGCAGGTTCTGTCCAAAGCGGGTGTCGAATTACCCAAAACGGTCTTTGCCAATCACCCAAAAAACGGCAACGTAACGCGGCTGATCGAGCTGGTGGGTGGGCCGCCTGTCGTCATCAAGTTACTCGAAGGGACCCAGGGAATCGGTGTTGTATTGGCCGAAACCAGTAAAGCCGCCAAGTCAACCATTGAAGCTTTTTACGGACTGAAGAAACACGTACTGGTCCAAGAGTTTATTGCGGAAGCCAAGGGCTCCGATCTCCGCGCGTTTGTCGTCGGTGGCCGTGTAGTCGGGGCCATGAAACGGCAGGGCATCGACGGCGAGTTTCGGTCCAACATTCACCGGGGCGGCAACGCGGCTCCCGTTACGTTGACCGCGGACGAAGAGCAGACAGCCATCGAAGCCGCCCGCGCACTCGGCCTGAAAGTCGCGGGTGTCGACATGCTTCCCTCCGACCGGGGCCCGCTGGTGCTCGAAGTCAATTCATCGCCCGGCCTGGAAGGCATCGAAACGGCCACCGGCCTGGACATTGCCGCCGATATTATCGCCTATATCGAAGACAAAATCCGCGCTGACGAAAGCGATATGGTGGGGGTTTAACGGCGGCACTAAGTGTCCATTTTTCACTGATCTGAACCACACTCAAACGGTATAATCTCGGTATAAAAAAATTCTGGCGGTTTGTTATGGTTTTCGCCTGCTCTCAGGCTTACAATGCTCCAGATGCCGGTTGCCAGGCCAACCATTAGTTCGTCGGCGGGCAAGTCATCAGCTATGAGACTGATTATTCGGCTTAAAGCCGTTTTGATAGCATCAAACTGCTTTCAGGCATTATACCTGCTTTATACTACTGGCGTTTTAATGAGTGAGTTAGTTGATGCTGATGACTACTTTTCCTTTGGCCCGGCCACTTTCCACGTAAACCAGGGCGTCGTTGGCTTGCTCAAACGGATAAATCTTGTCTACGACGGGTTTGATGATACCCGCTTCCACCAGTTTACTAATTTCGGTCAGTTGTTGGCCACTGGCCCGCATGAACAGGAACTGATAAGTAATGTTCCGCTTTTGGGCTTTTCGCCGGATGCCCATGCTCAGTAAGTTCAGCACGATTTTTACGAACCAGGGCGCGTTTTTCTGATCCGCCAGATCACCCGTGGGCGGGCCCGAAATGGAGATGATCGTACCACCGGGTTTCACTACGTTCAGCGATTTTTCGAGGGTTTTTGTGTCCTGGCTGTTCAACACGACGTCGTAGTCGGCCAGGATCGTTTCAAAATCCTGGGTCTTGTAATCGATCTGTACATCGGCACCCAGCTTTTTCAGGGCGTCGAAACTGGCGGCTCCGGCAGTGGTAGCGACGGTGGCCCCCAGGTGTTTGGCAAGCTGAATGGCGACGGTACCAACCCCACCGGAACCCGCCTGAATGAACACGCTCTGCCCTTTTTTCAGGTGAGCTAGTTCCACCAGCGATTGCCAGGCGGTCAGCGACACCAGCGGCAGAGAAGCTGCTTCCACCATCGAAATATTTTTGGGCTTAAGGGCTACGTCGTTTTCATCGATGGCAATGCATTCGGCGAAAGTGCCGATCCGGCCGTCGGCTGGACGGGCGTACACTTCATCGCCAATCTTGAATTTTTTCACCCGTTTGCCCACCTGGGTAACGACCCCCGCTACGTCGTGGCCCATGATCAGGGGGAGTTTGTAGGGTAAAATCAGCTTGAACTCGCCGGCTTTTATTTTGGTGTCCAGCAGGTTTAGCCCGGCCGCATGAATGGCTACCAGCACATCCGTGTCATTGACTACGGGCTCGGGTACGTCTGTGAGCTGCATGCCCCCCGCCTTGTCGTATTTGTTAATCATGAATGCTTTCATGGTAATTGCTTTTTTGTGAGGACGTTTTTTGGTCCTTCTACTGACCAAGCCGGCGATAGGCGAACGTAATGCCATTGGCAGCGGTAACGAACTGGGTCGGTACCGTCGTGTAGGTTGACTGGTGAGTTGTCATGGCCGCGCTTTAGTGAATTCTAATTGTAGAGAATGGCTGGTATACTGTTCTCAATGGCTGCTGGCTGAAAGCGACTCGGCTAACTGATGGAATCGTTTAGCATCGCCAACCGGCACCTCAAACTGGTCGGTAGCCAGCGCCAGAAACAGTTCGTCGGCTACTTCCGAAGCCGGAATGCCGTTGGCGCCCCCTATCTCGGCCGAAAACTCCGTATTGACCAGGGGCGGATATACTTCGTAGACGTTCAGTTTATCATTGTTGGCAAACGTATCGCGCAGGCCCTGGGTGTAGCTGTGCAGAGCGGCCTTGCTGGCCGAGTACGTCGGCAGGTATTTGTTACCCCGGAAAACCGCGATGGACGTTACGTTGACGATGGCTGCAGCCTCCTGTTTCAGTAACTGGGGCAGTACTTTGGCCGTAAAATCAATGATGCTCAGGTAATTTGTATTGATCTCCTGGTAAGCTTTTTCGGTCGCGTTATTGGTGCTGTCGCTCAGGTCGTTCATAAACGCAGTCCCCGCATTGTTGACAACGATATTGACGTCCGGGTGCTGTTCGGCCAGTTCACGGACGATCCGGACCCGGTCCGCTTCCAGCGACAGATCGCCCTGAATGGCTACCGCACATTCCAGCTCGCCCAGGGCTTTTTGCAGCCGTTCGGCACTGCGCCCATTGATGATAACTTTGTTGCCTGCTGCGCTCAGTCTTTTGGCAATCGCCAGCCCGATGCCTGCACTGCCTCCGCTGATAAATACGGTATTCCCTGTCGTTTTCATGGTTTTCGATTCGTTAAAAATGGTGGTTTAATCAATGGTTGGGTAATTAATGTGCGTCATTTTATTAGCTCATTTTAGACCAAATGGTCTATTTTTTGACAAAAAAAATTAAGGTTTGTACTGGGTCAGTTCCGATTTCAGGCTTTTAATCAATGTCTGCATTGGCTCTACAGATTCCAGGATCCTGCACATGATAAGCCCGCCCTCTACTGCGGCCACGATTTTAAAGGCAAAGGCCTTTGGGTCCAGATTAGTCGAGAATTCACCGTTTTGAATACCGGCTTCCAGCACCTGCGTAAGCTCCTGCTGACCGATTCTGATTAAAGCGGCCACCTTTTGTTTGATAATTGGGTAGCTATCATCAGCTTCGACAGCCGTATTAAAAATAGGGCACCCACCTGGAATAAAGGTCTGCATTGGATCTTTGTAAAAATCCAGAAAGGCAAACACCTTCGCTTTTGCCGTTTTGGCGTTGTAAATAGCCTGGCGCATTCGGTCGGTAGTTTTACGCAGTGCCAAATCAATGACCTGCTCAGAGAGATCTTCCTTACTCTGAAAATGACCATACAGGCAGCCTTTTGTCAGCTTTGTGGCAGTAAGCACATCGTCTATACTCACCCCAGCGATTCCCTTCGTATTATACAGGGGAACCGCCGTTTCCAAGATAAACTGCTTTGTCCTTTCAGCTTTCGTCAGCATGGCATGAATTGCTAGTCAGTCCGCAAATATACTAAATAGTATATTTTTCAAGCAATAATAATTTTGATATTTTGTAAGTATGCTCCTCTACAGGCATCAATTACTATTGCTTGCTAATTGCCGCAAATAGCTTTCTTGTTTCTATACTCTCAAGCGATCTATACGATACTTTTGTCTGCCATTTGATTGTTCGTGAATCGCTCTAATTTATGATTTAGTGAATCGTCCGGACCGCCGAAGCGGAGCGAATTACTGACGCGTTTTCTTCATTTCTTCCCATATTCGCCCTTTTCTCCTATTCCTCCTTTTCTCCTATCTTTGCCCATGCCCACGCTCGACCCTGAACTCAAGAAAGCCATTGTGCGGATGCCGGTTGGCGAGAAAGACAAACTTCTTTTACGTCTGGTTGCCAAAGACGCGACCCTAACCGAGAAACTTCAGTTCGAGCTGGTCGAAGAAGGCAGTACGGTCGAAGAACGACGTGAGCTGATCCGGCAATTTATCCGCCGGACGGCGAATCTGGGCCAGGATTCGGCGGGGTGGGTCATGATGGACATGCGCACCGTTAGTGGCTACATTACACGTCACCTGAAGGTAACGAAGGACAAATACGGTGAGGTGGAGCTGATGTTGTACATGCTCAATACGTTCTACGACCACAACGCGCACCTGCTGCAGAAATATAACTCCCGGACCGACAAAGCTGCCGAGTATATTGCCAAACGCGCGGAGCAGGCGCTCAAAAAAGTGGCGAAACTCGATCCTGATTACCACATCGAATTCGCTGATGATATCAACAAACTACTGAGCTGGGTCAATTATGCCGCGCCAGCCCAATACGCCCGCCAACTTGGCTTACCGAAAGAGTGGCGAGCGTAAAGTAATTTCATTGTTGACTTACAGCTATTTAATTTCTGATCGCTTCTCTCTTATCGTATAAGCCTCCTGTTTTGGCAAACCCAATGCATCTTGGTCGGTTATGTAGATAGTACTATTTACAGACTCACCGGATGAAACAGACTATTCTTATCACTGGCGGCACAGGCGTTATTGGCCGTCGCCTGACTCAGCTGTTGCAGCAGCAAGGATACCAGGTCAGTTACCTCAGTCGATCGCTAGAATCCATGCCAAACGTCAAGGTCTACCAATGGGACATCAAGAAAGGGCACCTTGATCCACAGGCAATCATGACGGCGGATCACATCGTTCATCTTGCCGGAGCGGGCGTGGCCGACGAGCGCTGGACCGACAAGCGAAAAGACGAAATCCTCAACAGCCGCACGCAGTCTACGGAACTGCTGGCGCAGGCGCTGGCCAAAAATTCGCACCAGGTAAAATCGTTCGTTGCTTCTTCGGCCATCGGCTATTACGGCAGCGATACCGGCGATCGTCCCTTGAATGAAACTAGTTCCGGTGGCTCTGATTTCCTGGCACAGGTTACGCGTGCCTGGGAGCGATCCGAAGATCAGGTCGCGGCCCTCGGTATCCGAACGGTAAAAATTCGGACGGGCGTAGTACTCGCTCCGGACGGCGGTGCGTTACCCAAACTCGCCCAACCCATCCGGCTGGGAGCGGGCGCTCCGCTGGCTTCCGGGCAGCAGTACATTTCCTGGATTCACCTCGATGATCTATGCCGTATCTATATCCAGGCGATTCAGGATGAGTCGTGGCAAGGCGTTTACAATGGTGTAGCACCAGGCCCGGTAACCAATGAGTCGTTGACGCATGCGATTGCCAACGTCCTGCATCGTCCGCTGATTCTGCCCAACATTCCAGCTTTCGCCATCAAACTGATGTTCGGTGAGATGGCAACCACCGTAACGGGCGGCAACTACGTCCTGAACAAACGGATCGCTGACGAAACGAATTTCCAGTACCAATACGCAGACCTGCATCTGGCGCTGGAAAATCTGCTGAAGCCATAAGCAAGGGAAGTAAACAGGCGCTTTTTTTGTTCTTCTGGTATCATGACTGACTATCTAAAAGATGCTCTGCGCAAAGCCGCTATGTTCTGCGCCTACCAGGAGCGTACGCAGCAGGAAGTTCGCGACCGACTAAAGGATTGGGGGGTAGTGTCCGATGATGCCGAAGAAGTTATTGCCGAGCTGATTCAGCAGAATTATCTGAACGAAGAGCGGTTTGCCAAAAGCTTTGCTGGTGGCAAATTCAGGGTTAAAGGCTGGGGAAAACGGAAAATTAAACAGCACCTGCAGCAGCGTGGCATCACGGGCCACAACCTCGATCAGGCCATGAAAGAAATTGCGTCTGATGACTATCGAACAACACTTGCCGATTTGCTCGATAAAAAGCGACGGAGCCTGCGCGACGATAATCCGCTGGTGATTAAACAAAAGCTCGTACGGTACGCCCTCAGCAAAGGGTACGAGTCAGACCTGATTTTTTCGGTACTGGGTAACGAAGAAGCTAGTTTCTGAAACTGCCCTTTTTTAGCCAATTTTACGGTTCATTTTCCCACCGACCGTATGCCCAGCCTTTTTCTTGACACAGAACGGATGTCCAACCTTACCAGTGGATTAGGTCAGGTTTGTCTGAATCTGGGCCATGAGCTGGTTCGGCAGCAACCGCCCGGCTGGGAGTTGACTTTTCTAGTCCCCAAGAATCTGGTCGGTGTTTTTGGTCCACGGGCGAAGTACATTGTAGCCAGTCGCTGGCGTCGGATGATTCACCCCTGGACGTTCGATGTGTGGCACTCGTTGTATCAGGGATCGCGTTTTTTGCCTCAGCGCAAGAGCAAGCTGATCTATACGATTCTGGATTTAAACTACCTGTCCATGCCGGATTATTCGGCGGCTAGGAAAGCTAAGCAAAAACGTCGTTATCAGCAGGCTATTGACCAGGCAACGGCCATAACGACCATTTCGGCTTACGTAGCTGAGGACGTTAAACAACAGTTAGTGGTACCACCAACAACCCCCGTCGACGTAATTTATTGCGGAGTCAATACGCCCGACGCCCTACCCGACCAAGTTCCATCCGTCAAGCCCAATAAACCGTTTTTGTTCTTCATCGGTATGCTGCAACCGTACAAGAACGTCCATACGCTGCTACCGATCCTGAAAGCTTTTCCTGACTACCAATTGGTGCTGGCTGGTCCCGACAAACCCGCTTACAGCCAACGTATCCGGGAGCAGGCAAACCAACTGGGCGTTGCGGACCGGGTGGTCCTCCCTGGCCCTGTCGATGAAGCAACCAAGTGGTGGTTATACGCCAACTGCGACGCGTTCATGTTTCCCTCCCGGCTCGAAGGGTTTGGAATTCCGGTAATCGAAGCCATGTCATTCGGGAAACCCGTCTTCTCATCGCCCCTGACGAGCCTGCCCGAAGTGGGGGGCAATGAAGCCTTTTATTTCCCCGATTTTACTCCGGACACCGTTGTCGATACGTTCCGGTCTGGTATAGCTGCCTACAAGAACGATCCTACAATGCCGGATCGCCTACGGGCGCAGAGCCAGAAATTTAGCTGGGCTTCCGTTGCAGCCGACTACTGGAAATTGTACCAGCGTGTCTAAGGTGTTCCGTTTCAGAGAGCCCATATTCACCCAACCGTTACGTTGATGTCCTTTCTTCCCTCTTCGTTAAAGCCGTTTACCATTGCTTTTTTTATCCTGCTAGTTGCGCTCCTGTTTACCTGCTACCACCGAGCTGAACATTTTGACGATGCCTGGTTTGCCGAACAGTCCTACTGGCTGGTGCAAGACGGATGGGTTCGCTCCGAATTATTTCGAGGGCTGAATGGGTGGGAAGACCGGATCTACGTTTTCCACAAACTGTTTATTTACGCGGGCGCCTTGGTTATGAAACTAATCGGCTTTTCGCTGCCCGCCAGCAAGATTCTTACGACATTGTGTGCTCTTGCCGCCGGTTACCTGATCTGGGTTTACAATCAGCGAACGTCGAAAAAACAGCAGTTGCTGGCTGTTATCCTCTATTTCGGCTGTGGAGTAATCATCCGGTACTTTTCCATCAATCGGCCTGAGATTATGTGTATGCTGTTGGGGCTAGGCTCCTATCTGGCCCTAGACAGACCAAATAACAAACCACCGAACCTACTACTCGCCGGCTGCCTGGCGGGTTTGGCAGCGCTGACCCACTTGAACGGAATTATTTATCTAGTTGCAGGGGTAGGTTGGCTATTGGTAAAAACCAATTGGCGACCCGTAATCTGGTTCAGTTTATTCGGTGTCCTTGCCCTGGGCATATATGGTCTTGATGCGCTGGCTGACAATCAGTTTGGCTTTATGCTCGATCAGTTTATCAATGACCCAGCTACGCAATCCAATTTTAAGCTGATTGATAAGCTACACGTAATGCTTAACTACCACCAACTATTTTTTCATAGTCACGGTGAAGTTCCCTTGAGCGTTTTGGTACTTCTATGCATACTTGCTTTCCGACGAGAAATATCACTTTCTCAGCCTGTCCCCCTGTACTTGACGCTACTCGTCGTTTCGTTCTGGCTGTTAACGAAGAGTAATTTTGACTTCTATTATATTCTTTTTGTCCCCTGGTTAATTCTCTTGGCTTCCCAGTGCTTGACCGTTTACCTGCCAGCCCGTCCGATCTGGCAACAACGAGTCGGCGTGGGCATGTTGATCGTTTATTACGGCTTTGCGTTGTTCAGCATCGGAAAGGTACTGGAAGAGAACTACACGACTCGTTACGTTCCTGCCTACAACGATGCGCTGGCTCAGCACATGCCTGATCGGCAAACCAGGATCATAGCCCCCATCAGCTTTTTCTTTGGTCAGATGGACAACTATCGGATTCACGGATTGAGCTATTACGCAACGAAGCATAAAAACGCTTCGTTGGAAGAATTTTTTCGGCTGGCGGATCAGGAGAATGCCAAGTATGTAGTAAGCGATGGGTATAAGACGGCCAGCTATGTCATTCCGCTTGACGCTCCGGATCAGATAGGTGCTTACAAACGGATCTTTCGCGATGATATGACCAGCATCTACGAGCGACAACGGTAACTTCTACGGCCACTAAGGCTGGCTATCGATGACGTATAAACGTTAACTCTTTATTTCTTTTAGTGTAAGAAAAAACCAGGAAGGCCCTGCTGAACACTGTTCGCGCAGGGCCTTCCTGGTTTGAGAAAACTCACTTCTAAGTCGACTTAGAAATCAGCATCCATAGTAAATCCTTTCGGTTCTTCCGCTACCGGCACGGTCGTCTGCTCAGCGCC
The DNA here is from genome assembly GCF_054776615.1 of Spirosoma pomorum. Taxonomy (NCBI): domain Bacteria; kingdom Pseudomonadati; phylum Bacteroidota; class Cytophagia; order Cytophagales; family Cytophagaceae; genus Spirosoma; species Spirosoma pomorum. Next base: position 1,054,799 of record NZ_BAAHBP010000001.1, read on the forward strand.
CTGAGGCTGCTGCGCCTGTGCTTTCATAGACCGGAATTTTGACATGACCTCACCACGCTGGTATTCACCCACGCGCTTTTCGAAGAAGTTCGTCTTACCCTGCAGCGAGATCATATCCATGAAATCGAAAGGGTTTGCTACGTTGTATAACTTCCGCAGGCCCAGGGTTACCAGCAGGTGATCGGCGACGAAAGCAATGTACTGCTTCATCAATTCGGCGTTCATGCCAATGAGTGATACAGGAAGCGCATCGGACACAAACTCCTGCTCAATCTCCACCGCATTACGTATGATGTCGTAAATCTGCGACTCCGGCATTTTGTTCTTGATGTGATCGGTGTAGAGCATACACGCAAAATCACGATGCAGACCTTCATCGCGCGAAATCAGCTCGTTTGAGAAGGTCAGACCCGGCATCAATCCACGCTTTTTGAGCCAGAAGATCGAGCAGAACGAGCCCGAGAAGAAGATACCTTCTACAGCAGCAAATGCAATCAGCCGCTCAGCAAACGTACCATTATCGATCCAGCGCAGCGCCCACTCCGCCTTTTTCTGTACACAAGGAATCGTGTCAATAGCGTTCAACAGCCGATCTTTCTCTACCGGGTCTTTGATATACGTATCGATCAGCAGCGAGTAGGTTTCGGAGTGTATATTCTCCATCATCACCTGAAATCCGTAGAAGCACTTGGCTTCGGCGTACTGTACCTCCGAAAGGAAGTTAACGGCCAGATTTTCGTTGACGATCCCATCCGATGCGGCAAAGAACGCCAATACGTGCGAAATGAAATGCCGTTCGCCGTCGTTCAGGCTAGCCCAGTCTTTCAGGTCCTGACCGAGGTCAATCTCTTCGGCCGTCCAAAACGACGCTTCATGCGTTTTATAGTATTCCCAGATATCCCAGTGCTGAATTGGGAACAACACAAAGCGGCCTTTATCTTCCTGTAGAATCGGCTCAACTACTTCATTCTGTAACATAATGTGGCTGTATTTTATACGATGAAGACCCGGCCAACGCAAAAGATGACGGGTCTGAAAGCAAGCGAAATCGAGTTAACAAATTTAGGCGTTCTGGCCGCTTATCCAAGTTGATTAATCGGCACAACCCATTTATTACTAATAACTCACCCTTGTAACTTACAATTAATCAGTTACTTAAAATAGATACTTACTATTAAGTTCTTGAAATAGTTCAGCGTTTTTGAGCTAATGCAAAAAACGGCTCGTTCTCTAGAGTATGCCCCGGCTAATCAAACAAATTAACAACCGTACCAACCCATCAAATCCAACCACTTACCGGAAACTCCCCCCGCCTGTTTTACGTTGTTTTCTAGAATAAGCCGACCTCAACGATAGGCTGAACCAACGACAACGTGATCGACGAAAAAGCAACCGGACACCAGGCCGGATTATCTGATATTGACCTGACGGGCTACGAGCATATTGAAGTGCTGGGAGCCCGTGAACATAACCTGAAAGACATTGACGTTACGATCCCCCGCAATAAGCTGGTGGTTGTAACCGGTATTAGTGGCAGCGGCAAATCATCGCTGGCATTCGATACCATCTACGCCGAAGGCCAACGGCGCTATCTGGAAAGCTTCTCGGCCTACGCCCGTTCGTTCATCGGCAATATGGAGCGCCCCGACGTGGACAAGATAAATGGGCTAAGTCCGGTTATCTCCATCGAGCAGAAAACTACGTCGAAAAACCCCCGCTCGACGGTTGGTACGACGACGGAAATTTACGACTTTCTGCGCCTGCTCTACGCCCGCGCTGGCGAAGCGTTTTCGTACGTAACGGGGCGTAAAATGGAGCGCCAGTCGCAGGACCAGATCATTGATACGATCCTGGAACACTACGCTGGTCAGAAGCTGACGCTGTTAGCCCCCGTTATCAAAGGCCGGAAAGGGCACTATCGTGAACTGTTCGTGCAGATCGCCAAGATGGGTTACACCAAAGTGCGCGTCGACGGTACGGTACAGGAAATCGTGCCGAAGATGCAGCTCGACCGGTACAAGATTCACGATATTGAGATTGTAATTGACCGGATTGTCCCCAAGCCCGAAGATCGCTACCGCCTGAGCCAGTCGGTACAGACGGCACTCAAACAGGGAAAGGGAGCCATGCAAATGCTTGACGGTACCGGGTCGCTGGTTTATTTCTCCCAGAACTTGATGGACCCAGAGTCGGGCATTAGTTATGACGAGCCATCGCCGAACTCGTTTTCCTTCAACTCGCCCTACGGTGCTTGTCCAGTCTGTAACGGGCTGGGAGTAATCGAAGAAATTACGGAAGAATCCGTTATTCCGGATAAATCGCTGAGCGTTAGTCGGGGCGCCATCGCTCCGCTGGGAGAATACCGTGAACTGTGGATTTTCCGGGAGATTGAATCGCTGCTCAAACGGAATAAGCTAAATCTCAGTACGCCCGTTGCCAAATACCCGGAGGCCGTATTGAAAGTACTGCTATACGGGGCTGATGAGGAAGAGGAAGTCGCGCCAAAGAAAGGGAAAGCAGAAACGCCCGCGCCCCGCTTTGAAGGCATCATTAGCTTTTTGAAACGGCAGCAGGAAAACAGCACCGACAAAATTCAGGAGTGGCTGAAAGACTTCATGGTCGTCAAGACCTGCCCAGAGTGTCACGGTGCCCGACTACGTAAGGAATCGCTTTATTTCCGGATCGACCAGAAAAACATCTCCGAACTGGCCCGCATGGACATTTCGGAACTGACCGCCTGGTTCGATGGCCTGGAAAATCGCCTGAGCAATCGCCAGAATGTTATTGCCAAAGAGATTCTAAAAGAAATCCGGAAACGTATCGGTTTTCTAATCGATATCGGCTTAGATTACTTAACGCTTGACCGATCGTTACGTACGCTTTCGGGCGGTGAAGCGCAGCGCATCCGACTGGCTACTCAGATCGGGACCCAACTCGTTGGTGTCCTCTACATCATGGATGAGCCCAGTATCGGGCTGCATCAGCGCGACAACGTAAAGCTGATCGATTCGCTGAAGAACCTGCGCGATCTGGGCAACACAGTACTGGTCGTTGAGCACGACAAAGACATGATGCTCGAATCGGACTTCATCCTGGATATTGGCCCCGGCGCGGGCCGACATGGTGGTCAGGTCGTGGGTATCGGTACGCCCGAAGAGTTTCTGAAAAACGGCAGCACGACGGCTTCTTATCTTAGCGGTCGACGTAAGATTGAGGTACCCACCGAACGCCGGAAAGGCAACGGCAAATTCATCGTCATCAAAAACGCGACGGGCCACAATCTAAAGAACGTAACATTACGGTTGCCCCTCGGCCGAATGGTGACCATTACGGGCGTGTCGGGCAGCGGTAAGTCGTCCTTGATTCACGAAACGCTGTTTCCGGTTCTGAACCGGCATTTTTACAAATCGAAGCGCGAGCCATTACCGTTCAAAACGGTTGAAGGATTAGAACATATTGACAAAGTAATCGAAGTAGACCAGTCGCCCATCGGCCGGACGCCCCGCTCGAACCCGGCGACGTACACGGGTATGTTCTCGGAAATCCGGACGCTTTTCGCCGAATTGCCCGAATCAAAAATACGGGGTTACAAACCGGGGCGATTCTCGTTCAACGTCAAAGGTGGCCGCTGCGAAGACTGCGAAGGCGCGGGCATGAAAAAGATTGAAATGGAGTTTTTGCCGGACGTGCATGTCATGTGCGAAACCTGCAAAGGCAAACGTTTCAACCGCGAAACGCTGGAGGTTCGGTTCAAAGGTAAATCTATCGCCGATATACTGGATATGACTGTTGAGCAGGCACTGGAGTTCTTTGCCAGCCAACCCAAGATTCTGCGCAAAGTAACAACGCTAAATGATGTGGGACTGGGCTACATTACGCTTGGGCAACATGCAACAACCCTCTCCGGGGGTGAAGCACAACGTGTCAAACTGGCCGAAGAGCTATCGAAGAAAGACACAGGCAAAACGCTCTACATCCTCGATGAACCGACAACGGGATTGCATTTCCAGGACATCGCGCACCTGCTCGACGTATTGAATAAACTGACCAACAAAGGCAACACCGTCCTGATTATTGAGCATAACCTGGACGTCATCAAAGTCTCCGATCACCTGATCGACCTGGGGCCAGAAGGCGGCAACAAAGGTGGTCAGATTATCGCCGAAGGCTCCCCCGAAAAAGTAGCTGAAGTGAAAGGAAGCTATACGGGCAAATTCCTGAAGATGGAGTTGGAAGCGTAACTACACGATTAGATAAGATACTTGAAAAAGCAGCGGGCGCCCTCAACTAATTCTGAGAGCGCCCATTTTCTTATTTACCAGTCGATGTCTTATTGGCTTTCGTAACTTCTAATTCTTTCAGCAATTCGCTGACTGCTACGTCCAACTGACTGTTTTTGTCGGTGTAGCTCTCCCCAATTGGGCGCGATACAGGAATATCGACCGAACGAGGAGCCAGCTCCATATTCTTGCCCGTGTTATCGGTGATGCGGGAAAATGGGAGCCGGATGGTCGATCCGTCGATTAGCTGAGCGGCTGACGTAAAGATAATCCAGCCCGCCGTGGATTCACCGACTACTTTACCCAGTTTCAGGGTCCGGTAGCCTTCCGTGAAATCTTCAGCATCGGATAGTGAGTGCTGATTCGTCACCAGAATTGTTGGCGTTTCGAGCGCTCGCTGGCCCAGTTGGGTTCGCGCTGGGGCCGCTGGTAAACCGCGGGAGGTCATGGTTAGGTAACCTTTTCGGGCGAATACATCGATGGCGTAAGCGTTCACAAACCCGCCATTGTTGTTCCGTACATCAATAACGACACCTTCGCGGGCGTGATTATCGGCATCGAGGTCCAGGTAAAGCTGATTCAGCGACTCGGCCGACATATCGAACATGTGCACGTAACCTAGCCGGCCTTTGCTGGCTTTGTTCACGTACTCGCGCTGTTGCTGCACCCATTGTTTGTACAACAGACCTTTCTCCGTAGCTAAATTGACTGGCGATACGTTTACGTCCGTGGCTTTGGCCGTAGGTGATGACGCAATACCCAGCGTTACGCGCCGGTTGATCTTATTACTCAGCAGTTGATCCAGATTCGTTTTCTCATCAGTCGACACGCCTTCAATCGAGACAAGATAATCGCCCGGTTTAATCGTACCGACAATGGCGGCTGGACTCAGGGCGATGACTTCGGTGATCAGCAGTTTGCCGGTGTTCTCATACGTAACCCGGTCGAAGCGCAGTCCCAGCCGCCCCGTCGAAATATCCGCTGAACCAGCGGGAGCACCGACACCCGAGTGCGAGGCATTCAGTTCGCCAACCATTAGGTTCAACAGTCGACGTAATTCATCGGGCGTACGGGCACCAGCCGCCAGAGGTTCGTACGTCTTGCGAACGTCCTGCCAGTTTACGCCATGAAACTCAGGATCGTAAAACCCTTTGTTTTGTACATCCCACGCTTGGCTGAATAGTTGCAGCTTCTCCGTGGAGAAATCAATGTCCTGTTCGGCTGTTACGCTCAGCGGTTTGGGCTCACGCTTATCCAGCGATACGGTCTGAATGCGCCCTTGTTCCAGATAGAAAACCTCTTTCCCGTCGGGCGAAAATTGCGCGTTGCTTTTGCCACCGGGTGTACTGGTCAGCTGGCGAGCTACCGCCCGTTCGCTACTGTTTTCATCCAGTGAGTACGTGTAGAGGTTTTCACGCCCAGCCACGCTCGCTGTCAAAAGCAAGGTTTTTCCGTCTTTGCTGATCGTCTGCGCGTCGATGTCCATACCCAGCGGCAGCAGCGTCAGCCGTTGCCGAATGTCGTCAAACACAATCCGGGTAGCGGTTTTATCAGCAGATTTCGCTTTTTCGGTACCGGCCAATGTATCGCGCACGGGTGTCTTGTCAGCCGGTTTGGGCGACGTAGCAGGTTTTAGCGTTTTCGGAATTTCTTCGTTGAACAAATCCCGGAACTGATCCTCGCGGAATTTAGGCAAACGAGCCAGCAGATCAACCCGGGCGACCTGCGCCGTTTCGGTTCGCTGGTTCGTATTGAACAGAATGTATTTCCCATCAGGACTCCAGTTTACGTTACCGCCGAACGTATTGGCCAGAAAACTAACCGGGCGGCTGTCACCACCAGCGGCCGGTACGACCCAGATATTACGAAAAGTCTTGGTGCCGTAAGCCGCAAACGCCAACCATTTTCCATCCGGTGACCAGACAACGGCCCCCGTACTCGAAAATGGTGCCCGGCCCAGATACCCTTTATAAAGCTGCCGTTCCTTTTTGCTGCTTAGCTCCAGTACGCGCAACTCCTGCCCGTTTCGTACGAAGGCGACTGATTGCCCATCGGGCGAGATGACCGGCGAACTATCATCCAGTTTATCGTCGGTGAGTTGGGTTTCATCGCGGGTAGCGAAATCATACCGGAATAGGTTCGCCGTACCCGTCCGGGTACTGACGTAGATCAGCGATTGACTATTGGGCGTCCAGGCCAGTTGCGACTCTACCGCCGGGCTGTTACTCACCCGGATAGCGTCGCCCCCGTCCTTCGCCGAAGCGGCAAATACTTCGCCGTGTGACGTAAAGGCAACCTTTTTTCCATCCGGCGATACGACCAGATCCCGAAACTGGTTGGTTGATTTCAGGTGATCGACCGATAAACCGGCTGCTGCACCCCGCAACTGAATCGCTACTGGCGACGCCTGTTTGGATGCTATGTCGTATTTCCAGATCTGAAAATCGCGCTCGAACACAATCGACTTACCATCCTGACCCATAGCTGGCCACAGTACCCGGCCGTCTTTGAACGAGGTCAACATGGTAGGCTGGCCTTTCAACGGCTTCGACCACAGGTTCTGTTTCCCCCCGCGGTCGGACACGTAATAAAGCGTCTGCCCATCGGCACTCCACATGGGCCATAACTCTTTCGCGCCACCTTCGGTCAGCCGTTCGTAGGTCGGCTTGTCGCCTTTTTTTGTCCCAATCGTACAGGTCCAGAGTTCCGTCTGGTCGAGGTGGCTACTGCCGTTTCGCCACCACTGGGCAGCGGCAATGCCTCTTGCCGAGAACGCCAGCATTGTGCCATCGGGCGAGGGCGCGCCAAAGAACTCGCTCGCATACCGGTCAGCCGTGACGGGCATGGGTGTTCCACCCGCAATGGCTACCCGGCAGATGTCGTTCATGCTGGAGATATCCCGGCTGGCCGACTGAAAGTAAACCATTTTCCCGTCGCGCGACCAGGCGCTGAGCGTCTCTGGCGCATCGTCGTAGGTCAGCCGCCGGAGCTCCCCAGTTGCCAATTTCAGCATGTAAATATCCCCGTTCCCTGTCCGGGTTGAACCAAATGCCAGGTATCGCCCGTCGGGTGAATATAGCGGCCGGGTTTCGTTGTCGGCGTGAGCGACCAGCAAGCGGGCTTCGCCCCCACCGGCGGGTACCGTCCAGATATCACCTCCGGAAATGAAAGCGATTTCCTTCCCATCGGGCGAGATTGTCGGTTCCGCGAAGGCAAATCGGGGTTCTACCCGCGCGTCTGTCTTCTTCGACTGCGCTAACAAAACTGGGCTTAGGCTGCCTAGTAGAGGCAGAAGCGTGATGAAGCGTCGTAAATTTTTGTGCATAGGCGAATTTACGTTTTGAACGCGCAGAGTCCACCAGTATCCCCTAAATTATTCGGCTCGCGCAGCCCCAACGAATAACAACGCAGCTAAACACGAAACGTATGCTCCCTTACGTTGCAGTGTGGACATTCACTATTTTCGCCACCTGAATACTGATCCGAGTTGATTTATGCGTAATCCCTTTTTTTATGTTCTGTTAATCGTCCTCGTCGTACTGGACGGCTGGCTTCTATCGCACCCCAACCTGGTTGGCCGGGCGGGGGTGTTCTTCTTTGATTATACCTACCTCGAAACCTTTCCTAAAGCGCTGGCGACAGTAGCGGTTGTGGTAGGGCTGGCCCAAGTAGTTGCCTGGTTTGCAGGACGCCTAGGACAGGCTGCCGGTATTGTCATTTCCGTCGGCTTACTGGCCGCATCAGTGTTCTGGCTTTTCCAGAGTTATGGGCAGTACAACACGGGGGTTTACAAACTTACCGGTGCGGGTTTCCGAGCAGGTGCCATTTTACTACCAGGCCTGCTGGCTCTGGTATTTGCCAATGCCGCCTGGAAATACATTGGCGGACGTAAAACGAAGTAACAAATAGTAATGCGTCAATATCTGTTGACGGTCCTTAATCCCATTTGGCAAAACAGGCCATTTTGCTAAGCTTTCCACAAAAAGCGTACTGTTTCCCAAATTTTTCAACAATCTTGCCTTATAATTTAATGTAATACAGCCTTAGGCCGATTTTGTTGAAAAGCATGAAGGAATACATCCGCCCGATTAAACGCCTGCTGGTTGCGAACCGGGGCGAAATCGCCATCCGCATTATGCGGGCGGCAACCGAGCTGGGCATCACCACCGTCGCTGTTTATACGTACGAAGATCGCTATTCGCTGCACCGGAACAAGGCAGACGAAGCCTACCAGATTGGCCGGGATGATGAGCCGCTAAAGCCCTACCTTGACGTGGAAGGCATCATTCTGATGGCCAAACGTCATCAGGTCGATGCGATCCATCCCGGTTACGGCTTCCTGTCCGAAAACGTTAAGCTCGCCCGGCGGTGCCGCGAAGAAGGTATTATATTTGTTGGTCCATCGCCCGAAGCTATGGAAGCCCTGGGCGACAAGGTCCGGGCCAAAAACCTGGCGACCACGGCGAACGTACCGCTGATCCCGGACTCCCGCGAGGAGAATATGAGTCCGGAATTTGCTCGCCAGGAAGCCGAACGGATTGGTTTTCCGGTTATGGTCAAAGCCGCAGCGGGTGGTGGCGGACGCGGTATGCGCGTAGTTCGGCAGCCGGATGATTTCGACAAAGCGTTCACCGAAGCGAAAAACGAGGCCCGTAACGCGTTCGGGGATGACACCATCTTCCTCGAAAAATTCATTGAAGAACCTAAGCACATCGAGGTGCAGTTACTGGGCGATCAGCACGGTAACATTGTTCACCTCTACGAACGCGACTGTTCGGTACAACGACGGTTTCAGAAGGTGGTCGAGATTGCGCCATCACTTGGCCTGAAGCAGGAGACTAAACAGAAACTCTACGATTACGCCCTGCAACTGGGCCGCGCCGTCAATTACTCCAACGCCGGTACGGTTGAGTTCCTGGTCGATAGAAACGAGAACATTTACTTCATTGAGGTAAATCCCCGGATTCAGGTTGAGCATACCATTACGGAAGAAGTTACCGGGATCGACATCGTTCGGACCCAGTTGCTGATTGCAATGGGTTATAAGCTCTCCGACAACGGTATCTATATCCATCATCAGGATGAGATTCCGCTGAACGGCTTTGCGATCCAGTGCCGGATTACAACGGAAGACCCCGCCAACGGCTTCAAACCCGATTTCGGTACGATCATCGCTTATCGGAACGCGGCTGGCTTTGGTATTCGTCTGGATGAGGGCAGCAGCTACGCGGGCGTCAAGATTTCGCCGTATTTCGATTCGATGATCGTGAAGGTATCGGCGCGGGGCCGGACGCTTAAAGGTGCCTCGCAGCGACTTGCGCGGGCGCTGGTCGAATTCCGGATTCGGGGCGTAAAAACCAACATCGGTTTTCTGCTGAACGTAATCAGCCATCCGCTTTTCCAGCGGGGCGAAGCGCGGGTGTCGTTCATCGAGAGTCACCCCGAGCTGTTCATGCTCAAGCAGCCACAGGATCGCTCAACGCGGGTACTTAACTACCTCGGCGACGTAATTGTCAATGGTAACCCTGAAGTCAAAAAGAAGGACGACAGCAAGGTATTCCGAATGCCCATTGTGCCGCCGTTCGATGTATTTGGTCCGTACCCGTCCGGGAATCGGGACCGGATGAAAGAACTGGGTCGAGAGGGCTTCGTGCAGTGGGTAAAGGATCAGAAAAGTATCCTGTACACCGATACGACATTCCGCGACGGGCACCAGTCGCTGCTGGCTACCCGCGTCCGGACACAGGATTTACAGAAAGTTGCCGAAGGTTTTGCCAAAAATCACCCGGAGCTATTTTCGATGGAGGTGTGGGGTGGCGCTACGTTCGACGTATCGATGCGCTTCCTGTACGAAAGTCCGTGGAAACGCCTGGAAGCCTTGCGTGAAGCCATGCCGAACATGCTGCTCCAGATGCTGTTCCGGGGCTCCAACGCCGTCGGTTACTCGGCTTATCCGGACAACCTGATCGAGAAATTTGTCGAAAAATCCTGGGAAACGGGTATCGACATCTTCCGGATTTTTGACTCGCTCAACTGGGTCGAAGCGATGAAAGTGAGCATGAAAGCCGTACGGGAACGTACCGATGCGCTCTGCGAAGCGGCCATCTGCTACACCGGCGACGTTCTGAACCCAAGCGAGCACAACAAGTATACTCTACAGTATTACCTCGACATGGCCCGCCAGTTGGAGGACGAGGGTGCGCACCTGCTTTGTATCAAGGACATGGCTGGCTTGCTAAAACCACAGGCCGCCGATGTCCTGATTCGCGAGCTGAAACAGGCGGTCGATATTCCGATTCACCTGCACACGCACGACACCGCGGGAATTCAGGCCGCTACGTACCTGAAAGCTGTTGACGCCAACGTCGATATTATCGACTGCGCCATCGGTGCCCTGTCCGGTCTGACCTCGCAGCCTAATTTCAACTCCGTTGTGGCCATGATGCAGGATCACGAACGCGAGTGCCCCATCGATCTGAGGTCGCTGAATGCGTATTCTACGTACTGGGAAGACGTTCGGGAGTATTACTATCCGTTTGAGTCGGGTATGAAAGCGGGCAGCGCCGAGGTCTACGAAAACGAGATTCCGGGTGGCCAGTATTCAAACCTGCGCCCGCAGGCTAACGCAACGGGGTTGGGCGACAAATTCGAACTGCTAAAGAAAAACTATATCATCGCCAACCAGCTTTTTGGCGACATCGTGAAGGTAACGCCATCCTCGAAAGTGGTGGGCGACATGGCTATTTTCATGACCGCTAACAACCTGAACCCCGACGATATTCGGGAGCGGGGTGAGTCGCTGGCCTTTCCCGAATCGGTGAAAGAGTTCATGAAGGGAATTCTGGGGCAACCCGTTGGGGGCTTCCCCAAAGACATTCAGGAAATTATTCTGAAAGGCGAAGAGCCGATTACGGGTCGCCCGAACGAACACCTGAAGCCGATCGACTTCGATGCCGACTTCAAAACGTTCCAGGAGAAATACCCCAAAAACGACGGTTTCCTGGATTACCTGTCGTACCAAATGTACCCGAAGGTGTACGACGAGTATTATAAGGCCATTGAGCAATACGGCGATGTCAGCATCATCCCAACACCCGCCTTCCTGTTTGGTCTGAAGGAAAACGAAGAGATTCTGATCAATATCGAAGCGGGTAAGACCATTCTGGTACGGCTGCTGTTCATGTCGGAGCCCGATGAGTTTGGTATGCGAACCATTACGTTCGAACTGAACGGCCAGAGCCGGCAGGTACAGGTTCGCGACAAAGCGTCGAAGGTTGAAAAAGAGATCAACGCCAAGGTCAGCAAACCCGGTGATGTAGGCGCGCCCTTGCAGGGACGTCTGACCCGGATTCTGGTGAAAGAAGGCGATACGGTGAAGAAAAACCAGCCGCTGTTCGTAATCGAAGCCATGAAAATGGAAAGTATTGTATCGGCGCCCAAAGAAGGCAAGGTCAGTAAGGTTATTCTGAAAGAAGGCATCGTGGTGGAGCAGGACGACTGGGTTATTGAACTAGCGTAATCTTCACTTGTCTATGTTCACGTAAGACCCTATCGAATCTCGATGGGGTCTTACGTTTGGCGGGGCAACACTAACATTACTAGCTATCAGCGGGTTATACCGGAGAAATATTCACATAAGCTACTCTTATGGAAAATCGACCACCAACTTCGCCTTACTCAAGCCAGCCCCCGTTTAGCGACTCAGACAGCCGCACCTGGGCCGTTATCACCCACCTTAGCGCTATTCCGGGCTCGTTTGTCGTGATCGGTAGTGTACTGGCCCCACTCATCATCTGGCAAATCCAGAAACAACGCTCTGAATTTCTGGATTTTCACGGCAAGGAAGCCGTTAACTTTAATATTACGATTGCCCTGGCAGCAGCCGTCTGTTTTGTGCTTTTCCTGCTTTTGATCGGGATTTTCCTTTTGTGGATCGTTGGGGCTATCTGGTTGATTTTTACCGTCATTGCCGCTATCAAAGCCAGCAATGGCGAATACTATCGGTACCCGATCAGCATTCGATTTATCAAGTAACAGCATACTCTTTCCGTGTTCATTACGCCATTGACAGCAGACGTTTCTGTTTTCAATGGCGTAATTCGTTTATCGCACCTATTCCGGTACTTTTACCAATCGCTTACCAAGACATTCGCATTTTATGAATCCAAAATTTGGTGCTTCACTCCTATCCTGGATACCGCCCCGCTGGACACCCGAAGGTGGTTTGTACGCCATTCAAAAGACCGCAGCCGCGGGTTTTGACCTGCTGGAAATTCTGCTGCCCCCGTCGATGGAATTTGATGCCGTGACAGTCAAAAAGCAATTAGCCGATCACAACCTAGCAGCTGTCTGCTCCCTGAATCTGCCCCCCACGGCGCATATTCCGTTTCATCCGCAGGAAGCGACTAGACTCATAAAGGCAGCGCTCGACAAAACGGCTCAACTGGACGTAACGTTTTTGGGGGGCGTGCTGCACAGCGGCATTGGCGTGTTTAGTGGTCAGCCCCGTACGCCGGAGGAGGAAAGCACCGTTTGTGAGGTCTGGGCCGACGTGGCTGATTATGCGGCTCAGCTGGGTATTACCATCGGGGTTGAGCCGATTAACCGCTACGAAAGTTACGTCTGCACCTCTGCCGACGACGTGCTGGGCTTGTTGAAACGCATCAACAAGCCGAATCTGGGGCTACACCTCGATACGTTCCACATGAACATTGAGGAGTCGAATTTCTACGATCCGGTCATCACGGCAGGATCGTCACTCAAACACGTTCACATGACCGAAAGCGACCGGGGTATGCTTGGCGAAGGTAATGTGCACTGGGATGACCTGTTCCGGGCGCTGAAAGCAATTAATTACGGCGGTAATCTGGTGCTGGAAAACTTCTCGTCGGCGGTGCCGGGTATGGCCAGCGCGGTGTCGCTCTGGCGTTCGTCGCGCTATGATGCCGATGAACTGGCGAAAGGTAGCTTGGAATTCATGCGTCGGAAAGTAGACGAGTTTAATCAGCAGTAGTTATGATTCAATTCAAGCGGTTAGACCATATTCTCATCTCCATACCAGTGGGAAAGACGGCCGAAGCCCGCACTTTTTATAGTCAGATACTGGAGTTGACCGAGATTCCGGGTAATCATCCGAAGGGAGCTATTTGGTTTATCATCGCCGACATTCAACTGCATCTGCGCGAAGAAGCAGGTAGCTATTACTCTTCCCGGCACCCGGCTTTTGAAGTGCTTGATCTGGAAGCGGCCAAACAGGAACTCATTCAGAAAGGGATTACGATAGAATACTCCTCCGAAATCGACGGGCGGCAGCGATTCTTCATCCGCGATCCGTTTGACAACCGGATTGAGTTTCTGCAGTACATTGCCTAAAACAGTTGTCGTCCCGCCTTAGGCGGGACGACAAAAAGGTAACGCTATTTTCTGCTACCAGTTATTGCTTACATCTCCGTCCCTTCTTCGATAGGCTCGGGCTGCGGTTTTCCGTCAATACCTAATGCAGGCCGTAAACGACGGCGGTTGACAAGATAGAATAGCGGTGGAATTAACAAGGGCGTAAAGATCAGCGTGGTCGTCAGACCACCGATGATAACCGTCGCCAGCGGTCGCTGTACGTCGGAACCGATACCACTCGAAATGGCTGCCGGAACCAGGCCAATAATTGCCACGACCATAATGGCCATGATCGCCCGGAATTGCTCCTGCGCCGTCTCAATCGTCACCTCCAGTAGTGACTTGGTACTGTGTTCAAGGCTCCGATTCAAGGCCGATACCAGAATTACGCCCGCCATCACGGATATACCAAAGATCGATACGAAGCCTACGCCCGCCGATACGTTGAAGTTGTAGCCCCGCAACAACAGCGAGACAATGCCACCTGCTAGTGCAAACAGCAGACAGGTCAGCGTCAGCAACGTATCACGCACGTTGCCGTAGAGCATAAAGAGGAAGAGAAACACCACAACAATCGTCAGCGGGATCGAAACAGCCAGTTGTCCACCGGCCCGCTCTAGGTTTTCGTACTGCCCCCCGTAGATGATACTGTAGCCCTCGGGAATGTGAACGTGCTGGCTCACTTTCTGGCTGATCTCTTTCACAAAACCGCCCTGATCCCGCCCGCGAATGTTCGTCCGCACGGTAATCATCCGCTTGCCGTTGATCCGGTAAATGTTGGTCTGTCCCTGTACGTAACGAATGTCAGCCAGTTCGCTCATCGGAATCAGCGCTCCTGTTGCGGAGGGAACCTGCAGCTGCCGGATAGCATCGATGCTACCCCGACTTTCGGGCGTAAAGCGAACCACGAGATCATAGCGTTTAGCCTCGTCGTAGATCGAACCAACAGCCTTGCCACCAATGGCGGCTTCGATCATCCCTTCGATCTCCGATACGTTGATACCATATCGAGCCGCAGCTGGCCGATTGATGCGAATGGCCAATTGATCCTGCGGTCCTTCCTGCTCAATATTTACCGATACCGCGCCGTCCATACCGCGTACCAGCGTAGCGATACTGTCAGCTCTGGCCCGCATCAGTTGCAGATCGTTACCAACAATGGAGATAGCCAGGTCAGCCGCGCTACCGGTTACGATTTCCATTACCTGGTCGATAATTGGCTGGCCGGATGAGAAGAACGCACCGGGAAACGCTTCCTGTAGCTCAGCCTGCATCGACCGGACAATTTCCTTTTTGGATATACTATCCGACCAGGTACTATAATCCTTTAGCCCCACCAGAATTTCGGTTCGGTCGGATGGGAAAGGATCGGTTCCGTCGTCGTTACGTCCCGACTGGGTAATGACAAATGCAACGGGTTTGTACTTGCCGATGATGTCGCGGATTTTGGGCGCGATCTTGGCGTTCTCCTGAATGGTAATACCCGACGGCATGAACGCCCGCATAAAGATTGATCCTTCGTCCAGTTCGGGTAAAAATTCCGTACCCAGCTTCAGACCAAAACCAATCATAACCAGCACCATCGTCATTCCTACCCCCACGACCAGCCGGGGCTGCCGGAACAGTGTCGACCGGAGCAGTCGCTGGTAACCCCGTTCCAGGGGCGACAACAGAAAGTTTTTATGCTCTTTCATCGGCTTACTGTTCGGGTCGAGCGCTTTCCTAAACGCGAACGACAGTAGCACCGGAATCAGCGTCAGGGCGCAAAGTAGCGATCCGATCACGGCGAACGACAGCGTTAGAGCCATCGGGCTGAACAGCTTCCCTTCGACCCGCTGCATCAGCAGAATCGGCATGTATGCCAGGATGATAATCGTGACGGAGAAGAAAATTTCCCGCGCTACTTCGCCCGCCGACTTGGTGGTAACCGTAACCAGCCCTTCCGTTCGGTCCATCGGTCGGGGGGATCGGTATCGTCGGATCAGGTGCTCAGCCATCACGCTGGCGCCATCCACGATGATCCCGAAATCGATGGCTCCCAGCGACAACAGGTTAGCGGGGATACCGACGAGTTTCATCAGGATAAAGGCAAACAGCAGCGAAAACGGGATCGTTACTGTCACAACAAGCGCGGCCCGGAGACTACCCAGGAACAGCACCAGCAAAATGGCGACAATAGAAATCCCTTCGATCAGCGTGTGCGCTACGGTTTCGAGCGAATGGTCGATCAAAAAGCCCCGGTCATACAGGATGCGTAGGTGAACGCCTTTAGGCAGTTCGCGTGCTTCCAGATCGGCGATCTTTTCTTTCAGCAACTCCAGTACCTCGCTGGGATTTTCGCCCCGACGTAACAGGACAATCCCTTCCGTAGAACCAACCGCATCCAGGTGTTCATCCGGAATCCGGTACCCCAGAATCCCCGACGGCGATGGTGGGTTGATCTCAACACTGGCGACATCCCGAACGAGTACGGGTACCCCTTCGTTGGTTTTAAGTACGATGTTCTGTACGTCCTCGGGTGTTTTCAAGGCACCCAACCCACGAACGGCAAACCCCTGTCCACCTCGCGCGATGATGTTCCCGCCGGTATTCTGGTTGTTTTTCTGCAGGGCATCGACCACTTCCTGTAGGGTCAAGTCGAATTTGCGCAGCTTGGCCGGATCAGGAATAACCTGGTATTGTTTGATTGGCCCACCAAAGGTCGTTACGTCAGCCAGGCCAGGTACCTGCAGGAGCTGTGGAATGATGATCCAGTCCTGCAGATCGCGCAGTTGCATGGGCGTGAACGACGCCGGGGCTTCGATCACGTATCGGTAAATCTCGCCCACCGCTGTTGTCAACGGAGCCAGTTCCGGCTCAACGCCGTCGGGTAGCTGCGCGTTACTGAGTCGCTCGATGATCTGCTGCCGGGCAAAATAATCGGTTACGGCCTCGTCGAAGTTAAGTTGCACCACGGACAGCCCGAAGATCGTCCGCGACCGTCGATCCGTAACGTGTGGTACGTTGTTGAGCACCCGCTCGATTGGAATCGTCACTTGTTGCTCAACCTCTTCGGCTGCCCGGCCGTCGTATTTGGCAATAACGATGACGTTGGTATCGGCAATGTCGGGGTAAGCTTCGATCTTGAGCAGTTTGAAGCACCACAGGCCTAGCCCCATCATTGCCACCGCCAGCCCTACAACGGCCCAGCGGTTACGCAGGGAAAACGTGATTAATTTCTGAATCATAAATAGGAGGAGGAAAGGGAGGAGGGGGAGGAAAGGGAGGAGGAAAACCGGAACGGATACAAATGAGTATCGTCAATCCTTTCCTCCTCTCCTCTTTAGTATCCAAAACTTAGTCCTTTCAACTGCAACGTGTTGGCAGCAACGACGGCATCCTCGCTACGTAAGCCGCTTTGCACCACAATGCGGTTATTCTGCTGCTGACCAAGCCGAATAGATCGACGCTCAATGCTTTTGGGACCGGTTTTTACGAAAACATAATCCTGCCCCTGCACCGTCACAACCGCGTCGCGCGACACGGTGATAGAATTTCCTTCGACCACGCCGAACTGCACCGTAGCATACATTCCCGCTTTCAGCCGCCCGTCCGGGTTGTCGACGGCAATGCGTAATTTGATCTGGCGAGTGGTGTTATCAACGTAATCGTTGATGTCATCAATCCGACCCTGAAAGCGCTCGTTCGGAAACGAAGCAAAATTTAGCGTACAGGGCAGTCCCTTGCGGATGCTGCTGAACTGGTTTTCTGGAATTTCGCAGACAACCAGAATCGTATTGGGCTTAGCGCGACGTAACGCTTCCGGATCAAAGCCGGCCAGTTTTAGCGTAGCCTCATCGCTAATGATGGCGGCTTCTTCATTGGCCAGCTGCGTCTGGGCTTCGATTACTTCCTTGCCTGATGCAGCCCCATGTGCCTGCAAGTCCCGCACCCGCGCCAGGTTACCCCGCTGAGTCTGAATGTTGATTCGGTGTTGCAGGATGGCCGTGTAGTTGGCCGACAAATCCGGATTATCGAACAAAACCAGCCGCTCAGATGGGCTTTCGATGGACCGAACTACCATAGCCGCTACGTGTCCGGGCGCAGTAAAGTCATTTCGGATAGCTCCGGGCGCAGCGGATTCGGTGCTGAAAGGCTTCATCATCGCCACATCCGGAAATGTAATTTTTGCGCCGTCGGTGCTCACCGCTGGTCGGGGAACAGCCGTAACAACCGGCTTGGCTTTTTCTTTACAGGACGCCGTAAGCAGTGCCAGTACGACAAGAAGTTGACGAAATGATAACATTGGTGAGATGGCCTGATTGATTAGTAGGTATTGATCTGACCGGTTGCGTACAGCAGCCGGATGTAACTCTGACGATAGGTATAGGTCGCTTCGTAGTAGGCCGTCTGCGTCTCGAACCAGGAGCGTTGCGCTTCGAACAAGTCGATCAGCGTTGTAGCACCCCGCAGATAGGCGTAACGAACCGAAGCCAGTACCTGATCGGCATCGCGCCGGATACCCGTATACCGCTCCAGATTGCGACGGCTGGCGACGAATGATTCGTAGGCCGTACTTACCTCCGTTCGAATGCGAGCCTGGACGAGCGAAGCGGCCTGCCCAGCCTGTTCTTGCACTACCTGCGCTTTCTGAATCTCCCCCTGGTTGCGATTATAAACGGGTAGTTCGAGTGTCAGGTAAATGCCGGCGTAGGGCACACTATTCTGGGGGTTCCAGATGAGGCCAGCTTCATTACGAGGTTTGGCAAGCACCCGTTGCAAAGCCAGATTCTGCCGGGCCGCGTCGATAGTAGCCGTTGCCACGCCCAGATCCGTTCGATTCGTGGACGCCAGTTGCAGTAAGCTATCGACGGGGGCCAGCGGCACAGGATGCAGCACGAGCGGATTCGGAACGGCGGGGTTTACGATTGAGTCGTTTATGACTACGTTGATACTGTCGGTGGTCCCCAGCACCAATCGAAGTTCGTTCAACCGATTTCTCAAATCCTGCTGGGCGGTACGTGTCTGCAAATCATACTGATCCAGCAATAATCGTGTACGGGTCAGATCCGTCGTGGAGATCGCCAGGTTTTTCAGTCGTACCCGGTTCACCTGAACCAGCGTATCCGTACTGGCACGAGCCCGATCCAGTAACGTCAGTTGAATCCGGGCGTACCAGGCGTCCAAAAACCGGTTGGCGGCATCAAAAAGGATGTTACGTTCCGTTTCAGCCAAGCTTCGCGTCGCCAGCGTTGTATTGGCCTGGGCAAAACGCGTCCGGTATTCCCGTTTGTGATGGATATCAAATTCCTTAGTAGCCTGCAACCAAAATTGCCGTCGTTGCCGACTTAGGCTACCGGGCGCATCGGTAACCGGCACAGCCGGCTGCCCTTGATTGAGTTGAAATAAAGTCTGGTTATTAAGGACCGGATTGGTGCGCAGATTAGCCGTTATTTCGTCAGCCTGGGCCGCGTTGACGTTCAGCCGTTCGATACGTAACGCCGGACTACTGGTCCGCACCTGTTGCAGCGCCTGTCGTAGCGTCAGCGAAGTTTGCGCGTGGGCAACCAGATTTAATCCGCTGATTAATAAAGTGAAAAGTAACCGATTCCTGAGTAGCATTGGTTTCAGAAGCAATGGGCAAAATAACTAAATGCCCCTCCCAAAACGGCAGATACTCAATTAAAAGGCTGTTAAATATACTCAGTCTAGGCAAAACGGCTTCTTAGCCAATCTTACACTGTTTTCTAGAACCAGGGTCGGCGAACTTTGAACGATCGGCGGAGACCACTGATCAGCAGGAAAGCACTGACCAGTCCGAAGATAATTGCCAGCAGCGTAATTTTCAGAATCGCAAACAGAACGGCAATCAGAATAATGATTACTGCCGCTTTTAATTTCCAGCTGATGCGCTGCCACCAGTTCAATTCCTGACGCAAGGGCATGCCCAGGCTTTGCCGAATCCGGTTACCCAGTCGCATTTTCTTCTGCGGCTTCGGACGTGGTTGCTGAGCTGTTTCCTGCCTACTGCTTTTAGTTAGCAACGTTTGTATCCGCTGTGCCCGCTGCTCGAGCCGACGGCTGGTTGCCTGCTGAGGTATACCTGCCCGACTAGCAGTAACGGGCTCGCTTATGACCGTCAATACATTTTCCGTTGGCGTTTCCGACTCGTTCGGCAAAGTTGCTGCTGCAGTAACTGAATCTTCTATAGGTTTACTGGCTACGACCGGCAGACGGCTGGCAGCCACGCGGAATGTCGGTTGAAAATAAGCGACAGGACGCTGGCAGGAAGTCACGACTAGACAACTAATAACCGAAAGAAAAGAAAGCGTATATTTCATCAGAAGAGTACAAAGGCCTGCAATACCGGTTTCGAAAACCGTTTAGACAACGAAACAGAGGCAACGGTTGATATACCCCCACCCAGAAAAGCACCGTCTAATTTCCCTGCCGCAGGATACGATACGTAAACTGTTGTCCTGTTTTATCTACCGCAACCCGAACCAGCACAATCGGGTTCGACCAGGGCGTCAGGTTGATTTCAGCGACCGACTCCGACGTGCGCTGCTGGGTCAACAGTCGTCCGGTAAGATCAATCAGTTGCACCGTAACGGGTTTTGGTAGGTTTGTCAGTTCAATCCAGACGCGATCACTGGCCGGGTTTGGATACACCCGAATAGCAGGAGCTAACACCGGCTCTGTGGCCGTTACCAGTTCAACCCGTGTGATTGATGGTTCCAGGAGAGCGCCCGCTCCGCACGCATTCGACACGGCCGTAATCTGATAGGCACCAGCACCCGTAGTGGGCTGCCAGTCCAGCACAGCCGATTTGGTGGTAGCGGTGAATGTCCGGTTTATCTGCCCGGATTGCACACTGTACGTCCAGGGACCGTCCCCCGTAAACCGCAGTTTAACCTGAACCGCTTTATCGGGCTGCAACAGATACATTGTCGAATCGAAGCTGGCGGTAGGACTGCCAACGGCCTGATACGTGAACGGGTTGGCTCCACTAGCGACATTGGCGTCGCTGGCTACTACCCGAATCCGATAGCCCGCGCTGGATGGCAGGTTAGCGGGAATGATCGCCCGGAGTGGACTGCTGCTGCCCGTTGTCGTTAGCGTTTTGAAGTTCGCCCCGGTCGAATCCGATAGCTGAACGGTAAAGGTATTACTTGTTGAGAAGGTACCCGTTGTCTCGTACTCAACGGCCATGGTTGTATTACTACACAACAAATCCGACGATACGTTTGTGGCGGTGACGGTCTTTTCGCTAGCTGCATTAACGGTTACCGTCACCATACCCATGGCGCGGCCGGTGCCACAGCTGTTACTTACCGAAACCAGACTATAGCTGGTTGTCTGCGTTGGTGACACCTGAACGATAGCGCTGGTCCCGTGGGCGGTGAACGCCCCCTGATAACCCGTCGACAGCGCGTAATTAACCTGTTCAGAAGTGCCTGTCCCGCCAGTATTGGTGAGCTTTAAATACGTCGACTGACCAGCGTTAATAATTGTATTTCCAGACAGCGAATAAGCGGGTAACCCACTTACGGCAAAATTGCTGCTCAGCGTTTCACCTTGACTACCCGAAGCCAACGCCCGCACCTGATACGTACCAGCCGCGACTGTCGTCGGTAAAGTCAACGAAACGGGACCGCTGGAAAGCGATGCGGTCATCAGCGCCGTTTCAGCTTTGGTGGCAGTATTGATAAGACTGTATGCTAACGTAGTACCCGCCGAAAAATCGCCGGTATTGGCTAACCGGAACGACACGGGCTGTCCCGCACAAATAGCCTGTCCCACCGCCGATGTTATGGCAAGCGTAATCGTTGGTTTGACTGTAATTGCAGCTTCACCCGTTGCGGTTCCGTACCCGCATCCATTCGTCACGCTGCGTATCGAATACGTCTGACCAGTAGTTGCGGTCAGTTCACGAACCGCCGGTGAGGTGGTGAACGTCTGACTGATTTTGTCGGAAAAGAGCACTTGCCAGGGGGCTTCGCCCGTTAGATTCACGGTCAGTTTTACGGGACTACCCGCACCAACCGAAGCCGGATTAGCCGCGACCAGCGTTGCCGTTGGCGGTTGTGATACACGCACCAGCAGGGCCGCCGTTCGGGCGTCTGAGTTTTTAGCGATTAATCGCAAGTAATAGTCTCCCGTCGTTAGCGAAGGAGAGATGGTGGCAACTGCGGGCGAAGTCGTGGTTATGGCAATAGTGCTGAATACCGAATCCCGACGCGACGCCAGCTGCAACTGGTACTCGGTGCCAGCCGGGGCCGATGGGTTGGTAATGAACGGCAGACTTAGTGTGGTACCACCGCAGAACGTAAAATAGTACGAGTTGGTCGCGGGCCGCACAGGCAGTTCAATTCGGTACGCTTGCGGGATGTACGTAATCTGCTGATTCGACACAGTTCCTACTCCACAGGCATTGGCAATGGATTTCAGCCGATAGGTCGTTTTGCCGACGGGTTTCACCGTTACACTCGTTCCGGAGGCAGCCGTAAAGTCGGTTGTTCCGTTGGTATACAAGGTTGTGAAAGGCCCTTTCCCCGTCAACTGTGTTACGTTCAGCGTAACTGCACTTCCCGCCGGAATGGTGTTGGGCTCGGAGCCGTAGAGGTAATAGCTGTTAATAACCTCAGGAATTTCGAGTGACGCCGTTGGTTTTTGATTCACACTTACCCGAAACTCGTTACTGGCAACGGCAGAATTTGTAGCACTGATACGTACTTTACGATCTTCCGGCAATTTGATCCGAATTGGGCTACGGGTCCCCTGTCCGACAACAGCGGCCTCTGTCCAGCCCCAGCCTTCACCCAGTGATGCAGCAGCGGCCTGTACTTTGAACAAGTTGTCCACATCGAACGTACCCGTGGTGTGGAAAAACACCTGAATACTATCACCATTACACTTGTTCTGCTCGACCGAATCAATTTCCACACTAGCCGCGTTCGGTTTCTCAACAGTGACCGTAGCACTGGTCGCCAGATTGTCCGCCCGGCCGCAGCTATTCTCAAAGTAGTCGATCTTGAACGTCTTTGTCGCCGGCGCGTACACCTGAACGCTCAGGTCATCGCAATTCAGGCAGGTACTGGTCTGGGCCGGACTGCCGCTTAGTTTATACGTAAACGGTCCCCCACCAATGTTCTGAATACGTAACGCTACCGTACCAGGGCTTTCCAGCGCACGTTGGCGATCATCAACTGCAAAAAAGGGCTGTGGTTTGTGCGTAACAACGAGTGTCTGGTTAGGGTCGGATGCTCCTTCGGTTTCGGGCGCGGTCGTTCGAATGCGCAGACTGTAATTTCGGGTGGCCAGATAGCCACTGCTGTCGGTAGGTAGAGCCGGCACCGTAAACACCAGCATCCGGCCGTTTTCCAGCGTGGCCGGAGCCGAAGCCAGTACGTTACCTCCTCCCCCGTAGCGGAAATCAACGAAGTACTTGGTCGCTGACTGCTGGAGAAAATTCAGGGTGACGGGTAACCGAAGCTGCTGCCCTTCACAAACGGGTCCTCGCTGGTAATCTTTACCGGGTAACGAATCGACCGAAATCCCCTGCCGTACGGCGATCGTCGTACTGGATGGACTGACTATCGCCGATCCGCAGGTACTCTGAAAACTCGTAATCCGGTAGGTCGTTGTTTGTCTGGGTCGAACAATCAGATTACCGATCCCAGACCCGCTCCCGGACTCATCGATCGCCAGTTGCAGACTGTCGTTCAGGACCACCTGATAAGGCCCACGTCCACGTGCCTGCACGGCAATGGCCTGTCGCTGCCCGGCGTCAATCGTTAGAGCAGGCGTTGTAATCTGGGCCGCTGCCGCCGGACTAACCGTTAGCTGTACTCCCGTCGGGTCGCTGACCGTTACGGGATTGGATGTGATTACCTGTACGTAAAACGACGATGTGCCTGTGAATGAGGCAGGCAGTTGTACTTTCAACCCTCCGCTGGTTTCAACCGCATTCAGGTCGTACTGGCTGCCACTGGCTGGCACCTCTGCAGCGAATGGATTATAACTAATCAGTCGGACTTTAAACGTATTGTCCGCCCCGAAGCTACCCGCTCCTTTGGAGTAAGCGACCAAGAACTCATTACCCACACAAATCACGGCAGGCGATACCGATACCGTTTTCATGGCAATGGAATTAATCGTCAGCGTGGCCGTTCCGCTCCCCGCCCCTACTCCACAACTGTTGGCAACAGACGCAATCGTATAGGTAGTACTCTTTTCGGGGTAGACCGCCACGCCTTTTGTAAACTGAGTATTGCAGCAATCAGAGAGCTCCTGCCGGGTACCATCGCTGAGTGTTACGCTTACGGGCGAGCTGCCCTGCACCGTGTACTGTAACGTAACAGGCTGGTAGGGATTGGCTATCATCGGTGAAACTACATTAGCCAGGCTAACAACAGCGGGCGTCACCACTTTTGGCCAGTTCGTCCAGGCACTTTCGGCGTATGGACTACTGCTCACAATCCGGTATTGGTACCGGCCTTCTTCGGTATAATTGGGTAAGCTGGATGGCAGTTGAACCTGCGCTGGACTGGCAGAAAACGCCTGTGTCTGAAGCAGAATTTCCTGTGTGTACTGATTTCGAATCTGAACGATAAACGTGTTGCCGGCTTCAAACTGCCCCGTCACGGTGAAGGGCAAACTGGTAGCCGTATTAATACAAACCGGACCAGCGACGTAAGCTGGCGTAATCGTCTGACCCAGGGTTACATGCCCTACTAACCATACCGCAACAATGCCCAACAGGCGAGAAAAACGCGAACGTAACATACTGAAAAACAAACCCAGAACCGTGGTCGACACTACCATCTATCCTCCTCTTACTTGTGCGTTGACGAATGTTCTTCCAGCAAATCAGCATCGCTTTACTTCTTTACGGAAGTAGTAAGCATCTCATTTACTGGGAATTTACGAACGCTTTTTACGAATTTATCCTGCTACTTTTCCTCTTGACCGACCATCTCCGCGGCTATCTATCAACAGCCTGATTCGCATCTTTAATCCATTCACAAGACCAGCATTGGCTTTTCCGAACCCAGATTCCAGCGACACTTACACCGTATCGTACGTTCTGGCTCGGCTAGTCATCACCTCCTTAGCTAGGTCACCAAAATCAATGATTAGGGATCAACAACCGTGCCACAGAGACTGCCTGTTCGTTACCGCATCCGCAGCGGTAAAGGCGACGTAACGCTTTACGACGGGTAGCACTATCTGCGCTTTGCCAATGCGTTAGTCCGGTAGCGGCCCTACCTTTGCGGTATGACACTCAACAATGATCCACGGCCCTGGCAGATCGAATCTTCGGAATACTTACACCGTTTACCCTGGTTTACAGTACGTAAAGACGCGGTTCGCATGCAGAACGGCGGCTATATTCCTGACTATTACGTTCTGGAATACCCTGACTGGATCAACGTAACGGCCATCACCACCGACGGACAGCTGGTTATGATCCGGCAATACCGGCACGGCCTGGCACAGATTTCCTACGAACTCTGCGCCGGTGTAGTTGATCCGGGCGAAGATCCGCTGGTAGCGGCCCAGCGTGAATTGCTGGAAGAAACCGGTTTCGGCGGAGGAAACTGGGAACTGATGATGACGCTGTCGGCTAACCCCGGTACGCACACCAACCTGTCGCATTCTTATCTGGCGATGGGTGTTACGTTGCAACAGGCCCAGCACCTGGAATCGACGGAAGAGATTACGGTGCACCTGGTCTCGCCGGTGCGGGCGCTCCAGCTTCTGGAGTCGGGTGATATTATGCAGGCCCTCCACGTGGCCCCGCTCTTAAAGTATCTACTTTCGCGCGCGGTTTCGTCCACAGAACCAACCCGATATTTCTAGGAGCGTGACGGAATAATCCCCGTATCTTTGCCGCTCCAAACCGACTCGGTTGTTTTATCTGACAATTACTTTGGTACGTTGTGTACCGCACTGGCAATGATTATCCCTCTGGCTCACCGTGCCGACCAAACGCAGGAATACTACTTCTCGGTTAAACTAGCCGAAGTTCGAAAACTGCAGGCGGCTGGTCATGATGTCATCAATATCGGCATCGGCAATCCCGACATGATGCCCTCGTCCAATACGATCGATGCGCTTGTTACGTCGGCGCAGCAGCCTGGTTCGCATGGTTATCAACCATATAAAGGAACACCGGGCCTGCGTCAGGGCGTAGCTCGTTTTTATGCGCATACGTATGGGGTAACGCTGGATGCCGATACCGAGATTCTACCGTTGATTGGCTCGAAAGAAGGTATTACGCATCTGTCGCTGACGTTCCTGAACGAGGGCGATGGGGTACTGGTGCCCGAGCTGGGTTACCCGGCTTATCGTGCGGTTAGCCAGATGGTCGGTGCGAACGTCCAGGAATATCCCCTGCTGGAACATGGCGGCTGGCAGCCCGACTGGGCGGCTATGGCGGATCTGGTAACGGATACTACCAAGATCATGTGGATGAATTACCCACATATGCCTACCGGTGCTCCAGCCACACCCGCCCTGTTCGAGCGCACGGTCCGGTTTGCCAATGACCATAAGATTCTGCTTTGCCACGATAATCCGTACAGCCTGATCCTGAACAAGAAATCACCGATCAGTATTTTGTCGGTTGATGGCGCAAAAGATGTAGCGATCGAATTGAACTCGCTCAGTAAATCGCACAACATGGCTGGGTGGCGGATTGGGTGGATGGCCGCGGCTAAAGCGTACGTCGATGCCGTACTTACTATTAAGAGCAATGTCGACTCGGGGCAGTTCAAGCCGTTAATGGACGCAGCCGCCGAAGCGCTGACGAACTCCGACGACTGGCACCGCGAACGTAACGCCGTTTATGCCGACCGCATGGAAGCCGCTCACGCCCTGCTCGACGCGCTGAAATGCACCTACGCCACCGATCAGGAAGGTATGTTCATCTGGGCCAAGTTACCCGACTCGGCAACCTCCCCCGAAGCACTGGTCGACGACCTGCTCGTTAACAAGCATATTTTTCTGGCTCCCGGCTTTATTTTCGGACCCAAAGGCCAGCGGTACATTCGTATCTCGCTCTGTCTACCGAAAGAACGTATCTGGGAAGCCGTCAACCGTATCAACGCATGATCGTCAGTATCGTAGGAATTGGGTTATTAGGTGGATCATTCGCTCTGTCCCTCCGGGAGAAATACCCAAAAATGCACTTTATCGGCGTCGACGCGTCGGCGGTGAATGGGCAATTGGCTTTAGCGAAGGGTATTGTCGACGAACTACTGCCGCTGGACGAAGCCGTCGCCAAAAGTATGCTGGTGATTCTGGCCACGCCGGTCAATATTATCACGGATTTGTTGCCCGTTATTCTGGATCAGTTACGTCCCAACGCGACGGTTATTGACCTGGGCTCAACCAAAGGGCTAATCTGCGCAGCTGTCGATACTCATCCTAAACGGAGTCAATTTGTGGCGGCTCATCCGATGGCGGGTACCGAAAATTCAGGCCCTGGAGCGGCCTTTCGGGAGCTCTTGCCGGGTAAAAATCTGATCATCTGCGACCGGGAGAAAAGCCGTCCCGATAGCTTATTGCTGGCCGAGAGCCTGTTTCGCGACATCGGGATGAAGCTGTTCTTCATGACTCCGCAGGAGCATGATCTGCACCTGGCTTACGTATCGCACCTCAGTCATATCAGCGCTTTTGCGCTGGGCTTGACGGTGTTGAAAAAAGAGCAGGACGAGCAGGCAATCTTTGACATGGCCAGTACGGGCTTCAGTTCGACCGTTCGATTGGCCAAAAGCTCCCCCCAAATGTGGGCCCCTATTTTCGACCAGAACCGAACAAACGTATCGGATGCGCTGGCGGCTTACATCGATTTCCTGCAACAGTTCAAACAGGTAATTGACGAACAGGATTTGACGACCTCACTTTCGTTCATGCAGCAGGCCAACGTGATTCGTCGGGTACTGGACGGTATCGAGAAACGGTAAAAACTATTTTATCGGTAGCTACACAAAAAACGCTTTCGTTGGTTTTATACTATGGGCCCGGCGCGACGCCGGGTCCGTAACTCAACAAACCCAACAGCGTTTATGCAATCTGTTGATCAACAACCAGCCCAACAGGCTGGGACGATTACCATCGGCGGTGATCTGACCGTCAACCGTATGGCGTATGGTGCCATGCGAATTACCGGCGACGGCATCTGGGGGCCCCCTAAAGATCATGATGAAGCCATTCGCGTGCTGAAACGCACGGTTGAACTCGGCATCAACTTTATCGATACAGCTGATAGCTATGGTCCTTACGTATCAGAGGAACTGATCGCCGAAGCCTTATATCCTTACCCAAAAGAACTGGTTATCGGTACAAAAGGCGGTCTGTTACGTACCGGCCCGAATCAGTGGCCCGTGGATGGCAGCCGCAAGCACCTCGAAGAAGCCCTGGAAGGCAGCCTGAAACGTCTGAAATTGAATCAGATTGATCTCTATCAGTTACACCGTTTCGATGACAAGGTGCCATCCAAAGAGTATCTGACATTCTTGAAAGAAGCGCAACAGGAAGGCAAAATCCGGCACATCGGTTTGTCAGAAGTAAGCGTTGAGCAGATCAAGGAAGCCCAGGAATATTTCGATGTTGTGTCGGTACAGAATATGTACAGCTTCGGGCAACAGAAATGGAACAGTGTACTGAAGTACTGCGAAGAAAACGGTATTGCCTTTATCCCCTGGTACCCACTGGGCGGTGGTGACCTTGGCGCAGAAAATGCGGTCAAGAAAGTAGCTGAGCGGCATGGTGCCACCGAGTTCCAGATCGCGTTGGCCTGGCTGCTGGCAGCTTCGCCGGTTATGCTGCCCATTGCCGGAACCTCATCCGTTAAACACCTGGAAGAAAACGTGCAGGCGGCCACAATTAAGCTGACCGACGAAGACTTGCAGGATATGCCTTTACCAGCTTAATGGTTCTCGTAAACTCAAGTAAACAAAAAGGTCCGGGTATCAATTGATACCCGGACCTTTTTGTTTACTGAGTAATATACTACGCTGCTTTGTGTAGCGCTTTGATTTTTTCCTGGGCAGCTTTCAGTTCGCTGAGCTGCTTGGTTAGATCTTCTTTGATGTAAGCCGGAATGTGATCCTTTTCGATCGCGTCTTCGTAGGCTTCTACGGCTGCGTTCTCACCGAACTCGACGGAACTCAGGATCGTATCTTTGTCTTTGCCCGTTACGGCGGCTTTGATGTCAATCCAGGCGCGGTGAATCTTGCTAGAGACGTCGGTTGACGTCGCGTCAGATACAGCTAGTCCATCGATACGTACGATATGCTCAGCTAGCTGGCTCCGGAAATTCTGGCTTTGTATGATGTAGTGACGAAACAGATCATCGAGTCCAGCATCTTCATTATCTTCTACTGCTTTTTCGTAACCCTGAATTCGGTCGTTGTTGATTTTTACCAGGTCGTTGAGATCATCAACGATTTCTTCGTTCTTAATCATAACCAATGAGTTCTATAGTTTGCTACTAGAACCACAGAGGTTCGTAATTGTTATCCCAGCTATTAATTTTTGAGGTTATATCCGTTACAAAGCTATTTGCTATAACTAAAAACTAATTTTCTCTTTATACAATACAATTAAATGACATTTTTTGGTCGACTATATAATGTTAATTTTCCTTAAAACAACCAAAGCGTCTATTTTTTTTTAAAAGGAATTTATGTATACCGTATGATCAGTAAAGCGACCGCTCACACGATATGTGTTACTTTCCCAAATCCTTTTGAGGGTCTAACGCGTAGTTATGGTAATTCTGCCGATGGGCGGCAGGAACTCTTCCTTTAACGTATCAGTAACTCAATGGAAAAACAATCCAACGACCAAGCTGGCGTGAGTCAATTACTTTCTGACGCGAAGTCAGCAATGGTAGGTCGCCGACTCTTTATGCGCTATCTAGGTACTACGGCAGCAGCTGGTGTTGCACTTAGTGCCTGCACGAACCAATTAGAAGATGCGGTTCCTACGGGTGCTGCTCGGGCCGGCTATCGCACGGTTGATTTAGGTGATCTGGGTAGCAACGACGTTGGTATCCTCAACTACGCCTACGCTCTGGAGCAACTCGAAGCTGCTTTCTACACACGAGTTATGATGAATCCATACTCGGGTATGACGGAAGCGGAAAGAGTAGCCCTGACGGATATCCGTGATCATGAGATTATCCACCGCGAATTGTTCAAAGCTGCTTTGGCAAGTGCTGCTATTCCAGGTCTGACTCCAGACTTCACCAGCATCAATTTCAGCAGCCGGGCTAGCGTTCTAGGAGCAGCTGCGCTGTTTGAAAAAATCGGCGTATCGGCTTACAATGGTGCCGGTCAGTTTATCAAAAGCGTAGACTATCTGTTGCTAGCTGGTAAAATCGTTTCGGTAGAAGCTCGTCACGCAGCTATTATCAACGCACTGTTATTCCCGGACGGAGCAGAGTTCGCTGGTGACAGCGTAATCTACCCATCTTCGGGCTTGGAAGAAATCCGCGTACCAGGCGAAGTTCTGACTCTCGTTGCTCCTTACGTGTATGAAACCATTAACGCAATGCCAGTTAAACGTATTGCATAGTCTAAATCCCCCTATCTGTCATGAACTTACAAAACATTCTGAATGAAATTGAGCAGGTGGATGCCGACATGTACGAACGGCTTGACCATGTATCGCGTCGCCATGTTTTCTCCAACTTCCTGAAGAAAGCAATGGCAGGTGCCGCTCCGGTTGCTTTCGCAGCCATTCTTAACAAATCTTACGCTCAAAACAGCTCAGTAGCCGACGTTCTGAACTTCGCTCTGTTGCTCGAATATCTAGAAGCAGAATTTTACAACAAAGGATTAGCAGCTCCTGGCCTGATTCCTTCAGGTGTCGGTCGTAATGTGTACGATCAGATCGCTAAACACGAAAACGCTCACGTAGCCCTGCTACGTTCAGCACTGGGTGGTGCAGCTATCGCTAAGCCAAACTTTGACCTGACGTACAAAGGTGCTTTCGCTGATGTGCTGACGAACTACCAAACGTACCTAGCCGTATCGCAGGCGCTGGAAGATACCGGTGTTCGCGCTTACAAAGGCCAAGCTGGTGCGCTGATTTCAGCTCCGGCAGTACTGACAGTAGCGCTTCAAATCCACTCTGTAGAAGCCCGTCACGCAGCGCGCGTTCGGATGCTGCGCGGTCAGAAAGGATACATCGTTAATGCTGACGCAGGTGGTGTTCCGGCAGCAGTATACGCTGGTGAAGACAACGTGACGCAAGGTGGTGTTAACCTGGTATCGGCAACTGGTTACAGCATGGCCCGTGTAACGGAAGCGTTCGATGAACCGCTGACGAAAGCA
Organism: Spirosoma pomorum; assembly: GCF_054776615.1. Classification (NCBI taxonomy): domain Bacteria; kingdom Pseudomonadati; phylum Bacteroidota; class Cytophagia; order Cytophagales; family Cytophagaceae; genus Spirosoma; species Spirosoma pomorum. The sequence goes on from NZ_BAAHBP010000001.1 coordinate 1,085,802, forward strand.
CAGGTACTGGCTATTGCTACGCCATTCTTGGCCTAGTCAACAACAGTAAAACAAAAAGGGAGCGACTCTTTCAAGTCGCTCCCTTTTTGTTTTACTGTTAAAACCAGAACACTGGCTGTGTTTTAGTTTGGTCGTGTAGCCGTCAGACTACGTATCCGCACCATAGATCCTGCTTCAGCGCCCTGCTGGTTAGCTGCTGGCGTCAGACAAAGTTGATTGACAACACCATTCCACCCCCCTCGGCCATTCATATCGATCTCATAAACCCGGTATTGCCCGTCGCCAGTGATGGGAAACTCGACAAACCGTTCCGGAACATCAATAAAATCAGGGTCTTCGGGCTTACGCCATACTAGCCGGGCGGTCGTCGCGCCGGTTTTGAACGCTGCGTTTATATACAATTTGGGTACATCGGCGGTACGCCAGTAGGCCATCGGACTCATGATTCGAAAGAGAGACTGAGTTTTATCGAATCGCTCCCACTTCACGGCCAATTCGTTCTGGATTGGCCAGCCCAGATCTCTGGTATTATAATAGTACCAGCCCAACCGGTTTTGCCCGAATTGAAAGTTCGGGACCGTCGCAGGACGAGGCTGGGTGTAAGCGAATTGCCGGATATCAGTCAACGATCCAACTACCAACGTGTACTCGTACTCATACGTACCGTTGTGATCAATCACCAGGAAGCTATCGCCGTTAATGTATCCGCTTGGTATATCGAACTCCCCCCCTACGAGCGTCGTCCCGAATCCAGCCGTACGATAGCGGTATTCGTTGGGTCGGAAAAGGCCAACCCCCCGGCCACTATCGTTTAGTAAGGCTATCCAGTTCTCGGAGCCGTAGCGGGTAATCATATCCCGCTCCTTGTATTCGGAAACAGGCCCGTTTGTAAAGGGTTGATTCCCCGTATACGTCACCATACGGTAGTAGGGTCCATTGAGATATACACAGGGCATCTCCTGGGTCCGGGCTTCGTACTGAGTGGTATCGGCCCGATTTACGACAATGCGGCAGCGGACATGCACCGTGTTGTCTTTAATTTCCAACCAGTGTTCCATGGTGCAGTCGGCGGGCTCGTCGAACAGGGGCCAGATCAGTGGAATCGTTTTTACGTAGATTTTAGTCTGCTCCTGCTGATAGCTGACCACCCGCGCCGGATGATTGAACACGTCACCACTCTGCACGGGGTTCCAGCCCAGGTTACGCCACTGATACACCGGGTCTTTTCCGTTCACACTGTACGGGTATGGGCCGGCGTAAATGGATGTCTGGAGCTGGCGTCCCAGATCAGCATTGTTCACCATATTCTCGTTACTACCCGCTTCGGACAGGTAGTTGATCGCTCCGCCCATGCTGAGGTCAATCGCCACTTTTACCTTGTCGTTTGACAAAAACAATCGCTTTGGAGGAGCAACTGGTACCTGCGGGGGAGTGGTGGGCGTGCCGGTGCCAGGCGTTGTTGGGTTTGTGGGGGGCGTGTACGGATCTGTAGCCGGAAAGTCACGGCTGCAAGCCATAAGCAGCGCTATTGCTATACCAACTAAACCAGACAAACGTGGAAGGCTCATATGTAACGAACGGACGTAGATAGTCAAAAATAAGGTCAGAAAAAGCCTTTTCCTACCTTATCAGTAAACTCTTACCCGGTGGTCCCGGCTGGTTTTACCGTATCTATAGAACGCAGTTATACTGTGTATTCGTCCGTTTGAGACCAGTATAAAGTCCCTTGACCAGAAGATATTTGTCACCCCTCTATTAAGTTTTTACAAATTTTGCGGTAGTGTCTGCGAGAAGCCCTAATTTTGCGGGATTTTTAGGCCGCCTTCACCGGTGCCTATCTGTCAGAAGAAGAATCTTCATTTTTCATTTGCCCCGTTGAAAAATGCCTAAAAACGCCAGCATTCGCTCCGTACTTATTATTGGCTCTGGCCCCATCGTTATTGGTCAGGCGTGTGAATTTGATTATGCCGGTTCGCAGGCTGCCCGCTCCATTCGGGATGAAGGGATTGAAGTTGCCCTGATTAACTCCAATCCGGCAACGATCATGACCGATCCGATCAATGCCGACTACGTCTATCTGAAGCCGCTGGAGAAAAAATCCATCGTCGAAATCCTGAAGAAACATCAGGAAATGGGTAAGCCCATCGACGCGGTCCTGCCGACGATGGGCGGTCAGACAGCACTCAATCTGGCTATTGACTGCGATAAGGCCGGGATCTGGCAACAATTTGATGTCAAGATCATCGGTGTGGACATCAAAGCGATTGAGACGACAGAAGACCGCGAGAAGTTCCGGCTATTGATGCTTCAGTTAGGCGCTGGTGTCTGTAAAGGTCGTACCGCCCGCTCGTTCCTGGAAGGCAAAGAGATTGCGCAGGAAATTGGTTTCCCGCTCGTTATCCGCCCATCGTTTACGCTTGGCGGCACAGGTGGTGGCTTTGTAAATACCCCCGAGGAGTTCGATAAAGCCCTGACCAACGGTCTGCACGCATCACCGGTACACGAGGTGCTGGTTGAGCAGAGCGTAATGGGCTGGAAAGAATATGAGCTGGAGTTGCTTCGTGACAACAACGGCAACTTCATCATCATCTGTTCGATCGAGAACTTCGATCCGATGGGTATCCATACCGGCGATTCCATTACGGTAGCTCCGGCCATGACCCTGCCCGATACGTTGTATCAGAAAATGCGGGATCTGGCCATCCGGGTTATGAGTGGCATCGGTCAGTTCGCGGGCGGCTGTAATATCCAGTTCTCCGTAAACCCACAAACCGATGATATTATCGTCATTGAAGTAAATCCACGGGTAAGCCGCTCATCGGCGCTTGCCTCGAAAGCGACGGGTTACCCCATCGCTAAGATTGCCGCTAAAATGGCCGTTGGGTACAACCTCGACGAGCTGATCAACCCGATTACGGGTACGACTTCGGCCTTCTTCGAGCCTGCTATTGACTACGTAATTGTTAAAGTACCCCGCTGGAATTTCGATAAATTCCCTGGTGCCGACCGATCACTGGGTCTACAGATGAAATCGGTGGGTGAGGCTATGGGTATCGGCCGTAACTTCCAGGAAGCCCTACAGAAGGCCTGCCAGTCGCTCGAAATTCGGCGGAACGGGCTGGGTGCCGACGGTCGTGAACTCACCGATCGTGATGCGCTGACCCACAGCCTGAAAAATCCGAGCTGGAACCGTCTGTTCCACATCTACGACGCCTTTAAGGCTGGGATGTCGTTCCGCACGATTCAGCAGTTGACAAAGATTGACCCCTGGTTCCTGCATCAAATTGAAGAACTGATCGAACTGGAGCGGGAAATCCAGCAGTATGACCTAGAGGACCTGCCACCCGAACTGTTACGTACCGCCAAGCAAAAAGGGTACGCTGATCGGCAGTTGGCGCATATCCTGAGCGTTAAGGAAAGTAAAATTTATGAGTATCGGCAGCAGCACAACATCCGCCGGGTGTTTAAGTGCGTTGATACCTGCGCGGCTGAGTTCGAAGCGAAGACGCCGTACTACTACTCGACGTTCAACAACCAGTTACCCATCACGCAGGATCGGCCAGAGCCTGTTTCTGATCTACCTGGTAACGAGTCGATCCGGTCAAACCGGAAGAAAATTGTCGTACTGGGTTCGGGGCCAAACCGCATTGGCCAGGGTATTGAGTTCGATTATTCCTGCGTACACGGCGTGTTAGCGGCTAAGGAAGCGGGTTATGAGACGATCATGATCAACTGTAACCCCGAAACCGTTTCGACGGATCCTGATATTGCCGATAAACTGTATTTCGAACCGGTGTTCTGGGAGCATGTTCACGCCATCATCCAGCACGAGCAGCCGGAGGGTGTGATTGTGCAGCTGGGTGGCCAGACGGCCCTGAAAATGGCGGAGAAGCTAACCCGTTACGGTATCAAGATCATTGGTACGAGCTGGGAAGCGCTTGATCTGGCCGAGGACCGCGGTCATTTCTCCGATATGCTGCGGAAACTGGATATTCCCTATCCGAAATTCGGTACGGTACGCGAGGCCGAAGCGGCACTGGAACTATCGCGTGATCTGGGCTTCCCACTGCTAGTGCGTCCAAGTTACGTACTGGGTGGCCAGAACATGAAGATCGTGATCAACGAGAGCGAGCTGGAGCAGCACGTTATGAAGATCCTGCAGGACATTCCGGATAACAATATCCTGCTCGATCACTTCCTCGAAAACGCTATCGAAGCCGAAGCCGACGCCATCTGCGACGGTGAAGATGTGTACATCATCGGTATCATGGAGCATATTGAACCAGCGGGTATCCACTCGGGCGACTCCTACGCCGTGTTACCGACGTTCGACCTGAGCGAGAACGTAATTCGTCAGATTGAGGAGCATACGAAGAAGATTGCCGTAGCACTGAAGACGGTTGGTCTGATCAACATTCAGTTTGCCATCAAAGACGAGGTTGTCTACATCATCGAAGCCAACCCACGCGCTAGCCGGACGGTACCGTTTATCTGCAAAGCCTACCAGGAGCCATACGTCAACTACGCGACGAAGGTGATGCTGGGCGACAAGAAGGTGAAGGATTTCACGTTCAATCCTGTCAAGAAAGGTTATGCGATCAAGATTCCGGTGTTCTCATTCAGCAAGTTCCCGAACGTAAACAAGGAATTGGGGCCAGAAATGAAATCGACTGGTGAAGGTATCTATTTCATAGACGACCTAAACGACGACTTCTTCCAGAAGGTCTACGCCGAACGGAACCTGTATCTAAGTCGGTAAGTCGATTAAGATTCCGGTGTTCTCGTTCAGCAAGTTCTCGAACGCAAATAAGGAGTTGGGGCCAGAAATGAACCGGGCTGGCGTACCAGTCGACGGGTGAAGGTATCACTGGAGCGCCAGCCCGGTTCATAGACGATCTGAACGACGACTTCTTCCAGAAGGTCTATGCCGAACGGAACCTGTATCTGAGTCGGTAAATGATAATCTAGTTAGTTTACAAGTAAGCCACGCCTTTTGGGCGTGGCTTACTTGTTTTTAAAAGAGGCTCGAAGAACAAGTAAGCTAATCCCACGTCAGCTGAAGCAGTGAAACACCTTGTCTGGGCAGGGTCAGTTTTATGTCCGCTTCGCCCTTCGCCACCGCTACCTGCTCGGGCGCAGATATCTGTTGCAATTGTCCCGCTTTTTCAAGTTGAGCGATCTGCTCCGAGGACGGGCTTTTCGGCGAACCCATCTTCTTCCAGGCTTCATACGAATTGCTGTACTTCTGATCAATGCGGTAATGGTGCAGCGTCATCTTTTTGTTGGGTAGTCCGTTCAGGTGAACACTAACTGATGCGTCAGGACCGGGCAGGTTGTCGTCGTGATAATTCCAGACCATCACCGCGGCAGACTTAGCGTCTTTCGAGGCCAGCGCGTTGATATCCGCTTCGCCCCGCACACTTTCGTCCCGTATCCGGGCGTAATCGTACGCCAGTCCGTTTTTGACCTCCACCCGGTTCGTGGGCATCATCCCGAACATGCGGAACACGTTCAGCACCGGTTTATCGACTCCATTGGTAGCCAGATCACGGAAGCCTCTAAACCAGGCCTGGTCTTCAAATTCAAACGCCCACGTAACCGCTCCGGCCAGATTTACGCCCCGCGATTGGGCCAGATCATATTGCCGGGCAAACGAAGCTGCGGTGTAACTGGAATACATCGTACTGTTTCGGTAGGCGTTCTGCGGACTCACATCTTCCGAACAGGCGGCACAGCCCTCCGGATCGGATTCGCCGATGATAATCGGCAGGTTTTTCAGACTGGGATACGACGCTACTATTTCGAAACCCTTATCAATATCGCGCAGCTGCGTCCCCATGTTCATCTGCACGTGGCCGTCGACCACTTTGGGAGCTCCTTTGGCGTGAAACGTAATAAAATCAATTGGCGTACCCGTCTTCCCCGTTACGTAGTTCTTCCCGCTGACAACATGCTCCATAAACGGTTTAAAGAACTTGCTCGATCCTTCCCAAGATGGACCGGTCACTTCTGGTCCACCGATTCTGGCCGTTGGAAGCGCTCGTTTGACAGCATCAGCCGTGTAATCATACAGCTTGATGTATTCTTCGGTTGTGCCTTTCCAATAACTGATATTTGGTTCATTCCAAAGCTCCCAATACCAGCTTTCCACTTCCTTTTTGCCGTATTTCTGAACGGAGTGCTTCACCCATTGATAAACCAGTTCGGCCCATTTGTTGTAATCTTTGGGTGGGTAAGCCCATCCTAGGTAAATATCATCGTATTTGTCACCCGGTTTCCAGTGGTGTCGATATGGCTCCGGTTTGGTCGACAGCGCCTGGGGCATGAAGCCAATCTGAGCGATGGGTTTCATGCCTCGTTCGATGAACGTATCAAAGATTTTATCAACGATTGTCCAGTTATAAATGGGCTTCCCATTCGCATCTTCCGTATACGCATTCGTTGAGCCCCATTTGAGGGCGGCTTCCCCATCACCCGTTACCAGCAGGCTGTGCACGCGCACGTAGACGGGTACTTTACTGAGTTGGGAAATTTCGGTAAGTAGTTTCTTACCGTCCTTCATGTAGGTGTAGTTGGGTTCATCGTAGCCAAACCAGGCCCAGATTGGCTTCAGTTGTCCTTTGTCTTTGGTCAGGTCAACCTGAATAGTGATCGGTTTTTCGGTAGTACCCTGGGCCAGACTGTCGGCACCAGGCAGCAGACAGAGCGCGCCCACGCCAAGAGTTATCATTGTTCGCCAAACACGTGTCTTACGTTGATTCATGAATTAAATAAAATAAAACAGATGAACTACGTGACTCGCTTTGGCAAGTCAGTTACGTTACTAAATCCAATTTTTCACCAGATTTACCCAAGGCTTCGCTGAAGAGACGTATTTTTGATCGAGCCGAACGACTCAAGAAGACAGCATAACACGTTTGTCGTTTTATGCTCTGGACAAGATATGATCTCGGCGTGATAAACACGTAGTAACTGACGGTGTCGAGTTACTAACATCAGTAGTTCGGTGCGATACACTTCACACAAGCCTCTGTCGCCTGCCTGAATCTGTTTAATTTTTGCTATCTTGATTACAGGCAAGCATTCCACATAATGAGCGGATACGAACTGGATTTTTTTCTTAGCCTGGGTTACTTTCGGATGCAGCAGGAAGTATTCACCTGCCGATACCTAATTCTTGACGATAACCTGCACCCTGTTTATTGGCTCCGGCTTAACCTGGAAAACGTTACGTACGGTCCCAAACAATCGCGGTTGCTACGGATCAACGATGCCTACTCGGTAACCGTTACTCCCTTTGTGCTGACCGATGAGCTAGAAGAACTATACGCCATTTACCGGAACTCCATTGATTTCGACGCTCCCGAATCAGTCCGGTCGTGTTTATTCGGTGCCAGCATCGGCAACGTGTTCGATACCTATGTCGTTCAGGTGCGCGACAAAGGGCAACTAATCGCAGCCGGGATTTTCGATAACGGGGCACGCAGTATTGCAGGAATCATGAATTTTTACCACCCCGCTTATCGTAAACAAAGCCTGGGAAAATACTTGATGCTGCAAAAAATAAACTACGCCCGGCAGCAACAGAAGCTATTCTACTACCCTGGATACATCGTCGGTAATTACCCCAAATTTGATTATAAACTATTTTCCTGTCAGGCGGCTACTGAAGTGCTCGATGAAACTAGCGGGACCTGGTTACCTTTTTCCTGGGAGCTGGTTAGCCAGCTATCAGTTAGTAAGATGAGTGAACGTTAATTACAGTGACCGCTCTGCCCTATTCATGAATGCCGGGTGCGTCATTCACCAGCGAATCGACTACTCCCTGCTGCGTTCTTAACAAAACAACCTGCCCGACTTGACGCGGACAGGCTGATTAAGCTTCTGAATAATACATGACTGCATTTACCCGTCAATCAGGCAAGATTCGGGCCATTAATCCAATTAGCCGCTTACTTGTTTGTCAACTCTTTGACTCGTCTGGCTATCTCCTTGAGCAGTAACGGGAAAGCAGGTTCGGCCATACCACCATGATCGTAACCCTGTAATTGAAAAAGTCGGGTACGCTGATGCCCGGCCAGCTTCATCATTCTGTTCAGATAGGCGTTCTCTTCGTACCGCCCCAACAGTTCCATTTCAGCGTCGCCCGTAATTAGCAGCATAGGCGGAGCATCTGCCCGAACGTGATATAACGGCGCATACTTATCGATAGTAGGCTGCGTGTCCTTAATGCCCTGTTCTTGCCGAACCGTAAAGTGCGTTATCGCCTGTCCGCTGAAAGGAATCAGACCAGCAATGCGGTTAGCATCAATATTGTATCGCTCCAGATAGGCCTTGTCCAGCGTCAGCATTGTACCTAGATACCCGCCCGCCGAATGGCCGGAAACGAAAATCAGGTTGGGATTTCCACCGTACTCATTGATATGTTTAAACACCCAGGCTACTGCCGCAGCCGCATCGTCAATGTAGGCAGGGTTCTTCACCTTGGGCGATAGTCGGTACCCAACGCCGACCACGGCATAGCCTTTTTCCTGCAGGGCTTTAGGCACCTCTTTCCGGCCGGCTGTCAGCCCTCCGCCATGAAACCAGACGATGGTCGCTACGTTTTTTCCGCCTTTGGGATAATGAATATCCAATAAACACTGGGACTTGATGTAAGGATCTCCAGCGGCAACTGACTCAGGATAATATGAAATGTTGGCTTGGGTAGTGTAGGCCTGTTGTGCTCTGGCCGTCGTTATGATCAGAGCAAACAGGAATAAGAACAGTTTTCTCATAGCTTGGCTGCCTCTCTGCTGAGTTTGGTTACAGGTTGGCCTAGAAATATAGCGACTAGCCGGAGAAAACCGATTTCTTATACGTTATTCATTCCTGAAAGCAGTGTGTACGTGAAGCTGGCTTTTAAAACTTCATTGTGCCGCAACGACGTTCTTAGCGATCTTTGTCCGGTCGGGTTTTGATGACGATAAATACCGCTGTCCCCAGTATTGTACATACCCTTTGTCCCTCCCATGCCGCACAAAAACAAAGCGTCCATTCGGATTACGCAATCGGGTACTACTCACAATTGTATCGCCCTGCCGGACAGTATGTCGGATCGGACTCTGATTTGATTTTCTGTTGTACAGATCATAGGCTGTTTCAGCCCGGTAGTAATGCTCATTTCGAGCACAACTAATTAACACAAAAGACAAACCGATAAAAATAAGTAACTTATTCATAATTAACGATATAGCTTGTTTGCTAATGCAGATTACAGCTTAGACTGGTTACACAGTATTTGGTAACGCTACTCTATGTACGTCACAGCATCGCTAGCAATGAACTATAAGTAGAATTACTGGTTCCGCTTATCGGTATATCAAAAAGCCAACCAACAGAGCGATTGTTACCGAATAAGTTTTTACTTCGATTTTATGGTATCAACTGCGCGTATATCTAGCTATTTTGATTGGCTATAATCAAATCAACAGCAGAGATTGGACACATAGCTATGCATCTCAAAAGTCTGTCAAACTCAATCCAATGCTTTAGACTGGTGTCTTATTGTAAGCGAATACGCACCTGCTGCCACTGAGGAGATAATTGCTTTATTTATGAAGCGGCACCAAAATCAAACCCCGTACTACCACAAATAATAAAGCCTGACTACACATTACTGTGACCAGGCTTTACGGCGTACGATTACGCCAACTACGTACAAAAATTATTGAGCTACTCTAACGACGACTCTTAAATACTGCTCGAATGGCTAGAATTACAGCAATAAAACAAGCCACGTAACCTAGAAGCTTTCCAACGACAACCAACCAATACAGAACGTAATTCATCCCTATAAGAGTTAGGCCAATTAGTACTTAACTTATCGCAGAAGCTCGGCCTCAGGTTACGTACACTTGCTCCAATTTCAACCTACGTAAGCTCGGTCCAAACGCACTAGATAATCAGTAATGAATACGTTATTTAACTCGTTTCCACACTTCGTTGTAAGGTCCCTCCAAGGTCATTGTGTCTCCGTCAACTTTGACTTTGTAGTCAAACGTTTGCCCCAGGTAACCTCCTGTGCTTGAATTAGCATATTCTATGGTTTCCGCGTAGTTGTTCCCGTTTAGCGAATAACTGCCACCATGATGAAAGATAACGAGCTTACTGGCGGGATCCGTCTGGGAAAACATCCAGTGTTTATTCGAAATAATCTTGATTTTCTGATCCGACGAGATAGGGCTCCCCGTATTACGCACGAACGACCAGACACCGGTAATATCATTGGAGTTTTGTGCTGTCGAACTGGTAGAAGTCGTCTTACTTATGCTTGGTTCATTTGTATTCGAAGAAACTTTGGAACTTGAGCAAGCAGATAGGGCCAACAAGGCACATCCGAGGAGTGTAGGTAGTTTTTTCATGGAAATGATGTGACTTTGACCGCTTTTTGGCTCATTCAAGCCGGCGTAGGCTCAAAAGCGATTTCTTGACATACCTTACTGATGTCCCTTTCTTAAAAAATTCGGTTACTTTTCTTCTTATTCGGTGTAGGTGCTTATACCACCGAAAATAGTCATCTGTAAGGATGAGGCTTAATCAGCTTTGACCGCGAAAGCGGGGTAATCTTCTGTCCTTTTTGCCACCCAACCGACTTTTCTGTAATTATTTAACAAATAATTATAACTTATTTATATTTAGCCGATAACCTTTCTGATGAGGTATTATGCTGCTCAAAAAAATTGGATCGAGTGTACTTGGGGGACTCATACTGCTGTCAACGTCTTGGTCTACCAACGCACAATGTCGTATCGAAAAAGACAGCTACGGGCAAACCGTAACCACGTGCGAAGTATACACTCCGCAAATGGCTAATTCAGAGCCAGTCTCTTCACACAACGTAGCCCGCTACCTAGGGAGCGAGTTTTTCTCCTATCCTATCTGGCAGGAAGGTACTATCCAGCTTGATCGCTCGGGACAAGAAATTCAATGCAAGCTGGCTTATAATGTATTGAACCAGAGCGTACTTTGCCAACTAGACAATGATGCTACTGTCACCGAAGTAAAACCCTTCACATTCACCCTAAATGGAATTAAGTTTGGTCAGCAACTCGCAAAGAAAACTTCTATAGGTAGCCAGCCATACACCACAATACTTCATGATGGATCAATCAGGTTATTAAAAAGCGTAACCCATAAATTGGTAACCAAGTATATTGCGAATAGCTACGAGAAAAACCAGCCGTTTATAGGGTACTACAAAGTAGATGAACGCTTCTACATTCAGAAGGGAGATGCTTATCCTGAGCAGACGAACCTGTCTCGCCAATCCCTACTGACCATCCTCTATGAGCAAACAAGCCAGTTAGCGCCCCAACTAAGCAAGAAACAGCTTACTGTTGATGAAGTCAGTAAGTTACTAGCCCGGTATGACTCGCTAACCGTTCTTGCTAATGGCAACAAACCTTTGCTCAGTCAGGATGTCTTATTCAGTACGTTTCTGCACCATCATATCAAATACCCAAACCAGGCCTGGAATAACAGAGTATACAGCCGGGTCTACGCAGGCTTCGAGGTCAGCGAAACAGGGGAGCTCATTAACATTAGTCCACTCAGTCCAGCTAATACCAGCTTTGGATTCGATCAAAGCGTCCAGCAGGCGCTGCGCAAGCTTACCCAGGTGAAACCAGCGTACAAGGGCAAATACGTATTACCAGTGAGTTTCACCTATACAAACAGACTGGAAACTTCAGGAACCCACGTGCCAATCAATACTCTTGCTAGTAAAGCTTTTGAGGGGCGTACATTGCTTGATGAGTTAGTTGTACCAGTGACCGTCACCAAGCCAGTCGACATGGTCCGAGAAGTGTGGGGCAATAATTAATTGGTTTTCTTTTTATTGATAGGCGGATAACTGCGGTAAGAATCTCTTATCAGGATCTAATGTTACTCAAGCGAGTTGCCTCTTTATCCGTACTCATGCTCTTTTCTTTTGAAACTTCTGAGCTACTGTGAGCTTTATTTCAGGACTAAATTTGCGTTTACTCTTACCTCTCATAAACGAAATAATCAAACACGTTACGTCTAAAAACACTAGCGATTGGTAATTATACCGTTTGCGCAAATCCATCTGCAGACATACCTGTACCTACCCATACAAAACACCAAGCCCCGTCACTGGCATGGCCAGGACGGGGCTTGGTGTTTTGTATGCTAGCAGACTTGAGTTAGTGAGCTTTGAGCACCTTAACGGTTTGGCGCTGCGTGGGCGTACTTACCCGCAGCAGATACATCCCGCTGGCACCACTCACCCGCAGCACCACCCGTTCCAGGGACTGAGCCACAGACACGTCAACGGAGTTGGCCGCCGGATAACCCCGCTCGTCAACCACGTCCAGACTCAGACGCTGACCAGCCGCACCGCTGACTTCCACCGCTAACTCATCCCCCTCGATGGGATTACCCAGCACTTTTACTTGTAACGTCGACTCAGTCAGCACACCAATCCGGCCCTGACTCGCCCCGCAGGCCGAGAGCCAGTTATAGTTGAACGTGCTGCTCATCCCGCCCTGCTGGGCTACCAGGCTGATGACTGGGTTGTCGCTGTACAAACGCAGCGTGTAAGGACCTGCCGCCGTGGTCGGGGACAGTTCGTTGGCCACCGAGAAGGTAACAGGCTGGCCGGTCAGACCCGTGTACTGGGGTAAAAAGGTCACCTGCCGCTGGCCACCCACCACCACGCATGAAACCGTCGTCACTCCGCTGATGGCAAACCCCGCCGGTGGAGTCACCGTACTACCCGTGACCGTCAGTTGGAAGCTGGTGCTGGCTGATAAGCCACCTGGATCGGTAGCCGTTACCTGCACCGTGCTTACACCCGTCACCGTGGCTACCCCACTGATGGTGGCTGGCGCGGTAAAGATCAAGCCCGCGGGCAAACCAGCCACACTTAACACCAACTGAGTCGGCGTCTGGGCATCAGAGAAAGTGCCCGCTGGAATGACATAGCTGAAAGGTTGACCCACCGTGGCCGCCTGAGCAGGGATTACTGCCACCACCGTTGGGGAGGTGTTGCGTGGTGGCTCTACCGAACCCGAGCAAGCTGAGAGCCAGTTATAGTTGAACGTGCTGCTCATCCCGCCCTGCTGGGCCACCAGGATAATCGTTGGGTTGTCGCTGTACAAACGTAAGGTGTAGGGACCTGCCGCCGTAGTCGGGGCCAGCTCGTTGGCCACCGAGAAGGTGACAGGCTGGCCAGTCAGATCCGTGTACTGGGGCACAAACGTCACCTGCCGCTGGCCACCCACCACCACGCATGAAACCGTCGTCACTCCGCTGATGGCAAACCCCGCCGGTGGAGTTACTGTGCCGCCCGTGACCGTCAGTTGGAAGCTGGTACTGGCCGACAGACCGCCTGGATCACTCGCGATCACCTGCACCGTACTGATTCCGCTTACCGAAGGTGTACCACTGATGGTGGCCGGTGCCGTAAAGCTCAAGCCCGCGGGCAGACCCGCCACATTCAGCACTAGCTGGGTGGGCGTCTGGGCATCAGAGAAGGTACCTGCCGGAATGACATAGCTAAAAGGTTGACCTACCGTGGCCGTCTGAGCCGGGATCACGCCCACCACCGTAGGCGGAGTATTAGCAGGTGGTTCCACCGAACCTCCACAGGCCGCCAGCCAGTTATAGCTGAATCTATTACTCACACCGCCCTGCTGGGCTATCAGCGTGATCACCGGATTGTCGCTGTATAGACGTAAGGTATAGGGGCCTACCGCCGTGGTTGGAGCCAGTTCATTGGCCACCGAGAAGATGACGGGCTGACCAGTGAGTCCCGTGTACTGGGGCACAAACGTGATCTGCCGTTGACCCTGGGCCGCATCTACTACTACACAAGACACCGTCGTCACCCCGCTGATGGCGAAGTTGCAGGCAGCAGCCGTGACAGTGGTACTGGCCACGGCGAAGCAGCCATTGGGGGCCGTAGCGGTCACTGAGTAAACACCGGCCGTGCTGACGGTAGCGGTGTTACCACTATTAACTTGGTTCGCTCCTGCACTGAAACGGTAGCTAGCGCCTGGTGTGTTACTAGTTGCAGTGAGCGTGGCGGTGCCTGCGTTGCAGGCCAGCGGGCCACTGCTAGCCAGGTTAACCGTGGGCAGACTCTGATCACCCACCACTGTGGTACTAGCCACGCTGGTGCAGCCATTGCTACCCACCACCGTTACCGAATACACCCCTGCCGTAGTTACGCTGGCGGTAGTACCGCCATTGATAGAGGTAGCGCCAGCGCTGAAACGATATGTCCCAGCCCCCGAGGCCGTAAGTGTTACGCTGGTCTTGGTGCAGGATAGGGGGCCATCGTTGGTCAAGCCTGCCACTGGCACACTCTGATCACCTACCACCGTAGTCGAAGCGATCGAGGAACAACCGTTGCTACCCGTCACAGTTACACTATATACGCCAGCGGTGGCAACCGTTGCGGTTGGCCCAGCACCCACTTGGGTAGCCCCCGCACTGAATTGATACGTGCCACTACCAGACGCCGTCAACAGAACGCTGGTCTTGGTGCAGGACAGAGGGCCGTCGTTGGTCAAGCCTGCCACCGGCAAGCTCTGATCACCCACCACTGTGGTACTGGCCACGCTGGTGCAGCCGTTAGCGCCCACCACTGTTACTGAGTACACACCTGTGCTGGTTACTGTCGCGGTTGGCCCAGCCCCCACTTGGATAGCACCTGCGCTGAACTGATACGTTCCCGAGCCCGAGGCCGTCAAGGTCACACTGGTCTTGGTGCAGGACAAGGGGCCATCGTTGATCAGGCCCGCTACTGGCGCGCTCTGATTACCAGCCACCTGGGTACTGGCGGTCGCTAAACAGCCGTTAGCACCGATTACCGTTACCGAGTATATCCCGGCGGTGATAACACTAGCTGTTGAACTACCACCGATCTGGGTGGCTCCCGTACTAAACCGGTATGTACCACCTCCCGAGGCTGTTAATAGAACGCTAGTCTTAGTGCAGGAGAGCGGGCCATCATTGGTCAAGTCAGCTACTGGCGCAGCCTGATCACTAATTACCGTCGTACTCGCTACGCTGCTGCAACCATTATTGTCCGTTACCGTCACACTATACACGCCTGCTGTCTGCACCGTAGCCAATGACCTTGTGCTTAGCTGCGTTGCCCCTGCACTGAACCGGAAGGTAACCCCTCCCCTGTCCTCACCAGCAGCCAAAGCAACCGTTGCGTTGGTACAGCTCAGTGGTCCGCTATTGACAAGCGTAGCCACCGGCAGCGGGTCAACACTTACCGAGCTGGTAGCCGTAGCTGTGCAACCACCCGCACCAACGTACTGATAGACGACGTTGTGAGAGCCAGCCGACAAAGCGCCCGGAACTAGTTGAGTAGCCGGATTACCGTCAATAGTGAACGTACCTCCAGCTGGACTACCGACCAAAGTAATTGGGGTGGCACATTGCCCGACCCGGCCGGGTAAGCCCACAATCGACACAGTGACAGCCGGGCGTATCGTAACGGCAATCGTTGCTCTTGGACCTTCGCAGCCATTAATTGACTGGCTAACGAAATAGTAGCGGGTCGGCGGCTCGCTTTCCGCGGTTGAGGGCGTCGGAGCAACTGAGGAAGCTACACCACCAATCGCCTGAGTATACCAATTAAGCGTCCCGTTCGGAACCGTCGCCGTTGCCGTCAGCGGGCTGGCTGTCGCGCCCTGGCAGTAAATCACGGGTGTTGAACTGACCAGCGGGGCAGCTGGTGTCGGACTAACCGTCACGGTCAGTATGGCACGTTCACTTTCACAGCCTTCGGCACTCGTTTGACTAACATAATAAGTAAACGTACCGGGTGCCGACGTTGACACTGTTGGGGGGGTTGGACTGCCTGTGCCCCCTGTTGGATTCGTGTACCAACGTAGTGTGTTTGTCGAAACGGCCGTGGCGGTAAGGGAGCTGGCAACAACATTTTGACAGTACGTAATCGGCGAGATAACCGCCGGTGCCGCGGGGCGAGGGCCGACCGTAACCGTTACGCTTTCACGACTGCTTTCACAGCCGTCGGCATTGGTCTGGCTCACGTAGTACGTTACGTTACCGGCCGTCGTAGTGGACGGCGTTAGTGTCGTCGTAGGCGTACCGCCCGTAGCACTGGTGTACCATCTCAGGTTCTGGCCCGTCGCTGTCAGTGGCGTCGCAGTAGCCCCTTGGCAGTAGAATACGGTACGAACTGTGGGTACCGGAGCCGCTGGCAGCGGATTAACCGTAAACGTAATTGCTGATCGGTCACTTTCGCAGCCGCTCCCGTTTGTCTGACTAACGTAATACGTAGTTGATCCGATTGTCGAAGTCGGGGGGACTGGGGCAACCGTTGAGCCGGTACCACCGGTTGCAGCCGTGTACCATTTGAGTGTACCGCTAGCCGTTACCGACTGGGCCAGTGAAACTGGCGCACTGTTGAGACAGGCGGTGGCTGGGGTTACGGTCGGTGCATTGGGTTTGGGGCTGACAACAACACTAATAGCGGCCCGCTCACTCTCGCAACCGATGGGATCTTCCTGACTAACGTAGTAGGTGAAGGTACCGCCCGCCGTCGTCGGCGGGGTTGGGGCAACCGTCGATGCCGTTCCACCTGTCTGGTTGGTACCGTACCAATTGAGTGTGTTGTTTGTGGTCGGAGTAGCGCTTAGGGGAGTAGCAACAGTAAACTGGCAATACGTAACCGGCGTAGTAACGGCCGGTCTGGCCGGTAGTGCGTTAATAACTACATTGATGACGGACCGCTGTTGACTTTCACAGCCATTAAGCGTCTGGCTAACGTAATAGCTGTTACTGGCAGTAGTCGAGGGAGTCAGCGATTGATAAGG
Organism: Spirosoma pomorum; assembly: GCF_054776615.1. Classification (NCBI taxonomy): domain Bacteria; kingdom Pseudomonadati; phylum Bacteroidota; class Cytophagia; order Cytophagales; family Cytophagaceae; genus Spirosoma; species Spirosoma pomorum. The sequence continues at coordinate 1,102,664 of NZ_BAAHBP010000001.1, forward strand.
CGTGCCACCCGAGGCAACGGTGTAATAAGTCAGGGTTGCCCCTGCTGCGGGAGTAGCCGTCAGGGGTACGGCTGTCGAATTCTGACAGTAGACTACCGGGCTCGCACTCACCGCAGGAGCCGCCGGCCTGGCATTCACGGTATAGGTAACAGCCGCCCGGCTACTCTCGCAGCCATTAGCGTTGGTCTGGCTCACATAAAACACCTGCGAACCGGTCGTATTGGTCGCGACCTGCGGGGCTGCGGCCAGGCTTGCCGACGTTGGTGAGGTGTACCACTTCAGTGTACCGGTGGCCGTTACGCTGTTGACCAGCGATATTGTAGCTCCCCCCTGACAGGCGTTTGCCGGACTGGTGACAGGCGCTGGAGGAGTCGCGTTAATAGTCACCGTAATCTGTATGCGGGGGCTTTCGCATCCATTAACGGTTTGACTTACCTGGTAAAACGTCGTACCCGGATTGGTCGTCGATGGCGTTGGGGCCGTACTGCCCAGCGCATTGTTGGAAGGGCTAAACCAGTTCAGAGTGCCACCCGAGACGGGCGTTGCCGATAATGGGGTAGCCGTTATTCCTTGGCAGTAGGTAACGGGTGTGATGACAGTAGGCGCCGATGGGCTGGCTCTAATAGTGACGGTAACAACCGCCCGGTCACTCTCGCAGCCATTGGTATTGATCTGGCTAACGTAATAGGACGTTGAGCCAATGCTGGTGGTGGCGGGCGAGGGTGCCACCGTCGAGCCCGTTCCGCCGGTAGCCGAGGTGTACCAACGCAGGTTACTGCCCGAGGTGACAGCTGCGGCCAGCGAGGAAGCCGTTGCATTCTGACAATACGAGATTGAGGAAATCACCGTTGGTATAGCCGGCAGCGGGTTAACCGTTACCGTCAGCGTAGCCCGGGGCCCTTCGCAACCGTTGATTGTCTGACTAACGTAATAGGTTGTCTGGCCCACGGTACTGGTGGAGGGCGTTATCGCTGTAAAAGCCGTGCCGCCAGTAGAACCCGTATACCACTTCAGGTTTTGTCCCGTCGCCGTCAAGGGGGGCACACCCGTCGTGCCCTGGCAGTAGGCCACATTAGTTACCCCCGGTGCAGCCGGTACTGCATTGACCGTAAATCCAGCACTTCGAGGACTATTATATGTTGAATTAGTGGCAGATACTCTTGTAATACCGACCGTATAAGTCCCTGTAGGCAGACCGGCAGGAATGCTTAAATTATCGGAATAGGACCCTGGCACCCAATTGAGGGTTGTCGGCCCCTTTGCCGATACCGGCGAACCAGTAGCGTTATATAAGTATAACGTGTAGGTCCCTGTTCCAGTGAACGTATGTACGTAAGAAACTGTAACTGCCGCACCAGCACAGACAGGATTGGGATTAACGGCAGTGATAGTAATCGTTTGAGATTGTGCAATACCGCCGTACAGCAATAGTAGCGTGGTAATCAACCGTATAGTGTGTTTCATAAGCCTAGTATGTAATTTATTTATATAGCATAAGTACAATTAATTATCACATATACTATACATATGTTGTGAACAGTATACTTATAGTTGTCAGTAACGAAAATTAGGCTGTAAACAAACTGAATACCTTGCCCGATCGGTAGACGAATCCAGTCTTTACCGCTAAGTATTGCTCTGGAAAAGACGAGGTTGATAACGAAATCAGCTCATAGGTATAACAGGCAATCTTTTTTCTACTCGGTCAGGATTCAATCAACTTATAGGTGAGTAGGCAGAGGCAAAATAAAGATGACTGGCCAGGTATGAATGTCTATACCTCTGTTGGTCAGAACAGTACCAGTGCGTATAAGCTGGCCGGAAGGATACTCCTATGACAAGCGATTAGGCGAATTGGTACGGATAATTAATCGCTGGATAAAACATCAGCTTGAAATCCAAACCGTCCACCATTAAAAACAAAACCCACTAACCGATTAAAAGTCAGTGGGTAAAATTCTGAAAAGGTGGTCTCGACGGGAATCGAACCCATATCAAACGTTTAGGAAACGTCTATTCTATCCGTTGAACTACGAGACCAAAAAACGAGCGGCCTCGTCAGCCGCTCGCTACCAAGTGCAAAATACTGGAAAATCGATTAACCTGCCAAACCATCGCCGAATTCGGCAGTTTCGGCTAGCGGCACGTTCACCCAGTTGGGGTAAATGTAATAGTGCTTCTCCTTGACCAGGTCATAAAGAAGCTCACGCAGTTCGACGATGTTCTCACCGGTCTGCGCCGATATGAATACAACGTGGTCAGCTTTCTGCGCCAGATACGTCTTTTTCAGATGCTCCAGCGCTGTTTTACGCTGTACATCGGCCGGAATAGCGACAACTTCGTGGTTGTCGTCGCCAAAATAATCAGCTCCCGCTCCATCCGATTGCTCCTGCCATTCTTTGCGCGGGTTGAACTGATCCATTTTGTTAAAGACCAGCACCATTGGCTTATCGGCCGCTTTGATGTCGGCCAGCGTAGCGTTAACTACCTCGATCTGCTCTTCGAATAGCGGATGCGATACGTCCACAACGTGCACCAGAATGTCGGCTTCGCGTACCTCGTCCAGCGTCGACTTAAAGGCTTCGATCAGCGTGGTAGGCAGCTTCCGGATAAATCCAACGGTATCCGTGAGCAGGAACGGAATGTTACCCAGCGTTACTTTACGTACGGTTGAGTCGACCGTAGCGAACAGTTTATTTTCGGCGAATACGTCGGCTTTTGCCATCGTCCGCATCAGCGTCGATTTACCAACGTTCGTGTAACCTACCAGGGCAACCCGCACTAACCGATCACGTTCTTTCCGGCGCGTAACGCTTTGCTTGTCAATCTTCGCTAGCTTTTCTTTCAGGAACGCAATTCGGTCTTTTACAATACGACGGTCCGTTTCCAGCTCTTTCTCCCCAGGCCCACGCATCCCGGCACCACCCTTTTGGCGGCTTAAGTGCGTCCACATTCGGGTTAGTCGAGGATAGAGGTACTGGTATTGCGCCAGTTCGACCTGCACCCTCGCCTGGGCTGTCTGGGCTCGCATGGAAAAAATATTCAGGATCAACAGACTCCGGTCGAGCACCTTGATCTCCTTAAACTCGGCTTCCAGGTTACGTACCTGCGCCGGAGTCAGGTCGTCATCAAAAATGATCGTATCAACGGGATTGTCGAGAATGAACGTTTGAATTTCTTCCAGTTTCCCTTTCCCGACGAACGTGCGGGTATCGGGACGGTCCATTTTCTGCGTAAACGATTTAACGGTTTTCACCCCGGATGTCTCGGCCAGAAAGGCGAGCTCATCGAGGTATTCTTTGGTCTGGTCGGCGGTTTGCTTCTGCGTAATCAACGCCACCAGCACGGCAGTTTCGGGCTGTTTGTGAGTATCAATCATATAAAAAAGGCTGGATGAAATAAAAAAAGCGCTCCCAAGAGAATTTGTTCAATAAGGAGCAAAAACCTGGTAGCGACGAGTGAGCACTCGTAAGAACACAGCCAGATTAAGTGGTGGGGCGGTAACTACTTCATAATCAAAAAAACGAGTCTATTTAAGGAAAAGTTTCGGACCGAAATGGCTCATTTTACGTTGCCTGGCTATACCTGGATTGTTTTCCACCGGCCCCGGCGAAATACCCAGATAGCAATAGCGGCCAACAACGTCTCACTAATGGCCACTGACCAGAACACACCCGGCGGTCCCCAGTTCAGCAACTCCGCCAATACGTAGGCCAGTGGTATCTCGACCAGCCAGAAGCAAACCAGATTAATCAACGTTGGCGTCCGGGTATCCCCCGCACCGTTTATCGCCTGCGTGAGTACCATACCATAGGCCATAAATACGTAGCCCAGACAAAATACTCGCAGACAGTCCACAGCTACACCGACAATACGGGGTTCCTGATTAAATAGCTGGACAACTTCCGTCGCCCCAACGTAAAAACCAATACCAACGCTAACCAGGAATAGCATATTACAGAAGGCCGCCCGCCAGGCCGATGTCTCTGCCCGTTCTGGCTGATGAGCGCCCATATTCTGTCCAACCAGCGTAGCAGCGGCATTCGCCAGCCCCCACGACGGTAAGATCGTGAAGACAATGATCCGGATAGCTATGGTATAACCAGCCACAATATCACTACCAAAGGTCGATAGCAGACGCGTCAGGAACACCCAGCTCGCTGACCCGATCAGGAATTGTCCCGTTCCACCCGCAGCCAGTTTGAGCAGGTTTCGTATGATCGACGTATTGGGTCGTACATCCTGCCAGCTAAACCGAACCGGATTATCCTGCCGACTTAGGGCATAAAGCTGATAGAGCACTCCCATACTCCGACCGGCCGTGGTCGCCACCGCCGAGCCCAGTATCCCAAGCGCCGGAAATGGACCCAGCCCAAAAATCAATACTGGACAGAGTATAATGTTTACGCCGTTAGCCAGCCATAGTGATCGCATTGCCGTCGACGCTTCGCCCGAGCCACGCAAACAGGCACTCAACGTATAGAGTAGAATGATAGCTGGCGCACTGGCGAAAATCATCCGAACAAAGCCAATCCCATTATTGACCAAGCTACTATCGGCTCCCATCAATCGCAGAATCGTATCTGCAAACAGGAAGCCGGGAAGGCCCAAAAGAATAGACAGGCATACCGAAACGAACACAACCTGCCCAATGGCTGCGCTAGCATCCCGGTGGTTGTTTTCACCAACCCGACGCGCGACTAATGCCGTAGCCGCCGTGCTCAAACCAACCGCCATGGCATAAACGAGGGTCAATACTGATTCTGTCAACCCGACCGTAGCGATTGCTTCGGTACCAATTTTAGCCACGAAAAAAATATCGACCACTGCAAACAGCGACTCCATGATCATTTCCAGGATCATGGGTACGGATAACAGAAAGATAGCTCGGTTGATGCTGCCTGATGTGAAATTGGTTTCTGTACCGCGCAGTGCGGCCAGGAACAACCGAAAGAATTTGGTCATTGATGACAAAGCAAAACGCCCCGCAGCCCATACGAACCGTGACGCACATGAATACTACGTAAAGGAAGAGATGGGCCACCGGGCTGATGCAGCCTACTGGAAGAAACTATGACCCGAAAAAGAAAACCGACGTATCGGTTTTAAGCGAGGAAAATCATTGGCGTTGTTGAGCTGCCCGTGCAAGCTCGTCTGCGGCTGCAAACCTACGAAAAATAGTACGAACTTACTACAATCAGTTGAGTAAACGGTCCTTAAGGCAAAACCTGACTTTCTTTCGTATAAAGCTACAGCCTCATCAGTAACGTTGGGCTGACGACCGAATACGTAATTGGTTTTGTCAGCGTAGGGAAACTGATCACCGCTGAAGGCTATCATGGTTTTGTACGTCTCATTACCCATCAACGTAGTATCCACCGACTCATAAAGGGCAGCGTAGCCGTAATCAAGCTGGTTAGGGTTGGGAACGGCCTTCCGCCAATCGAAACGACCATCCGATCGGGCCATGAATCCATCTATTGACGTAGCGATATACAGGATCAAACTATGCATTGCAAACTAAAGACAGGTCTCACGGTTAGACAACTATGAGCTCTAAACCTGTTTTCCTCAACGATATCGCTCACTTTTTACACCAGGAATTTGGGGTGGATCGTTATCCTGCCAATGAATTAGGTGGTGTGTTTCGCCCTACGGAGCAGCCAATCAAACGAGTAGGTCTTGCGCTGGAACCGTGGCCCGGCCTGGAGAGCTGGGTGACAACCAACAAGCTGGATGCGATCTGGCTGCATCGCCCCTGGCAGCTCGACCCTCAGTTGCTCCCCAACCTTGGTATTTTAACCAATCATCTGCCCTTCGATGAAACGCTAACCATGGGGTATAACCCGGCTTTAGCTCAGGTAATAGGTGCAACCAGTCAACTGGAACCCTTAGGTTTCAAACAGGCTGTCACCGATTCGGGTGATACACTCCCCGAACGGGCAATTGGGATGCTATTTGACACTGACGCGTATGAGTTCGACGTGTGGCTGAAACAGATCAGTCACCAGTTTCGTGGCTACGATCGGACCGAAGCGGGCCGGCAAACCATGATTAACCGTATAGCTGTCGTTGGCGCGATGACAGATAAACTAATTCTGGAGGCCGCCGACCGGGGAGCGCAACTCTACGTAACGGGTCAGTATCGAAAGCCAGCTCAGGAGGCTGTTAACCAAACAGGCCTGGCCGTCATCGCCGTTGGGCATCGACGCAGCGAAGAATGGGGCCTGCACGCTCTGGTCAATCGTTTACAGGAGCAATGGCCTGCCTTAAGTCTGGAAATCAGCCCGTTTAGTTAAGTCACTGTACATACCACTTAATACTTTTTTAATTTTATTTTAATTCACTGAAAACCAAACACCCACTTAGCTCGTAAGGCATACAGAGTTGATTCAATCTATTTACCAAATAGTCCAAACTAATTCATGCGTATGCTTTACGGTAAAGGAGTTCGTTTCGCGGCCGGCGTTTTTTCCCTGGCGGCCTTATTGTCACTCGAAGCCTGTCGGGACGTTCAGGCTCCGCTAGCCCCAGAAACTGGCACAGCAGCCAACGCCCGGCTGTCAGCTAATTTCATGTTCTACGTGTTGACCGACAATAATCAGATTCTGAAGTTGAACACGCAGAATCCGTCGGTACCGATGGAAACCATAACCCTGACCGGCATTCCAAATGGCGAACGACTAGCGGGCATCGACTTCCGTCCAGCAACGGGGCAACTCTACGGCGTCAGCAAAGCTAGCCGCATTTACATGATCAACCTGACGAACGGCGTAGCTACTCCGCTGGGAACGGGTCCATTCACGCCTGCTGTGAGCGGAGATATGATTGGTTTCGACTTCAATCCTACCGTTGACCGGATCAGATTGATCACGAGCGGGGGGCAGAACCTTCGCCTGAATCCAGAAACGGGTGGAACGGCCGCTGTTGACGGCGCTATTAACGGTGTGCCGATGACCGCTCTCTCTGGAGCAGCCTATACGAATAACCGCTCGGGTGCAACTACCACTACGCTGTATGACATTGATCCAATCACCGACAAATTGTACCGGCAGGATCCGCCTAACAACGGTACGCTGGTGGAAGTTGGCTCGTTGGGCGTCAACATTGCTGGCACCGGTAGCTTTGATATCGGCCCAGACGGTACTGCCATCGCGACCCTGATTGCTGGGGTAACGCAGGGACTTTATCAGATCAACCTAAGCACAGGACAAGCCGAGCGAATCGGTGATCTGCCCGTGAATAGCATCGTTGGTCTGGCTATCCCGACAGAAGCAGTGGCTTACACAGCTGATGGATCAAACGTACTGCACATTTTCAACCCACAAACGGGTACCATTACAGCATCTAAGCAAATCACCGGTTTACAGTCAGGTGAAACGCTTTACGGTCTTGACTTCCGCCCTGCCAACGGACAATTGTACGCAATTGGCAGCACCAGCCGGATCTACACGATCAACACATCGAACGGTGCTGCGGCAGCAGTTGGCTCAGGTCCATTCAGCCCATTGCTGGAAGGTACAGACGTCGGTTTTGACTTCAACCCCACCGTCGACCGTATTCGGGTTGTAACGAATACTGGACAGAACTTGCGTTTGAATCCGGACAACGGCGTTGTGGCTGCTGTTGATGGTCGTCTGAACCCAGGTTCTCCAAGCGTAACGTCAGTAGCCTACACGAACAACTTCGCTGGCGCAACGACAACCACGCTGTTTGACATTGACACCCGTTCGACGAGCCCGGTTCTGTTCCGTCAGAATCCGCCTAACAACGGCGGCCTTGAACTGGTCGGCAACATCGGTATGCCACTGGAAGGTGGTAACGGCTTCGACATTGGTGGTGCAACTGGTATGGGCTACGGCTTATTCCGCTGGGCTGGCGCAACCAAAGTTTACTCGGTTAATCTGACAACCGGAGCAGCTTCGGGTGGTGTTACGCTCACTGGCAACCCATCAATCCGCGGCATTGCAGTTGGTTTAGGTTTCTAAAATTGGAACTAATACAAACAAAATGGCCCCCTTGCTAAGCAAGGGGGCCATTTTGTTTGTATTAGTTCCAAAAGGAAAAACTTTCCTTATGGTATGTTCCGAATAGTCAATAAACACCAATTGATCTCTACCAACAAGTATTTTGAACGAATCTTTTTGAAAAAAGAAGTACAAATGTCCCAAATACGAACGTAGCTGTCCTAAACAGAAACGTCTCTTTTGTCTAGTACAGCTACATTTGACCTCTCCACAGATGACTACTTATCAATATGACATAGTTCCCCTTCCCAACTCTACTTTCCCAATACTTGATGAAGCACACCTACTTTTTTCTTCTCGTTCTTATGCTACTTCAACTCGGTTGCAGTAAAAAAGCAATCGTTCGTTTTACGCAGAAACCACCCGAGTTATCTTCAGCTGATAGGCTGACCGAGATCATGCTGGTTAATAAATCACCCCGCATTGTCCTCCGCGTACCCAATACCCGTAAAGGCGTGACGAATACGCAGGGAACGACGAATGGTCAGTCAGATGCTGTAAATCCAGTTAAGGTCAGCCGGACACGTAATATTTTTTCACTCGCAAATACAGAGTATGTCGAATCCATGTACGATGAAACAGCGCTGTATAATGCTATTGAAAAGCAGCTTTTCAAAGAAGGCTTTGCCGTTCGGGATCGAGGATTATTCAATCAGGTACTGGATGCCAACCAAAGCGTCGCCTACTCGAAGATCAGTTCGCTCACTGATACGGATCTGATTCTGGAGCTTGTCCGGCTGGATAATATTGTCGGTTACAACACCAATGTCTGTTACACAGAACCAGACAACCAGGAGCGCCTGATTAATGAATACCGTAATACAGGAGGTGCTTCGGTTGAGTTTAAGCTGGTACATGTCAAGAGCAACGAGATTGTTGGCTCTTACAAAGTGCATTATACGCCCTGCCTGGATGGCTGCCGGGGTATGTATAAAAAGGCTGGTTCAAAAGGCGTATTCACCAGTACCTACTGGCTCAAACCCGGCGAACAAAAGCAACGTAATCGCGCCTATCAGAAACTCGACCAGGATGCGCTCGAAGCGTTCATCACTGATGCTACCCACCAGCTTGTCAAATCCATGCGCTAGGCGCTAACCAAATTACTATGAAGCAACAACTACTCGCTTTTTTTTTCCTGATTGGCTTATCACCGGTACTGTATGGACAGGACGCCATCTATACGGCGAACGGCAATAAGCTCGAAAATGCACGGCTTACAGATGTTGCCGACGATCGCATTACGTTCACCGTACAGCAAAGCGATAAACTCAGCACGTACAGTTTCCAGCGGCAGAATATATTGGTCGCGTTCCGAAAAGGTAATTTCCTGGTTATCAGTAACCTAAGTACCGATCCGGTACAGGCAAAAAAAGAACTGGAAACCTTCCTGACTACGACTGTCTGGCAGGACAAGGATTACTTACTCCGAGCTGTTCCCTTTGAAGTCATTCCAGCTAAAATCTCGTACGAAAACGATGCCGTCGTTAATTACCTGACGAACGATGGTAAATCTGCCTCTATTTCCAAAGGCGAACTTCTCGCTATCCTTTACAGTGATGGACGACATAATCTAATCCGGGAAGCTACTGAAGTAGCTCCAATACTGGCCACGGTTAAAAAGCCTGTAGGAGTTAACTTCCAAGCAAATTCGTCAACGGTGTCGTCTAATTCTGTAACGTCATCCGCAGAAAAAAGCCAGACACTACCCCATCCAGATCAAAGACCAAAACAAGAAAATTCAACTGACAATCAATCTACACTTTCTAGACAGGAAGCTTCTATTCCTCAAACCAATAAATTGGTTCTCAGTCAAGCTGACTATCAACTCTATCGTAAGAAGGCCCTGGAAAAGGTAGATGAGTTTGCCTCTTACTTAAAAGTCATCGCCAACAAATCCCGTTCTGATTACGATCGGAATCAGGCTATTGATCAGGCTGTAAAATTATTCATGCCTGGTTCAACGATGGAGGTTACTTCTAAAAATCAGCCTGGTTCTCGCCGGTATCCAATACGTACTTATTTGACTAATTTAAAACGGCTTAACTACAAAGCTGTTGATATTCAATGGTCTGAAATACAATTCCTCAAAGAGTTGTCTCAGGCTATAGACGGTAACTACTACGGCGTCATAACCGGTCAGCAAACCTTCATAGGATATGGAGCTAATACCATCTATACGGATGTAACTCAAAAAAATGTACGGGTTAAGTTGGATCGCTATGTCGAAACAGTAGATGGGGAGACTAATGTAAAGTGGGCTCTACTTCTGGGATCTATCGGCGTATCGGCTACGGACTAATGAGTCACAAAAAATTGGCTAAGCTTTTACTTCTATGGCTGTGTGCTATTCCGCTGCTGGTGCGGGGACAGCAGATGGATTCCTTGTGCCTTCGCTTACAGGGAACGCTGCTTGACTATGCCACTCACCAGCGATTGAACGCAGCTCGTTTACTGGCAAAAACCGCCACCGGACGGCAGCGAGTAGGCATGAGTAGCGACTCAGGTACGTTTTCGGTAGCTCTACCCTGCGGAACAACGGCCCTGTCTATCGAGCGAACTGGTTACCGATCCCAAACGATTCCAATCCGGCTTTCGACAAATCAGCGCAATCAGCCAGTTACGGTTATGATTCCGCTCATACCGGTGGACAAACAAAACCAGGATACGCCTTACCTGCAGACGGAACAGACCAGTTATGTCCAGTCGGACAGTATCGTCAATGACAGCAATGCTGTTCAGCACAATACGTTTCTAGTTACCGACGCCATTCTGGGTAAACCACTCTCGTCCAGTGTCTGCTTTTTCTACACGAAAACGGGCGAGAAACGCTGCCTGGGAACGAATACCCTGGGTAAGTTGGAACGTGATTTTGATCAGAAAGACATTATCGCGCTGGAGGTTCGGGCCACTGGTTACCAGCCTTACGACGGCAATCTGATCGTTGAGCAGTTGACCGGCCAGTCGTTATTGCATGAAATACGATTGCAACGCGAACTAACGCTGTTTTCTGTCAATGCGCCCAATGCAACGTATTGCGAGCTCCGCACACCAACAAAAACGATTCCTCTACTCACTGTGTCAGGCTACGCGCATCAGTATGTAGCCTATGACCTGGTACCGGGTTCATACGAGTTACTGGTACGTTACGGCGATAAAGTAACCCGTCGGCCGGTTCGTCTGACTACGGGCTTAAATGCCATTGCGGTCAACCAGCCTGCTCAGAATACAGCTCCGGTCCGTGTTGTTATGGCTCCTCTTCAGGCCATAACAGCTGGCCCGACATTGGCCCTCCCCGATTCGATCCCGATGATTTACTTCGAACAGGGCAGTTACCAACTCCGGTCCGATTCGCAGGCTGTCCTGAAACAGATAGCCCAATATATGAAAGCGCACAAGTCTCATACCCTCCAGATCACAGGGCATACCGATAATGTGGGCGATCCGAAGGTCAATCGAACCTTATCTCTCTACCGGGCAATGGCAACGGCTCGATTCTTAACGAATCTGGGGATTGCCGATAACCAGCTCACGAAAGACGGTATTGGTAGCCGTCAACCCATTGCCCCCAATGATACCGAAACGAATAAAGCGCTTAACCGGCGGGTTTCGCTAAAACTAATTACCGCTCAATGAGAAAACTCTACTCACTACGTTGTCCTTCCTGGTTCTTTCTTCTGGTGGCAGTCATTGGCTGCCACCAGGAACCTACTATACCAGCTTCCGGCATTCCGGGAACCTGCCAGATTTTCCGTATTGCCAATGTTAACAAATTGGTCCGCGATACAACGACTTACGCTTATAACTCTTTTGGCCACGTTGAGGAGATCACGTATCGCCAGTGGAGAAATGATACATTGACGAACAACACCCGTCAGAATTTCACCTATTCGGCCGACCACTTTCTGGTTTCACGGCTTGATCAGACTACGCTTTATACAGGTGGCAGTCAGACTCGCGACAACAAAGGTTACATCTATACCTATCAGGATGGGCTCATTCAGCAAGTAGTTATTAATAATGCTCTGTCAGGACAAACGATAGGTTACAACAGATACACGTACGAGGGCGGCAAGGTAAAGACATACGTTGAAGCCAATGCTCAACAGCAGCCGGTACGTAGCTATACCTTCGACAGTAGCGGTAAACTGACGCAGGTTACCGAAGTAGGCACAACCACGACGGTAGGAACAAACGGAAAAGTAGCAACTCGTACACTCGCCGATGGGACCAAAGTTGGTTATGAATTCGATGTTCAGGGTCAGTTGACAAAAGACTCTACCATAGCAGGCTCTCCGCAAGTAACACGTAGATACGAGTACGATACCAACCCGTACTGGAACAAAACTCAGCTACTGTTCCGGGGAATTCCATCGCTCGATCTAGGCGGTCACTCCTACGTCCACAATTTGACTAAGACTATAGTTAAACAGACACTGAACGGCCGTACTACTCCAGAAACATTAGCCTACAGACATACCTACACCAAAGCAGGCTATTCACTGGGCTATGCCAGAGGTGATGGCTTCCAACAGCGTATCGTTTACACCAATTGCTTATGAAAAAGACCTTTACCTTCCTTTTACTGGGCCTGGTGCTAATGGGAACACCGGTACTGGCGCAGAAAGGCGTCAAAAAGATTTACGTGGCTCACGTCAACAATAGTGATACAACCATCACAAAACGGGACCGGGATGAAATTACGTTTCAGGCTAAGAGCACCATCAAAAACCTGGAAGAATTACTGACCCTGGTAACATCCACGATTCCGACCGAGAACCAGCTGGATAAAAGCATCAAGGAAAGCTACCTGATCAGCACACCACCTAATCCAGCACAGATTTTTTACAACGACGGCGTTGTCGTAGAGGATGATATCGATCCGAGACACACGTCGTCGCAAACTACAGCCGACTTACCCGTTGATCGGTACCTGAAAAATCTGGCTCTGTTCTACTCAAAATCGGACGAAGAAACGATCAAATTCTCAAGAGTCATTACGTCTACGCTGATCGAGGGGAAGGCTTTTCCTTACGTCAAGGTCTTTTTCACCTCAACGTTTACCGGAAAATACACAGATCCGAACAACCAGACCGATGTTGCTTACCAGCCGCTCCAACGCGTTGCTGAGTTGCGGGTAGAAAAGGTAGACGGAAAATGGCGTACGCTCATCGTTCGCCTGGGTTTTCCTAAGCCGGGAGAAGGGTTAACTATCAGCGAGACGAAGCCAGTTATTTCGCCAGGTAGAGTATCAGCGAAACCCGTTACTGGCAAGGTCTTTCTTTATCGGGGTATTGATAACGCTTCAGATTCTGTGTCGGCGAAATGGGACAAAAACTGGCTTACCGTTGTCCGTTCCACTACCGATAAAGTCCCGCTAGGCTTTTATCAATATCGCAAAATCGACAATACCAGTCAGGCTTTTGTCAGCATTACGCTGACGAACAATGATAAACTGCTTTCCTTCCGGCAAACCAATGGTTCTTCACTTGCTTTTGGTCAGGTAGTTCCGTCAAGACGCTTAATTGCCTGGCTCCAAATCGTCGTTGGAACGGCAGCTTTGGGGGCCAGTTATGTTGGTTACAGTTCGCTACAACGTAGCTACAACGACTACACTAGTAAACTTACCTCGCTTAACGCCGAGTACACCGTCTGGCAAACTCTTTCCCAGCAACCGGGTGATTCTCCAGCTAAACCCATGTCGTTTACCAGCTACGCCCAGCCAGGAATATATGGCGTCTATGGTGGCGGCCTGGTCGGCAGCGGACTGATTGTCAACGGCATTCGCCAATTACTAAAATCAGGAAGATAGGGGCTAACAATAAACCTGAACGGGCTCTGGCCCTTACCAAAAGCTTATCTTAAAATGACTATTCACAGAAATCGATATTGGTTGATCGGCTTACTCATTCTAGTGAGTTTTGCCACGGCTCAGGCTCAGGTAACGCTGAACCTTTATTACGGTGATCCTACCGCCAGCCCTGATGCAGCCTTTGATGGTAACGTTTTTCAGGCCGGTACCCAGTTCGGCGATGCTCCTCTTTATGTCAAGTTCAGTGGTACGGGCACTAAGTCCTTTGACATCGATTCGCCTGGGGAAAACACAACCAAAAAAGTTACTACTGACGGTTTCGTCACGATTCGCCCGGTTTCTAGCCTGGTGATTGACCAGTCAAAAATCAAGAACTTCACCGGAACGGTCGTTGGCTCTGTAGCCATTACAGTAAAACCGCTTAGTATCACGACAATCAGCCCGAACGTAACGGAGGCCCCGCCCGGCACTGAACTTACGGTGTCTTACCGCACAGGAGCTGGTACGTTTCCAGTAGAGCTAGCCGAGAGTAAATTTAAGATCCAGCTGTTAAGCGCCGATGGCCTTGCGGTGCTGGGCGATCTGTTGAATTCGACGGATCAGTACAGTGGCCGGGAGCAGAAAGGCGCCAGTTACGGCGGTACCCGTTCCATCAAAGCTACTGTTCCCAGTAGTACCTCTGCCGGGATATACCGGGTTCGAGTTGTCACCCAAGGGCTAATCGCTAACGTTTTAGGGAGTGCCAGTAGTCAGTTCACTATCAGGTCTAATGTTCAGGCTACAACAGCGATTTCGACCACAGCTTTGTCTGGCAATTATTGCGCAGGTTCCGTTGTGTCGTTTCCTTTTTCGACCACGGGTACATTCGCTACTGGAAATACATTCAAGGTTCAGTTAGTCAATACCGATGGCAGTCTGCTACAGGATTTAACTGGTATAGGTACTACGTCCCCCATCAGCGCAACACTGCCAGCCTCAATCACCGCTGGTACGTATCGGTTTCGTGTGTCTGCCACGGCAACTAATGTAGTAAGTAATACTGCTTCTGTCAGCGTTGTCGCTCAGCCTACACTTACCGTTTCGGGAAGCTCGACTATAACGGCCGGCTCTACAGCATCAGTACAATTAACATTCACGGGCACGGCTCCATGGTCATTCACGTATGTCGATAATGGTACGCTTCGTTCATCAACGTCGTCGGCTAGTTCGGCAACGATAGCCCCTACCTTTTCAGTTGCGACGACCTTTGACAAGTCGTCCATACGAGGTTTCAGAGATAGCGGCTGTGGTGTTAGCGATAACATCAGTGGATCAGCGCAGATTTCAATCAGACAGAATCAGATCACGACCTTAACAACGGGCCCGTTGTCCGGCACCTATTGTCCTGGCTTACCGCTTTCCGTTCCGTTTACCGCGAGTCCGACGCTTCCGGCGGGACTGACGTATCAGGCGCAACTATCTGATGCAACCGGTAGTTTTAGCAACGCTATAACGATTGGTACAGGTAGCGCAAGCCCCATCACGGCAGCACTGCCAACATCGATTAGTGCCGGAACAGGCTATCGGATTCAAATCGTGGTTCAAAAACCAACCACAACCGGTGCTACTGACTATAGTACACTAACCAGCCCGGTCTCTACATCCATCACCACCAGCCGACCCGATGCACCCAGAGTGGCGGACGTATCATTTTGCTCGACCACCGTTACCAGCCCACTCAGTGCAACCGGCATAAACCTGAAATGGTACGAAACGGCAACTACATCCTTGTCGCTTACTAATGCTCCTACGCCGTCATCTACCCAGGCCAGAACCTACTACGTTAGTCAGACGGTAAACGGTTGCGAGAGTCCGCGGGCGGCTATCAATGTAACGCCGAATACCGGACCGGCCGCCCCTACAGTCAGTAGTGTTTCGGTCTGTCAGGGTACGCAGAGACAATTTTCAACAACAGTTCCCAATGCGGTCTGGTACACAACGGCTACTGGAGGAACCGGTTCGAATGATCCACCCATAATAAACAGTCAGACGGCGGGTGAGCAAATTGTGTACGTATCTCAGATAGTAAGCGGTTGTGAGAGTCCACGCACTCCCGTAAAAGCGATGATTTACTCAATTCCCAATGCTCCAACCGTACCGGCACAAACGACACTTTGCCAGAATTCAACGGTTACGTCATTGACGGCTACGGGATCATCTGCGGGATCATTACTCAGTTGGTATAATCAGGCAGGTACAAAATCAAACATAGCCCCCACGCCGAGCACGTCAACGACGGGTGTGCAATCATTCTCTGTCACCCAGACGGTTAATACATGCGAGAGTCCAAAGGCTATTGTCAGCGTCGTTGTCAGAGCAGCCCCAGCGCGCCCAGTAGCGGCTTCAGTACGATATTGTGTTGGTGAAACTCCTAGTTCTCTTACCGCAACCGGAACAAACATAAAGTGGTATATCCAGGAAGTAGGCGGAACGCCCTTTTCTATTATTCAGTCTATAGCAACCCAATTTCCTGGTGTTACATTTTATTACGCTACGCAAACTGATGCCAATAATTGTGAGAGTCCCCGGCAGCCTGTGTCCGTATCCGTTGTATCAGCCCCGGTGGCACCAAGTGTAAAAGCCAACCAAGTTTTTTGCCAGAATTCTACAGCAGATACACTAACTGCGAGTCCCAATCTTGGCCTGATTTGGTCGGGACCTGGCATTACCGGCACCAGCGAAATAGCCCCTATTCCATCGACGAGAACACCAACTACGTTTACGTATCTGGTTTCGCAGAAGGCAGGTAATTGCATTAGCCCTCAGGCACAGATCATCGTGCGAATTGCACCCCAGCCCCTACCACCCACAGTTGGTTCTACTGTAAAGTATTGTATTGGTGCAACTAGCATACCTCTCTCAGCTACTGCTACCACAGGTAATACTTTAACTTGGTACATTACTGCAGACAGAAGCGGGCAATCGGCTACTCAGATTCGACCCAACACCGCTCAAATTGGCAATACCGTTTATTACGTAACGCAGAGAAACGAGACAGATAAATGCGAAAGTCAACCTAGTAGTATTGAAGTACGGGTTTCTAATCAGGCTACCGCTACGCTTTCCGGTGACGGCTCAATCTATCCCGGCGATAGCACCGCCATTCGTGTCAGATTAACGGGTGATGGGCCATGGACATTCAATTTTAACGGCACTCCGCTTGTGGCTACGGACTCTTTAAAAGTGATTTGGGTCCGGCCAACTGCATCGCAGACATATACTGTTACAAACCTAGCGACTGAATGTGGTACGAGTGCGGCAAGAGCCTCTTACGTGCTACGTGTTCTTTCCCCCTTGGCAATACAGCCGGCTGTTGAACCAATTTCCGTTAAGGCTTACCCCAACCCAACCGCTGGCGATATATCGGTTGACTGGAGTTCGCCAACACGGCAGGCCGTTACGTTCCAGGTTCTTAATGCCGCTGGTACTATCATCCGACAGGTCACGCGTCAGGCAACTACCACGCCCCAGACCGAACATTTCCAGTTAGGCACTCAACCCGCCGGTACATACTTCCTGAAAGTACAAACCGAGTCAAACGGTGTGCAAGGTAAGTCAATTATTAAACAGTAACTTTTTAACCGTAACTAATGTCTGCGATCACTGAACTACTCAAATTACTTGCTAGTGGTGTCTTACTACTCGCCACTAACCGCTCGGCCATGACAATTACCGTGTTAGCGGCCTTTGTTATGGCTGGTTTATCGTGGTACCTGTGCAATAACTACGTAAAACTCTGGAATCGTCGTTTTCGGTTAACGGCTACTCACCAGTTCCTCACTGTAATCGCAAGCGTATTAACCTTCTTTTTTGTCTTGGCTTTTGGTGGGTTAAAATACATGCAGAGTGTCACGTCAGCTATTGTTAGCCTTTGGGAAGCGTACGAAATCAAAGCAGACGATCAATGGAGTCATGCGACGTTCAAGAATGCTTATTACAAAGTAAAAGATCTAAATATTGAAAATTTCTCTGATCATCCTACTCCTGAAAGTGGAGGTCAGATTATCCCAGCAACCAAAAAAGCGTCTCAGGAGGCAGCAGCAAAAGTATATGCAATAGCTGCCTGTAATCATTTTGACCAAGAACATCCCTTTCTTAGTAAAATCATTTGGTCTAATCCTTCGCAATCATCGGAGAATATTTCCAACGATGTTGTGCATCACTTTAGCCAAAGACCTGGCACTACGTACTCTACAGAACAGGCAATTAGTATTGCGGCAGATACTATCAAAACACAGTTGAGCGCACAAACTCCACGCACTGTGACATTATCGCGTATTGCTCTTGTGATATTGTATCTACTAGTAATGGCGATTCCGTTGGGAGCCATTGGATATGCAGCCTACAAAGACATTCGTATTCAGAAGTAAGACCGTTTCATTACTTAAAACCTAAAGACATACACATGGCTAATCACTTACTTATAGGGCTTGGTGGTACAGGTGGTAAGGTTATACGAGCATTTCGTAAAACCATTTACCAGGAATTCCGCAAAACAAAACCCGATAACGCTCACCTAGGATATCTATATGTTGACTCTAGCGATGAGTTGATGGGATTAGAAGATCCAACGTGGAAGATTCTTGGTAAAAGCGTACAGCTAGGAGAAAATAGTAAGGTCCGGATAAAGGGTCAAAACCTTAGACCTGTTCTCAATTCCGTTGACCAATACCCAGGTATTCAGCCTTGGATTGGTGATCGAGCAGTTTGGAATGATGTACTAGGAAGTATTGTCGGTGATGCAGCAGGTGGCCAAAAAAGACGGCTTGGCCGTTTTCTTCTATCCACCAATGTATCAGCAGTCAATAACGCTCTAAACGCCCAAGTTCAGGAGCTAGTTAAGAACTCTCAAGATCCCAACGTAACGTTCCATGTATGTTGTGGGTTAGCAGGTGGTACAGGTAGTGGTACGGTTGTCGATATTGTAACTCAAATCCGAAGCAATTATCGTCCGTCTTATCCGGGAGAGTACCGTATTGTTATTTACGCTTTTTTGCCTGACGAGAAGCCAAAGCCTAACCGGGACATGACTGGCTTTTATCACGCTAACGGATATGCCGCTTTACGAGAATTGAACGCGCTAAGTATCGGCCAATTTAAACCTGTTGATTTGTCTGCTAAAAATCCAAATCAACTTCAATTGGATTTACAAGATCCTTTCAATGGGTGCTACTTATTTTCCAATAAGAACGAGAATGGGTACCTAGTTGATGTTGATAAGCGCTTACCTGATGTTATTGCGGATTTTCTCTATCAGAAGATAATTGCACTTGAAACTGTACAAGTCGTTGGTGGTCAAGATGAACACCCACAAGCAACACTAAGCCGTCAGGAAAATGCAGAGAATGGTGATAGTAGCCCAGAAACGTCTCCTAATGACCCCAACATCATGGAGCGTAGCAAGCGCTTTCTAACGTTCGGTTTAAAACGAATTGCTATTCCAGAGGAAGAAATTCGGGAGTACACCACGTTAACGCTGGCGAATCAAGCAACACAGCATTTACTCTACAATAACTGGAACGATGATATAGGCTGGGACAACAAGCCTAAAAACATCGACTATACCTCTTACGTACAAGATAAAGCAAACCTTGAAGCTTGGTCACTAACAAATGAGCATTTAACCTATTCAAAAGGAATACTCGAAGGTGATAGAAATAACAAAAACTGGAAGCTAATCAGTGAATATTGGCAAGTAGTAGCTGCTCCCATGATGGAGACAGCTATGCAGCAGGATTGGTCGCAGTGGCTACGGGAGATTGAACGTCTATTCGCCGAAAAATTTGACAATGAGTACCGTGGAAATGGTGTAAAAAACTTTTACGCGAATAAAGAATCCGCCAAAAGCGCCATTGCTCAGGAAATGAAGCAACGCTTAGAGGCAAAGCTTATTGATTTGTGGCGCAATGGGGAGTTCTCAATGCACAACATTCAGCAAATTACTGAAGCATTGGGCGTATGGGTTCTGAACAAGATTACTGAAGCCAATGGGAAAATAACCAAAATTCGTGAAGAAATTCCCGCTGAAGAAGCCAAGATTAGTGCCAATAACAAAGAATACAGTAACATAGGAGTGTTGGCGAGAACAATGGGTAAGCATAAAAATATGCTGATCGCTCATACTGAGGTATTAACTCAGCTTTATAGATTACGTACCAATTTAGCAGGATGGGAGTTTGCCAAATCATTGTTAGGATCGTATAATCTTCAACTGGCCAATCTACAGAAAGACATTGCCAAAACTGTCCAAACGCTTGCCGTATCTATAGAAAGCTTTGACAACGGCCTCAAGGAGCGTTTACAGGATAAAGGATTAGAGTTGAATGAGCATGTTATTCGTTTTTACGACCGGGATAAAGTCATACAAGCTTTACCTGCGTTCGTCCTAAACAAAAATTTACAGCATACCACTGCCGGTAACGTTCGTAATCGACTCTTGGGCATTCTCGGCAACACACAGACCTTTAGCAACTTCAATGGTAAAATAAGTGATGTCGTTTTCCAGGACACATTATCTGACGCATCAGAAGAAAATGCTGCGGTCTGGCACGATGCGTTGCCTAAGCAGCAGCAGTTCATGGGACAGAGTATCGTTCAGAAGCTACGCGAAGAATATGCAGGAAATGATCAGGCCCTCGTAGTTTTTGTCCGGGATATTGTCAAGCAGTCTGGTAGTTACCTACAATTTAACACAGACGAGATCAATAAAAAGGGAGATGGTATTCCTAACAAACCGAGCAAAGTAGTAACCTACACGGTCATTATCCCTCATGCTCCGGAAGAGCAGGATTTTGTAAGCAAGTTAGAGGACGCGTTTCGGCAAAATATATCAACGACGGGCAATGTAAGTGTATCGATCGTGCCCCAAAACGACCCCCGTCGTCAGCATGAGATTGTACTAATAACCGTCACAAATTTATTTCCACTACGGTTCGTAGGGCAACTTAGCTATCTGAAAGAGGGCTACGATCGGCAGGTCATCTACCATCCAAACGCTGGAGAAAAAGCAAAGAGCCGGATGATACTACATCTCGAAGGAGATGGCAGTCAACATCCTGACTTGTACGTCAAAACAATTACGCGAGACGAGTATACACCATATATGATACTTGCTCTTGCTATGGGGTTATTTACAGAATTAGAAGATGAGCGCGGAGTCAAGCAACTAGCCTTAGTACGTAAGGATGAAGATGGTTTTGACGAGGCTCCAATTTTCCTCGGTGCAGATTTACACCAGGCTAAGGAGAATATGCCTATCAAAGACCTAGCATCTCTCAAGAAAGAAGTAGAAATCAAACTACAGAGTGAATTTCTACAAGCGGCAAAGCGTGACGAGCTCAAAGCCAAAGTGTTGTCGATCGTTGAGAAGTTCAAAGAGTCAAGAGGAGGTAGTATAACCGATCCAGTTTATGCCGCTTTCAGAGACAATGGTAAGCTGGCTATGACAATCCTAAAACAATAAAGCCCCACCAATTATGAAAAATTACATTTGTTTAAACCACGGTGAATGTAGCTGGGCTGATGAGAGACCGCCCAGAGTATTCTCTTTACCCGAAGGAGAGGAAAACGTCTGCCCTAACTGTGAAAGTACTAACATTAAAGAGGCTATCCCTCCCAAGCCGCCTGGGGGAAGAATCGCTATAATTGCGGGGACTCTAGTACTACTAGCAGCTATTGCATGGTTAGTTTGGCCTGAGCCCCCGCCACTAGAATTAAAAGCGGAGATGAATTGCAAAACTGGTCTAATAACTCTGGTCTCAACTGGTGGGAACAAGGAACCCATCATGTTCAGAGCCGATGGAATAGTATCTACTGATGAAGATAATATTTTTATGGTTCCCAAGAACCGTCGCTCAGGAACCACTTACACTTTTCATGCTGAACAAAGTGGGGAGATAGCTACCACTAATTATACAACAAACTGTCAATCAGGAGGGACAAGTTCGCTAGGAGATCCGCCCCCTCATCAACCGCCAGTGCGGCCTACCATTACATGGAGTAAAATTAACGGCAGTGATTTTTGTGTTGATGATTGTGTGGTAGAATACACAGAACAGGATAATCTCGGCCATACCAGAGTACGTAAAATTAGTAACTACGCTAAGTGTTGCCCGGCAGAGAACTAATACCCACACAATGCAAAAGGGACGCTGTCAAACAGCGTCCCTTTTGCGTTAATGAAATCTAATAGCCTTAATCGTTCAGCTTAGAACGGACGTAGTCATGTTCAGGCAAAAGCGGCATCGTGTACAACACCGTTTTGTTACGTTCGAACGTTGGCTTATCCAGATCGGCCGTGGTGTGATAGTTCTTTACGAACATCTCTACTGTCCGACGAATCAAGTCGGTATCACTAGGCCGTTCATCCTCAACTAGAATGTCGATTGGGTCCAGCATTGGCGGCTCTATCGGTAGAACTCGCTGCGGTTGCAATACGTTGGTTGACTCCGGCCGCACAGTCATGGGCTCCATAATCGTATGCCCATTGTATCCCGTGTCTGTCGACTTCTCGTCTGCTTTCAGCGTAACCCCGGCGGTAGAATCAGCCGTTTCTAACTCGGCAGTTTCTAATTCAGGTTCGGGTTCCTGCGCAACTAACGCTTCGTCAGTTACTTCAGGCGCTTTCTCCTCTGGCGTTGGGTCGTTTTTTGAATCAGTGGTGTTCTTCAGCTGCTCCATCAACGCCGTTGTCCCATCAAAGCCAGCGGCAATAATGGTAACGCGCAGTTTGTCGCCGAGTTCCTTATCGGTGATAGCTCCGAATTTGAACATCCGGGCTTCCGTATGAATTTTCTTGGCTACGTGCTCCGAAATGGCCATCTGCTCTTTCAGCAACATGGCGTGTTCTTTACTCGACGCAATCGTCAACAGAATACGTTTTGCTCCCCGAATGTCGTGGTCGTTCAGCAACGGTGAATTCAGCGCAGCTTCGATAGCACGTAGCGCCCGATCCTCACCGCCTATTTCGGCCGATCCCATCACGGACTGACCAGCCTGTTCAAGTACTTTCTTTACGTCGGCAAAGTCAGCATTGATGTCGCCCTGCGTCGTGATAATCTCGGCAATACTTTTTACAGCATTGGCCAGTACGTCATCCGCGTGAGCATACGCTTCTGTCCAGGTTAGCTCGCTGTAAAGCTCGGCCAGTTTATCGTTCAGCACAACAAGAACGGTATCGCAGCTTTTCTTTAGCTTCTCGATCCCTTCCCGTGCCTGCTCTTTCTTATCAATACCTTCGTACCAATACGGAGCCGTTACGACCGCTACGGTCAACATCCCCATTTCACGAGCCACTTCGGCGACAACAGGGGCTGCTCCGGTACCAGTACCGCCCCCCATCCCCGCCGTGATGAACACCATTTTGGTGGGGGGAGCCAGTAAGTTTCTTATTTCTTCAATGCTGGCGCGGGCTGCATCTTCACCCGCTTTGGCTTCCGTTCCCGCTCCCAGACCATCGCCTAGCTGCAGCTTGATCGGGACAGGGTTACTCATCAACGCCTGCCGATCGGTATTACAAATGGCAAAGTTGACGTCCTTCATGCCCATGTCATGCATGTGCTTAACGGCATTGCCACCCATACCGCCAACCCCAACAACTTTAATAATTGCTTTGTTGTCTTCGGTCTGCTCGAATCTAAAGCCTTGACTAAGTATCATTTCGACCTCTGGTGTCTTTTCGTTTTACAAATACTATGTAGTACTAACAAGCTCCAAAATGGAGTCCCCACGTATGGGTCTTAATACGTATCGGTCTCGCTGCCACGCGTCGGTTGCAGCGCTTCTTTCAGCCAGCTTAACCAGCCACCGGATTTCTTTTCTTTTTCGGGCTCACGCTCCGGCGCAACGGGCTTCTCACGACTACTCGCTGACGATGAGCTATATACGGGCCGGGGTGATGGACTTTCCGTATGGTTAGTCCGATTGGGGTCACTTATGAACGAGATCCGATTATCAATGGTTTTGTAACCAGCCCAAACTAAACCGACAGCGGTTGCGTAGGCAGGGTCTCCAACCAGGTCAGCCCGGCCATTTGGCTCCAGATGCTCCGGATAACCAACATGGACCTCTTCCATACCTGTCACACGCGCAAACACCTGCTCTACCCCCGGAATAAGCGCCGAACCACCGGTCAGAACAACACCTGCCAGCAGTTTCCCTTCGTAGCCCGAACGAATGATTTCGGCTTGTACTAAGGCCGCAATTTCACGCAGTCGATCCTCAATAATGAGCGCTACGTTTTTCAGCAGTACGTCCTTGGGTTTCCGATTGCTCAGGCCAGGAACGGCAACCACTTCGTTGAGATTATACTCCGCCGGATCGGCGTTACCAAAGCGCTTTTTCAGTTGCTCTGCCTGTTCAGGCATAATTTTGCAACCCGCCTGAATATCCGAGGTCAAACTGTTACCAGCCCAGGGGAACACCGCTACGTGCCGTAGTACGCCCCGGTAGTAAATAGCCAGTTCAGTAGTACCTCCACCGATATCCACCAGGGCTACTCCCGCGTTCTTCTCTTCGTCCGTCAGTACCGCCAGTCCCGACGCCAGTGCCGACAACATCATGGTGTCCTGCATCAGGTTGTTACGGGCAATACATTTTCGGACGTTACGTGCCGCGTTGGCCTGTGCCGTAATCAGCTGAAAGTCAGCCCCTAGCTTAACGCCATTCCGGCCAACGGGTTGTTTAACGTTCGTTTCCCCATCAACAGTAAAGTCCATGGGTAATACGTGAATAATCTCTTTGTCAGCCGGGATCGACGTGCGGTACATATCGAACAGCAGATGGTCGATATCTTCCATCTGAATCTCATCGCCCGACGAAGATCGCGTAATGTTACCGTTTGATTTAACGGACGTTACGTGCGATCCGCTGAAGCTTACGTTTACCAGCTGAATATTCAAATTCGACTGATTCGACGCTTCAGCGACAGCACGTTTGATGGCATCGACCGTGTTGTTGACGTTCACCACAGAGCCTTTTGTTACTCCGTCGGTCAACGCAGTTTCCCCAACGCCCAACACTTCGAGCGTTTCCTGCTCTTTGTTGTTGCGTATTACCCGACCCGCAACGGCACACACTTTCGTGCTGCCAATGTCCAGTCCTACTACAATCTTATCGTCCATACCTATATCTGTCATTCACACACGATCTGATTACGGTACTGAACGCTTACCCGCTTATACCGATCCCAGCCTTTGGCAGGCAACACATCCGTGTAAACTAATTTCAGTTTCTTAAATTTTACGTCCAGATCCGTCGGTAAACCCAACTCGATCTGGTGACTGCCGATTTGTGGCCACATGGTAACACTTCCCTGTTCATCCACCGACAGTTCGGTAATCTGCGCCCGCCAGAACGGATCCTGCTGAATTTTATTCAGCAAGTTCAGCAGTGGCTGGTTTTTCTCGGCCGATAACGACCGATTCTGGCGGAAATAAGCTCCCGTCAGAATTGGTACCCGGGCTGCGTAGTTCATCGATAACGGAAAAAATCGTCCCTCTTCACTGACGTACTGGCCCGACATGGCTCTAATCTCTTCTCCAGATGCCATTAATCGAGCAACCGGCCGGGGTTGTTCAATTGTAACGAGCAGGTTTCCCCTCAAGTCACGCGACACCTGGCACTTTTTTACCAGTCCATGCTGCAACAATCGTTGCTCCAGCTGCCGAAAATCAACCTCGTTATATGGCTTTCCGATAACCGGGTCAGCGCCTTCATTGGTCAAATAGCCCCGGACGTCTCGGTTCGTCAAAAACCGGTGTCCATCGACTTCGTCCAGATGAATAACAACCGCCTGAACGTGCTTCTGACCCTGTTGAATTTCGGTGAAAGCGATCAGACCGAACAGACAGCAAATGCCGCCGATGGTCAGTGCCCACTTTCTGGTCGAATTAAAGGTAGAGAACATCCGTAAATATGCTAAGTTGTCAAACAAATATTTTTATCTATTGGTCTCTAATTCTGCTTTTAACACTGGTAACAACTGATCGATGTCACCAGCACCGATTGTAACCAGTAATGATGGTTTGAGTGATTGAACTAATGAAGGTAGTTCACTTTTTGTACTTTTTTCTTTTTTCTTCGTCTGAATTTTCTCAAAAATCAAATCCGACGTAACGCCCTCAATCGGCAATTCACGCGCCGGATAGATGTCCAGCAGGATAACGTGATCAGCCAGCGATAAACTTTCGGCAAATGCATCAGCGAAATCACGGGTCCGCGTGAACAAATGAGGTTGAAAAACGGCCGTTACGTCCCGATCCGGATATAGTGCTTTTATCGATGACAGGAACGCTTTGACTTCGGCCGGGTGGTGTGCGTAATCGTCAATTAGAATGGCGCTATCGGTTTTGAGAATGTAATCAAACCGCCGTTTCACCCCACGATAGCTGGCTAAGGCCACTTTGATCGCTTCGGGTGTTACGCCCAGCTCAAGCGCGACGGCACCAGCCGCAATGGCGTTCTCAACATTGTGAAAGCCAGGTACCGTCAAACAGATGTCGCCAATAACTCCGCCCGGATAAACCAGATCAAACCGGAACGTAGCATTATCCACATGCAGATTCTGGCTATGATAATCGCCACTGTCGAGCGAATAAGGTCGAACCTGCGCCGTTGTTTTGTCGGCCAGCGATAGGCCGTCTTTCATGAACAACACACCATCCGACTCGATCTGGCTCACGTACTTGCTGAACGACTCCAGCACGGCCTCGTGAGCGCCATAAATGTCCAGATGGTCGGCATCCGTTGATGTAACGACGGCCAGGTGCGGAAATAAGGTCAGAAAGGAGCGATCAAATTCGTCAGCCTCCACTACACACACCACTGAGCGTAGGTCTTCAGCGGGTTCATTGAGCAGGAAGTTTGTACCGTAGTTAGCCGTGATACCACCCAGGAATGCCGCGCAGTTTACACCCGAATCCCGCAGGATATGAGCTACCATTGACGAAGTTGTGGTTTTGCCATGCGTACCAGCAATACCAACCGTTTTCATCTGGCCAGCAATGAGTCCTAAGACCTGCGATCGCTTTTGTAGCGTAAAGCCATTTTCGGTCAGATAGATGTATTCAGCGTGCGTTTTCGGAACGGCGGGCGTATAGATAACCAACGTATCAGCCGGATTCTCACGAAACGAAGCTGGAATCTGGTCAACATCTTCAGTGAAATGAATAGTCATCCCTTCGGCCTCCAACGCATCGGTCAGTGGCGTTGGGGTCTTGTCATAACCAGCCACGGCATAGCCGTTGATGCGAAACCAGCGGGCCAGGGCACTCATGCCGATACCACCAATCCCCAAAAAATAAGCGTTCTTAATTGTATCTAATGTCATAACTTAGTTGACAATCCGTAGGAACAATTTTCATTCCGTTTCTTACAGCCGAGCCAGCTTCTTATTTCGCCAGTTTTCGTACTTCTTCTGCAATTTCCCGAGCGGCATTCGGGCGAGCCAGCGTTTTAATCTGCTGACTTAGTTGTTGCCGTTCGCGTTCGTTGTTCAACAGCGCCAGAGCCGCTGGTACCAATTCCTGCCGAGCGTTTCGATCATTAATCAGTAAAGCGGCTTGCCGATCGACCAGGCTCATGGCATTTTTAGTCTGGTGATCCTCAGCCGCCGTAGGCAACGGGACCAGGATCGCCGGGCGGCCCACCAGGCATAATTCGGATACGGACAACGCGCCCGCCCGCGACACAACAGCGTCGGCTACGGCATAGGCTTTATCCATATCGTAGATAAAGTCATAGGCTTTGACCAATGGAGAACCCAGCGTAGCAACAGCCGCTCGGGCGCGCTCAATGAAGGCAGTCCCAGTCTGCCAGACTACCTGCACGCCCGCATCAACAAATTGCGCCAGACCGGCTTCCATGCTTTCGTTGAGTGTTCGGGCTCCCTGGCTTCCACCAATAACCAGCAGGGTGAGTCGTCCTTCTTCCAATCCAAACAGCTGTCGCCCGGCTGCTACCTGTTGATCAGCGTACTGAATATCACTACGCACTGGATTACCGGTCATTTTTAACTTGTCGGCAGGAAAGAACGCTTCCATACCCGGATACGCCACGCAGATGCGTCGTGCCCAGCGCGCCAGCGCCTTGTTTGTGATACCCGCGTAGGAGTTCTGCTCCTGGATCAGTGTGGGTATTCCTTTCAGCGAAGCCGCCAGTAGTAGCGGTCCACTCGCGTACCCACCGACACCCACCGCTACATCCGGCTTGAAATCCCGCACGATTTGCTGCGCCCGCAGAAAGCTCCGCCCCAGTTTGATCGGAAAGGCCAGATTGGCCAGCGTCAATTCACGCTTGATCCCCACTACGGGTAGACCCAGAATCCGATAGCCTGCCCGTGGCACTTTTTCCATTTCCATCTTCCCCTCCGCGCCAACAAACAGAATCTCGGTCGTTGGGTCCAATGCCTTCAGTTCATTCGCGATGGCGATAGCCGGGTAGATATGGCCACCGGTACCGCCCCCGCTGATTATTACTTTCATAGGTTTTTCTGAATAACTACCATCCTGCCATGCGGCTGGCCTTATCGACTATCAGCAATGGCCCGTTCATCAGCTTCCCCCCGGCTAACGCTTAAGACGATTCCGATCGATAGCCCGGTAAAAATGAGTGACGTCCCACCCATACTAAGCATCGGCATTGGCTGCCCCGTCACGGGAGCCAGGCCAATCGCCACGCACATACTGGCAAATGCCTGAAAAACAATACTGAACGTTAATCCTACTGATAGCAGTCCACCAAACGGTCGACTTGTTACGCGGATGGCTCGAATGCCTCTCCACAAAAACCATAAATACGCCAGCAACACCGGAATGGCGCCGAACAGCAATCCGTACTCTTCGACAATGATGGCGTATATGAAGTCAGAAAATGGATTCGGCAACGTATTGCGCTGGTGGCTGTTGCCAGGCCCCTGCCCCATCAGCCCCCCATTAGCCAGTGCGATGTAAGACTGTTCAACCTGATATACGATCGTATCGGAGTCCATAAAGCTCTTCATCCGGTTAGTTGCCGTACCAAAACGCTGCCCCAGCATCAGGCCCAGGCCCCCCAGTACGACACACACAACGACCATGTAGGTCAGGTATTTGGTTGGTACCCGGCCGATATACATCAGTAGAAAACAGGTAGCCGCCAGCAGAAGCGCTGTCGACGTGTTCGACAGGATGATCAGCGAACAGATAACGCCAATCCACAGAATCAGGCTAAACAATACCTCCGGATTGTTCATGATTTTCTGCCGCTTGGCCAGCATAGCCGCCAGGTTGGAAATTAGCGCCAGTTTAGCCAAATCCGATGGCTGAAAGGTTTGGCCAATAATCGGAATGGTTACCCAGCGCGATGCGTCGTTCAGGTTCGTTCCCTTGAAAAAGGCCCATAGCAGCAGCGGAATGGACAACCATAGCCCAAACTTCGACAGCTTGGCGTACACAACGTAATTGAACCGGTGGGCAAAATAGGTGCACGCTACACCAACTAACAGCAGAAAGCCGTGCTTGAACAGAAAGGCTTCGGTATTGCCGTCCAGTTCGCGAAACGCCTTGGTTCCGGTTGCGCTATACACAACCAGGATACTCATGATGGACAGATATAGAACGATCCACCAGATTTGGCGATCACCTTTCAGGTGCGTACGGAGCCAGTCGCGGAGAGCCATAGTAATAGAAATGGTAAGGCGTTGCTAAGAAAATATTACGCTCGTTTTGACTAGGCGTGTTTGGCCATCGACTGAACAACAGCTTTGAACTGATTGCCCCGGTCTTCGTAGTTTTTGAACAGATCGAAGCTGGCACAGGCTGGCGATAACAGCACCGCGTCGCCGGGCTCACTCAGCGACTGAGCCTGCACGAGGGCGTCTTTCATCGATCGGCTTTCCCCAATCACGGGAATTTTATCGGCGAAATAGGTCAGCAGTTTCTGGTTGTCGATCCCCAGGCAAACAAGCGCTTTGACATGTTGCTGCACAACGTCGTCCAACTGCTGGTAATCATTCCCTTTATCTTGACCGCCCGCAATCCAGACCGTAGGCGCTTCCATGCTGGAAAGGGCATAAAACACCGAATCGACGTTTGTTGCTTTGGAATCGTTGATGTATTGGACTCCGTCGATCGTACCCGCCGGTTCGAGTCGGTGCGCTGCGTTCGTGAAGGTTTTTAACCCAGCAACAATGGCCTCGTTCGAAATGCCCAGGGACTGCGCGACGAGAATAGCCGCCAACGAGTTGATCGCATTGTGCGTCCCCCGTAATGTTGTTTCGGTTTGCGGCAAGGTTAGTTGTTGTCTACCAACCGTAGCGACCAATTGTCCGTCGGCCAGATAGCCGCCTTCCGAAACGTTCGTTTCCAGTGAAATAGGCAACTGACGTACGGCTGGCTGGCGTTTGGCTAACTCCGCTATGATCGGCTCACTTTCCTGAAAATAGATAAACGTATCGTCGGGTTGGGCGTTTCGCAGAATCCGAAACTTCGAGTCGACGTAATTTTGAAAGTTGTAGCCGTAACGATCCAGGTGATCGGGCGTAATATTTAACAGCACCATCGTATCCAGGTGTGTTTCATACATATCATCTAACTGGAAGCTACTCAGCTCCAGCACGTAATAATCAGCCTTAGTCGCCAACACTTGTCCGGCGAAGCTATCTCCCACATTTCCCCCAAGCCCAACATTTAGTCCTGCTGATTTGAGCAGGTGATATGTCAGCAGTGTTGTCGTGGTCTTCCCGTTGCTACCCGTGATGGCAATGAGTTTAGCATCGGTATAACGAGCCGC
Source organism: Spirosoma pomorum (assembly GCF_054776615.1). Taxonomy (NCBI): domain Bacteria; kingdom Pseudomonadati; phylum Bacteroidota; class Cytophagia; order Cytophagales; family Cytophagaceae; genus Spirosoma; species Spirosoma pomorum. Next base: position 1,133,306 of record NZ_BAAHBP010000001.1, read on the forward strand.
GAATTCGATTTCGGAAATGACGGGGGTATCTTGTGCGAGTAGTTGTTGGATCAGCGGAGTTGTGGAAGGAATACCGGGACTTTTGACTACTTCAACCGCATCCAGAATCCGGGCTTCGGTATGTTGTCCTTCTTCGAATGGGATACCAGCGTCAATAAGTTGAAGCCGATAGTTTTCCTTGAGCGGGCTCCGATCCGATAAAAAAACGTCAAATCCTTTGGCCTGCGCCAGCAATGCCGCGCCGACACCACTTTCGCCACCTCCTAAAATCGCTAATTTTGCTGCTGCCATAATCACCTGATACGAACAGCAAAATAACGCATAAATAAAGAAGCCCCGGTTACGTACCGGGGCTTTTCGCTGAACTTTCTAGCTTTCGTTTACTCCTTCGTCAGTGAGTTGGTGACCCGCAGTCGATTGGCCAACTTAACAATCAGGAAGACAACCCAGGCAATGATCAGGAATTGCAGGACGGTATTGACAAAGTTACCGTAGCGAATAGCGACCTCTGGTGTTGTGCCTACTGCCTCTTTTAACACCCATTTCAACTGGCTAAAGTCGATACCACCGATGATCAATCCCAGAATTGGATTGATGACATCTTCCACCAGTGAAGTGGTGATTTTACCGAAAGCTGCGCCAATAATGACACCGACGGCTAAATCCAGTACATTTCCTTTGGCAATAAATTCACGGAATTCATTCAGCATACGATACGTCAGGTTTGGAGTGAATGCTCGGTTTTGTTTATCAGACGGTTAAGCTATCGGTTAAGAATTAAAAATCAAAGTAGCGTCACTTGGCTGCTGTTGTCTTTTTCTTATCGCGGAAGGTACTCACATTATACAGCAGCCCAATCGCCAGCGTCTGCTGAAGCTGTAGGGCCGAGCTATAATCTTTATCGAGTAAAGCAATTAGGCCAAACGTTGTACTGATATAGCGGGTAATCTTGGCCGTTACAGTCAGATCGATCCGATGGTCAATCGCGTTCAGCGTTTGATAGTTGGCGTACATCAGGTATTTGGCGTTGATGTTGATGTTATCCGCTACGTTTTTATCTAACGTTGCCTGCAACTGGAGCGCCAGCCACTCCGTGCGAACTCGCCTACCCGGACGCACGCCATACACCGTAGCCGTTGGATCTCGAACGTACAGGCTATCGCCCTGATATCGATAGCGAACGCTGTTATCCAGCAGAAACGTAAACCGGGGGGAGAACGGGCTAAGCCGCACCGACAGCCAGGTTTGCGGTTTATAGGCTAGCCCCCAAGCCAGACTAAGCTGGCCGGGACTCAAGAAGTTGGATATTTTAAGCTGGGTTTGCTCCGGCGGTAAGCTCGTGTATTGGTAACCCGGAGCAAAATATGATGAGAACGTACTGGAGAAGAAGTAATCCAACACGGGCGATGCTTTTAGGCCCACCACGGATGTTACCAGCATTTGATCCGAGGATTTCCGCCGGATTCCTTCCTGCTGGACAAAGCCTAACTGAAAGTCACCAGTATTATCCCAGGACCACTGGCCTTTCGTGTACAAGGCTCTGGCAGCTATAGAACTTCCTATCGCAATCGAGTTGATACCGCCCCCCGACCAATTGCTGAACGAAGCCTGGTTTAGGTTAATACCCCCACTGAACGAGCGCTGCCAATATGTTGTATCGTATTTTATTTTGACGACCAGTGTATCCTTGAAATTCTTTACTACGGTCGTATCCTGAGCCATCGCATTGTAGCTAACAAGCCAGGTCAGCAGAAAGCGTAACGTTACCTTCATCATTGCTATTACCAGAAAAGCCCGGCTAGGTAACCGGGCTTTCTTTTTATTATGTTCTACAAACAGAGTTTTTGACGAACTGGGGCTATTTGCCAAGGAGAATCCAGCGATCGAATTACGTTTCAATTTCTGGTTTTAGAAAATCTCTACTTTTTTCGTCTGTAAGGTTTGTAGCGGAAAAACCGTCGTTGTGCCCTCAGTCTGTAAAGTTATTGACGTCGAGTCAATCTTGATGATTTCCCCTTTTACGTCATCGATCTGGATAATTTGTCCCTCCCGGTATTTATTCTTTGAGTAGAACGAGGAGATGATATTCGCCATCACATCGCGGGAGGCAATGCCATACCCAATCGCAAACGCAAAGATGACTCCCCCAATGATCAGATTAAAGCTCGACTCCAGCAGTTCCGTATTAATCCCAGCCTGCCCCAGGGCGTTGATGAGCGTAATAGTCAGGAAAAAGGCGAAGACAATGGTACCCAGCATTCGTCCCGCGCTGATGTTGAATGAGTCGCAGAGATTGATAATAAATTTTTTCAGCCCCTCAGAAATAAACAGGCCAACTACCAGCATCAGACCAGCGACAATCAGTTTTGGAATCAGATTCGTTATGCCGAGCACCAGGTCGGTTAAGGCCGCAACGCCCAGCATTTCGGCCGCAGCCGTAGCAAAAATCAGGACGATAAAGAAGTAGAGGACCTGGGCCAGTATCGTGCTAACCTTGATATCGGTATTGAGCTTTTTTACCAGGTCGATTTCGTTGAGCTGATCGCCAACTTTATCAACGCCGACTTTACTGAGTATGGTTTTGACTACTGTGCGAACGAGCTTGGCAACGAGCAGTCCTAACACCAGAATGACAATAGCGCTGATCAGGCGGGGGATAAAATTGACCAGTTGGTTGATCAAACCAACAACAATGTTGATCAGGATTTCCTGAAGATTAGGTACGTTATTCATAAATGTTACGGTTGGTTGTCCTGTTCGGGGATCAATCCACTCAGGAAGGTGGTAAAGGCAGGAAAGATGTCGTACGCGTACACTTCGACAACCTGTAAAGCATTGCGAATCAGATCAATCTCAGCAACAATCTCCTTTTTCAGGTTAGGCGGACAGCTTACGTCCGGTTCAATCGTTTTGAATGGGTTAGTCTCCATATGACTTATCGGAAAGGCCAGCGAAAGGTAAAAGAAGCTTTGATAGCGAGTAACAACCAGAAAATTGCCCCTTCCAGGTAGTACCGGCGAAGCTTTTCGCGTAGACGCTTCAGGCGCATTTTCACGGCACTTTCTGTCAGGCCATTCAATTCAGCGATCTCCTTAATGCTAACGTCATCCTGATACTTCATTAGCAGCAGGGCTTGTTCGTCGGGTGTCAGCTGATCCATAGCGACGCGAAGTCGCTGGGCTTCCAGTTCAGCAATCTCGGCCAGCTCATCCGGTTCATCTTCGAAGCGATCCCAGCCTTCGTCCATGTACACCTCCCGGCGGGACTGGGGCGCCCGTAGCTGATCGGTGCAATAGTTGTAGGTAACGGAATACAACCAGGTTGAAAACTTAGCCTGCTCGCGAAAGCCTCCCAGTTTAATGATCAGTTTGAGGAAAATGTCGTGCGTGAAGTCTTCGGCCCGAACCGGGTCTTTCGTAAATGAAAGGCATTTGCGGTACACCTTGTCACAATAACGTTCGTATAAACGCTCGAAATAAGTGTTCCGCTGGGTGTCGATGTACAAACGGACTAACTCCTCGTCCGATAAATTTTTCATTGTGTGTTACGGTGGGCATTGTGACGAGATCAAAAAGTAAAAGTAACGCAGACGTACGGCTTTCCTTTACGTGTTTTTAAACGCTTATACAAAAAAAGCCCAGCCATTGTCTGGCTGGGCTTTTCGGGAAAGTACTTGGTATGATTAACCGATAGCAACCCGTTTGAAGTCCGATACGGTCAGGCCTTTGCTGGTTTTGTCCAGCAGTTGCGCAATCGTCAGCGAACTATCTTTTACGAACTCCTGGTTCAGCAGGGTATTTTCTTTGTAGAACTTATTCAGTTTACCCATCGCGATTTTTTCCAGCATCGCTTCTGGTTTGCCTTCCTGACGAGCCTGCTCTTTACCGATCTCGATTTCACGCTCAACGATCGTAGCGTCAACGCCATCTTTATCCAGAGCAACTGGCTTCATAGCGGCAATCTGCATTGCGACATCTTTACCAACTTCCGTTACGTCGGTTCCGTTGGTGTTCGACAGAGCAACCAGTACGCCCAGTTTACCGTTCGAGTGGATGTACGATACAACTTTATCGGCGGTTACGGTTTCGAACGAAGCAACGTCGATCTTTTCACCGATTTTGCCCATCAGGTCCGTGATGTGATCCTGCAATGCCCGGCCATCCGCTTGTGGGGTAGCCAACAATGCAGCTTTGTCGGTTGCATTTGAGCTAACAGCAGCATCCATAACGGCTTTCGCTAGGTTTTGGAAATCGGCAACTTTAGATACTGGCTCCGTTTCGCAGGCCAATGCAATCACTTTACCTGACTTGCCATCTTCGCTTACGCTCGCCAATACAATACCTTCGGCAGTTGCATTGTCAGCCCGTTTGTCTGCTATTTTCTGGCCCTGCTTACGCAGAACTTCTTTTGCTTTTTCAAAATCGCCGTTGGCTTCGGTCAGGGCTTTTTTACAGTCCATCATCCCGGCTCCGGTCTCTTGCCGAAGTTTGTTTACGTCAGCAGCAGTAATTGCCATAATAATCGTTGGTTGTTGATTAATTTTTCAGAATATTTCTGGTAATCAGTCAATTGCAATGTAAAAATGCAATAGCCCATAGCGGCTGGCTACGGGCTATTGCGTTGACGTTACGTACTTGCAAAGGGAGAAAATTGATTCGAGTTCTTCACAGTTCCGTAACCGCAACGGCGAACCGTCATGTATGAATTAAGCTTGCTGCTCATCTTCAGCCACGGCCGCTGGCGAACCAGTTGCTTCGGGCTTAGGATCCAGTTTGCTTTCGTCTTCAGCACGAGCCTGAACGATGTCTTCGTTCCGCTTCGCTTCTTCTTCTTCCTGAACGCGCTGATCGTCTTTATCCTGCTTGCGCTCCATCAGACCTTCTTCGATCGCCTTACCGATAGCAAGGGTAATCAACGAGATCGATTTGTAAGCGTCATCGTTAGCTGGGATAGCGAAGTCAACTTCATCCGGGTTCGAGTTCGTATCGCACATGGCGAATACAGGGATACCCAGACGGTGAGCTTCCGCAACGGCGATGTGCTCGCGTTTTACGTCAACAATGAACAGAGCTGCTGGCAGACGGGTCAGGTCGGCAATACCGCCTAATACGCGCTCCAGTTTCTCTTTATCACGGGTCCGGGTCAAACGCTCCCGCTTAGCGATACTTTTGACGGTCTCCTCGTCTTTTAGCATCTTGTCAAGCGTTTGCATTTTCTTCAGCGACTTGCGAATGGTAGCGAAGTTCGTCAACATACCGCCCTGCCAGCGATCGGTTACGTACGGCATTTTCAAGCGTTTTGCTTCTTCCGAAACAATTTCCTGAGCCTGTTTCTTTGTTGCCACGAACAGCACTTTCCGGCCAGACCGAACGATACCTTTGATGGCGTTCGATGCTTCTTCGAGAGAAGCCAGCGTTTTGTTCAGGTCAATAATATGGATCCCGTTTTTCTCCATGAAAATGTATGGAGCCATCCGCGGATCCCATTTGCGCGTAAGGTGGCCAAAATGCACCCCGGCGTCTAATAGGTCTTTATATTCGATTTGTGCCATTTTCGTAATGAAAAATGAATGTGTTTATTGATACGCAGCACCACCCGTCGGCATCATCTAAGGGCAGTCTGGACAAATGAGGCAAAGGGGTTGGGGCATAGGGCGAAGGGTAAACAACCCCCAATCCAACGCGCACAGCCCTGTGCCAATTAGCGTTTCGAGAACTGGAACCGGCGACGGGCTTTTTTCCGACCTGGTTTTTTCCGTTCAACCATCCGCGAATCCCGGGTCAGAAAGCCTTCTTTTTTGAGGGCTGGCCGGTTTTCGGCGTTCAATTCAACAAGAGCCCGGGCGATAGCCATCCGGGTAGCTTCAGCCTGACCGGCCACACCACCACCACGAACGTTGACTTTTACGTCGTAGCCACCCACACCGTTAACGGTTGCGAACGGTTGATTCAAGATAATTTGCAGAACCTCGGTTGGGAAATACTCTTTGTAGTCTTTTCCGTTTACCGAGATGGCCCCGCTGCCCGCCGACATATAGATGCGGGAGATAGCAGTTTTACGGCGGCCAATGGTGTTAATACGATCCATTCGTCTGTGCCTTAAAATTTAACGACTTTAGGTTGCTGCGCTTCGTGTGGGTGGCTGTCGCCGGTGTACACGTGCAGGTTGGTAAACAATTTGCGACCCAGCCGATTTTTAGGCAGCATGCCTTTCACGGCGTGTTCGATCACACGCTCGGGGTGCTTTTCCAGCAACAACCGGGGCGTAGCGAACCGTTGACCGCCGGGATAACCCGTGTGGCGGACGTAAATTTTGTCAGTCATCTTCGAGCCCGTCAGGCGAACCTTGTCGGCATTGATGACAATTACGTTGTCCCCGCAATCAACGTGGGGCGTGAAGTTGGTTTTGTGTTTGCCGCGGATCAGGCTTGCGATCTGGCTGGCCAGCCGACCAAGCACTTCGCCCTGAGCGTCAACCACAACCCACTCCTTCTGCGCCGTTTCTTTGTTGGCAGAGATGGTTTTGTAACTGAGCGTATTCACTGTTATGGAGACTAATTAATTGATTTCTACTGCTTTACTTACGCCAAAGCGCACCCGTCTCTCAAACGGGAGTGCAAATATAGACGTTATGTGGCTGAAAAACAAAGGAATGCCTGATATTTCGTCTCTACCGAAGTTTCAACGTGACGAGGGTCAGAACCGCCAGCATAATACCCACGATCCAGAAGCGGGTAACGATCTTGGCTTCGTGGTATCCTTTCTTCTGAAAATGGTGGTGCAGGGGCGACATCAGGAAAATCCGGCGGCCTTCGCCGTACTTCTGTTTGGTGTATTTGAAGTAGCTGACTTGGAGAATAACGGATAGGTTCTCAACCAGGAAAATACCACACATGGACGGAATCAGAAGTTCTTTCCTAATAGCTAGGGCTAAGACGGCAATGACGCCCCCCAACATCAGACTACCCGTATCGCCCATAAAAACCTGAGCCGGGTAAGAATTATACCAGAGAAATCCGACGCAGGCTCCTACGAAGGCGGCACAGAAAATTACCAGTTCTCCTGCGTTGGGAATGTACATGATGTTGAGGTACTGTGAGAACACTTTGTTACCCGACAGGTAAGCCAATACACCAATGGTCAGTCCAATAATGACCGATGTACCAGCCGCCAGACCATCGATTCCATCGGTAATATTGGCTCCGTTCGAGACGGCGGTAATGATGAAGATGCAAACGATAACGTAAATGATCCAGGTATAGCTATCCGGGAGCACACCAAAGAGCAAATCGCTGTAGTCGAACTCATTGTTCTTCACGAAGGGCACCGTCGTGAGTGTCGACTTAACGTCAGTGTAGACATCTGGTACGTTCGAGGTGTTTAACAGCCGGGGCGCATACAACCGGATCTTGACGTAATCGTTGAAGTAGAGCGTAAGACCCACAATTAACCCTAGTCCAATTTGACCAACAACTTTAAAGCGGCCCTCTAAGCCCTCTTTGTTCTTTTTGAATACTTTGATGTAATCATCCAGAAAGCCAATTAGTCCCGTCCAGACAGTCGACACCAGAGCCAAGATCACGTAAACGTTAGATAGTTTGGCAAACAGCAGGGCCGGTATCAGCAGCGACGCCAAGATAATAAAACCACCCATAGTTGGTGTACCCCGTTTCTGCAACTGACCTTCCAGGCCCAAGTCGCGGATGGACTCCCCAATCTGGAGATTACGCAACGTATCAATGATCCGTCGTCCGAAAATAGCCGCAATCAGCAATGAGCTGATAACGGCTCCTAACGCACGGAACGAAATATACTGGAAAACACCGGCGCCCGGAAAATCGTAGCGTTCGTCCAGGAACTGAAAAAGATAATAGAGCATATATAGCGAAAGAGTGAGAGAGCGAAAGAGTGATTACGGGCAGCAGGTGATTTTGCAAAAATATTCACTCTTTCGCTCTCTCACTCTTTCGCTCTTTAAAAAATGCGTCTCGTAGCACGGCACGGTCATCAAAGTCGTATTTAACGCCGTTAATCTCCTGATATGTCTCGTGTCCTTTGCCCGCTACCAGAATAATGTCATGTGGACGAGCTAGCGAAACGGCCTTCTGAATGGCTTCGTGCCGGTCTTCAATCGTCATCGTTTTCTTGAAATCAACGGGTGGTACCCCAGCCTGCATCTGCTCCAGAATAGCCATTGGGTCTTCCCGACGGGGATTGTCTGACGTTAAGATGATTTGGTCGCTGAAGCGGCACGCGATTTCGGCCATAATCGGGCGTTTTGCCGCATCCCGATTACCACCGCACCCCACTACCGTAATGATTTTGGGTTGGTATTCCTGCTCGTCGGTCTGTCGCAGTTCGCTGATGGTTTCGAGTACGTTCTGTAAAGCGTCTGGCGTGTGCGCATAATCAACAATCCCGACGATTTTATTATCAGAAACGACCTGTTCAAACCGGCCGGGCGGAGGAGTGATTCCTGATAGCGTAGTCAAAACTTCCGTTGTTTCCTCCCCCAGCAACGTAGCGGCTCCGTACACGGCCAGCAGGTTATACGCATTGAACCGACCAATGAGCTTGAACCACACTTCCTGATCATCGACCAGCATGTTCAAGCCGAACAGACTGTCAGCTAATACCTTGCCTTTGAACGTAGCGAGTGTTTGTAAAGAATATGTTTCTTTTCGGGCATCCGTATTTTGCAACATCACTAGCCCCCGCTTGTCGTCCACGTTGGTCAGTGCGAAGGCTGAAGCAGGAAGCTGATCGAAAAATCCTTTTTTCGCCCGGATGTAATTATCGAACGTACCGTGAAAATCGAGGTGGTCGTGCGTGATGTTGGTAAATATTCCTCCGGCAAATGTCAATCCGGCGATACGTTCCTGAACAACGGCGTGCGAGCTGACCTCCATAAATACGTGTGAACAGCCGTGTTCCACCATCTGCGTCAATAACTGATTGGTAGTAATCGCATCGGGGGTTGTGTGCGTGGCCGGAATAACAGTATCGTCAATTTGATTCTGCACCGTCGACAACAAGCCACAACGATACCCGAGCGCCCGAAACAGTCGAAACAGCAACGTAGCCACCGACGTTTTTCCGTTCGTTCCGGTTACGCCAACCAGTTTCATTTTCCGGGAAGGCTGCCCGTAAAAATTTGCCGCGATCAGGCCTAGGGTGCGAGCCGAATCCTGCACCCGTACGTAGGCGACTCCATTTTCTGCCGTGTCCGGTAAAGTCTCGCACACAATTGCCGCTGCCCCTTGTTGAATTGCAGTAGCGATGAACGAATGCCCGTCTGAGACAGTACCGCGTACCGCAATAAACAAGCTTCCCGGTCCCACCTTGCGGGAATCCATCGTAAGGTTTGTGATGTCAGTGGCCATGTCGCCCGACGTGGCCAGCAACGGAATTTTATAAATTAAGTCTTTTAGCTGCATCAGTCTAAACCAGATAACCTGCTACGTTAGCGCCACAAAAAAACAGGTTGATTACGGTTCAACCTAATTTCCCAGCTGTTCTACCAGCAGGCTCGTTGTACTTATTCAACGCAAACCGGTACAACGAGCCCCAATTCTCTCATAATTAGCTATCAATGAAAACGCCCGGCTCAGGAGTCGGGCGTTGTTGATATGACGTCTATCACAGTTGTTGGACAACCAGTTTCCGCCAACGGACTTTGATACCACCGCCGTCGTGAATCTGTAGAGCAATCGAGCCGTCGGCCTGGCCAATCTTTTCGTCGTGCATATCGACCATTGGCTTACCATTAAGAAACGTCTGCACATGATCGCCTTCCACCCGAATACGCATGGTGTTCCACTCACCCGGTTTCAGGATTGATTCTTTTTCATCCGGAATTTTTTCCAGCCAGCCCCGACCGTACGATTCGTAAATTCCTCCCGTATCGTGATTCGGTGGTGCTACTTCAACCTGCCAGCCGTTGACCTTAGTGCCTTCGATACTGGAGCGAAAAAACACACCGCTGTTTCCATTAGCTTCCTGCTTGAATTGAAGCGACAAATCGAAGTTTTTGTACGGCTGCTCAGTAGCCAGGTAGCCATACTGTTTGTCCGGTCCGCTCTCGCAGACAAGATCGCCGTTGTCAACGTACCACTTCTCAGTACCGTACACCTTCCAGCCGGTCAGATCTTTACCATTGAACAGCGTGACTTTAACTTTTTTCGTTTGAGCAGCCGTCAGTAACAGAATCAGCGCAGCAGCTACAATCAGTAAACGATTCATGCAGGGGTTGTTTTTAGTGTTAACGATTCTTCATCACGATACAAACGGGCGCTGGTACGGCAACTGTCTGCCCCGAGTAAGTCAGCTTACCCGTTTTTACGTTCCGACGAAACAGGACAATATTATCAGAATTCTGGTTAGCCGCAAACAGAAACTCGCCTTTGGGATCGATCATGAAATTTCGGGGGTCTTTTCCCATTGTCGGCTGATTACCAACTTTAGTCAGCATACCTGCCTGATCAATGGCAAATATAGCCAGTGCATTTTCGCCCCGGTTCGATTGATAAAGAAACCGACCCGTCGGATCAACGTGGATATCGGCGCTGGTATTTTGGCCGTCAAACCCGTCAGATAACGTCTTGATACCATCCTGTAACAGACTCAGTTCATCGGTAGCGGTATTTCGACGGAACACCGCTACCGTCGAAGTCAGCTCCTCCGCTACGTAGGCGAATTGTCCGTTTGGATGAAAGGTAAGGTGGCGAGGTCCTGAACCAGGCTTGACCGCCACAAAAGGCAACTTGGCGGGCTTGACAGTAGCCGTCAGGGCATTAACCCGCAACTGGTTGATCTGATCCGTACCCAGATCTGAAACGTAAACTGTTTTGTTGCTGGGTGAAAGAATGGCGGAGTGAACGTGTGGTTTTTCCTGACGCTGTTTATTTGGCCCGCTGCCAGCGCTGATTACGCTATCGCTGGCAGCAGCGAGTTTACCGTCGTTCATGATGGGCAGTACGGTTAGGCTCCCTCCGCCGTAGTTAGAAACAAAGGCTGTTTTTCCGGTTCTGTCAACGCTGATATGACAAGGCCCTCCCCGTAATGAAGACTGTGTATTCAGAAACGTTAGCTTACCCGTTCCAGCATCGACCGCGTAGGCACTCACGGCACCCGCTTTATTCGGACCACTTTCATTGGCTTCGTTTACCGAATACAGATACTTGCCGGAAGGGTGTAGTGCCAGGAACGACGGGCTTTTCGAATTGCCCACCGTCTGTATCTGCTGCATTGAACCTGTCTTCCGATTGAACTCGTACACGTAAATTCCTTCGCTACCGCGAACGGAGTAAGTTCCAACGTAAATAATTTCTTTCTGTGCCAGTGCACTTAGGCAGCTCGTTATGCTTAGCAGGCAAAGCAGCAAAAATCGGTTCATAGGACAAGAGTGTTATAAAAATAAACCCGACTCCGGTAAAGGTAGTCGGGTTTGTAGTTGGTTTACTAGATGTAATCGACAAAACGATTACATGTTGATGGCCCGGTTATCAGTAGCTGCCAGGCAGGCTTCTTTGAACGCTTCTGTATAGGTCGGGTGCGCGTGCGACATACGCGATACGTCCTCTGCCGATGCCCGGAATTCCATAGCAACAACAGCCTCGGCAATCATGTCAGCCGCCCGGGGGCCAATGATGTGAACGCCTAAAATCTCATCCGTTTCTTTGTGGGCAAGGACTTTCACCAAGCCATCGATATCCATACTAGCCCGGGCACGGCCTAAAGCTTTGAATGGGAACGAACCTGTTTTGTAGGGGATTCCCTGCTGTTTTACTTCTTCTTCGGTATAACCAACCGCTGATACTTCAGGCCAGGTATAAACGACGTTCGGGATCAAACGGTAGTGAATATGTGGTTTCTGACCGACAATAGTTTCGGCGATGAACGTGCCTTCCTCTTCGGCTTTGTGAGCCAGCATCGCTCCACGAATAACGTCGCCAAGCGCGTAGATGTGTGGTACGCTGGTACGCAGGTTGTCATCCACTTCTAGTTTACCCCGGCTATCGGCGGTCAAACCAGCAGCCTCCAGATTCAATCCATCGGTGTAAGGACGACGACCAACCGATACCAGGCAGTAATCACCCGTTAGAGTAATCTGTTTGCCATCGGGAGTATCGATGCTTACCTCTACCTCTTCTCCTTTGTTTTCTACTTTGGTAACCTTGTGGTTGAAATAGAAATCCGCGCCCAGTTTTTTGACGGCTTTCTGAAGTTCTTTGCCCATCGTTTTATCCATCGTTGGAATCATCGAATCTGCAAACTCTACAAACGACACTTTACCACCCAATCGAGCGTATACCGAACCTAATTCCGCACCAATTACACCCGCGCCAATGATGATCAGGTGTTTAGGTACTTCGCTTAACGCCAGTGCTTCCGTAGAGGTAATGATTCGTTTCTTATCAATCGGCATCGATGGGAACGACAGTGGTTTCGAACCCGTAGCAATTACGATGTTCTTTCCCTTGATTGTCTGCTCTGAGCCGTCTTCTTTAGTGATCTTAATCGTGTGTGGATCGACGAACGAGCCAACGCCGTGCAGTTCGTCAATCTTATTTTTCTTCATCAGGAAAGCAATCCCTTTGGTCGTCTGATCAACAACGGTCTGTTTCCGGGCGATCATCTTGCCAAGATCAACCTGCAGGTCGTTCAAGCTGATACCGTGATCAGCAAACGTGTGAGCTGCGTTATAATAATGCTCTGAGGAGTCTAGTAGCGCCTTCGACGGTATACAGCCAACGTTCAGACACGTACCACCCAGAGCTGGATATTTCTCAATAATGGCGGTTTTTAGACCAAGCTGCGCACAACGTACGGCTCCGGTATAGCCGCCAGGTCCTGAACCAATGATAATTACGTCGTATTCCATAAAGATGATTAATAGCTATAATAGAAAGCAATGTGGCTGCAAATTTGGTTCAGAATTTCATTACCCAAACCGATTTCCCAAAAATCGTGTTGCAGAACATAAGAGCCCTTCGTCCAGGGTCTATTTCGCGGTTCTTTGTTATGCGTTTTTTGTATCGTTTCTGCTTTTTACTTTTCCCTGTCATTGCTGGTTGCGACAATCCCGTTCAGCAGAACCTACCCAATGTTTATTATGATGTAGCAGGTTTTGTACAAAATCAAACGAAAGCATTAACCGCAGCTAAACCACTGGTGAATAAGTCCGTGCAAATCAACGACAACAAAAGTCAACACCAGACTCGTAATATTAACTGGTCGCGCGAACTAGAGTTGTTTATGCAGGCTGATATCAACAAACCCGCTCTACGCAATAGCTACCAGATTACTCGCCCGGACTCTACCACATATAAATACACGCTCAAGCCAACCGAAGAGCGGTTGACCGTCCGTTCGTTGCTGGTGCGTTTGGATGCTCAGACCCGACAACCCAAACAGATCGAAGCAGTATTGGCAACGAGCAATCCATTATACACGTCGGAGCGACGGATCATGCTGGAAGGGAAACCTGCAAATAGTACCACTTGGTCAATTCATCATTACAAACTGACTGGTTTTCAGCAGTTGCCCTTTTTTGACAAAAGTACCTTCTTCGTCGAAGGCAACCTGTAAAACCAGATTTGCCTTTACTACGTACTTATTAAGTAACCAGCCTGCATCATTCGCTAAGAATTGTCCCGCTCGTTAAAAAAGCAGGCAGCTTGGTACAAACGTATCAGTATGAGGTCTATTTCCTGCCTATTATTGTCGCAACATCAATAATAGGATTATCTAATGTTAGGGCTATTTTTAAACCTTATGCAGTGAGGCAGACTCTATAACGTACGTTTCTTTACTCAATCCTATTTTTTCTACTAATAAGCTTTTTTTATTGCACAAATCAGCTTATTATTGTCTAACGGATAATTAGGCTTAGTTTTTGCGGCACAAGTCAACAAATAGTAAATTATTTACGCTAACCTGTTGCAGTTTAGCGAATAATCTTTTTATTTTATGATTCGCAATACGGTCTACCAACAAAAACACTTTAAATAATACACTATCGAAACACTGCTCTACGTTACCTAATTGTCTTACTGAAAATGGAAAAAGCCCAGGTAAACGACAGTGAGTTGATTTCCCTGTATATCCGTGGTAATGAGAAAGCCTTTGCTAAACTAGTGCATCGGCACAAATCGAAGATTTACACAACCATTTACCTGATCGTCAAGGATCAATATGTGGCAGAAGATTTAATGCAGGACACGTTCATCAAGGCCGTGGACACCATTAAATCAGGTAGATACAACGAGGAAGGCAAATTCTTACCCTGGATTATCCGAATTGCTCACAACTTGGCCATTGACTATTTCCGAAAAGATAAACGCTATCCCAATGTAGTGTTTGAGGACGGAAGCAGTGTGTTTAATACGCTTGAGTTCGCCGAAGATTCGATAGAATCGCAGCAAATTCGCCAGGAAACACACGAGCATTTGCGCGAGTTGATTCAGCGATTGCCAGAGCAACAGCGGCAAGTGCTTATTATGCGGCATTACGAGGAAATGAGTTTCCAAGAAATTGCCGATGCGACCGGTGTTAGTATCAACACAGCCTTGGGACGTATGCGTTATGCGTTGATTAATCTGCGCAAACAACTGAGCAAACGTTCGCCAAGTTATGATAAAAACATTTACCCAAAATGATGTAATCCGGTACGTCTACGAAGAGACCTCTTCCGAGGAAAATCTGCTCATCGAAGACGCAATGATGACTGAGCCGGATCTGATGACTTTCTTCCTGGAAGCGCTTGAAATGAAAGCGCTGATGGATAAGATTGAACGGCAGCCCCGTCAGAATACGGTTCAGACAATTCTGAACTACTCCAAACACCATCCGGCTAACCCACCTATTCGGCTTCGTCAATCGTAGTCTGACCGGTGGGTTTTGTCATGTAAGCGCAGGTCAATGATCTGCGCTGTAGCTTTGCTATGCAGAAAAAAGAACGCTTTCGGCTGTTCATCGAGTATTTTACCCAGAATTTTCCCGAACCTCAGACTGAGCTCAATTTTGGTAACCCATACGAGTTGCTGGTTGCGGTTATTTTGTCAGCTCAGTGTACGGATAAGCGAATCAATCAGGTTACACCGGCGCTTTTTACCCGATTCCCAGAACCGGAATCGCTGGCTGCGGCATCGGTTGATGAAGTGTTCTCTTACATTCGTAGCGTGTCGTACCCGAACAACAAGGCGAAGCACCTGGTTGGGATGGCTAAGATGTTACTGGAGAGATTTGGAGGAGAGGTGCCAGCTACGGTCGAAGAATTACAACTCATGCCGGGTGTTGGCCGGAAGACAGCCAACGTAATTTTATCGGTAGTCTACAACCAGCCTACTATGGCGGTGGATACACACGTTTTCCGGGTATCACACCGACTAGGCCTGGCTCCGTTGACTACCACCACGCCCCTGGCCGTCGAAAAAGCCCTGATGGCTCACATACCAAAGGTGTATGTACCAAAAGCTCATCACTGGCTAATTCTGCATGGGCGTTACGTTTGTCTGGCACGTAACCCCAAGTGTAATGAATGTGATTTACGAAGCTTCTGTAAATATTACGAAAAGCTTACCGCTCAAGTAGCCTAATAAGAATAGTATAAGCCCGGCCTTTAAGTCCGGGCTTATGTGCCTTAGTACTGCTCAGTGGTTGCGAAGAAGAAATTACTCTCAATTTCAGCGTTCTCATCGGAATCCGATCCATGAATCGCATTAGCTTCCATCGATTTGGCGTACAATTTCCGGATTGTTCCTTCTTCAGCCTGTGCTGGGTTGGTTGCTCCTATGAGTTTCCGAAAGTCAGCAACGGCATTCTCCTTTTCCAGAATCATCGGTACGATTGGGCCTGAAGCCATGTACGTACGCAGGTCATTGTAGAAAGGCCGTTCCCGGTGCACGGCATAAAACTGGCCGGACCGTTCGGTGGTTAACTGCGTCTTTTTGATAGCGACGATCCGGAAACCGGCTTCTTCAATCTGTTTGATAATAGCTCCTGTATGTCCAGCCTCGACAGCGTCGGGCTTAATCATAGTGAATGTTCGATTCGTTGCCATCTTGAGTTAGCGTACTGTCTTTATTCGTTTAATAGTTTGGTTGATTAGCGCAATTATGCTTGGCCCGGCGCTAGACGGTCTTAGTCAAACCTGCTGACTCCTGCTTACTTGGTTGTTGTACTAGTCAGGTCGCGTCAAATATACTCATTCAGTACGAAAAGCTACAGGTACGATCTGGCCCGCAAATACGCAAATTATTCGTACTTTTGATCTTTGATTTTGGCTTCGGCCGTATTAGTATGCAAGACATTGACGCGATTGGCGCGCTAATTGGCCAACCGCCGGGTAGCTCCGCGCAAACCGTCCTGATTACCACGCACCAGAATCCAGACGCTGATGCTATGGGGTCTTCCCTGGGTCTGGCGGGTTATCTTCGAAAAAAAGGTCATCGGGTAACGGTCGTTACGCCCACTGACTATCCTCAGAATCTTTACTGGATGTCGGGTAACAGTGAGGTCGTTGTGTTTGAGGAGAAAATACGGGCGTCCGTTAATCAATTGATGGACGAAACAGACCTTATCTTCTGTCTCGACTTTTCAGCCCTGGATCGGATTAAAGAGCTTGGCGCGATGGTCCGTCAGTCCCGCGCCCGTAAAGTCCTTATCGATCATCATCTCGAACCAGAATCGTTTGCTGACGCAGCCTTGTGGGATCCGACGGCAGCTTCGACAACCGAGCTCATTTTTCGGTTGATCGTCGAGTTGGGCGACAAAGAGTTAATCGACGTTCCAATCGCGGAATGTCTGTACGCCGGTCTAATGACCGATACGGGCTCTTTTCGGCACTCCAATACGACCGGTAACGTACACCGTATGGCCGCCGAACTGGTCGATCTGAAAATTGATGTTAGCAGTATCCATCGCCGGATTTTTGACAATGTCTCAATCGATAAGTTTCGGCTGTTAGGCTACGTATTGAACAACAAACTCAAAGTACTACCAGAGTATAAGTTTGCTTACATCACCCTGACTGATGCCGAATTAAAACAGTACCGGTCCAAAACCGGCGACACGGAAGGAATGGTCAATTACGCGCTAGCCGTTGATGGCGTCGTTATGGCGGCTATTCTCATCGACCGGATGGAAGAAATTCGCATCTCATTTCGTTCTATTGGTGACTTCTCCGTTCGGGATTTATCCAGTAAGCATTTCAATGGTGGTGGTCACCGCAATGCGGCTGGTGGACGCTCCAGCTTGTCGTTGGAAGAAACGGAGCAAAAGCTACTGTCCATTTTACCCCAATATCAGCAACAGTTACTCGCTACGGTATAATCTGTTTGCTGCTTTTACCGGCTTATACCAAATAACGAGTTGGCCATCGTTTAATTCTAACTTAGTATCTAACCACTAATCTCTCATGTCTTTCAAACATCTCGGGCAAGCCGTTCTGATTATCGCTATAGCAGCGGCCTGCGGCAAGAACCGCGTTCAGGTAACGGAAAATGGCCTGAAGTACCAAATTCACGAACAAAGCGACAACGAACGTAAGGGTAAAGTTGGTGACATCCTGACGATGCACCTGACGTTACTGAACAACAAAGATTCGGTTTTACGTGATACGCACAAAGAAGGTGCTCCCTTCCAGATGCTGTTGCAGGTACCCCCTTTCAAAGGTTCTTACGAAGAAGGACTGACCATGCTGAGTAAAGGCGATAGCGCTACGTTTTACGTTAGTGCTGATTCGCTATTTACCCGGGCTATGCAACCATTACCTCCAGGAGTTGAAAAAGGCTCGGACATTGGTATTGCCGTTAAGGTGATGAACATTCAAACCGAAGACGAATACAAAAAAGCCCAGGCTGCTGACTTTGAGAAACAAAAGACAGTTGACGCCAAGATCATCGATGATTACGTGGCAAAAAATGGTCTGACTGGTAAAGGTCAGAAAAGTCCGTCGGGTCTGTATTTCATTACGACACAACCCGGTAGCGGACCAACACCGAAAGCGGGAGATGGCGTATTGGTTCATTATACGGGTAAATTACTGAACGGTAAAGTATTTGATAGCTCACTGACCAATCCTCAATCAGGGGGCAAACCTGTTCAGCTGCAAATTGGCGTTGGCATGGTTATTCCTGGCTGGGACGAAGGTGTCATGAAAATGCACAAAGGCGAAAAAGCAACGTTGATCATTCCATCAACGATGGCTTACGGTCCCCGTGGTAACCAGGGTATCGCCCCAAACTCAGTATTGACTTTTGATATTGAGCTGGTTGACATTCAGAAAGGCCAGCAGGGTCAGGGCCAGATGGGTATGCCGCAGCCACAACCAGGGCGTTAAGCCAATCCTGGTTCCGGAAAAATTTCTCAGTCACAAGAGCCGTTTTGGAGTTTATACTCTGAAACGGCTTTTTTGTGCGTATGGAACTATGCTTTGCTACTAATAATCAACACAAACTCGACGAAGTAGCTGCCCAACTGGGAGATGCCTTCACATTAAAAACGTTACGTGACATCGGCTGTACGGATGAGTTACCCGAAACCTCGGGTACCATTCCCGGAAACTCGCGTCAGAAAGCCGAATACGTTTGGACCCATTTTGGTGAGTCCTGTTTTGCCGATGATTCAGGTCTGGAAGTTGAAGCGCTCAACGGCGAGCCGGGCGTTGACAGTGCATTCTACTCAGGAAGCCGCGATGCTGCGCTAAATATTCAGAAACTTCTCAGCAATCTGGCGGATAAGCCCAGCCGTAAAGCTCGATTTATTACGGTATTTACGCTACTTCTCCACGGCGTTGAACACCAGTTTGAAGGCATTGTCGAAGGAGAAATTATAGATGCTCCACAAGGAACGGGCGGCTTCGGCTATGACCCGGTTTTCCGGCCAGAGGGGTACGACAAAACCTTTGCGCAGATGAGCAGTGACGAGAAGAATGCTATCAGCCACCGGGCTAAGGCCCTGAAAAAAATGATAGTCTACTTGCAGGAGCAAGTAAATTAAAGAAAAAAGCCCCCGCTGTGCAGCGGGGGCTTTTTTCTTTGAACGTGACTCGGTCTTAATAGAATTTAGCCCGGCGATCTTCCACTTTCGCGTTCTCTTTGATAGCTTCGTTGATGTAGAAGCTGGTGCGTGAAGCACCGTTCTGCTGAAGCTGCGTTTTGTATACTGAGTAATCAGCAATGCCCGGCGCTGGTGTAATGCTGGTCGTTTCCATAACCAAGACACCGCTTTCACCTACAAATGGTTTCGAGCGTTTACCTGCTTTCTGACCAAAAGCTCTACCCAGAGCATTTGGGTCGACGCCCGCGCTACGCAGGAAGCCAGTTGCCAGGTTTACGTCTTCAACCGTTTCTACCAGAGCCCCTGCACCATATTTTTGGGCAATTGCTTCCAGCGATCCACTAGTGTTACCCAGTTTACTGATGATCTGCTCGCCTTTCAATTTGTTACGAACTTTGGCGGTCAGCTCAGAGCGGTAGTCGTCAACTTTTACGTCGTCTTCGTCCGTTTTGTTGGTCAGCACAGCAATAACATACTGATCGCCTAATTCAAAAGGCTCTGATACGTCACCAACATCCGTCTTATTATCAAATGCCCACCGGACTACCGAACGAGCGTCGCTTAACGCGTTGATCTGATTAGCATTTTCGGGAATTCGTTCGGCGGTTGCCACAACGAGGGACTTATCTTCCTTCACTTTAGCGTCAAACTCTTCTTTCGTGTTGGCTTCCGATGCGAACTGATCCGCTTTCCGCAACGCTTCGTCACGCGTGGTCTGGCTTGGGTTAATCGTTTTACCGATACCCGCAATCCGATACAGCGTGTTCGTCTTAGGCTGGGTTACGTTGATGATGTGGTAACCAAAATCCGTTTCAATGATGCGAGGAATTAAACCAGCCGAAGTAGCGCTGAACACAGCTGTTTCGAAAGGCTTCACCATCTGGCCGTTATTTTTGAAGTAACCAAGATCGCCACCGATTGACCGCGAACCATCGTCACTATTCTGCTGAGCCAGTGCGGCAAAGTCAGCCCCGCCCTGAATCTGACGAAGAATGTCTTCAGCCCGACGACGCGCGCTTGCTTTGGCCGAATCACCCTGTGCACGCTGAGTGCTGATCAGGATGTGGCTAGCCCGAGCGGTGAAGCTCGTATCTTTCTTGGTGCCGCCGTACTTGTAAATGAAGTACGTATTACCCTCACGGAACGGCCCATAAATACCACCTGGTGCGAAGGTTGGGATAGCCGCCCGCAGTTGTTCGGGCATCTCGCCTGCTGTCAGGTAAAGCGGTACACGGACGTCACTGTTTTGCTGCGCAAAGGTCGAATCATTTTTGGCAGCACCCAGTCCGCGAGCCAGCGATTTGATGTCGTTATACAACGACGAGCTGTCTTCTTTTGACGGAGCAATGGAGAACGTAACGTACTGAATTGTCCGGCTGTTTACACCAGGATATTCATCTTTATGCTGGTTCAGGTAGTCCTGTAATTGCGAGTCGGTCACCTTAATCGCTGTGTCGTTTACCGCGTAAAACGGAACGTACAGGAATTTGACATTCGCTTTTGTGTTCTGAGCCTGATATTCTTTCTGTGCTTCAGCGGTAGTCGCAAAAATCGACATCCGCATTAGACCTTCATACTTTTCGCGAAGACGATCAGAGCTTAAGTTCTGTTCAAAACTAGCCCAGGCAGCCTGCTGCTGTGGTGGCAGATTTTTCAGACCTTTCAGGTAATTGATAATAGTCGATTTATCGAACACGCCCGTTTCAGGGTTCGTAAATGCCTGCCGAACAGAGGGGCTGATGTTGTTCCCCTGTACCATGTCCACCAGCTCTTCTGGCGACACTTTCAGCCCTAGTTTATCGAACTGCTTCTGATAGGCAATTTCAAAAATGAACTGGTTCCAGGCTTGCTCACGAATCTGAGCCAGATCCTGCTCTGCGGGAGCCCGGCCTGCCTGTTGTTCAAATTGCGCCCGCAGTTGATCTACTTTCGCATTAAACTCCGGGTAATCAATGGATTGGCCGGCAATCTCGCCAACCTCCTGCTGGTTTCCGCCGAACAGCGTACTACGGCCGCCGAGCAAATCACCACCCACGATGAACAGAAGCAAGCTGACGGCGATAATGCCTACGGCTAACCCTGAACGTTCTCTGATCTTGTTAATGACAGACATTTCGCTTTTACGTACAATTTAGCCCGCAAAATAACAATTTACTTGGCTGGAATACAAGCGAAACTTATCCGAATAACGATACAAAATTGGCTTTTTTGTGGGTAAGACTAGTTGTCCGTCAACTGATTGGCGATTTCAGTAAATAATTCGCCTTCCGCCCCTACTACACCAAAGCGGGCAAACAATTCTTCGGCATACCAATTTCGTTGTCGTGTCAGGCGAACAACTTCCTTGTGCCCGCTCTGCCGATACGCATACTGCTCTACAGCAGCCGGGTTTCGCCAGACGCTAATCGTGCACTGTTGTACTATGGGAACTTCTCCGACGCCGATTCCAAACAGAAGTTGGTCGCGGTGTTCCTGCAACCGTTGACGAGCCTGCGGAACGTGACGCCAGAAGTCGGGCAGAGCGCGGGTTCGTATGGTTGCGCGAGTTAACACGGCGACAGGGGCGTCACTATCTACGGGCACCAGAGAACTGGTATCAACCTCAAACGGGTTCTGACCACTCCATTGACCGTGCGATCTCTGGGGTTTCAGGTACAACGTACTTACCGACTCAGTGTCGTTTTGCAGCTGCTTGAATAAGCGGGACTGTTTAAACTGGTGAGCTTTGTCTAAATCAGGCCAGGTTCCTAGGAAAACATAGGTCGACCAGTCGGGCATTAAACCGAAGTTCTGACCACTTCCCATGAGTTTACCGAATTGTAGGGCTGGCACTGTCATCGGCTGGCGTAGCCACCGCCCCATATTGGCAAAAGCCCGAAAACGAGCCCCTGTTCTGTAGCGGAATACGGTTACGGTTACAATGCTCATTTAATTCAGTAAACGAAAAAATCTATACTATGGCTAGTCAGCTGGATTACGTTTTCGAACGTTACTAACGAATAGTCAACAAAAATGGGGAGAAGTGACCACACTTAATACACAAGCGCCGACCCCAAGTTGAGGTCGGCGCTTGTCATTTTTTATGTTTGAAAACTAACAGCAACTAGTTATTGTCTAGCTTGTCACCTGCTCTGTCAAAAGCATCGCCAATATTACGGCCTGCCTTCTTAAAACCAGCTTTGATATCTTTCCAGGCGGCAGCTGATGCGTTTTGTGCTTTATCAATGTCGTTACCCAACTCTTTGCGATCCTGCTCTAGCTCGGCTAACTCTTCCTTAGATTCAGCTTTTGCTTTTGCTCCCTGACGCTTTATATCAGCCTGTAAATCATCGATTTTAGCGTCTAACTTGTCTTTTTGTTCTCTCATTTTGGAGACGGCTTCTTTACGTTCCCGCTCGAAATCCTCGCCAGCCTCGTCTGCTTTAGCTTCAGCTTTATCACCTGCTTCTCTCAGATCTTCACGTGCCTCGGCCGTTGCATCTTTGGTATCGGCCTTAATTGCGTCACCAGTTTGCTCCATGGCATCTTCTGTACGTGACTCATTCTTATTGTCCGAGCCACAGGCTTGTAACAGTGCCAGTGAAGCAACCAGCATCATCGTACCACCAAAATTCCGAAGTTGTCCCAGCACGAGTTGTGTCTTTTTCATAGCGTTTAATCTTTTGTGTAGTTAGTTCTGCCTATTCATTGGCAAACGCTGTGCCAAGCGCCAAGAAAATCCACTCGTATCACTGCTTCCATTTGATAGCGCAGCCAATTGGTTTGGTTATTGGTGACTGAACAGGATGACCAGCTAACAAACTGGTGACAGCTTCGTCGACGTAGTGGCGCTGTATCTCGGACTGGTCCTGTGGGTTATCGTCAATTGCCCCTGTATACTCCAGAATAAACTTCCCGTTTACCAAATTCAGCACGAATACTTGCGGAGTACGACTTGCCCCGAAGGCTCGGGCCACAGTCTGGGTGTCATCCCACAAATAAGGGAAGCTATAATTTTTCACCCGAGCCCGCTCCCGCATCTGCTCAAACGTATCATCAGCGTAAGCTGCCGGATCAGTAGACATAATAGCGACAATAGAGAAGCCCTGTTGCGAAAATTTCTGGTTTAGAGCCAGAAGTCGCTCTTCGTAGGCGTTGGAAAAAGGACAGTGGTTACTCGTAAAAACAATGATTACGCCCCGTTGATTTCGAAAATCGCCGAGTGCAACAGATTTACCATCTACGTTTTTCAGGCGAAAGTCGGCTATTACATCGCCAAGAGTATAGCCCTGACGAATTTGTGCTTGACTATCTAGATTAGCCACGGTACAAATAACTGCTAGAAGACTGCTCAGTAGATAATTCATGCGCTTTAACACTCTGCTCTTCGTAAGGGATTTTAGTGTTTAGACAACATAAGTGGCAAAATGATTAATTCCAGAGCAAGTCTTCCTGAACGGGATTCAACGAACGATCACTTTCTGCGTACGTTTTTGTCCGTCAGGTGCTGTCAATTCAAGAATATATAACCCTGGTTGGAGCGATTGTGCGGGCACAAAATCAGCGCTTTCACCTGCTCGCTCCAGACTTCCTTCAATAAGTTGACCGGTGTGAGTGAGCAAACGAATTTGAGCTCCCTCAGCATTCCAGATCTGCGCATGGATACGATCAGAACTCGTCGGCATCGGATATACGAATAGCCCTGGTTCTTCCGGTCGAACAATAGCCGCGACGGGTTTGTAAGAATGTGCTGTTCCGTCGAAGTCTATCTGCGTTAATCGATAATAGTTGGCGCCGGGCAGCGGATGAGTATCGATCAAGCCATAGTTCTGTCGGACAGTGGTTGTTCCTTTGGCTGCTACCTCACCAACCAAAACGTATTCTGTCAGATCACGGCTACGCTCGACAATAAAGCGATCGGCATCCTGCTCCGACGTCGTACTCCAGGCTAGCTGCACCTGATTGGCTTCGGGTTTAGCCGTGAATGAAAGCAGTGATACGGGCAACGTGCCGCTTATATCGCGCATGATGATGCGCCCGATTTGCAGAACACCAACACCATTACTAAACCGAAACTTAAAATTATTAATTGCCTGACCAGGAGTAGTGACTGCCTGATCGTTGAATACCTTCGTTGTTCCCACCCATATGTCATACGTATCATCAGGCAGAGTTTCCAAAACGCCTGTTGGCGCGACATACTTGAAATTACTAGTGCCAGTATTGTTCATGGCAAACGTAATTGTTTGGCGGCCGCTAAACGAAGCGCTGTTGCTAGCAGACCCCTGACCTGGCATATTTCTAATCGAGAATTCTCCCGATTTTACTTCTGACAAGTTGAATCCTACTCGCGCGTACATTTCGCTGATGAGCGGGTTTTGCGGGCCGCTGTTGAAACCACTTCCAATGTACAGTATTACGGAACTAGTCGAACTGACAGATATGTCATTTGAAAGCACCTCAAAGCTAAACTGAACGTGCAGGGAGGTAGGTGTACTAGCAAAATTTGACGAACGGGCTATGTGACCCGTGTTAGCATCCGTTGGCCGGCTGAACTGGACAGCGTTATTCGTAATGGTAGCGCTCAAACCGGCTAGCCCATTGACCTGCGTATTATTGGGTGAGCTGCTAACGTAAGAGGCAGGAGTCCCTCCTGCTGAAAAGTTTTGTTCGAAGTACGTGGTCTGAGCGGATAGACGAGCACTGATAGCTAAAAGACCTAGTGAGGCCGTCAACAAACGGTTAAACATGAATAGTGTGCGTTACGGTGTAAAATCCGGCGCAAACTATTCATTTATACCTACTTAAGCGACTGTTTAGTAAATAAAAGTACCCGTTTTTGTCTCTATAGTTACTCGCTTACCTTCGTAGGCTTCGACATGGCCAATGACCTGAGCGTCAATTCCAAACGAGCTGGCGATCTCAATAACGCGCTGTGCGTGCGCTTCTGACAGGTATACTTCCAGCCGGTGGCCCATATTGAAAACTTTATACATCTCCTGCCAGCTTGTACCACTTTGTTCCTGTATTAGTTGAAACAGAGGTGGAACTGGGAATAGATTGTCTTTGATGACATGTACATTATCCACAAAGTGAAGCACTTTTGTTTGTGCCCCGCCCGAACAATGAACCATGCCATGGATTTGCTCCCGTAACTCTTCCAATAATACCTTCGCAACAGGAGCATAGGTGCGGGTTGGCGAGAGGATAAGCTGCCCGACGTTTAGACCAGTCGATTCAACCAAGTCAGTCAGTGATTTAGAGCCGCTGTATATTAACGATTTATCAACAGCTGGGTCAAAACTTTCGGGATAGTTATCGGCCAAGTAATGTCCTAATACATCATGACGGGCGGATGTCAGGCCGTTACTGCCCATTCCGCCGTTGTACTGGTTCTCGTAGGTTGCCTGTCCAAAGGAAGCCAGACCAACGATCACATCGCCCGCCTGAATCTGATCATTACTAATTACCTGGTCACGTCGCATTCGGGCGATGACCGTACTGTCAACAATAATGGTACGTACCAGATCTCCCACGTCAGCGGTTTCGCCACCGGTGCTGTAAATGTCAACGCCGTGGTCACGCAACAGCTGCAATACCTCTTCGGTACCGCTAACAATTTCGGAGATTACCTCCCCTGGAATCAGATTCTTGTTCCGACCGATAGTCGACGACAGTAGCATTGGCCCGGTAGCGCCTACGCAAATCAAATCGTCGGTATTCATGACAACCGCATCTTGAGCGATACCACGCCACACGCTTAAATCACCCGTTTCACGCCAGTATAGATACGCTAATGACGATTTTGTTCCGGCCCCATCGGCGTGCATAATCGTACAGAAATCAGGATCACCAGCGAGCGTATCTGGTACGATTTTGCAGAAAGCTTTTGGAAACAGCCCCTTATCAAGTTGAGCAATGGCGTTGTGAACGTCTTCTTTACTGGCGGAAACTCCGCGCTGGGCATAACGGTCAGTCATGGGGCAAAGGTAAAGAAAAGGAGGAAGGGGAGGAAAGGGACGAGAGGGAGGAAAGGAAAAATGGTAGTACGTACTAAAAAAGCTAGCCTCAAAACTCCTTTCCTCCTCCCCTTCCTGCCTAATAATTGATTCCCACTTCGGCGCGGACCTGATCTAATAAAGTCATCAGGTTTAGGCTATCCGTCAGGGACCAGAGCGGGCTTTCGGTCAAACCACTAGCTAGGCAATCCATAACGTGCTTCGCTTCAAAATCATATCCGAAACTTGAGCGGTCAAACGTGAGCGTTTCGGGCACTTCGCCAATTCGTTCGAGTGTCAGACTAGTGCTCTCGTGCCAGCGACCATGAACTTTGATAAGTCCTTCAGTACCGTACACATAAGCTTCACAGGGTGTTTTGGTACGTAACGTACTATCCAGCACGGCAATTTCTCCATCCGCATAGGTCACCACCATACCAATTTGTTCATCGACGCCGGTCGATCCGAACGTAGCGGTTGCCTTGATCGACTGCGGCATTCCCAGCATAAAATACGACCAGAACAGCGGGTAGATACCGATGTCGAGCAACGCTCCACCGCCTAGTTTCTTGTCAAACAAACGTCCCTCAGGGTTGAACATGGCTTTGAAACCGAAATCAGCACGAACACCTGTTACCTCCCCAATGGCACCCGCTTCAACCCATTCGCGTGCTTTTTGTACCGTAGGCATAAAACGGCTCCAGAGGGCTTCCATCAGAAACAACTGCTTCGAACGCGCGGTATCAACCATCTCCCGCACCTGCGTCAAGTCCATTGCAAAAGGCTTTTCGCCCAATACGGCTTTCCCTCCGTTCAGCAGCATGATTGCGTCGTCGTGATGCCGAATATGACGCGTAGCGACGTAAACGACGTCCAGTTCGGGTAGAGTCAGTAGATCTGCATAATGTCCAAAAGCGTGAGGAATATCATACTCCCGGGCGAACTCATCGGCTCGCTGCTGATCGGAAGATGCAACAGCATACAGTTTAGCATCTGGTACTGTTAGTAAGTCTTTTGCGAATTTATGGGCGATGTGTCCCGGCCCTAGAATACCCCAGCGAATCATAAGCAACACATAAGTTGAGAGACGATAAACAGCCTAAATTACCGGGCTGAACGGCAGTCAAATCTATAGTTTTTTCCTAAGTTGCGTCCTTACCATCCTGTTTGCTAGTGAAAAAATACCGGTCCCTACTCATCTCGTTATGTTTTCTTTTCACCTTCGTACCCGTCTTTGGTCAGATTGTCGAACAGCCAGATCCGCTACGGCCTTCAACGAAAGAGCCGGTGCTAACTGACTCGATTAAAGTCAATAAAGATTCAACCCGAGCCCGGCAGATTGCCGATTCTATTGCCGCAAAGAAGCCTGTTCAGCCGGAGCGGATTCGTACGGTACGATACCGGTTTGCCGCCGACGGTACTGTAACAAGTGGTAATGTCAACCGGACTTTACTGCAACTGGCCGGGAGTACAGATTACGAACTCAGTAACTACTTTAAGATTTCTAGTAATCCCTCGTTTGTGTACGGTGAGCAAAGCAGGGTGCTGGCTGAGCGAGAGTGGTTCGGCGATTTTCGAACAACGTATCGGTATGCTAACCGACTCTACTACTTAGCATTTGGGTCTTTCGAACGGAGCAACCTTCGGCAAATAGATCGACGCTGGACCGTTGCTGGTGGAGTAGGCTACAAGCTGATCGACCGAAAACAGATATATATCTCGCTGACGAACGTACTGGTACAAGAGTTTACTGATTTTGTTGAGTTAAATGATATCAACATCATCCGAAACTCAGCCAGGCTTTACGGTGAATACACTTTCGGGGCCGACCGATTTAAGGTGACGCACACGGCATTTTATCAACCTGCTCTTGGTCAGTATAACGTCCGATGGAATGCTAGTGTCAGTCTACAGATCAAGCTGACAACACTTATCAGCTTACGCTCAACAATGGCCAATGCCTATGAGAGTCTGGTCGTACCAGGCCGCCTGAATAACGATCTTCGGTTTACTATTGGGCTTGTCTACGAGAAAAAGTAGAAACAAGAAGGGGAGAAAGGAAAAAGAAAAGAATACCATCACTCTTTTACTTGTTCCTCTCTCCCCTTCTTATTACTTCTCCTTCTATTTCTTGTCCGGATACGGAATGATCAGCTTTTCTCCCCGGGTGGCGATGTCTTTACTTTTCTTATTGGCTCGCATTAACGCTTCTTTGCTAACGCCGTACTTCTGAGCCACCACGCGCAGCACATCGCCGGGACCTACTGTGTGTACTGCCATAACTTTTACGTTCAGCTTCGTTACACCAGCCTTTACGTCTGACTCCGATACGCCTGGATTAAGTGCCTTCAGGGTGCTGAGTTTCATGTTGTACCGATTGGCAACACCGTAGAAAGTTTCACCCGTACCAACAGTATACGGGCGAGTTACCCCACCGGCTTTGATAGCCACTTTCTCAATAGGTCGTTCCACCTTTTTTTCTTCTTTCGGCGTACTAACGTCCGGCTTCTCAGCTTTCTTCTCTACCTTAAGTGGTTCAGCCTTAGCTACTGATTCTTTCTTTTCTTCCTTAGGTGTTCCGGCACTCGATTCCTTCGAAACGGTTTTTTCGGGCGACGTTGGTTTACCGGTTGTTTCCCGATTCGCAGCAGCAACGTCTTCGGCTGTTGCATCCGCTACCGGAACGTCCGCTGGCGGCTCTGCCTGGGACAAATCTACGGGAGCGGGTTGCGAGGACGTATCGGCTTCCTGGGGGGCCATTAACATCTCCGGGTCGTCCTGTACCATCGCCTGCTGCGTAGTGGTGTCGAGAGCCACATTCGTCAGTTCGTCAGAGCCGTTTGTGTCATCGGAGATGTAATCATACCCCACGTACAGCAGCGCAACGATAATCCCAACTAAAACGACAAGAGTCAGGGCGGGCAGGCTGGAGTTATTATCGGGGCGCGAGTTTGTTGTTTCTTTATCCGTTTCCATAGTATGTTGTTGTCCGCTTAGGGAGTCATCAGCTGACGACTCATATCGGCTACTTTCTCTTTCAATTCCTCTTTGAAAATAGCCAGGTTTTGCGCTACTCGCTCATCAAACGCGCCAACCATTTGTGCTGCCAGTATCCCCGCGTTACGGGCACCGTCAAGCGCCATCGTTGCCACAGGAACTCCCGCAGGCATTTGTAGAATCGATAGGACGGAGTCCCAGCCATCAATCGAATTGCTAGACTTGACAGGAACGCCAATTACGGGCAACGTAGTGAGCGAGGCTACCATACCAGGCAGATGAGCAGCGCCACCGGCGCCGGCAATAATAACTTTGAGCCCTCGGTCACGGGCTGATTTTGCGTAGTCGACCATTTTTTCGGGCGTTCGATGCGCCGATACAATGTCCATTTCCCAGGCGACCCCGAGCGTGGTCAGAACGCTGGCCGCTTCCTGCATAACCTTGCGGTCGGACAGGCTACCCATGATAATACCGATCATTCAGAAAATAATGTAATTGACTATCTGCGAAGTAACGTAAGATTGACGGACTTTCCCCGGTCAATCTTCTTTTTTTTGTTACCGGGCTTACTTCCCTATTTTCGACTAGTTTGATCGCTTTGGGTTTAATCGATTATGCCACGTCTTTTTTAGATTACGTGCTAATCACACATAAACGACTAGCTTGACAAGGTAGATTAACAGTGAATTAATTTGTTTACTGCCCTAGGCTATCGCAACAACACAGTCGTTTTGATCGTACTAGTTGTTACGTGCAATCACGGCGTACTAACGGGCTTTTCTCTGTATGCATCAATCTTTACGATTCTGGAATTGTCTGTTCGCTACAGGTATATTCTATCTGATTTCATTCCTAGGCTACGCTCAGCCTTTGCGCCAGTACACAGCGCAGCAACAAGCTAGACAACGCGAGATTCAGCGAATCATCACGGCTGAACGGACGGAGAATTATCAGCGAGCAGCAGCAGTAGCCCAAAAGCTAGGCCGCCCTTCTCAACATCGCCGTTCCGATGGCACAGTTGTACTCCTGAGTGGTATCAGCGAAACAGGCGAACTATTATATAACACCACATACAGCGCGACCCAGGCCGGTCAGAGTCTACGTACCTCGTCGCTGTATACAGGCGGCAGTTTAGGGGTTTCCTTGTCGGGGAGTACGCTTTCCAATAAGATAGCCATCTGGGACGGGGGAAAGGTGCGCAATACGCACGTCGAGTTCCGAACCAGTACAACGAGCCGAGTTACTCAGATCGACAATGTTGACACGAACGATGATCATGCTACGCACGTATCGGGCATTATCATGGCCGCAGGCGTCAACCCTCGGGTGAAAGGTATGGCGTTCGGTACTAATCTGCGCGCTTACGATTTTAAAAATGACGCAACAGAAATGACCTCAGCTGCGCCAAACCTGTTGGTTTCTAACCACTCCTATGGAACCCAGGCCGGCTGGGTTTATAACAGTGATCGAACAACGACGACCAAGTGGGAATGGTGGGGCGATACAACCGTTAGCAAAACCGAAGATTACAAGTTTGGGCTTTATAACTCGAGTACCAGAGTCTGGGATCAGATTGCCCAGAATGCGCCTTATTATTTGATTGTAGAAGCGGCTGGAAACAGCCATGGCCAGAATGGACCTGGCGTAGGGCTGCCCTATTACTTATCGACATCAAACAACATCAGTACGGTAGCTCGCAATGATCAGAATGGGTATGACCAGATCAGCACGACAGGAACAGCTAAAAATATTCTCTCTGTAGCCGCTGCCAGCAATTTGTCTTACGGATATAATCAAGCTAGCGACGTCATTTTG
Source organism: Spirosoma pomorum (assembly GCF_054776615.1). Classification (NCBI taxonomy): domain Bacteria; kingdom Pseudomonadati; phylum Bacteroidota; class Cytophagia; order Cytophagales; family Cytophagaceae; genus Spirosoma; species Spirosoma pomorum. Next base: position 1,164,156 of record NZ_BAAHBP010000001.1, read on the forward strand.
GGCGACTTTAGCAGTTGGGGCCCTACGGACGATGGACGAATTAAACCGGATATCGCGGGCATTGGAGTTAGTGTTCTTTCGTCGATTGCTACGAACGATAGCGCTTATGCGTCCTACAGTGGTACGTCCATGGCGTCGCCTACGGTGGCGGGCTCTGCACTCTTGTTGCAGGAACTGTATTCTCAGCGCAACAGCGGTAAGTTCATGCGATCTTCGACGCTGCGAGGCCTGATTTTGCACACCGCCGACGAAGCCGGTACGTCTTCCGGACCGGACTACCGCTTCGGCTGGGGACTCATGAATACTGAACGGGCGGGTCAGGCGATTTTAAACACGAACAATAACTACTTGCTGGACGAACGGACGATCAATCAGGGAGAAACATACTCATTTACGATGGTTGCTTCCGGTCGAGGGCCGTTGGTAGCCACCATTTGCTGGACAGACCCTGCTGGTACGGCTACGACTGCCTTGAATAGTCGTACGCCAAAGCTGGTCAATGATCTTGATCTGCGGGTTAGTGACGGGACCGCAATAACACAACCCTGGATACTTGATCCAGCCAACCCATCCAACGCTGCCACGCGGGGCGATAATGTCCGGGATAACATCGAGCAGGTGTTAATCGCTAATCCCATACCGGAAAAAACTTACACGTTGACCATTACGCATAAAGGTACGCTGAGCGGCAATAAACAGGATTACGCTCTGCTTCTTAGCGGTATCGGTGGGTCAGTCCCCTGCGTATCGAGGGCGACGTCAACAGCTGATACTAAAATCGCTCGTGTTCAGTTCAACACGATTGATCAGACTGGCGCAGCAGGCTGTACAGCGTATACCGACTTTTTAGGCGTTGGCACAACGGTGCAACCTGATCAGCAGATCCCATTAACAGTTTCGCTCGGCACTTGTGGCGCAACGAAAAACGCATCGATCAAAGCCTTTATCGACTGGAATCAGAACGGTAGCTTTGATGAGGCAGGAGAGACCGTAGCCACGTCAACCGTGCTGGCAAATTCAGGCCAGTTTACCGCTACAGTATCCGTTCCGACAACGGTTCAGGCTGGTCAAATTCTCCGTTTTCGCATCGTTGCGGTGGAGACAGACAACCCGGCCACGATTACTGGTTGCGGAACGTACGGAAATGGAGAAACGCAGGATTATACGCTCACTGTCATTCAACCGGTAATTGACGTTGGCCCCACAGCTTTGGTGTCGCCGGAGGGTAATTTCTGTAGTCAGCCGGGACAGTTCGTCACCGTGCGTCTTCGCAACTACGGGAGCGCCACACAAACCAACGTTCCTGTATCGGTAACTATTACAGACGCTAACAATGCCCCAATCGCCACACTATCGGGTTCGGCCCCCAGCATCGTGGCTTTCCGTGAGACTACGTTATCATTAGCGATTCCAGCAAGTACTGCCTTGCAAGCCAGCCAGGCTTACAAGTTTACCATCAGCACAAGCTTAGCGAACGATCTCAAACCTGCTAACAACACGCTTACCGAAACCCGCACGGCAGCACCCACTTCAACGGGGGGGCTCTTCACGGCGATGCGTTGCGGCAGTGACACGGCTCTTTCACTACGTAACGCGGGCAGCGGAGTAGCTTATTGGTACGACGCTCCCACGGGTGGGAATCTCCTGGCAGCCGGTAACCAGCAATCCCTCCGGTCGCTACCAGCCAGCGGTCAGCTCTATGCGGGTCTGAATGACTTCTCAGGGGTAATTGGGCCGACCAGCAATAGCGCTTTCGGGGGTGGTACCTATGCCGGTAATTTCGGCCCCGCCCCCCTGGTATCCACTCAGGTTCCACTTCTGATTGAGAGCGCTCGTTTATACATCGCAGCAGCCGGCAAGCTTACCTTCACTGTACAGAAATACGACAACACGGTTGTTTCGAGCGTAACGCTGGACGTACAGCCTACGCGCAACCAAAGCTTGACGGCCGTTAGTAATGGACAACTGGTCGATGACCCGAATGATCCAGGAGCGGTTTACCCACTGAATTTACGTATACCGACCGCTGGCGATTATAAAATAGCCATCAGCTATGCTGACGGTGCATCTATCTTCCGAAGCAACGTCGGCGTTACGGGTTTCCCATTTCAATTGGCGACGCAAAATGGAACACCCGTGGTAACAATCAAAGGTTCTTTATACGATACCGGCAGTGGAACAGATACCTTGAAAACCGCCTGGTATTATTTTTATAATATGCGAGTTCGGGCGCTGGACTGTGCTGGAACGCAACGGGTTGCCGTTCCGACGACCACCGGAACATCCCCTGCTGCTACGTTGACTGCGAATGGATCAACTAACATCTGTCAGGGTTCCAATTTGGTGTTACAGGCCGGTACAGGGTCTAACTATTCGTATCAATGGTACCGTGACGCGCAATTACTTTCAGGAGTAAGCAGTAGTACGTTGTCCACCTCTACGCCCGGTAGTTACGCTGTTCAGATCGCGAACGGCTGCCTACCCATTCGTTCGACTACCCTTGCCATTACGGTTCAGACTCCTGTTATGCCAACCATTACAACCAATGGCTTGATGTTGACCACTAGCGCTCGTAGTAACATTCAGTGGCTTCTGAACGGAGTAGCTATCACGGGGGCTACCGGGGCAAGTCTTACCGTCGTTCAATCAGGACGGTATTCAGTCAGAGGAAGCGTCAATGGATGTGGTGAACTAATTTCCGATGAAACCTACGTAACGATTCTGGCAGCAGAGCCCACTGTCCAGGAACGTATTCTGAACGTTTATCCTATTCCGGCCACGCAACAGATTACGGTCTCCCTAGTCAACATGCCAATCCTTTCCTACTCACCTGTCGTCCGCCTGACTGATTTACGAGGAACGACCATCCGAACGGCATCCCTGCAACGTAACGGTGCTGACTATTCAGTCGACCTAGATATTGGTGATCTACCCGGTGGCACCTTTATAGTTGTCATCAATGACCAGACATCTCAGTCAGTTTGGGTTAAACGAATCAAAAAGCAGTAGCCTAAAACGACAACAGCCCGCAAACATTCAGTTTGCGGGCTGTTGCTTTTATTCACCAGACGTGTCCGACTTATTTTCCTTTGGCAGCGTCTTCCTGCGCGATAGCCAATTTGACTGCTTCATACAGGTTAACAACACCACCCGTCTTTGACAACGCTTTGAAATCAATCGTATCCGTAGATTCAGGCTTGTGGACCTTAATAGCGTAAGGCGTTGCTGACTGTTCTATAATCCGTTTAATATCCGCGTAGGTCAGTTTCGGAAAATACGATTTCAGCACCGCAGCTACCCCGGCCACAACCGGCGAGGCCATGCTTGTACCGTCGTTGTTTTCGTATTTACTCCCCGGCACGGTCGAATAAATTGCCCGGCCTGGCGCAAAAACGTCGACTGATTTTTTGCCATAGTTCGAGAAGCTAGCAACGAGATCATCACCTGTACTTTCGGCACTTGCCCCCACCGTAATTACGTTTGGAATCTCTTTTCCATCAAGAAAACGGGGAGCCGGATAGTTAGCGGCTGTGTCAATATCTTTTCCGTCATTTCCAGCCGCGTGGACCATTAATACGCCCTTCGACAGCGCGTACCGCTCCGCATCTTCTACCACTTTACGGTTGGGCGAGTAGTCCTTTCCAAAGCTCATGTTGATGATCTGTGCTCCGTTGTCAACCGCGTAACGAATAGCATTAGCGATATCCTTGTCGCGCTCATCGCCATCGGGAACCGCCCGGACACCCATAATCTGAACCGCATCAGCAATTCCTTTTACACCTAGCTCATTCGTCCGATCGGCTCCAATGATTCCCGCTACGTGGGTTCCATGATCTGGACGCGGACCAGCGATGTCGGGATTGCCGTAATATTTTTCGGTCATATCCTCTGGATTGTCACCCACAACAGCCCGGCTATCGAAATCTGGATTGTAGTTGTATTCAGCGCGGGCTTTTAACTGCTCATTGGCTTTTTCAAGCTCCCCAATTACATCATCCGCATTGGCGACTTGCTGTTGCTGCAATAACTGTCGGATAGCGTTGACGGGCCCTTTCAGCATTTCGTTTTTAGTCGTATCAGCAATATTCCGCAGGGCTGTCGTGTCAAGCGTCTTTACATCATACGCACTTTTGATAGCATTCACGGCACCCGCAAACTGCATATAAAACTGGCTGATGCCCTGGTATTGCGCTTTGTACTGGGCTTGGTTTTTCTCGACTTCAGCTTTCGTTTTTTTATAGAGGTCAAACTCTTTCTGCTCTTCAGGCTTGAACGACGCACGGGTTTTGCCCTCATATTTTGGCTTCAGCTTAGCGTACAAACGCGTTACCTCCGCTGTTTCATAGCTTACGTTACGTCCATCTTTTCCACCGATGAAATTCCAGCCGTGAATGTCATCTACGTAGCCGTTCTTATCATCATCAATTCCGTTTCCGGGAATTTCTTTTGGATTGGTCCAAAGCACCCGGCGCAAATCTTCGTGCGTTGTATCGATTCCACCATCAATGACCGCCACAACAACTGGCGTTGGTTTGCGATTCTTCAGCAATTCGCGATAGGTTTTTTCAACGCTGATCCCAGCCGATTTATCGGACTTATCCGACAGATACCATTGGGATTGTTGTGCCAACGCACCCGTTGCCAGCAGACTCATTGCTGCATATACTAGGAGTTTCTTCATATACTCTAAACGTTCTGCTTCGCGATAAAGCTCAACAAAATCAAGGAAAGTCTTTGTACTAAAGCTTAAAACTTGTTAAAACATCCATTTAGTGGATTTCCGTTACAATCGCTACAAGTTTACTGAACGGTCGTATTTTATTCATTAAGCTTTTCGCATTTTTATTAACAACCCGTTCATTTTTATAGTTGTAGAAATAATTCCACTATCAATAAGGATTATGTCTACTAGGCCCCCTAAAAACGGCACAGGTCCGCTCGATCATCTGGCTTTGCGGTATTTAAGGCGGGCACTTGATACAGTTCACCCCACGGATGAACCTTACGTTCTGAACCCGGTCGAGAGCCGGCTTATTCAACGAACGAAGGTGCTAACGCTTAGTCTAGCGGCCTTTTTGGGGGTTTTAGGCGTATTGTTCCTGTACATTCCACAATACAACTGGCCCGATTTTTTTCAGAGTACCCAGATCAATTTGCTGGGCGATACGTATCACTTGCCACTAGTGACGATTGTCTATGGGATTTTGATCGTTTACGTAGAAATCCACCTGCTCATCGGTCTCAATTTACTCGGTGTTAAGACGATTATGCACGTGTGCCAATTTCCCCGGGCTCACGATGCTCAATACGATCGTCACCTGCGGGCGCTGGCCGATGCTGCCCTTGAGAAAACCCATCGGGGGATTCTTCGTTTCGGTATCGACCCGTACCTGAACATGCCACGTTGGGGCCTGACCATTTTTTTTCTACTTAACCAAGTTAAGGCCTTCTTGAGCCAGTTTCTGGTAAAGGTAGTAGTCCGGCGTTTTTTAGGCAGATATGTATTACGTCAGTTTACGGATCTGTTAGGTATGCCCATTTTTGCGCTCTGGAACGCTTATGCATCCTGGCAGGTGCTCCACGAAGCACAGGTTCGCGTGATGGCTCCGACAACAATCCGGGAATTCGTGAACGAACTACACGACGAGTGGGGTAAAGACTCCGAATTTCGCCCCTTGATTCTGGAAGCTTTACAATACGTGGCAATCCTGAAGCGCCAGTACAACTACGCCCATTATCTATTGACCGAGACGCTTATTGATCGCTTCGATTTGCGAACAAATAAACCGCTAACTGGAGACTTCATCGCGCAAATTGCCAATATTTCTCCCAACGTACGCCAGAGCCTTGAACGTCTCATTATTTTTGGGGTGTTGATCGATGGCCGATTATCATGGGTCGAAAAACGTCAAATCCGCCAGCTTCAGAAACAAGGGCTTTTGACGTATTCGATCAGCGAAATCCAGAAGTTAGGCAAAGAATACAACCAGGGTAAAGGGTTGTGGGTATAAGCCCCTCAACTCGTCTTCTCAACGGGCACCTCCTGCGTTTTCGTTACCCGTACCTCATGAATCCGTTTGTCATCGGCGGAGAGGATTTCGAACGTAAAATTGGCGTAACTAATCTTTTCTGCTGTTCTGGGTAGCCTGTTGAACAGTTCCAGTAGCAGGCCGCCTAATGATTCACTATCTCCTTGTACGGCTTCGAACGTAGCGCTGTCGACATTCAGTACGCGGCAGATCTCTGAGATCGGCATTTTTCCTTCGAATACCACGGTTTGTTCGTCTTCACGTCGGTATCCTTCGGGGCTTTCCTCATCAAACTCATCGTTGATATCCCCAAAAATTTCTTCGATAATATCCTCCAACGTAATCAGTCCCCGGGTACCTCCATACTCATTGACAACAATAGCAATATGTACCCGGCGCTTCTGAAAGTCTTGGAGCAGATCGTCAATTTTCTTGTTGTCCGGAATAAAATAGGCAGGACGCAATAACGATTGCCAAGCAAACGAGTCGCTCTGCTGTATGTGCGGTAGCAAGTCTTTAATGTAAAGAATGCCTTCTACCTGATCCAGCGATTCATGATATACAGGAACCCTTGAATAACCGGACTCGTTTATCTGCGCAACCAGCTCAGTAAAGGTCAGATTACTAGGTAACGCTGATATATCATGGCGGGGGCGCATCACCTGTCGGGCGGTTAAGCTGCTGAAGTTGACGATTCCTTTCAGCATTTCTTTCTCTTCAGCCGACGAACTCCCACCCGTCAGCTCAACGGCGTGACTCAACTCTTCAACGGATAATTTATAGCCGCGTCGTTGAATTCGTTTATCGATTTGATTGCTTAGGCTAACCAGTAAAATGGAAAATGGCCGAAAGACAAACAAACCTATTTGGGCAAGAGGAGCTGTTCGACGAGCAACACTCAGACTACTCTGGCTGGCATACGCCTTAGGAATGATCTCGCCAAAAAGAACGATCGCCAACGTAGTGGTCAATACCACTCCTAATAATGTCCAGATTGATTGGTAAGCGGCCTGCGATGATTTCCAGGTCAGATACGTAACAATAACAACTATACTGATATTCAGCAGATTGTTAAATATCACCAATGAAGCTAGTAATCGTTTGGGGCGTTCCAGCAGATTGGCAATCTGCCGTTCATTTGCCTGCATACTATCGCGGCAACGTACCCGATCATCGTGGGTTAACGAAAAGAAAGCCGCTTCCGAGGCTGATACCAGAGCGGCCAGCACAAGAAGCAGCAGGATAAGCGCCGTGTAAGGGGCGTATAAATCAAAATAGGTGCTCCAGCTAGTTAAAGCTGGAAGCACCTGTCGAGGAAGGGGATCACTATGGTCCATCTATACTATATCTCGTTCAACAATCGAGCATTGCGGGATTTAGAACGGTAGGTCGTCATCTCCACCCCCATCGAATGGCATCGGCTCAGGCTCACGCCGGGCCGGTTGCTGACGAGGAGCGGATGGCTGAGGAGCTGGTGCGGCTGCACGCTGGGGTTGAGGCTGCTGACGCACTGGTGCGGCTTGGGGAGCAGCCTGCGCCCGGGGCGCTTCGTATTCAGGCTCGTCCTGCCGGTCGCTGTTTGGTGAGCCCAGCAACTGCATGGTGTTAGCCCGTACCCGTAACGAAGTACGTTCTTTACCTTCTTTGTCCGTCCAGAGTTCAGTACGTAACCGACCTTCGACATAGACCGAGTTTCCTTTTTTCAAGTACTTTTCAGCGACCTTGGCCTGTTCGTTCCAGAGCTCAACCCGGAACCATTCGGTCTGCTCAACTTTCTCACCATTCCGGTTGGTAAATTTTTCGGTCGTAGCCACGTTGAAGGTTGCGACAACAGCACCACCATCCAGGTAACGTACCTCAGGATCAGCACCTAAATTACCGATGATGGTCATTTTATTAAGACTTGCCATTTGCTTGTTTTTTTACGTTTTATACGAAGGGTTTAGTGTGCTTTATTTGCTTAAAGTTACTGAATTAAACCAACTTACGCAACGTTTTTGACCAAATAATTGGTAATTAGAACAGGCTTGGGAAGTTGTTCTACCTCAGCCCGGGAATACCAAGTCATGCCGTCAGGTAATGCTCCTGATAGCTCCTCGGGTAGATCAATTAAATAGACCTGCCCGTTAATCCGCTGATGGGAAAGTAACTGCGAAACCACTACGGGTGGAGCAGCCAGCACACCCTGCTCAACCAACTTTTCAACAGCCTGGGGTAGCGCTAAGTCCCGTAAAGCAGCCTTGGGCTCGTCGGTTTCAAGTAGATAAAAATCGTATAGACTCTGCCAGATATCCTGATTGGTACGCTCACGCATGGCGATCTGGTTACCTTTTCGAAATACTAGATAATTGAAGTAGCGATTCCGAACGGGGGCTTTTTTCGCCTTTACCGGTAGCAGGTGCTGCCGCCCGGTCAAATATGCCGCACATTGTTGTTGTAGTGGACAAAGCAGGCAATCTGGCGCTATGGGAGTACACTGGATAGCACCAAACTCCATGATTGACTGATTATACGTAGCCGGATCGTCGGCAGCCTGTATTAACCGAGTCGCCAGAGCAGCAAAGGTTTTCTTGGCACCCGTCGTTGTAATATCTTCTTCGATGCCGAACACGCGGGCCAGCACCCGATACACGTTGCCATCAACCACCGGTACGCGCTCACCGAAGGCAAATGACGCAACAGCAGCAGCCGTATACGCCCCGATTCCCTTCATTTTGAGCAAGTCATGATACGTATCCGGAAACTTCTCCGCCAACTGCTCCGTTACGTAACGGGCTGTCTGGTGCAGATTTCTGGCACGAGAGTAGTAACCCAACCCTTGCCAGAGACGTAATAATTCGCGTTCGTCAGCACGAGCCATGTCGGCTACGGTTGGGTAGTTTTCAACGAAGCGTTCGTAGTAAGGTTTGCCTTGTGCTACGCGAGTCTGCTGGAGAATTACTTCCGATAGCCAGATGCGATATGGGTCACGTGTGTGACGCCAGGGAAGGTCGCGCTTGTGCCGTTCGTACCAGCGCTCCAAGGTCGGTGCAAACGTTGTCTCAGTGACGTTAAGGTCTGATTGCCAATTCAAAATAAAACAGGAAAATGCACGAGTGGTCGCAAAAAGGAAGCAATGAAGTTTTTTTAAATCTGTTGAAACCCCTACCTTTGTGCTCCCATTTTTGGCACCCGAATTTTCAACAACACAGTAATCGTTAAAGTTTAAGAAGTCGTGACGAAAGCAGACGTAATTTCAGAGATCGCCGATAAAACCGGAATCGATAAGGCAGAGGTTACCAACACTCTTGAGACCTTCTTTTCGGTGGTCAAGGACTCGCTGGCCGAAGGAGAAAATATTTATGTGAGAGGTTTCGGTAGTTTCATCAATAAAAAGAGAGCGAAGAAGGTTGCCCGTAACATCTCGAAGAATACCGCTATGGTAATCGACGAACACTTCATTCCAAGTTTCAAACCTGCTAAAGTTTTCGTAGAGCAGGTAAAAACCAGTGACAAGGCTAAAGTAGCCGCCGAATAGTTTTCAATCTGGCCTTATCGGCGTTTGCATTGTAACTCCTCCCTATGAATAAATACGTGCTTGTAGTGATTATGCTAGCGGCAGTGATGACGGTCGGGCTTTACAGCCTGCCTCGGGTTGTTGTGCGGAATGAAAACAAGCAACTGGGTGGCCGAACAACGCAAACGCCCACGGCCGATTCTCTTTCGGTAGCGGCTAACACGGGCACTCCTGATCGCTCGTCGATGCATGAGGAAGCCGTTACGCCCGAACAACAACGTAAACTGGAAAGTCTCCGATCGGCATTTCTAACGGCAATACCAGCCCAGAAAGATGCTGCTGGAGAAAAGCTGATTTCTTTCTTTCGAGACATTACTCGTTACGACAGTGCTGCTCACTACGCCGAAGTGCTAGCAACTACGCAACCTTCGGAAGCTAATTTGCTCCGAGCTGGTGACGTTTATTTTGAAGCATACACGTTTGCAGTCGACGCAGCAAAAACTGCTACACTGGGCAAGAAGACTCGGGATTTTTACCAGAAAGCAATTGATAAAAATCCGAACCTATTGTCGGCGAAGGCTAATATGGCTATGACCTACGTCAACACGGAAAACCCAATGCAGGGAATCGCCCTTCTGCGGGAGGTGTTGCAGCAGGACCCAACAAACGAGCTGGCTTTGTTTAACTTGGGTTTGCTATCGATGCAGTCAAATCAGTATGATCGGGCTATCGAACGTTTCCGGCAGATTCTGGTCAATAATCCAGCGAGTCGAAAAGCTCAGTTTTATCTGGGTATTAGCCTAGCTGAAGCAGGACAACGTGACGAAGCCAAACAAGTGCTGGCTCAAGTAAAAAAAGGAGAGAAAGATCCGCAAATTCTAGCTGCTATTCGCGAATACGAAGATCGGCTGAAATAATACCCGGTATGCCAACGGGTTTCCTGAAAGCGTACCACCCAGAAGAAATTCAGTATTGAACAACTTCAACAAGGGCCGCGCCGAGTGGTCGGCCGACATCTATTTTCAACCATAAAACACTGTTTGCATTATGCCTTGCGGTAAAAAACGGAAACGGCACAAGATTGCCACCCACAAGCGGAAAAAACGGCTAAGAAAAAACCGGCATAAGAAAAAGTAGTATGCAGCTAGCAGTGAACAGCCTGCAGTTCTGCTTACGCTAAACTGCCTACTGCCTCATTTCATACTGCTCACTCAGCCTACAGAAGCCCCGTGCCGGTCTGCAAAGCCCGAACGTGGCTTCTTTGTTTATACAGCCATTCTAACCGTACATTCATCTTGTGAGTAATGAATTAATTATCAGTTCTACTCAGAAAGGTGATCGGATCGCACTCTTGCAAAGCAAGAGATTGCTGGAGTATCACGAAGAAGAGTTAGACAGCAGCTTTACTGTTGGCGATCTTTACCTGGGAACCGTTAAAAAACTTTCGTCAGGCCTGAACGCGGCCTTTGTCGACGTAGGTCACGAAAAAGATGGTTTTCTGCACTATCAGGACCTTGGGCCTAACATCAATTCGCTCAACAAACTGGTCAAAGACGTTATCGCCAAACGGGTAACGAACGGACGGCTTAGCGGTGCTAAGTTGGAGCCACCTATTGATAAGATTGGTAAAATCGATAAGGTGCTGACAAAGAATATGCCCATTTTGGTGCAGGTAGTTAAGGAACCCATCTCAACCAAAGGGCCTCGCTTGTCGTGTGACATTTCGATTGCAGGTCGCTATCTGGTACTGGTCCCCTTCTCAGATGGGGTAAACCTATCAAAGAAAATTACGGACCGTGCCGAACGAACACGGTTAACCCGACTAATGGCTTCTCTGAAGCCACAGAATTTTGGGGTTATCGTGCGTACCGTAGCACAGGATAAAGATGTTGAGGAGCTTGATCGCGATTTACAGCACTCCCTCGAAAAATGGGATCAAGCTATCAAAAACCTGTCCGAGGCAAAACCACGCGACCGGGTTCTCGGTGAGATGAACCGGGCCTCCTCCATCCTACGGGATATGCTTAATGAATCGTTCGAGAGTATCACGGTGGACACCCGTGAGTCGTTCGATGAGATTCGAAACTTCATCCATACTATTGCGCCCGACAAAGAGAAGATTGTCAAGCTATACACTGGCAAATCCAAACTCTTTGAAGCAATAGGCCTCGAAAAGCAACTGAAATCGCTCTTTGGCCGATCGGTTAGTTTACCAGGCGGAGGATACCTGATCATTGAGCACACCGAAGCGCTGCACGTTATTGACGTCAATAGCGGCAACAAGTCCAATTCGGAAGAGGATCAGGAGGCAACGGCTATCAGCGTTAACCGAGAAGCCGCAAAAGAAATTGCTCGCCAGCTTCGGCTGCGGGACATGGGTGGTATCATCGTTGTTGATTTCATTGACATGAAAAAGCCGGAGAACAAGAAGCTTCTTCAGGATATCATGCGGGATGAGATGCGTGCCGATCGCTCGAAATTTACCATTCTGCCCTTAACAAAATTTGGGCTGATGCAGATTACCCGGCAGCGTGTTCGTCCGGAAATGAATATTGTAACCCGCGAGGTGTGTCCAACCTGTGGGGGAACAGGCACCATTCAAGCAAGTGTTCTAGTAACTGATGTCATTGAGAACAACCTTGACTATATTCTGACTAAGCAGAACGAGACTGGTATCTCCATTTCTATGCACCCCTTTTTGTACGCTTACTATACAAAAGGCTTTTACTCAAAGCAAATGCAATGGTTCGTCAAGTATAAAACCTGGGTTAAATTGGTCAAAGACAGTTCACTAGGCATTGTCAACTTCAAATTCTTCAACAAATCAAACGAAGAGATCGAGGTTGGAAGCGGAGCTTAGTACTAGTAAAAAATTACTAGTATAAACAAAGATCAGTTAGCACTTGCAGTGCAAAAAAGTTTTAAAGAAAAGGCTACACTTTTTCAAGTGTAGCCTTTTCTTTACGTGCTGCTGTTAGTTGACTAATGCAGCACTTCCATCTCGCGTAATTCATTATAGACTTCTTTTCCGATAAGATCCTCCACAGATTCGACCGTATCGATAGTTAACAGTAAGTCCCTCAGGTCGTCCGTAATCTCGTAGATTTGATACGTACGTCTGTCGAACAGGACAGGAGCTTCCTCCAAGTCACAGATAGAATAACGTTGTCCATTAAACGTAGGCTTTGTTGCCCACGGGGAACTGACCTCCGTATTCTTCTCTGTTTCAGGCTCAAGAAAATCCTGAATATAGCTCCATCCATCCCATTGACCCGGATAGCGTTGTACATAACGCCACAGATTATCATACAGTTGTTGCATGGCCTCCTGGCAGAACATATCACGGTCGCTATTCCGGATCGGCTTGATTGGGCTAGAAACGTGCAAGACGTTAGTCAGGTCAGTATCTCGGTAGGCTATTACGGGTATGATAGGTACACCGGTAGCATGTGACAGATAGCCAACACCCTTTCGAGTAAGCACTCGCCGGTTACCAAATCGAACGGGTAGGAATTTGTCTTCCTCGCCAGGTTCGGGTCCCGTTTCCGCGCTTCCATCAACGTAAGCGATAATAGACTTGCCCGCTTTAAGCTCACGTAACAGAGTAAGCCCCGCCGTAGGACTCCCAGCATCAACTAACCGAATCGTATTAGTCAAGCTGTATTTCTGACGTAATGCTTCAAAGTGTTCAGTCAGGATGTCTCCCTGACTTTTGTTCATGTTACTACCAACTAGCAGCACGCAGTCTACACCTCGCCGAAACAGTAAACTTGTTAGAAGCCGATAGGAGCCTAGGTGATACGTACAATAAATAAATGGCTCTTTATTGTTTACCAGAAACTCCTCGCGGCCACTCGTCGTTACTATATCACCCGCTGTCAGACATTGTTGATCGAAGCTTGTAAAGATTTCTTGTAACAACAGCTCTCTGAACAGGTTCTCATGCTCGGTACGGGGTATGAAAGGCATAATGTTCTCTACGTTAGCTGAGAACGTCGTGTACTTCATTAAATAACCCCGTTCCTGATGAAGATTTACGCGGCTAAAGTGCTCCCGACAGCGCACGAGCTCTTCACGGTAAAGTGTGCGTGCAGTTGGCATAACTTGCGATTCTTACAGTGAGAAGTTAGCTTTGGGAGCAAGGCCATGGAAAGACGACCAGCCGCAGCATTCGGCTTCCTGCAAGAAGTTCAGAACGTTCTTGGATTCGTTTTTGACTGCTGACAACTTGATGTTTTTAACGGTTTGAACAGCTTTGATGGTGAATTGCTTTTTCATGATGACTTTTGATTTGAGAGTGATTTTTCCTGTTTTGATCGGCCCCTGAATACGTTGCCGATTGACTGATACAAAATTATATTGCCCAGGAAGGGTCATCAATCGCAAAAAAGTCTCATTATTATCGGCGGAATTAGTAACTAATTACTATTTCTTTAGTCTATATATTTGATAAGGAGTAATATGGAAGCAGTGAAATTAACCAGGTCGTTTTTGAAGAAGCCGCTGTATAGCGTCTACCTCATGCTTGGTATCATTCTGCTTATCGAAGTATTTGCCTGGACTGCTACTTACAATACAAAGTCCTTGATCATGGCTAAACATGGTGGGTTTTGGCCTTATATTGGTCTCCTTTTCCGTAGTTTACTAATACCTGAAGTATTCACAGCTTATATCGTAGCTACGTTAGTTGATAAGGCCCACCAGATTTTCAATTTGACCACTGTTGATCTGAACGCAAAAGCAATTGCTCGTTATGAATTTCTTTTGTTACCAGTCGTTCTACTATCATTTTTGATTTTTAATCCCATCACAGAGTCTGTTAGGTTTCTAATGGAAGCCTTTCCCCATTACACCTTCTCCAACTACTGGGATGAGTTTATAGCCGGCACGTTTAACTGGGGTACGTATTTGCGTTATTTGGCCCCAGTAGTACTAATTGGTTATATACCGACCAACGTTTCTCTTGTATCCGATTACTTTTCCCAGCGACAGCAGGAGCAAGAAGAAGCAAAGCAACAGGCAATTTTGTATCCACCTTTGGTTCCTCCTGCTCCGGTGGCCTCTACCTACCTGATGCACCTCAAAGGTCGCGATCCACAGGGAGAATTAGATTTTCCTACCTCAGACGTCTACTACTTTACGATTGAAGAACGCTCTTACTACGCCGTCGTTCCCAAGGGCCGTTACGCCGTCAGCAAGGCACTAAATGAGCTGGAAGCAGAACTCGATCCGACCCAGTTCTATCGTATTAAGCGCGACTACATTGTCAATAGAAAAGCTGTTCTCAATTATGCTTATTGGGAAAATGGTAAATACATTGTTCGGCTAAATACCCCTGATCACTACGAAATCGTAGTCCCCCGCGCTCGAATGCAGGATTTCAGAGAATGGTTACAAGCTGACCAGCGAGATCCGCAATCCTTTGCTGATTCTAGTCAGGACCCTCTATTGATGCCTCATTAGCCTCTATAAGTAGTTTTTGACTGAAATACTGTACCGAGGTAACTGCCGGCATCCATCTAATTCCAGTTTTTTTGCAATATGTGCCTTGTGGTTTATTATCGTACGATAGCTAATTCCCAGCTCATCAGCGATTTCGCCTGACGTGTGACCATTGGCTATTAGTCGTAATACCTCACGCTCCCGGGTAGATAGCCGCCCTAACTCTTCGCGCGTTTTATCGGTCATGACTTCGATTCCATAATTACGAATTAAGTTCATAAAACCACTGCTGTAGTAACATCCCCCATAGCTCACGGTCTGGAAACAGCGATACAATTCCTCTAATCCATCGTTCGCATACAGAAATCCGAGGAAGCCCATTTGCATAGCTTCAACGATCGTGCGTACATCTGGCTTACTAGCGTATAAAATAAACTTCGTCTGGCTATTTGATCGTTGAAGATCTTGGACGACTTCAAACGTCTTACGTCCTGAAATCTCAGGTTCAATGATAACACACTGTGGCCGTTTCACTCGAATCTGCTGAAGCGTATCCTCCATTTCAACGGCTCGTCCAACTACATTGTATCCTTGCTCTTTCAGGAGTTGGCTCAATACCTCACACGTGAACAGTTCTGACTGTGCCACCAAGATTGAAAAATCCCGACGACGGAGCGCAAAGTTTTTGGCGGCCTCGTGGCCATTATTCGATTGGTTCATAGTATAAGTATGTCACAGATGTTTTTAGCGGTATGAATCTAATATGCTCAAAAAAAACTTAACAATGAATCATTCTGAAATCACCATCAGTAGGGACGAAATCACTGATAATAAAGGGAGAATTTGGGTGATTTCGTCCCTACTGATGGTGATTTCAGGCAGAAAGACTTGATTTCAGCCGTTTTGACCTACTATTTTTGATCATCAGCGGAGCATTCACTGTCTTAACGCATTGTGTGATGAATCATAAAGAATCAAAAAAATCGTCGACCTACGAAGCATCATCTGCCGAAGTTCAAACTGTTATTATGGACTGGGTAGAAGCAACTGAAGCATTCCACCGTCGTTACGCTAAACTGACTGAAGTCATCAACAAGCTGCAATCATCGTCACGTACCAAGTCGGTTCAGCAGCGCGAGCGGCTCAAGAACCTCACGGTTTTACGTCGCCACATGAGCGATGTGTTGATGACGCTACTTATGGACATGGGCGGTCAGCAATCCAGCCGTTCTGCGCTACCATCCAAACCAGGTCAGCTTCGCACGCATGCTTCTTTATTAACTGAACTGACACAGAAAATCGACGCTGAGCTAGTCAACGCTACTGTTGTCGCACGCGCTTAACGTTCAACCTTCCTCATAGACAAATGCAAAGCCTCTCGGTACCGAGAGGCTTTGCATTTCTCCCATCAACCAGAAATAACAGTACCCAGCAGACGCGAGATTTCCATATCAATCCGTTTATACTGCATAAACTCCATTAGTATCCTATCTGCCTCTTCTGTAAACTCTTTGTTTACTTCTCTTAACTGCTGTTGAAGGACCGACATGCGTTGTTCAGCCAGTATTTTCTTTATCCGTAATATATTCCGATAGGCAGCGTCAGCCAGTATCGAAACTTCTTCTTCTGACGGTACGAAAATCTCATGCCGCAGCCATCCTTCGCTAATCTCGTAGCGTGGCGTGGTGAGGCTAATTACCTGCTGCTGAACCGCGGATTCAGACGTTACACGCTGACTGATGAAATCAGTAGCAGTTAGAATAGTTCCATGAGTATATGCCTCACGGAAATGAGTCAAAATATGGTTAAACGGTTGGGTTTGAAAATCGATTTCGTGTAATTCGCTGAGTATGTACTGACAAAGAGTGATACCAGGCTCTAACTCCTGCGCTCCATAGTTTATGAGTAACCGTACACATTCTTCCTCTTGATAGGATACAGGAGTACGTGTTGACCCTACCCGATCTCTTTCTACCTCTGGTGCTGTGGCCGGACTGTATACAGGTTCGTCTGGCGATGGAGCTGTATCGATCTCCAGCTCATTTAATAAGGCATTTATGTCATCAATTGAGGAATCAGCAGCAGTCAGTGGTGCTGATCGTTGCTCCTGTCCTGGCGCCCGTTTCTGCCGATCACTGCTTTTGCGAGCCTGCTCCTGTTGTACTCTCAGCAGCCGGTTTATTTCAGATATAACAGATTGTTCACTGACGTGAAAAACCTGCGCTACACGCTGCGACAATGTCTGGCGCTTTAGCAGGTCCGGTATCTTTGTAATACTAGCGCAGACATCAGATATTCCCTCGGCCCGCTTCAAAGGGTCATCACCAGCTTCGGTTAACCAGCGACCAGCCTTAAAATCAATAAAATCCTGGGAGTGCTCCTTGATATAAGTTTTGAAGACGTCAGCTCCCACTTTATGCACATAACTGTCCGGATCCTCGCCGTCTGGTAGTAGCAGCAGCTTAAGATTAAGCCCTTCCTCCAGTACCATATCTAATCCGCGCAGGGCAGCCTTGATACCGGCGGCATCGCCATCGTACAGAATCGTTACGTTAGGTGTAAAGCGACCAATCAACCGAATCTGCTCCGTGGTGAGCGACGTACCTGATGAAGCTACTACGTTCTTAATGCCCGCCTGGTGAAGGGATATAACATCCGTGTAGCCCTCAGTTAAATAACAGACATCCTCTTGACGAATGGCCTGCTTCGCCTGGAAAATTCCGTACAGTACCTGACTCTTGTGGTAGACTTCCGTTTCGGGCGAGTTCAGGTACTTGGGTTGATTTTTATCCGTTTTTAGGATTCGGGCTCCAAACGCAATAACTCGACCCGACACATTATGAATGGGAAACATGACCCGCCCCCGGAAGCGGTCAAATACTTTGTTGTTTTCTTTACTAAGGATTAGCCCGGCCTTTTCCAGTATTTCTCTCTTGTAGCCGCGTTTCAGACCAGCTTGTAGTAGGGCGTCCCACTGGTCGTAGCTATAACCCAGATCAAAAGCGTCCAGCGTCGGATTCGTAAAACCACGCTCACGAAAGTAGGTAAGCCCCACGGTTTTGCCTTCGTCGCTGTTCAGTAATGCTTCCTGAAAAAATGTTTTGGCGAAATTCAGTACGATTAGCAGGCTTTCACGCTCGTTCTGGCGTAAGAGCTCTTCTGGTGTCTGCTCCTGCTCTTCAATCTCAATCCCGTACTTTTTGGCGAGATAGCGTAGTGCTTCGCCGTAGCCGATGTTTTCCACATCCATAACGAAGCGAACCGAATCCCCCGCTTTGCCACAGCCAAAGCATTTATAAATCTGCTTGGCAGGGTTAACGCTAAACGAAGGCGTTTTTTCATTATGAAATGGACAGCAAGCAATGTAATTGCTCCCACGCTTTTTCAGGGAAACAAAATCATTGACTACTTCCAGGATATCAGCCGCCTGCCGAATTTGATCGACAGTTGCTTCAGGAATACGCATCAGTTATTAGCGAGTTTTGACCTAGCAAATTTATAGCCAATTCCATCTTTTTGTTATACGCAAATTGCCTAATGTCGGTTTGAGTATATCTATCATGTGGCATTTTTTTTGTCACCGTTTCTTGAGGCCTAGTCGACACCAATTTCGCCCGCCCCCGTTGACCTCTTTTTGCCCAACGTATGATATACCGTGTTGTATCCTCTGCAACGATTTGTAGTTGTGTAGAATACCCTAGAGGAGCTTCACCTTACACGATAGCTGGCCGGTTTATTTTTCTACTTTTTTGCTCGATCTGCATTCAGGCTACAGGTTTGCGTAAGGGTCGTACAACGAGATGTAATGATGAAAAGGTACAAATCTTTATAAACAAACTGGGCGAGCAGAATCACTTCTGCTCGCCCAGTTTGTTAGTTTAGTTGATGTTGACTAATAAGCCCGCACCAACTTACCTTCCATAAAGTTAACGAAAGCTTTATTGACAACATTGTTCCCGCCGGGGGTTGGGTAATTACCTGTAAAATACCAATCGCCGGAATGAGCAGGGCACGCTTCGTGCAGATTTTCAACCGTCTGATAAACAACGGCTACTTCAGCCTTTAGATCAGAGGGCGTAATAATCTGCGCAACTTTGTTCGACAACTCTTCGTGCGTAAATGGCGCGAAGATGGCCTTCACGTAGTTCTCTTTGGTTGCATTGCCAGACTCGATGGCGGCTACGCACTCAGCGTACACCTCATCAAGAATATATTCTTGTCCGCGCTCGCGTAATAATTCCAGCACGGCCCGGAAAGCAACAAATTCTTTTACTTTCGACATATCGATGCCATAGCAATCCGGAAAGCGAATCTGAGGAGCCGACGACACGATGATGATTTTCTTGGGACCTAGTCGGTCCAGCATCCGTAGGATGCTTTTTTCAAGTGTCGTTCCCCGCACAATGGAATCATCTACGACAACGATATTATCCTTGCCCTTCTTGATGACCTCGAACGTAGTATCGTACACATGCGATACCATGTCATCCCGCTGACTATCATCGGTGATAAATGTCCGCAGTTTTACGTCCTTCGAAACCAGTTTCTCAATTCTAGGACGGAAAGCAAGTACTCGATCGAGTTCCTCTTCGAAGAGAATGCCTTCCATAATCGCTTTTTTACGCTGCTTATAGAGATATTCTTCGATGCCTTCTACCATGCCGAAGAACGCCGTTTCAGCCGTGTTCGGAATGTACGAGAAGACTGTGTTTTCCAGATCGTAATCGATTTCTTTCAGGATCTGCGGAATAAGCAGTTTACCCAGTTGTTTCCGCTCGTTGTAAATATCAGGATCGGTAGCACGCGAGAAATAAATCCGCTCGAAGCTGCATGAACGCTTTTCGATTGGTTTGACGAACTGCTGCTCAGCGTACTCACCATGTTTATCGATGATCAACGCGTGACCCGGCTGTACTTCTTTAATCTCGCTATATTCTACGTTAAATGCCGTCTTGATCGCTGGCTTTTCAGATGCAACAACGACCACTTCATCATCGGCATAGTAATACGCAGGCCGAATACCGGCTGGATCACGAGCGACGAACGATGCACCGAAGC
The DNA here is from genome assembly GCF_054776615.1 of Spirosoma pomorum. Lineage (NCBI taxonomy): Bacteria > Pseudomonadati > Bacteroidota > Cytophagia > Cytophagales > Cytophagaceae > Spirosoma > Spirosoma pomorum. Next base: position 1,184,181 of record NZ_BAAHBP010000001.1, read on the forward strand.
CCGTCATCCCCACCATGGCATAGCCACCGTCAAAATCGCGGCAGGAACGGTGCAAAACGCGCTGCATATCAAGATTATCTTCGATGATGTCCGACAGTTGTGGGTTTTCGTAAATCCCTTTGAATCGATCGAACACCCGCTGGTTTTCTTCGTCCAGGAAATGGCCGATTTTTTCCATCACCGTAACGGTATCCATCTTGTCTTTGGGGTGCTGTCCCAGCGAAACAAGTTTGTCGAACAGGCCGTCTACGTTGGTCATATTGAAGTTACCCGCAACGACCAGATTCCGGCTACGCCAGTTACTTTGGCGCAGCATCGGGTGACAGTTCTCGATCTCATTAGCCCCGTGGGTCCCATAACGCAGATGGCCCATCCAGACCTCACCCGTAAACGCTATATTCTCCTGCAACCATTTGGCATCTTTAGCCTTGTCCTTGTTGCCTTTGAGTGCTTTACGGAATTTCTTGTTGACCTTCTCGAAGATGTCGGCTACCGGACGCTGGTCGACTGAGCGGTAACGGCTGATATAGCGGTGACCGGGTGGAACATCAAGCTTGATGTTTGCGATACCGGCCCCGTCCTGGCCCCGGTTCACTTGCTTTTCCATGAGCAGGTAAAGCTTGTTAGCTCCGTAAAGAGCGGTACCGTATTTGTCGATGTAATACTGGTACGGTTTGCGGAGCCGAATCAGGGCAATACCGCACTCATGTTTGATAGCGTCGCTCATGAGGGTGTCGCTGAAGCGATTAGGTTTTTAGTACGTAACGAAGTAACGGCTGCCATTTTGCAATGGTTCAGCAGTGGGTAGAACAAAGTTATGAAAAGTAGAAGGCCGTAAAATCAACAAGTTGAAATTCCTTGGTAAAATATAGGGCTCCTATTACGTGTATCGATACGCCCACCAGATTAGCAGCCCCTGCAAGGGAAGCCTTCCCCACCGTATCAATGCAGGAATGTGGGCAAACTTATCGGCCGTAGCCATGTATATGTTGGCAGGAAATACAGCAATCAATAGCAAAATAAGTCCCCAAGCCGCCCAGGATCGTGTCGCTGGAATTAGTAAACCAATCCCCAGTAGTATTTCAGCGATACCACTAAGCCCCACCATTAATTGGTGAGCGGGAACGTACGGTGGCATAATAGACAGAAATGGTCGAGGCTTGACCAAGTGCGCGATTCCTGCCACTATGTACACAACTGATTGTAGGTAGAGCCCCATAACTGATTTTTTAGAAACCTTTCTTCGCGCGGATTAAACGATCAGAGTATTACGTTGTCCAACCGGCAGACTGTAGGGAAAACAGCTTGCCAGCTGACTTGTTCCGCTCACCGTAACAGAAACGGCCCTCTGCGCAGAGGGCCGTCTTTTTTATTCGATGATATGACCAACAAAGCTGGCACTGTTGTCTAAAATGGGGCCGCCTTTCCGAAAGCCCAGTCCGCAGGCCTCTCCGGCAAAGAATACCCCTGCTTGATACGTGTTGCCCTGGCTATCCTGTTCGAGTTGAACGTATTCCTGGTAAATCTTGGGATAGTCGCCGTACTCACCGTCAACGCCTAGTCGTTCGCTCCCGTCCTCGTTCAAAATCCGGACGTTAGCCCCTTCGCGACCAAAAATCACTTTTTCCACGCAGGCTTTTCCCACCAGTGGTTTTGTATCGGTTTCGAGCAGCAATGGATGGTACGGATACAGTTCCCAAAGGATTTTTAGAATGTACTTCGATTGAAACAGCAGTGTGTACGCCGGATTCAAGACCACAACCAGCCGCTGCCGAATCAGTTCTGTTAAGATATTGACCATTTCAGGCTCGTCTTCGGCAATCGATTCCCAGGGAACCAGCTTGAACCAGAAATCCATTTTTTCGAACTGACTATTTTTGGGATTCTGCCAGAAGATACCCTCCTGCCCCGAAAACTCTACGTTGTCAACAAAGTCAAATTCTACTTCAAAGCCTGCTTCCCGAGCTGCTTCGCCCAGAAGCGCAACGTTGGCATCGTCTTCCGGAAAACCGCGCATGGCAGACAACAGCAGTGTCGGCTGTAAATCAGGATTTACCGCTAGTAATTCTTCGAATTGCGTGGTCAACGTTTCGAATAACGTATTGAACTGCTGACTGTCATCCAGTTGGTTGGCACGTAAGTGGGCGTATTGCACCACGGCGGTTTCGGGCAAGCAGGTTGCCGTATCGGCGTTAAACTCCAGCAATTTGATTTGACTGCCATTAATTCCTCCGGCTAGGTCAAACCGACCGTACAGATGAATGTTCCGATCGTCATCCCAGGAAAGCTTAATCAGTTCAACCAGATTTTCGGGAATCCCCAGCTCAGCAAATCGATTGTTGTCAATGACGTGCTGACCAGCCGCCACAAACATATCGAACAAGTCGTTGGCCGCTTCAGCGTAAGCATCAGCTTCATCAGCGCTAACGTTGACGACTTCATTCGTTAAATAAGGTAATGTATCGTGACCCAGCATCCAATCCCAACCAATGTTTCGTAGCTGGGCATCAGGGCTGGTGGCCAATGTTTTTAAGGAAATCATTACTTCTTGTTAAGTCGGGTTTTAGATAGGAATACCTACTGATTAGGCCGTTATCAGATTTTTTTGCAGGCCCGCTTTCTGGATAAAATCAGCAATTAGCGTTTGATAGTACTTGACGTATTGATGCTTTTCATTCAGCGACCAGTTCAATTCCGTTGCCATTAGATCGGCCACAACTGGTGTTACGTCGCTCGTTAGCCGCCAATCCAGTAATTCCAGTCGCCAGCGCCGGGCCAGTACATCCCGGATTGTGACAGCCATCTCTTCGCGAACCTGATAAACTACTTCGGCCTGTACGTAAGGATACTTCGGATCGATACGCTTTGCCCATTGGTTATTCTCCCGAATCAAGCTAGCCACGCCCTCGGCCCGGTTACCGTACGCTTTCATCAAATGCTGACAGACGTCCGCCGGGAGCTGATACGCCTGCTGAAGTTTTTGCCAGTTGTCAAACCGGTAGTTTTCGCCCCCAACCAGAAAGTGCGTTGCCGTCGTTGAATGGGCGGAGTTATTTAACCGTTGAGCGACTTGATCAATAGCGTCCTGCGCCATGAGTCGGTATGTAGTCCACTTCCCTCCCAGCAGACTCAGTAACCCCGACTCAGCATCTTCTTCTACTTCGTGATCACGCAACAACGCTTTGGTGTTGGCTCGATTACTAACAATCAGTGGGCGTATTCCGCCAAAGCCAGCCTGTACTTCGTTGGCATTGGGAACGTTGGCAACGTAAGGGCGTAACGTATCCAGCAAATACTGAACCTCGTTGGGTTCCAGCACGGGTTCGTGTTGCCCTTCGGTATAGTCATTGTCTGTTGTTCCAACAAAAACTTTGTCCTCGAACGGAATAGCAAAGACGACCCGTCCGTCCGCCGTTTTAGGAATCAGCATCGCACTGTCGCTTTGCAGCACCTGCCGGGGCAACGTAATGTGAACGCCTTTACTAGGTCGGATACGGGGCTCGGCTGATGGATTGGCCAGTAAGCGGATTGCATCCGCGTAAGGGCCCGTACAGTTCAAAAACACCCTGGCTTTTAGGGGGAACGACCTATCTGTAACCTTATCCTCAACGAGCGCAGCCGTAAGCCGTTGGCCGTTACGTTCAAAGCCCGTTACGTTTATATACGTTGCCACAGCAGCCCCGGCTTCAGCGGCTGAATGAGCCAATGCCAGTGCGTACCGCGCATCATCAAGCTGTCCGTCATAGTACTGAACCGCACTGTGCATGTTGGGCGTCAGAGTTGGCATCTGAGCTATAGCTTCTTTTTTACTGAGCCAGCGTCCCTTCGGGAATGCGTCGTGCCGGGCAAAGAAGTCATACAGACGCAGGCCGATAGTAATGTATATTCCCTCAATAAGGCTGAACACTGGGGTAAGCAGTGCCAATGGGTGAGCCAGATGAGGGGCGTTCCGAATAACCGTTCTTCGCTCAGCCAGACCGTGCCTGACCTGCCGTAGTTGAGCCAGATCCAGCTTTTTAATTGCCTGCTCCAGGTAGCGCACGCCCCCATGAATAAGCTTTGTTGAGCGGGACGACGTTTCGCCCGCGAAATCACCCCGATCAATCAGCGCGACTCGTAATCCTCGTAAGGCAGCGTCCAGCGCGGCTCCGGCCCCACTAGCGCCAGCGCCAATTATGCATACATCGAATTCTTCGTTTTGAAACCTCTCTATGCTTGCTTTCCGATTCATGCCTAAAGGTACGTTAATAAGACGTTGTCTACGCTGCGGTTAGCGTTGATCGCAGGTCCGTTCCTACGATGAGAAGCCCCGGCTCCGGCCACCAAAGAAACCGCTGCGACCGCCTGACGGACGCGTGGTCCGGACAACCCGCGACGCACGGACATTTTCGCCGATTTGTGCCGACCGATTATACAGGCCCGAATTAGCATACATGCCTGCTCCGTAGCGCTGGCGGTCATCCGTATATTGTGGCGCCGTGCTTCTACCCAGCATGTATCCCATACCTCCCCACAAAAGTGCGTTAGCCAGTCCGTTGCTATGATGATAGCCCGCTGGATTATTCAGATAGGTACGGGTCGACTGGTCGTTTTCAACGAGTCGACGGGCAGCTTCGACACTAAGCGTATCGCGGTGACCATCCGCGTAATTCACAATCGCACCCGCCTTATCTGAATCGGTCTCTACTTCATCCGTAATTTTGAAATTACCAGGAGATGTTTCAGTGATGTACGTTCGTACGCCTTTACGAAAACTGGTTTCGGTCTGTTCCGTTTCGTCGGCGTTATTATTACCACAGCTTTGGAGCAGCACGGTTCCATTCAGCAATGCCAGTGTCAGCGTAGTACTGAGCGTAATGTCTTTAACGCGCCGAAGAATTGTATTCCTACGTAGTGGAGTCATAAAAAGAAAAGGTTTTGTCTGGACTAAACTACCAGAAAGCATTGGCGGTTGCAACGGTAATTGGATAAGTCCGCTATAGTATCTTCCGAGTGGTCACTAGCGAGGACGAAAATTACCTCGGAATAAAAACGGGACATCAATGGAAACGCTAACTGTTGTATTCAGTGCTTTCAAACTGGCCGGTGTTGCTCTGGCATTAACAAATTCTTGTTATCCTGACAGAACTTTAGCGGATACGACTGTCATCAGGGGTAAGGGCAGATCATTCCTGTTGAATTCTCACCATAAACTCAATCGTTTCTTGCTCCTAACGGTGCTTTATCGTAGCCATGCGCAGATAGACGCCGTTGGTCCAGCCAAATCCATCCTGGTTCGGGTATTTCCCTCCCCCTGTCGTCAGCGAAGCGTCAACTACGTTATATTTTTCCATCATCTTGCCCGTGGATTTGAATACTTTATCATTTAAAGATAGCCACCGGTCACGGGCATCATCAGCTGTAGTTTGAAAACCATAGTTGACTAACCCCTGGTAAACAATCCACTGCAAAGGTGCCCAGCCGTTGGGCCAGTCCCACTGCTGACCGCTATTTTCGAGTGTAGTAACCCAGCCTCCAGCCTGCAGAAACTTTTCCTTCAGTTGCTCATGAACACGCTCTCCCTGCTGAGGACTCGCCAGGTTAAAAAACAAGGGAAAAGCCGACGCCAGCGTCAAGGCTGGTGTTTGCTGTCCCGCCAGCAGATCATAGTCGTGATAAAAACCCGTTTCTTCCTGCCAGAAATACGTATCGATAGCTTGTTTACGCTGCTGAGCCAGCCGCTCGAATTCAGATGCCTGAGTTAAGTTTCCGGCCTGTTGATACGCTTCTTGCAGCGTTTTTTCTAAACTGTATAATGTGCAGTTCAGATCGACCGGTACCAGATCGGCAGTGCGGGTCTCTATCATAGCCATTCCCGTGGAAAACCAACGACTGCTAAAATCCCAGCCCGACTCGCAGGCCGCCCGGAGGTGCACATGTAATTTGAGGGGATCGACACCGGCCTCTATGGCCTTGCGGCCCAGCTCATACTCCGCCTTAAACGCTTCAGCACGGGGCAGTTCGGTCGCGTCCCAGAAACGGTTTAGCACCTGTCCATCGGGCATCCGTACCACTCGCCGATTGAATGGATTTTCCGGCGTTACCTCTGCCTGCCCAGTCATCCAAAAATCGTATTCTTTTTGCAGATGGGGCAAGTAACGTAACAATACGTCCGGACCGTCCACTTCCGCCAGTAACTGAACCATAAGCGCAAAAAAAGGTGGCTGTGATCGGGTCAGAAAATACGTTCGGTTTCCGTTGGGAATGAAGCCAAACGTATCTATCAGATAGGCGAAGTTGTCGAGCATAGCCCGGATCAAGTCCCAACGACCTGCATCGGCGAGGCCCAGCATGGTAAAATACGTGTCCCAGTAGAAAATCTCCCGGAACCGCCCTCCCGGAACCACATATGGATATGGCAGCGAAACCCGCGAACTACCCGGCACATCCGTGTCGGCCGGTCGGGTCAGGTTATCCCAAAGGCTGTTGATGTGGTCGACCGTGCTGCGCGAGCGGTCACTAACGTAATCGCGGTGAGCCGCACTGGGTAGGAGAAAGTACTTGTTGACAAAGGCGGACAGGTTAAAATCAGGCTTTACTTTTTCAGACTCGTAAAGCGCTAGTAGTTTACTAGCCTCCAGCTCTGGTATGCAGTCAACAAACGTTTTCGAATCCGTAAATACCGACGTCAACTGGACTTCCCGAAATAAGTCACTAAAAAGCTGATCGGGTGGTAGGTATTGTGATGAGTGAGCCAAGAGTAAAAGAAAGTCGTCCCGGCCAGTTGACCAGGACGACTTCGTTTATTTGTTGATGATAGATGTAATCATGCGAAGCGGTACCTGCACCCAGTCAGGCCGATGATTCAGCTCGTAGCTTAGATCAACAACGGCCCGTTCGAGCAGGTATGTTTCGATCATCATCTCCAGATCATCGGGCTGCTGAGGAACCAGGGCGCTCCCTCGGACCGTATCCAGGTAAGCCCTCAAGAAGAAGCTACTCATGTAGTACGCCCAGAAATCAGCGTATCGTTTCGTATCCTTTTTCTCTTCTTCCGATAGTTGAAGACTTTTCGAGAAACCTTCGTGGGCAACGTAATAAAACGACCGGATCATCGTAGCAACGTCACGTAACGGAGATCGCTTGAGTCGGCGTTCGCTGTAACTGCGAGTTGCATCGCCCCCGAAATCCTGAATAGCCATGTCTTTACCCGTCAGCAGGATATTATTCAGCTGCAGGTTGCCATGAATCCGGGTTTTTGTCGCGTCTAGTTTCTTTTCGTAAATCCGTTTCAGTACGTTCAGTATATCTTCTTTACGTTCGATAATGGACTCAAGCTCTTCCTTGACGTCGTTCGACAGGCGATTTAGCGTACGCTGCTGGATTTGATAGTTTTCCCGAACAATCGCCTGCATGCCCGAAAACAGCGACCGTTGATAGTGCAGTGAAAAATCTTCCGGTGCAAAGTCCTTGAGTTCTTTATCGGACGCCAGTGCCAGATGCATCTCACCGATGTGGTGGCCAATCACGCGAACCTGTTCAGCAGCTCGCACGCCCAGTAAGTCTTCTAATTCTGGGGATATCTCATTCACCGAAACGGGCTGCGCCAGACTCCCTTGTCGGTCCTGCGTATTGAGCAAGCTCAGGTCGCGGGCCAGAATCCGCTCAATGTAGTTATTGATGCGCTCCAGCATGAATCGGTGTCCGTCGCCCCGACTTTCGGGAATAAGTTGCATCATACCAAGCGCAATCGGATCCACACCCGTTTGCAGACTCACTGCCCCCGCAAAGGCAGGCACGCAGCCAAATCCAACGGTTTCGGATAGGTACCGACTGATTTCCAGGTCAGGGTTAAGAGCACGGTCAATTTTACGGTACATCTTCAAGATGAAGTTGTTATCGTAACTAATGGCCGTGTAGCCCTGCCCGGACGTAACAAGTTTAGGCCGGATATCACCGTGACTGTTGGCGTAATCGCTCAGTATTTTACTGCCTTCAAACGTAATTCGATCCTGATCAGCAGCCGACTCAGTCGAGTTTGTTTTGGCCCCACTGTCAACAAATCGATTTAGCAGTAACTGTTGGAGCGCCGTTACGTAAAACCCATCACAGAGAATACCTTCTTTGCCGTCGACCGTTAACGTAGCTAACACTGATTGCGCGCAGTTTTCCAATAGTTTGCCGGCCTGTATGTCGGTGGCAAAAGTTAGCACCAACTGATACGTTTCGGGTAGACCGCGCTCGTAAGCGATCTCGATCAGGAGCAGATAGGAATCCCGGTCATCAACAGATAGTTTGCTAGAGTCGGTGATGGAAACCCCGAAAAGCGTTTGTCCGCGTCCGTTGAACCAATCGACTTTGTCCAGGTAGGCTGGTATTACATTTGTTTCGAGCAGCTCCCGCGAATAACCATCCAGTATGTTCTCCCACTTAGCTACTTCTAAGTTTGGAATATCAGCCGTTTCAGCTACCTCGGTGCGGGTTTTATCCAGCACAAACCACTGGTAATCGTGCGGAGCCAGCGTAAAGAAATACGTACCGTTTTCGCCAATAACCGGGAAGCGGTTCTGGCTAAATAGTTCGACCGGAACCTGACCGCGATAATCGTTAAGATCCACCTCAGCCGGCTGCGCATATTTCGACAGATTGATAACAATCAACAATGTCTGATCGTCGTAAGTCCGCGTAAACGCCAGCACTTTCGGGTTTTCGACGTTCATAAACTTCAGATCGCCCCGCCCGAACGCTTTGTATTTTTTGCGCAGACTCATCATCCGCTTCGTGAACCAGAACAGCGACGACGTGTTGCCCCGTTGCGTTTCGACGTTCACCGACTCGTAATGATACTCCGGGTCCAGAATGGTTGGCAGGTATAGTTGCTGCGGGTTAGCGCTGGAGAAGCCCGCGTTTCGATCGGGCGACCACTGCATCGGCGTTCGTACGCCATCCCGATCGCCCAGATACACGTTATCACCCATACCGATCTCATCACCATAATACAAAACAGGCGTCCCGGGCAGCGAAAAAAGCAGGCTGTTCAGCAGTTCGATCCGCTTCCGGTTGTTCCCCATGAGCGGTGCCAGCCGATGCCGAATCCCCAGGTTGATCTTGGCCTTCGGATTTTTGGCGTAGGTCTTGTACATATAATCCCGCTCTTCATCAGTCACCATTTCAAGCGTTAGCTCATCATGGTTACGCAGGAAAATAGCCCATTGACAGGTTGGCGGAATCTCGGGGGTCTGGTCGAAAATGTCCGTAATGGGATACCGATCTTCCATCTGCAATGCCATGAACATCCGCGGCATCACCGGAAAATGGTAATTCATGTGACACTCGTCACCATCACCGAAATACGAAGCCGAGTCTTCCGGCCACATATTCGCTTCGGCCAGAAAGACAACGCCGGGATAATGGTCATCGACGTGTTTGCGCAGTTTCTTCAAAAACGCGTGAGTTTCGGGCAGGTTTTCGCCGTTGGTACCCTCCCGCTCAAACAGATACGGTACCGCATCCAGACGGAAGCCATCAACGCCCATGTCGCACCAGTAGTCAATCATCTTGAACACTTCGTCCTGTACCAGCGGATTATCGTAGTTCAGGTCAGGCTGGTGGTGAAAAAACCGGTGCCAGTAGTACTGTTGCGCTTCGTGATCCCAGGTCCAGTTGGAGAGTTCAAAATCCTGAAAAATGATCCGAACGTCTTTGTACTTCGTCGGATCATCGCTCCAGACGTAATAATCCCGTTCCGGCGATCCTTTAGGCGCTTTCCTAGCCCGTTGGAACCAGGGGTGCTGATCGGACGAGTGATTGATAACCAGCTCCGTAATCACTTTTAGGTTTCGGCGGTGAGCTTCATCCAGAAAGTGCTTGAACTGTTGTATGGTCCCATAGGACGGATTAATGCTGTAATAGTCGGCAATGTCATACCCATCATCACGCAGCGGGGATGGGTAAAAGGGCAACACCCAGATGGCTGTTACGCCCAGTTCCTGCAGGTAATCGAGCTTTTCAAGCAGCCCCTGGAAATCACCAATTCCGTCACCGTTTCCATCACGGAAAGCCTTGATATGCAGTTCATAAATTATTGCATCCTTATACCAGTGTAGCTTATCATCTATCACGCTGTTATTTCCCGCCATAATCCTGTAACGTTGGTAAATGTCTGTATTTAGTGAGCACAAGGGCTTGAAACAATAAGACATCTTTAGCATCTTTTGTTAAAAAGATGTGACGATCAGCAGAAATAAGCCTGTTTTTTGCACGCACGCTGCAATTTCCCGGGTTCGGAAAAGAACATGTCCTGCTGATATTCGTTAACGTACTATAGAAGACCACTCATTGTCATGGATGATAGTGATCAACGCCCACCTATTAGCTACAGGCTTATTTCCGGCTGAACCGGAACCGTGTTACACGTTTTACGGGCATTTATCAGGCGTTTTCGGACGCTAAACTGTACGTATGAATAGTCTTAAACAGTCTCACAACCGTATTATCATTGTCGCCTATCGATTACCCTTTACAATCAAACGCACCAACGAAGGCACCGAACTTTTTCAGAACTCAGGCGGGCTCGTTTCAGCGGTTCTATCGCTGGCCGAACAGGTAAGTCAATCTACCTCGGACAATTCCCCGAAAATTCACTGGGTTGGTCAGGCAAGCAACGATTTAGTGGATCTGCCCCGTTCTGTTTTTGAAAACGAGAACTTTGTGGCACATCCGGTTTTCATCGACGATGAGGTTAATAAACGGTTTTATGAGGGCTTTGCGAATGACCTGATCTGGCCCTTATTTCATTATTTCCCAACTTATGCCTCCTTTCGGGAGGAGGATTTTGAGGCTTACCAGCAAGCAAACACTCGTTTTCTGGAAGAGATAACAGCGATTATCCAACCCGGTGATCTGGTCTGGATCCAGGATTTTCAACTGATGCTGTTACCAGATATGCTGCGACAAGCCGTCCCGGATGCCTGTATCGGCTATTTTTTTCATATTCCTTTTCCCAATTACGAAATTATCAAGCTCCTGCCTCGTACCTGGCGTCAGGCGCTTATCAGTGGGGTTCTAGGGGCCGATGTAGTAGGCTTTCACACCAACGACTACGTACAGCATTTTCTGAACAGTGTTACGGAAGTTCTGGGGTTGCCTAATATTAACCAGCGTATAGTCCTCCCCGAGCGGTCGGTAGTTGTCAAAGACTTTCCGATCAGCATCGATTACAATAAATTCAATCAGGAAAGCCAAACCCCGGAGGTTATCGAAATTAAGCAGCGCTACCAGAAGATGGTTGCCCCGCATAAGCTTATTTTCTCAGTCGACCGACTCGACTATACTAAGGGGATTACGTATCGCTTACAAGGGTACGAGCGATTCTTAGAGCAGAATCCGGACTGGCATGATCGGGTGACCTTTGTCATGAACGTCGTTCCTTCGCGGGATCAGATTGGCCAGTACCAGGAATTAAAGCGTGAGATTGACGAAACGGTTGGTCGAATCAACGGGCTTTACGGAGGAATCGGCTGGCGACCGATTGTCTATTCCTACAAATCGCTGGATTTCAACAAGTTATTAGCATCATATACCTCCTGCGACGTGGCCTTGATTACGCCCATCCGGGACGGCATGAATCTCGTCTGTAAAGAATTCGTAGCCAGCCGGTTCGACAATCAGGGGGTACTTATTTTAAGTGAGTTGACGGGCGCGGCCCAGGAGTTACCCGAAGCCCTGATCATCAATCCAACCGATACTCAGGAAGTTGCATCGGCCATTTTACAGGCGCTCAATATGGAGCCTACCGAACAGGCCCGCCGTATGCAGATTATGCGCAAACATATCCAAAATCATAATGTCTTCCGCTGGAGCCACGATTTCATGAACACGTTCGAACAAGCTACCGATCAACATCCTGTTTTAGAAACCGATCTCTCGGTTGACGCTTATCTGACCGCTTTTGACAATGCCAGTCGGCGCCTACTGCTGTTCGATTTCGACGGCACATTGGCCCCACTAGTCAACGACCCGAACGACGCCCGTTTGTCAGATGCGATGCGCCAGACGCTGTCTCAGCTTGCTCAGCAAAGCGACATTGTTGTCATCAGCGGTCGGAATCGAAAGTTTTTGGAGGCTACGTTTGACGGTTTACCCGTACAATTGGTTGCTGAACACGGCGCTTTTCTGAAAAAATCCGATCAGGAATGGGAACGACTCGACCTGTCAGACGGAAATTGGGTAGATCTGATTCATCCTTTGCTGAAGCAATACGTTGATCAGTTCCCGGGTACGTTTGTTGAGGCAAAGGAAACGGCTATTGCCTGGCATTACCGCCGGTCTACTGCAGATGATATTGAAAGCCGGGCGGTCGAATTAGCTACGCAGCTACGTAACATCCAATCGTCGGTTCCCCTAGCAGTCATTCAAGGCAACAAAGTTATTGAGATCAAACCGGCTCAGCACAGCAAGGGAACCGTGGCCCGCACGCTGTATGAGGGTGAATCCTATGACTTCATTGTCAGCATTGGCGATGATACGACGGATGAAGACATGTTCCGGCAAATGCCAAACTGGGCTTATACGATCAAAGTGGGCACTGGCAGCTCGTTTGCGCAGTATCGCCTGGCCCGGCAGCATGACGTAGAAACCTTGCTGCAACTTATGAGCAACTCCCTCGTCAATTCCTGATAGGTGATCGGCGGGATTACAGTATATTTGACCAGCTCCTTTACGGGGGCTGGTTTTCTTTTTCCCGAAGGTTATGCAACGACTCCTGCCTGTTCTGCTGCTGTTCTGTTTTGCTTCGCTGTCGTTCGGGCAAAACCCAGCCTCTATTTTCCCGAAACCACTGAGCCCCCGGCTGGCAAATTATCAGATCGACGTAACGCTCGACCCAACAACCAAAAAGCTAACCGGACGTGAAACGCTGACCTGGCGTAATCCTTCGAATGACGTCGTTCGCGAATTACAGTTTCACCTCTACTTAAACGCTTTCCGGAACGAACAATCGACATTTATGCGAGAGTCGGGCGGACAGCTGCGTGGCGATCAGATTGACCGGAGTGCAAAGGAAAGTCCTTACGGCTCCATTGATGTGGTTTCGATGAAAGTACGAGGGGGTGAGTCGCTGGCTTACCAATTTATCCAGCCCGACGATCAGAACAAAGATGATCATACCGTTATCCGGGTGCCGCTCAGCAAACCCGTCGGTCCCGGCGAAACGGTTGTGCTGGACATTAATTTCCGGGCTAAACTTCCAAAAATCTTCGCGCGCACGGGATTCAGCCGGGACTATTTTCTGGTCGGACAGTGGTTCCCCAAAATTGGCGTGTACGAACCCGCCGGTACTCGATACGCTACACAAGGGCAGTGGAATTGCCACCAGTTTCATGCTCATTCTGAATTTTACGCTGATTACGGGGTCTATGACGTAAATATTACCACGCCAACCCAGTTCTGGGTCGGGGCAACGGGGCTGATGGTTGGCGAGAGAAAGAACCCCAACGGCACCAAAACGCTACGTTGGCATGCGGAAGATGTCGTCGACTTTGCCTGGACGGCCTCCCCGCATTTTCAGGTTGTCAATGATAAATGGAAACATGTCAGTATTGAACTTCTGCTCCAGCCCGAACACGCGGATCAGGCTAAGCGGCATCTGGACGCCATCAAAGCCGCTCTGGCTTATTTTGATAAGAATCTTGGTAAATACCCATTCCCTAACCTCACGATCGTCGATCCACCTGTGCACGCAAGTGGCTCAGGCGGCATGGAATACCCGACGTTCATCACCGCCGGTACCGCTTGGTTTATACCAAAGGGAGCTCGAATACCCGAGACAGTGACCATCCACGAGTTCGGGCACCAGTACTTCATGCAATTACTGGCTTCGAACGAATTTGAAGAGGCCTGGCTGGATGAAGGGTTCAATCAGTATTACGAAGGCCGGATCATGGACGATACGTACGGCGTTCGTTCGTCGGCGGTTGATTTGCTAGGCTTCCGGATGGGCGACATGGAAAGTTCGCGGGATAGCTACGTTCACCAGCGGAACCCGGCTATTGGCTCTTCGTTCGGCAATACCTGGCAACTTCCCGACGGCCAGTACGGCGTGTTAACCTATTCCAAAACAGCTACCTGGCTCAAAACGCTGGAGGGTCTAGTCAGCAAACCTGTTATGGATGAGATTATGCGGACGTACTTCCAGCGCTGGCAGTTCAAGCATCCGAATGCTGACAGTTTCATCACCATTGTCAACGAGATCGTTACTAAACGACTGGGCACCAAATACGGCCCCGATATGAACTGGTTTTTCGACCAGGCACTTTACGGCGATAAGGTCGTCGACTATGAGCTGACTAGCATCCGCAATCAGAAGCAGGGAAACCTATACCGTTCGACCGTGCTGGTGCAGCGTAAAGGCGATGGCCAGATGCCTATAGACGTACGGGTTCATTTCGACAACGGCAAAGAGCTGCTGCTGTTCTGGGATGGTAAAGCGCGTCAAAAGGCTTTTTCGTTGACCGAAGACGCTAAAGTTGTCTGGGCGAAAGCCGACCCAAAGCAGAAGTTGTACATGGATACTAACTTCAACAACAACAGCCTGACTTTGGCTCCTTCAACCGCTCCAGCCGCCAAATACGCTACGTCCTTTCTGTTTTGGCTCGAAAACTGGATGCAATGGCTGGCCTGGCTGGTGTAACTTTGCGGCTTACTCGCTACTATGACATTCACCGAACTATACAGCCTGCTGGAGGAGAAATTCCCTCAAATACTTCAGGCTAATACGCAGAATTTACAGCCTTACGTCATCGTTCCTGTTGACAAACTGGTAGCCGTTTGCCAGTTTCTGCGCGACGACAACCGGCTTTTCTTCGATCTGCTAGCTTGTGTCACGGGTCTGGATAACAGCCCGGCGGCCGACACGATGGATGTAGTCTACAACCTGACCTCTATCCCCTACGAACACGATCTCATGCTCCGGGTTACGGTCCCTCGGAACACGGGGGGGAAGTCACTGCCCACGGTTCCGAGTGTCGCTCATATCTGGCGAACGGCCGACTGGCACGAGCGGGAAGCGTACGACTTGGTTGGCATTTTCTTCGATGGCCACCCCGATCTCCGTCGAATTCTACTGCCAACCGATTGGGTTGGGCATCCACTGCGGAAAGATTATAGGGAAGAAGAAAAATACCACGGCATCAAAACCAGCTAATTTCCTCTCAATTTTAAGAATTGGGTTGACAGTTTAGGTCTTTCGTTTGTTATTGCTTTATCCTTTTGCGAGCAATGAGAAACAGCTATACAGTATCGCTTACCTTATTTTTTCTCTTTCTTTTATTTACCAGCACCAGCTGGGCGCAGGTCGATTCAGTAATCGTTACGGGACAGATTAAAAACCTGTCAGCTCGTTTGTACCGCGAATCACCCACCGTTTTTGTTAGCCGAAACAATATCCTGCGGGCAGGTCGCGAACTGGTCCGTCCGGCGCCATTGGCCATTGACGGTACCTTCCGCGTGTCGCTTCCGTTGCTCTATCCGCAGGAAGAAATGTACTTCACTTATGGTCGAATCTCAACCGCCTTTCTGGCGGCCCCCGGGACGCTGACAATCACGCTGGACGCTGATTCTCTATTTACAGCCGCGGTGCCCTTTCGGTTTGCGGGTGTCAACGCGCAGGTTAATCAGCAGTACGCTCGTTATAAAGCCTTTGAAGCAACCTATCCCAATAAGCCTGATGGACGTAAAATAACCAACAGCACCGAGGGGAAGAGCGATATCTTTGCTTACCAAATCGCTTTTGACGCGTACCAGGCCCCCTTTCTAGCGTATGCGAAAAAAGAAAAGCCGTTCCCACTAGTCAGAAGCTGGCTTCAATCCATCTCGCGGTACAACGCAGCGTCTTTCTTATACGAACGAGCCCAGGCGTTAGGAACTGATATTGAACCTACAATAAGCGACACACTCCGCCCGGCCGATGACATTCTGTTAACAGCGGCCCGTGCTTCGGCTATGAACCGTTTTGCTTTGTATGCCATTCAGCAAAGCTCGACGCCCGAAATTACGCGTCAGAACAGCGGTTTGTCGGTACGGGCGCTGTCAGAGTTATTGCTTCGCTACGGACGCGTAACGGACGATGAACGCACCCGGCTGGCCGGCTACGTTGATAATAACAACGCGCGGGCTTCGGACATTAACTTCTTCAACCGACTCATCAAACGCAGCAACGATACCATTCAGCGGCTAGTGTTCTACGAATTACTCCAGCAACGTACCCGAACTAAATTTAAGGAAGCGGCCACTGATTACGTTACCGCTTACTGGCTGGCCGACGTGTTACCGGGCCTGACCCTCAATTTTTCGGCACTCCTCTACGACTATGCCCGTCCTCGTATTACCAGTCCCGTCCTTAAACAATCCCTGGCCGAACTTTATGCACTTGAAGTTAAGGATAGTGCACAGGCTCAGCAGGCAGTAAAAAAACTGCAACAGGCCAAAGGTGAAATTAATGCCCTCGACTTGTCTAACGGTATTTTCGTTACCCGCGACGCGTTTATCGACGGTCGAGCCTTGTTGGATCGCGTTGTTAACGCAAACCGGGGCAAGGTTATTTATCTTCTGATGACTAGCCCCGATTCGGAAGCGGGCCGTCAGGCCGCCCTGGACGCGCAGCGGCTTCGTGATTCGTATCGGAGCCGGGACTTTGCGCTGGTTTACCTGCCTAACTTTGGCGACGACCCTCGTTTATGGATTGAATTTAGCACGAAGAACAAACTTGCGGGGGATCATCTGTTACTTACGCTGCGTCAGCTCGAAGACCTGCTTGGTTATTTACGATCGACAGAGGAAATAGCCGCTACTGTGATCAACCGTACAGGCAAGGTCGCCAAACGTAACGCACCCTTACCTGATGCATTCGAAGAAGTCAGAAAAGTCTTGGCCAAAAGTTTCTAGCGATAACTTTTCATTGGCGACTTCTTGAAAGCTACACAAAATCGGCCGGGCGGAGTTGTATAGACATACGCATTTCTCCCGCATGCAACTCACTATTTCCCCAGAAAATCCACTCGAGTGGTTTGCCCTACAAGCTAACCTGGTTCCAATACCGCTTCTTCACGCTCAGGTCATGCCGGTTATGGCTAAAGCTGTTCTGGAAGCCGCCGATAAAGGAGTTTTTGATGCCCTGGTTCCGAGTCCCCAATCCCTTGACGAGCTGGTAACGACTTTACAACTTAACCGTAAAGCACTCAGCGAACTGATGGGTTTACTGACAGCCATGGGTTATTTTACGTTTAACAATGAACGGTTTTCGTTGACTCGAATGGCGCGTCGCTTTGCGGCAAAAAATGATCCTCAGTCGGTGCAGGGTATGATGATTTTCAACAATCGAGTTGTCTGGGATTGGTTGAATCATCTGGGTGAGTATTTGGAAACGGGTCAGGGGATTCAGTATCACAATACCTTATCGGCGCAGCAATGGCACTACTATCAGGAAGCTATGGTAGCGGCCAGTAGCGCCGAAGCCAGTGAATTTGGCCGACGTGCGCCCGTTCCCAAATCAGCTACGGCCATGCTTGACGTTGGCGGTTCTCACGGGCAACACTCGGTAGCACTCTGCCGGAAATTCCCGGCGCTGAAGTCAACGATCTTGGATCTCCCCCAGGCTATTGAGCAGGCCGCCCCCCTCCTGGCTCGTCATGGAATGGGCGACCGGGTCGTTCATCAGTTAGGTAATGCACTGACGGATGATTTTGGCGAAAATCAGTATGACATTGTCCTGTTATCAAGCCTGGCTCATCATTTCACAGCGGACCAAAACCAACACGTTACGGAGAAAGTAAGCCGGGCGTTACGCCCCGGTGGCGTTTTCATCGTCAACGAATTTATTCGCCCCCAAACCGGCGAAAAGCCCGAGCTGGTCGGCAGTAGTACCGATTTGTTTTATGGGCTCAGCAGCACAGCGGGTAACTACTCCATAGCTGAAATTCAGCAGTGGCAGCAGACGGCTGGGCTCCGATCCCACAAGGTTGTCTGGTACCGAACGCTACCAGGCCGGGCTATGGTTGTGGCAAAAAAATAGCGTATTCAACCTGTCTCTGCTGGCTGTCTACGTTGGCGCTGAGCTAACCTTCCCTTTTTTTATTGAGGGATTATACGGTTTGGTACTTACTCGCAAATAAGAACTCAAGTGCAAACCACGTGCGATGTTCTCTAGTACTTTCTTCAAAAAAAGAGGTTAATGTATCGTCAAATATATATTTGAATCAATCATATATAGAATATATGATATGATGCTGACTAAGAGACAGATTGCTATTGAAAGCAGTTGAAAGTCGTTCAACATACCCTATTTGTCCTAGAATTATACATGAGTGACTTGGACAAAGGCAGTCAGTCTTACTAGCCATAGAGATCCAGGCTAAGTTCTTTTTTGAGAGAAAGTAGACACAAAGGGGGCTCTATAACTGCTATGGTTTCCCGAAAACGTATACTTACTTTCAGCTTACTTACCAGAATTATTTTTTCATTACAAGGGTTACTTACGGCATTCATCGTGCATGCTCAACCCAGCCTGAATTTGCCGGAGCAACTGACGGCGAATCTTGTGGAAACCAAAGGTTTGACGCAGATTCTAACGGGCAACGTTAAGTTACGGCACAAGGGAGTTGTGTTGTTCTGTGATCAGGCGGTGCACGATATAGCGATGCACTCTGTCCGCGTTAACGGCCATGTTTTGGTTGTACAGGGCGATTCAATCACCGCCCGTGGTGACTCAGCCAACTTTGTCTATTCTGACAGCCGTCTGCAGATATACGGCCGGGTTATGTTTCAAGATCACAGAACGATACTGACTACTACCCAGTTTGACTACGATCTGGCAGCGGGTGTCGTCACCTATTCGCAAAAAGGTCGTATTGTCGACGACAAGAACGTATTAACCAGCCTGAGGGGCATCTACAACGTTCAGCTAAAACAGTTCATCTGTCAGCAATCGGTTCAACTGGCAACCAGAAAAAGTACGGTAAGAGCCGAATCGATGGTGTACAACACAGTTACCCAACGCTTGGCTATCCTCCCCAAAGTCGTTAATCCTACCGAAATAGAACAGCCTACTGCCGCCAATCAGTTGGTTCATCAGGATGATAAACGTGTGACCGCCACGCTGGCTACACATCAGCCAGTTGCCGAACAGGCACCTATGGTCACCACGCCAGCACCTGTTGCAAAACAGGCTATCTTACCCAAAATAGCTATTAGTCTACCTGCGTCTGTCCTCGACGCTAATACTAAGTTGGCCATGGCAGCAACGCAAGACGTCCCTAAAGCTAATCTGACGGCGATACTCCCACCGAAGCCACAGCCTACAGCAGCCTTCTCCTCAGCTGTAAACAAACCCCATTCACCAACATTCCAGCAAGCTATTCCGGCAACCTCATCTAAATCAGCTGTTGTGTCAACCTTCTCCGATATCAGCGATCTGGAGGTGGAACTCAACAAGAAGAAGCGCTTTCACTAGTATCGTTTACCTACCAATTCACTTAAAATGAAGTACTTATTAATTTCTCTTGCTCTAATCTTTTCGGTTAGGGTTACAACCGCTCAGGATGCTCGGTCTGTTACACAGGCTATTCATTATATCAAACTGGCCAGTACCCTGCGTGAAGTCAATAAATCGGATGAATCAATTAGCCTCTTAAAACGAGCGTTGCCTGCTGTCGAATCGAAGAATTTATATTGGGAAGCAGTCGCTAATGAAATGCTTGGTAGTTCATATAATGACCTGGAAGAGTACGACGCGGCCGTTCACTACCTGGAGATTGCCCGGTCGCAATATGCCAAACTCAAGTACGTAGCCAGCGCCTGGGGCGTTAACGAAATCATCCGGGACATTTCAGGCAAGAACCTGTACGCAGGTATTCAGGTCGGTGCATCCGATGTTAAACTGGCTATTTTCAAGACCCAGTACGAGAGCGACTTCTACGAGAAAGATATTCGGTCGGTCATCAATATTCCGGATATTACCCTGGTCAGTGATGCGTCCAACGCCTTTGGCAAGCAGCAACTAGCCTTGAAAAGCTGCCTGGATTCAATTCAGCGGTATAACATCCCCAACGAGCGGGTGTTTATCGTTTTCAGCAGTGACGTAAAAGGCGGTCAGACGGGTAAATTAGTTAACAAAAACCGGCTTTACGACGAGCTGGCTGGTATTCTGCCTAATGGTAGTAACCTCAAAATTGATACATCCCTAACGGCCGAACGAGAAGCTGAGCTATTTACAATTGGTGCTATTCCCCGTAAAGTATGGCCTACTACGTTTGCGCTTAACCTGGGGAATACCAGCACAATGGGTGGTTATTTTGACGCTGACAAGTCGTTCCATCACACGGTTTCCCCGCTGGGCGTAATGACGCTGGTAGATCAGGTGGACCCCAATCGGACAATGGACCTGGAAACGTATCGAACGGCTATTCAGCAAGCAGTAGCAGTTGTCCCTAACAGTAGCCTGGCTTCTGAAGAAACAGGTTTTAAAGGGCGAAAAACCATTGGTGTTGGTGGCGACATTGTAAAAGCGCTGATTACTTATCTACACCCTGATAAATCGACCACTACGGCGATAGCTATAACGAAACAGGATATTGATCAATTCAAGCGGCTCGCCCTTAGCGATTATGCTTCGCTGGTTCGTCCGGACCTGACCTTTATTACTGATCCTATTATCCTTGCCAAGGCCACTCAGGACATTCGCGCCATGCAGAACCAGGTTACCCAAAAGCAGCTCATTGCAGGAGCGCTCCTGCTCGAAGCCACCGCCAACGCTTATTCGCGACAGGGTACACCCAAACGGATGGTCTTCATCCGCGATTCGGACATTGGCTGGGTTACAGGTAAGTTTCTGGAAACGATCAACTTCGAGTACGAATCAACCATTGCCAAAGGATCGCTTTATACCCGCTAAGTACGGTACTTCGCAAAAAGTTAGCCAGTGAATGACACACCATGCTATGTCATTCACTGGCTAACTTTTTTGTGGAGATAAAACAAACTTTTCGTTACTCCTGAAGATTGGTATTACTGTAACATTGCCGATACGCATTGGTAGTTGATCCTATCCTTGAGCAAGAATCACCCTTTATATGCCTTACAAACACCTTTTCTTTGACCTTGATCATACGCTCTGGGACTTTGATCGTAATTCGGCCGAGTGTCTTTCCGAATTATACACGACCTTCCGGCTAGCCGATGCAGGCATTACGTCCGAAAGCGAGTTTAGCCGCCATTTCATCGACATCAACAAGAAACTCTGGTCCGACTACGACAAAAACCTGATTGAGCACACGTTCATTCGGGAGAATCGTTTTCCCATGACTTTTCGTTCCTTGGGCGTCGATCCCGTTCAGATCAAGGCCGATCTCAACGCCGAGTATCTACGTATATTACCTTATAAACCGCATCTGCTGGAGTCAGCTCGGGAACTCCTCGATCATTTAAACGGTCGCTATCCAATGCACATCATCACCAATGGCTTTGCTGAAATTCAGGCGGTCAAGATGGATAGTGCTGAGATTGCCTATTATTTTACTAATGTCGTTACCAGCGAGACTGCCAACGCCAAAAAGCCCGACCTGCTGGTCTTCGAGTATGCTTTACAAATAAGTGGGGCTACCGCAGCCGAAAGCCTGATGATCGGAGATAACTACGAAGCCGACATTTTGGGAGCCAAGCGAGCTGGCCTGGATACAGTTTTTTACAATCCGGCGGGCCAGTCCGTTGACGAACAACCCACGTACAATATTCGGCACTGGAATGAATTGATGGAAATCCTCTAACCATGCTATGGACGTAGCACAGACAACCGCTTTGGTCACTGGGGGAGCCTCCGGACTTGGAGAAGCCACTACCCGA
Organism: Spirosoma pomorum; assembly: GCF_054776615.1. Taxonomy (NCBI): domain Bacteria; kingdom Pseudomonadati; phylum Bacteroidota; class Cytophagia; order Cytophagales; family Cytophagaceae; genus Spirosoma; species Spirosoma pomorum. Next base: position 1,206,051 of record NZ_BAAHBP010000001.1, read on the forward strand.
TTGTTGGTTCGTAAAGGAGCCAACGTAATTATTGTTGATCTGAACGAGCAACGGGGAGCAGCATTAGCGGAAGAACTGGGACCGAAGACCCGTTTCATCAAGACAGACGTAACCAACGAAGCCGACGTGCAGGCGGCCGTCAATCTGGCCGTCGAAACGTTTGGCGCACTTCATATTAACGTAAACTGTGCGGGTATTGCCGAAGCCCGAAAGACCGTTGGTAAAGTTTCTGGTACGTACGGTGCTCACTCCCTGGCTGTCTTTCAAAAAGTTATCGCTGTTAATCTGATTGGTACGTTCAATGTCATTCGGCTGGCAGCCTTGGCAATGGAACGTAATGACCCTCAGCCTGAAACGAGTTCGTTCGCGGGCGAACGGGGCGTTATCATCAATACCGCATCCGTAGCTGCTTTTGACGGTCAGATCGGACAAGCAGCTTACGCAGCATCAAAAGGAGGTATCGCCAGTATGACGCTGCCTATCGCCCGCGACCTGGCGCGCTTGGGTATTCGGGTAATGACCATTGCGCCGGGCCTGTTTGAAACTCCACTACTGGCTGGTCTTCCCGAAGAGGCTCAGCTTTCCCTAGGGCAGCAGGTACCTTTTCCTTCTCGGTTAGGCCGCCCAACTGAATATGCCCTACTGGTACAGGCCATCATTGAAAACCCCATGCTCAATGGCGAGGTAATTCGGTTGGATGGTGCTATCCGAATGGCACCGAAATAATTACACTATGCTTTTCAAAAGGAAACGCCATTCCAAGGTTGGAATGGCGTTTCCTTTTTTAGAAAACAACTGGTTTATTTGGCGGATACGACCTCTATATCGAATCGTAGCGGTGCGTATGGTGTAATGACATACCGGTTATTACTAACGCGTCCATCCGTTCCATACCCCAGCGATGAAGGAAAAATGATAGTAGCCGCTTCGCCGATCTTAAGTTTCGACAAACCTTCTTCAAAACCTTTTACGTAGGAATTACGGCCCAGTACGGCATCGAACGTACCGGTTCCTGTACTATCGAATGCCGTCGCCGAACGTAACATTTTTCCTTTGTATTTGACGGTCAACGTTTGGCCAATACCAGGGCTAGACGCGCCTGCTACTTCTTTTGTTTTGATGAACCGAAGACCAGTACCAGTCGATTCAACGTTGGTGAATTTCTGAGCCGCGATATACTCATTGATCTGCTCATCCTGCGTTCGGGAGCGGTTGAGTGTTATGTCAAATCGCACCACCGAATAAGCGGGCAGATTCGTTTTCGCTTCGCTGCCATATCCAAGGTACGACGGAATCAGCAATGCCGTTGTTTCTCCTTCCCGCATCAGGCTTACGCCTTCTTCCAGACCAGCCAGAATTGAATTAACTCCCAATGGGTAATACACAGGGTAGCCTTTGATCGTTGAGTCAACCAGGGCTCCGGTCAGCATGTTGGTAGCCTTGTACGTAAATTCAACCTCTTCGCCAATGGTTGCTTGCTTGGCGGTCGGCTTGGCGACGAGCGTTCTGTAGTAAAGACCTGTACTACTCGACGTCCATTGAGCGCCACTCTTTGACACGTAATCTTTAATGTTATTGTCGTTCTCAGTGTACTGTTCGGTCGTTGAATCGACTGATTTCATACAGGCGCTTAAAGCACCTGTCAATATCACTCCGAGGATTGGAAAAAGAAGCTTGCGCATAAAAAACCTATTATCTAACTATTCTCACTACGCTTACTGACCCCGATTCGTGGCGAAGCGTTGGCAAACCTCTTACTTTTTTGTTGCTCTACGGCAACATCACCTGATCGATGATGTGCAATACGCCGTTATTGGCTACCTGATCGGCCGTCTTTACAGTACCTGTTCGCGGGTTGCTGTTACCCTTAAGCGTGACCAGACTACCCGCGACAATCGTTGTAAATCGAGTATTATTGAATAGAGAAATCAGCGATCCTGTCTGAATCTGGTTCGAAAATACCAGCCCTGACACCATGTGGTACAGTAAGAGATTAGCCAAAGTTTGCTGATTAGCCGAAGCAATGGCCGTTGGCGTCGTAAATCGACCATCCGCCTGGAAAGCAGCATTACTCGGGGCAAAAACCGTGACCGGGTTCGTCATTGATGTAGCCGACGTACTGAACGTAGCCGCAATCGTTGGGTTCGTGGTTCCCACCCGCCGGATAGCGGCTGCCAGCAGTGTTAGGTCGGGGTTGTTATCGATAGCCGCCAGTAAGTTTCCCGCCGATGGCGTCAGCACCCGGTTAATGATATGAATGTAGCCATTAGCCGTCGATACGTTCGCCTGCGTGAGGGTGGCGTTGTTGATCGAAATTACCGCATCGCTGCTTTTGTTAATGAACGCGGTTCCCTTGTTGGCCATATCAATCGCGTTCTGGCCCGTTGGCAAATCGCCAGCGGCAACCGAGGCCGGGAGCAGATGATACAGTAACAGGGCCTGAACCTGATTGGGCGTCCGGCTTCGGATAGCGGCATCATTACCCAGCCCCGCAGCCGTGAATGCGGCATTCGTCGGCGCAAACAGCGTCAGGTTCCCACCCTTGAACGTATCAACCAGACCAGCGTAATTCATGGCCGCCCGCAGAAGGCTAAACTGCTCATCTTCCAGTATAATATCCGTGATCGTCTTGGGTTCAGCTACGGTCGCTTCATCCCGACTACAACCCAGTACGGTCAATACAATTCCAAGAACAACAAACGTGTGGCGGAGGCCTACCAGCAGCATGCGATGCATAAATAGTTTAATTATCTTGAACACAGGCGGTAGTAGTGAAACGTCCGTGCAAGACCGATATTTCATCGCTTCTCAACATACCAGCCTTCTGTCTACTACCATACCTGACTTGCGTTCGCAAATATAGGGGAATCCGACCGCCCCGAACATTCACCAATTTACTGATTCCGTATCGGCCAACGTACTGACCTTCTGCGTAAATTTCTGTAACTTCGCGGTCTTGTTAATAAATCTTAAAACTCCCCTATTGGGATGAAGGAACTCATTGACCCGAGCAATCTGCCTCAGCACATCGCCGTTATCATGGATGGAAATGGACGCTGGGCAAAACAGCAGGGCGCGGCACGGGTGTTCGGCCACCGCAGTGCCATCAAGGCAGTCCGGGAAGTTACGGAAGGATGCGCTGAATTGGGCGTAAAATTTCTGACGCTCTACGCGTTTTCCACCGAAAACTGGAACCGCCCAAAGTTTGAAGTCGACGCGCTGATGACGCTACTAGTACATACAATCAAAGGGGAGATTAAAACACTGATGGACAACAACGTCCAACTGGCAACCATTGGGCAGACCGACAGCCTGCCTGCCGACTGTCGCCGGGAACTGGCCGATGCTATTCAGGCCACGCAGCAAAACACGGGCCTGACACTGGTTCTGGCGCTTAGCTACAGTGGTCGCTGGGAAATTCTTCAGGCTGCCCGCCAGTTGGCTGTAGCTGTACGGGATGGTCAGATTCAACCCGAGCAGATCACAGAAGCGCTTTTTAGTCAGCATCTGGCAACGGGTGGTATTCCTGATCCAGAGTTGATGATCCGAACCAGTGGCGAAATGCGTATCAGTAATTTCATGTTGTGGCAGCTTGCTTACTCCGAACTGTATATGCCCGAGGTGCTGTGGCCCGATTTTCGAAAAAAGCATCTCCACGAAGCCATTTTAAGTTACCAGCAGCGCGAACGTCGGTTTGGCAAAACCAGCGAGCAGTTAACCAGCTAGTTTATTTGGGGGTATCATGCTGATTGACAGTTAGTTTTTATTCGTCATGCTTGCAACTGATCTTCCCAAAAAAGAATCCCCACAAGTAACAAACAATACGTACGTCAACTTGGAACACCGTATAAACGTTTTATTGGGAGCAACGCTTTTGCTCATTAGCCTGCTGCCTGCTACCATTCAGGCACAGGTACGCGTCGGCGTAGGTCGTGGTGTAGAAGCACCGGCCAGCAACGACGATCTGCTGAATTATGCCAACCCTAAAGAATACGAAATCGTCAGCCTAAACGCAACGGGTACTCGTTATCTCGACCCAAATTCGCTGGTTTCACTGGCGGGACTGAAGGTTGGTGATAAAGTACGTATTCCGGGTGAAATCGTTGGTTCATCCAGCCGCAAGCTGATGGACTCGGGGCTGCTCGACGATGTTGAGTTAAAAGCCAATCATGCTGGCGAGGGTAAAGTCGCTCTTACGTTCATAGTACGTGAGCGTCCCCGGCTTTACCGCGTGTCGTTTATGGGCGTGAAAAAAGGAGAACAGGATCAGCTCAAAGACAAAACCAAGCTGAACCTGGGCAAGATCGTAACCAATACGATCGTCAAAAACACGCAGCTTGCCGTTAAGAAGTACTTTGTCGACAAAGGCTATCTGAACACGAAAGTTAAGATCACAACGATTCCTGATAGTAGCCGGAATAACGCGACGCTGCGGGTGCTGGTCGATAAGGGCCAGAAGGTTAAGATCGCTAAAATTACGTTCGATGGCCGGGAAGAACTGGACGATGCTACGGTTCGGCTTAAGATGAAAAGCACGAAGCAGAAGCGATTTGGCCGTCTGTTCAGTCCGTCGAAGTTCGTCCCGAAAAAATACGACGAGGATAAGCAGAAGCTGATCGAGTACTACAACAAGCTTGGCTATCGCGATGCAGTTATCGAGGATGACAGCGTTATTCACAACCCGGATAATACCATTAGTCTGGTTATGAAGCTCGACGAAGGGCACAAATACTATTACCGCAAGGTTGACTTCTCCGGTAACTACCTGTATCCTGCTGATCGGCTACGGGAAGTGTTGGGCGTTGTGAAAGGCGATGTGTATAACCCGGAAGATCTCGAAAAGCGGCTTAATGGTAACCCTGGTCAGGACCTTAGCTCGCTGTATATGGACGATGGCTACCTGTATTACAACGCACAGCCCATCGAAAAATCAATTGATGGTGATTCGATTGACCTAGAGATTAGGATTTTTGAGGGTAAACAGGCTTCTATCAACCGGGTGGTGCTGAATGGTAATACGAAAACCAGCGACCATGTTGTGATGCGTTCGATCCGGACGCTGCCAGGACAGAAGTTCTCTAAAACGCTGTTGATCCGGACGCAGCGCGAGTTAGCAACATTGGGCTATTTCGATCCGGAGAAAATCGGTATCAATCCGGTTCCACAAACCGACGGTACGGTAGACATCGAATATACAGTAGAAGAAAAACCATCCGATCAGATTGAGCTTTCTGGTGGTTGGGGCGGCTACGTTGGCTTCGTCGGTACGTTAGGTTTGACCTTTAACAATTTCTCGGCACGTAATATCCCGAACTTTGGCGCCTGGCGGCCACTGCCAGCCGGTGATGGACAACGGGTTCAGGTTCGTTTCCAGGCCAACGGTCAGCAGTACCAGGTGTACTCAATGTCATTTACGGAGCCCTGGTTGGGTGGTCGCAAACCGAACGCGTTCTCGATCAGTGCCAGCCACACGGTTTATAAATCGTTCTTCGATGCTAGTAACCCATATGGCAACCTTTATCAGCCGTTGAAAGGCCGTACGCCAACGGGTTCGTACACCAACACCGCCTTCACGGTAGGTCTTGGCCGTCAGTTAAAAGTCCCCGATGATTACTTCACGTTGAGTAACTCATTATCGTACCAGCGCTACAACCTGAATAACCTGGATATTTTCTATATCGGTTACAGCAACGGTATATCGAACAACTTGACGTTCAACACGACGCTGGCACGTAACAGCATTGATAATCCACAGTTCCCCCGGTCGGGTTCTTCGTTCTCGCTGAGCGGATCGCTGACGCCCCCCTGGTCGGCGTTCCGAGGCACCGCGGCTCTGTCGAGTGCGGAAGATCAGTACAAACTGGTTGAGTACCACAAATGGATGTTCGACGCCAGTTGGTTCCAGACCGTGTTTGGTAAACTGGTGCTGAACGCCCGGGCGCACATGGGCTTCTTGGGAAGCTACAACCGCCGTACGGAAATTGGACCATTCGAGCGCTTTGTACTGGGTGGTTCGGGTCTGGCGGGTCAAGGTCAGTTTGCCCTGGCGCAAGACATTATCGGTCTGCGTGGTTATGATGACCGGAGCGTTTACACGGCTGACTATGATCAGACAACCAACTCGAACGTACGGAGCCGTGGTGGGGTTGCTTACAACAAGTTTGTTGCCGAATTACGGTACCCTGTTTCGCTTAACCCGTCGGCGACAATCTTTGTACTGGGCTTCCTGGAAGCGGGTAACAACTGGGGAAGTTACAGTCAGTACAACCCATTTGACCTGAAACGGTCGGCTGGATTTGGTGCTCGTATCTTTATGCCCGCCTTTGGTTTGATCGGTATTGACTATGGATACGGCTTCGACCGGATCCCAGGCGTGAAAGACCGGCCATCAGGTCAGTTCCACTTCACGATTGGTCAGCAGATCAGATAGATAAGAATTGACCCGCTTTCGTCGTTTAATCAGGAGAAAATATAGTCTTCTATTTCAGATCCTGATTAAACGAAAGCGGATCGAATTGCTCTAAAAGATGCGATTTCAGCAATCAGCTTTTATCTGAAAATCAACCATTCTGCGCAAAAATTGACTGGTTATCAATGAAAAAAAGCCTATTTTTTGTATTTTTGTGCGCTGTTTGGCTGGTTCCTTCCGCAAAGGCGCAAAAGTTCGGTTACGTTGACACGGAGTTTATCTTCGGTAAGATGCCCGAATACCAGAAGGCGCTGACCGAGATCGACAAGTTTACTGATAAGTGGTCGAAAGACATTCAGGATAAATACGTTGAGATTGATAAACTGCAGAAGACCTATCAGGCTGAAGAGATTCTGTTGACGGACGACATGAAACGCGATCGACAACGGACTATCAGCGATAAGGAACGGGAAGCCAGAGAGTACAATAACAAAGTGTTCGGTTACCAGGGGTTGCTTTTCGAGAAGAAAAAAGAACTGATGAAAGCGCCCATGGAGATTGTAAATCGGGCGATCGAAAAAGTATCCCAGCAAAAAAAGTTGAACTTTATGTTCGATAAGGCGTCTGACTTTGTGATGCTCTATACCGATCCCCGTCATGATTACACGGACTATGTCATGGAGGAATTAGGCCTCGACGCAACCGGCAAAACAACGGCTGGAGCTGCTCCCGCAACAAAAACAACCACAACAACAAACCCCAAATAGTTTCTTTAATTTAATCCCAAAATGAAGAAAAACCTCGTCATAGCGTTTGCCGTAGCTCTCTTAGCAGGCGGTCTTAACGCACAGGCACAAGCCCCAACGGCAGCACCAGCAGCAGCCGCAGCCGGTTCGCTGAAGTTAGGGTATACGAACATTGATTACGTACTGGCTCAAACGCCCGAAGCTAAAGATATTCAGAACCAGTTGACCATTCAGCGCACGCAGTCGGAAAACGAAATGAAGCGCATGAGCAAAGAACTGGAAGATAAGTATGAAGCTTATCAGAAAGGTGCTGCTCAGATGTCGGACGTAATCCGTAACGACCGCGAGAAAGAGCTGCAGGGTCTGCAAACCCGGCTTCAGGAGTTTGGCCGTACCGCCGAGCAATCGCTGCAAACCAAATACCAGTCGCTGGTAAATCCTGTCGTTCAGAAAATTCAGAAAGCTATCGATGCTGTTGCGAAGGATGAAGGTTATCAGTACGTATTCAATCTGGATGCTGGCTCGAATACCATCCCCATTCTGCTGGTAGCTCCTGAAGATAACAACATTACCGAGTCTGTCCTGAAAAAACTGGGTATCGACCCAACGAAAGTTCAGGCTCCTGGTTCGACCACAGCACCAGCCAAGCCTGCTACGACAGGTAGCAGCACGACGACTGCACCAAAGAAAAAGTAGTCTTCACAGTACTAAATCACTCGATAAAGCCCTTCCTAACGAAGGGCTTTTTTAATGCATTCGACTCTGGCAGTCCGATAGGCACTATATTTTCCTGCCTTAAATTGATGAAGAATTACTGACAATATCCGCAGTATCTCAAGTGCTCGTAAAATCTTCGCCTTATTTTTGCGTTCTTCAAAGACGAACTACCCTCTGCTCATCGCTTATGATCCGTCTAATCGGTAGCATCGTGTGGCTGCTACTTATTTCTTTTTTTAGAATTGGTTACGCCCAGGATACAAAACAATTACAACTCATTTTTCCATCACAACCGAATTGGAACGTCGTTCCCGAAGGAAGTACCGTTCGATTTGATCTAAAGGCAGCCGCTGCTCCTAGTGATACTATCAAATTCTCGCTTGGTCAGGATAAATTGGAAGGAATGCAACTTGATTCGTTGGGGCATTTCACCTGGACACCTAGTTATGCGTTAGCGGATCGTATTCAAACAACGCACGTATACCCTGTCACGTTTGAAGCCCGTAGTAAACATGGACAAAGCGTCAACCAAGTTGTCGAATTTAAAGTACTTCATGTAAACCGTCCGCCAATTGTTGGCGATTTACGTCCATTCTATGTGGGCTATCGCAAAGAGAATGTTCATAAGATCGATCCAGAGGTTGTGTACGACGCGGATGGCGATCCAATTGTCTTTATCCCCATCGCCGACCAGATGCCTGAGGGCAGTAAGCTTTCTTCGCAGGGTGAACTGAGTTGGACGCTCTCGCAGCAGCAGTTTAACAAACTCCGGCAGCAGCCTCAATACATTGAATTCTGGGTAGAGGATCAGCCGTCAAAAACGCGCACTAAAGGCCGTTTAAAAGTTGAGGTAACACAGATGGATCTAGCACCAGAAATTACGCTGGTGCCCCGGGAAACGTATTACAAGCTACGTGAGAATGCCACAGTCAATCTGAAGTTCTACCTGGAAGATCAGAACGGGGATGACGACGTAACGACTTTTGACTTCCTGTCCGACAATCAACAGATTCCAAAAACGGCACTAGTTAAGAATACTAATAACCAGTACGAGTTTATCTGGACACCAGGCTATGAATTTGTCAAGGATCCACTCGATAGTCTGACGGCGCACATCACCTTTTTTGCACTAGATAAAGCACAAAATCGGGACGAAAAGAAAATCCGCTTTACGGTCCTGAATACTGTCAACGAGCAGGAAAAGGACCGGTATTACTACGCTCAGTACCGCCAGCTGCTTGTTCAAGCGTGGGGCCTGGTTGAGCAACTGAGTGAAAAAGAAGAGCAACTAAAGCGCGATTATAGACGAGCGAAGAGCGGTAAACGGAATCGCTCTGTTGCGAATGCGTCATTGGGAGCTATAACGGGAGTTTCACCCGTGATCACGGCGCCTAACGCCAAATACGTGTCGGCAGTAGGCGGAACCGCTGTATTGACGATGGGAACGTTAGAAGCGACGGAGGTAATCGGTAAATCAATGAAGGATTTGCTTGATCGCTATAATTATGTATTAGGCAAGCGGAGTGAAATTCAGAATAAGGGTGATGTTTTTGCTCGCGAGTATTCCCTTAAATCAAGTCGGCGTACTAATGAATTCATTAAAAAGCTTGATGAGTTCCGTAACGCGATGAGCCTGAGTGGTCTGGTCGCCCTGGAGCTGGATGCGAACTGGCAGAGTAAGAAGGAAGCTACTGATAACGCCATCAAGCGTCGATTTAAAGACTTTGCCGCTTTAGAAGAAACACAATAAATATGCCTATACCCCGAGCATAAAAAGAGAGCGGAGCCCACACTTACGTAGGTTCTGCTCTCTTTTTATGCTCGAGGTATTTTCAGTTTATTTTTATCGAGAAAGTTGCCGAAAAGATTTGTCCGACAGCAACTTGCTGAATCAGTTCTTTTTGCTCAATAGGCCGCAACTCCCCTATCGAATCGGCACAACCCAGCCAGGGCTCAATGCAGACAAATGAAGCACCTGGTTTGGCCCAAATGCCCAGATACGGAAACTCATCGTAAGCAACCGTGACAGCTCGATCATTTTTGGTGCTTCGAATCGTCACCGAACGCGAACTGATCTGTTTAAAGACCAGTGCATCGTCATCGAACAGATGCTTGGTTAACAGCAAGCAATCCCCCTCAGTCGGTATTAATTTTGTTTCGCCCGTAAAGTACCCCTCTGCTGAAAGCATAGACGTTTCGAGCGGCTCTGCCTTCTCAAATTCCAGATAATAGTCTTCGTACGTTTCGCCTTCAAAAAATGGCACGGCGAACGCCGGGTGCGCCCCTACAGAAAAGAAAACAATTTTATCATCCTGATTGACAACACGGTACGTTACGTTCAGTTGGTTTCCTTGTAGATCATACTTGATCTGAAACTCAAATGCATACGGGTAAGCCTCAGCTGTTTGTTCGTTCGACTGTAAAGCGAACGTAACGCTGGAGTCTGTTGACTCTTTCAGACTAAATGTCGATTGTCGGGCAAAGCCGTGTCGCTGCATGGGGTAAGTCTTCTCCTCAACCAAAAGTTGATTGTTCAGACAACCGCCAACAACGGGGAACAAATTGGGCGCATACCAGGGCCAAACGGCTGGATCTGCCTGCCACAGGTGCTCAATGCTGTTTTCCTTGTCGAAGATCGACGTTAGCTCGGCCCCCTTTTCTTGTATTGTAACGCGCAGCGTATCGTTTTCTAGCGTAGCCATATGGTGAGAAACAACAAAAGCTACCCAATGTTGGATAGCTTTTGTATAAACTGATAACCACCGGGAAAATGGCTATCGTAAATGAATTAGAACCGGAAGTGCGAGAACGCCTTGTTGGCTTCAGCCATACGGTGCGTATCGTCCTTCTTCTTAACCGCTGCACCTTCACCTTTGGAAGCAGCAACGATTTCAGCAGCAAGCCGGTCTACCATTGTTTTCTCACCCCGCGAACGAGCGTACCGGATAAGCCATTTCATGCCTACCGCGACCTTCCGGTCTGCCCGTACTTCGGTTGGCACCTGGAAGGTAGCTCCACCGACGCGACGGCTTTTTACTTCAACCGCTGGCATTACGTTATTTAATGCCTTTTTCCACGTATCCAGACCGCTTTCGTTCGTGCGTTTTGCAACTACGTCCAGCGCATCGTAGAAGATGGCGTACGCCAGGCTTTTCTTGCCTTCGTACATCAGGTTGTTAACAAATTTGGTTACGAGAACCTCCTTATACTTAGGATCGGGTAATACGTAACGCTTGGGCGGTTTCGCCTTTCTCATGATTTCTTCAGATTTTTGATCTTACTCTGCCGTATTTCTCAACGGGCAGTCTGATTAATTACTTTTTCTTCTTAGCCGGTGCACCTTTTCCAGCAGCAGGAGCTTGACCTGGCTTCGGACGTTTCGCACCGTATTTCGAGCGGCTTTGCAGACGACCGTTTACACCAGCCGTATCCAGAGCGCCACGAACGATGTGGTAACGTACCCCTGGCAAATCTTTAACCCGACCACCACGAATCAGTACGATTGAGTGCTCCTGTAGGTTATGGCCTTCACCTGGAATGTAGGCGTTAACTTCCCGACCGTTCGTCAAACGAACCCGGGCAACTTTACGAAGAGCCGAGTTTGGCTTCTTCGGTGTCGTGGTGTACACACGCGTGCACACGCCCCGACGTTGTGGGCATGCGTCAAGAGCCGGCGATTTCGACTTGAATTCAAGCTTCTCGCGGCCTTTACGCACTAGTTGTTGTATAGTAGGCATTTGATAATTGGTTACAAAAAAACAGTCTTCCCGAATTTTGAGGTGCAAAGATAGGCAAAACCCGTTGAAAGTCAAACCTAAAGCCGTTAGATTTTCGGTTAAGCTTGACCAACTGGCCCGCCGTAACCACCGCCCGGAAATCGAAACGTATCGTTTGGCTCATTGATGCCTCCGTTAGCTTCTTCGTACCGGCTAATGTTCTCACGAAGTGCATCCAGAAGCCGTTTGGCATGTTCCGGCGTTAGAATAATTCGGGCTTTCACCTTGGCTTTGGGAACACCCGGCATTAGTCGAATAAAATCCAGGATAAATTCGCTGTTTGAGTGAGCAATCATTGCCAGATTGGCGTAAGTACCTTCGGCAATATCTTCACTAAGTTCTACGTCGATAGAACCTTCTGGGGTCTGGGATTGAGAATTCATAGTTGGGCTCTTTTTACAAAAATATACATTTACAAGAAACGCCCCGGTCGTTTCCAACCGGGGCGCTCCGTAAAATATAATTCGCTACGTATTAGACCGTTGCCCGTTTCTTACTACGAGCAAATTGTTCGCGTGATTCGGTAACCGTTTCCAGTTCCTCTTTCGAGCCAACAATCGCATTTTGGTAGCGACGGATACCCGTACCGGCCGGGATCAGGTGACCAACGATCACGTTTTCTTTCAGCCCTTCGAGCGTATCACGTTTACCGCGGATCGACGCTTCACTCAGTACTTTCGTCGTTTCCTGGAAGGAAGCCGCTGAGATAAAGCTATCGGTACCAAGCGATGATTGGGTAATACCCATCAACGTAGGCTGAGAAACGGCAGCCATAGCATCACGTACCTGCACTAGAGCGAGGTCACGACGTTTCAGGCTTGAGTTCTCATCCCGTAGACGACGGCTCGTTACGATCATACCTGGTTTGAAGTTCTCCGAATCACCAGCGTCGACAACGACTTTTGCGTCAAGAACTTTATCGTTCTCTTCACGGAAAGACCATTTATCAACTACTTGGCCTTCGAGGAAGTTGGTATCACCCGAGTCGATAATTTCAACTTTCTGCATCATCTGGCGTACGATAGCCTCGATGTGTTTATCGTTGATTTTTACCCCTTGCAGGCGGTATACTTCCTGAATTTCATTTACCAAATACTCCTGAACGGCCGTTGGCCCTTTGATGGCAAGGATGTCGCTCGGCGTAATGGCACCATCTGACAGCGGAGCGCCAGCCCGTACGAAGTCATTATCCTGGACAAGGATAAACTTCGACAGGGGTACAAGGTACTTCTTCTTCGTACCGTCTTTCGACTCGATGAAGATCTCCCGGTTACCCCGTTTGATCGTACCATAGGTTACAACACCATCGATTTCGCTAACAACAGCTGGGTTTGATGGGTTACGTGCTTCGAACAATTCCGTTACCCGTGGCAGACCACCCGTGATGTCGCGGGTTTTACCAACGTTACGTGGAATCTTCGCCAGTGGTTGACCAGCTTTGATCGACTGACCTGTTTTAACAACCAGACGAGAACCTACAGGTAAGTTATAGCTCTTCTGAAGTTTACCCGATGCGTCAGCATCCGGCAGGTGCAGTGTCATCGTCGTTGTCCCTTGAACAACGATAGCTGGGTTTTTTGCTTTATCGCGGCTTTCGATGATTACCATTTCCTGGAAGCCCGTCTGTTCGTCGAACTCTTCACGGTAGGTAATACCATCTTCAATCGCGTCAAACGTCAGCGTACCCGTCAGCTCGGACAGGATAACGGCGTTATAAGGATCCCATGCGCAGATATCGTCGCCTTTGCTAACGATATCCCCATCTTTCACCCGCAGGAACGCACCGTAAGGAACGTTATTGCTGATCAGAACTTGGTTACGGTCTTCTGGATTAACAATCCGAACTTCACCCGAGCGGCCCATAACGACCGTCTGTGGGTTTCCTTCAGAATCTTCCGATTCAACCGTACGCATTTCTTCAAACTCGATCAGACCATCGAATTTCGCTTTGATCGACGCATCGACCGCGATGTTCGAGGCCGTACCACCCACGTGGAAGGTACGAAGCGTCAGCTGCGTACCAGGCTCACCAATCGACTGCGAGGCAATAACACCTACTGCTTCACCGATGTCGACCATCCGGCCTGATGCCAGGTTACGTCCGTAACACTTAGCACAAACTCCACGACGAGATTCGCACGTCAGTACCGAACGAATTTCAACTGTTTCAATGCTGGTTTCGTCAATAGCAGCGGCAATCTCTTCCGTGATCAGTTCACCAGAACCAATCAGTTTGAGTGGTTTGCCTTCTTCATCTTTCTTCAGCGGATCGAAGATGTCGTGTACCGTTGTACGGCCCAGAATCCGCTCCGACAGAGGCTCAACGATATCCTCGTTGTCCTTGAGAGCCGATACCTGCAGACCACGTAACGTACCGCAATCGTCTTCGCTGATAATAACGTCCTGTGCTACGTCATGCAGACGACGGGTTAGGTAACCAGCATCGGCCGTTTTCAGAGCCGTATCAGCCAGACCTTTCCGCGCACCGTGCGTCGAGATGAAGTACTCCAATACGTCAAGACCTTCTTTGAAGTTCGAGAGGATCGGGTTTTCGATGATCTCACCAACCGAGCCCTGCAGGTTTTTCTGTGGCTTAGCCATCAGACCCCGCATACCGCCCAGCTGACGAATCTGCTCACGGGAACCACGGGCGCCTGAGTGCATCATCATGTAGATCGAGTTGAAACCACCCTGATCGGCTTCGAGCTGCTTCATCAGCGTCTCGGTTAGACGGGAGTTCACGCGCGTCCAGATATCGATAACCTGGTTGTAACGTTCGTTCTCCGTAATCAGACCCATCAGGTAGTTATCCCAAACGCTCTGTACTTCCGCTTTCGCTTCGTCAACCAGACCTTGTTTGGCTTCTGGAATCATTACGTCACTCAGACCGATCGACAGACCGCCTTTGAAGGCCATCTGGAAACCAAGTTCTTTGATCTCATCAAGGAATTGTGCCGTACGGGCACCACCCGAGATTTTGAAGATCAGCGCAATGATTTGCTGAAGTTTCTTCTTCGTCAGCAGTTCGTTGATATAACCAACCTCTTCCGGTACAGCCTGGTTGAACAACAACCGACCAGCAACCGTATCGATTACTTTATATACCAGCTCGCCGTTCTCATCCCGGACCTTCACCCGGCACTTGATGTTGGCGTGCTTCGATACACGACCTTCGTTGATACCGATGATAACTTCTTCAGCACCGTAGAACGTCATGCCTTCACCCACGATTGGGTACTCAGGAATGCTCTTACGACCTTTCGTTACGTAATACAGACCAAGTACCATGTCCTGCGACGGTACCGTAATCGGCGCGCCGTTGGCAGGGTTCAGGATGTTGTGCGAAGCCAGCATCAGCAGCGAGGCTTCAAGAACGGCTTCCTGACCCAGTGGTACGTGAACAGCCATCTGGTCACCGTCAAAGTCAGCGTTGAAAGCCGTACAGACGAGTGGGTGCAGCTGGATAGCTTTCCCTTCGATCAGTTTTGGCTGGAACGCCTGGATACCCAGACGGTGAAGCGTTGGAGCCCGGTTCAGCAGGACAGGGTGACCTTTCAATACGTTTTCCAGAATATCCCAGATAACGGGGTCTTTCCGGTCAACGATTTTCTTCGCCGATTTTACCGTTTTCACGATACCCCGCTCAATGAGCTTCCGGATAACGAACGGTTTGAACAGCTCAGCGGCCATGTCTTTCGGCAGACCACACTCGTGCAGTTTCAGTTCTGGTCCTACGACAATTACCGAACGACCTGAGTAGTCAACACGCTTACCAAGCAGGTTTTGACGGAACCGTCCCTGCTTACCTTTCAGCATGTCCGACAGCGACTTCAGGGCCCGGTTACCTTCCGAGCGAACGGCGTTGACTTTCCGCGAGTTATCGAACAGCGAGTCAACAGCTTCCTGCAGCATCCGCTTTTCGTTCCGCAGAATTACTTCCGGCGCTTTGATCTCGATCAGGCGTTTCAAACGGTTGTTCCGGATAATAACCCGACGATACAGATCATTCAAATCGGACGTAGCAAACCGACCACCATCAAGAGGGACAAGTGGACGCAGTTCGGGAGGAATAACCGGTACCATTTTGATCACCATCCACTCCGGACGGTTTTCGATACGGCCATTAGCTTCCCGGAACGCTTCAACAACTTTAAGCCGCTTCAGCGCTTCTGCTTTCCGTTGCTGCGACGTATCCGTAGCGGCAGCGTGACGTAACGAGTACGACAATTCATCCAGATTTACGCGTGACAGCAGCATCTCCAACGCTTCGGCCCCCATCTTAGCGATGAATTTGTTCGGGTCTTTGTCGTCGAGGTGTTGATTGCTGCTTGGCAGCTTATCCATGATGTCCAAATACTCATCTTCCGTTAGGAAGTCGAGTTGGTTGATACCATCCTCCGCTTTTACGCCAGGCTGAACAACAATGTACCGCTCGTAATAAATGATCTGATCCAGCTTTTTGGTCGATAGACCCAGCAGGTAACCAATTTTGTTTGGTAAGCTGCGGAAATACCAGATGTGCGCAACGGGAACCACCAGTTCGATGTGCCCCATCCGCTCCCGACGAACTTTTTTCTCGGTCACTTCTACGCCACAACGATCGCAGATAATGCCTTTGTAACGAATCCGCTTGTACTTTCCACAGTGACACTCCCAGTCTTTTACAGGCCCGAAGATGCGCTCGCAGAACAAGCCACCCATCTCAGGTTTGTACGTCCGGTAGTTAATAGTCTCCGGCTGTGTCACTTCGCCGTAGGAACTCTCCAGAATGGACTCGGGCGAAGCCAGGCTGATCGTCACGCTCTGGAAATCGCTATTGAGTTTCTTGTTCTTTTTGAACGACATTGGTTGGAGGTTTTATTTAAAAGGAGAAAAGGGAGGAAGGAGGAGCGGGAGACCAGAGAAGCAGACTTTGATCATCCCTTCTTTGGTCTCCCTTTCCTCTATGCTCCTTACTCTAATGTAATTTCAAGTGCCAGACCACGTAACTCGTGGACAAGTACGTTGAATGACTCCGGAATGTTCGGTTTTGGCAGGTTTTCGCCTTTTACGATTGCTTCGTAAGCTTTCGCACGGCCAACTACGTCATCCGATTTAACGGTCAGGATTTCTTGAAGGATGTTCGACGCACCGAAGGCTTCCAGTGCCCAAACCTCCATCTCACCGAAGCGCTGACCACCGAACTGGGCTTTACCACCCAGCGGCTGTTGCGTAATAAGCGAGTATGGTCCGATCGAACGGGCGTGCATCTTGTCATCAACCAGGTGACCCAGTTTCAGCATGTAGATGATACCCACTGTTACCTTCTGATCAAAACGCTCACCCGTCAGACCATTGTATAGGTACGTGCGGCCGAAGGATGGCAGACCAGCTGCGTCCAGTTCGTCAGCAACCTGTTGTTCGGTAGCTCCGTCGAAGATCGGCGTAGCATACTTGCGATCCAGTTTCTGACCAGCCCATGCTAATACGGTTTCATAGATCTGACCCAGGTTCATCCGGGATGGTACGCCAAGTGGGTTCAGTACGATATCCACTTTCGTTCCATCTTCCAGGAACGGCATGTCTTCGTCACGAACGATCCGGGCAACAACCCCTTTGTTACCGTGACGACCAGCCATTTTATCACCCACTTTCAGCTTACGCTTCTTAGCGATGTAAACTTTAGCCAGTTTCACGATACCTGCTGGCAGTTCATCACCCACTTCGAGGGTAAACCGCTCGCGCTTGAACCGGCCCGTAATTTCGCTCCGACGATTGTTATAGTTTTTCACCAGCGATACAATCATCTGGTTCATTTTATCGTCCTCGGTCCAGTTACTCAGGTCCAGATCAACCAGCAGATTAGCTTCTTCCGGTACGGCATAGCCACTTTCATCCCGGTACGGGTTCCGGTCAGGAAACAGGTTATCCGTGATGTTTTTCCGGTTGAACTTGACGCCTTTGCTAACGATTTCATCACCAAACTTGTGTTTTACTCCCTGGCTGGTTTGGCCATCAAGCAGTGTCACCATTTTGTCGATCATACGAGCCCGGAAGTCATTCAACTCACGGCCGTATTTTTTCATCAGCACTTTAACTTCTTCCTTATGCTTACCCCGGTCTTCTTTGGCCGGACGAGCAAATAGCTTGGTATCGATAACAACACCTTTGAGGGACGGTGGTGCCTTTTTCGAGGCATCTTTCACGTCACCTGCTTTATCACCAAAGATGGCACGCAGCAGTTTTTCTTCAGGCGTTGGATCGCTTTCTCCTTTCGGTGTGATTTTACCGATCAGGATATCACCTTCTTTCACTTCGGTACCAACCCGAACGATACCATTCTCATCCAGGTTACGAACCGTTTCTTCGCTTACGTTTGGAATCTCAGAGGTCAGTTCCTCTTCTCCCCGCTTCGTATCACGAACTTCCAGTTCAAACTCTTCAATGTGAATCGACGTGAAAATATCTTCCCGCACAACGCGTTCCGAAATCACGATAGCATCCTCGAAGTTGTAACCCTGCCATGGCATGAAGGCCACTTTCATGTTCCGGCCCAATGCCAGTTCACCTGCCTGCGTCGCATAACCTTCGCAAAGCACATCACCTTTTTTCACCTTCTGGCCTTTCAGCACGGTTGGTTTTAGGTTGATACAGGTATCTTGGTTCGTCCGGCGGAACTTGATCAGGTTGTACGTTTTTCGATCTTCATCGAACGTAACGGCCATTTGATCGTCGTCCAGATTGTAGCGAACTACAATTTTGGTCGAATCAACAAATTCGATCATACCGTCAGCTTCGGCAATAACTAGCGTCCGTGAATCAACAGCCACGCGGCCTTCCAGTCCCGTACCAACGATCGGAGCTTCTGGGCGCAACAGTGGCACGGCTTGGCGCTGCATGTTCGATCCCATCAGGGCCCGGTTAGCATCGTCATGCTCTAGGAACGGAATCATGGAAGCGGCAACCGATACGATCTGGTTTGGCGCGATGTCCATGAACGTTACGTTCTGTGGCTCAGCAATCGGGAAGTCACCCTCAAAACGAGCTTTCAGACGATCAACCTGGAAGTTACCTTTGTTATCGATGTCGGCGTTTGCCTGAGCGATGTAGTGGGTATCTTCTTCTTCTGCCGTCAGATACATCACCGGCTTGTCCATCGATACCTTACCGTTTTCAATGATTCGGTACGGAGTTTCGATGAAGCCCATGCTATTAATCTTTGCGTACACGCAAAGCGAAGAGATCAGACCGATGTTTGGTCCTTCCGGTGTTTCGATGGTACACAGACGACCGTAGTGCGTATAGTGTACGTCACGAACCTCAAAACCAGCCCGTTCGCGTGACAGACCACCAGGTCCCAGTGCTGACATACGACGCTTGTGCGTCACTTCGGCCAATGGGTTGGTTTGGTCCATGAACTGCGACAGCTGGTTCGTTCCAAAGAACGAGTTGATCACCGACGACAGCGTACGGGCGTTAATCAGGTCAACAGGTTTAAAATCTTCGTTATCCCGAACGTTCATCCGTTCTTTGATCGTCCGCGCCATCCGGGCAAGACCAACACCAAACTGAGCGTACAACTGCTCACCTACTGTCCGGACACGCCGGTTGCTCAGGTGGTCAATATCATCGACAACAGCTTTCGAGTTGATCAGGCCGATCAGGTATTTCACGATCGATACGATATCTTCCGTGGTCAATACCTTCATATCTGACGATATATCTAGACCAAGTTTTTTGTTGATCCGATAACGACCTACATCACCCAAATCGTACCGCTTATCCGAGAAGAACAGGCTCTGAATAATTTCACGAGCGGTTTGTTCATCCGGCGCATCAGCGTTACGTAACTGCCGGTAGATTTGCTCAACAGCCTCTTTTTCCGAGTTTGAGCTATCTTTCTGCAGTGTATTGTAGATGATGTTGTAATCAGCCATGTTCATATCTTCCTTATGCAGGATGACCGATTTTTGGCCTGACTCTGTAATCGTTTCAATATCGTCAACCGAGATCGCCGAATCCCGCTCCAGCAGGACTTCGTTTCGGCTAATCGATACAACTTCGCCTGTATCCTCGTCAACGAAGTCTTCCGTCCAGGTTTTTAACACCCGGGCAGCCAGACGACGACCGATTGCTTTTTTCAGGTTAGCTGGTGTTGCAGGTACCTCTTCCGACAGACCAAACAGATCTAGAATATCCTTATCTGATCCGAAGCCGATGGCCCGTAACAATGTTGTGACCGGGAATTTCTTTTTCCGGTCAATGTATGCATACATGACGTTATTAACGTCAGTCGAGAACTCAATCCAGGAACCTTTGAATGGAATAATCCGGGCAGAGTATAACTTTGTACCATTAGTGTGTTTACTCATCGAGAAAAACACACCAGGCGAGCGGTGTAATTGAGAAACAATAACCCGCTCTGCTCCGTTAATGACGAACGAACCTTTTTCCGTCATGTACGGAATGTTACCAAGAAAAACCTCCTGCTCGATCGTTTCGAAATCCTCGTTATCAGGATCGTTGTTCGAAAGACGCAGTTTGGCTTTTAGTGGAACAGAATAGGTCAATCCTCGATCAATCGACTCGTCAACCGAGTATTTTGGAGGATCAACAGAATAATCAATGAACTCCAGCTTGAAATTCTCACGGGAGTCAGAGATTGGGAAGTTTTCCTGAAATACTTTAAACAGCCCTTCCTCCGAACGCTGGTTCGAGGGTGTATCGAGCTGGAAAAAGTCTTTGAATGATTTTACTTGAATATCCAGGAAATCGGGATATCCAATCACTGGCTGAATCGTCGCAAAATTTTTGCGCGTACTGATTTTCGCGTTTGTAGCCAAGATTGTACTCTGTTTAGTTGCGTAACCGATTCTCTATGAGTGCATTATATTCTTTCACAATGCGACTCGAACTAAGCGGTCATCCAGGCCCGGGATGTGACCCAACCCAGGGAGCGTGAATAGACAACGTAAGGCAATACGAATAAGTTTGTCTTTTGCAAGGGCATAGACAAAAAAGTCTCCAAACAGGAAAAGACCAGACGTTGGTCTGGCCTCCCCTGTTTGGAGCATATCCCAATAAAGCGGCTGCTTACCTAACTTCTACTTCAGCGCCAGCTTCTTCGAGTTGTTTCCGCAGAGCTTCTGCTTCATCTTTAGCAACGCCTTCTTTCACTGGTTTCGGTGCGCTGTCAACCAGTTCTTTAGCTTCTTTCAGACCCAGGCCCGTCAGATCTTTAACCAGTTTTACAACTGCCAGTTTACCAGCACCAGGAGCTTTCAGAATAACGTCGAAAGACGTTTTTTCAGCAGCAGCAGCCGGAGCATCGGCACCAGCACCACCACCAGCTACCATTACTGGAGCGGCAGCAGCCGGCTCAATACCATACTCATCCTTCAGGATAGTAGCCAGTTCGTTAACTTCTTTAACTGTCAGGCTTACAAGCTGCTCGGCGAACGCTTTCAAATCTGCCATTTTAGTATTTTAATTTGATTGTGATACGATGATAGAAAATTGATTGTCGGAAAATTAAGCTTGCTCTTCCCGCTCCGACAGCGTTTTGAGAATACCAGCCAGTTTGTTACCACCGCTCTGAAGACCAGAGATAACGTTTTTGGCAGGCGATTGTAAGAGACCGATGATTTCGCCGATAAGCTCTTGTTTGCTTTTCAGCGCAATCAGGGTATCAAGTTGATCAGCACCAACGAAGATGCTATAGTCAATCGACGCTCCCTTTAATTGCAGTTTATCACTGGTTTTACGAAACTCTTTGATTAATTGAGCCGGTGCTTTGCCATTCTCTGGGTGAAACATCACCGCAGACTGACCATGCAGTACCGTATCGTTGAACGGAGTGTAATCCGTATCCAGGGTTTCGAGTGCTTTTTTGATGAATGTGTTTTTCACCACTTTGTACTCGATGCCCCGCTCAAAAGCCATCCGACGTAGATTGTTGGTTTCAGCAACCGTCATGCCATTGGCTTCCGTGATGTAGAAGAAGGGGACCGTCTGAAACTTTTCAGTCAGTTCCGCAATAATTGCTCCTTTGTCCTCGCGCTTCATGGCTTAAATACCGGCTACTGTGCCTTTATCAATCGTTACTCCCGGACTCATCGTGCTCGACAGGTTGATCGTTCTTACGTACGTACCTTTAGCCGAAGAAGGCTTCAGGCGCATTAACGTAGCGATCACTTCCTGTGCGTTTTCAGCCAGTTTTTCTGGCGTGAACGATACTTTACCAATACTGGTGTGAATGATACCAGTTTTATCAACTTTGAAGTCGATTTTACCAGCCTTCACCTCACGAACAGCTTTTGCTACGTCAGGCGTAACCGTACCCGATTTTGGGTTCGGCATCAGCCCACGAGGACCCAGAACTTTACCCAAACGACCAACTTTAGCCATTACGTTCGGCATCGTGATAATCACGTCAACGTCCGTCCAGCCTTGTTCGATCTTCTGAATGTAATCGTCCAGCCCTACGAAGTCAGCACCTGCTTCTTTCGCTTCGTTCTCCTTATCCGGTGTGCAAAGCACCAGAACGCGAACCGTTTTACCCGTACCATGCGGCAACGTAGCAACGCCACGAACCATCTGGTCGGCTTTACGCGGGTCAACGCCTAACCGGACGTCAATATCCACCGAAGCATCGAACTTAGTATACGAAATCTGCTTCAGAATATCAGCTGCTTGTTCCAGCGAGTATTCTTTCGTAGCATCGTACTTCGTTAATGCTTCTTTTTGTTTTTTCGTTAACTTAGCCATTTGTGTATTTGCCTAGGCAAGTCTATTAGTTTTCGAAGGGTGATGCACCCGTCACCGTAATCCCCATGCTGCGAGCGGTACCTGCAACCTGACGCATTGCCGATTCAACCGTAAATGCATTTAAATCAGGCATTTTGGTTTCAGCAATTGTCCGGATCTGGTCCCACGTAACCGACCCAACTTTATTGCGGTTCGGCTGAGCAGAACCACCTTTCAGTTTGGCCGCTTCCAACAGAAGGATTGGTGCAGGAGGAGTTTTAATGACGAAATCAAAGGACTTGTCCTTGTAATACGTAATTAAAACTGGCAACACCGTACCAACCTTATCCTGCGTCCGTCCATTGAACTGCTTGCAGAATTCCATGATGTTCAAACCCTTGGAACCCAGCGCAGGACCAATTGGCGGAGACGGATTAGCCTGTCCACCTTTGACTTGCAGCTTTACATAGCCACCTACTTCTTTTGCCATTGTGGTAATATTAGTTACGACCGCACGGGCGGCCCCGCTGGTGCTTGAGTTTCTAGCCAGTTAGTCACATAACCAGCCCGCACTACTCTCGCACCAAATCAACTCTTGCTGACGGGTCATCTTCAGAGGGAAGCAAAAGATGCCGCGTCTCGGAAATCCAGTTGAATCAACTAGGCTTCCTTCTCTACTTGTGCGTAACTGAGTTCTACCGGAGTACTCCGGCCAAATATTTTTACGACGACGTTCAGTTTCTTCCGGTCGTCAAAAACTTCTTCTACAGTACCAATGAACCCGCTGAATGGGCCGTCAACAACTTTGATCGACTCGCCTTTTACGTAAGCAACCGTTGGAGCCGCTACTTCCTGTGCTTCTTCATCTACTTTCCCCAGAATCCGGTTTACTTCAGCTTGCCGAAGCGGTACGGGAATCTTGGACGTTGTTCCTACCTGTGAGTTTCCAAGAAAACCAAGAACACCGGGCATATTCAGAATCATGTCGAGCGCCCGGTTGTTACCAAGGTCAGCCGAAATCAGGATGTAGCCAGGAAAGAATGATTTTTCCCGAACGCGCTTTTTACCGTTAC
This sequence comes from Spirosoma pomorum, assembly GCF_054776615.1. Classification (NCBI taxonomy): domain Bacteria; kingdom Pseudomonadati; phylum Bacteroidota; class Cytophagia; order Cytophagales; family Cytophagaceae; genus Spirosoma; species Spirosoma pomorum. Next base: position 1,229,497 of record NZ_BAAHBP010000001.1, read on the forward strand.
GCATTTCATACACCTTTTCCGCTGGTATTAGAACCTGCGGAATAACATCGTCCAGATTCTGACGGATAATCTCATTGTCAAGGTAAGATTTGATTTTCTTCTCCTGACCAGAAACTGCCCGAATGACGTACCATTGTATGCCGCTCATGCTTTCGAGTTTTGGTAGTCTACCTGTTTCAACTACAGTCTCTGTAGTCGCCCAGATAAGCCGTGCTTAGAACGACGTGTAGAACACATTCAATGCGTTCTCAAACACTAAATCGATAACACCGACCAATAGCGCAAAAATGAGCGAAGCTACGAGTACCAGCGTTGAACTGGACTGCAGATCGCTGAATTTTGGCCAAGTCACGTTATGCTGAACTTCCTCCCAGGAGTACTTCAGAAACGAGATAAACTTATCCATTGTATGTAAAGGATTGGCACGGGTGGAGAGATTCGAACTCCCATCAACGGTTTTGGAGACCGCTATTCTACCCTTGAACTACACCCGTATAGATTACTGAATCAGTATATCTAGAAAAGTCCACTACAGCGTGCTTCTGTAACGGACTGCAAAACTCCGAAATAATATCAAAAAAAACAAGTGCACCTCGTTAGAAATGCACTTGTTTTTCAATTATTTACTTAGTCAAGAATCTCCGTTACCTGACCAGCACCTACGGTACGGCCACCTTCGCGGATAGCGAAACGAAGACCTTTTTCCATAGCGATCTTGTTGATCAAATTTACTTCGATAGTGATGTTATCACCTGGCATTACCATCTCAACGTTAGCTGGCAGCGAAATCTCGCCCGTTACGTCGGTGGTACGGAAGTAGAACTGCGGACGGTACTTGTTAAAGAATGGGGTGTGACGACCACCTTCTTCTTTCGACAGTACATAAACCTCAGCTTTGAACTTCATGTGTGGGGTTACCGAACCTGGTTTGCAGATAACCATACCACGACGGATATCGGTTTTCTCAATACCACGGAGCAGCAGACCTACGTTGTCACCGGCTTCTCCACGGTCCAGAATTTTTCGGAACATTTCAACACCCGTTACAACTGATTTCAGGTTCTCAGCACCCATACCCAGGATCTCAACTGGTTCGCCCGAGTTGATAACACCCCGTTCGATACGACCCGTTGCAACCGTACCACGACCTGTGATCGAGAATACGTCCTCTACCGGCATCAAGAACGGAAGATCCGTCTGACGTGGAGGCAGTGGGATGAAGCTATCAACGTTGTCCATCAGCTCTTCGATGGTTTTAACCCACTGAGCATCGCCGTTCAGACCACCCAGGGCTGAACCTTGAATTACAGGAATGTTGTCACCGTCGAAGTTATAGAAGCTTAACAGCTCGCGGATTTCCATCTCAACGAGTTCGAGCAGCTCTGGATCGTCAACCATATCCACTTTGTTCATGAACACCACCAGCTGGGGTACACCTACCTGGCGGGCCAGCAGGATGTGCTCACGAGTTTGTGGCATTGGGCCATCCGTAGCAGCAACTACAAGGATAGCACCGTCCATTTGCGCAGCACCCGTCACCATGTTTTTCACATAGTCAGCGTGGCCTGGGCAGTCAACGTGAGCGTAGTGACGGTTAGCTGTCGCGTACTCAACGTGCGATGTATTGATGGTGATACCACGCTCTTTTTCTTCAGGAGCGTTGTCAATCGAGGAGAAGTCCCGAATTGCGGCCAGACCCTTTTCGGCCAGCACTTTCGTAATGGCAGCCGTCAGCGTCGTTTTACCGTGGTCAACGTGACCAATCGTACCGATGTTTACGTGCGGTTTCGAGCGGTCAAAATTCTCTTTTGCCATGTTTTTAAAACGCTATTGTGAACTGTTTTTGTTTTAGATGAACTCGCTGAACGTCAGTTAAGCCATGTTGAGATCATCCCCTACGAGGTTTGATGCCTTTTGGCTTAAAACTCAAAAAGACTTCACGAAGAAGTCTTGAGCCGTTACGGGGACTTGAACCCCGGACCTCTTCCTTACCAAGGAAGTGCTCTACCGCTGAGCTATAACGGCTGATTGTACTAGAACCAGAGCGGAAGACGACTACCGAAGTGATATATTACCTCAGTCACAATCTACAGCCTGTAAGGCTATCGCTCTATCAATTGAGCGGAAGACGGGTCTCGAACCCGCAACCTATAGCTTGGAAGGCTATCGCTCTACCAATTGAGCTACTTCCGCAAAAAAATTGTTCGCCCTAAAAGAAACGAACAATTTTTTGGTGGGGAGTGGAGGATTCGAACCTCCGAAGGCGTACGCCAGCAGATTTACAGTCTGATCCATTTGGCCACTCTGGAAACTCCCCAAATAAACTGTTAAAGAACTTTGCCCATCCCCTCTTCCGGGTTTGGAGTTGCAAAATTACACGATTTTGAATTGTTGTCAACAGGTTGTTCAAAAATAATTTTGGGATTTCTCGAATGTATACGTTTAGCGTTGCTCAACTCCCTCTTACCTAATCAATTGAGTTAGTTGTTTACCATCTGGATACAGCATGTCTGTTATGTACCAGCGCCCTTTCTGCTGCTGTAAATCAACCTTTATCTCTTCAGGCTTACCATTGTTTTCAAACGTTACGTAAACAATAGCCCGGCTTCCTCCAACAGCTGCGGGTTCTACCCACATCTTTTTTACACTCGCATCAGGAGCATTGTACAGCGGATTATTCTTCGATGGTTTAAGTTTGTCTCCGTTCTTCCAGATCAATTCAGCAGTTGATTGACTAAAATAGTCCTCAATCAGCGATCGATTTTTCTCCCGAAAGGGATTGTCTTCTTTGCTGTGCTCGAAGTAGAGCGCGCGTACTAGTCGATCAGCTGCTGAACGAGGAGACTCAGCCGTGGGTCGTTTTGCCAATGCGCTAGCACTGTCAACCTGCGCTGTTTCTGTTTTAGTAGCGTCTTCTTTTTTAGGCTTTGTCTGGCAGGCCAGTTGCAGTAGTGTAAGAGCGGCTAGCAGATAGATTGATCGCATGGGAGAGGCAGTTATTAGGATTCGGTCGCTTATCAAAGATGCAAACTATGCATTTCTCACAATCGATAATTCTTTGAACAAGCAAAAAGCCGCGCTCCTGGATAGGAGCGCGGCTTTTTGCTTGTTCGAGCTGGTTTACCAGACTCTGATACGTTCGTCTTTCGACTTATACATTTTGTCGCCCGGCTGAATGTTGAAGGCTTGATACCAGGCATCAATATTCGACACAGGTCCATTACAGCGGTACATACCTGGTGCGTGTGGATCGGTCAGAATCAGTTGGGCCTGGGTCTCGGGTAATACGTTGATACGCCATACCTGTGCCCACGACAGGAAGAAACGTTGATCGGGCGTAAAGCCATCAATTTTCGTTTTCGATTTACCCTGCGCCGTCTTTTTGAAGGCATCGTAAGCAATTGCCAGCCCGCCTAAGTCAGCCAGGTTTTCGCCGAGTGTCAACTGCCCATTTACTTTGATTGAGTCAAGCACTTTAAAGCCGAAGAACTGCTCTTTAACCTGATCAGCCCGTTTTTTGAAGTTGTCGGCGTCGTCTTTCGACCACCAATCACGGAGTGTACCGTCAGCATCGTACTGACGACCTGAATCATCGAAACCGTGGGTCATTTCGTGACCTATAACCGCGCCTATTCCACCATAGTTGATCGCGTCATCCGCTTCGAAATCGAAGAATGGAAATTGTAGAATAGCAGCAGGAAACGCGATCTCGTTGTTGACCGGACTGTAGTAAGCGTTAACCGTTGGTGGCGTCATTCCCCACTCTGTTTTATCGACGGGTTTACCAAGTCGATTAATCATGTAGTTGTACGACCATTTGCTGACCGACTTTACGTTTCCGTAAAGATCATTCCGGCTAATGTTAACCCCTTCGTAAGCTTTCCATTTGTCAGGATAGCCAATTTTCCGTTTGAACGACGTCAGCTTATTCAAAGCCCGCTTTTTGGTTTCGTCGCTCATCCAATCCAGATTCTTGATGTGTTCTTTGTAGGACGCTTCCAGATTATCTACCAGTGTCAACATGCGTTGCTTGGCTTCGGGTTTGAAGTAGCGCTGAACGTAAAGCTGACCCAGCAGATCACCCAGTGTTCCATCAATCAGCCCACTAACACGCTGCCAACGGGGCGTTTGCTCCTTCTGCCCGCTCAAAACGCGGGAGAAAGCAAAATTCTGCTTAACGAATGCATCACTCAAATAAGGTGCAGCTCCTTTTACGATGTTCCAGCGCATGTACGTGCGTAGATCTTCAACAGGCGTAGCCGTGATCAAGCTATCAACGGCGACGTAAAAGGATGGACTCTGCACCAGTACCGTATCCTGACCTTTCACGCCATATTTGACCAGTTGATCGGCCCAGTTAATACCTGGGGTTTTCTGGCTGAGTTGGGCTACGGTCAGTTTGTTGTACGTTTTGTACGGATCACGCATTTCAACGCGTGCCATCTGCGCTTTAGCCAGCGCTGTTTCAAGACGGACTATAACATCCGCATCCTGAGATGCCTGCGTCGGCTCCTCACCAATCAGCGTAAACATTTTCGTTACGTTGTCCCGGTACGCATCGCGGACTTTCTGGCTACGAGCATCGTTTTTCAGGTAGTAGTCCCGGTCTGGAAGCGACGTGCCGCCCTGACCAAACTGCGGCAGGTATTTGTTGACGTTTTTGCGATCCTGACCTACGTAAAAACTAAACAGCATTCCGTTTCCCTGCGTGCGCTGATAAGCCAGTTCATCCAGGAAAGCCGTTTTGTTGTTGACTTTGTCGATTCGGGCCAGTTCGGGTTTAATAGGATCAAAACCCTGTTTCTCGAGCGTTACACTATCCATACCGCTCGCGTAGAAATCACCAACCATTTGGTACAACCGCCCTTTGGTGGTTGACTTTGTTGCGTCTTCGAGCAGCGTCTTCATCGCATCAAGACTCTTGTCCCGCAATTCGTTGAAGCTCCCCCAAGATGTTTTTGAGGCTGGAACCGCGTTCTTTTTCAGCCAGTTTCCGTTCGCGTACTGGTAAAAATTATCACCTGGCTTCACCGACATATCCATGTTCTGTGGATCGATAAACTTGCGCGGAGCCAATGTTTTAACAGCGGGCAGTGTCCGGGCTGGACCTGGAGGAGTTGGTTTGTTCGGACCGGCGGTAGCCAGACCAACGGCAAATGACATTGCCGAGACAATCATTAAGCGTTGATTCATGTAATCAGTTAATAGGAATAAAAAAGGATAACAAAAATACGAGATAAGTATCAAATGATGCCCTCCTTATTCCAAAAGTTAACTTACTTCCCGACCGCCAATGAGGTCTGGTACGCTTTAGCGTAAGTTCCCGTTTTGAACTGGTCGAAGGGCTCCTTCTGATGGTTATTACCGCCGAAGTACGTAATGATCTGGTGGAACATTCGTGGCTCCATGTAGCCGGGTACGGGTTGAATAAGATTAAATTTCTCATCCATGAACACCGTCGTTGGGTAGCTCATCTGATTTTTCATCAAGGCTGCTGCTAACTCGTGTACGCCACGACCACCACTTCCGACGTATTTGAAGGTATGTTGCCCCAGGGTTATTGGTGCCGTTTGTTCAGCATTCAGACGGACGGCGTAAAAATTTTCGTTGACATAGTCAATGATCGCGGGTTTTGAAAAGGTCTGTCGATCCATGACTTTACACCAGCCGCACCAATCGGTATAAACGTCGATGACAAATTTTTTAGGCTTTTTCTGCGTCAGCTTATAAGCCTCCTCGATAGTCAACCAATTGATGTGCTTGACTTCATGCTTGGTCTCTTTCTTGGGGGCGTTTGTCGGGTCGTCAGGTGGGGTAGTCCGAAGAGCGCCGAGTGTAGCGATGAGTAATTCAGCAAAAAGAAGAAGCAGAGGTCTCATGAAATTTTTGTTTTGAGGATAACGTAGCGTTGCTGCATAAAATTTGCTCACCAACAGCGTTTTATGCGTCACGTCGGTTTTACAGCTCGCAGGACTTCACGCTTATGGTGTGGCCCCGGATGTTTCTCAACAATCAGGCCAGCCGCTTTCATGTTGCGTTGCACGTAACTGCGCGAACAGTAGGTTGTTAACAGCCCTCCCGACTTTAATAAATCAGCCATCTGCTGAAAAATGGCCTCTTCCCACAACTCAGGTTGTGATACGGGTGCGAAGGCATCATAATAGACCAAGTGAAAACGCTGGTCTGTCTCAAAATCCTGTAGCCTCCCCTCCCACTTAGTTAACGTTAGAAAAGGGCTGATTTCAGTTGGCTTGTTCCAGGGAGCATCGTGTAGTTTCTCCAGATAATCAGTTTCAAACAATACATTGTAGTTCAACTGGCGGGCCTGGTCTAGCAATAGCGGTTGGGTCTCGACGGCAACGTAATGAATTAGTCGCTCTCGCTTTTCGGCTTCCAGTAAAGTCATTAAGGCATTGAGCCCTGTCCCAAAGCCCATTTCGAACACGTATAAATCCGTATCGGGGAATTTGTCTAGCGCAGTCAGCAGCCCCAATTCGATGTACACCCGCTGAGATTCCTGCTGTGCGCCATAGATGGAATGATAGGATTTGTCCAGCGTTTCATTTATTACCGTGCTGGAGCCATCTTCAGTCGTGATGATACGCAGTGAAGCTTTCATTCTCTATCGGATTTTAGGCTATTTTTGCCTTTCTAAAAACAAGTATATTACCAATGATTCAACGCGTTCAGACAATATTTTTGTTTCTTATCGCTGTAGCCATGGGCATCGCGCTGTCAACACCAATCTGGGAAAAGGCAGGTACACAGGCGCCAGAAATTGCACAACTGACTGCTCTACAATATAGCCAGGTTCAGGCCGTAGACGGCCGTACCGCCCCAGCTACCTACGTTACGTCCGTTTGGTACCTGGGCCTTCTAATGGGGCTGGTTGCCTTGGTATCTCTGGTAGCTGTTTTTCAGTACCGTAACCGATTGGCCCAAACCGGCCTTTGCGCGGTTAATGCACTAATGTTAACGGGCATTATGGGAGTCATCCTCTACCGGACGCTCTACTTAGGAAAGTCATACGGCAGCACTAGTAGCCAGGGGGATTTCGAAGTTGGCTTTTACGCCGTTATCGCTGCGCTGGTTCTTAATACGTTAGCGAATCGTTTTATTCGTCGGGATGAGAAGCTAGTCCGCGATTCTGATCGACTGCGCTAAAAAATCGATTGACACCTTTTTACAGGCGGCCTGACTTGAGTCAGGCCGCCTTTTTTATGGAATTGGCTGGCTTGTTTTCTCAAACGTCCATTTCTTCAACGCCAGATACACGATTACCGACGATACGGTACCGACTATTGAACCAACGTAAGTATCCTCAACGAAATGCTGAAACAGGTAAACACGAGAGTAACCCGTCAGCACGCCCAGGAAAACAAACAGCCACGCCCGGCCTTTTCGCTGATCCAGAAAAGACAGCAGACTAAAGACAGCAAATGCGGTGGTTGTGTGCCCTGAGGGGAAGCTGTTGTAGCTGTAAATGTCCAGTCCTTTTATTATGTGGTACTCAAAGGCAGAGTGCTCAAAAAACTTAAGCGGCCGCAGTGAATTCGGAAACACTATAGATTTTAGGAAGAGCGAGGTGAGAGATGAAAGCGCAAAACTAGCCAGCGCCATTACGCCCACCCGTTGATTGACAGCTAGTAAAATTAGACAGATGACGATAAAAAAAGCGCCATCACCCATGTAGGTGACATAGGTAAAAAAAACATCGGCGATCTCACTGTTTCGCACATTCACTACTTGCATCAATTGCTCCTGAGTGAAGTTCAGCTGGAGCAGACCAACCACGACCAGCACTAGGGCGTATAACAAAAAGAACAGCCGGTTCTTTTGCAGTAAATTGATTAATGGTTGCAAACGACTACTGATTTAATTGGCGGGAGTTGCTTTCTCTACGGTAATACCGACGCTTTCGATATGAAGTAGTGGATCCTGTCGCATGTACTGTTTGAGTTGCATGGTGTACTTTCCTGATCGGGGGAACCGATAATTACGTTTCATCAGGAACTTGTGATCGAACAAATCGCCAATGCCTTCGCCGGTGGGTTTTCCCGTTTTCGGATCCATCAGGATCAGTTCATCCAGCCGCGACTCTAATTCTTTGCCACTTTCGTCGCGTAGATACCGAGTTAGATACAGGTTGTAGTAATCGTAGGAAAGCGAATTTCTCAGATTGTAATAAATATTGTAAGCGATGGTCGTGTCTTTGATCTCGAACGTAAACGAGGGAGCTTCTTTGACTGACCATTTCCCTTCGTCGATATCGGTGTATTCTTTATAAACAGCATTGGTGTTACAGCTAAATGCCGCTATGGATACGACCAACAGTACCAGTCCTAATCTTTTCATACATTCTAAACGAATCAATTGCCAAAACTACGATGAGCACTTTGGCTTTTCAAACAATAAAAAACTACACAACTAGTTTTGAAACTAGAAAAATAGTTTTACGTTTGCTTCATGGAAAAGTTAACCGCGAAAGAAGAAGAGGTCATGCAGGTTCTCTGGAAGATGGAGCCCTGTTACGTCAAGGATATGGTTCCACATTTCGTGAGCCCGCCATTGCATTATAATACGGTTTCGACCATTGTTCGTAATCTGGAAGAAAAAGGGTACATCAGTCACCGGGCTTACGGCAACACGCACGAGTATTTTGCCCTAGTCACCAAGGAGGACTATCAAAATAGCTTTGTCCTGACGAAAGTAGTGGGCGACTACTTCGATAATTCGTACAAAGATCTGGTCAGCTATTTTGCTAAGAACGAAAAAATCTCCGCCGACGAATTGAGGGAAATCCTGGCCATGATCGAGAAAGGAAAATAAAGCTATGGATACCCTGCGCTATGTATTGCTTGCCAATGGGCTACTGCTGGTCGTGAGCGCGGCTTACTACCTGCTACTCCGTCAAGAAACATTCTTTGCGGTCAATCGGCTAATTCTGTGGTTGGGCATTTTGGCTTCATTCACATTACCCTTGCTAGAATTACCCGACTGGAGTCCACGGCCAGTGCGAACCGCTATCCAGCACACTGCGCAGGTTGTCCAACCAGAGTACCTACGGCAGTCCGTTCTCCCACAATTGACTAGCAAGTCAGTGAAAAAAGATTCGCCGGCTGACTCGGGTGCTTCTTTTGACTTGACTTGGACCGAAGTCGGTCTGTGGTTATACGGACTCGTTCTGATAGGCTTGCTGACTCGATTCGGCATTCAGCTTTTTTCGTTGCTCCGGCTGATACGTCGATCTGTCCAGGAACCCTACGATGATTTTATTCTTGTATCCTCCCCTACCGTTCAATCTCCCTTTTCTTTTTTTAATTGGGTAGTCATCAACCCAATGTTATATACCGCTGACGAGTTAGAGTTGATTCTTCGTCATGAACGTCTTCACGTTCGGTCGAAACATAGTCTGGACACTGTAGGTGCTACCCTACTTTGCTGTTTTCTCTGGTTCAACCCAGCCATCTATCTGTTCCGGCATCTACTGCATCAAGTCCTGGAATTTAGTGCGGATCAGGCTGTACTGTCTGAGGGGGTTGATGCCCGCGCGTACCAGTATAGTTTGCTTCGGGTTAGTATGGCCGATTCTCCATCTACGATTAGCAACCACTTCAACAAGTCTCAACTAAAAATACGCATTGCTATGATCGCCCGCACCCGTTCGTCAATGTTAACAGTTCTTAAGTATCCTTTTGCAGTTCTTATTGTATTTGTTGTGACAGTAGCGTTCACTCGTCCGATAGTTACTAAGCACTCTGCGCTAAAAAGCTCGCATAAGTCTATGCCGATGAAGCGCGTAATCAGTTTTTCGCCCGCACAAACAATTACCCCTGAGTTATCTGTGCCAGAGGAAAATTTGAACGAAGCAACCACGGGCGTAGTGACCAGCCCTGATTCTGTTCGCAAAACCAGTGAGATCACTCCGGAAGTACCCTTAAAATCCCGTTTGTTAGTCAAGCAGGGGGATTATTTATATTGGATCATTACACCCAAGACCACTCTGGACGATTTCGCGCTGCTTAAGCAGGAGCTAGCCCACTACGGTAATACGATGCAGCTCAATGAGGTCAAGTACGATCCACTGTATACCTATATTGATCGACTTATCTTCACCGTTATTCGCTCATAGGGTGGTTCAACACAAATCACCGAGACCGATGATGAAACTAAACCAATCCCTACTGTATCGGGCTACGTAGGCATTGGTGCTCGGTCTGGTGAATCCGGTACGGGGCAGTTAAAATCTGTTGATAAAGACGATTTCTGGAAGAGAGGAACCGGCGCACCTTTTCCAGCGCAACTGCGGCAAGTTGCTGACAACGATGAATCGGCCGTAGCTCAGTTCGTGGCCGAGCATCGTCTCGACTATTTGATTCACGAAGGAGAAAAGAAATTTGCGCAGAACAGTGGTCGAACCAGATTCGGGAAAGTCTTTTTTCAGAATAAATCCATTAAGGCTAGTGGTCTCATTCGGCAGGATGATGGTCGTCTCTACGTAAGCAACGAATTCCTCCTGATTCCACTGTACATCAACAATCAACCCGCCACGTTGACCGATATTACCGCTTTGACTGTCGATCAGTTGTATAGTGTGATAAAGGTAACTACGTATGACGCTGCGCAGAAAAAGAGCGTGAATTCCGCTTTGTTAATTTACACCGAAGACAGTAAGTAGCTATGTATACGTTCAGCAATCGCTTTAATGGCTCTACGCTTTCTCGTCGCATTCAAATGATGAACCAGCAGGCACCCGCTCGTTCGCTAACAGCTGGCCGCTACGTACTCATCCTTTCGGTCTTTGTACTCGTTGGCATAGCTTGTCAGTTCACTCGCAGCGATACGTCTCGTTATAGCCAGGAGACAAACCGGGGCTGGTACGGCATCATAACGGCGCAAACGTCCCGAGCGCACCTGGACACACTCCAGCAAGAACTAAACAGGCGGAACGTACAGTTTAGCTTTGATAAGCTTCATTGCATGGCGGATGGCCGTATCCGACAAATCACGGTCGGCTTACAGGCAGACAACCAGAAGCGATCAAGCGAGACTACCGTCGGCTCACCACTGGGTGAAGCTCCCATCACAGCGCTTGGTATTCACTGCTTCGATGGCGATTGCCAGATTGGTGTTGTCGATGAGAAATTTCCCGATCGATTACAGGGGTTGGCCAAAGCCGAAAGTCAGCAACTATTACGTGATCAGGAATTAGCCAGTATTACGCGCGATGCTAATGCTCAGTTCGGTGTTTACCGCGTTTATTTCCGAAACGACTTCATGGAGAGTAGCTACTTTGGTCAACGTAATACACTGGTTCGGATGACCCCAGATTTTCATCTTGCTCTCTATCCAGAAGCCAGGGACGCTGTGGTCTTTCTGGATGGTCGGGAGATCAACCCGGATGAACTAGCCAATTTTCACGTTTTAAACCTGAAGCGACTTGTGGTTTATAAAGGTGAGGCAGCCGTTGTTCGGCTGGGTAACACCCGGGCTAAGAATGGGCTGGTTCTACTCACCAAACGGAACAGTGAGGAGATTACCTACAACTATATATCAACTCCTTTATTGAGAACGGTATACCCGGAGATTTTTGATAAATAGTGTATGTTGCAGCAGATATGGAAGACAGATTAAACAAACACCCTGATTATCTGTCTAAGTTGTGAAAACCAACGCTTTCAACTTACGCCATGCGCCTGTTTGCTTCTCTTTTGCCAGCCTTGCTTTTTTTCGGTTTTGCTGCTTTAGCCGAAGTAGCTATAATTCCCGTGATTCCTCGGCAATCTGCAGTTGCGGATACTATTGTTCCCGGTAAGTCTCGCGTTCACAAGAACATTGTGCCAACACGTGGTGTCAAACCTATAATTCTTCCGGGTACAATGCTGGACACAACGTTTAGCTCACTTCCGGCGCAATCCCCGGCCGTTGGCAAAGCAGTGCCCGGCTGGTTACGAGCCACCGTTCAAGGGAGCCCCCTCTACGTGATCGACGGAAAGTCTGCAACAGCCAACCAGTTACGCACTCTGCGGCAGAAAGACGTCGTATCCACTTATCAACTTGAGGGTAGCAAAGCGCAGAATATGTACGGCAAGAATGCCCGAAATGGCGTGTTTATTATTACCACTAAATCGGGCGTTGCCCCCAAATAGAAAAAGACCCGAACTTGATCAAGTCCGGGTCTTTTTCTATTTGTTATTTGGCGAAGCCTTGGTGGTATTGCTCGGTGGAGCACCTGTCCCCTTCGGCTTTTTCTTTTTCTTCTTCGCTGTTCGGGTAGCGTATTTCGCGTCCAGTTTTTGCAAATCGCTGTTTAGCGTAGCTGCTGTAACAGGTTGCTTCTCACCAACGGGAGTGAGTACATCAAATGACTCAGGAATAACCCCCCGTTTGTTTAGGTTCGCAATTTCCAGTACCCGAGCAATAGGTAATGGATACCAGGTACTCTCGGCACCGTATCCAAACCACATCAGCTTTCGGAATATGTCGGTTTTCTGCAAGTAAGCACGGCCTTTCTGAGTCTCCAGCGGCTTGTCAATCGTCGGGATATCCCGCAGTGCGTCGACGTACGTATCAAGTTCGTAATTCAAACAACATTTTAGCCGTCCACATTGACCCGATAGTTTAGCCGGGTTCAGCGATAAATTCTGATAGCGAGCAGCCGACGTAGCAATATTTTTGAAATCAGTCAGCCAGGTCGAACAGCAAAGTTCGCGGCCGCAAGAGCCGATTCCACCCAATCGACCCGCTTCCTGCCGCAGACTGATTTGCCGCATTTCGATCCGGGCTTTGAACTCGCTCGCGAGCATTTTGATCAACTCTCGAAAATCAACCCGCTCCTCAGACGAATAGTAGAACGTAGCTTTTGTGTTATCCGACTGGAATTCTACGTCCGACAGCTTCATGTTTAGCTTCAGCTCCCGTACGATTTCTCGGGATCGGTACAGAGCGGGCAAATCCCGCAGGACAGCCTGCTCATGCCGCTCCATATCTTTTGGTGTAGCTAGCCGGTGAATGACTTTCGTATCGTCATTCACTTTGATGCCTTTTTTCTTAAGCTGTATCCGAACCAGCTCTCCTTGCAAAGATACAGCGCCAATGTGATACCCGGACTGCATCTCGACAACTACGTAATCGCCTGTCGTCAGATCCAGCTGATGTACGTTTCGATAATACTCTTTACGGCCGCCCTTGAATTTAACTTCGACGACCGCCATTGCATGTTGACCTGGCATCGATATATCGCTCAGCCAGTCAAACGAGTTTAGTTTATTGCAACCTCCAGTGCTACATCCGCCACTTCCACATCCTGCAACGGTCGTTGTCGTTCCGTCAGTTGTCGTGCGTTGGGTGCCACACCCACCGGTTGCGCAGGATTTACATGACATAATTTGTGTAGTTACGGCTCCAAGCCCCAGACCCTAAGCCCTGGACCCTTCACCATTAATCCGAATACCGGATCAGGTCAAGTCCAATATCACGTCGATACTGCTTTCCTTCAAATTGCACCAGCCGGGCTGCCTCCTGCGATTTCCGAATAGCGTTTTCCAATGAATTCGCCTGTGCAGTTATGGCCAGCACTCGTCCACCGCTGGTTAACACGTAACCATTTTTTTGTGTCGTTCCGGCGTGGAAAGCGGTTACGTCTTCCAACCGTTCTAACTCTGAAATGGCCTTTCCCGTTTCATACGCGTCAGGATAACCTCCTGAAACCAGTACGGTCGTTACGGCAGTTTGCGGAGATACCTGTACTGTCACCTGATCCAGTTCACCCTTAGCCGTTGCCATCATCAGTTCCGCGAAGTCGGTTTGAATACGCGGCAAAACAACCTCCGTTTCCGGGTCGCCCATTCGGGCATTATATTCAATAACGTATGGCTCGCCGTTTACCTTCATCAATCCGATAAAAATAAAGCCTTTATATTGGATTCCTTCCTGTTTCAGACCAGCCAGCGTTGGTTTTACTACCTTCTCTTCTACTTTCGCCATGAACGAACTGTTCGCGAATACAACTGGCGATACAGCTCCCATGCCCCCCGTATTAGGCCCCGTGTCTTCTTCGCCAATACGTTTGTAGTCCTTTGCTTCAGGTAAAATTTTGTAATTCTCGCCGTCGGTCAGCACAAACACAGATAGCTCGATTCCGCGTAGAAACTGCTCGATCACTACTTTGCTTCCGGCTTCGCCGAACTTCTGTCCGCCCAGCATATCTTCCAGCGCAGCTTTAGCTTCAGCGGTAGTTTCAGCAATGATTACTCCCTTACCAGCGGCTAACCCATCCGCCTTGATAACGACAGGCAATGAATGTGCTTCCAGATAAGCTAATCCATCGGCCAGCGTTTCGGCAGTGAACGTTTTGGAGGACGCTGTTGGCACTCCGTGACGTACCATAAACTGTTTGGAAAAATCCTTACTTCCTTCCAGTTGGGCTCCTTCAGCGTCCGGGCCAACAATTCCTAAGTTAGCCAAATCAGGTTGCTGACGTAAAAAATCGACGATTCCTTTTACCAGTGGTTCTTCCGGCCCCACGATAAGCAAATCTATTTTATGCTCACGAACTGCCGCAGCTACAGCTGGAAAATCAGTAAAATTAACCGGTAGATTCTTTGCAACTTGAGCGGTTCCAGCATTACCCGGAGCAACAAATAAAGCACTACATAGAGGGCTTTGGGACAGTTTCCATGCAAAAGCGTGTTCACGCCCACCCGAACCCAGTATTAATATATTCATTTTAGAAGAGAAGAGACCGCAAAAAGAAAAGGAGATTAGTGCATCAACTGCTGAGTACCCTCCGTTTGTTATCGCTGTTTCCCCTGTTTTAATTGGCTACTTCCGATAGGAATTTGATACGCATCAACCGCAACTCCTGCTCGGTAAAATCATCTCCTCCAAACTCGCGCATGGCAACGGCAATATTATCCGTTTCAGCACGCATGAAGTAGTCAAAAATCTCGTCCTGCCGATCTTCATCCATGATCTGGTTGATATAGTAATCCAGGTTCAGGCGGGTTCCTGAATAACAGATATGCTCAATCTCTTCGACCAAATCCTCAATCGAGAGCGATTTTGTTTCGGCGATTTCCTCCAGGTCAACCTTGCGATCAATCTGCTGAATAATGAAGATTTTAACCTTTGACTTATTAACGGTTGACTTTATGACAACGTCTTTAGCCGTTTCAATCTCGTTATCCTCAACGTATTTCGTAATCAGGTCGATGAACGGACGGCCAAATTTCTGCACTTTCCCCATGCCCACCCCGTTGATCTGCGCCATCTCTTCGCGCGTGGTCGGGTAAGTAGTAGACATTTCTTCCATAGATGGGTCCTGGAAGATGACATAGGGGGGCAGATTTTTTTCTTTAGCAATCTTTTTCCGCAGCGCTTTTAGCTGAGCAAGCAGTTCTGCATCATAAGCCACTCCACCCGAAGATGGCGACGAGTCTTTGTCGTCGTCCTCTTTCTGGTCGACAGGTTCGCTGTCGTAATCATGATTTTTGGACAGCGAGACCGGGTAGGGATCTTCAATGTAGTTCATCCCACGCTGGGTCAGCTTCAGAATGCCGTAGTTATCAACGTCTTTTTCGAGATAGCCGTGAATTGTAATCTGTTTGATGAGCGAACACCAGAAATCCGAGCTTTCGTTGTATTCCCGGCCTTTGCCGAAAACATCCAGTCGATTGTGTTCGTAACTTGTTACGTATTGATTGCTGGTTGCCGTCAGTACGTCACTCAGATGTTGGACATCGAATCGCTGGTCAGTCTGCAACACCGTTTGCAGCGCCAGCACGATTTCGTGCTGCACCTTGAATTTCTCGGTTGGTTTCAGGCAGTTATCGCAGAAACCACAGTCCTTATCCAGGTATTCGCCAAAGTAACCAAGCAGTTGTCGACGACGGCAAACGCCTAGGTTTGAATACGACACCATCTCATGGAGCAGGTGTTTGGCATTGTCGCGTTCCGTAACGGGTTTATCCTTATTGAATTTCTCGAGCTTAACGATGTCGTCGTAACTATAGAACATGACGCAGTTACCTTCTAGCCCGTCGCGGCCAGCTCGCCCTGTTTCCTGATAGTAACCTTCCAGTGATTTCGGTGCGTCATAGTGAATCACAAACCGGACATCGGGTTTATCGATTCCCATACCAAACGCAATGGTTGCCACGACCACATCTACATCTTCGTTCAGGAACGCATCCTGATTATGCATGCGGGTCTGGGGATCGAGCCCGGCATGATAGGGCAACGCTTTTACGTCATTGACGTTAAGCAGTTCGGCTATCTGCTCGACCGTTTTGCGGCTCAAACAATAGATGATTCCCGATTTACCTTTATTCAGCTTGACGTACTTTATCAGTTGCTTTTTTGCGTCAGCTTTTGGCTTGATTTCGTAGTAAAGGTTTTTCCGATTGAATGAAGTTTTATAAAGGTTGGCGTCTTCCATCTGCAGGTTCTTCTGAATATCCTGCTGCACTTTAGGAGTAGCTGTAGCCGTTAATGCAATGACGGGTAGATTCCCAATGTTGTCAACAATGCCCCGAATCTTTCGATACTCCGGACGGAAGTCGTGCCCCCATTCAGAGATACAGTGAGCCTCGTCAATCGCTACGAATGAAATATTGGCTTTCTTTAAAAAATCCAAATTCTCTTCTTTCGTCAGCGACTCTGGAGCAATATATAAAAGCTTTAATGTCCC
Organism: Spirosoma pomorum; assembly: GCF_054776615.1. Taxonomy (NCBI): domain Bacteria; kingdom Pseudomonadati; phylum Bacteroidota; class Cytophagia; order Cytophagales; family Cytophagaceae; genus Spirosoma; species Spirosoma pomorum. The sequence goes on from NZ_BAAHBP010000001.1 coordinate 1,246,187, forward strand.
GTTCAACGTATCTTTCTTAACCTTGTTCATTTCGGTTTTTGAAAGCGTTGAATTCAGAAACTGAGCGTTTATACCAAACGCATTTAATTGATCAACCTGGTTTTTCATCAGGGCAATCAGGGGCGAAATCACGATTGCAGTTCCTTCGCTGACGATTGCAGGCAATTGATAACAGAGTGATTTACCGGCGCCCGTGGGCATAATTACGAACGTATTACGTCCTTCCAGAATGCTGTGAATAATGGCTTCCTGGTCACCCCGGAACTGACTATACCCGAAAATTTCTTTAAGACGCTCTCTGAGGGTCACATGAACCCTCTGGTCAATCTGCATCATTCTACAAATCGTACAAAAGTTACTTTACTCTATTGCTTGCTGTATCTTTGCTTTATAAAGTTAGCGAATATACATAGCATTATCGGCTCCATCACGAAACTGACGTTGAAAGTAGCAAAAAATCACAAATCAACTGCCCGGGCTGTCCTCACGGCTGAAGCCGACGCCATCCGGCGCGCTACGGACCTGGTTGACGATCAATTTGACGCAGCCGTTGAAACAATTCTCGCCTGTACGGGGCGCCTGGTTGTAACTGGTGTTGGCAAAAGTGCCCTCATCGGACAGAAAATTGTGGCTACCATGAACTCCACGGGTACCCCATCTTTGTTCATGCACGCTGCCGATGCCATTCATGGCGACTTGGGCATGATTCAGGCCAATGATGTTGTCCTAATTCTGTCAAAGAGTGGTAATACGTCGGAAATAAAGGTACTGCTGCCTTTACTGAAGCGCACCAACGTATCAATTATAGCACTGGTAAGTAACGCGAGTTCATACCTGGCCCAGCAGGCGAATTTTGTTATACAAGCCTATGCCGAACAGGAAGCAGATCCGATGAACCTGGCTCCGACGACGAGTACTACCGTGGCCTTAGCACTGGGCGATGCACTAGCGATTAGTTTACTGGAAGCGCGTGGCTTTACACGCCATGATTTCGCTCGCTATCATCCTGGTGGTGCTTTGGGAAAACAGTTGTACCTAAGGGTATCCGATATCTTTCCCCATAATCAATGTCCACAGGTGCCGCTTGACTCAACAGTTAAGGATGTCATTTTTACGATTTCTGCTAATCGGCTGGGAGCAACAGCAGTTATCGACGCAAATGGCTTATTGGCTGGTATCGTTACCGATGGCGATATTCGGCGGATGGCTTACGAGCACGACTCCTTTCTAAAATTGTGCGCTCGTGACGTAATGACAGTCACACCGATCTGTGTTTCTCCTGATGATTACGCCGTGGCAGCTCTCCAGCTGATGCAAAGCCGCAATATTACCCAGCTTGTCGTAGTAGAGAAGGGCCACGTTAAGGGCTTTATTCACTTACATGATCTTCTCAAAGAGGGCTTGGTATAAGACAAAAGAAGCCGACAGCTAAAAATTCCGCTGATTTTTTAAACAATTCCCACAGTTCCACACCACACATTCCACACAATGGGGGAAATTTTCCACACGTTGCCCAACGTAATTGTGGAATGCACTTTTTTGAGAAAATCTTTAAATAACGGATAAACCTCTCATTTTCAAATAAGTAACCTATAATATTGATCTAAAAAACGTAAGGGTGGCCTGGTTGGCTGCCTTTTTGTTTAAGTAGTAGTCAAATAGGATTCAACAGAAAAACTTTAAAACCATGACCGCTCTCGAATTTACTAACCATATCGGAAAAGTATCAAAATCGTTACGTCCTTTTGCTCTTCGGTTAACTAAAGATGTTGAAGATGCTAACGACCTGCTTCAAGATACGCTACTTAAAGCGTTCACAAACCGCGATAAGTATACAGACGGTACTAACCTGAAGGCATGGCTTTATACGATCATGAAAAACACGTTCATCACGAACTATCAGCGTATGGTACGTAAGAACACCTTCATTGATACGACTGATAACCTACATTACATCAACTCGATTGAAAGCAGCACCGACAACATGGCTTATTCATCATTTGCACAAGATGATATCAACCACGCTGTGAACGGTCTTGACGATACATACCGGACTCCTTTCATGATGCACTTCCGTGGCTTCAAATACCATGAAATCGCAGCAAAACTGGACATCCCCATCGGCACCGTGAAAAACCGCATTCACATTGCCCGCAAAGAATTGAAAGATCAACTAAAAGTTTACGCTCACTACAATGCGTAGACGATACCTTAGGACAAAGTATGCGTCTCAGGTATAGATGATCGATAAGTTTTGGTTAAAAAAGAGGAAGGTTCAAAAAAGCCGGGGGAAGTTCACCCGGCTTTTTTTGTTTTTAACTGGTCGGTATCGTCAAAATAACCGCTATTTTGGCCCATTCTTCCGCTTTCCGCTTAACCAATTCCTTAATCAGTCGGTTACCTCCTTAATCAGTCCTTCCCATAAATGCCCCAGCGCGTACTTGTTATTGGTGCCGGTTTTGCCGGTTTGGCCGTAGCTACCAGTCTTGCCGACAAAGGTTACGATGTAACTATCCTTGAAAAGAACAGTTCTCCCGGCGGGCGCGCACGTATCTTCCACGAAAAAGGCTTTACGTTCGATATGGGGCCCAGCTGGTACTGGATGCCCGACATTTTCGAGAACTATTTTGCTCGCTTCGGTAAGAAGCCCTCCGATTATTACCAGCTTGTCCGTTTAGACCCTTCTTACTCCGTCATTTTTAGTAAGAACGAAGTTGTTGACCTACCCGCCGAAATGAGTAGCCTCGAACAGCTTTTTGAAACGATGGAACCAGGCAGTACTCCTAAACTGCGTGAGTTTCTGAAGCAGGCATCTTATAAGTACGATGTAGGCATGAACAAGTTCGTCTGGAAGCCCAGTCGATCGGTTACAGAGTTTTTAAGTCTAAAATTGCTTCTCGATGTTTCGCGACTTGATGTATTACAATCTTTTTCCAGCCACGCCCGCAAGTTTTTCAGCAATCCTCGCTTACTGGAGATCGTAGAATTCCCAATTCTTTTTCTAGGTGCTACGCCAGAAAATACGCCTGCGATGTATAGCATGATGAATTATGCTGAAATGGCGCTGGGTACCTGGTATCCGATGGGTGGCATGCATGAAATCGTAAAAGCAATGGTGAGCCTGGCCGAAGAGAAAGGTGTCAAAATGCTTTTCAATCAAACGGTAACGAAACTTGATGTAGCGAACAAAGCGGTAAAACGCGTCGTAACCAACCAGGGCATTTTCGAGACAGACGTAGTAGTGGCTGGCGCTGATTACAATCACGTTGAAACTAGTTTGGTTGATGATCAGTATCGCAATTACGATGATGATTACTGGCAGAAACGCGTAATGGCTCCTTCATCGCTTCTATTTTACGTTGGTGTGAATAAGCGCGTTCCTCGTTTACAACATCACAATCTTTTTTTTGACGAAGACTTCAAGCTGCACGCAAAAGAAATCTACGAAACACCACGCTGGCCTAGCAAACCACTTTTTTACGTATCAGCCCCTTCTAAGACTGATCCGAGCGTAGCACCAGAAGGCTGCGAGAACCTTTTCCTGTTAATTCCGGTAGCACCAGACCTGGAAGATGAGGAGGCTACGCGCGAAAAATACTTTAGTATGATCATGGATCGACTAGAAGCGTACGTGGGTGAAGACATTCGTAGTCACATTGTTTACAAGCGTAGCTACGCACACAGTAACTTCAAAGAGGATTATAATGCGTTTCGAGGAAATGCTTATGGCTTAGCCAATACACTCCGACAAACCGCGATTTTGAAGCCTTCGCTGAAGAACAAAAGGGTAAACAACCTGTTTTACACGGGTCAGTTGACCGTTCCTGGCCCTGGTGTTCCTCCTTCGCTGATCTCAGGACTGGTCGTTGCCGATGAAGTTGCCAAAGAGTTTGCTTAATTTATTGCCCTAACCGATCCCCTTTTCTTTATGATGGCCCTATTCAACAAGACCGCACTGGAATGCAGTAAGCTAATTACCGAGCGTTACAGTACGTCGTTCACGCTAGGCATCAAAACTCTGGATCAGAAGTTTCATATGCCTATTTACGCCATCTACGGATTTGTTCGATATGCGGATGAAATCGTTGATACGTTCCATGACTACGACAAGAAGACACTTCTGGAGCGTTTTAAGTATGATACGTATCAGGCCATTGAAGAAGGTATCAGCCTCAATCCGGTCCTTCAATCATTCCAGTTGGTCGTTAACGAGTACAACATCGAACGCGAATTAATCGACGCTTTCCTGAAAAGTATGGAAATGGATCTGTACTTTCAGGATTACGACGCAGCTGGTTACGATAACTACATATATGGGTCAGCAGAAGTGGTTGGTCTGATGTGCTTGCGAGTATTCTGCGAAGGTGATTGTGATGAGTTTGGTCGTTTGCGCGAACCCGCTCGAAAGCTGGGATCCGCCTTCCAGAAAGTCAATTTCCTTCGTGATCTGAAAAGCGATTTCGTTGACCGGGGCCGTACGTACTTCCCAAACATGAATTTTAAGGAATTCAGCCGGGATGCCAAACAAGAGATTGAAGACGACATCCAGCGTGATTTTGACGACGCTTATCAGGGAATAATCAATTTACCGCGTGGAGCACGTATGGGCGTTTACTTGGCTTACACGTACTACAAGACATTATTCGAGAAGATCAAAGCGCTGCCGGTCGCTCGTATTCAGAACGAACGAATCCGAGTTCCGAATCCGCAGAAAATAGCGTTGCTGGCACAAACGTACCTTAAATGGCGCCTGAACGTCATCTAGAGTAACTCTCCCTGTTTCAGGTTATCTTTGCAGAAACAAGTCTTGTTTCTCATGGTAGCCGACGCCACCGTTTCACCAGCTGTATTGGCTAAGTACGAAGCCGTTATTGGGCTGGAAGTACATTGCCAATTACTCACCGATAGCAAAATATTCGCGGCCGACGCTAATGCTTTTGGGGCCGCTCCTAATACGAACATTAGCGTAATTACCCTTGGGCACCCCGGTACGTTGCCCAAACTGAACCGTAAGGCTGTTGAGTTTGCCGTACGCATGGGCATCGCCTGCGGTAGCGAAATCACCCGGCACAACGTCTTTGCCCGTAAAAATTATTTCTATCCTGATCTGCCTAAGGGCTATCAGCTTTCGCAGGATAAAGGCCCTATCTGCGTGGGCGGTGGTATTCCTGTACAAGCCAAAGACCCTGAAACAGGTGAATTGTACCAGACGACCATTCAGCTTCATCACATTCATCTGGAAGAGGATGCGGGCAAATCCATTCACGATGGAGACGAGTGGGCGACGCAACTGGACTACAACCGGGCTGGTACTCCTTTGATTGAGATGGTAACGGAGCCATGCCTTAAGACGGCCGATGAGGCAGGTCAATACTTGACTGAAGTACGCCGGCTGGTTCGCTATCTTGACATCTGCGACGGTAACATGGAAGAAGGTTCGCTACGTTGCGACGTAAACGTATCGATCCGCCCAAAGGGAGCTACGCACTTAGGCACGAAGGTTGAAGTAAAAAACCTGAACTCGATCCGAAACGTAATGCGCGCCGTCGACAGCGAATTTCAACGCCAGGTTGCCCTGACCGAGTCGAACGGACGTATTATTCAGGAAACGCGGACGTTCGATGCGGCCACCGGCCTAAGTTACGGCATGCGCGAGAAGGAAACGATGAATGACTATCGCTACTTTCCGGATCCAGACCTAACGCCAGTTACCATTTCTGATGCCTGGCTGGCAGACATTGAAGCAGCCATGCCAATGCTGCCCGCAGCCCGTTTTCAAAAGTTTACGCAACAATACGGTCTACCAGACTACGACGCAGCACTGCTCACTGATTCGAAGGAGTTGGCCGAATACTACGAAGCGGTTTGTGCACACACATCCAGCTTTAAAATAGCGTCTAACTGGATCATGGGTCCGGTGAAAAGTCAGCTCAACGAAAAGTCACTACGCGATCGGCAATTTCCGGTTTCAACTCAGCGATTGGCAGAGCTAGTCAATCTGATTGGCGCAGATACGGTTAGTCAGTCGGCGGCTCAGCAGGTTTTTGCGCTAATGATCGATCATCCAGATACTTCTCCCGCGGATCTGGCCACCCAACATGGTCTGGTACAGAATCGCAATACTGATGCTCTGCAAACGTTGGTAGAAGAGGTATTGGCGGCTTGGCCTGATAAGGTCGCTCAATACAAGAAAGGCAAGAAAAACCTATTGGGTATGTTCGTTGGTGAGGTTATGAAAAAATCAAAGGGTTCTGCCGATCCCAAACTGGTGAATGAACTGTTAACAAAGACGCTACAATCTGCATGAAAAATCTGTTCTTCGGTCTGGTCGGTACATTGGTACTCAGCCAGCCGCTTGCGGCTCAGACGACGAAGCCGTTTACAGTAACGGGTAGGGTAAAAAATGCGACACCGGGTAGTTATGTTTACCTGGAAGCCAACGCCCAGCCGACCCGTAAAATCGACTCGACCAAAATAGGAACGGACAATACGTTCACGATGAACGGCAAGGTCACCGACGGGGGCGATGTACTGGTATTAAACGTGGGCGGTGGTCAGAAAATGGCTATCCTGCTCGAAGGGGGTGAAACACTGAATGTAGTGGCCGACGGCTACCGTATGAATGCCAAAACGGGCGAAATGAGTCAGGCTCTTGTAACAGGCTCCAAAAACATGGAGTATTACAATAAGCTCATGGACCTTCGCACAGGTATGGAAGCCCGCGTCAACACCTGGAACAAACAGGTTGCCGCTGCTACGGAGAAGAAAGACAACAAACGTATCGCCCAGATTGAAGCAGAGTACCAGGCCGCTGAACAGGACGTTGTCAAGAAAGTAAAAGCGATGCTACCCGAAATGGGTACGTCTATGGTGGCTTTGTTCGCGCTGAACTTCATCAATATTGACAGCGATTTTGCTACGTATGATGAAGTTGCTCAACGATTCGCCAAAGAAAACCCAAATAGCCCACACGCCAAATCGCTGATTGGCCGCGTTGCCCGTATCAAAGGCGTCATGGTTGGCTCGAAAGCACCAGACATTACGTTGAGCGACACAACCGGTAAGACAGTCCCTCTTTCGTCGTTACGTGGCAAATACGTACTGATTGATTTCTGGGCTTCGTGGTGTGGCCCCTGCCGGGCCGAGAATCCAAACGTTGTCCGGATGTACAACAAATTCAAGGACAAGGGATTTGCTATCTACAGCGTTTCTCTGGACCGTCCCGGCGACCGCGAAAAATGGGTACGGGCTATCCGGAATGATAACCTGACCTGGACGCACGTGTCTGACCTGAAATTCTGGCAATCAGAAGCCGCTCAACAGTACGGTGTACAGGCTATTCCTGCTACGTTTCTACTGGATAAAGATGGCACGATCATCGCCAAAAATCTCCGTGGGGAAGCCCTGGAACAGAAGTTAGATGAAGTATTAAAATAAAAAAGGAGAAAGGGAGGAGGGAGGAAAGGATGGCAGTATATCGTACTGACCTTCTCCTTTCCTCCCTCCTCCCTTTCTCCTCTACTCCTTCCCTTATGAAAATTGCTATTGTTGGCTGTGGGAATATGGGCATGGCCTTTGCCAAGTCTTTTCTACAGTATGATCTGGTAAAGAAAGAAGACCTACTGCTTATCGAGAAGAGCAGTGACCGCTCTGACACGCTCCGTAACGAGAAAGCGGGCGTGGTTGTCGATACCATTGGACCGCGGGTTGGCGAAACCGACCTGATTATCCTCTCCGTTAAACCCCAGGACTTCAATAGCGTTCACGAATCGTTACGTGCTGTTATCCAGCCCAAGCAACTGGTCCTGTCAATTATGGCAGGAATCCCAATGGCCCAGATTCAGGAAAAATTAGGCCATCCGCTTGTGGTACGAGCCATGCCAAATACACCTGCTATGCTAGGCATGGGCATTACCGGGTTCACAGCTGCGAAAGAGATTGATCCGGGTAGCCTACGCCGGGTTGAGAATTTGATTAATGCAACCGGGCGGTCTATTTTTCTAGAGGATGAAAGTATGCTCGATGCTGTTACAGCCCTCAGCGGCAGTGGCCCTGCTTATTTCTATTACGTTGTCAAGGCGATGATCGAAGCTGGTAAACAGATGGGCTTTAGCGACTCAGTGGCGGCCATTCTGGTTAAACAGACGATGCTGGGCTCCTATCACTTGATCAATAACGCCGATAAATCACTGGATGAACTAATCAAAGCAGTAGCCTCCAAAGGCGGCACTACCGAAGCTGCCCTACGATCCTTCGAAGAAGGCGGGCTGGATGATACGCTAATTGCTGGTATCAGGGCTGCCCAGACGCGGTCGACCGAGCTATCAAAAGCTTAACAACGAAAAGAGGGGCACTTAGTAAGGCCCCTCTTTTCGTTGTTGGCAATCATTAAATACCGGTATACGTAAATGGCGTGATGGCTCGTAATTCATCCTTCACCGATTCCGACACATTCAGCTCATTAATAAAATGACGAATTGTTTCAGCCGTGATCTTCTCGTTCGTGCGGGTCAGCACCTTCAAGGCTTCATACGGTTGAGGGTAACCTTCACGCCGAAGGATCGTCTGTATTCCCTCGGCTACAACCGCCCAGTTGTCTTCTAGATCCGCGTTGATAGCCGCTTGATTCAACTCCAGTTTACCCAGTCCTTTCAAGAGCGAATTCAGTGCAATAAACGAATGAGCGAAGGGAACGCCAATACTACGCAATACAGTCGAGTCGGTCAGATCGCGCTGGAGTCTGGAGATTGGTAGCTTTGCCGACAAATGCTCAAACAGCGCGTTGGCAATCCCTAGGTTTCCTTCTGAGTTCTCAAAGTCGATCGGGTTCACTTTGTGCGGCATCGCCGATGATCCAACTTCGCCTGCTTTCAGTTTTTGCTTGAAGTAGTTCATCGACACGTACGTCCAGACGTCACGATCCAGGTCGATCAGGATTGTGTTCAACCGCTTGAAGGCATCCAGCGTAGCTGCTAGCATATCATAGTGCTCAATCTGCGTCGTGAACTGGCTACGTACCATACCCAGGCTCTCGACAAACTGATCGCCGAATTGTTTCCAGTCCTCGTTCGGATAGGCAACTGCATGCGCATTGAAATTACCGGTTGCTCCACCAAATTTAGCCGCCGTTGGAATTTCTGTCAGCAAGTGAAGTTGCTTTTCGATTCGCTCGATAAACACCTCTAATTCTTTCCCCAGACGTGTTGGCGATGCTGGTTGTCCGTGGGTACGGGCCAGCATCGGTACGTTTCCCCACTGACGAGCTAGTTCCTGCAGCCGCATGAATACCTGGCGGTAGAGCGGTACAATCTCAGTATCGAGTGCTTCGCTGAGTAGCAGCGGAATAGCGGTATTGTTGATATCCTGCGACGTCAGCCCAAAATGAACAAACTCCAAAAATGGCTCAACCGGCGAGTTCACCAGCTTCTCCTTGATAAAGTACTCAACAGCTTTTACATCGTGGTTCGTCGTCTTTTCAATTTCTTTGATCCGCTCGGCGTCGGCCTCTGTAAAGTTTTCGTAGAGACCTCGTAACACCGCAAACTGCGTTTTTTCGACGCCTGCCAGTTGAGGAATTGGCCACTCGCAAAGGGCGATAAAGTATTCTATTTCGATCCGAACCCGGTATCGGATTAAGCCAAGTTCCGAAAAGTAAGGAGCCAGCACCTCTACCTGACGCCGGTAGCGCCCGTCAATGGGAGAAATTGCCGTTAATGCCGATAAATTCATACGGTAGTAAAAGAAAAGGCGTCTGCATAGCTGCAGACGCACTGATTATTGTCCTGTAATGTGATCAAAACGGATTCAAGTAGATTCCTACCCCCAACCAGTTTGTATGCTGCGATTCAAACTGACTGTACGGCCGAAATCCGGAGTACCCTTCCAGCAAGAAGGTTAAATTATTCTGCGTACGGCCTACCTCTACACCAATACCAGCGTGGATTCCCGGTTTGAAGTTAGTTTCCTGCCAAAACTTCATATCGACCCCGCCAACCAATCGGGCAGCGCGCGAGGAAGGCTTTTTATAGAATGCCCCTAGCTGAGCACTAAAGCGCTTCCGTTCCTCTGATTTGCGGAGACCAATACCAATACCGCCGTAAAGCCGCCAATCTCGAACAACACGACTATACGTACCGTCAATCACTTCGTAGTTCACCGAGTTAGGCGAAGGCGCAGTGATTCGGTTTCGGTAGATGTAATCATCGCCTAAATGCGACGACAAATGATACAGCCGAATCCGGTAGTTGTTTTCGCCCCGACGAATATTGTATATGAAGCTGATTTTGTAGTCGTTGTTGACAATCTGCCGACGCTGCTTGTTTCTCTGATAGTCGTAATACACTTCAAACTGCGTGAATGAGGCCAGATCAAGTACAAGCTCCTCCGAACGGCCGGGCTCCGTAGTCCGCCGGTAGAAAGGCTTGGCAAAACCAAACTCGAACGGAACAATACTGCCCGGATATTTCTCCCCGTTTGTCGAATAATACGGCAGAACGCTGCCGTAGGTCTGTGCTTCCAGGGGATCTAACAGAATTGGCTCGAACAGATGACCCTTGGGTAGAAATTCGTGTTTAGGGCGCGCCATTTCCGGCTGCGTTCCGGAAGCTGCGGAGACGGAGGCCGAATCGATCGGCGGAGGAGTCGGTTGAGGCTGCTTTTCGCGACGAGGCCGAGGAGCTTTAACGGGTTTCGGTTCTTCATCAGGAATGATGACCTCTTTTTTGCGCTTTTCCTTTTTTTCTTTAACCGGCGGAGCGGCAGGAGCGCTAACTGGCGCTGGTGTTTCAATAGCCGGCGCGCTAACTGTAGGCGCAGGCGTTGGTTTAGCCGGTTCCTCCTTTACTTTGGGCGCGTTTTTTTCTTGTTCTTTAGCCGCTTTCCTAGCCCGTTTTTCGGCTTGTTTAGCTTCGTATTCGCGCTGTTTTTGCGCCCATTCTGCCCGAATTTGCCGTTCGCGTTGTACCTCCCGTTCTATTTTTTCTTTTTGTTTTTGTTCGGCCGGGGTTAGTTGGCGCGTAGCTGGCTGCTGAGCGAAGACCAAGATACTTGTCTGACAGCTCAACAGGAGAGCCAACAGCGTCTTTTTCATATAGGTAGTGAAGGTTACGGCTCCGCCCCGAAAGACGAAGCCGGACAAATAAAGTTATTGCTTTAAGGCTGCGTAGTTTTTGTAGAAGTAAGGGATCGTTTCGATGCCCTTATAAAAATTGAAAAGACCGTAGCTCTCGTTGGGCGAATGGAGGGCATCACTGTCCAGGCCAAAACCCATCAGAATCGATTTCACTCCTAGCTCCTGTTCAAATAAGGCCACAATTGGGATACTACCGCCCCCGCGGGTTGGAATCGGCTTTTTACCCCACGTATCCTCAAAAGCTTTGCTGGCCGCTTCAAATTCAATAGAATCGACCGGCGTTACGTAAGGTAAGCCGCCATGATGTGGGCGAACCTGTACAGTTACGCCCGCAGGCGCAATCGACGTAAAATGGTTCGTGAACAGTTCGGTGATTTCGTCAGGAGTTTGGTTAGGCACCAAACGCATACTGATCTTAGCGTATGCTTTTGAAGGCAAAACCGTCTTAGCGCCCTCGCCCGTATAGCCTCCCCAGATACCATTCACATCCAGTGTTGGACGAATCGACGTCCGCTCGTTTGTCGAATAGCCTTCTTCGCCTGCTACGTCATTAATTTCCAGATCGGCTTTGTATTCATCCAGACTAAACGGTGCTTTTGCCAGTTCAGCTCGTTCAGCCTCGCTCAGATCAACTACATTGTCGTAGAAACCAGGGATCGTAATCCGCCCCTGCTCGTCGTGCAACGAAGCAATCATGGTGCACAGCGTATTGATTGGATTGGCTACTCCCCCACCATAGACGCCAGAGTGCAGGTCGCGATTCGGACCGGTCACTTCGACCTCAACGTAAGACAATCCCCGCAAGCCTGTCTCCAGCGATGGTGTTTCGTTAGAGATGATACTCGTGTCCGAGATCAGAATAACGTCAGCTTGTAGCATATCCCGATTCTCGGCAACAAACGTGCCCAGATGGTCAGAACCGACTTCTTCTTCGCCTTCGATCATCACCTTTACGTTACAGGGCAGGCCATCGGTTGCTACCATCATTTCGATGGCTTTAATGTGCATGTAAAACTGCCCTTTGTCATCGCAGGCTCCCCGTGCATAAATACGTTCGTTACGAATTGTTGGCTCAAAAGGCGGAGTTTTCCAAAGTTCGTATGGGTCAGCGGGCTGCACATCGTAGTGGCCATACACCAATACCGTTGGTCGGGTGGGATCAACAATCTTCTCGGCGTAAACAACCGGATGCCCCGCCGTTTCAAACAATTGCGCTTTGTCCAGTCCAGCCGCGGCTAGTTTGTCTTTTACAAATTCTGCCGCCCGTCGAACGTCGTTTTTAAAGGCAGAATCTGCCGAAACCGATGGGATACGTAATAACTCCAGCAGTTCGTCGAGAAACCGCTGCTTATTGGCGTCAAAGTACGTCGTCATGAATGAACCGGAAATGCAGCAGTATGAAAACCAGGTCTTTTCCTCGACCAATAAAAAGGCTACTGCTGACTATGGTACAAAAAATTTGCCCCGAAGTTACGTACTTTTCACGCAACGACGGGGCATCAACTCTTTATGAAACAGGTTTCTTATTTTTTGTCACTCTTGCGTAACCCTTTGATCAGGATTGTTCGGTTCTCCTGACCACGCCATAAGCGGCTTATATTCTTCTGGTGCGTCAAGACAACAACCAGAAACATCACAAAGCCAAATGCAATAACAAGCGGGTTTTCCTGCTCACCAAAAATCTTTAATAAAAGCAATACAGGAAACGCCAGCGCGGCCAGAATAGACCCCAGCGATACGTACTGCGAGGCAATAACGACCAGTAAAAAGATACCAATACAAACACAAGCCATTTCAGGATGTACGGCTAGTATCATGCCTAGTAAGGATGCTACTCCTTTACCACCTTTGAAATCAGCAAAAACGGGATACAGATGGCCAATTACGGCAACCATCCCGAAAACGATTTTAAACGTCATGATCTCGTTGATGGTGATGACGTCAAAATACCAGAGCAACGAAGACAACATGGCGGCCGTGTATCCTTTCAGTACGTCGACCAGCATCACGACAGTGCCCGCCCGTTTGCCCAGTACCCGGAACGTGTTCGTAGCACCCGCGTTGCCGCTACCGTGCTTTCGAATATCAACCCCGAAGAAACCCTGGCCATACCATACTGCTGTCGGGATCGATCCTAGCAGGTAAGCCAGTACTGTAGCAACACAAATCAAAGCGATGTTCATCTATAATACGTAAGTAACGGGTTAGATAAAAACGTTGTGATACTCGTAATAAAACTCTTCTGCAATTAGAATAAAACCCCCAAAATTAAGGGATTGTTACCAGTCTACCAATTCTTCACTTTAGTAAACAAGCGGCATAGCCAATTAATTCAGTTGCTATTTACCGCCGACGACAACTTCACGCAAATTTTCTTCGGCGAGATAAGTCTTCGTTGTTTTGATAATATCTTCCTGTGTTACCGCGCGCACTTTCGAAATATACTCCGTCAGAAACTCGGGCGGCAATCCATCCAGCAGTATTCCCTTGTATCGATCCGCAATTTCGAACGGCGTATTCAGCGAGCCGACAAACTCTCCGGCCATATAGTTTTTAACCGTCGTCAGCTCGTTGTCCGAAACAGGCTCATTCTGCAGAATATGAATTTCTTTACGTATTTCATCCAGTGTTTGCTGAGTATTTTCTTTATTCACATCTGTACCAATGATGAAATACCCGTCTCGACGAAACGAAGGCATGTTTGAAGAAATACCATAGGTAAATCCCTTCTCCTCTCGAATATTCTTCATCAGACGCGAGCCAAAATAGCCACCCAATACTTCATTGGTGACCAACATGTTGAAAAAATCGGGATGGGCACGCGTAAACAACCGGCGACCCAGACGAATTGAAGACTGAATGCTATCAGCTTTTTCCAGTAGTGTCGGTGTATTTGCTTCGGTTTCTATCTCCCCTGTAAATCCTGGTAATTCACTTTGTACTATCGGCAACTGGCCCAGCTCCCGATTGATCAGCAGAATTTCGTTTTCGCCTGCCTGCCCAGCTACCACGATGTGAAAATGTTGCTGATAAATTACCCGCTGGTAAAAATCAACTACCTCCTGCCGGGTCAGTTGTTCGATCAGTTCAGGACGTTGCGTACGCCCATAAGGGTGACTCAGCCCGTAGAGTTTCTCCCGAAACAGAACTCCTGCACGATACGCATTTTTCTCGTAGTTGACCCGTAAGTTTTGTAAGGTGATATTCCGTAGGTCTTCCAGCTCTTTTCCAGGGAAGGTGGGTTCGGTTAACAGCTCACGCACAAGTGGTAGTACGTCTGGGAGAAATTTCGTCAGACAGTAAACGACGATGCTGGCTCGGTCAGGACCACTATTTAATTCCAGAAATGCACCGTATCGATCGAAATATTCGCTGATCTGGGCAGATGTTCGGCTGCCGGCACCCTCGGCCAGCATTTTTATGGCGAAAAAAGCGGAATTAGGCGTCTCTTCGTACCAGTTCCCCGCATCGAACACACACTCCAGTCGAAGGACAGGTTGTTGATCGACGGTAATCAGATGAAGGGGTAAATTATTATCAAGTGTTTTAGTTTGCACCGCAGGAATACGGACTTCCTGAATAGCCTGAAATGCTGGAGACTGGCTTCTATCGAGCATAAGTTGGGGATAAAACAAAATGGCATCCCGATCCGAAATGCCATTTTTAATAACGACTACGCGTCTAAAAATCGAAACGTATTGAATCTATCGGTGAATCACGAACTAGTTGTCTTCGTTGCTAGCTGGATCGTCGTCACTGAATATGCGATTGGCGTTAGCTAGGTTGATCAACAACGATATCCGGAACGTATTAGCCAGTGGGCTTCCCTGTCTGATTGGTACGATATAGGAGAAATCAATCCCATAGCTTTGTTTCAAGCGAAGACCAAGACCAGCCGTAGCATATTGGCGACCGCCTTTCAGATTCGACTCGCCAAAGAAACCAGCCCGAGCCGCGAACTGCTCATTATACCAGTATTCAAGTCCAGTCGACACAGTAACTTCTTTAATTTCTTCGCTGAAACCGCCTGGGGCATCCGTAAAGGAGCCAAATACCGAACTGAAATAGTTCTGGGGGTTGCTCCGGCCACCTGGTGTTGGGGTCATCAGTTTATTGAAGTCTACCATGAAGTTAAACTTGTTGTACTGATCAGCGTAATACGTCAGCGAGCCGCCTATACGTAGATTGGTCGGAAT
Organism: Spirosoma pomorum; assembly: GCF_054776615.1. Taxonomy (NCBI): domain Bacteria; kingdom Pseudomonadati; phylum Bacteroidota; class Cytophagia; order Cytophagales; family Cytophagaceae; genus Spirosoma; species Spirosoma pomorum. The sequence continues at coordinate 1,261,514 of NZ_BAAHBP010000001.1, forward strand.
ATAGTAGCGTTCTGTTCCTCCGTAGTTGATACGCCCACCCAGATTTGATAACATTCCACCAAATGCCCAGCCTAACCCCTTACCAGTTGAGTTATCCCGCGCTTCATCCCGATAGAATGCACTAATATCAGCAGCCGCAGTGGCACCTGGTTTGAGCCCGGGGTTGCTGCTTCCGGCAGCCAGGTTGGAGTTCAGGTATTTCAGATTAACGCCCAGAGAGAAGTTCTGCGAAAGGCGTTGGACGTAGGAGGCCGTTACAGCGTATTCGCGAGAGTTAAACGACCCAGCCGCGACACCGGTTGCCGTCGTGAAATCAACGGTACCCAGATCAAAATACATCAGCGAACCGCCAATGACTGAGTTCTTACCTAGTTTGGAATAACCGCTCAAGTAGGTATAATACATGTCACCGATCAGATCTCGCAGCCAAGGTGTGTAGGAAACAGATGCCCCTTTGTCCTGTTTGGCAAATACGAGTTTAGATGGATTCCAGAAAATTGCGTTCGCATCCGCGTCTGGCAGTGCAGCTCCTGCTTCCCCCAATGCACCCGAACGTGCATCAGGCGTGAAGTTCAAGAATGGAACCGATGACGTTGGAATTCCTACCCCACCATTGAGCTGTTGTACGGGCTGAGTCGAAGTAGTCTGAGCAGAAACGACAAACGGGAATAAACTACAAACGCCGAGAAAGATACGGGAAAAAGTACGCTTCATACAGAGAAGGTTGGTCAAAGACTGATAAGTTGGAGTGAATGTGACAGTCTTATGGGTCAAAAATACAAGGAAACCTTTGATAGAAAAAAACGCATTGAGTCAAGTCAATAAATCAACGACTGAGCAGTATTCGACCGCTGCTGGTTGTGGTTGATCCGTCCGTTGCCGATCGAATCTGCAAATGCATAATATACAGGCCAACCGGCGCTGAATTTCCAGTATTTCTTCGCCCGTCCCAGTTACCCACTTCTACCCTGGCTGGACAATTAGTACACGTCCCTACTTGCTGAGTGACCAACAGTCCGTTCAGATCATACACACTCGTTGTCCAGTCAAGAGCTTCACCGACTCGATTCAGGTCGGCCGAGAGCGTTGTTTGCGTGATAACCGGGTTTGGGGTAGCCCATAATCGCTGTACCTGCAACCCTGGGCGCTCCGAAACTACTATGCTCAACGTGCCCTCCGTTGAATTATTGTTAATGTCCCAGGCTTTCACGCGTACCTGATATGTACCGGCTGCTACATTTCGGAACGTATACAGAACTTGCCCCTGTCGGCCATCCATTCCAGTGGATACGTACAAATCATTAAGTATAACTGGTGGCTGATTATCCAATTGAATTGTCAACTCGTGCCCCAACCCCGACTTAGCAATATTGATGCCTCGATTATCCTGTAAGTTAACGATCACGGTTACGTCAGGGCCAGCGACCCTGACGGTTTCTCCCTGTGGATTACCCCCAACGACGCTCATGGCTACGATTGGAGGTTGTATATCAAGGCTGTCTACCGTTACGCTTCCCCCAACTCGCAGGTTCTCGTAACTCCCAATAGCCGTCATCAGACTATCGGACTGGATAGCATAACTGTATAGTTTAGCCTGACCAATAGTATAATTTATATCCTTCGGCATTATGAACCGCAGGGCAAACTGGCCCTGTTGGACAGCGACACGCCCCGTAAAAATGGGATTTGCGTATTCCTCGTAACTCATTCGCGGACTAGACGCTTCCGTACCGAGTGTGGTCCGGGTTGTTTTCTTGTCGAATAAATTCAACTGAATCGTTCCGGAGAAGCTACTCATTCGATCTGTTCCCTGCCGAATCTCCCCCGCCAATTCAATCGACTGTGAGGCACGTAACGTATCGAGCTGTCCAGCCACTACTGGACGGCCATTTATCTTTGTTAGCGCTACAGTTGCTTCTGGATAGGCTAGCCGCATAGATGGATCACCCAGAAGCGTAAAATTTCGATTGAGTGGACCGCTGAGACTAGTATTCTTCGTTATTCGCATGACATCGCCTAAGCGAGGCATTGTGCCGTTGATGGGCGTAAACACAGCGTTGTAAAACGCTTTATTGAGTAATAGGTTCGAATTAGCATAGACAGGCCGGGTAGTTGACAACAACGCAACGGCCCCACCAAGTCGACTCAATAGCGCCAGCTCTGCACCAGAATTAGCGCCCGGATCGTCGTAGCGACCAAACTGACAGGTGGCCGTCACAAGCAGCGGCAGGCGCTTATTTTTCCAGTTTAGAATATCCTGCAACGTAACAACTTGCTCATCGGCAAGCGTCGAAACTCCACCATGCCCGCTGTAATTGATGACCAATCGGCCATCCACCATCGACTGACTAATCAATTGGTTAACGGCCGGAATGCGTTGACCAATGCTGGTCGTTTCCTGAACGTAGTTGTCCAGAAAAATCCGTTCGGGTCGATAGGCGGGATCAGCCGTTTCGATCAGGGTAGCCAATTGATTTGCGTCCTGCTGGTGGAGATTGTAGTCGCCATCGTCAGCAACCAGCATTACCTTCGTTTGCCAGTCGCCCCGCAACGTCTGATCAGAGCCGTACCGGATTAATTTATCGACAACGATTTTTGCTTCGTCAACCGATTTAACCGGCAAACGACCTACGCCTACATCTATTAAGTGATCGTTGGCGTTATCCTCCAGCCACTCGCCCTGACTGGCATTCATAAAGCCAAAATAATCGTCGGATGAATAACTCAACACGGGATGCAACGACTCCCGGCTTTCATAAACCGGCACCATATTAGCCAGTTCAGTGGCCGTATTCATTCCGGCGATGTTGCGGTAGTCATACGTTGCATCGCCGAACAGCAGTAAGTAGCGTAACTGCTCCGGCGACTGATTATAGAAGTAACGAGCGGCATCGCGAATCGCTGTCGGATCAGCCTGCCCCGACCCGAATTCATTATAAATCTGCTGCGTTGTAACAACCAGCACCGATAGTTTGTCGTGCTCCCGCCGATAAGCAGCTAACCGTTCTGCCTGCGCCTGCCAGACAGCGGACGTAATAATAAGCAGGTTTGGTATCGACTGTCCGTGGATATTTTGCGTAGCTATTGTCCTTGCTGAAGCGGGTATTTGCACCTGCGCATCGGTGAAAAGAAAATAATCACCTGATCGCCCGGCTACCCAGTTGGCTTTCCCCGCCGTGAGGGAATAATTCTGCACGGACGGAACCAACGGGTTCGTTACGTCCCAGACTCGCAATCCCGTTGTGGCTTGCTGAACGGCGTATTGTCCAGTAGGTAATCGGCGCACCCAAGTTGCCTGACCATACTGACGTAATTCGCGTCGAACTTGAATAGTCAGGTAGTTCAAATATCCCTGTGCAGCTTCTAATCTGTTTTTTTGGTAAGCCACTGTTATTGGCAGCGCATCAGCGGTAATCGACTTGGTAAGGAACGTATCCGTCCGGGCTATCCCCTGTTGGTCGTATTCGTAGCCAGAGATAGCGCCCATATTCATCACACCCAATGCTTGACTATTCAACCGAAGTCGAAACGAAGTGGCAGCTTTCGATCTGGCCACTGTCGACGCACTTAAGCGAACAGGTGTTCCGGCAGCCATACCAAGTACTGAAAAATTAATAGCAATCGTCGTATCTGTACTCAGATCTTCTCCCAGCCACTCGCGCCCGGATCGTACATATGATAGCTTCATAGCTTCCTTTTCGTGAAACTGGTAGTCATCAAAATTGGCGATTGTGGCCGTGTCAGCAACTTGTCTGGGAAGCAAGGTCCCTACCGCCTGCGTACTCATCCGCAAGCCCGGCACCGAACCAATAGTTAGGAAGTAAAACGTTGTGTCGGAGTAGATATTCGTCTGATGCGTGAATCGTCGATTAAGCGTGTCGTATTGTATTACGTTTGGCGACTGACCAAAAAAAAGAACGGCATCACCAGTATCGAAACGTCCATCCGCTTCGCCGGATACTTGGATGGCATTTTCGATTAGATCACTGGGTCGTGAGCTAGCATTGGACTGCGGCAGCATGGCCCCTCCGTTTCCATACAGACGAAACAGCCTTGGGTCGGCATTTGCGAAAGCAGCACTAAGCGTAGTGAGCGTGGGCTGATCGAGCCGGTATACCCCAGATGAAGTAACACCGATTTTTATCCAGGTTCCCTCGCGTAACACCGAGTTAGCAACCGTTTGTGCCCACCCGGGCAACGAAGCACCAATCAAGACAGTCAGCCATGCGCTACAGGCCGCTTTTTTCCACCCATGCATGAGCCAGAATTGCGTAAGAACTACCGGATGTTATTTCTTTACAAACGACGCGGGTTCGCCGTAGCGTACCTCGTACAAACGTCTTTTTTCCAAGCCGGAACGAGGCCCCCTCTGGAATGTCGCGCAGCAACAGCCGATCAGAGTTTATAGACTCGGGCTGGCTGTTGTCGAACTGTCGTAGCGCCTGCATCAGCGCCGAATTGGCTGATGTTGTAGCGGATGGTTTTTGCATGTATCGCTGTAACGGCTCAAGCACCACTGCCGGAAACACAGCCTCACTCAGCAAGGGCTGCATTAGCCCATTAAATGTTTTTTGCCAGTCTGTTCCGTGAGGCTGTGGCCGTTGGGTACGTTTTCCTACCAGCCGATTCTGGTGATAGCGCTGCCGATAAGCTTGGTGGACAACTGCATGAGCAACCTCGTGTACGTACGTAATCAGAAAAGCGTACGAGTTCAGATCGGCATTGACCGTAATCTGAGTTCGACCATCGGGATAAGCCCTAAAATCGCCAAGCTTTGATCGACGTGGCCGTACCACCCGAAAATCAAATTGATACTGCTGCCACAACTGACGGCAATAATCGGTTGATTGTCCAGAAAAATATTGAATGAAAATATCCGCCAACGTAGTTGAAATCAGAAAAGCCTTATAAAAATAAGGCTTTTCGGTAACTCATCAACGGATATATCTCGTTATCATTTGCGCCGGAATCGGTCATACACTCCCGTACTACGAAACGTCAGTGATTTATGGCCGAAATAATTAGCCATAAAACTCATACCCATTCCTACAACGTGAGACCCCGTTTCGCGCCATAGTTGGGGCGTTTCAGGAAACAAAGGATTGGCAACGTATTGCAGTGTATACTTTGCCCCATAGACCTGAACAACTAGAGCCAGAAGGGCAATGCCCAGAAATTTGACGGCCTCCCGCCCCGTATTCCCGGTTTCGGCTGCGGCAAACGCGTACCGTTTTGTTGGCAGAAAGGTTAGCACCGTGGCTGTCAAATAACCACATAGAACGCTGGTGTCGAAATCCAGAAAGTTTCGATAAAGGATTCGACTGACAAAGTTTATCGAAGCGCCGAGTAGCGCTGTCAAAAAAAATGTGAGAAAGTTTCTGACTTCTTGTCGCTTTGGTGGCGGTATACTTCTCACATTCACGTCTACGCAGGATAAGGGTGGTTGCCGTTGAGCTTTGACTAAGGCAAAAGTATCTTTTTTGCGTTACTTACTGTCGTCAAAGGCCTGATTCGCCTAGAATAGACCTTCTAGCAAACCCGGTGCCAGACCGAGGCCAACCGTTATCAGGATAGCAGCCAGCAGAACGTAACGATAAAATGGCGCCACCTGAATGGGTTCGGTAGCTCCGTCACGGAAGTACATGGCAATGATCACCCGGAAGTAATAGTAAATACCAATAGCCGACATCAGTACAGCAATCACTAATAACCAGATCATTCCCCGATCGACCGCACTGGAGAATACGTAGAATTTCCCCCAGAAACCAGCTGTTAGCGGAATTCCAGCCAACGACAGCATAGATACCGTCATGGCAAAACCCAGTAATGGATTTTGTTTTGCCAATCCATTGAATGCATCAAAGCTTTCACTCATGACACCATCGCCTGAAATTGTCTGCGTATTGCGTTGTTTTGCGACCAGCAACAATACACCAAATGCCGAAATAGTTGCGACCGAATACGCGAGCGAGTAAAACACGATGGCCTGCTTGGTAAGGGCGCTCAGTGCCGCCAGACCAATCAGCAGATAGCCAGCGTGAGAAATGCTGGAGTAGGCCATCATCCGTTTGAAGCTGTTCTGATAAACCGCTGTTACGTTTCCGGCAACCAACGTAACGGCTGTAATAACTGCCAGAATCATCCACCAGAATGGATAAATCCCATCGAAGGAGATGGATAATAACTTAAATAAGGCAGCAAAACCCGCCGTCTTAACTACCGTTGACATAAAGGCAGTGAAGATGGTCGGAGCGCCATCGTACACGTCGGGTGTCCAGAAATGGAATGGGGCAGCCGAGACTTTAAACAGCAGGCCAATTAATAAAAGCAGCAAACCAACGTAAATGAGCAGTGGCAGCCCTATTTGCATCGTTGGTGCACTGGCAGCCAACCCAGCTAGGGTGAACGAACCCGTCGAGCCGTATAACAAAGCCATACCGAACAACATAATCCCCGTCGCGAAAGCACCCATCAGAAAGTATTTCAGTGCGGCTTCATTCGACCGTAGATTACGCTTGTCGCTACCCGTCAGTACGTACATTGCTACAGATAGAATCTCGACGCCGACAAACAGCATGATCAAGTTTTCGTAACTGATCATCATGATAGCTCCAACCAGCGAAAACAGAATAATTGCGTAATATTCAGCGGGCTGAGCTTCATCATCCTCAACAAAACTACTCGACAATGCAACCACTAAAAATGCCGATCCCAGTACAATAGCCGTAAAGACCATCGACAGATTATCGGTACGTAACATTCCGTTGAAATATAAATAGGTTTTCCCCCAGTCGAGAAAATTTGCAACGAGCGTCAGGAGTAAAAAAAAGAGAGCAGCTGGTAACAAAACCGTTCTGGACTTCAGGAACCCCAAAAACAGCATAGCGATACCAAAAACCGATAACAGAATGATGGACAGCATCTTAGCAGATGAACGGTTAAATAATTATAGTTACAGAGCCGTACGAACCGACCTAAGGTCAATCGACAGCTGTTCACGAATTTATTTCATAGATACGGCCGTTGTGCCAACGTATTTCATCAGGCTGGCAACCGCCGGTTCCGTAACGCGGAGGAACGTATGTGGATAAATACCAATCCAGAATACCATGATCACCAACGGAATGAAAACCAAATTTTCGGAACTGGTCAGATCAGCAAACGACTCCGTACGAGTTGATACGGGTCCGAACATACTTTTCTGGAACATCCGCAGCATATAGACCGCCCCGAAAATAATAGTGAATCCAGCGGCTAAGCCCAAGTAATGGTTGTAGGTAAACACCCCATGCAGGAGCAGAAACTCACCCACAAAGCCGTTCGTCAACGGCAGGGCTACGCTACCCAGCAGCATAATCATGAAGTAAACTGTCAGCTTGGGCGTCGTGCGCGTGATACCACCCAGCTGGTCCAGTTGCCGCGTCTGCGTGCGGGAAAAAATGATGTCAGCGATAAAGAACATGCCAACTACGTTGATCCCGTGGGCCAGCATCTGTATCAATGCGCCCTGCATTCCGGTTTCGGTTTGCGAGAAAACCCCAGCCGCCATCAAACCAACGTGCGAGAAGGACGAATAAGCAATCAGGCGCTTCATGTCCCGCTGCCGGATGGCAATGATCGAACCATAGACAATGCCAATTACAGAAAGAATAATTGCCGTCATACCCCAGGTTTCAACGCCCATCGGTACGATTGGCAGAATGAAACGGATCAGGCCATACACGCCCATCTTCAGCATAATCCCCGCCAGTAGCATAGTAGCTGGTGTAGGCGACTCTACGTACGTGTCAGGTTGCCAGGTATGGAATGGGAACACCGGCATTTTGATGGCAAAAGCAATGAAGAACGCCCAGAACACCAGGCCCTGCGCTTTTGGCGTTAATTGCAACTTATAAAATGCTTCGATGGCGGATGAATGCGCAGCAGTTGCTGTCGCAGGAGTCTGGTAGTACAAATAGACCAGCGCCAGCAACATGAAAAGACTTCCAAAAATCGTGTAAACAAAGAATTTGAACGTAACAGGAATCCGGTTTGCTCCCCCCCACATTGCTGCCAGGAAGTAAATAGGAATCAAGGCCGCTTCGAAGAAGAGATAGAACAGAAAACCATCCCTGGCTGTGAACACTCCTACCAGGGCCGCCTGCATAAACAGCATCAGCGCGTAGAACGTACCGGGCCGTTCGTAAGTCCGGTCGAATGTAGACAATACAATGAACGGAACCAGAAAGGTTGTCAGTAGGACCAGCAGCAAACTGATTCCGTCGATACCCGCGCTGAAGCGAATACCCAGCGAGCCAATCCAGGGGTAATCAAAACCAAACTGGGAGGTTGCATCAGGAACGAAGGTAGTAAAGACGTAGACGGCCAGAGCGAGTTCGACGATAGCCGCTCCAAACGCCAGCCGCTTTGCCGTGTCTCCCGACGTAATGAGCGTTACGATAGCCGCAACAACTGGCAAAAGAATTAAAGCAAGAGTTAGCATATGATTCAATCAGAAGCGGGAAGGTCAGAGACGAGTAAAGAAACGAAGCGCGAAAATGACGACCATACTCACGACCATAGCCAGCACATAAAAGCCGATTGAGCCGTTCTGCAGCAATCGTAGCTGGGCAGAACCTTGGCGAACCAACCAGGCAACGCCATTGACAATACCATCAATGACAAATTCTCCAAAGCTGTAGAAAGCGTCGCCCATGCCCCGAATAGGCCGAACGATGACGGTTTCGTATACTTCGTCAACGTAAAACTTATTGTAGATGAGCTGTTCCGGTGCTGAACGCTCAGCCGAATCAGGGGCCGGCACAGCTTTGCGGCTGATATACATCACGTAAGCCAGAATCAATGCCAGCAACGCTACGCCCGCTGAAACGGCCATCAGAACATATTCAGTGCTGTGCTCAATGGTTGATTCAGCAAATGCTTCTGGATTAACCTGCCGTGAGTTTTCGAACAGTGGAGCCATGAAATCGCCCAGCCAGCCTGAGCCTGGCAGATTGAGCAACCCACCAACGGCTGACAGGATCGCCAGCACTATCAATGGGGCCGTCATTGTTACTGGTGACTCGTGCAGATGGTGCTTTTGATCTTCTGTCCCCCGGAATTCACCAAAGAACGTCAGGAATAGAAGCCGGAACATGTAGAACGAGGTCAGTCCAGAACCCAATAGTCCCAGTGCCCACAACAGCTTGCTGTGTTCGAATACATGGGCCAGAATTTCATCTTTCGAGAAGAAACCCGCAAATGGCGGCAGACCCGAGATCGCAATGGTACCAATCAGGAACGTAATAAACGTAACGGGCAGCGCCTTCCGTAAACCACCCATTTTCCGAATATCCTGCTCGTCGGACATGGCGTGAATAACGCTACCAGCAGCTAGGAACAGCAATGCTTTAAAGAACGCGTGGGTGATGACGTGGAACATCCCGGCGGTATAAGCTGTAGCGCCTAATCCCAGAAACATATAGCCTAGCTGCGAAACCGTCGAGTAAGCCAGTACTTTCTTAATATCATTCTGCAGCAGGCCAATCGAAGCCGCTAGCAGGGCCGTCACGATGGCAATCCAGCTGATGATTTCTAGGGTCATTGGCGCCAGCGTAAACAGTACGTTCGACCGGACAACCATATAGATACCGGCCGTCACCATCGTTGCTGCGTGAATCAGCGCTGATACGGGCGTTGGACCTGCCATGGCGTCAGGAAGCCACGTGTACAGCGGTACCTGTGCTGATTTACCCATAGCTCCGACGAACAGGAGCATGGTGATCAGGAAAATGGTCTGATCGCCCATTGGCAGACTCGTTGCCTGCTTAAACACGTCAAGGTATTCGACCGTACCGAAAGTATTGATCAGGAAGAAGATACCCAGCAAGAAGCCCAGGTCACCAACGCGGTTCATGACAAAGGCCTTCCGGGCAGCATAGTTGTAATCGATATTCTTGTTCCAGAAGCCAATTAGCAGGAATGAGCAAAGACCAACTCCTTCCCACCCGATGAACATAATAACGTAGTTCGACCCCATCACCAACAGGAGCATGAAGAAAATGAACAGGTTCAGAAAAGCCATGAACTTACCAAACCCTTCATCATGCTTCATGTAGCCAATGCTATAGAGATGAATCAGCGTACCAACGCCCGTCACCACCAATAGCATAAGCAGAGACAACTGATCAATCTGAAACGAGAAATTGATGTGCAGGTCACCAACACTAATCCAGTCGAAGAGGGTAGCTACTAATGGAGCGGAGGCCCCGGCCTGTGTTTCGGCACTAAGAAATGTCTGGAACAGTACGATGACCAGCAGAAAGGAAGCGAGTACAGCTACTGTTGCCAAACCGCCCGCCAACCCTTTGGGTACCCGGCGGAAACCGATGCCATTGATTAAGAAACCAAGTAACGGGAAAAGAGGAATTAACGCACAGAGTAGTTCTATCTGCATATACGTCTCGGCCAACAACTGACCGACTTTGGTTAAAAGGATGCGCTGTTTACTACTTGACTACCACTTCAATTTATTCAGCAGGCCAATGTCAATCGATCGGGTATTTCGGTAGATCATAACAATGATGGCCAGCCCAACAGCTACCTCAGCGGCAGCAACTGCCATGATAAAAAAGACAAAAACCTGTCCTGATGAATCCGATCGATACGAGGAAAACGCAATCAACAGCAGGTTGACAGCATTTAGCATCAGCTCGATGGACATAAAGATAATGATGGCGTTTCGTCGCGTCAGCACACCAATAATTCCGATAACAAACAGAGCCGTGCTGAGAATCAGGTAGTACGTAAGCGGTATCTGCTGAATGACTTCAGGAATAAGAACGTCCTGCGTAGGTTGCATTGGTAGCCGATTGTTGAAATAGTTCCGTAAATGTAGAAATTATTCCTAAGGGGGGAAAGGTAACAGGCGTCAACCCGCTTGAATTAAGCCCATTTTGCCTTAATTCAATGTAAGTTTATACCGCTTCTAAACTAGACCTTCCTACCGTTTAGTAACCGTATTCAACCCGTTACTGAACATACGCAATCGGATCTCGGTCAGCCGGCGTTTGGTATCAAGTGGAAACTCACCTTTCAAAATCCAATCGTAAAAGGAAGGTTCTTTCTTCAGCACGTCCAGAACAGGGAATCCTTTATGTTTCCCGAAATTGAAGACTTCCTCTCCTTTTTCGTTGATGATGATACGGCCAGCCAGATCTACATTTTTGTTAGCCGTTAGCTCGTGCAGCATATCAATGCTGTTTTCAAAGACCAGATCCTGCCCACTGTCAGCTTTAGTAACCATGCCCACGTAACGCTGGACCTGTGCGTTGAGCACCTCTAACGTAGCAATCGTATCGGCCTCGGCACCATGCGCACCGATTAACTCCTTGTTGCAATAGAATTTGTAGGCTGCTGTCAGGTTCCGCGGCTCCATCAGATGAAAGATTCGTTGCGCGTCCACCATTCGTCGGTTCTTTACGTCGAAATCAACGTTTGCCCGAAGGAATTCTTCGACCAGCAATGGAACGTCAAATCGATTGCAATTGAAGCCTGCTAAGTCACAGCCTTCTAAAAACTGCGCTAAGTTGCGCGCAACGGCCTTAAAAGGGGGAGCATCAACCACATCTTCATCGTAGATACCGTGGATCAGGCTTGATTCCAACGGAATTGGCATACCGGGGTTAATGCGTTGTGTTTTACTAGCAACGTCTCCCCCCGGCAATGCCTTTATAATGCAGATATCAATGATACGGTCTTTTGTTGTATTGATCCCCGTTGTCTCCAAATCAAAGAAGGCAAGAGGCTTTTTGAGTACAAGTTGATGCGTCATAACCAAACCGAAACTTTGCACGGTTAATGACAAAGGTAAACACCTTTTAGCGGAATCAGGCGTTTCTCAACGCAGCAATCCAGTCAACTCCTTGCAAATCAGCTTCGCCAGACGGCATTTTACCAGCCTGCATTAATTCTCTGATGGCAATAATATCAGTGTCCCGTTTTAGTCCGGCAACCGCTTTTACTTTTCCGTCCTGTACATAAAAAGCTAGAAATGAATCGTCTTTTTCAGGATCACCGTCATAAATAATTTCGTCAATCTTCGTTGTATGACCGATGTAGTTGATCCGCTTTCCCTGCTGATTTGTCCAGAAGAACGGCACCATATTGTATTTTTCTTTAGGTGTGTCACCAGCCATGTTTAGTCCGGCTACATGCCCCTGCTGTCCAGCTACTTTCCAGTGTTCAATCCGTTCCGAACCTCCTGTTGTAGGATAATGAACGATGTCGCCAGCGGCATAGAGGTCATCAGTCAGTTGTAGAAACTCGTTCGTCTTCACTCCACCGTCTTTTTCTTTCTCAATTCCCTGGAGGAAATCAGTACCAGGCTTAACGCCAAGACCAAGCAGAACAAAATCCGCCGGAATCCGATCACCGTTGTCCAATACTACAGCTTCGACCGACTCTTGCCCTTCCAGTTGTACTACGTTACGTCCCAGCTGGAATTGAATCCCTTCTTTCTCGTGCCATCCCTGGATGACTTTCCCCAGTTTGTCCCCCAGTATCTTCTCGAAGGGGACTTTCTCCTGACCAATAACGGTTACATCGCTCCCCAGCTTTTTCAGACTCATAGCCCCTTCCAGGCCTATAAATGAACTCCCGATAATAACAACCCGCTTACCTTTCTGGCCGAGTTCGCGTAGCTTCTGACTATCTTGTAAACTACGTAATGGATACACGCCAGACAGATCAGTACCATCAACTGGAAGGCCGTTCGGTTTTCCACCAGGGCAGATGAGCGCTTTCGTGTACGTGATAGACTCACCAGAAGCCAGACCAATTCGTTTGGTGGAGGGATCAAGAGACTTTACTTGTTGGCCCAGGCATAATTCAATGCCAAAATCTTCGTAAAAACTTTCGTCGCGCAGGGGCATCCAGCTTTCTTCGGCTTTGCCCTGCAGGTAATCTTTCGAACAGTTCGGACGATCGTAAGGCCGATCCAGACTTTCTGTCAACAGCACGATCTTTCCGCTGAACCCCCCTTCACGCATTCCCTCAGCGGCAAAAGCTCCGGCTCCTCCGCCCCCGACAATCACGTACGTTTCCTGATTGGCTTCATCAGGTGTGGTCATGGGGTTTTCCAGACTTTCTTTATCAGTCGTCAGACGAACATAAACCTGATCACCTTCAATCCTCACTTCATGCATTGGTAAGCCATTTAGGGCTGGTGCTTCCAGACGATGGCCGTTACGTACGTCAAAGCAGGCATTATGCCAAGGGCATACGAGTCGGGTTCCATTTAGCAACCCCTTGGCTAACGGAGCCTGATAATGTGTGCACTTAGGGTGAAGAGCGTAGAATTGACCGTCAACCCGAGCCAGCAATACGTCGGTATCACCAACTCGTACTTCTTTCATCTGACCGTCGGCCAGTTCGTCGACCCGGCATACGGCGGCTTCGGTGTAATCTGCTAGCATAATCGTTGAGTTTTCTTTGAATAACCCACAAGACCGGCTGATTGATTGATAGACATAAAAAAAGCCGCTCTCATAAGAGCGGCTCAGGTCTTAACGTGAGATCGGTTATTTTGACGTAGCCATCACCATTTTGATGTTCAGTTTGGCACCCGTCTGTAATACATCGACCAGGTCCTGTACGGTCAGGGCTTTGTCGAACCGTACGACAACCGTCGGTTCGGCGATACCGGCCATAATCGTCTTAAGTTCATTTTCCAGATTATCCGGCGAAACAGGCTGTTTATCGATGTAATACTGTTTTTTATCATCAACCGATAGAGTCACCTGCTTCTTACTCAGTTGCTGAGAAGCCGAGGCTTTAGGCAGCATGAGCTTAATAACGTTCGGGTTGGCAACCGTCGAAATAATCAGGAAGAACAACAGCAGGAAGAACATGATGTCGTTCAGCGACGACGTCGCGACTTCGGCAGCAAACTTGCGTTTTCTTCGGAGCTTCATAAGGAAATTATATAGAGGTCATACTGTCAGCGACAATAACGATGGCTGACAACGAATGACGGGACTTAGCGCATCCGGGCTGGTTCGGAGGTTGGCTTTTGTAGTACCTCAATAAACTCGAACGCATTGATTTCCAGCGCCAGTGTGAACTTCTCGATCATCATGTTCAACAGGTGATAACCTGTATAGGCAATTACCCCAACGATCAGGCCTGCCCCCGATGTGATCATTTTCTCATACAAACCACCCGCAATGATGCCAACGCTAATATTGTCGGAGAGTGAGATGTCATAGAAAATCCGAATGATCCCGGAAATAGTACCGATGAAACCAAGCATCGGTGCAATACCAGCAATGATACCCAGATAGCCCATGTTACGTTCCAGCCGCGACAGTTCAATCTGGCCAATCGACTCAACGGTTCCTTCGATTTCTTTGATAGGCGATCCGATCCGGCCGATCGCCTTTTCGAATACCCGCCCCATCGCTGTCCGCTGATTTTTGGCAAACGACTCGGCCGATTTGATATTACCCTGAGCTACCATGTCTCGGATGTTATCAATAAAATTAGGATCGTTCTTCGTCTGGGAGCGGATAACGAAGAAGCGTTCGAAAATCAAATAAAGTGCTGAAAAGAAAAGAATAGCGATAGGAATCATCACCCAACCGCCTTTAGCTACCAGATCGAATAGTTGCAGACTTTGGGGTTGTGCCGCTGCCGAGGTGGCCGACAGCGATGCGGCCGTGGTATCAGTGGCCGGAACCTGGAGCAAAAGCATAGGAAAATAGCTGAGTTTAACTGATGTTCGCTTTGAACAGAACTGTCTAAGCACAAACGACCCGGTTTTACCGGTTATTGTCGTCAAAGATAATCAAGCCGGTTATAATGAGTATAGAAACTTAGATAACGCACTAATCAGCAACAATCGATTTGCCTTGTTACGTAAAATATAATTTAATTAGCACAAAATACTCCTAAACATACAAAGATTCGTGCAAACCTCTCCTTTTCTGGGTGAACTGATTGGTACGTTGGTCCTACTACTACTGGGCAATGGTGTTGTAGCCAACGTTGTACTCAAACAAACAAAAGGAGAATCCTCCGGCTGGATTGTCATAACGGCTGGCTGGGCCTTTGCTGTAACAATCGGGATCTTCGTTGCTAAGGCTTTTGGTAGTATAGATGCTCACCTCAATCCAGCCGTTACTGTCGCCTTTGCCGTGGCAACTGGCGATTATTCTCACGTACTCCTTTATTCGGTAGCTCAACTCATAGGTGCTTTTTTGGGAGCCAGTCTAGTCTGGCTTCAGTACCTCCCCCATTGGAAAGCAACCCCCGATCCAGCCGACAAATTAGCTTGCTTCGGTACCGGACCAGCTATTCGCCAACCAGTAGCCAATCTGCTGAGCGAAACGTTGGCGACTTTGGTCCTGATTCTGGGACTGGCGGGCATATCGTCTAAACACCTTGGCGAGCTTGCTATCGGCGTTGGTCCTTATCTAGTTGGTATTCTGATCTGGAGCATTGGTTTGTCCCTTGGTGGGCCAACCGGCTATGCCATCAATCCGGTCCGTGATTTAGGTCCTCGATTGGCTCACTCCTTCTTACCCATATCCGGAAAAGGCTCATCAGACTGGTCATATGCCTGGGTACCTATCGTAGGACCACTCGTTGGGGCTGCCCTAGGTGGCATATTAATCCGCTGGTTTGCTTTATAAAGCTATTTTTCCGCTCTTGTTATACTATGTCAAGTTACATTGCTGCCATTGATCAGGGCACAACCAGCACCCGCTGCATCGTCTTCAACCGACAGGGGGAAATTATTTCGCAGGCGCAGAAAGAACACCGCCAGATTTATCCACAACCCGGTTGGGTTGAACATGACCCGGAGGAAATATGGCGCAATACGTTAGAGGTCATTGCTCTGGCGCGTATTAAATCTGGTCTGTCAACGCAGGACATTGCGGCTGTCGGCATAACAAACCAGCGTGAAACAACCGTCGTCTGGAACCGGCAGACGGGAAAGCCGTACCATAACGCCCTGGTATGGCAGGACATGCGAACGGCTGGTCTAGTAACTGAATTCTCGGCGCATGAAGCCGGTCAGGATCGGTTTCGCGAAAAGACCGGCTTACCCCTTGCTACCTATTTCAGTGGCCTAAAACTAAAGTGGCTGCTGGACAACGTACCGGGTCTACGAGATGATGCTGAACGAGGAGAAGCCTTATTCGGTACGATGGATGCGTTCCTGGTATGGCACCTAACAGGCGGTTCTGCTCAGGGGCAGCATATTACCGACGTAACAAACGCCAGTCGCACCCAGCTCTTTAATCTGCACACCCAAGCCTGGGACGATGATTTATTAGCTGATTTCACTATTCCTCGCCAGATGTTGCCGCAAATACGGCCGAGCAGCGACGTGTATGGCGAGATCGTTTCGGAAGTGCTACCTGGCATTCCCATTGCTGGTATACTAGGTGATCAGCAGGCAGCGCTGGTTGGTCAAACTTGTTTTGAGCCGGGCCAAGCCAAGAATACATACGGTACTGGCTGCTTTCTGCTGATGAACACAGGAACAGAGCTTAGAGCATCCAAATATGGTTTATTGACCACCGTAGCGTATCAATTCAAAGATGAGCCGGTTCATTTTGCCCTGGAAGGTAGCATTGCCATCACCGGTGCGCTCGTACAATGGCTACGAGATAATCTCGGGATAATCAAGAAAAGTACAGAAATCGAGACATTGGCGAGATCAGTGGAGGACAACGGAGGAGCCTATTTTGTGCCAGCTTTTTCAGGCCTATATGCTCCACACTGGAAATCCGACGCCAGAGGCATCATTGCTGGGCTAACTCGTTTTGTCAACAAAGCCCATTTGGCGCGGGCTGTCCTGGAAGCAACTGCCTATCAGACGGTCGATGTTGTTCGGGCTATGGAGCAGGACGCTGACATGCCGGTTCAATCACTTCGCGTTGATGGCGGAATGGTTGTTAATTCACTGTTGATGCAATTTCAGGCTGACGTATTAAATCAGCCAGTTATTTGTCCGAAGATGACCGAGACAACGGCACTGGGCGCAGCCTATGCAGCAGGATTAGCAGTAGGTTACTGGAAAAATCTAGACGATCTTCGGCAGAACTGGGCAGTAGCCCGAACCTATGAACCGGAAATGGATGAAGGCCAGCGGCAAAAACTAATGCATGAATGGCAAAAAGCCATTGAACGTTCGTTCGGCTGGGAAGATTAACCTTGAGGTCTTGATGTCTGTTGAAGCTCTTCTGCCAGCATAAGTCGTGTCTGGGGAAGGGCTTCCGGATGTTCATCGCGCAGGAAAGCAATTATTCTTTCACGCATATGACACCGTAAATCAAAAGTCGTTGGCGCGTCGCGGGCGGACATCAGAATACGAATCTCAATGCAAGTAGGTCGCGTATCGGTTACCTGCACGGCAAAGACTTCACCGTTCCAGAGGGGGTCAGCTTCAACAAACTCCCGTGCCTTGGTTCGAATGATGTCTACGGGTACGTTGTAATCAAGATACAACAGGATGGCACCTATAATGGAAGCATCGGATCGGGTCCAGTTTTCGAATGGTTTTTCGACAAAATACGTAATGGGTAGTATCAGCCGGCGCCGATCCCAAAGCCGTACAATAACAGTTGTCAGGTTGATTTCCTCAATACGTCCCCATTGGCTTTCAACAACAACGGCATCATCCAGGCGGATTTGCTGGTTGAAAGCAATTTGAATACCGGCCATCAGATTGCCCAATGTCTTCTGCGCGGCAAAACCAATTAAGACCGAGATGACCCCCGCTGACGTTAGTACGCTCAGACCAAGCTGGCGGCTTCCCTGAAAACTTAGCAGCAACAACGACGATCCAATAATGACGACAACAGCGACTATAATACGCCGAAAGAAGCGCACCTGCGTAACAAACTTCCGCTGCGATAAATTAACATCGTTCGTTGTATCATACTGACGAATTAGTATAAGCTCCCCTACCTTCAGTAACTTGACAACCAACCAAGTAGCTGTCACCAGGAACAACACTTCAGCGGTTTTGTCAGCTACAGGATGTCTGCGCAGAAAACGAGCAGATTGCACATTAGTAGCCAATAAGAATAATACAGAAGGAACAAAGACCCAAAACGCCCAACGCAGGTGTTGCTTGAGTAATTCCAGCGTCTGAAACCGACGTCGGCTAGAAATGAACCGTAACGTTTGTGTGACAATTACGTCGACTAATAAGCCAATCAATATAGCCGAGATCAGTAGTACCCAACCCGATAGGTCTCGGTTAGGAATGTATCCAGCCCAACGTACTATTGATCGAATCCAGGAATCTAGCTGCTGCTGCATAACCGCAAAGGTAAAATAGCCTTAGCTGTTCAACGCAAGCCTTGTGAAGATGTTTCTCGTTAG
This sequence comes from Spirosoma pomorum, assembly GCF_054776615.1. Classification (NCBI taxonomy): domain Bacteria; kingdom Pseudomonadati; phylum Bacteroidota; class Cytophagia; order Cytophagales; family Cytophagaceae; genus Spirosoma; species Spirosoma pomorum. The sequence goes on from NZ_BAAHBP010000001.1 coordinate 1,279,892, forward strand.
CTGTTCTTTTCAACAGCGCTACCACTATACACCGCTCGCAATTGAATTTTTGGTCGATTCTTGGTTCCCCGCCTGCTCACTATAAATGGATCGCTATTTTGAGATTAAATACGGTGTCTGCTAACTGCTGAATACCTACGTCAGTGTGCAATGGCAACAACGATTCAGGGTTAGGTCATGCAAACAGCCTCGGAAAGAGTTGTTCACATGACCTAACCTTGAATATCTATAGAAATTTACTGGATTTACTTGGTCAGCCCCATTGCCGCCAGCCAAGCTTTGCAGGCTTCCGGCCATTTGTTGAGTGATCCATAATTAGCCGTGCGAAGTCCATAGCCGTGACCGCCCTTGGGATACAGATGCATTTCTGCAGGGACACTGTTTTGTAGGCAAGCGAGATAATAGCTGATACTATTCTCTACTGGTACGGCTTTATCATCTTCTGAGTGTACTAGAAAAGTTGGTGGCGTTTGCGCTGTTACTTGTAGTTCGTTTGAGTAGTAAGTCAGCAGTTCTGACGATTTCTGCTTACCCAATAAATTATCTCGCGAGCCGCTGTGTGTTTTCTCCCCGAACGTAATAACAGGATAAAGCAAAATACTGAAATTAGGCTTAGCCATCTCGCTGGCCCCCGCTCCCCTGTGGTAATGCGTTGATAGCGTTGACGCTAGATGCCCACCAGCCGAAAAACCCATTACTCCTATCTTGTCCGGACTGACGCCATACTGGCTTGCTTTCTCCCGAATCAGTTTCATACCCTGCATCGCATCCATCAACGGAACTTCATGCTGGTTTGTCATGATTTTTTCATTCGGAAGCCGGTATTTCAGTACGAACGCAGCAACGCCCATTTCGGTAAACCAGCGTGCAACCTCCTCCCCTTCGTGGTCGATAGCCAGAATGCCGTATCCCCCACCGGGACAAATCATTACAGCTGCACCCGTCTGCTTTTCTTTTACAGGTATGTACGCTGCCAGCGTTGGAACCGACACGTTACTTACCCGCGCGACACCATTGACCTCCCGCCTTTCAGTGATCTGCGCCCCAGGAATGGCATTGGGGATGGCATCGTCGGGCCATAACTTGATGATTTCCTGAGCAAAAACAGACGGGGTCAGCACTAAAGAAAGTAGAATAGATTTTAGAATGTTACGCATGGCTAGGGAAAAAGAGAGCTACCAGAATTTCTAGTAAAAGTAGTCTTCCAAAGTAGCTCTACTCATATTTCGGCCTCTGTGTCACTTTCTGCTGCGTCTGGTCCTTTCTTGCTGCGCAGTACATCAATCAATTCCTTAACCCGGTAAACTGTCTTATTATATTTGTTACCAAGGATGATAATTACGTACTCATCCTTGGGGCTAAACCAAAACATCGTGTTGTAGCCTTTCCACCAGCCAGAGTGATAAATGAACTCAGGTTGATTTTTGTCATCCAGCATCATCCGGAAACCATACCCATAGTTTTTGGCCCCTTTCCGCTCAAAGCTGCGCGGAATAAACGCTTCAGCCAGGGTTTTCTTTTTCAGGATGCAATCACCATTCAATGCCCGGTACCAGCGGAATAAATCACCTGTTGTTGAGTAAATTCCCTTGTCGCCTACCACATCATCATAATAATCTTTAGGAATGCGTCGATTCCATTGATAACCAGCAGTACGATGATAGTTAATCGAGTCGTTTTTTGTTGTTGCCACAAACGTATGATGCATACCTAGTGGCTCGAAAATGTTCTTATGAATGAAAGCTTCATAGGACTGGCCAGTAACCTTCTCAATAATAGAAGCTAAAACCATGTAATTTGTATTGCTGTAGCTAAAACCTCTACCGGGTATATTGTAGGCTTGAGGAGTAGGTTTTACCGTAGCAAACCAATGCATAATGACCGCGTTGGTGGGATACGGTTTTTCTCTCTTGTAGAAGTTTACCTTCATGCTATCATCAAAAGCATAAGCGTAATTTGGCAGTCCACTCCGGTGGCTTAAGAGATTACGAACAGAAATACCGTGGTAAGGAAAATCTGGGTAAAACTTCTGGATGGTATCATCCAGGCTTAGTTTCCCAGCTTCGATTAACTTCAGTGTGCCAACCGCTGTGAACGTTTTTGATAACGATGCGAGCTGAAATTTCGAATTTTCTACGAGCGAATCCCGCTGGTTACGTTCGAAGTGCTCTAGTCCGAAACAGTGGCGATAAAGAACCAACCCTTTCTGCGCGACTAGTACATTACCATTTAGTCCCTGACGAACTTTCTGCCGAAAAATCTCTTCAATCTCTCTGGATTTTTCGTCGGCGTTGATCTGCTGCCTTATTATTGCTTGTTCATTGGAAGAAAGTACCTGTTCATCAGCGCAGTTGCCCATAGCCCTTGCGGAACGGTTTAGTTCTTTCTGTCCATCCTGCCCGCAGGACAACCCCACTGCGCATACTAAAATGATACTAACACAACGCGCAATCCACTTCATCCGCACCATCCTTACTCGCAATTTCTTTTATGGGTAGGTCAATGCGTGCAAAAATAGAGATTGCCATCAATCCTCAACCGTTTAATCGACTTATAGTCATAAAAATTTAGCAACGGTCTTATCGTAGGTGATTTTTACCTCGGACTAACAAACCGACGTGGAGGTCGGCTGTTCAATATACCAGATTTGCGCAGCCCAACGTATGCCCCAACGCTATTCGGCAGCAACTCTCCGGCATCAATAGCCAGAGAAGCTGTTAGCTGAGTACCTCCGAAGAGCGATGTTGGTATTCCAGCTGTTACGATACCAGAGAACTGGCGAGGAAGTTTGGCATAAGGCGTTGCGTACGTGCCAGCATTAAGGCTATAGGACAGACGAGTAGTCAAATCAATTTTATTCGCCAGTACAGCACTCAGCCCAAGATGAAATAAACTAACCCGGTTGTTGGCGATACCAGCTCCTCCTCGTGCAGGAAGCAAGTTGCTCACTTCGTTCTCAGGCGTAAAGAAAGGCGTTCCGATAGTACGGCGATAATAGGCCCAGCCGTCCAGAAATTGGCTGTGATTGAAGTAATCATCACGTCCTCGTCTCTCAGGATCTTCCAAAACGAATGTGCTTCCCCCTTGACTCCCTGAAAACAGGTACTCGAACGTTACTTGCCGAATAGAGAACGTGTTGCTTATCGGTTGTCTGTTTTTAAGCCTGATCCCATTGAGCCCATCTTCGACATTAAGTAGATAAAACAGTGAACCGTCATCGTAAAAGAATTGACGATACAACATTGCGTTCCACTTACCTACATTTATATCTACCGAAAAATCGATAGAGCCTAAATGATTACCTACTCGATTATCCTCGAAGGACGTTACATCGATTCCATTAGCTTGCGTATTACGACTTCCCCAAAAAACAGCAGGAAAGTACTTTATTCCAGAAGGCAGACGCCCTTCCACCGATGCGCTAGACCCAATGAGATAATCCGAGTATCCTGCCCAGATAACTTGATGGTTAAAACCGGCGTAAATTCGAAAAGGCCATGTTGGCTTTCCAAACCGACTATATAAGTACTTCTGATGCAAATAAGATCCTTTTACCAGACGATCTGAATTTTCGAACCAGCCATGGGCTATCACTCCCATAATTGATACAATTCCTTTCGTAAAAGGGATTGGAGTAAATTGGGGTAATCCTACCTGAATTTTAGGGATTGGCAAAGCATTGCCTGACCAAACGTATGCTCCTGATGTTAGAAGCGTGTCGACTAGGCCAACAATTTCTCGACGCCGACCAGCATATAACTCGAAAGCCCCTAGACGCCCTTTCACATAGGCTTCGGGAACAATTAATTGATTTGTTTGACCAAGGTTGGCAACTGCATCTATAGCATATCCCCAATCTAACTTGGGCCTACTAGTTGTACTGTCAGCAACTTGGTAATCGGAACGTATGCTAGCGGAGAAACTACCAATAGGATTTTGTAGTGGGACTATGCCATACTGATTAGCTCGTAGCCAAAACGGGGTTGGTCCTGAAGAGAACAAACCACCGACAGTTGCTTTGTATTCATGAACATGCTGTCCGTAAGTAGAGGAACTAATAATGACCAGGCAAGTCCACAATAACGCAATTCTCATAAGCAATGAAAGCAGCCAGCTTAAAACTCCTATTTACCTCTTCCCTGCGCCATTACCCATATCGTCTGAGCAATGATCCACATATCAAATATAAAAGAACGACGAGCAGGATATAACAGGTCAAATCGAAGTCGCTGAACCATTTCATCTACACTAGCTGCATAACCAAATTTAATCTGACCGATAGACGTAATACCTGGTTTGACGCGTAGAAGTAACTTATATTCTGGAGCTATTTCGACAATTTGGTCAATAAAGTACTGACGTTCTGGCCGTGGACCAACCACAGACATATCGCCTTTGAGCACGTTAAAGAACTGTGGTATTTCGTCTAGACGAGTTTGACGCATGAATCGCCCCCATGGCGTGATTCGATTATCAGCAAGCCCTCCAGAAAGAACAGGTCCTCCCGTTTCAGCATTCACAAACATGCTCCTGAATTTATAGATCATGAATGGCTTTCCGTTACGTCCGACACGCTCCTGTGCGTAGAAAATTGGCCCGGCGGATGTGAAACGGGTGATAAGAGCAACCAAAATAAAAACGGGCAATCCGAACACAAAGGCGCTTAGCGAGAATAGAATATCAAACGAACGTTTGAAAATGTTTACCCTAAAGTCTGAAAGCATCTGCGACGATACATTCAATACAGGTAAAAAGTCATGGTACTCAACAGATGTCCCTTTACTCATAAATCCTCTAAAATCGACCAGCAGTTTTACCTGATAATCATCTACTTCTGCTTGGTCAACAATCTTCTTAAGTTGATCACTTTCGATATAAGGCATGCAACAGTACACACAATCGATCTCTTGCCGTTTGACAAAATTCCTTATCTCACTGATATCGCCACTTAGCAAGCCTGTGTTTTCTGCGTTTGGCTGGTCGAAGTAACCATGGAAACGAAACCCCATTTCAGGATGAGCCTCGTAAAAACTATGAATTGAAACCGCTAGTTTACCGTATCCTACTATGACATACCGGCGGTTGTTATACCCACGTAAACGGTACTCACGTAACAGAACCAGTCCTCCTATCCGAGCTAAAATGCTTAAGCAGATGAAAAGGAAATAGGTGATAAATAAATGTTCTCTGGAATAATAATAGCCTTGTACAGCGACACAGTATACTGCAACAACCGCGACATGGACAGCAACCAGAATCGATAATGTGCGCAATAAGTGCGCTAACTTGAAGAGCTGGCGGGGAAATACGTAAGGTTTGAACGCAACTACTTCAACTAACCAGATGAGGTTAAATATAATCCACAACGTGGCATATGGCGGTCGGGCAACTGCATCCAGCGTATGAAATTTGACCCAGTATGCACCGATGAACGCTGCGTTTACACTAAGTAAATCAACAATTACGTGAAGAGGAAAGAACAGTATGGAATACCTGTGTCTCATACGTCTCAGATTTATAAACCCGACTGTACGGGAGGGTATGCGTTTCTAGAATACACAAAAATATAGCTTGTTATCTACTATACGTCATTAATGTTATTCTGCGGACAGATCGGACTAGCTGTATAAAATACAACACTGACACGAACCCAGAACAATCCGCCCTAATAGCAACTCAACTAAATTTAAACCTATTTTGTTGAATACCAGACCTTTTTCAAGCTGATATATGTACCAAATCCGTCCTTATACAAGGTCCCATTATCGATAGCCGCACTACCCGTCAATTGTATACCACCCAATATAGAGAACGGTACAACAACACTTACGTAGCCGGAGAATTGATTCTTTCTGGGTCTGTATGGGTTATCGTACGTCCCATAGTTTTGACTGTATGATAGTTTGGTTTGATAGGAAATAGGATCACTTAGTATCCGCCAGTTTAAAGGTAGATTACCTGCCATTCCGAGGTGATAAACCATGACTCTATTATTGGCAGTAAAAGTTCCAAACGGATATTCTCCGTTCGGTCCATAAGCTGGAGGAATAAATGGTGTCCCTATGGTATGCTGTCTGTACCCCCAACCATCTCTATATTGCTGGTTATTGAAGTAATTATCTTTACCTTGTTTATATGGATCTCCTATGAGAAATGTAGGTCCGCCCTGATCTGTCGTATTTAGAAATTCAAACAGTACGTCTCGTACAATAGCGTTTGGATTGTTACTCCGTATTCTAAGCCCATTTAATCCGTCCCGAATATTCAAAAGATAGAACAATGATCCGTCTTCGTACAGACTTTGCCGATACATGAACAAGGTATACTTAACCAGATCCACTTCCATGCCTATGTCTATGCTTCCCAAATGGTTGCCTACTCGGTTGGTAATTTCAAAAGCAGAGTAGGCACTAGAATCAGTCCGGCTCCAGCGGTCTCCCACAACTACATAATAGTAGTCACGTAGAGTAGACGGTAGCTTTCCATTGTCTGGCACAATACCTGTCCCTTTCAAGTTGTCAGTTCGTCCTCCCCATACTACTTGGTGGTTGAATCCGCCATACACTCGAAAAACGTCCTTCTCGCGTCCCAGCCGTACATATAGAGATTTTTGATGTAGCAATGTATTCTCTATAAATCCTGACGAGCTAAACCAGCCATGCGAGTAAGTCCCTTGTACTGCTACCCATCCTTTTGTTATACCAATTGGTGTAAACGTTGGAATGGCGATTTGTATTTTGGGAACTGGCATAGCATTACCAGACCATGAATAAGACCCGGTTGATAACGTAGAGTCGGCTAGCCCAAATTTTTCTCGTCTACGACCAGCGTATAGTTCAAATACTCCCAGTTTAGCCTTTATGTAAGCCTCTGGCAATAAAACGCTTTGTTCATAAGGCTGTTTGTTTACAGCGTTGTTGGCAACTATATTAATTCCGTAGCCTAAAGCGAATTGAGAACGCCGTTTACCATTCCTGGAACGAGTCGAGTCGTAGTCACTGTAAAGACCGAGCCGTACTGTTTGAACGGGTGACTGAAATGGAACTATACCATATTGGTTACTGCGTAACCAGAAGGGTGTATTTAAAGAGGAGGATGAGTAAACACCGGCTTCCACAGTGTATTGATCGGGGTGGCGTAATGCTTGAGCGCATACTTGTATTGTACAAACGCTAAAAACTACAACGTAATACACTGTTTTCCAACCTACTACACTCATTCGCTTACGTTAACAGAGACTTTAATCATTTATTAATGAAGATTCAAAGATAAGTAAATAAAAAAGACCCCGGTCATCAGGCCGAGGTCAATCAATCTGTGTAATAGCTGTAGCTTACTTTTTCACCAAACGGCCAGCGGCTTTTTGTTGATTTGCTTCAACTACAGGAAAGTATACTCCTGTTCCAGCATTTTCAGGCTTCCAATCAATTGTGTGTTTGCCAGCTTCTTGGTTTTCGCCTTGTACCAGATGCCCGACAATTCGCCCCTGGGAGTCAACGATGTTCAGGTTTACTTTCCCTGCGGATGGCAGGTAATATTCTATTGTTGTTGACTGGTCAAACGGATTAGGATAAGCAGCTAGTTGTAGAGGTGTTTCCTGTTTACGGTTGACAGCTTTGATATTGGCAGCAAACGTACTTCCTGATTCTGCGCTAAAGCCTGGCAACAAAGTTACTGACTGGCCTGCCTGATATTCGACACTAGCACTCTTTTTGACAACGTTGACGGCCTCAATAGTTTCGGTTGCTTGCTCCAGATATCGACCGGCTTTTTCGTATTTCACTTGGATACGTAAGAACTGCTGAGTTGTCTGAGCCGTCGCAACCACAGATGCTAAGCTCGCAATAGTACCTACAGTGAGAATTTTCAAGTATTTGTTTGTCATAAGGGATGGCTGTTTATGTCTTGCTAAACTACAATACGATTCTTAAAATCTGCATATTTTGTTTGAACAAACTGCTGAATTTGCTCAATAAATATTTTTTCATCAAAAGCGTCAGCGTGCCGTCGAATAAACGACGGATCGAACATATCTTCTACTTTCTCAAAATCTTTTACCGCTTTAACTAAACTTTCAACCGTTTGTTCGCCAAAAAAAACAGCTGTAGCGCTTGCAGGATCATCAGTCACAGGAATTTGGGTGGCTAATACACCACCAGTCCCGTAAGCAATAACGGGTCGTCCTGCCGCGTTTGCCTCCAGTGGAGTTATTCCGTAATCTTCGTGCTGCGGGAAGATAAAAGCACGGCAATTGGCGTACAAATCTGCTAATTCTTGAGCGGATAGCCCACTCAGGAACGTAACGTTTCCTTTAGCCTTAGCTTTTATCTCGTCTGCCTGTAACCCTTTTCCAACTACGACGAGCGGATAGCCAAGTTCGTTAAATGCATCAATAGCTAAATCAACTTTCTTATAATACTCTAAACGAGAGACAATAAGAAAGTACTCTTTGGGCTGCTTTGATACGTAAAAATTATTTACACTAACCGGGGGTTTAATAATTCGAATTGGCTCTTTTATCTGATAGGCATCATATAACCGCTGTGCCGTCTCTTCAGTCATACCAACATAAAAGTTAGGTCGCTGCGCAAACTTAAAGTCTACGTCACGTAGGTATCCAAGCACCTTGTCAAACACAAATCGTTTCATTGATCCAGCTTCTGCGTACTGCGCATACGATTCCGGATTCCAAGCTAAACGAAATGGAGTAAAGCTATAACTAATTACTAACGCATCTTGACGCACCTTCACGTACTTAGCACAGTGTGTCCCCGACATCAAAACAACATCAAAGTCGGTCAAATCATGAGATTGCATCGCTTGAACTCCTAACGGAAAGAAGAGTTGCTTCATTCTGTCATCCGTTTTTGCGATCTTCTGTAACCATGTCGTGCGAATATCAGCTTCTTTAAATTCTGGAAAGGTAAGATCTGGCTGATAACATTGTGTGTATATCGGAGCCTCAGGAAAAGCTTTATGAAAACAAAGGGCAACCTGCTCACCACCTGCTCGGCACATTAAACCGTCTTGAACTAAGGCAATTTTCACGTGTATCCTAATACTGTTAGATGCTATAAAAGAGTCTGAACTTATTGAACAGACTGAATTGCTTCAACAAACTGCTTTCCAGAATCCTCCCATTTATACCTATTTACTTGGGCAAAGCCTTTCTCGATCAGTTTTTTACGTAGGATGCTGTCGGTTAATACATCTTCTATTCCTTTCGCAATCGCTTCTGGCCTTGTCGGATCAACATACAAAGCGCTATCTCCACATACTTCGGGTATACTGGCTCGGTTAGACGCAACAACAGGACATCCGCAAGCCATGGCTTCAAGAGGAGGAAATCCAAACCCTTCGTACAATGATGGGAAAACGAACAGCGAAGCCATATTATAGATCACAGGTAGATGCTCGGCTTCCACGTATCCTGAAAACTTTATCCGTTCAGACAGCTTTTCGTTATTCTCAATTCGTTTGAACAATTCCTTATCGCCATTAATGAATCCTTCTTTTTTACCAGCTATTAGCAAATTGATATTAGTGTACCTACTGATCATCAATGAAAAAGCGTCAACCAAGGTCTGAAGATTTTTATTAGGCTTTACGTTCCCGACGAATAAAATGTAGTCTTCTGGTAAGTTATATTTTGCCTTTACCTCTTTTTTTAATTCTATATTTTGGCTCTGCTTAAACTCTTCTGTATCCAAGCCCAGCAATACAGTCTTAATTTTTGCCTTATCGACTCCTGTCAACTGACTAATTTCTTTAGCAGAATAGTCTGATATTGTTACAATTTTGTCGGACAACCTAACGGCAGCATTTGTAACAATTTTTGCATACATTTTTTGCTTAAATGGTAGCGTGTTAGCATGAGCTAGATGAAATACATCAGGAATTGTAACCACTCTTTTCTTCGCTTTGAGGGGCAACAGTGGAATGTTATAATGGGGAGACCAAAACACATCACAAGCTGGAACAAGACTTGGAACTGTTAACTGCTCTTTTATCGAGTATATTGGGAAATCAGCTTCTACGACTCCGTAATTATCATACGAACCAAAATATTTCTCTATTAAATCTGGTCTACCGATAAGAGTTGTATAGTCGAATACCTTCTCCTTAAGAATATATTTAATGTATTCACGAATATATACACCAATACCAGAGTTATGTATCATTCTTACGTCAGCACAAAAATGCATACTACTATTAATTAGAATCGAACGCCTTTAATATATAATACTAAGAAAAGAAATGCCAAAAAGTTTATTGGAAACATGTATAGGAAAGGCAGAAATAAACTCGATACGAAAAACAATAAATACATCAATCTCTGAAGACTTTTTTCGTCAAAAAGAAAGAATTTTAAAAACAAAAAAACAAAAACACCAGTAACAGGTAGTGAGATAGGAAAGTAATTCACGTTGAAGCTCAAAAGCCATGTTTCGTGAAATTGAATTGGCTGAAGCAGCGGTAAAAGTTTGAAGCCGAGATCAATGGTGGCATGCTGTTCGATCGACTCTCGTTTCGCTTCGTAGACGCTTGTGAGCAAATCAGCGTTTAATACTGCGACAAAGACAACGAACACGCATAAGCTAGCAAAAATAGCTATACGTAGTATTCTATTTCTGTTAGTATTGATAAAATAGTAGGCAGCAAATGTTATTAATAAGATATAGCTTGTTAATGACACAGTCAATAATACGTTGATAATATGGGCGCCAGACAACGTATACTGCTTGTTTGTAACAGAAATACCCAACAACAAAACACTGATGATTCCAAATGTATTTGGATCATCCCATAATCCACCAAATCGAAGTAATACACCTCTGTAAGCATGAAACGGTAGAATATCCAGAACGAAGTAATTAAAAATAACAAGAAAATTTGTTAGTATTATAATATACTGGCACTGATTTAACGAAGACTTTATGGTATCACCTAGTCCAGCCAGACTCTCTTTTGTCAAGAATATAATTGGAAGTACGCTAATAGCAAATATAGAATATTCAAACTCGTCAGTAGAAATAGTCTTATAGAAAACGCTTGACCATATGTTTACAAGAACTATTATAAATATTATGGAGTAGAAAAAGACAGCTAATAATGGTATTTTTGCAGAGAATTTACTTCTGGAATAAATAGCAGCCAGTAACATTGCAACCAAGACAAACTTTCCGGCCTGCCAAATTAATGGCGTTTGTTGATACCCTTCTTTTGGATAAGCGCCGTGACTATATTTAAAAATGTACCTGTGAAAGTTGTATATAATGCAGCAGTATATTAAAATATGCCATAGTATCTTCTTTGAAAGAACTAACCTCGGTATTGTAATAGCTTTTACGACCATATTTAGGACTATTTTTTGAAAGTACTATTTAGCAGTCTTCTTCTTGAACTAAACATTATTTTCAACAACATTATAATTCGATTGTATTGATTACGCTTAATTCGATTGAAAATTGTTAAAATTAAGCTTACACGAACTGATAGTGATACTAGTATAGTATAATATTTATCTGTAAAAAGTATCTTACTTCTGGCAAAATAATAGTCAGAAAATCGACTACTTCCTGTAAGTTGACCTGCACCAATAGTAGCTCCTTCTTTGTGATAAACAACCGCATTTTTAGCAATGCCAATTCTGAATCCCGCTTGCTTTGCTCGTTCAGCCCAATCCTGTTCCTCAAAATAAAGAAAGTACTCTTCGTTCAATAAGCCAACTTTTCTTAGAAAATGTACACTCACTAGTGTACAAGCACCAATTATTAAGTCAGGCTTTATGTCTATATTTGTAAACTGACCACTTTCTATCTCACCATTTCCAATTTGCTGACTGTATCCCAACCATTTGTTATAGTAAGCTCCCCCAAAACACTGGATTCTTTTAGGATCGTGGTAGTACATTACTCTACCTCCCACTAAGCCAATATTTTGCTGCGCTCTACTTCGCATTTCAGCAACCAGAAATCTAAGACTTTCTGGATCAACAACAGTGTCGTTGTTAAGAATCCAAACAAACGATGTATCACCAGCATCTAACGCATACGTAATACCGACGTTATTACCTCCGGCGTAGCCAAAGTTCTTTTTCGTTTGTATTAGCGTTATGTACGGGGGCTTATCTCTACTTGATGGGCTTACAAAAACGGTAGTGGATTTTGACCGTAAATCCTGATTGGTCTGAGATAGCTTAGATGTATCGACTATAAAGTTGTTCTTTATCAGCCAAGTCTCTATATTGATTAGAGAATCATCGTTTGAGCAATTATCAACTACAACTATTTGAAAATCAATATAATTAAGCAGTAGTAAACTTTCAATACACTCTACTGTATCCTTCCAACCATTATAATTGAGTACTATGATATAAACTTTAGAGGAAAGCACAGCTAGCTAAGAGATCGTCTAATTGTCGATACATGAAGTACAAAAATACATCATTCGCTGCTGGTTATGCTTTCCTCTGGTAAATTGTTATTTAACCGCTCTTCGCAGACTTGTCTTAGACGCGTTCTTTTGAATGCTTGTTTTGTTGGCTACACCTTGTTTTTCTAGAGTGTTTATTCTGCTCTGTAATTGAATGACATGCAGTGTCAGCTCCTCGATCTTCTCCAGCAACTTGGCCTGCATCTGACCCACGTCCACACCCTCGCTCACCACATCCGACGCCGATGGAACACCCGGCAGGTGCTTGTGCGAACGAACATACCGGTCAACCTCGCTCAAGCTCCACAGCCGGTAGCCCGACTCGAAGACCTTGTCCGACCAGTCGTCGGTGCTCTTCACCGCCACCTTCACCTTCTCGGTCAGGATTCCCTCCGAAACGTACAGCCGGTAGCCAGCCGGGAAGCGGCTCACCCCCGGGCCGATCACCACGCTGCCCTCGTTGAGGTTGCGCAGTTGGCCCCCCGCTAGACTCCATTGGCCCTCCGACTCAGCCGACTGACGGGCTGAGCTGTTGCTACTGACCAGGATGACGTTACCACTGCCGTCCACCGAGAGGAACTTGTTCTGGTTGGTGGCGCTGGCGCTGGTGGTGATGGGCAGGTTTTCCAGGCGTAATCCGGACTGGCCTGCTGTGCCGCTGGCGACGTGGAGCCGGGCGGTGGGGGCCGAGGTACCCACCCCCACGTTAGCCTGGTTGCCCAGCACCACAGCGTTCGATACACTCACCACGGCATTATTACCGATCGCCGTAGCATTCGTTAGCCCACCGTTTCCTGCATCAGCCCGGAACCCGATAAACGTGTTATTAAATCCACCATTATTACCCCGACCAGACTCGAAACCTAAGGCGATATTATTGTTCCCGTTTACTCCTGGACCGTTTCCCGAATTAGCCCCAACATATACGTTGAATCCACCGCTTGTGTTAAACTGCCCCGCATTATCACCCAAGAAGTAATTTCCAGATCCACTTATGTTATTAACGCCAGAATTTGTACCAAAGAAATAGTTACTATTTCCAGTACTATTGTTCAATCCAGCTTGTACACCAATAAAGGAATTAAATTGCCCTGTTGTGTTTTGTTCCCCCGCTTTGAAGCCGACGAATGTGTTATTTGATCCAGTATTTTTAAATCCTGCGTTACCGCCAATGAACGTGTTCTGAGTACCCGTTGTATTAGACCAACCAGCAAAGGAGCCAACCAGTGTGTTATAAGCTCCTGAGTTTGTACTGTTACCAGCGCTATATCCTAGAAAGGTATTGTTGGATGAGTTATTGTTGGCCCCTGCAAATGAGCCCAGAAATGCGTTCTGCGTACCTGTTTGGTTGAATGTACCAGCAGAATGGCCTATAAATGTATTGTGGGGTCCTGTTGTATTACGATTCCCTGCATAACCTCCCAAAAACGTATTGTATGATGCAGTTGTGTTTAGCACCCCTGCCTCAATGCCGAAAAAAGCATTGAAGCTTCCAGTTGTGTTGTCTACGCCCGCTGCCGCCCCAAAAAATGTGTTTCGTGAGCCGGTTGTGTTGTCCTGCCCAGCACTAATCCCAAAAAAGGCGTTAGCACTTCCCGTCGTGTTTCTCGTTCCAGCTCCTCTCCCAACAAATGTATTTTCGTAACCCGTTGAGTTATTAAAGCCAGAAAATGCCCCAATGAACGTATTACTGTAACCTGTATTATTTCCCACTCCTGCCCCTATGCCTATAAAGCTATTATTGGAGCCGTTAGAGAGAGAGGAACCTGCGCTTTTGCCAATAGCAACGTTTCCAGAACCACTCATCGATCCATTGCCAGCCTGAACGCCAACTAATACGTTATCTGTACCAGGTGATGCCTGAGCGTTACCCACTACGACATTGTTCTGTGCCTGACAAAACGAAATTGTCAAATAGCTACATAAAGCAAGATGTAAGTATATTTTTTTCATAAAAAAGGTTAAATAAGTAAACATTCGATATATCAAGATAAATACTTTTTATGCGATGCTTTTGTTTTACTGATAAAAAAAACCTTACGGAATATTCCGTAAGGTTTTTTTTATCAGCTCGAAAGTTTTTTTATGTTTGTTACTTAGCTATTCTACGCAACTGCTTTTGTATTCTAATCTGTTTTTGTTCCAACAGCTGATTTTTCTGCTGCATTTTCTTGTTGTTCTTCTCTAATTGAATGACATGCAGTGTCAGCTCCTCGATCTTCTCCAGCAACTTGGCCTGCATCTGACCCACGTCCACACCCTCGCTCACCACATCCGACGCCGATGGAACACCCGGCAGGTGCTTGTGCGAACGAACATACCGGTCAACCTCGCTCAAGCTCCACAGCCGGTAGCCCGACTCGAAGACCTTGTCCGACCAGTCGTCGGTGCTCTTCACCGCCACCTTCACCTTCTCGGTCAGGATCCCCTCCGAAACGTACAGCCGGTAGCCAGCCGGGAAGCGGCTCACCCCCGGGCCGATCACCACGCTGCCCTCATTGAGGTTGCGCAGTTGCCCCCCCGCTAGGCTCCATTGGCCCTCCGACTCAGCCGACTGACGGGCCGAGCTGTTGCTACTGACCAGGATGACGTTACCACTGCCGTCCACCGAGAGGAACTTGTTCTGGTTGGTGGCGCTGGCGCTGGTGGTGATGGGCAGGTTTTCCAGGCGTAATCCGGACTGGCCTGCTGTGCCGCTGGCGACGTGGAGCCGGGCGGTGGGGGCCGAGGTACCCACCCCCACGTTAGCCTGGTTGCCCAGCACCACAGCGTTCGATACACTCACCACGGCGTTTGCCCCAACAGCGGTAGCGTTACTTAAATCGCCAGAACCAGAGTTTGCTCTAAATCCAATAAATGTATTTGTTTGACCATTCACAAGAGAATTACCTGCCTCGAATCCAATCACGGTGTTGTTCACACCGTTGACGTTACCAGCTCCAGCATTAGATCCTAAAAATACGTTGAAGCCCCCACCGAGGTTTGCAGCCCCTGCGTTGTTACCAACAAAGAAATTAGCAGAACCTGACGTATTTCTAACACCTGCATTAACCCCCAGAAAAAAATTAGCTTCTCCCGTGGTATTACTTAAGCCAGCCTGAACGCCAATAAATGTATTGAACTGTCCAGTAGAGTTATTGCGTCCTGCTGAGAACCCAACAAACGTATTGGCAGAAGAACTAGCGTTATTCAAACCTGAGTTAGCCCCTAAAAAGGTATTTTGACTACCAGAGGAGTTTGTTGAGCCCGCCAAGGAACCGAGAAAGACATTACCTGCTGCTGTTGTGTTAGCACCACCAGCGTCAGCTCCAACGAATGTATTGTCCGTACCAGCACTATTACTGTAACCAGCTCCCGAACCTAGAAACACATTATGATGTCCAGAAGTATTAAAATATCCAGCGCGATAACCACTAAAGACGTTATTGTATCCAGTTGAGTTGGTATATCCAGACCCGTTCCCCACGAAAAGATTATTATTTCCACTGATGTTGTTACTACCAGCCTCATAACCGAAAAAGCTGTTGTAACTCCCCGATGAGTTCAATCGGCCAGCCATTGCTCCTACAAAGGAATTCTGTGCCCCAGCCATGTTTTGAACTCCAGCGCCCCGTCCTAAGATAAGGTTTCCATTGCCGGACATATTTGTGTTTCCTGCACCAACCCCTATTAGCGTATTGTCTGAGCCGCCAGCAGGTGTAGATGTCGGTGTAGTGATACTTATGTTCGTTGTAGAAGTCTGCGCTGTGGCCAGCTGGCTACTAATAGCTAAACAGCAAATACATCCACCAATTAGTAACTGTTTTTTCATATAAATAAGACTCTGAGATATGTCCTGCTCTTTAAAACGGGCAAAAGTTACTATATTTCCTGCGGAATAGAAAGAAGAAAGAAGAAAAATATACGTATCAGATACACTTCGGCACTATGACGCTGCTTTCCCCAACTTATTAGTAAAGTAATCGTAACAACCGTTGTACACAGATTTCAAATAGCTTATTTTATTCTTCTCTAAAAATAAAATTTTAAAGACGTCTCGTACTAATTCATAATAAACAGCACCAACAAATGACACCGGCAGGGAAGAATAATATTGGTTTATCACGTATTGACTGTTCCTAAATTTATAATATATCCTAGTGGGACTATGCGATCTCCATGAGACATTAATTAACCCTAGAAATTTCTTGTTCTTAAGAATTCCTAAGCGATGTTCTAATCTAACAGAACTATTTATCAAAATTCTGTATCCATATTTACGCATTCTAAAGCTATATTCATGATCAACCCAATCAATAAACAGTTCATCTAAGAAAGGTCCAGCGTCTTTGTAAGCCGTTAAGTTAAGCAGGCTTCCTGAAGTAATAACAGTTAAAGCTTCATGTACATCGCTTTTCATTGAAGAGCTATCCGACTGAGCAGCCACAATCCCTATTTTTTCATCGATACTGATTGTGAAGTAAAGAGATGCTATGAGACCAGTTGGAGCTTTAGAATCGTCATCTAGCATCAACAAGTAACTGTATCCTTCTTGAATTGCTTTATTAGCGGCAACATTGAGGGCAGAAGCAATTCCCATATTCCCTCCGTTACTTATATATTTAACTTTAATATATTTATTAAGAATTTGCCTTATGAGATTCTCATCATAAATTTCGGAATTGTCTATTAGATATAATACTTCTAAGTCTTTGATATAGGTATCGATGTTGTCCAATAAGCTAAACTCTGAATTATAAACTGTTACCATACCAGCTACTTTCGAAACTGCCATAACTGTATACTTATATAGCTTGATTTAAGAAATCTGTTTCTTAAGTTTGAACCAAACTTGTAACTTATCTTTTAAATGAATAAGGCCATACTTGTGTCTGACTATCCACACTTCTTGCCGTAGTTTTCCATAAAAAATAACCCATAATCTTACTATCCCTCTAAATAAGGTCTTGTTAACTTGCAGCATCTCATCCGACCCTAGGCGAATGCGTTTATTACTAACTCCTTCATCAGAAAAATTACAGATAACGGTATCAATACGCGTATGTTTTACGCCTTTAATTGCTAGACTCATATTAAACTTATAATCTGCGACTATTTTAAGAGATTCATCATACGATTGATCTTTAAATAGGTTATTATCATAAAACATACCTTGGTGATGAACGAAGTATTGTAATAGATGGGGTTTTCCTAACTTAGGATTGAATAATACACTTTTACTTCTATATAATACATTCCCTACAAAGACTTGAGAATCGGTATGAGCGTTAATATATCCCGCCACACTTTGTAGTGTGAAGGGGTTATATAGCTTATCATCACATCCCATGAAATATAACCACTTTCCGCTGGATAAGCCGATACCCTTATTCAAGCCACCATATAAACTTATACCTGGCGTAATGTCTAGTACTAGATTGTTCAGATTAAAATTCTCTATGACATTTACAGTTAAATCGGTACTACCACCATCCACAATTACAATTTCAAAATCATCAAAGACCTGTTCTTTCATACTTTGAATACATTCTGCTATTGTTCCCTCTCCATTTAGAACTGTTATAATTATAGAAATAAGAGGCCTCCTCATACGTATTTAAAACTTAGTACTCTAAATTTAGTAGCCAGTTAGTAATTTTAACTATTATATTCCCTTTTATTACTTTCAAAAATCCATTCTTATAAACAATATTACCAGTACCTGATATTCCTTCACAGATTGGCGCCACGTTTGGCAACGACCATTTTTTTCCGTCAGCCATAGCTCTCAAAACAGAACTAGCTAGAACATGTTCAAAAAATACTCCTTCTTTTTCATTTATTTTTTTTGATGAAGGTTTCAAGTAGTCTAAGTAGAAGGATTTATTGGCTACGAAGAATCTAGAGTCAGCGAACTTTAATCCATATTTAAACCAACCTATCACGTATAGCTGCTCTCGTACAAAAAAATTTATTATTGGCATGGCGTTTCTTACATACTGTCTTCCGCTAGATTTAGCAACAACAAGTGTTTCACCAATAATCTTTGAATTATTAAAGGCATACTCTATTATTTCAGACTCGCCATGACTTTTACCAAGCGAGCTAACTTGCGTATCAAATTTTATGTATTCACAATCGCTCCTACCCGTAAACAAGGCAGCAATTCTCTCCGACGGATAGTTACTGTTCTCAACAAATACCACTGGATAATTTAATTGCATCCATTGTTCGATAGCATAGAAATAATCGTTCTCCCGATCTGTTGGATCAGTCCTCAGCAAGTCAGGTACATTCGAAGGGGCAATCGTTCCTGTCAGTAAAATACAAATTCGATCTTTATTCATAAACCTCCCATGCGTGCTTGAAAATTAAAACATCTTTCTTCTCTTCATTATATATATACAAGGAACTATGTACAGGATAAACATTGGTATAGTTGTACTCCAAAAAGCTCCTAACATCCCAAACTGCTTAACGAAGTAAAACTTAGAAGTAAGAGTTAAAACAACTGCAATCGTGTAGATAGCGGCTTTTATTCTTATAAAATTAGTAGATAACATGATGTAAGACAGTATACTCCCTAGACTTGAATAGAGCAAAATGTAACCTGAAGCAGCTAGCAGTGTTTTATCATTCAAAATATTACCTTCACCTACCCATATGGATAAAATGAAATTACCTAGCACATATATCAGAAGCGAACTTACAGTAGCAAAAGCCAGAGTCAAATAGATCACTTTCTTTGTAGATCTTTTAATCCAGTCAGTGTCACCACTAACTAGAGCTTCGTTTATAGCAGGAGTAAGATAAGGAGCTATTGCTTCTAGTGGAATTAAGAAAAGCGCAGTAAGCTTGAACGCAATATTAAACGAAGCGACTTCTTCAGGGCCAAAGAAAAATATCAGGAAATAGTTATTAGACATGAAAACTAACAGTCCCAACATTTGCACTAGAAAGAACAATGAACTTTCTGTCACAATAGCCTTGATAACTGAAACTCTTACTTTAGTGATAGATGGAATTAGGTTTTTCTTTTTGTATACGAATTCATAGAAAAAATTCAGTAATACAAAGACTGAATTTGTACCATACAGAAACAAAATAATTTCGGGAGTCGATGGATTTGCTTTATAGTATAGTAATATCAATAATACTCCAGTAAAGTTACCTAAGGCGATCCATAAGTTGGTATAGTAGCCCTCCTGTAACCCTATTTGAAGTTTTTGAACAACGGAAAAAGGTATAACGATAAGTAAACATAAAGTATATATCAATACTGAATCCAAAGACTCATTTATAGCAGTAGCAGACGAAAGGTTCAACGAGCTTCCCCAATCAATGGTTCGTAATAGCGGTAACGAGACGCACAGAATAATGATGGAAACAAATAGAAGAAAGTAAAACGTACTTGAAACGGCCTCTTGCAATGAGTTATCTTTTTTCTTTACGAGCTCAGGTATTTTACTTTGCAGACCAAATCCAAGACCAAAATCAGCAAAACTTATTAATGCAGATACTGACGTAATGGCAACCATCATGCCATACCTCTCTTTACCTATTGAGTTAAGAATTAGTGGTAAAGTTATAACAGAAGCAAAAATGTTAACGCCTTTGGTAAATAGACTACTGACTATAGTAGATAAAAATTTCCTTTCTCTGTTATTAACACGTTTACCTATATTTATACTTAATAATTTCACAATAAGAGAATATAAGGCACGAAAACTTTACTATTTAAATTTCAGAAAAGAAAAACACAAATATTATAGTTCTTCAAAAGAATACACATTATAAAAGATAATCTTTGTATTAAACGGCCTAAACTATTTATATAAGTACAAAATTATTTTATGGTTTATATTCATTCTCATGGCGTTAAACATACATGAATTAGATTATATAAATAAAAGTACTTTCCCTTCTGTGTTTAATCAGCATGTATCCTATGTACCACACGTCCTGGTTAAATACATTAAAGATTTTTTTAAGTGAACTATTTTGGACTACCTTATTCAAACTGTTCTCATTCTCCTTCTACCATCAGTCGAGCTACGTCTTCCATTTTGTGTTGAGCGCTCCAGCCTAGCTTTTGACGCGCTTTTTCTGGGTTAGCGTGTCCTTCCGCAATATCAGTGGGCCGGAAAAAGGATTCGTCAGTACGAACGTATTGTTCCCAATCAAGATTCAGTGATTCGAAGACAATTCGAATGAAATCCCTCAACTTTGTCGTATGCCCGGTAGCTATTACGTAATCATCAGCCTCTTTCTGCTGTAGCATCAACCACATTGCTTCAACGTAATCAGGTGCCCAGCCCCAATCACGAGCAATATCGATATTCCCTAGTGTGAGCATTTCATTGCTACCCTTGGCTATCCGTTTCGCAGTCGCTACAATTTTTTGGGTAACAAAGCGCTCGGGCCGCAATGGCGATTCGTGGTTAAACAAAATGCCTGTGCTAGCGTGAAGCTGATAAGCCTCTCTGTAATTGGCGACCTGCCAAAAGGCAGCGGCCTTCGCTACACCATAAGGGCTGCGTGGTCGAAATGGCGTCATTTCGTCAGCGGCTGCACTCCCTGTATCACCAAAGCATTCGCTAGATCCTGCGTTGTAAAAGCGAATAGGAAGATTACTGAATCGAATTGCTTCTAACAAATTTAGTGTTCCTACACTAACGCTTTCAAGTGTTTCTACTGGCTGTTCGAACGATAGACCTACTGAACTTTGTCCGGCCAAATTATATACTTCATCAGGTTTTATTTTGAGCAGGTTTTGTAATACGCTTCGAAAATCGTTAATGCTGATCGAAACGATTTGTACCTCTTTTTCGATTCCTAGTCGGGCTAAACTTCGTTTTGACGCCATTTGAGCATCTCTAGAGCCACCGAATACTGTGTAGCCTTGTGATAATAATAGTTTAGCTAGGTACGCACCGTCTTGACCTGAAACTCCACATATCAATGCTTTCTTCATAACGACAGTTTTCAGCGAGTAACTCGCTTAATTAGAAATGTAGTTAACCCTACGATCACCCCAAAGAAGGCAAAGCCAATTATAAGAATAGTTCGCTTTGGACCGCTTTTGTGCGAAGGTACGCGTGCCGGCTCTAGAACTTGGAATACAGGTTGCTCCTCTTGCACCTTAATTCGAGCTTGTTCGAGCTGTCTCGATAAGTTTGTATAAATTTCTTGAGCCAGTTGGTAATCAGCCTGTAACCGCTGTTCCTCTATTTTGGCTGTATTAAGGAACAAGCTGCGATTTTTGTCTCTGTAGTTGTAGAGCGCAAATTCCGCTGCTTCGTACTTACGCCGGGCTTCGTTTGTCTGTTTTGCTAAAAAATCTACCTGTTGCCGAGCCTTCCCCGTTCTATAGTCCGATACGTACTTTGATAAATAGTCAAGTGTTTTGCTAGCAATAGTAGCCGCTACTTTTGGATCATTCATTTTCGCCGAGAGCGTAATGATTCCATTCTTTTTGTCAATATCTACACTGATCCGTTTATCTAACTCGTCACTCAAATTTTCTTGTTCTTCTGTCAATTCAACAGCGGTACTGGTAGTCGTTTTAACCTTCCTATTAGATTTTTCCTTTTCTACATCGCTCGAACTACCAAAAAGCCCGCCACCAGACTCACTAAGCATATATGACTGTAGAGAGCTTCCCGTTGATTTATCAACTGTAGAGACGGGTTGACGAAGAAGGTAAATAGCAAAAGGAGTACTTTGAAGCACATCTGGGTAAAGGTCAGGCCGAATTATTTCATTATTCCCGGCATTATCCAGATTAACACCAGCCAGACCTGCCAGCGAACGTAACTCCCCTAAATTTCCGCCTGCTGTCGCGCTTTTCAACTCCGGCATAACGCGTACTGATGCAGTATATTCGTTACGTAATGACAAGGCATATATAACTCCTATAGTAATGCATATTGCAGTTGAAATCAGCACCGTTTTAACACTATCTTTCAAAAATTGAATGATATCACTCAAGCTGATCTCTATTTCGCCATCGGCTGCCTGACGTTTTAAATGCTGCTCTGTGGTTGACATAAGTAGCTTATATATTTTAACGAAGCAGGATATTTACAAGCGCAATTGACACTGTTGATAACAGCGAGAAGATACCAATCCTTTCAGCTGCGGAAAGTCGGTTTGTATCCAGCGGCTTAAAGGGAACCACAATTGTTGATCCAGGCTCTACTCTGGGTCGCGAATCGTTAAACAACGAGTGGCGATCGAGGAAAGGACGAGTCCGGTCTTTACGACCATTAGGGTATATGATATAAGCTTTGCTTTTGCGGGCATTATCTGTAAACCCACCAGCTTCACTTATGTAGTCGTCGAACTCATAGCCAGCTTTATAGCTCACTGATGAAGGATTCAAAACACCTCCTTCGATGGTAATTACTTCAGAACGACGTGGGATAAATAGTGTATCTCCATCACTCAGTAAAAGATTCTCTTCGGAGTTTGTATTGGTCAGTATTCGCCGGAAATCGTTTCCAATAACTTCGCCGTTTCTGAGGAGTTGTGCTCCGGGTAGATAAGCACTAGGTAATAGCCCCCCTGCTCGTTCTATTACGTTGGTAATTCGTTCATCTCGGCTGGAAATAGCATAATTCCCCGGATGTCTTATTTCACCATATATGTTTACCTGCCGCTGTTCTTCGTAGTTCGTTGATCGGCGTACGTAGACAATGTCGAAAGGCTGTAACTCAAACGTAGCGCTATCCGGCAGACCGGAATTAGGATCATTAAATTGAGTAATTCTCAAATCACGATCAATCGAAAACTTATAAAGTTTTAGACGAGCCGTCTCGAAACCAACTGAATCTTCCCGAACGCGTCGAGCTACTTCAATTCGGGTTGGGGTAGCCCCTTGCTGGAAGCCACCTGCCCGTACGATCAGATCGGCGACGCTCATATTCTTGGCGAACTCTATTGTATCCGGTTTGTTGACGGCCCCCTCAATCGTTACGTAATATTCTTCACGAAGATCTTTAATAGATAATATGGTGAGACTATCCTGCCGCATGAGCGGAATATCACCAATTATCCCTTTCATCAGTTTTCCAAGATCAAAGGATATGTTTTCTTTATCCATATCGGCACGCTCTCGAATGATGATAGCTCGGTTCATGAATGCATCTTGGCGTAGCCCATCAGCCCGTTGAATCAATTGGCGTACCGTTTCCAAACCGGGTTCGAACGCATAATCTCCTGGACGCATGACCGCACCCGCAATCTGAATGCGATTCTCGTATCGTTCCAATATTTTCCCCACTTTGTATTTATCGCCGGTTTGGGGATTAAACGTAGCCAGTTGTTCTTCCGAAATAGTTATAATTCGTCGTTCACGACTGGTATTCCGCCGTAGTGTAATACTAGCTCTGTACGCATCATCAGAGAAACCGCCGGCAAAGTTTAGGACTGTTTGAAGCTTTTCACCTGGCAAAACCTCGAAGATAGCTGGCCGACGAACTTCACCGTCTATTTCTATATGACTTACGTAATCGGCAACCCGGATAACATCCTGGTCCTGTAGGCGAATGTTATTCCGCTGGTCAGCACGAAGAATATAGTCGTACAAATCAAGTGTTCGAATCACCCGATTTCCGCGGATAATATTGATTTTTCGGAACGAACCCGTTTCCGGATTGGGCCCCCCCGCCAGATAGAGCGCGTTGAAAGCCGACCCGAGCGATGAAATGGTGTAGGTCCCTGGTCGCACAACTTCCCCGACCAGAGTTACCTGAATACTACGAATATTAGTTAGAGCAATGTTTGCATCGATACCGCTACCGGGAACGCCCAATCCTTGATAACCTGCCCGACGAAGGCGCGCTATAATCCGCTGTTCCGCTTGCTCTATAGTCAGGCCTGCTACGTAGATTGGTGGTACATTAGGCGCTTTGACTGTCCCCTCAGGAGATACTTTTAGTTGAAAATTCTCCGATGCCGCTCCAGAAATGTCAATACTAATCTCGTCATCGGGACCGACAACATAACTACGCGGTGTTGCAATTCGGAGGTTTGGCTCAAATGACAGATTGGCATTCTCAAATAGAGAAGCGCCAAATACCTTTAAACGCTTGGTTGTATCTTTCTCTAATAGCAATAAAGAATCTTGATACTGCTGAGAAAAACGTCTACGTGACAGATCGTTAGGTAGTCTACGGCCGCTGCTAGTATCAGCGTATGATTGACTGCGCTGACGCTGGGTTTGGGAGCGAATTTCATTAATCCGACGACGCATTTTGGCTACATCACTGATCGTGTAGCCCTGCGACATTGCCGCCTGCTCTATCTGTTCTTCGCTTAATCCGCTACTTTGCGCCCGACGATAAAACTCCAGCACTTGTTCATCACTCAATTGGTCGACCCGTGAAGGTGTACCATTCTGCTGAGAAATCGCTTGATGGCTACCTCCCAAAATGCACAGAATAAAGGCAATAGAA
The DNA here is from genome assembly GCF_054776615.1 of Spirosoma pomorum. Classification (NCBI taxonomy): domain Bacteria; kingdom Pseudomonadati; phylum Bacteroidota; class Cytophagia; order Cytophagales; family Cytophagaceae; genus Spirosoma; species Spirosoma pomorum. The sequence continues at coordinate 1,304,764 of NZ_BAAHBP010000001.1, forward strand.
AAAAAGCAGCAACGATAAATAGAAGGTGACAATTTGTCGTTAGTACGCATGAATGATGGCTATTGGGCCAAAAATTGATCCGCAAAGGTAACTGATTGTACGCAAAAAATTGTTTCCATACAATAAGGGATGCCTCATACAAGGATTGCAACTTGCAGTCCCATCCTAATGCACTAAATTTGTATCAATTAACGCTGTATCAAAGTAGTTGAGTATAGATATGTGTGCTTCGATAGTCAACGAAGATCCATTTTATTGTACCCTTAACTACAAACTAAGAGGAAATGATCAATCTCATAGCTAAGTTATTCGGCACGAAATCACAACGGGACCTAAAAGAGCTTGTCCCCTACGTCGAGAAAGTAAATGCCGAATTTACCCGGTTGAAAGACCTATCTAACGACGAATTACGACAGGTGTCAGCCGCGCTTAAGGAGCAAATCGCTAGCGAACTGGCCGACATTGACAACCAGTTAACTGATCTGAACGAACAGGGCTCGCATTCGGACGTTGACGTCAACGAGAAAGAGCGGATCTTTAATCAGATTGATAAGCTCGAAGCTGAACGTAACACAGAACTGGAACGCGTCTTGCTCGACATTCTTCCCCGTGCGTTCGCGGTGGTAAAAGAAACGGCCCGGCGGTTCAGCACGAACGAACAGCTTAGCGTTACGGCCACCGATTTCGATCGAGAGATCGCCAGTCGAAAAAAGAACGTCGTTATTGACGGGCAGCAGGCACATTGGGCCAATCAGTGGGATGCCGCTGGCACGCTCGTTAAGTGGGACATGGTCCACTACGATGTACAGATTATCGGTGGAGTTGTGTTACACCAAGGCAAAATTGCCGAAATGGCCACTGGCGAGGGGAAAACGCTGGTAGCTACGTTCCCCGCTTTCCTAAACGGTCTCGCTGGCCGGGGGGTGCACATCGTTACGGTCAATGATTACCTGGCCAAGCGTGACTCCGAGTGGATGGCTCCGCTGTTTGAATTCCACGGTATGCGGGTTGACTGCATTGATAAACACCAGCCTAACTCATTCCAGCGGAAGCAGGCGTACCTGGCTGATATTACGTACGGAACAAACAACGAATTTGGTTTCGATTACTTACGCGATAACATGGCCCGCGAACCAAGCGAACTGGTTCAGCGGAAACACCATTACGCGATGGTCGATGAGGTTGACTCCGTTCTGATTGATGATGCCCGGACGCCGTTAATTATTAGTGGTCCGGTTCCGCGTGGCGATGAGCAGGATTACATTGAGCTAAAGCCTCGCGTTTCTCGCGTTGTTGAAGCTCAGCGAAAACTGGTCTTCGATTTCCTGAACGATGCAAAGAAGAAGATTGCAGCAGGTGATGAAAAAGAGGGAGGTTTGTCGCTGTTTCGGGCGCACCGAGGCTTACCTAAACATAAGCCACTCATTAAGTTCCTGAGTGAAACAGGGAACAAAGCTCTGCTGCAACGAACGGAGGCTATTTATCTAGCCGAAAATCAGAAGCTGATGCCAGAAGCCGATGCTCCGCTTTATTTCACGATCGACGAGCGGCACAACAGCATTGACCTGACCGAGAAAGGTATCGACTACATCACGGGCTCAGGAGAAGATCCAAACTTCTTTATCTTGCCAGATTTATCAATCGATCTAAACTCGATTGATAAGTCGGATGACCTGACGGAGCAGGACAAGATTCTTCACAAAGAAGCTGTTGTTCGGGATTACGCTGTCAAAACACAGCGAATCAATACTGTAAACCAGTTGCTGAAAGCATACACGCTGTTTGAAAGGGATACGGAGTACGTTATCATGGACGGCAAAGTAAAAATCGTCGATGAGCAAACGGGGCGGATCATGGAAGGTCGTCGTTGGTCAGACGGATTGCACCAGGCGGTAGAGGCCAAAGAGAACGTAAAAGTTGAGGATGCTACCCAGACCTATGCTACGGTTACACTCCAGAACTATTTCCGGATGTATCACAAACGAGCAGGTATGACCGGTACGGCAGAAACCGAAGCGTCCGAATTCTGGCAGATCTACAAAATGGACGTTGTAGTCATTCCAACGAACCGGAAGATCAGCCGTCTGGATGAAGAAGACAAAGTCTATCGATCCGTTCGGGAGAAGTACAATGCCGTAGCGGACGAAATTACTAGTCTGGTCGAGAAAGGACGCCCGGTACTGGTTGGTACTACGTCGGTTGAAAACTCCGAGTTATTAAGCCGGATGCTGACAATGCGAAAAATTCAGCACCAGGTTCTGAACGCGAAATACCACCAGCGGGAAGCCGAAATTGTGGCTTCAGCTGGTATGCCAGGCACGGTAACAATTGCCACCAACATGGCTGGCCGGGGTACGGATATTAAACTAAGTCCAGAAGCGAAGTCGGCAGGTGGCTTAGCGATCATTGGTACGGAACGACACGAATCACGCCGGGTCGACCGTCAGTTGCGGGGTCGTGCCGGTCGTCAGGGTGACCCTGGTACGTCGCAGTTCTTTGTATCATTGGAAGACAGCCTGATGCGTCTGTTCGGTTCCGAGCGGATTGCCAAGGTGATGGACCGCATGGGACTGGAAGAGGGCGAAGTTATTCAGCACTCTATGATTACGAAATCGATTGAGCGGGCACAGAAGAAAGTCGAAGAAAACAACTTCGGAATTCGGAAGCGGCTGCTGGAATACGATGACGTAATGAACTACCAACGGGAAGCTATCTATAAGCGTCGCCGGAACGCCTTGTTTGGGGATCGTTTACCGCTCGACATCGCAAATACGATGTACGACGTTGTCGAGGAAGTTGTTAATAACACGGAGGGCAATTTTGAAGAAACTAAACTTCAGTTACTAACAACGTTGGGCCTTTTACCGACGCTTACTTCCGACGATTTTAACCGTCTGAAGAAAGTAGACATTACCCGGGCGTTGTACGAAGAAGCCGAAAACCAATACAGCGCCAAAAACCAGGCGATTGCCGATAAAGCGATGCCTGTCCTGACGCAAGTGCTTCACGAGCAGGGTCATCAGATTAAGAACATTGTTGTACCGTTCACAGATGGAGTTCATGACCTCACGGTTGTCTCTGATCTGCGTAAAGCCGTAGAGAGCGAAGGACGCGATCTGGTTACGGAGATGGAGAAAGCCGTTACGTTGTCAGTGATCGACCAGGAATGGAAAGAGCATCTACGTGAAATGGATGATCTGAAACAGTCCGTACAGAACGCGGTATTCGAGCAGAAAGACCCCTTGCTGGTGTACAAGTTCGAATCGGTCGAGTTGTTCAAACGCTTCCTGAACAAAGTTAATTTCGACACCATTAGCTTCCTGACCAAAGCTGACATTCCAGCGCAGGAGCCAGAAGAAGTCCAGCAGGAAATTCGTCAGGCACCCGCCCAACATCGTCCGGAGCCTCAGCCCGAACTCCATACAAATATGGAAGATTTCGATGATGACCATCTGGCAACGGGTCCTGAAGAGTATGCTCGTCGGATGGCAGAGAACGATGCTATGGGTGCGGGAGCTCCCCCCATGCCGCGTCAGATACCTACCCGCGTCGTAAAAATTGCGAATCGTAACGAACGGGTCAATGTTCAGTATGCAGATGGTTCAGTCAAGCGAGATGTGAAATATAAAACGGTGGAAAACGACATCGAAAGCGGTCGGGCTATGCTCATTGAGTAGCCTCTAAATTAATTACCAGCAAAGCCCTCTGAAATTGATTTTTCAGAGGGCTTTTTTGTTATTTTACAACAGACGTTATCCGCTTTAATGAAGGAATTAGTTCTTCTTTACTTTTTGATTACGACCTGGCTATTACCAAATTACGTAGCGCCGGACCCAATCCGATTACAACCAGAGCGGATGCCGTTTACTCCTAAGGAGTTTTACATTGCTCAGGTGACCGATCAGCGTTCGGGACAGGATAGAGGCCCCTTTGCACAGTTGGCCTTAGCAGTGGGTCAGCCGGTTCAACGAGTCGATTTTGTAGGTGGTTTAGAAGCGGGCGTTCGCCATTTCGTCCAGCAAAGCTTACCGCAGAACAGATCGCTACGCCCCGTTGTAATGCGATTACGTCAGTGTAAAGTTGTTGAAACGATTGCGGGTAATCGTGTAACAGGACAGTTTACGTTTGCTGTTAGTTTCGACTTACTTGCGCAAGATGGTACAGTAACCCAGCTTACTGAATATCGTGGTGGTACCAACTATGTCCGACCTGTTGGTCAGACAACGGTTATCGAATCATCCATTCGGCAAGCGCTGGTTGCTTCCCTACGAAGTTTGAATAGCTACATGAACCGGGAAGCAAGTAATAATGAGAAGTTGGCGACAGCCATTAATGTTTCGTTTACGGAAGACACACGATTAACCGACAACGACACTGTTTTTTACAACCCGATGCGTAAACTGGTTTGGAATGACTTTTTGGCAGTGCCCCGCCGAGGAAGTCATTACGCAGCTGAAGTGTTTACTAGTTTTAGTTATGAAGGCAAAAGTTCAGTCAAAGACGGCGTTGTCCAACTCAATCTACAATTGAAAGGATACATGCTCAAAAACTCTTCTTGGGCTCGGCCCGAAGCACGTAATGAGTACGCGTTGAACCATGAACAACGGCACTTTGACATAACCAAGTTGGTTATGGAGCGATTCAAACAAAAAATACAGCCGGATAGCTTGACGATAGAAGACTACAACAGTATCGTTCAGTACCAGTTTCTGGAGTCTTACCGAGAAATGAATCGCTTACAGGAGCAGTATGATCGGGAAACTAATCACGGCATCAACCAAGGACTTCAGGCAATCTGGAACAATAGAATTGACGAAGAGCTCCAAACACTGGGCGTAAAGAAGTAATCTATTCCGTTGAAGAAGATTCGTGTTCTCCACGTAAGCAGCGCCCACCCGCCACAAGACCCCCGCATTGTGCAGCGCGTTGTTCCAAGTCTAACCACGGAATATGATCTTACTGTGCTTCTACCCCACGTCCAATCAGGTACCTTCGACGGGATTCGTTACTTGGGTTTACCGTATTTTCAGCGGGTTCTTGCTCGGTTACTCCTCGTTCATCCAATTGTGTTTTTATATGTGCTACGGATCCGCCCTACCCTGCTGCATATCTATGACCCGGAGTTAATTCCGGTAGCCAGGCTTCTTCAGCGCTTGCTGCGCATACCGGTCATTTACGAGGTGCACGAAAACTTCTATAAGAAGTTAGATCAAAAAGTTGCCACACAAGGTCGCTTAGCTACCTACTTCTTTCGCTTGTTTGATGCAATAGCCCAGCGCTGCTTTCACCTCATTTTTACCGAACATGCTTATTTAGCAACGTATCAGCACTTGGGTAAACCATCAGCTGTCGTTTATAACTACCCGTTATTACAATCGCTGGACACGTTTCAGTTTTCCTACAATCCTAATCAGAAAGCGCCAGAATTCGTCTACATCGGTTTGATCAGTACAGAGCGGGCAATTGATACGCTAGCTGCTGCGCTGGCTGTTGTCAAACGGCGCTATCCACTGCTTAAAGTTCATTTGTTTGGTCGCCGAACACTGACTGATAAGGATCTGGAGAAGTTACCGGGATTCAGCGCCGTTCGAGAGAACCTTATTTTTTATGGTTACACCGAACAAAGGCAGGCTTTTCCGCTGATCAGACGCGCCACGGCGGGTATTGCTCTACTTAAGTCTTTTGGCGATTATCCAGAATCTTATCCAACCAAGGTATTCGAATACATGGCGCTCAGTTTGCCCGTTATTACGTCTGACTTTCCGCTTTACCGCTCCGTGGTAAGCACTCATTCTTGTGGCTTCTGTTTATCGCCGGAGAGCCCTGAACAACTCGCAGATGCGCTTATCTATTTGGTTGAACATCCCGCTAAAGCAGAAATTATGGGTAAAAACGGACGTAAAGCTGTTGAAACCGTATATAATTGGGAAACTGAACGTCTTAAACTGCTTAATTTGTACTCTCAAATTCTTAAAACGTGATCTAAGCTACCTTTATGCTTGAATCACTAAACTATTACAATATATTGTAGTATTGTTCTAATTAGCAATGCTATGATTTCCCGGAAGGATTTAACTTTCGGCATTAATTCAGGGTTCCTGGATAAGGTTTACTACATATTGGCCTGATGTACATTCATGCAGTCAGTCACTACCTTCCTTCGGAGGTAATTGACAACGAACATTTTACTCAGCTCAACGGCCTTTCGAATGATTGGATTGTCGAGCGTACCGGAATATCAGAACGACGTAAAGCAGCGCCCGGTGAGAATACAAACACGATGACGCTTGAGGCAATCAAGCCGCTACAGGATAAAATCGATTTGTCTTCGGTTGACTTGATTGTTGGTGCTACGTATACACCTTACGATACAATCGTCTCCCTTGCGCACGAAGCTCAGCACTATCTCAATATTGCTGATATTCCTGTCGTTTCTATTTCAACTGCTTGCTCATCGTTACTAAATGCGATTGAAGTAGTTGAGGGTTATTTTGCGCTGAACAAAGCAACTCGTGCTTTAGTGATTGTTTCTGAGCACAACACAGCGTACAATAACGACCGAGATACGATGTCAGGGCATCTCTGGGGCGATGGCGCGGCTGCGCTTTACATTACCAAAGAGCGGCAGTCTGAACAGGATTTTAAAATTCAAGGATTGTTAACGGGCGGAGCAGCCCATTCGCAGAAAGCAACGACAGGTGTTATGCTCAGACCAGCCGAAGGTGGCGTTAGTATGCCCCACGGCCGGGACGTCTTCATCCATGCCTGCCAATACATGCCCAAAGCTACGCTCGATATTTTGGAGCGTTGCCACGTTGACCTGAGCGATGTTAATTACGTACTGCCCCACCAGGCAAACCTGCGTATTTCGCGTAACGTCATGAATACGCTCAATCTACCCGAAGATAAGCTGATTTCGAATATTCAGTATTTGGGAAATACAGGTTGTGCCGGCTGTGCCATTGGTCTTTCCGAAAACTGGGACAAATTCAAGAAGGGCGAACGTATCATCGTTACCGTTTTTGGCGGAGGATATTCGTACGGCGCGATGTTAATAGAAGTTTAGTAGAAAAGCAGGAAGGAGGAAAGGAGGAAGAATTCGCTTGTCTAGAGCAATATTCCCTTCTCCTTTCCTCCTTCCTGTTCTTCTACTTATTTATTTCTTCCCTTTACTGTGCATCTCCGCGCCAGACGTTATTTTTCTCGTTTACGTCGGGTAGCTTCTCGTCCGGATCGAGCACGACCGTTTTGATTGCCGACGTTGATCCGTACTTGAACGTCCAGGTCCCGCCCCGCTGCCAGATTTCAACCGGAAGGTTCACACGGCCTTTCTTTCCATTGCTTTCGGTAATTTCAACAGTAGCCGGCATAGCCATCTTCTCGAGGTTTTCGATTGAGATCAGAGACCCCTTCTCAGACGAACCATCAACGTATTTTACGTCTTTGATACCCTGGTCCAGTTTCCAGGTTTCGTAGAAGTAACCTCGCCAGAACCAGCCCAGGTCCTCTCCCGCAGCGTTTTCGATGCTCCGGAAGAAATCGTAGGGCGTTGGATGTTTAAATGCCCATTTATCTACGTATTGCTTGAACGCGTAATCGAACCGCTCAGGGCCTAGAATTACTTCACGTAGTAGTTTCAGTCCCATACCAGGCTTATAGTAAGCCAGAATCCCTAACGCACGTGGCGCTTGCACATCAGGAATGGTCATAATTGGCTCAGTTGGCCCAAACAGCGCTGGGGCGATGTCATGCATGGTACCCCGCTCCCGATCGTACTCACCGTTATTGAAGTTCTTTGTTGACAGGGTATTGATGAACGTATTAAAACCCTCATCCATCCAGGGGAATTTCCGTTCGTTATTACCAACAATCATGGGGAACCAATTGTGACCAAACTCGTGATCAGTCACCCCCCAAAGCGCATCTTTCTTATCGCGGTGGTTGCAGAAGACAATACCCGGATACTCCATTCCTCCTACGATACCGGCTACGTTCGTTGCTACAGGGTAGCTGTATTCGTACAGATATTTCGAATAAAACTCGATACAGCCTTTAACGTACTCCGTTGACCGGTTCCAGGAATCATCGGTAGCACTTTCAACGGGATAAACTGACTGCGCCAGCGAAGCTTTACCACTTGGAAGATTCATTTTAGCCGCATCCCAGATAAAGCCCCGTGATGAAGCCCAGGCCACATCGCGTGTGTTAACACATTTGAATTTCCAGGTCAGCGTACCCGATTTCTTCGGCCGAGAATCGGCGTTTTTCACCTCATCCTTACTCCGAATAATAATCGTTTTGTCGCTTTGGCGTGCCTGTGCCAAGCGCTTCTGCTGCTCTGATGTCAGCACATCGTTGGGATTCAGCAGTTCGCCCGAGCCAACAACAATGTGATCCCAGGGCACCGTAACATTGTATTCAAAGTCACCGTAATCTAGGTAAAACTCGCCCGCCCCTAAGTAAGGTAGTACATTCCAGCCTTGAATGTCATCATAAACACACATCCGTGGGTACCACTGCGCGATTTCGTAAATGACACCATCTCTCCGGTTTAGTTTGCCCATCCGGTCGGAACCGTATTCCGGAATTGTGAATGAATAAGCAATCTTGATTTTTACATCACCACCGGGTTTGAGTGGTTCGCTCAACTTCACCTGCATCCGGGTGTCCGTGATCACGTACGGCGTAGTTGTCGATTTTCCTTTTCCCGGCTCGGTTGTGACACTCGCGATCTTTACACCACCCGCGAAATCAAGGTTACCAAAGCGACCACCTGTAACAGGAGTAGTTTTGGCCGCCCGGGACGTATCGCTGAACGCATTCTGGTCCAACTGCAGCCACAGAAAGGGCAATGCTTCGGGCGAGTTGTTTTTGTATGTGATCGTTACGTCGCCCGAAATAAGATTCTTTGGCTCGTCGAGCGTTACGTTAATTTGATAATCAGCCCGGTTCTGCCAGTATTTTGGTCCCGGATACCCGCTCGACGCCCGATAATCGGTACCCGGCTGCATGTTGAAGAGCGGGTGAAATAAAGCCAGCGGATCATACTTAGAAGTCGTTGATGAAGATGAGCCTGACTGAGCAAAGGAGCTTAGGCTAACGGCCCATAATCCCGCCCAGAAAACGATTTTTTTCATAAATGTGAGAATCCATTATTACTAGACAAATAACGGAATAAAGGCCTAGAAATGATTAACTCTTAGAGGGATAGTCGCAAATCGAGTCCGTGGTGGGCCAACAGGAAGACAAACAGAGCTAGCCAAAGAATATCAACGAAGTGCCAATACAGCGTAATCAACCGTAGTTTGAGTTGATTAGGGGGATTCACACTGTACACAAACGAATCAATGTAGGGACGACGACGTAGTGCCTCTGCCAGAACGACGCAGAGAAATATCAGCCCTAGGAGTATGTGCAGCAGGTGAATGCCAGAGATAATGTAAACAAACCCACCGGCCGGGTTGCCGTATAGCTTTACACCTGCCTGAGCCATCTGATGCCATCCCCAGGCCTGTAACACAATGAAGAGAACGCCCAGTAACAGGGTCGAGGCCATTCCCATCCGGTAGCTGTTGAAACGTTCATGCCGGAATGCTTTGCTGGCATTGTTGAGCGTATAGCTGCTCAAAACAATTACGACCGTACTCAATAGAAAGACATTCGGCAGTTTAGCGTCGGTCCAGCCGGGCCCTGTTCTGCGGATGACATAAGCCACCAGCAAAATTGTGAACAGCATAATGCTGCTCGCAATACCCAACCAAACCATAAAGCGGAACGGCTCACGCCGTTTCGTCATAAAATTGCTCATGCTTTCTCCAGCATCTCATCGGAGTCTCGTTTGAAAAACGTTGTAATCCGCGAATTGGTTTGTGTTAGCCATAGGGGCGTTAAATATTCCGTAGACCGTTGATCCCGACCCACTCATACTGGCGTACACAGCTCCCAAATCATAGAGCTGTTCCTTTATTTCCTTCAAAACCGGATACCGGGGAAACAGACTGTCTTCAAAATCATTATGCACGGTTTCGCGCCAGTCAGCTATTGGCTGTGCGAGTTGGTTTCGTAATGATTCATTTGGTTGATGAGGTCGCACACCAGCGTAGGCCTCGGCGGTCGATATAGCCAGATTTGGATATATCAACGCGATATAATACCCAGCAAGGTCGATATTGATCTCTTCAAATACATCGCCTTTTTCTACACAGTACATCGGCTGATTCTGCACAAAAAAAGCACAATCGCTCCCTAACTGCCGAGCGTACGCTTCTAACTGATCGGTCGCTAAGGCCAATTCAAACCGGTCGTTCAGCATTTTTAACGCAAATGCTGCATCCGCTGATCCTCCGCCTAATCCCGCGCCAATTGGCACGTTCTTGTGAAGATGCATCTGTACTGGCGGTAATCCATGATCGGCTTTCAGCAAGTCATAGGCCTTGACGCAGAGGTTGCGGGATGAGTCGCCAGGAATGGGAATGCCACTACTGGAAAAACCGAATTCGTTCGCAGGGATAATTTCCAGTGCATCAGTCCAACCCACCGGATAAAAGCAGGATTGCAAATTATGAAAGCCATCAACCCGTTTTTCGGTGATGCGCAGGCCGATATTGATTTTGGCGTTTGGGAAAACAAGCATACGGACGTAAAGACGAATCCGACTGCAAAGCAAACAGCAAATTTGAAGACTACTTAATTTCGATTACTTTAAATTCAGTACGTCGGTTACGCTGGTGTTCGGCTTCCGTACAAATTACCCCATCGACGCAGTTGTTGATCGGTTGAGACTCACCCATTCCGATAGCGCGCATCCGTTTCCGGCTAATGCCCTGTGACGTAATAAAATTAGCAACTTCGTTTGCCCGCTGGATGGACAGCATCTTGTTATGAGCGGCATCTCCCCGACTATCTGTATGCGAACGTACCTCAATAACGAGTGAGGGATACCGGCGCATGGCGGCTACAATTCGATTCAGTTCGCGCTTAGCATTGGCTCGAAGGCTATATTGGTCCAGATCGTAATAAATGTTATCAACGGTCACGACATCGCCAACGCTAAACATTTTCAGATCGGCATCAATCTCTTTAGGCGCTGATTTGGTTGGCAACCGCTTGACCCGGCTGGTGTTGGTACCGTACGACGGTTTCGAAGCTGTTAGGGTATAATCACACCCTTCGGCCACCTCGAACGCGTAACGACCATCGGCTTTCGTAATATACTCTTGCTGCGTTTGATCACATTCGTTACGTAGACGGACAGTTACGCCCTCGAGCGGTTGACGGTTCAACTCGCTGACAACGACGCCCCCGATCTTAGATAACGCGGACGGACTGGCGGCATACGTTCTTGATACAGCAGTTTCAACAGTATCGATCAACACGGTAGGACGTGCCATCGCCATTTCAAGCCGACTTGGCTGATCATCGGTCAGAAAACGCGTACTGAAACCGACTTTTCCCGCAATGAAACCATCTTTAGTGGCGTCTACAGTGAAGTCATTGTTACTTTCCAGACAGAATTGCACCAAACCCGTACTATCGGTGACGAGCGATTGCTCTGAACTGCCTTCGCTTTGCGCTTTGATAAGAACCATGACGCTGTCCAGTGGCATGTTGGTTTCGTTATCATACAAACGCATGGTCAGATCCCGGCAGCTATAGAGCGAGCTCTCCCGCACAAACCGGTAAATATCATCGTCTGTTTTGTTACGTCGATTACTACTCAAAAAACCGCTCTGGCGATTGATATCTGTAATAAACCCAAAATCATCCATGGGCGAGTTAATAGGCGCATCCAGATGGTCGACAACTTGATCGGCTTTTCCGTTGGTCAAGGCTACGTAGAAAATATCGAGCCCACCCATGCCGTGATGCCCGTTCGACGAGAAGTATAGATTACCGCTCCCATCAACGAATGGAAACAGTTCATCACCGGGCGTATTAATGGGCTCGCCCAGGTTGACTGGCTTTCCCCATTTGCCGTTTTCGTAGCGGGTAACGTAAATATCCGTGCCACCTTTTCCCCCGGGCATGTCCGACACGAAGTAGAGTAACTTCTCGTCTCGACTCAAACTTGGATGCCCGACGGAATAGTCATTGTTATTAAACGGCAGTTCCTCAATAGACGTCCAAGCACCATCCTGCTGGATGGCGGTATACAGCTTCAGTTTACTGGTATTCTCCTGATTTTTTCCCAACTTAATAAGACCGTTGGCGTAGTTCGTCCGGGTAAAGTAAATGCGAGATCCATCACTGGAGAACGTAACGGGCCCCTCGTGGTATTTTGAGTTGAGTGATTCACTGAAACGTTTTGCCGGATTTGTCGGCCGCACTCCGTAACCCAGGCCATTCGACACATTAATGCCGACGTCGTACCCCATGACCGTCCGGAAATCATTCGGCGTTGGCCGCGTGTATTCGTCGGCACCTAGTTGCCACCCTTTGTTGGCAGACTCCAGCACAATCCGCTTTGCTGACCCATCCGGCATAATCTGCCCTTTGGCTTTGATCTGACTGCGGTCCGGAATGTAGTAGAGGTCGAGATAATTGGATTTACTATTTGGCGTAACAGAAGCACTGCCCCGAGTGCCTCCTACGTACACTAATCCTTTCTGGTAAAATGCCGGACTGAATTCTTCGCCAGTTGTATTGAAGTCCAAATAGTCCAGCTTATACGTAACGCTTTCGCTTTTGTTTTCCCCTGCGGCTGCTACGCCAGCGGGGCCGGGCAAAGGTCGAAAGCTACTTGGTTTGCTTTTTAGATATTGCTCGTAGTACTGCTGCGATTCCTGAAAACGACCGTTTCCAGCCAGCACTTGTGCATATCGAAGCAATAATTGGGGATTACGGTCTTTGTTCCCGTCTAATGCAAGCTGATAATACTGCTGTGCTTTTTTTGTATCACCTACTTGCTGATAGGCATAGGCTAGTTGTTCCTGAGCAGTACCTCGTTGACCTATACTTAACTGGCTTTCAGGCTTTAACAATAACTGAGTATATATCTCGATAGCACGCCCGTACGCTTTCCAGCTCAACAAACGGTCGGCCTGTTGCAACAGCGAATCAGTCTGCGCCCAGCTTATGCCATAGCTCAGGCAGCACAAGAAACCGAGTAAACCTTTTTTCCAAATCGCCTTCATTAACTATACGGTCGCCCGAATTTGCGCGCCTGATTATTCATTTCGTTGAGTAACTCCTATTCACTTACCAATTTGTTTCAGAGCCTCGCACTGATTGGCGCATTAGCTTGAAGTCAACACTTACAAACGTCTTTCAAATCTGAAATCGTATCTGTATTTACGTTCTATATGACAAAATGATAATTATAAAATGTCATAGAGAGTATATCTACGAAGATCTCATGCACGTTCGGCCAGAGTAAACAGCATACAATCAGTTTTTTACCGAACCTTCAGGATAAGTAACTAACCTTTGCTTTGCAACCAGACGAAATTCGTGCCAAGCCCTTTCGAGCCCGATTAAAGAAAATTTTTCTGGTGGTATTCAGTTAAAGACGCAAGTCTGTCCATGCATTGTTAAACGAACATCTGCGCTGAACGAACAAAAAAAGCCCTTCTCTTTTGTCACTAATCGTGCCAATTGATAAAATAGCGTATCAGTAACAGCGACGGTGAACTTGGCTTATCCACTTGTTACTTAATTAGACTATACTCGCAAAACAAGTCACCCACATCCCAGGAATGAATCACAGAGCTAACTTGACTGAGACTATAAGCTCTTTGATCAAAAGGAGCGTCAATCAGCATTATGGGTCAATTGGTATAGTTTATCAACAGTAGCTGGTAGTTCGCTTTGATCATGCGTGATAAACAATACGGTTTTTTCAGGTAGCCTATTTAACAACTGACGGGCAAGCTCAGCTTTGGTCGCGTCCAATACCTGGAACGGCTCATCAAGCAGTAAAAGGGGTGAATTTTTTAAAAGAGCTCTTACCAGGAGAACCAGTCGCTGCTCACCCGCCGATAATGTACCGAATCTACGTTCGTTTAAATCCACCAAGTCAAAATAGGTGAATAGCGCCTGTAAATCTGCTTCCTGAGACTCGGATATCCGAACCGGTACATTGAGTGTATCCGTCAATCCGGTTAAGGCAACCTGCCGGGCGGTCAGGTGCTGAGGAAAATAAAGGTGCAGTTCGGGCGACAGAAACCCGATACGTCGTTTTACGTCCCAGATGCTTTCACCGGGTCGTCCACGCCGGTGACCAAAAATGTAGATTTCGTTTGCATAGGCCTGCGGATGGTCACCGTACAGTAGGCTTAGCATAACCGACTTGCCTGCGCCATTCCGGCCGATCAATGCCCAACGCTCGCCGGCCCGGACAGTCCAGTTTACTTGATGCAGAATGATTTGTTCGCCGTACCGTACCGTTACGTTAGCTAGTCGGAAAGCCTCCTCAAAATCAATGGCAGGTGCTGCCGTCTGAAGGCGCGGAGCGGGGGCCAGCGTAGCAGGATCAACCGGCGTTACGTGAAAATCAGCCTTGGGACCGGCCCAGCTAATCTGTCCGGATGCCAGTTTGACAACATGGGTTACGTAGTCAGGGATATGCTCTTCCTCTACTACAAGTACGAGCGTTAGCCCATGTTGAACTAACGACTTAAACCAGTCTGCCAGATCCCGACGCGCATCAGGATCAAGACCAACAAACGGGTTATCAATCAATAATCCGACGGGATGTTGTTTCAAGCTCTTCGCAATCCGGGCTTTTCGCGTCTGCCCATTAGATAACTTCAAAAATGAGCGATCCAATAAAGGGGCCAAGTCCAGCCGGACAAGCAACTGATCGATTTCCTCACTACTATCATTGCCCAAAAACTCCCGTAATGTCAGCGAGTCATCGCTTAAGGTTGCCTGATACCGTTGCTGGTAGAAATGACCACTGTACGAAAACTGATGGGATTCTTCTTTAAACGAGACAAAAGGAAGTTGTTGATGCCGGGTAACCATTGCTGGTAGTACAGGGACTTTTCCCGCAAGAGCTTCCAACAACGTAGTTTTTCCGCTGCCCACATTTCCCGTCACCGCCCAACACTCACCCGTATGCAACGTGAAGTTGATATCTCGCAAAATAATATGCCCGCTTTTACGTACGGTAGCATTGGTCAGCGTAATCAATTCATTTCGTTCAGCCATAAAAAAACCGGTTAAGTCCCGCAAAGGTACTTAACCGGTTTTTCTTGCCTCTACTTGCAAGAATTATCTTGTTGTGCTCATTGGAGCCGTTGTGGTCGTTGTTGAGTTCGACATGGTACGACCGCTGCGGGTACGACGGCTGTTATTGCCCGTCGATCCTCCATTTGCCCGATCCGTTACGTTAGACGAATTCGTTGTCGTGCTTTGCGTTGTTGTTCCGGTGCCCGTGTTCATCGAATTTGTGCCCGTTGAATACGTACCGTTGCCAGTCGTTGTTTGAGTTGTGCCCGTTTGTGGTACATTCTGATACGTACCTGTTCCGGTTGAGTTCGTAGTCGTACCGGTGCCATTCATTCCAGCGCCGTTCATTGTACCCGAGTTAGTAACTGGTGGTTGGTAGGTGCCTGTGTTCGTTGGCGATGCTGTTCCAACTGGAGTTGTCACGCCCGTGTTTGTAGATGTGGGCTGGGTTTGGTAGGTACCTGTACCCGTCGTCTGGTTTGATCCAGTTGAGTACGTGCCCGTTGTTCCTGTTCCAGTAGTACCCGTTCCCGTACCTGTCGTTGAATTCGTTACCTGTGCATTTACGTTGAGGGCGATGCCAGCTACTAGCATCCAGCCCATCATTACTACCTTTTTCATAGTTGAGTTAAAATCAATTACGTTGATTACCAATATATAACAGTATTCCTATAGAGTTGTTTGGTTGTGCTTTTGTTTTTTTTCAAAATTGCCTTATATGAATTGCATCATCATAAAAAAAGCGGGTGTTCAAACCGATTGTTTTGAACACCCGCCAAAATATGAGACTTGTTAGCTTACAGGTTTCCTTTTTTCATTTCCTTAACAGCGAAGTCAGCCGCCCGGGCTGTTAATGCCATGTACGTCAATGATGGGTTTACGCAGGAAGCCGAGGTCATACAGGCACCATCCGTGTTAAACACGTTTTTGACCGTATGGACCTGGTTGTGCGAGTTGAGGACCGACGTTTTAGGATCGCGTCCCATCCGGGCTGTACCCATCTCATGGATTCCGATACCAGGGTGCTTCGATTCGTCGTTGTAAGCCGTTACATTTTTCAGGCCAGCAGCTTCGAGCATCTCAGCAGCGTCGTTCATCATGTCCTTCCGCATTTTTTTCTCGTTCTCGCCGTAAGCGGCATCAAACACGATCAGCGGCAGGCCCCACTTATCTTTCTGATCCGGCGACAGCGTCATACGGTTATTGGGATCGGCGATCATCTCACCAAAACCACCCAGACTCATTGTCCATGGACCTGGCGTTGTCAGACTCTCTTTGAAATCAGCACCGAAGCCGTCCATACCGTTACCCCGGTTCCAGCCTCCTCGACCAGCACCGCCCTGGTAACCAAAGCCACGCACGTAGTCACGCTTATCGTTATTCCAGTTACGGTAACGCGGTACGTACACCCCGTTAGCACGACGACCATAATAGTATTGGTCTTCCATTCCGTCGAATGTACCCACGGCCCCCACTGCCAGGTGGTGGTCCATAATATTACGGCCCAGCTGATCCGAGTCATTACCCATTCCGTTCGGGAAGCGGCTCGACTTCGAGTTCATCAGAATCGACGTACTACCAAATGCCGACGCATTCAGGAAGATAAGCCGCGCGTAATATTCACGTACTTCTTTCGTATTCTGATCGATGATCCGAACGCCCGTTGCTTTTCCTTTCTGCGCATCGTACAGAACCTCCGATACGATCGAATCAGGACGCAGCGTTAGTTTGCCCGTTTTCATAGCTGCTGGCATCGTTGCCGACTGCGTACTGAAGTATGCACCGTATGGGCAACCACGCATACACTGATTCCGGAACTGACAAGCAGCCCGACCCAGCTCATAGTGTAATTGCTTGGGCTCGGTCAGGTGGGCCGTGCGCCCCATAATCATGTGGCGACCAGCAAACGCTTTTTCTACCCGTTTCTTAACTTCTTTTTCTACGCAGTTGAACTGCATGGCAGGCAGGAAGTTACCATCGGGCAGTACGTCCAGGCCGTCTTTACCGCCAGAAATACCAGCGAAAGTCTCAACATAAGTATACCAGGGAGCCAGATCTTCGTACCGGATTGGCCAGTCAACGCCGATTCCCTCTTTGCCATTGGCCAGAAAGTCTTCTTTGTTCCAGCGGTAGCTCTGACGGCCCCACATCAGCGAACGTCCACCGACGTGATAGCCCCGGATCCAGTCAACTTTCCGTTTTTCGATGTACGGATGCTCCGCGTCGTTCTCAAAGAAATGGCGCCACTCTTCGTTGGCGGTGTAACCCGTCCGCATGTTCGCCCAATATTCTTCGGCTGCCTGGGTTGTAATACGTCCCCGGTGTGGAAAATCCCACGGATTATTAGTGGCGGTCGGGTAGCCTTCGATGTGTTTTACATCACGCCCCCGCTCCAGCATAAGTACTTTCAAGCCCTTCTGCGTCAGTTCTTTCGCAGCCCAGCCACCTGAAATACCCGATCCCACGACAATAGCGTCGTAGGTCATATCTTTTTTAGCGTCAATATTGAGATTCATTTTTCGAGAAGTTATAGAGTTTTAAAGCCACCCGGTTATACCGTCGATAAGCCTTTTGACTTTTCAAGGGTACAACGCTGTAACTTCATAACTTAAATTGCCCACGCTTTCTGACCGGGCTTCAGCGGCACACAGCCGTCGTAACGACCAGGAACGGCCACGTATTCGAGCGCCTGAGTTGCACCAACTTCTGACGTAAAATAACCGGTCAGCGTCAGGTCTTTCAACACGACGAAGAATGGTTTGTAGACTTTCTTAGCGCTGGGCATTTGTAGATCGGCCTGAGCGTTCTCTACTTTCGTTACTTCCTTTGCCTTACTCATTTTAGCCACCTGATCTTTCGCATCAGCTTCCAGCTTTTTCACGATCTCAATCCGCTGGGTTGGGTCAAGTTGAATAAAGGCTTTTCCGTATGCGTCCTGACTCAGTTTGTTCGTCTGGGCCAGTCCTTCAACGAAGCGTTTCTGATCGTCGGCCGGATAGCAGTCTTTTATAAGAACGTCGATGATTTCATTCACCTTAGCGGCTTTAGCGCCGGGTGTTTTCGTCGTCGGAATAATCGTCTCGGCGAGTTCGGCGACGGTTGCATCCTGATCGGCGGTAAAGAAAACCGGCTTGCCGGTAAGGGCACGCCGAGTAGCCGACCCTTCGAGCGTTTCGGCTATCGCGGGTAACGACACGGTCGCGCCAACCAGCACGGCTACCCGCATAAGGGCATCTCTTCTATTCATGTGCTTAGAGCGAATTAGACTTTCAATTACAACGATTTACTAGGATACAAATGTATAAAAATCAAGGACTGGATTGTACGATTGTAGGATCGAGTTTTTGAAAATTCTACAGCCTGATAAGCTACTCAATAAATAAATAGGGCCAGTAGCCAACAATATGGCTACTGGCACCCAACAAACCCGAATCTTCTATCGTTATTTTCGGTTTGACTTCACTTTGCCTACTTGAACACTCAGGCTTAATCGAGCTAGCTTTAACTCGTTGTTGATTAGAGTAGATAAGTCGCTGCGTGAATTATTTTTAGCGACCTTTTTTACGCGTGTAGCAGTCTGTTAAGCGAGCGGTTGAAAGTCAGGACGACAGCCTGCCACAAAGCAAAGGTGTACCTGTTTGCGACGTTACGTAAGGTGACGTTATTGTCTTCCGGGCTATGTACGTTATCAGGGTTGATTTGCCCAGCGACCATCAACTAGTTTGACACACTATATTCTTTCGGCAAAAACAAGAAGCCGATTACTCGATAGTGATCGGCTTCTTGAGTAGCAACCTTACTGCATTAAATCGTCTGTAGCTCTTGCACGGCCAACCAGCTCATCAGGCCAGCGCCCGTTTCCAGTGCAGCCTCGTCGATGTCAAAGGTTGGCGTGTGAACTCCTGATACAATACCACGTGCTTCATTACGGGTACCAAGTCGGTAGAAGCAGGAATCGACAACTTGTGAGTAGAAAGCGAAATCCTCACCTGCCATCCACAGGTCCAGATCAATTACGTTCTCCTCCCCCATGTAATCAACCGCCTGCGCGCGCGTCCGGCGAGTTAGTTCGGGATGATTTTTAAGGTACGGATAGCCATGAACAAGGGTAAACTCGCAGGTTCCTCCCATTGCTTCAGCCATACTTTCGGCCATTTTTTTCATACGCTTCTGGCCCTCAGCGCGCCACTCCTCGTTCATGCAGCGAAACGTACCCTGGATGGTTACCTCGTTTGGAATGACGTTTGTTACGCCATCGGCAATAAAACGGCCAAACGAAAGAACCGATGGGCTGGCAGGTGGCCGGTTGCGGCTGATGATCTGTTGCAGAGCAACAATAATATGCGAGGCAATCAGAACGGGATCAATTAAGTTATCAGGCATAGCCGCATGGCCGCCTTTGCCTCGTACTGTCATGTAGATCTCGTCGGTGCTGGCCATGTACATCCCTTCCCGAAAGCCAACCTTACCAACTGGTATATTCGGCGCTACGTGCTGACCAATCATGCTGATTGGTGCGGGATTTTCCAGCACGCCTTCTTTGATCATCAACGACGCTCCTCCCGGTGCTTTTTCCTCGCCCGGCTGGAAAACCAGCTTAACAGTTCCGTCGAACTGATCGCGCAATACGTTTAGAATACGCGCTACGCCCAATAGCGATGCCGTATGTGCATCGTGACCACAAGCGTGCATAACCCCCTCAACGGTTGACTTATAGGGTACATCATTTGCTTCGTGAATGGGCAGCGCATCCATGTCGGCCCGGAGGGCGACTACTCGCTGGCTTGGGTTACGGCCTTCAATGATTGCAACCAGTCCCGTATCAGCAACGCCTTCCTGCGGCTGGATACCAATTGCTTTTAACTGATCAGCGACAAAACGAGCCGTATTGTGCTCATTGAACGACAACTCAGGATGCGCATGGAGATGGCGACGAGTCTGGACAATATCGGCAGCGTACTGCTTCGCCAGTGACTTGATGGATTCTTTCATGATTCGTTACAGTATTAGGCTATTGTTCTGGCTCAATGTTTCCTTTTATTGACTCGTAGTTCGACTTAATACGGCCCATCTCTTTGGCCAGAAAAGACTGAAGCCGCTGGTTGAATTCGACCTGTTCTTCTTTTGAGAGCGAGTTGTACAAATCTTTCAACTCCTGATTGATAGCCGCCCGTTCAGCGTCATCGGCCGCATTCATTGACCGGTAGTGGTATTTTTTAAAATCGTACTCCATGGCTAGAAAAAATAAACATCGGACAGCGAGCAGCCATCCGATGTACTTGATTTATCAACAAGCGCCCGAATGAGCGTTTACTTTTCTAATTCGCGCATCTCTTTCAGCCGCGCCCGTTCAATTGAGCCCGAAACAATGATACTTACTTCATAAAGCAGCATCAGCGGTAGCGCCACCAGAACCTGGCTGTATAGGTCAGGCGATGGCGTAATGATACCCGCCACGATCAGAATCACAATCCAGGCGTGTTTCCGATACTCTTTCATAAACTTCGGTGTCAGCACGCCCACTTTCGACAACACGAAAGCAATAATTGGCATCTGAAAAATCAGGGCGCAACCCAGCGACAGCGTAACGATCGTCGAGATATAGGACGTAATGTCAATATTGTTTTGAATCTGGCTGGAAAGCCGGTAGTTCACCAGGAAATTTACGGCCAGGGGTGTTACGATGAAATAACCAAACAGTAATCCCAGCAGAAACAGGAACGACACGTAAAAGACACCACCACGGGCTGCATTCTTTTCCGACTGCCGCAAGCCTGGCTTGATAAAACGCCATAGCTCCCAGAACGCGTAGGGAAACGCGAAGCACAGACCAATGAAGAACGACGACGTCATCGACATCGTAAACTGATCGGAAAAGCCGAGTGCCTGTAACTTGAAGTCAAGACTTTTGACGCACAAATCGGCATAGCCCGTATAATCCGCCAGTTTACACATCTGCTGGTAGGTCCAGAAGTTGGTCTTAGCGGGGGCCAGCAGAATGTTATCAAAAATCTCTTCGATGTAGACAAAGGCAGCAAGCATGAACACCAGGATGGCCCCGGCGGCTCGTACAATGTGCCAGCGAAGTTCTTCGAGGTGATCAAGAAAGGACATCTCTTTGCCTTCTTGGTCAATTTCTTCGTCGGTCAATTGGTCTAGTGGCATCGGTTTAATGAATGAGTGAATGAGTAATTGAGTGAATGAGTGAATAGGCTGACGCAAGTACTAGGCTGCCGGAAGGTATTCGCTCATTCACTCATTCGCTCATTCAAAATTAACTTTTATAGAGCGGGAATGCTTTCATCCACTCGTTGATTTCCTCTTTTACGGTCGAAAGGGTAGCCTCGTCGTCGTGGTTCATCAACACGCGGTCAATATATACGACAATCTGCTCCATATCCGATTCTTTCAAACCGCGAGTAGTCATCGCTGCCGTTCCCACGCGCATCCCCGACGTAACCATTGGCGACTTGTCGTCGAACGGCACCATGTTCTTGTTGATCGTGATATCGGCTTTGATCAGCGTGTTTTCAGCCAGTTTACCCGTCAGCCCTTTCGAGCGTAGATCGATCAGCATCAGGTGATTGTCTGTACCGCCCGAAATAATTTTATACCCGCGGCTCGTAAAGGCATTGGCCATTGCCTGCGCGTTGGCTTTCACCTGCACAGCATAATCGTAAAAATCGTCGGTTAGAGCCTCACCAAACGCAATTGCTTTAGCAGCAATAATATGTTCTAATGGTCCACCCTGCGTACCGGGGAACACGCCTGAATCCAGCAGTGACGACATCAGACGAGTTTCACCTTTCGGCGTTTTGATGCCGAATGGGTTTTCGAAATCATTCCGCATCATGATCATACCGCCCCGCGTACCACGCAGCGTTTTGTGCGTCGTTGTCGTTACTATGTGCGCGTACGCCAGCGGATCGTTCAATAGCCCCTTGGCAATCAAGCCGGCGGGGTGCGATACGTCGGCCAGCAGGATGGCTCCTACTTCGTCGGCAATGGTACGCAGCCGGGCGTAATCCCAGTCGCGGCTATATGCCGAAGCGCCACAAATCAACATTTTGGGTTTTTCCCGCTTGGCAGTTTCTTCGACGACGTCGTAGTTGATCGTACCGGTTTCCTCTTCAACCCCGTAGAAGGTTGGGCGGAAGTATTTACCCGAAATATTTACGGGAGAACCATGCGTCAGGTGACCACCGTGCGACAGGTTGAATCCCAGAATAGTATCACCGGGTTGGAGACAGGCCAGAAAAACGGCCGTATTCGCCTGGGCACCCGAGTGAGGCTGTACGTTTGCCCACGTAGCGCCAAACAGTTCTTTCGCACGATCAATAGCAATCTGCTCAATCTGATCGACCACTTCACAGCCGCCGTAATACCGTTTACCAGGAAGACCTTCGGCATATTTGTTTGTCAGGACACTGCCTGCCGCTTCCATCACCTGAGGTGACACGAAGTTTTCGGAGGCAATCAGTTCAATTCCCGACTCTTGCCGGTGTTGTTCTTTGGCAATCAGATCAAAAATCTGGGTATCGCGGGCCGATGTTGTAGCGGTTGTCATAGTCAATTGGCTAAAAGCAATTTTGGCTATACAAAAGTACAGCTTATTCAAATACACTGAATGAATTTTTGGACGTGGCAGCATACAGGCATGTCTCCTAACGCATTAATTTCGTGCGTCCTTATCGGTCCCCCAACAGGATACGCTAGTTTTGGAAATGTTTTTGCCCGAAACTTGTTGTTCTACCAAATCAACACTTACCCAAAGCGGTATGAAATCATTTTTTGCGTTTGTTGTAGGACTGCTAATCAGCGTTGCAGCAACTGCTCAGATCCTTAAACCAGCCAGTTGGACTTACGCACCCGCCAAATCGTCAGCAAAAGTCGGCGACATTGTCGATCTGAAGTTTACGGCCACTATCAAAAGCGGCTATCACATTTACTCATCGCAGGTAAACCCCAAGATTGACGGACCACTACCTACCGTTATCAGCTTCACCAAGAATGATACGTATGAACTGGTGGGTGGTGTTAAACCAACCAGTAAGGTAGAAACGAAATTCGAGGAGGTTTTCGAAGGCGATGTGTACCTGATGCATGGCCCCGCGCAGTTTGTGCAGCGGGTGAAGATCCTGAAAGAGAAACCGATTATTGCCGGAAACATTGACTACCAGGTTTGTACGGATAGTGATGGCCAGTGTATACCCGGCAATGATGATTTTACGATTGCGGGCCTAACCGTAACGGCTGGTCCAGCCAGCACCACCACGGCGGCCGTAGCTTCGGCCCCTAAAGCAACGTCTGCTGTTACAGAGCCGGTGTCGCAAACCGTTGTAGCGGCTAACACGACCAACGCTCCTGCACTAACTGCGACAGAGGGAGATACAACACCTACGGTCCAGGCAGCCGCTCAGGCACCAACAGCGACGCTCGACGCCGTAGCAGCCGCCGACACCCAGCCAACCGATGACTCGATGACGGGTTTTATCGTAGCGGCTTTCCTGTCAGGTCTGGTGGCGTTACTGACGCCCTGCGTGTTCCCGATCATTCCAATGACGGTGAGCTTTTTTACCAACCAGCAGGGCGGTCGCTGGAAAGCCTTATTATTTGGTGCATCCATCATTGGAATTTACGTTCTCGTCGGTACAGTCGTTTCTCGAATCAACGGCCCCGCCTTCGCCAACTTCGTGAGTACGCACTGGCTGCCGAACGTGTTGTTCTTCGTTATTTTTGTCTTTTTTGCCCTTTCTTTCCTCGGCTTGTTTGAGATTGTTCTGCCCAGTTCAATTGTCAACGGTGCTGATGCCCGTGCCGAGCGCGGTGGTCTGGGTGGCGTTTTCTTCATGGCTTTTACGTTAGTACTGGTCTCGTTTTCCTGCACCGGTCCCATTGTGGGAAGTCTGCTGGTCGCTTCGGCTGGTGGAGAGGTCATTAAACCTATTATCGGCATGACGGCTTTTTCGTCGGCCTTTGCGATTCCATTTACCCTGTTTGCTGCCTTTCCACAATGGCTCAAAAGCATGCCTAAGTCGGGGGGCTGGCTCAACTCTGTAAAAGTTATTCTTGGCTTCCTGGAGCTGGCGCTGGCGCTCAAGTTCCTCAGTATTGCCGATCAGGTCTACCATTGGGGCCTACTCGATCGGGAGGTGTTTCTCTCGTTCTGGATCGTGATTTTCGCGCTGATCGGTTTTTATTTCCTTGGCAAAGTAAAGCTGCCGCACGATAGTCCGATGGCGTCTATCAGTGTTCCCCGGCTGCTGATGGCCATCGTTACGTTCGCCTTTGTCGTGTACATGGTTCCTGGTCTGTGGGGGGCTCCGCTAAAAGCACTGGCGGGTTATCTCCCCCCGGCAACGTCGCAGGACTTCAATCTGACAAACCAGCAAACGGCTGGAGCAGAGCCAGTCAATCAACTCGGAGAAACGCCCAAATACGCTGATCTTTTCGAATTGCCACACGGCCTTCAAGGTTTCTTTGATTACAAGCAGGCGCTGGCTTACGCGAAGAAAAATAACAAGCCAGTCTTCATCGATTTTACAGGTCATGGCTGTGTAAACTGCCGCGAAATGGAACAACGAGTCTGGTCTGATCCGGCGGTATTGTCCCGTCTGAAAAATGATTTTGTCGTTGTAGCGCTCTACGTCGACGACAAAACTGAATTGCCCGAAAGCGATTGGTACACGTCGACCTACGACGGAAAAGTTAAAAAAACCATTGGCGCGCAAAACGCCGATCTCCAAATCACGAAGTACAACAACAACGCTCAGCCGCACTATTGCCTGGTCAACAGCGAGGGAAAGCTTTTAGTAGCCCCCAAGAATTATGATCGGAGTATCCAGCAGTTTATTACATTTCTGGATTCGGGTAAGGCAAAGAGCTAATTGTTACGTATTTACAAACACAAAAGGGCAATGGATATCCATTGCCCTTTTGTGTTTGTAAATACGTCGGTACGCACCTTACTTTTTCCCTGTCAACGCTTTTATTTTTTCGATCTCGTCCTGGCTGAAAGGCGTTTTATCCTGTCGATAAATGTCATGAAACCACAATTCCGGCTCTTTACCGTCCGGCATTGGCATATTCCAGGCGAAAATGGTGTTAGTTTTCCCCGATACAAAGCCCCAGTTGATGGCGCCAATGTTCTCCTGTTTCAACATCGGCATAATTGTCTGAAACAAACTACCATTCCGGCGAGCCATGTATTCAGTACAGATCAGCGGCCGGTTGTAAGCCCGGAATTCATTAATACGTTCTTTGTGCTTATCGATGTACTGATATTGGTGATACGTAACGACGTCCGAGTTTTCGAGCTGAAATTTATTGAGATCTTTGAAGCCGGCGTCCCAGTTCCAGACACCCGCACTGATCGGCTGCGACGGATTGACCTGACGGGCCCAGCCAAACACAGCTTTCAACAGGGGAAGGCTTTTGTTTAGGTAACCGCTATTACCCGGTTCGTTATACAGATCCCAAAGCAGAATGCGGTTGTCGTTCTTGAAGGTCGTCATGACGTCTTTTACGTATTGTTCCAGCACGCCCAGACTGTCGGGATGATTCAGCAGCATCGAGCCCGGATCACGAACCCATCCACTGTTGTGCACCCCTGGTTTTGGGGCAGGTTGCTTACCAGGACGGTATTCATCATTCCAGCAATCGTCAAAAAATACCAGAATTGTCTTAATGCCGTGCTTGTTCGCAATTTGAAGGTACTGGTCCAGACGCTTCTTAAAACCAGCTTTATCACTAGACCAGGCAACATGGTGCAGATACACCCGCATGGCGTTCAGTCCTAGTTCCTCAGCCCAGCCGAGTTCTTTGTCAATCGTTTGCGGATCAAACGTAGCGGCCTGGAACATTTCGAGCTGGTTGATAGCAGTACTAGGTTGAAAGTTACTCCCCCTCACCCAGCCCTGTTTCTTGTACCAGTCGTTGGCTTTCTGCGTGCTCCATTGGTTTTGTGCGTGTAGTTGCGTACCCAGCAGTATCAGGTAGATCCAGAGAATGTATTTCATACGTAAGAGGTAAACGGAATTGGCTAAAATGGATTGGTTTAACGCTGTTTTCGCAGTACTACTCGTGCTGGCAAGCGTAAGTAATACGCCCTAGAAAGACGTCTTCATCCGAAAAATTACTTGATCTTTTCTTTCAGATTGATGTGATCCTGTTTGTTCAAGCCAAGCAATCGACTCGTTCCTTTTGTTTTACTGTACCGATGCTCACTCATGGAGACAATATGACGGCATTATATACTCTCTTCCAAAAATTGATCTTGTTTTACCGGGTGAAGGCGAAACAAGGCTTGAGAAGTAAAACCTCGTACTTGATGCTACCGTCATTGCAGAGCGTCTATAAATTCTCAACAATCAGCTCAGATATAGATCAGTTACCTTGTATTGAATGACAGGATCTATAGGCCAACCAGTAACTTAGCCTATGGATATACCGCTGATTATCAGATACTTTTCATATTCGTTTCTTACAGATCGATTCGTGTTATCTGTCTTTAAAGGGACTCTGCTAGCTATTTATTGGAAAGCTCGTGCGAATTTTACCGCTTTGACCAACCGACGCTGTCGCCCCGTATGAATCGATTGTATACGTTGCTAGCTCGGCGCCCGCTGACGCTAGTGCTGTTGTTTCTGCCCATTTGCGTATTTTTTGTTTACTTCTTTGCCCTTCGCTACAACATACCCTGGTTTGACGAGTACGAGAGTATTTCTTTTTTCCTGAACAATTTTCTAACTGCCGATTCCATAGGTGGTAAATTGGACGCTCTGTTCCGTCCCAATAATGAGCACCGGCTGGTCTACGCCCGGTTAGTTGTCCTCAGTCAGTATCTGCTCACGGGTGGGTTGAATTTTTCGAATCTGATGCTTTGGGGCAATCTAGGTCTGGTTCTTATTTTCTGGCTGGCTTATAAAGCGCTCCGCCATGCCGACGATTTCTCCAGTACAGCTTTAACTCCCCGGGCCTTGGGCGACAAAGCTATAATAGGCATGCTTCCCCTGCCACTTCTACTATTTACCGCACAAGATTACCTGCTGACCTTTACGGCACTCTACACATTGCAGTACCTGGCCATCATTACCCTGTCCATGATCACGTTTTACATATTAGCTACGGATCGTCCAACAAACTTTGGTTTGGCACTGACCGCAGGGCTCTTCTCGACGTTTAGCATGGGAAATGGGCTGTTGATATGGCCGGCCGGCGCAGGTATGTTATTTATTCAGCGTCGGTGGATGGCGCTCGGGATCTGGATAGTAGTTGGCTCAGTAGGCGGATACCTATACTTCCTTGGCTATCCTGTTCAGCAGGGAAATGCCAGTGGCCTCGATTATGTACTCCAACATCCGCTTCAGACGATTGCTGGTTTTCTGGTTTTTGCCGGCAGTGTATTCGATTTGTTACCAATGCTCCCTGTTGCGCAGCGTAGCTACCTACCTTTTATGGGAGGGTTAATTCTGGTGCTGGGACTAGCCTATTGGTTTATCAAGATTCTTCTCCAATCGCCCAAAAGAAAACTTTCCTTCTTCGAAGTCTTCGTGGCAGGCTGTTTTCTATTCCTGCTCGCTAACATTGGTTTGATCGCTGTTTTCCGGATTCGGTTCTATTTCGGCATGGTTTTACACAGCTCTTACCGTGTCTATGCCTTAGTTCTGTGGGCGCTAGCCTGTTCATTACTTTTCAGCCAATTACACGAATCAAGACGGATGCAGATGTGGCCTGCAGTATGGTTACTTTTCTTGGTAGTGAGCATAATCACCTATATCACTTACGTCCCTGAAGCTGTCGAACGCCGAAAACATATGCAGGGAATGACCTTTAATCAGCGCTACAGCGATATTGGCCTGGGGGGCTCCTGGAACACGCCCCTAGCCGATTACATCAGCGGGCTCACGAAACTAATGCATGATAAAGGATGGTATGACATTCCGGATCCTACGATTACGCCCGATGAGAAAAAACTAATGGCAGCCGCAACAGCAGTCGACTCAAGCATAAATCTGCAAATTACCCAACGGTCGGATTACGTCGTCGTCGATAGTCAGGAGTCGGACTACCATATTGGCATGAACGAGGCAACTTATCTGGCTCTCAAGTCTGACAGCCACACTTTCCTGGTGCTCGCCAACCGCAATCGGCCTAAAGGACGGCGGTTCTGGCAGGCAGCTCCCGGTTTTTCAGCGGCTATGCCTACTGAGCTGGTTAAACCAGGTACGTACCGCATCGGTCTATTCCGTACATATCCCGATCACAGTCAAATTCAGTATACCAAATACGTTGTAAACATAGCCGAACGGCCAGGTAGGTAACGGCTAATGATAGCCCAAAAGCCGTAGGGTATGCTACGGCTTTTGGGCTATCATTAGAAGCGATTTTCCCAGCGAACGATTCAATATGGGATCGAGAGCGGTCGATACGGGGACTAAGAGCGAATCCCACGTACTAATTTGGGACGCGGTTGGTTGAGATTGGCGGAGCATTAGCTTATTGGCCGAAGATGCCAACAGGCCAACGCTATCCAGATAATGAAACCGTACGTGTTTCAATTCTGGAGGCATCACCTGCAATAGTCGAGACTTATTGTAGCGCCGGTAATGTCCAATAGCAGCATCAAACGGACTGAACAGCCACTGATGAGCTGGTACCAAAATAATAAGGTGGCCTCCGGGCCGCAGCAACGTAGCAGCTCGTTTCAGCTCAGCTCCATCATCTTCGATGTGTTCGATTACGTCAATGTAGAGCAAGCTTGAGTAAATACCTTGAGGAGGTAGATCATCGGTAGTACCAAGTTGTGTTTTGCACACAGCAGGGATTAGTCCCCGCTCCTGCTGTCCATTTAGTTGAGTAAGTAGTTCACTATCTGGCTCCAGACATGTCCATTGGCCTTTAAACGCAGGTGTACACAATTGCCGCGTAGTACCTCCCAGACCGGCCCCTACTTCAAGAACATTATCTCCCAGATAAGGAGTTACGAAAGATGACCAATACCGTTTCCAGTTAACGGCTTTTTCAAAGAGTGTTAATTCCTCCCCGATATACGTGGAAGTGGTTGGTTGTTGCATTCAGAATACGCTAGCGTAGTATGGTCCCTCTAAACGAAAAAGCACGAATCAGCTATTTCAATAGCCAAGTAACTCAATGGATTACTTCGTTATGTATCTTCCATTTGACTTAAGTCGGCAAGAATACGCATTTTTTATAATCAGAGTAACACGAAACATTCTGTCTTTGTCTTTTTCTAGTGACTAGACAGTATTTCTAGTTTCTAGTCACTGATTGTAACTGTAGTGTCAGGTTTCTATGTGATATCAGATTAATGGCCGTAAATGACAAAAGCCGCAACTGATTAAATCAGTTGCGGCTTTTCTGTGTGCCGAAGGCGAGACTCGAACCTACTTAATTCTCTTTCTTCTATACTCTGTACTTGAATGTCAAAAACCGGCCTTCTTTGCAATTGAAAGGCATTATTACCTAAATTATAGATAAAACATAATTAAGTAAGATTAAGATAAATAAACCAATACCGTACACCATTCCGTACACCAATTCAACATTATATTTGTATAATAATCATTCTCATACTATGCCACGTACATCTATCTCCCCGGTTACATACATTCTAAGAGATAAAAGAGCAAAAGGATTTACGCCTATAACCTGCATCATACGTTTCAATAATCAACGAATGAACATAGGTACAGGATACAAAGTAATGGTTAGCCAATGGAGTCTTTCTAAGCAACGTGTTAAGAATGTTGTTAATGCCGTTAATGGGGATTCAATCAACTACTTCCTTGACAAGCTGGAAAGTACAATCAAAGAATATATAGATGAAGCTAGAGCTAACCGTGTTCAACTAACAAAAGAGGCTTTGAAAAAGCAAATTGATGGCTACTTACATCCAGTAGTACAGAATGAAAAGCCAAAAACATTGATCGATTTTGTAAATTGGTATATTGAAACCTGTCCTAACCGCTTAGTCCGTGGGTCAAAAGCTAGGACAGGTAGATTTATATCTACGGACACTGTCCGGCGTTATAAGACAACCTTAAACGGTTTAATAGCATTCAGTACAACATACAAATACCCTTTATCTTTTGAAAATATAGATATCAATTTTTATAATAGTTTTACCGCATGGCTGATAGAAAAGAACTATGCTACTAATAATGTAAGCAAATATATTGAAAACGTAAAAGGATTTATGAGCGCAGCAGTTGATGAAGGACTTACGACAAACTTAGCCTATCGTAAATTCTCTAATCTAAGAGAAGATGTTGAAAATATATATTTAACAGAAGCAGAACTTCAACGCATATACGAATTAGACCTATCTAAGAATGTGCGATTAGATAAAGTACGTGATTCTTTTCTCTTTGCTTCTTGGACAGGGCTAAGATTTTCTGACTTTTCAAACTTACAAAAAGAACACATAAAAATAGATGAAAACGGAAACAAACATCTTGACTTAAAACAGCACAAAACGGGAATTAAAATTTATATACCTATTGTCAACGAAATTATCATTGAAATTCTTGATAAGTACAATAACTGTTTACCCGAAAGTATTTCTAACCAGAAGACTAACGATTATTTGAAAGAAATTTGTGCTATGGCGTCAATAAACGAAAGAATTCTAAAGCATACTACAAAAGGTGGTAAATCGGTAATAAAAACAGTTGACGGATGGGATACCAAATCTGATGGAGTTGAAAAATGGATGCTAGTTACAACACACACTGCGCGTAGATCGTTTGCAACTAACATGTTTAAAAGAGGAATGAAAACAATACTAATAATGAAACTAACTGGACACAAAAAAGAGAGTGAATTTTTAAAATACATAAAAATAGATACTCAGGAAACTTTGTCATTAATCAGTCAATATCTTACAAAGAACGCTCCCGTTCAATAACAGCGGACCTATACGTATGAACTTTCAGGATAACCAAGTCAATGATATAATAGCAAAAGCTAAATCATCTAAATCACAGTATCTAGATTTAAGCTGGTTGCATCTCAGGGATTTGCCTGATGAATTAGGAGAACTAGACTTTATTACTGAACTAGATCTGAGCCACAATAGCTTCTCTCATATTCCTAGTGTTCTCTATAAGTTACATAACTTACAAAAGCTAAATGTAAGTCATAATTATTTAACTATAGCTAGTGGCTTAGGCTTTCCAAATCCATGCTTACTACCTATCAGAGAAATTAATATTTCAAACAATAATTTCACAGAAATCCCAGACGATTTGTTTAATCTAAATGATTTGGAATATGTCGAACTAGGAGAACTCATATATGGAATACCTGATGTAATTTTAGAAGAAGGAATTTCGGCGTTAAAAAATTACACACAAGAAGTACGTTTATCAAAAACAACCGATAAAATATTTGAAGCAAAAATGATATTTGTCGGACAAGGAGAGGTCGGAAAGACTTCATTGATGAGAAAGCTATTAAATAAACACTACAAACTTGTTGAAGGAAAAGAGCCTACCACACATGGAATAAATATAAATAAATGGAACGTAGATATATCTTATTCTGACGATGAAATTTATGATAACTATTATTCATATGGAGAAGGCGTAAATGTCTTAAATGATGATTATTTATTTGATGATTATGATAATGCGTATAAGACGGCTACTATTAACATATGGGATTTTGGAGGGCAAGAAATATATTATTCAACACATCAGTTCTTTCTAACAAAAAGATCAATTTATATTTTTGTCTGGGATGCAAGAAGAGAAGAAGAATATAGAAGCTTTGAATATTGGTTTAACACAATAAATATTCTCAGCGAATCTAGTCCAGTTATAATTGTGATGAATAAATCAGATGTCAGAACTAAACATATAGATGAAAAATCCCTCCAAAAGAGATTTCCTAATATAAAAGGCTTTTACCAAGTAAGCTGTCTAGATGACAGTGGTTTAAATAAATTAAGTATTGGTATCGCAGATACTTTTAAAGAATTACCCCATTTAGGAGATAGACTACCTAAAGTTTGGGTTGATATTAGACAAGAACTAGTTTCCCAAGATAGTAACTATATAACTTATGATGAATATGCCACGATCTGCTTGATAAAAGGTATTAATAAAAATAGAGCAAAGTACTTAGCAGAATATTTTCACGACTTGGGTGACATATTACATTATGAACACGACCAAGTATTAAAAAACTTGGTCATATTAAATCCAGATTGGGCCACTAACGCTTTTTACAAATTAATTGATAGCAAGAAGATACAAAGAAATGATGGTCAGTTTTCATTAGAAGATTTGGAGGAGGTATGGGATAAAAAACAATACCCTCCAGCAAAGCACATCGAATTAATAAGATTGATGGAACGGTTTGAAATATGCTTTAATCTACTGGGTACGTTTAAATATATAATTCCAGAATTATTACCAACAGAAAATGACTTTGATATAAATAAAATAACAAAAAAAACAGAATTAAAATTTGATTATGAATTCAAATTTATGCCTGCTGGATTGATTCCAAAATTTATCTGTAGAAACTTTGCTTCTATTGAAAAAGGTAAACTCTGGAAAAATGGGGTTGTACTAAGGTTTGAAGAATCTACTGCATTAATAATTGGCAATCAAATAGACAGAAAAATAAAAATATTTGTGTATGGTGACGATAAAGAAAGTTTACTTGGAATAATAAGACGAGAATTTTCAATAGTTTTATCCTCAATTAAATTAATCAGAGATGTTGATTACTTTGAAATGGTACCTTGCATTTGTAAAATCTGCAAAAATGATGAGCATCCATACTTTTATAAGTTTAGTGTTTTGAAATTATTTCAGAAGAATAAAAGAGTAACTATAGACTGTCATCAAAGTGCGTTAGAAATACCTGTTGTTAAACTATTGAGAGGGTACGATAGCATTCGCGAAGGTGATAGAACCTTTGAACACTTAATGATTGCTTGTTCTCAATTACAAGGAAACTATAAAATAGTTGATAAAAAAGAGGATAGTAGAAATAGTTTTATTAGCAATGTACTTTCTAACAGAGGTCTTAAAGTAAAGGATCAAACAAGATGGGGTAGTTCTCCTTCGGGATTATCCCAGGGAGAAATTGATATAAAAGTTGAGGACGATAATGGCATTGCACTAAGTATTATTGAAGGATTAAATCTGTATAGTTTAGACACGAACAAAATAACTTCACATGTAAATAAAATATTCGATTACGACCCTAATGGTTTAGAAAATAACTATATAATATCTTACGTAGAATCAAAAAACTTTGTTGATATTTGGGGGAAATATATTGATGTTATTTTAAATATAAACTACAAATATCCTTTAAATAGAGGTTTTGTAGATTTGTCTGATACATATAGCTATGGGAGCCATTTAAAAATTGGGCTAACCTCTTATAATATTAACGAAAACACAAACAATATATATCATATATTTATAAAAATGATACACTGATATTTATTGTTTCTAACTATTTCTATTTTTCATTCAAAACACATAACAATTAAGCAGAAAATTATATCGTTTTCATTTTAACTAATAAATTACAAATACTTATTATTTTTATATACTTAGTGAAAAATATGACTTCTAATTTCAAATTAATTAATATAAGGAGATAGAATTTATATAATACAAACATAAACTACTATTGTTGCACAAGCGCTTTTATCTAGAAAAAGTAAACTTGTTACTATCTTATTATAGCGTTACTTTTTTTAATATATTCTTTTATATGGTTACTTACTTTCAGAAGTTTTATACTTACTCTGATCTATAGAAAGTATATTTTCCTAATAAGTAATCTCCAACTAGCGTATTATTATCTTTAAATGAAAGAAGCATTGGTAAACTACCTTCTAACGGTTTAATATATATCATCTCCTCTTCAATACTATAAGTAGTTGGAACTCTTACGCCCATAGTTGAGATTACTACTATTGTTTTACTTTTGAAATCTAATTCCATCCCAAACATATTATTACTTATAAATTTGCTTCCATTCAATAAAGACTTTATTAAATATTCTTTTTTCTTAGAAGGAGAAAGTGAGTGATACTCTGCTGTCAGTTTCAGTAGATTTTTCATTCGATCACTCGAAGTAAAGTTCGGATGTTCGGCATTTACGTAGGCAAGTAGGCCCATCGAATTCTTAGTTTGTTCAGCTTTATAAGCTCTCACATTTTCTACACTATCTATAGTAATGCTTTTTATTTTATTATTCTTAAATCTATATGAATTATGGACTATTAGCTTTATTTTAACATCAAGTAACGAATCTATAGCCGATGTCCATTGTTCAGTCGTTTTAATGACAGAATCAGATTTGCTAATACTAAATAATACTATCTTACCTCCTGTGTATTGAAAATCTGCTAAGTTCAAATTTTGATTCTCGCTCACAGGATTATTATAAATCATAAAGCTATCATCAATACTTTTTTTCACACTAGTAGTGTCGTATGAATTACTATATCGTAGATAATCTTCTACAATTTTTTTTTGATCCCGTTTACAGGATAGACTTGTACAAGCTAATACAAGAATGAGTAGTTGTAAACCTTTGTTCATGTTCTGTAAAATGTATATCGCAAGGAAGGCATTTATTTATGAAAACCTACAATATGTCCCAAACTTGAAAGAAATTGTCCCAAATAGAAATATATAACTATCACAATAACATATTTTCATATTATGAAAATTAAATAACAATAAGTAGCATAGAGAAGTATGTATGTTACATGAGTATATTACGGTAACTATTAATACATCTACTTTATTAGTACTTATTCAAATCACAGATAATGAGTTAGTGGGTATCATCCTCAGGAACATCCATTGGAAACATCGTATATGTAGTCTTTTTACCGTATACAGAATTTTCGCTTCTTACATTTATAACAAAATGTTTTTTCGTTGCACTATTAAGAAACGTTTTAACTAAAGCTCCATCTTTTGTAATAGTGCCATCATTTTTAAAGCCAATTAATGGTAAACGGTTTACTGCAATTCGATAAATTTCATTATTATCATGTTGATACGCTATAACTTTATCTTGAGTATTCGTTTCATCAAAAATATAAGATACTTGATAGTAGGCAGCATTATTTGATATTAGATTATGTACAAATATAATTTCTGTTCTTCCATCATCTCTTTGAGAAGTATTTAAATACTGCCAATTCCGAGCAGTTAAATATTCTTCAAATTTATTTAAATCACACGCTTGTAATAGTACTAATTGGTCTACAGTTAGGCTATGCTGTATTTTCAATTTTTCGTTTTTTGCTTTGATAGCTTGCAACTGATTTAGTGTCTCAGAATAACTATTCTGCTTATTTTTTCGGACTTGCGCCATGGAAGTAAAACCATATATAATTACTAAGGAAAATGTGAATGTAATTTTAAAATAGTACATTCTGCTTGAAGTTTATTGTTTAAAAATATACATATGCCTATAGATTTCCCTTTATCTTTTCAGACAGCAAACATTCATAGATTTCCATAAACACACAAATATATCGCAATATCAATATGTCAACAGATTCGATGACAAGTTTTTTTTATATGGTTACCAATTTGCCGAAGCTACGCTCTGGCAATGGAAAAGTATACCTTTTTAAAACTATTAGGCGACAAGATCGTAAGACTACGCTCAGATAAGAACTGGAGTCAGTCCGACTTAGCACGAGCTTGTGAAAAAGATAGACAGAGTATAGAAAGGTTAGAAAATGGAAAAGTAAATCCTTCAGTATTTTACCTTAAACAGGTTGCAGATGCCTTAGAACTTCCAATTTCAGAGTTATTCAAAACGGAATAGTACAAAATATTAACAAATTAATAATATTTTATAAAGTCTTGATTAATAAAAAGGAGGAAGTGTTATCTTCCCCTTTTGCTTATCTATCTTGTTCTTACTTGATTATACCACGCTAGTACCTTTTCATCTAGTTCGTTCATTAAATCCTCTTCTTCATATTTGTCTCGCAATTCATCAAAGGCATTTTTCACAGATTTGGCATATCTAGCTTTACTCTGCTTACTTATTAGTCCTATATTGTAACTGTGATTAATTGTATACATACAGTCATCGAAACCCGCCTTTGTTATGGTATAGTTCAATAAATCCTGTTTAGTTACAATTGGCTTAGTACTTATGCTATATTCTTTGTTCAGCTTGATGTACTCTTGATACCATATTTCTGGTAACAAATCTATATGCTCAATAATATCGCTTACAGTTGGCAGATTTGAGCCAAAATGCTTTTGAAACACATGACGTGCTTTTAGTTTTGCCTCCAATCGTAACAACTTATCAGGAATCTCTACGCTTTGTTTGTTTTTCTTTGATTTCTGTTTGGCCTCAGCGGTCTTATCGTATATTATCA
The DNA here is from genome assembly GCF_054776615.1 of Spirosoma pomorum. Lineage (NCBI taxonomy): Bacteria > Pseudomonadati > Bacteroidota > Cytophagia > Cytophagales > Cytophagaceae > Spirosoma > Spirosoma pomorum. Next base: position 1,341,350 of record NZ_BAAHBP010000001.1, read on the forward strand.
TTCCTCTTGAGCCATTACTAGTATCTATGGTTTGATCATTAAACCGTGTAGCATTTTTAGAATTGTTGCTGTGAATTTTGCTTATATATTCTGAGCATTTGTATTTCATTGGAAGATTTGTCCCAATCTCCATTTTTAGTACAAATGCTTTTCTAATGTCAATTAGTTGAACTAAGGCGCTATTAATTGAATCAAAAGCTTTAGGAATATCCTTTGTTAGTAATACCTGCACATTATTGCCCAAATAAAATCTATTTAGACTACCAGTTATATATATATAATCTACATTCATATATATTTTTAGGTTGTTGATTTCGGCACGATAAGATTTTATTCCTTCTGCATTTATTTCTTCTTTGTAATGAGAAGGATACTTACACTTCAAATGTCTTGCTAATTCTACTATATCAGTATCATAGCCTACATTATATCTCATTGCTATTTTATCTATCATATGATTATTTTATCAATCTTTGATATGTTTTTCTGCTTGTTATAGGAGTTTACTATCTATTTGTTCTTATTGTAACGCTTGATGGGAACAAGTGCATTTCGCACTTCGCCTTCTATATACCTTACTTTATTACCACCAAGGCGGTAAGACTGTAGAATGCCTCTGTTAGTCCAGTCAGTGAGTGTAGGTAGCGAAATTTTCAGCAATTCAGCAGTTTCTTCCCTCGTCAATATGTTATCACCATTTTCTGTCTTCGGTGCAACTGTATAGTACTGTGCTATAAACTCCTTTACGGATTGAAATTCGTCAAAGATTGTCTTGGCATCTAGTCCATCAACTGTAATTTGTCGGCTAATCTGTGTCATCATACGCTATTCGTTTAAAGTGAAAATTTGTTTTGTTCACACCGTCAACTAAAGCGAAATGTCTAAAGGTTCCAACCAATCAGAACTAAAATCAAGTAATCTAAAAATTATTTGATTATTTTAGAGGTAAATATAATATTTTCAAAATATTATTCTGTTTGTCTTTTAGGGGCAAATTGGTCATTTACATTTTATTTTGTTAAAGTGTTAAAAAAATTTTCCACTTTTTTTTGTGAGTTCAAAATAAATACTGTTATTTAGAATTAAATAAATTAATATGTATTCATATAAATACTCTTTAAATACTTGACTAAGCAAATTTTTTAGATTCGTACAAGTTGAGAATAGGTTATAGTAGCATTTTATATCAAAAAAAATGCTTTCCGTACACCATTCCGTACACGAGTAAAAAGGAAAAAGCCGCAACCACTTGATTAACAAATGATTGCGGCTTTTCTGTGTGCCGAAGGCGAGACTCGAACTCGCATGTCCGTAAAGACACACGCCCCTGAAACGTGCGTGTCTACCAATTTCACCACTTCGGCAACTCGTTCCCCTTACTATTGGGACTGCAAAGGTAGTATATGATAGAGCCTTCGCGCAAGTCTTTCCCGAAAAAATTTTTGCTACCGAGCAAAGGCTAACCGCTCTCCCGCCCGATCAGCCAAGAATTGGCCCTGCTGATACACCAATTGTCCAGATACCAGCGTATGCGTCACGGTCGAGCCGAAAGTATGCCCCAGCAGGGGCGACCAGCCACATTGGTATAAGATATTCTGCTTCGTTACGGTAGTTGATTGTTGTGGATCAACTAGAACCAGGTCAGCCCAATACCCCTCTCGTACGTACCCCCGCCGGTCAATCTGAAAGCAGTCAGCAGGCGCATGGCTCATTTTTCGAACGACGGTTTCAATCGTCAGCTTTCCCTGCGCCACAAAATCCAGCATCAGCAACAAAGGATGCTGCACCAGCGGTAAACCCGATGGCGCCTGCCAATAGGATTGCTGCTTCTCCGCCCAGGTATGGGGCGCGTGATCGGTGGCAATAATATCCAGTCGGTCATCCAGCAGCGCTGCCAGCAACGCTTCTTTATGATGAGCAGCTTTGATCGCCGGATTACATTTGATCTGGTTACCCAACGTCAGGTAATCGCGACTATCAAACCATAGGTGATGCACACATACTTCAGCAGTGATACGTTTCTCCGACAGCGGAATGTCATTGCGAAACAGCGCCAGTTCGTCGGCTGTGGTGATGTGCAGGATGTGTAGCCGGGCGTCGTGACGCTTAGCCAGTTCGACCGCCAACGAGGACGATAGCAAACAAGCCTCTTCCGAACGAATCAGTGGATGGATAGCTGCTGGGGCAGCATCGCCATACAGATTTCGGTAGCGTTCCGTGTTGGCTCGTATCATTGCTTCGTCTTCGCAATGAGTAGCAACGAGCATGGGGCTCTGTCGGAATAAGTCTTCCAGCACCTGCTCTTTATCGACCAGCATGTTGCCCGTTGACGATCCCATAAAGACTTTGATACCACAGACGGATTTAGGATCGGTCCGAAGCACTTCATCGAGATTGTCATTCGATGCTCCCATGAAGAAGGAGTAGTTTGCCATCGACGTTCCGGCTGCGATAGCGTATTTATCAGCCAGCAACTCCTGCGTCAGCGCGTTAGGAACGGTATTGGGCATTTCCATGAACGTAGTAACGCCCCCCGCTACCGCTGCCCGGGACTCCGATTGGATCGTAGCTTTGTGGGTTAATCCCGGCTCCCGAAAATGAACCTGATCATCAATAACACCAGGCAATAAGTACTGTCCCTTAGCATCAATCACCTGAGCGATTCCCTCATCTGACAATCCGGACTTAATCTGAGCAATAAAACCGTCTTCAATCAGGACATCGGTTTCGGTAATCTGGTTCTCGTTAACTAAGCGGGTATTTCTGATTAAAATTTTGTTCATATAAGACGGGCAGCTTCCTTCGCAAAGTACGTTAGAATTGACGTCGCACCGGCCCGTTTGATCGATAGTAAGGCTTCCATCATAGCCCGGTCGCCGTCGAGCCATCCCCGTTGTGCAGCCGCTTTAATCATGGCATACTCGCCACTCACGTTGTAGGCTGTAATAGGCAGATGGAAGTTATCTTTCAGGAGTTTGATGATATCGAGGTACGCCAGCGCGGGCTTTACCATCAAGAAATCAGCCCCTTCGGCAAAATCGAGCTGAGCTTCGATCAGAGCTTCGCGACTGTTAGCCGGGTTCATCTGATACGTTTTCTTGTCGCCAAACTTAGGCGCCGAATCCAATGCATCACGGAATGGGCCATAAAACGCACTGGCGTATTTAGCCGTATAGGCCATAATGGCTACATCATGGAAATTATTATCGTCCAGGATTTGACGTATATATCCTACGCGACCATCCATCATGTCTGATGGACCAACAATATCGGCTCCCGCCTGCGCCTGGGCCAGCGCCATTTTACCCAACACTTCCAAGGTCGGGTCGTTCAGAATTCTACCGTTTTCGACAATCCCATCGTGTCCGTCGGAACTGTAAGGGTCCATCGCTACGTCGGTCATGACCACCGCATCCGGGAAACGATCTTTGATCGCACGGATAGCATTCAAATACAGGCCATCTGAGTTATGGCTCTCGGTCGCGTACTTGTCTTTTTTCGATTCGGCAATATTGGGAAACAGATCAAACGACTTCACGCCCAGGTCCATACATTCCTGAATTTCCTCCAGCAGTAAGTCAAGCGACAACCGGTGAATACCGGGCATGGATGAGACTTCGGTACGTACGTTTTGCCCGTCGACAATAAATACTGGCAAGATGAAATCGGTGACAGACAGGCGCGTTTCCTGCACCATGTCGCGAATAGCAGCCGACTGGCGATTCCGGCGCGGACGACGAATAATATTCATAATTGATCGGGCAGCAGACAAAACGTTACGTATCTGCCACCACAAAACTAACGCCCGATAGCCGATGTCTGTTCCTTAACTGATGAGTTTAAACCCTTCGCCGTGCACATTGACGAGCTGGACAGCCGCGTCGTTCTTCAGATATTTCCGTAGTTTGGTGATGTACACATCCATACTACGCGCGTTGAAATATGAATCGTCGCCCCAGACCATTTTGAGCGCAAAGCTCCGACTAACGGGCTGGTTTAGATTCTGCGCCAGGAGTTTAAGCAGTTCTGACTCTTTACTGGTTAGCTTTTGGGGTTGGGGGTCTTCACCCGTTACGGTCTGGGTAAGTAGCTGATGCGGATAGTCGAACGAGAACGAGCCAATTTGATACGTTGTCGGCTCTACGCTATCCGAAGCAGTTCGCTGGTACCGACGTAAAATGGCCTGAATCCGTAACAACAGCTCCTCCATACTGAACGGCTTTGTCACGTAATCATCGCCCCCCACCTTGAACCCCTGAATGGTATCTTCCTGCATCGACTTGGCCGTCAGAAAGATGATGGGAACGTCGCGGTTAGACATGCGAACCTCCTTCGCCAGCGTGAAGCCATCTTTCTTAGGCATCATCACGTCGAAGATGCAGAGGTCATACGAGTGCGACATAAATTGTTGCAGCCCCTGGTTACCATCCGTCACGCGGTCGGTAGGGTATCCTTTCATTTCCAGATATTCCTCAACTAATTGCCCCAGGTTGGGGTCGTCTTCGACGAGTAGAATGGTCGGCATAGGTTCAAAGAGCGAAAGGGTGAACGAGTGAATGAGCGAAAGGCTGACGCGTGCTTCGCTCTTTCGCTCATTCACTCGTTCGCATGTTTATATGGTAAGATTACTTCGAATGAACTCCCTTTTCCTGGCTGGCTTTCTACACGAATCTGGCCGTTATGCTCTTCGACCATTTTCCGAACGTAACTTAATCCAAGACCAAAACCTTTAACATCGTGTCGGTTACCTGTTGGCACCCGATAGAATTTCTCAAAAATTCGGTTCGTTTGCTCCTTAGTCATCCCCAATCCTTTATCAGTTACCTTGATGCTGATACCATCGGGCAGATTTCGGGTTTGTAACGTAATGTGTAGCTGATCGGGAGAATATTTGATAGCGTTATCCAGCAGGTTGTACACGATGTTAGTCAGGTGAACGTCATCGGCTTCGATGATCTCATTTTCTGCTTCGAAATCCAGATCCACTTCCCCCTGGCGCTGTTCGATCTGTAAACCAATTGTGTTTAGGGCTCGCTCAATTACGTCATGGATATTGACCTGGGACAATTTTAATCGGATCTCCCCTCGGTCGAGCAGAGCCATTTGCAATACCTTTTCTACGTGCGATCCTAACCGACGCGTTTCATCACGGATGATCCCCATGTAGCGCGTCAATCGATCCGGCTCAGGAACAGCTGCCTTATTAGCGCCCCCGTACTGGTCTTGTACCATCTCCACGGCCAGCGAGATCGTCGAAATCGGCGTTTTGAACTCGTGGGTCATGTTATTAATGAAATCGTTCTTGATATCGGCCAGCTTCTTCTGCTGCACGATGGTACTGATCGCGATATAGAAACAAGCCAGAATGACCAGGATTAACACAACCGACGCGCCGAACGTAAAGCCTAGCCGATCCAGAATGAAAGCCTGCTGGGTCGGAAAATAAACGTACAAATAGTTACCCGTCTCGACCAAGTTCGTTGGGAATAAAGCTGCCTTGTAGCCATTGGTATTCAACTGCTCTGGCTCCGCCATGAGCGAGGTGAACAGAAAATTGGGCTGCTGGCGCGTTCGTACCCCATACGAAAACGGAATCGTGATACCCCGCTCAATCAGCGTTTGCCGAAGCAACGTATCAAGTGCCAGCCGGTTAACCCGTTCGGCAACGGGGCGATCGGACATAAGCAGTCCTTTCAGCATCCCCTTGATCATATCCGTATTCGCTTCAGCCTTAGCCTGGCTCATGTTAGCAGGACGGTTCACCTGCACCAGGCGAGCCGATGCCTTTTCAATCGAATCTTTCCGACGGGCTTTGTTTACCTGCGCGATACGCCGGAGCCGCTCCTTCGTCGCTTGTGCATCAGCCTTCTGCTTAACTGTTTTAGCGGCTACCTCCTCGTTAATCCGATGTAGCTCGTCGTTCATGATGTGCTCAAGCCAACGATCAAACTGCTGCTGTTGAGCCAGACGGGTCTGCCAGTCGCCCAGAGCCATCAGCTCATCCTGCTGCCGAAAAAACTCTTCGACAATCATCATCTGTTCGGCCGTCAAGGGGCGAACTGTTGGGTGAAGCACATCCGACTGCACAACCATAGCTCCAGCGGGCGCTATACTCGCGGATGACTGCCCCATCTGGCGGTCTGACAAAGAATTACCCGACCTTGAGTAGGCTGAACTGGTTGCCGGTTTTTCCCGCTGAGCCATTGCCATTGTTTCTGATCCAGACTCCTTTTCCGGAGTCTTCTTTTCTTCTTTCTTAGCAATGGCCATCAGGCGCTCTTGCTGCTCCTGACTGTGAATTTGCTGTTTCGTCTGGTACAAAATTTCCTGACGCTCCAGCGTACGTACTACTTCCTGGAGAGCATCGGTTACTTTATACGCAAACTGTTCCTGCTGGAGTCGCAGCGCACTGGCTATCCAGTAAAGCTGCAGCCCAACCAGGCCCAAAAGCCCGACGGTCATTAGCGCGACGATCCATCGTATCCGTTGTTTTGACATTTTTTCTCCTACGCATGCAACCTTCCTTTCTTTTTCTCATCTATGGAGAAAGTGGCTGGAACGGTCAGTAAAAATACAAATGCTCAGACGAATCGACTGGGCGTTAACAAACTTTAACAGGCTGATCGATACCTTCCTTACCGCCCATTTATTTCTTTGCTTATTCCATTTCTTACCATGAAAAAAACAGCTTTTGTCTGGACTCGGTTCGTTCCGGTCCTCCTGCTTACCGGTAGTCTCAGTGGAGTGGCCATAGCGCAGAAAGCCAAATCAACCACGCCAAAGTCTTCAGAAAGCGAGATGAACGTTCGGGTTATTGAACGTAACGGCAACGAGGTTCGCGAAATTGAACGCACGTATCGCATCGATGGTTTGTCAGATCCTGAACGTGATAAACTGGTAATGAAATTGGTGGACTCCTTGAAAGCAGCGCACAAAGGAGAGCGCAATCGACAAATGACGATCATCGTCGATGATAGCAACGGCGATCGAATTGTAACTCGGGAACGTAATCGGGTGCCGGGCGATGCATTGGCCCAGCGCAACTGGCAACCCCGAACGAACAACGGACCGTTTGGCGATAATCGCACCTGGCGGTACGAACTTCGGCGGGGAGCTGATTCGCTCGCTCTCAATCTGGATCGGCTACAATTTCAGTTTAAGGACCTGGATCGGCAATTCGTTCGCCCATTCGAAGATTGGAATCGGAATATGAATAGCAAGCCGTCGACCATTCGTGGTTTGGATGCCTACCCTAACAATCCGGATCACAATCAATTAAATCTTCGCTTCACGGCTCCCGCCAAAGGCGACGTCAATATCACTGTAACTAATACGAAGGGCAAAGAAATCGCCCGTCGGGAGCTCAAAGATTTCTCGGGTGAGTTTATCGGCCAAATTGACCTTGGCAAAAATTCACAGGGGACGTACTTCGTCACTGTTACACAGAATGAAGACGGAGCCGTCAAGCGAATAGTTGTCGACTAAAAATGCTTTTGGGGAAGGGCTACCCGTGTCCTTTCCCAAAATTTTAACAAAAATATAGTACTATGTATTGCAAGATACCAAACAAAGCCTATATCTTTGTGTTATCAAATTAACAGGCCAGAGATATGAAGAAGTTGCTCATCATCGGAACAGTACTGATTGGGATCAGCGGGGAAGCTCTTAGCATGGGCCACCCTCATAATCTTTTTGCCGCTCGCAAGGCCATGCGAGTAAAGTCTTCGGCTACGGTCCGTAAAAAATCTGACCTGTTGGAAGCTTGCAACTGGCAGCCTACCATTTGCGTTGACAAAGCAACATTCAGCAAGCGGCTGTTGGCTGCACTGGCGGAATTGAGTCCGCTCAACTCCTGATTTGTTTTCGTATTAACTTCTCATACACAGGTAGTTGTTTACGTCTATACATGTGCACCTACTCCCGGGCACTTCTGCCATCATTTTCCGAATAGTTTTCTCGTCTTAATGAATCTGCTCCCGGAAAATAGAATTATTACCTACTTGATCTTCATTTATTGTTACAACAGGGCTTGTAAATTGAACTATTTACAGTAAAAATTCTATATTTTAGATAGAATCAATGGTATCCAAGGCTAGTTGGCTAATTTTATCATCCAGCCTTACACCGTCTGAAACTGACTGTATTTAATTTACCTGTTGAGTACCCATGCGTAACAACGTTGTCCGGTCGCTGCTTGTCGTCGGTCTGCTGTCCATCAGCTTGTTAACCACCTTTGGTCTAACCAGACCAGGGCGTCTGCTGTGGCATCGCATTGCCCACTCCAGAAGTATTCATAAAGCTCATAAACGTCCCAATACCAAGCCGGTTTCCCGGACTACGGCAGCCCCTTACGTGGCAGGTCCAGCAGCCAATCCCGTAGAAGTATTTGCGCTGCCCGATAGTGGTCAAAATTGGGTTGACAGCGTCTTTCGTACGCTGACACCAGAACAAAAAATCGGGCAGTTCTTTATGGTGGCTACGTTCTCTAATCGGAACGAGAACCATTATCAGTACATCGACCATCTCATTCAGAGTTACAATATTGGCGGACTGATTTTCTTTCAGGGTGGCCCCTACCGACAGGCTGTACTGACCAACCGCTATCAAGCTCAGTCCAAAGTTCCGCTGCTTGTTGGAATAGATGGTGAGTGGGGCCTCGGCATGCGGCTGGACAGCGCGATGGATTTTCCTCGCCAGATGTCGCTGGGCGCTATCCGGGACAATCAACTGATTTACCGAATGGGCGCTGAGATCGGGCGGCAGTGTCAGCGACTGGGTATTCACATCAACTTTGCTCCCGTTTCGGATGTTAACAGCAACCCGGCGAATCCGGTTATCGGCACGCGTTCGTTTGGCGAATCGAAAGAGAACGTAGCGCTGAAAGCATCGGCTTACATGCGGGGACTGCAACAAACGCACGTTATCGCTACTGCCAAGCACTTCCCGGGGCACGGCGACACCAACGTAGATTCTCATCACACACTTCCTACGGTGAGCCGGTCATCGGAGCAAATGCGCGACATCGATCTGTATCCATTCCGGAAGCTAATTGCCGATAGTCTGATGGGAGTCGTAACGGGTCATTTGCACGTACCGGTCATCGACAACACGCCCGCGCTGGCGGCTACGTTATCGGAAAAGATCGTTACGGAACTGCTCAAAAAAGAGCTTGGTTTCCGAGGACTGGTCTTTACGGATGCCCTGAACATGGGAGGCATCAGTCGTTCGCCGAAGTCAATGGACGTTAACCTGCGGGCGTTGATAGCGGGCAACGACATTCTGCTTTATCCCGAAAACGTCCGGGAAGCCGCCCAGAACATTCTTAACGCCGTTCAACAGGGCGTTATCTCGCAGGAGTTTATTGACGAAAAGGTTAAGAAAATACTCCGGGCGAAATACTGGGTGGGGCTGAATCACTACAAACCAATCCAGTTGGGTGGGCTCTCGGCTGAAATCAACTCACCCGAAGCTGAATTACTGAAACAGGAACTCTGTGAGCAATCTATCACGGTGGCCAAGAATCAGGACGATCTGCTTCCACTAAAGCGACTAGATACCCTACGCCTGGCTTCAGTAGCCATCGGAGCCGAAGCGGGTAATGTTTTTCAAAAAACGCTTAATCAATACGCCCCTTTTCAGACGCTGGCTTTGCCCGATAAACCTATTTCGGACACGGAATTGAACAACATTGTGGCGCAGGTTGGTGATGCCAATACAGCGGTCATTAGCTTCCATCACATGAATGAGTCGGCCAATCGCAAGTTTGGTTTGACAAAAGCTTCTCTTGATCTTATTACGCGCCTGAAGCAGAAGGGCATTAAAGTAATTGTCACTGTTTTCGGCTCTCCGTACAGTATGCCGCTCTTCACGGGCGCCGACGCTTTGGTTTGCGCCTACCAGGAAATGGACGACATGCAAAAAGTCGCTCCGCAAATTCTGTTTGGCGGACTAGGCTCGCGTGGTATGCTCCCCGTTTCGACGGGTGAGTTTAAAGTCGGTGTAGGCGACTTGGTCAGTCCCGAAGGTCGTTTGTCAGCAGGTTCGCCCGAAAGCGTTGGTATGAAATCAGCCACGCTGGCCAAAATCGACGCCATCGTTCAGGGGGCGGTCAAAAGCAAGGTTGTACCAGGCTGTGAGGTACTGGTGGCCCGCAAAGGCAAGATTGTGTACAGCAAAAATTTTGGCGCGTTGACCTACAGTCCCGGTGCTCCTAAAGTCACGGATGAAACCTTGTACGACCTTGCGTCGCTGACGAAAGTGCTGGCGACACTACAATCGGTTATGGTGCTGCACGACCGGAAGGCTATCGATCTCACGCAGAAAGCATCCGCTTATTTGCCCGAACTGCGCGGTACGAACAAGCAAAATATTACGTTGCAGGATTTGCTCTGGCACCAGTCGGGTATGGTTTCCTTTTACCCAACTACTTGGGATCGTACCCGAACACCGGGTGGGGGTCTGAAAGCACAGTTTTATAATCCTACGCCCGATAGCTTATACACGATCCAGGTAGCCCCTAACCTTTGGGGAGTACCCGCCCTACGGGATTCAGTCTGGAAATGGGTCGTACAGTCGCCTATGTCGCGTAAGCTGGATGAAACCGGCAAAGCCGCCTATGTATACAGCGATCTGAATTTTCTGATGCTGCAGAAGATCGTGGAACGGGTGTCACGGCAGCCGCTGGACAGATTTGTCACTGAGAATGTGTACAAACCGCTTGGATTACACCAGTTAGGTTTTACGCCCCTGCAACGACTGAAAAATCCCGTCTGCGCCCCCACGGAACAGGATACGTATTATCGAAATCAGCTGTTGGTTGGTACAGTTCACGACCAGATGGCAGCCGTTCAGGGCGGTCTATCGGGTCATGCCGGGTTGTTCGGTAATGCCCGCGAGATAGCAACGCTCTTGCAAATGAATCTTCAGAAGGGCACTTACGGCGTACAGCGAATCCTGAATCCGCTAACCGTTCCTTACTTTACCCAGACCCTGAGCAACCGTAGTCATAGGGCGCTAGGTTGGGATAAGCCAAACCCTGAAAGTTCGACCAGCGTATATCTGGCCCCGCAGGCATCAGCCCGCTCTTTTGGCCATACTGGGTTTACCGGGAACGTCGTCTGGGTCGATCCTGATCAGGAATTGATCTTCGTTTTTCTCTCGAATCGAATCTACCCAACCGCAGGAAACAACTCTATTAACACGACCAAACTACGCCGGCGAATTCACGAGTTGATTTATTCGTCGATTGAACCGTAGTAGTTTTTCTACCTCAACAATCGAAAAAGCCCTGGCAGGATTGCCAGGGCTTTTTCGATTGTTGACACCTGACAGTCAATTCATATTTAGAATCAACCAGCGTTCTTTCGTTCATAAAATACTATCTTTATATCCCTATAATTTTCAGTTAGTCAGGTTTATGAATGGCCGTATCTTTTACGTTTACTTATTTGTCTGGTTGTATAGTTGCGGAACAGCCCTGACCGGTTGGGCGCAGACAATTACAGCAACTTCCCTTAACCCAACCAGCATTTGTCCGGGCGGGGCTGTTACGGTTACGTTTTCCACCAGTGGTACGTTTGGTACATCGAATACCTTTACGGCTCAACTCTCTGATCCCGCAGGCACGTTTTCAACAACGGTTGCTATTGGTAGTGCGACCAGTGGTACTGCCATTTCTGCAACAATTCCGGCTGGTGCAGCTGCTGGCTCCTACAAGGTTCGGGTTGTCGCCAGTAATCCTGCGACCGTTGGCCCAGCCAGCACACAAACGCTAGCCATTAACACGCCCAATAAGCCAGCCGTTGCTAACCCGGCGGCATACTGCGTGGGTAGTGAAGCCATTGTCTTATCAGCAACTGCGTCGGCGGGAGGTACGTTGACCTGGTATGGCACCAGTCAGACAGGAGGAACGGCTTCGTCAGTAGCTCCTAAACCAAGTACGACTGTAGCAGGTCCTACTTCTTACTACGTTAGTCAGACAGTCGATGGCTGCGAAAGTGCCCGGGCTGAAATCATTGTTACGGTGAAAGCTAGTCCATCAGCCCCCACCACTGCTCCAGTAACGCTTTGCGTCGGGCAGACTGCGAATGCCCTGACAGCCATTGTGAGCAGTGGTGGTATCTTGAACTGGTATGGTACCAGTCCAACAGGAGGTACCGCTTCAGCAACAGCCCCCACCCCACCAGCGTCGACCTCTGGTGTAACAACGTATTACGTCAGCCAAACCGTAGATGGGTGCGAAGGACCACGTGCAGCTTTAGCGGTTACGGTCAATCCCATTCCGGCTGCCCCTACAGCTGCCTCGCCTAATCCCTATTGTAAGGATTCCCCTGCTGTTCCGCTGACAGCGACAGGTACCAATCTGACTTGGTACACAGCCGCAACGGGTGGACCAGGAAGCAGCACGGCGATAACTCCGGCCACCAATACCGTAGTCCCGCAGACTTATTACGTTAGCCAGAAAGTCAATGGTTGCGAAAGCGCCCGGCTTGGTATTTCGGTCGTTGTCAAAGAATTACCGGCTGCGCCAATTCCAACGTCTGTATCTTTTTGTCAGGGAACAACCGCACCCGTCTTATCAGCAACTGCGTCGACGGGTGGAACGCTAAACTGGTACGGTACCAATGCGAGCGGGGGAACAGCCTCAGCAACTCCCCCAACCGTTTCAAACACCACGGCAGGGCAATTTACGTACTACGTTAGTCAGACCGTCGATGGCTGCGAAAGCCCCCGTGCTTCGCTCGTTGTAACGGTAAAACCGACGCCCTCAGTGCCAGGTGTTACGTCAGTTACAGCGTGTCAGAATCAGAGCGCGACTATTACGTTGACAGCAACACCGACAACGGGCGGAGCGCTAACCTGGTATGGCACTAGCCAGACAGGGGGTACGGCTTCAGCAACGGCCCCTACGCCGTCGTTAACCGCTGTCGGCACAACGACCTATTACGTTAGTCAGACGCTGGATGGCTGCGAGGGGCCTCGGGCGGCTTTATCTGTTTCGGTTAACACCGTTCCAGCTGCGCCAACGGCGACCGCACCAAATCCGTATTGTCGCACGGCAACTCCAGCCGCGCTGACGGCGACGGGCACGAACCTGACCTGGTATACTGCGGCTACAGGTGGGACAGGAAATAAGACGGCGATAACCCCTCTGACCAGTGCAGCAGGGTCAACTCCCTATTACGTTACTCAAACGGTTAACGGTTGCGAAAGCCCCCGTCAGATTATTACGGTTGTTGTCAAAGAATTGCCGGCAGCACCGTCGGTAACGGCTGTTGAATTTTGTCAGAATGCTACACTTCCTGTCTTGACGGCAACGGCATCGACCAGCGGTACGATAAGCTGGTACGGTACCAATCAAACGGGGGGTACTTCGTCCGCAACAGCTCCAACCGTTTCAACAACTACGGTTGGTACGACGACCTATTACGTCAGTCAGACTGTCGACGGCTGCGAAAGCCCTCGAGCAGGCTTAGCCGTAAAAGTGAAAGCCACACCAGCAGCGCCTACTACTACCCCCGTCAGTTATTGCAATAACGCTCAAACGCAACCGCTACAAGCATCAGGCTCCAGTTTGAAATGGTACGACACGTCTGGCTCATTGCTAGGGTCAACGGTTACACCACTATCCACCAACGTAGGCGCTCAGACGTATCAGGTAACTCAGACTTCAGCCGAAGGGTGCGAAAGTACCAGGGCATCCCTTGTCGTTACGATTAATGCTATTCCAGGTCAGCCTACGGTAAGTAATCTGAATTATTGTCAGGCACAGACCGATCAACCCAATCAGTCGGTTCAGCCATTAACAGCCGGTGGGGCCAACCTCCGGTGGTACGCAGCCTCGAATGCTTCAACAACAACCGCTCCTACCCCGGTTATCAGTCAGACGGGCGTGCAAACGTACCAGGTTACCCAGACAGTTAATAGTTGCGAGAGCGATAAAGCAACGATTCAGGTAACGGTCAATACGACGCCAGTACCTACAGTCGCTAAAACGCTCTATAACTACTGCATCGGTGACCAAGCTACCCCCTTGGAGGCTACCGCGTCAACGGGAGCTACGCTTCGCTGGGTTGATCCCTACGGGCGTTTGTACACCAACTCACCAGTACCAGCGACAGCGAATGCAAACGTTGATGCCTTCGGCGATCCTTTCTATGTGTACCAAATTGGATCGAACGGTTGTTACAGCCCACGCGCAACAGTCCGGGTTATTGTCAACACCACACCGTCGCTGGCCTTGATAACACCAACCAACAGTGTTAATCTGGGAGAAGCAGCTCAACTTCGCCTACAGTTTACGGGTTCAGCACCGTACAGTTATACGCTAACCGAAGGTTACTCCGGTGTTTCTCGTATCTCGGATACGACTATTTCTGTACTGCCCCGCGGGAACACAACGTATCAGATTCTGGCGGTACGGAATGGCTGTGGCACTGGCTCACCAGGAAGTCCGGCTACAGCAACCATTACGGTTCGGGTACCGACGATCACAACGAACGCGCTGACATCATCAACGCTGTGCACAGGCTTATCACTGTCCGTTCCTTTTGCCTCAACTGGCCAGTTTAACACGGGCAATAGTTTTCGGGTCGAGTTAGCCAGTGTGAGCGATACGACGAAGAAATACACAGTTCAATCAACATCAACGGGCTCGCCCGTTACGGCAACGTTGCCTACCAATATTCCAGGTGGTCAGTATTACGTCCGCGCCATAGCGTCGAATCCGTCTATTCCAATTATTGGTAGCAACAGTCCAACCGTCCTGACAATTCGCGGCCTACCAAGTGCTACGTTAACTGGTCATCAGACGGTGTATGAGGGTTCACCCGCGAATCTGACTATTGCGCTTGGGGGCGATGGTCCCTGGACGCTAACTTACGCCGATAGCTTGCGGACGTATTCAACCACCGCGACAACGAATCCGTACATAGCCGAAGCACGACCATCCCGCACAAGTACGTACCGACTCACTGCCGTGGCAAACGTGTGCGGTACCGGTACTGCATCCGGCACCGCTTTAGTCACCGTACTGCCCCTGCTGGCAGTGGAAGATACGTCGCTTGATCCCGTTGTTAAAGCGTATCCAATACCTACTTCAGCCGTCGTTACAATCGAATTAGATCTACCCTTAACGCGTGAACCCGCCATTTTATCAATGACGACGTTGAGTGGAAGGCTTATTCAACGACAGGTGACCCGAGCCCAGCGGAACGAACTAGATATGAGTAGTCAACCCGCAGGTACCTACTTATTGCGAATTCAGGTGGGTGACCGGCAAACAATCAAAAAAGTAGTTAAACTGTAAATGAATCGGGCTGATCAGTTGTTGATCAGCCCGATGTTTTCTCAGCCTATGTTCTCTGATGAGTATTTCATGAGCCTGGCGCTCGAACTGGCCGAAGAGGCCGCCGACGCTGGTGAAATTCCGGTGGGAGCTGTCGTTGTTTCCCGTAACCGGCCTATTGCCAAAACGCGCAACCAAACCGAGCAACTAAAGGACGTAACGGCTCATGCAGAACTGATGGCCATCACGGCAGCTACCCATTACCTGGGTGGTAAATACCTGACCGATTGCACTATGTACGTCACGCTGGAGCCCTGCGTCATGTGCGCAGGAGCCTTGTATTGGGCTCAATTAGGCCGATTGGTCATTGGCGCTCCTGATGAGAAACGCGGCTACAGTCGAATCGGGCCTTCGCTACTTCATCCCAAAACCCGGCTAGAAACAGGCGTGCTGGCTGACGAATGCCAGGCCGTGCTAGTAAACTTTTTCAAACGTCTAAGAACATAAACCGGTGAGGCTTTGTTTATCCAACCGAATATTCTTCCATTCTAACTAATAGTATAATGGCTTTTGTATTAGACCCACTACCTTATTCGAGCGACGCGCTGGAACCCAATTTCGATAAGCAGACCATGGAAATCCACCATGACAAACACCATAATGCTTACGTAACGAACCTGAACAACGCGATTGCAGGCACAGAACTGGAAAACAAAACCATTGAAGAAATTCTTGGTTCAATCAGCCAGTCACCGGCGGCCGTTCGGAATAATGGTGGTGGTCACTATAATCATACATTATTCTGGAATACGCTGTCGGGCAATGGTGGTGGCGAACCAACCGGCGAACTGGCTGACGCTATCAACCAGAAATTCGGCTCGTTCAGCAATTTTAAAGATGAGTTTACGAAAGCGGCCACTACCCGGTTTGGTTCGGGTTGGGCATGGCTGATCGTTACGTCGGAAGGAGAACTGGCCATTACGTCGACACCCAATCAGGACAATCCATTGATGGACATCGCTGATGTGAAAGGCTTTCCAATCATTGGCCTGGACGTTTGGGAGCACGCTTACTACCTCAAGTACCAAAACCGTCGCCCTGACTACATTGCCGCTTATTTCAATGTAGTTGATTGGGAAGCGGCTGAAAAACGCTACCAGACAGGTAAGAGTCAGGCGGCTTAGAATATTTTTTCGTTCTACTTTACTGATTCATAACTCGTTGTGATTAATCAGTAAAGTAGAACGAAAAAATATTGACTATTTGCTCGTCAGCAGCGTATATTTGCGAACTCAAAATGGTGATTGTAGCTCAGTTGGTTAGAGCGTCGGATTGTGGTTCCGAAGGTCGCGGGTTCGAGCCCCGTCTTTCACCCTACTAAAAGCCCCAAATCTGGGGCTTTTTCAGTTTCCAGCTTTTAACATTTACGCATACGAGCTGTTTTCCGTGTATGCTCCCAAGTAGTACTCCAGCCTTTCGCTATTACTCCATTATCAAAACTATACTGATTCTGGCGTATTTGACGGGAATGATTGGGTTGCAGATTCCCAGCCTGGCGACGTATTTACAGCCAATTACTCCCATTACGCTAGTGTGTTCGCTGGTATTTCTACTAGCGTATCACGTAGACTGGCGACCTACTTTTTATGCTTACGTTATACTAGCTGTCTTAGTCGGCTATTTTATCGAGTTACTAGGAGTGAAAACGGGAGTGATTTTCGGCGAATATGCCTATGGGCAGGGGCTAGGCGTAAAATTATGGGGCGTTCCGCTAGTGATAGGTCTTAACTGGCTAATGCTTTCGTACTGTTGCGGCTCAGTTTGCGCGAAACTACCGCTTCCCACTCCGCTAAAAGTTCTGATAGCCGCCACACTAATGGTCTTACTGGATCTCGTTATTGAGCCGGTGGCTGTGCAGCTGGATTTCTGGACTTGGTTCGGTCACCCCATTCCCTTACAAAATTACGTTGCCTGGTGGGTCATTTCGATTATTCTCTTCACTGCCTGGTTCTACTTCCCATTTAACAAGGCTAACAGACTAGCGAAATGGTTACTTTTGTCCCAGTTTGGCTTTTTTGGTGCTCAAGTTCTGTTTAGCTTTTTTGCATAACAGTTAAACAAAATAGTATATTACCTGTTCTTTTGCTGAATACCACCTCCCCGGTGGACTAGCGTTACGTCAGTTCATCTCCATTTCTATTTAGCGGATACCTCATGAGTACGTACTCGATAAAAGATTTAGAACAACTATCGGGCATTAAAGCACACACCCTACGTATTTGGGAGCAACGATATAATATCCTGGCTCCAAAACGAACCGATACAAACATTCGCACTTACGACGATCAAGATTTAAAGCTGGTCCTGAATATCTCGCTGCTGAAAGATCACGGCTATAAAATTTCCGAGATTGCTAAATTATCAGTCGAAGAGCTATACAACGAGGTTATCAAATTCTCGACCAGCCAGTTCAGTTACCCAGATCAGATTCATGCGCTCACTATTGCGATGGTTGACCTGGATGAGGAGCGCTTTGAAAAGATTATCAACACAAATACGCTACAGTTCGGCTTTGAAAATACGATGAACAATATTGTTTATCCATTTCTGAGCCGGATCGGTATGCTATGGGTAACTGGATCGGTGGGGCCGGCCCAGGAACATTTTATCACAAACCTGATCCGGCAAAAGATCATCGTAGCCATTGATGGACAGGTAAACAAACGCCAGTCCACGGGCAAGAAATACATGCTGTTTCTGCCCGAAGGGGAGCTGCATGAAATCAGCCTGCTGTTTGCTAACTACATCATTCGGGCGCGGCAGAACCAGGTTATCTACCTCGGCCAGAGTCTTCCGTTCGACGAACTGGTTTTTGCCTACAACATCCACAAACCGGATTACCTGATGACGGCGATAACGACTGTACCAGCTAATCATGCCGTTCAGCCGTTCGTCAACCGGATGGCCAAAAGCTTTCCTGAATCCCAGCTACTCCTTACAGGCTATCAGGTAGTGGGTCAGGATATCGATTTACCCGAAAATGCGACGGTCATCAATCAGATGGAAGATTTGATTCGCATAGCGGAGTAGCAACGACTACGGATTAACTACGTTCTGAGGAGCGTTAACCAAAAACGCCCGTACGTTATCAGCAACTAGGTGCATTAATCGTTGCCTGGCCTCGCGACTGGCCCAGGCAATATGGGGGGTGACGATACAGTTCTGAGCGGTCAGCAAAGGATTATCGGCTCGCGGTGGTTCAACAGCTAACACATCGAGTCCCGCCCCAGCCAGCTTTCCTTCGTTCAGAGCGTGAGCCAAATCAGCCTCATTAACCAGATTTCCGCGACTGGTATTGATAAAGTAAGCCGACGGTTTCATGAGCGATAACAACGCTTTGTTCACAAAGCCGACAGTATCCGGTGTGGCCGGGCAGTGCAGGGAAACAACATCGCTCTGACTAAACAGCGTTTTCAGGTCGACATACTGCGTTTCATTATCAGCTTCCTGTTTTGGATTCCGCCGATTAACGAGCACATTCATGCCAAAGGCGTTGGCGATGGCGGCTACCTTTTTGCCAATATCTCCGTATCCGACTAGACCAATTGTTTTACCAGCCAACTCAATCAGTGGTGATTTGCTGTACGAAAAATCAGTAGAAGCTACCCAATCGCCCGCATGTACACTCGTGTTATGGCATCCTACCTGAAGAGTCAACTCTAATAGTAAGGCAAACGTAACCTGGGCCACTGAATCTGAACTATAGCCACGTACGTTCGTCACCACAATACCTTTTTCGGTAGCCGCGGCCAGATCAATGATATCATAGCCCGTTGCCGTTACGCCGATATAGCGCAGTTTAGGAAGCTGCTCAATTACTTCTCGACCGAGCTTGACCTTGTTAACCAACACCAGCTCGGCGTCCTGAATACGGTCAATCAGTTCCGCGGGTGATGTCCGATCGTAAAATGTTACGTCGCCGAGTGCTTCAATGGGACTCCAGTCCAGGTCGCCAGGGTTCAGCGTATACGCGTCTGCGTAAACTAGTTTCATACGTTTAGCTGGTTATCAGCCCCTGCGCAAATGCTAGGGCGCGCCGTTCGGCGTAGGTATGAATATCACGAGCCACAGCAAAGCCAACGTGACCTCCTGTGCGTGGTGTTTCTAAGTAAATGGATGAGTGTTCTGACGCCAACCATTCTGGGGAACATTCGGGCGACAGAATCGGATCATTTAGCGCATTCAGCAGCAAGGTCGGTACCTGAATACCGGCCATAAAATTAACGGCTGACGCCTGTTGGTAAAAGTCATCCGCGTCAACGTAATCATTGACGGGAGCCGAAAAGAAATCATCAAAATCTTTCCAGCGCTTCACCTGACTAATTTTTGACATATCAAGCCGACCGGGAAAACTGGCAGCTTTCTGGCTAATTTTCACCAACAACTTCCGCCGGAATCGATCCCGATAAAACCGGTTCGCTGGGCGGTCGAGTAAGTGCGCACTAGCGCATAAATCCGTTGGTGACGAAATGGCGATACCGCAGGAAATGACACGGGGTATTTGCGCACCATGAACGCCCAGGTACTTTAACGTAATATTTCCGCCCATGCTGTAGCCGACCAGCGCGACCTCGTCGTACTGCGCGTTACTTAACGCATGGTTAATGACTTCACTCAGATCACCGATCTCCCCGTGGTTGTATAATCGGAAAGCGCGGTTCATTTCGCCACTGCACGACCGGCAATTCCAGGCTAGTACATCGTACTTATGCTGCGCAAAGAGTTTTGCGGTGCCCAGAATATATTGCCGATGACTATCTCCTTCCAGGCCGTGCGTTAGAATCACTAGTTTTCGTCGTCCAGCTTTGATCCAGTCGAGGTCAACAAAGTCTTCATCGGCCAAAGTCAAGCGCTCACGCTGATACGTTACGCCTGTTACCTTGCGTGTCAGACTGGGAAAAATGGTTTGCAGATGGCCGTTGTACTGATAAGCAGGTGCCCCCGGATAAGCAGAAGTAATAATCGGCATACAGAAACAACGGTTACTTTTGGGACGTTGTTGTAAAACAAAGTTAGTACCATGCTATACGCCCGTTACGTTCCCGTCATCCTGGCCAGTACATTGAAGTTTTTGGGCGGACCGCTAACTGGGCTGGCATTAGGGCTCCATTGGCTGGAAACGGCCATTTGTTCAGCGCTGGGTATGATGATCAGTGTTGTGCTCATTACGTATGCCGGAACGGCCCTGCGTACGCTCATTGCTCGGTTTCGTCCGCAAAAGCCAAAATTATTTACTAAACGAACCCGGCTGGCCGTGCGTATCTGGAAACGTTTTGGAATGGCAGGTATCGCTTTTCTAACTCCGCTTATGCTAACGCCCATCGGAGGCACCGCGTTAGCAGTCTCTTTTGGTGTTCATCGTGGGCAATTGCTGCTTTATATGCTCTTGAGCGGTATTGGCTGGGCCATTGTTCAAACCCTAGTTCTGTATCAGCTTCCGCTACTATACAGTCTGTTCAAACATTAACGGCTAACCGGTACGCTGGGCTTCGCTGCCGTTTTTTTCTGGTAATCACCCCGCGAAAAGTACTTTTCGATAAAACAGTACATGAGAATGAAGAAGTAACGGCTTCCCATCTCCTTGATCTTCAGCTTTGATTCACCGTATTTTCGGTTGGTCCAGCTGTTGGGTACCACAGCATAGCTGTAGCCACGTACAATCGCTTTGAGTGGCAGTTCCACCGTCAGATTGAAATGAGGAGCCAGAAAAGGCTTTATGCCCTCAATCGTTTCGCGTTTGTATAATTTGAAAGCGTTCGTCGTGTCGTTGTACTTGATGCCCATTATCATCCGGACAATGAAGTTAGCCACCCGATTAATGACTTTTTTGAGCGCCGGGTAATCAATCACCTTACCACCCGCTTCCCAGCGCGAGCCGAATACGGCATCGACATCGGTATCCAGCATCTTATTATAAAACTTCACCAAGTCTTCCGGATCGTCGGACATATCCGCCATAAAGACCGCTACGCAATCGCCGGAAAAGCGTTCCAATCCGTACCGAACCGCGTATCCAAAGCCGTTAGGGCCAGGATTAGTATAGTACACCAGCGTTGGAATCTCGGTTGCCGCCAATTGTTCCAGCACCCGCAGGGTTCCGTCTTTCGAATTATCGTTTGTTACGCAGATTTCATGCGGGATTCCGTGCTTGGCCAGCGTTTGATACAACGATCGCAGCGTTGGCGTAATGGATTCCTCTTCGTTATAGGCTGGTATGACAACGCTCAGTTTCATAAGATACTTGGTACTGGATGGATTTTTTTCCGTTAACGGTGTGGTAATAGACGAATGGTGCTGTATAGCTTACTTAGTGGCTTAGGAACGACGTAATCCCGCATAATTTTTCGAGCATCACGCCAGCCAGGTCGATTCAAATGCAGGTACTTGAGTGCATAGAAAGCCCGTCGAAAGTAACGATTTTTATACTGTTTCGCATCCAGCATCATCCGGTAATAACGAGATATATTCCGGCGCAGTACGCGGTCGTACTTATAATCCAGCTCGCGATTGATGTCGCGGTACATCTGAATCCGGTTACGCAGAAATAATTCGTCGTAGTAATTATCGGCGAAGCTCGCCCCTCCACGATTTTTCCGGTATACCGACATTATATCGGGTACGTAACCAATCTTGCCCAGTTTTGCTTTTAGAATTAGCCGTGGAATATCGCCACTGGACGATTCCCGAAACCAGTTTGGGTATTCTTTGATACTATTCCGATACATCGTACTGGAGGTAGCCATGAACCATATTTCATCCTCGCCGATCAGATCGTCGACGGTGTAATATGGTTTCATATCTGGCCCATTTAGTACGTGCTCAGGAGTCCCATCTTCGTAGGTGATGATGGCATTATGGAAGTTCATCGAGTAATCCGGGTGCGCATCCAGCTGATCGGCCTGCTTTTGCAGTTTAAGCGGATCGGTCCAGTAATCATCCCCGTCCATCAGGGCATAATATTCTCCCTTGGCTAATTTAAGCGTTTCCAGAAAATTGATTCCGCCGTTCTTCCCCATGTTACGTGGGTGCAATACACTGATAACCAGACCGGGATGAAACTGCTCATACTCCTGGATTATTTCCCGCGTACCGTCACTCGAAAAGTCGTCGCCAACCAGAATTTCGACAGGAAATGTGGTCTGCTGCATCAACGCGCTGTCGATAGCCTTTCGAATAAATTTATGCTGATTATAAGTAATAATCAGAACACTTACTTTAACCATAGATAAAAACAGACCCGGTTTTAACGCAACCTAGCGGGCGCTAAGACCGGGTCTTTTGTTGACCGTAAAATTACAACGAATGAGGCTTCGTTGTCACGTTGACTATTTTTCCTGACTAAACGGCCATTGTGGACGTAGCCGCAGTCGATTCGGTAGTTTCTTCGGTCGAATGCAGCTTCTCAGCCGTTTTTATGTGTGCTTTCCAGCCTTGTGGCTCGTCTTTGTCAGCCGGTGTCCCCCAGGGATTGTAGAAGGGCAGAATCGCTACCCAGCGTCCTGCCGGATCTTCCCAGCTAAACCGGTCGGCAAAGCTCGATGGACTCACCCAGTGCGGCAGATCATACCGGAACAGCAGCAAATCACCTTCATCCTGGTATCCCTCCGTTTCGATAATATGGTCGTTGATCACGTAGCCCGTACCACCGGAGTTATAATCCTTACCGTACTGGTTCAGCGCCAGAATCAGACCCACTTTCTGCGGGTTTAGCGGGTGCCAGTGCCGACCAAAGAAACTTCCTCCTAGTGGGTAATGCGTAATCTGCGGGTGGAGATACGGCTCACCTTTCCGAATACCAAATTCTTCGTTGTTACCCGTCAGGCTATTCCAGAATTTCCGCATGGGATCATGTACACCCATTAGCGTTTGCTGAAATTCGGGCTCTAAATCCAGAATAGCATCAAACGTATGATCGTGGAATAACTGAGGGGCTTGCTGAATCTTGGCGATGTGCAGCCGTTGCTTATGCTGGTTATTATCGAATGTATCTGGTCCTTCGGCCAGGGGGGTTTTGGCCGCCCACTCCCGCGTACCGTTAATGGCATTACGTAGCGTTTCTTTCGGAATACCAGTCTTGATGATAACGATGTTGGGTTCGTTCACCAACCGCATCACTTCCTCATACGGAATCTCCGGAACGATCTGACCATCCTTAAATTCAGCGTCAACTTTTATCAGGTACTTTGCGACTTCTTTCATGGTTGCTTACTTGACGGATTTACACAAATTAGCGCGCTGGTTATCATTAATGCAAACGTAACTTATCGTGTGTTACAGTTGATATGACTACAGCCTGATGGGCAACTGATTTTTATCAATACGGCTACTCTTCTACCGCATATCCGAAGCCGGATGCGCCGAAACCATTGCCATTGTAGAACATTGTCCATTTACCCTGATGCGGGAAAATGTGGCAATAGTCCATCATCAGCGAATCCCAGCCATCAGCCGAGCGTTCGATACCGGCTAACTCGTCTTTCCGCTCCCAGGTGATACCATCCTTCGATTCAGCGTAACCAATCCGGTAACTGCGTTGTACGTCAGTACGGTAGTTGGTCGCGTTCCGGTACGAAAAATACATTTTGTACAAATCACCGTCTTTGTAAACAGTCGGGCGGCCAATTGCATCCGTAAACTCATCGTATCCTACGCATACCTGCCCGGTCCGCTCCCAGTTGATACCGTCCTTCGACTCAGCGTATTTTACGTCGTAGAAAGGTTCGGGGTGGCCGTTGATCACTTCAATTTTCGTGCAGGATAAATACCACATCCGCCACCGAATCGAGCCATCGGCGTTCTCTTCCTGCATAACACAGGGCTGAGCTACCCACACCTGGTCATAGATTGAGCGATCCATCAGGGGGCCAGTGTACTTCCGCTCAAACGTCAGCCCACCATCGCGGCTGATGGCCAGACCGATCGCCAACCGGTAACTGGCGGTAGTGCTCACGTTCCAGCCGGTATAATACAGCCAGATTTCGTCGGTTCCGTCCTCCCCTTTCACCGGTAAAAACCAGGAAGGCATTGTTCCTGTTTCGTCGAACGTACCCACTTCGCCTTTCATCAGACAGGCCTTATCGTGGATATACGTTACGTTACTGAGGTCGTTCGGATCGAGTTCAACGAATGATACCGCCGATGAAACGTTCTCGTCTCGGGTTGAGAAATAAGCCCGCAGTTTCCCATCCATCGGATAACCAAAAGGCACTTGAGCATGCGTCCGGCTAAACGGCTTCGAACCGTCCGGTTTATAAATCAGTCCTTTTTTTGACCACATTGTTTTCTATGCTTTACGTTAATCGTTATTTATTCAGTCGCGCCCGATCATTCCGAACGTAAATTCGGGCATCATTAATCAGGCCGACGTATGTATAGTTACTGCGCACGTAATCCCCCAGCGGTTTTATCATTTCGTGCCCCTGTGTAGCTCGGTCGGTCATCCACAGGTTGAATTTCCCCACGGCATCAACAAAAACAGGTGGAGTAGAGCGGATAAAGTCCCGTACGTAACGCTGCTGATACGTTTCCAGAAGAGGGTGTTCAAAGGCGCTACGAATGGTATGGTTCTCGTTCACCCCCTGTGGCATTTGAGCCTGTACGTAATAATCGCACCGCCAACCCCAGACGACCAACTTCTCGCCGGGCTGCGCGTATTTTCTGACTTCTTTCGAAACGGGCGATTGTTGAACAACCCAGCCGTTCTGCCAGATTGATGGATAGGGGTTGATCGGCTGTTTGTTCTTATAAGTCATCACCACCTGCGCGCCGAAACCCAGCAGTATCAGAACCGAAGCCCCCAATCCTAGCCAAGATCTATGTTGAACGACTTGCTGCAACTGCGACCATCCGTACGCCATACCTAACAGCAGGGGTCCCATCAGAAAAAACAGATAATGCAGATAGCCAGACCCGGTCCGCGTAACAGAAAACAGCGTAGCCAGAAATAATAGCGTAATAAAGCCGGTTTGCTGAAAGCTAGCTTGTGTGAACTGAACCGAACGACGTAACGACGCCAGGCTACCCACCAACCAGGACAGCAACGCAAGCACGATGAACCAGCAGAGCGGGCCACTTTTGTAAAAATAGGCAGGCAGTTGCAGCAGCGTTTCCAGCTGGTTTGTATCGCTGCCGTACTTGAGGTTACCGACAATGTAAAAGGTTACAAAGTCGTTATAAACGCCACTTATCCACATAAAGCCTACAAACAGTAGTGGAAAAAGTATCGCTCCAGCACCCAGTGCGATCAATCGACCTATTTTAGCACTTACGGTTAATGTTGATTGAAGAAGGATATGTATCCCCACGAACAACCCAACTACAGCCGCTAATGGTACAGCCTGTAGCTTGCCAAATGGGACCATACCCAGCAGTATACCAATCAGAAAGATTCGAGCGATGCCAGACCTTTTCTGGGCTAGTAACGTAGCGTACAAATAGTAACTCAGACTTAGCAGCAGCACCGGTACCAGTTCACTGCTATAATGCAGAAAATCGCCGACCTGCGTCATGCCAAGGATAAAGATGAGAGGCAGCAGGGCAGCTATGGCGGCCGTTTCACCATACCAGAGCCGGGCAGTACGAGTTACCAGCCAGAGCGAAATGGCTATCAGCAGAAAAGCCGTTAGGTGAGCCGTAATGTAATCGAACGGTAACCCCAGTAGGCTAGGGAGAACAAGCGTATAGCTATCCAGCGGGCCAGCCGTTGTACCGTCAACTGATCGAAAATAGACGGGGTCCTGGCGTAACGTAAGCGCCTGAGTAATCATCTGACTTTCGTCAGGATTGATTTCATTATCGAAAACAATGCTGGGCAGCCGTAGCAGAAACATCAGGCCCAACGCTGCGGCCATGACTAATCCCAGTTTTGGCCGGAACCAGATGACGGCCCCTACCAGCAACCAGCAAAGCCCGTACGTAATAATCCAGTAGAGAGCTGGATTGGGGGAGAAAAGTGGCATTATACAAAATCCGGACACCCACGTCCGGCTCTGGCTTTTTCAACAAAGCCGGACGTGGGTGTCCGGACTACGTTATCCGGACGATTCTTATTTCGCAACGGCCAGCCGGGCAGCCATGCTGTCGTGGATCTGCACCATCGTCTCTTTCAGATCGTAGGTCCAGTTCCAGGCCGGATAGTGTTCTTTGAATTTATTCAGATTCGAAATGTACCAGATGTGGTCGCCACTGCGGTTGGTTTCCGAGTACTGGTAGTTCATCTTATTCCCCGAAATCTCCTCGCAAAGGGCAATCGCTTCCAGCATCGAGCAGTTGGCATAACGACCGCCACCGGCGTTGTACACTTCGCCCGCCCGTGGATTCTGGTAGAAGTGCCAGAACATATTCACCAGATCCCAGCTGTGGATGTTGTCACGAACCTGTTTGCCTTTATAGCCAAAAATGGTGTACTGGTTACCCGTAATAGCGCACTTCATCAGGTACGACAGAAAGCCGTGTAACTGCGCTCCCGAGTGGTTCGGTCCCGTCAGGCAACCGCCCCGAAAGACGCCCGTTTTCATACCGAAGTACCGACCGTACTCCTGGACCATGATATCAGCGGCTACTTTCGAAGCACCAAATACCGAGTGTTTGGTATGATCCAGACTCATGTATTCATCGATACCATCCTTGAAGTATGGGTGGTTCTGGTCGATTTCCCAACGCGTTTCGGTTTCGATCAACGGCAGGAAGTTAGGGTTATCCCCGTATACTTTATTAGTCGACGTAAAGATGAAGACTGCTTCGGGCGCGTGAAGCCGGGTCATCTCCAGCATGTTCAGCGTTCCAACCGCGTTGACACCAAAGTCAGTGAAGGGCTCACGAGCCGCCCAGTCGTGGCTTGGCTGAGCCGCCGTGTGCAACACCAATTTAATGTCAGTACCAAACTCCTGGAAGATTGTTTCCAACTGCGACACCTCCCGAATATCGGCCGAGCGGTGCTGGTAGTTTTTGTACATATCAGCCAGTCGGTTCCGGTTCCATTCGGTTGAGCCGTCGGCGCCAAAGAAATACTGGCGCATGTTGTTATCAATACCGACCACCAGGTCAAATTTATCAGCGAAGAATGCTACGGCTTCACTACCAATCAGCCCAGCCGAGCCCGTAACCAATGCAATATTCATACTATTTCTAGTGCGTAAAGCGGATTGAATACTCAAATAATGCTATTCGTCAGCAAACACCGACTCGACAAAGTAAAGCAAAATTCTGGTAGCCGCGTCAGATGAATCAACTACCTTATAATACGGGAGCGATGGACCCGCACTTTTGCGCCAATCCATCGCTCCCGTATTAGAATTGTAACTCGATATTTACGCGCCCTGATTGCTCAAACCAGCACCGAATAGTTTCTCGCGGATTTTCTGCGTACGAGCGTCCAGCGCAGGGTTTGGCGTGTATTTGTATTTCGTTTGTACAGCCGCCGAATCCTTACCTTTTCCGTACACTTGAGGATCACCAGCGCGGTAGTTAGCGCTGTAATCGTTAGCCCGGTAGTCGGCCTGACGAATCGTGTTATATTTCTGATAGTCGCAGGAAGCCAGTGATAGAACGGCCACCACTAACAACCCTATATTTAATACGCGTTTCATAGCCACTTGATTACACATTGATTCGGCAAAATTAAAGCAGGCCTGTAAGGTTTCCAAAGCCAGAACAGACAAGCCGGAACAAATTCTGATTTAGTCACGCAATTTATCGATTTCCTGTCGTACAAAATCCATCAGATCCCGAATGTAATCGCGCGAGAAATCAAACGGAACATCCGCGGCTGCGTAAATTTCCCGGATGGGTGCTTTATAACCTAGACTAAGCGCGGCTTTGTAACCCGTCAGACCAGCCGCTGGATCACGTCGGTAATTCCGCCACACGCCAATGGCCCCGAGTTGCGCAATACCGTACTCGATGTAGTAGAACGGCACTTCATACAGGTGCAGTTGCCGCTGCCAGATGTACTCTTTATAATACGTAATACCACTCCAGTCGGTTATCGAATCGGCAAACTCGTCGTAGATACGCACCCAGTTTTCACGCCGGTCGGCTACAGTATGCTCGGGGTTTTCGTAAATCCAGTGCTGAAACTTATCAATGGTGGCAACCCAGGGAAGCGTTTCGATGATCGACTCCAGATGCTGGAGTTTCGCCCGACGTAGCTCTCCTGGATCGGCAAAAAATACGTCCCAGTGGTCCATAGACAGCAGTTCCATACTCATCGAAGCTAGCTCGGCAACCTCCATCGGTGGATTGCGGAACGCTTTTAAGGGTAAGGTTCGCGTCAGGAACGAATGAACGGCGTGACCGCCTTCGTGTACCATAGTCACCAGATCGCGCAGACTCGATGTAGCGTTCATAAAGATAAACGGTACGCCAATTTCTTCGAGCGGGTAGTTGTAGCCGCCCGGCGCTTTCCCTTTCCGCGATTCAAGATCCAGGTGACCCATGGCCCGCATGATTCGCAGGTCGTCGCCCAGTTCTTTATCGAGCCGGTCGAAGCAGGTAATGGCTTTCTCAATCAGTTCGGCACCCGTAGCGAAGGGCTTCAGTGGTGGCCGACCATCTACATCTACTTTAGTATCCCAAGGACGTAACGGATCAACACCCAGCTTTTCTTTACGCTCTTCAGCCAGCTCATTCAGCATTGGCACAACGGCATCGGCCACCGACGCATGAAAATTAAAGCAATCCTGCGGGGTGTAGTCGAACCGACCCAAAGCCGCAAATGAGTAGTCCCGAAAGTTAGCGAAGCCAGCATTGACAGCAATCTGGTGCCGTAAATTACGTAGCCGGTCAAAAAGCTGATCGAGTACCTCATGGTCCTGAAAACGGCGTTCCCAAACTTTACGCCAAGCCTCCTCACGCACAGCCCGGTTTGTCGACTGGAGTCGATCGCTGGCTTCGGGAAGCGTCATTTCCTTACCGTCAATCGTTACGGTCATGGCTCCCGCAATGGCGCCGTACTTGCGCTCTTCAGTCTGCGCTTCGGTTTGCAGCGGTATGTTTTCGGCCCGAAAAATTTCGATGGCCTGTTTCATTCCCCGCACCATCACCTCGTACCCTTCGTCGGTCAACTGACTCAGAAACGGGCTATTTACCGCTTTCAGATCGAGGTCGTTACCATAGCTAGTCATAGGCGGCTGGATGGTTTCGATGAAAAAATTCAGTCGGTTCACCAGTTCCTCGTTTGCGGTATCGCAGGTCATGCGGATATACCGCCAGGCGAACTCTTCGGATAGATACGACTCCAGTTCGCTACGATCAAGCAGCCATTGCTGCAAATCATCGCTGTTTTGAATAGGCCGCTGCAGCAGTTCATCGAAAAAGGGCTTTACGTCATCCCAGCCCGCAAGTTGTACGTCTTCGCCGATAAAGCGCCGGTCGGGCCGGGTCAGTACGGCAATGGATTCATTCGCTGTCATCAAGTAATACTGAAATAGGTCAGTTTGTGAAGATACAACTTATTCGACGCGCTAATGTCTTTGAAAAGTTTACTAGACAAGGGTATAGCCGGGCGCGTTGGCTGTACTCCCGTCTACGCTTGACATCAGGCCATTTAAAAATCTTTTTATCAGACACTTGTAAGTACGAAAACCTTCGTATATGTTTACTACGAAATTATTCGTAGATACACTATGAAACCAACGGATAGCGAGCTGGAAATACTGCATGTACTGTGGGCAGCTGGTCCCAGCACCGTGCGCCAGGTCCATGAGAAACTAAGCGAAAACCGAGAAATCGGCTACACGACGGCATTGAAACTGATGCAGATTATGCACGAAAAGGGATTACTGACGCGCGACCAGGATAACCGTTCTCATACGTACACCGCAGCCGTCAGCGAAGAAGACACGCAGCGGGGCTTGCTAGACCGCTTTGTTGAAACTGC
Source organism: Spirosoma pomorum (assembly GCF_054776615.1). NCBI lineage: Bacteria > Pseudomonadati > Bacteroidota > Cytophagia > Cytophagales > Cytophagaceae > Spirosoma > Spirosoma pomorum. The sequence goes on from NZ_BAAHBP010000001.1 coordinate 1,371,574, forward strand.
CTTCCGGGGATCAGCTTCGAAACTGGTCATGCAACTACTGGGACAGCATAAGGCCTCGAAAGAAGAACTGGACGAAATCAAAGATCTGCTAAACAAAATCGATTCTGACCATGAACCTCGTTAAGCTGTTGACCAGTCCTACTGCCGATGCGCTGGGCTGGACGTTGTTGCACGCTGTCTGGCAAGGTTTTGCCATCGTTCTACCAACGGCGGTCGCCCTGCATCTGCTACGTAACCGGAGTAGTGCGTTACGGTATCGACTAGGTATTCTGGCGCTGGCAACCCAGTTGCTAACATCGGTTAGTACGTTCAGCTATTACTTCGACCCTGCGGCAGTGTCTGTTAGCCCCAATGCGACACAGGTAATGGCTCGCGCCTGGCAACAGAGCGCTCAGGTATTGCCCTGGCACCAGCAGGTACGGCAATTCCTGGAAAGTAATCTTAGTCAATTTGTGGCCCTGTACCTGATTGGGCTGGTTGTTTTCGGACTTCGGCTGGCAGGAGGCTGGCTCTATCTCCAGCGACTAAGTCGGTCGGCCAACACGCCAGCAAACGCCCTCTGGAATACAGTTGTTAACCAGCTACGGGCGACGATGGCTCTCCGTCCAGTTATTCAGATTCGTGAGTCGGCCAGTATCGCGGTTCCAGTTGTTGTTGGGGCCATAAAACCGGTTTTATTAATTCCAATCGGACTAGCCACTAATCTATCCATACAGGAGATAGAAGCCGTTTTGGCTCATGAACTAGCCCACGTAAAACGGCAGGATTACGCTGTTAACCTGCTCCAGTCACTCGTTGACGTATTGTACTTCTTTCATCCGGCGCTCTGGTGGTTATCGGCACGGGTGCGGGAAGAGCGAGAACTCTGCTGCGATGACTTGGCTATTCAGGCCTGCGGGGGTGATGGTAGGCGGCTGGCGCAGGCCCTGGCTCACATTGAAGAGTTACGTCTGACCCAGGCAACGCCGACACCCACTCTGGCTATGGCTTTTGCCACAAAACGGCAGCAGTTGCTGCACCGCGTTCGTCGGATACTGGGCATACCCACTCGCCCAATCGTATCGACCAGAAGTCTCGCCGGACTAACGCTGGTAACGGTTCTGCTTGTCAGCGCGTCGGTTTACGCCGTTCAGCAACAACAGCCTAAACCCAAAGTGACTAGAACAAAGGCAAACGAACAATCGTCAAAGCCCAACGGTGGTTCCGAGTTACGCTTCGACGAAAAAAGAAACATCCAATACGTAACCTGGAAGGGCAAGAAGCTATCTGCTTCGCGCGTTGCCAGCCTTCAGCGACAATGGAACCAAGTCATGTCTGGCCAGCTTAATCTCGACGACGTAAATCAACCCGACCGGGATATTATACTGTCTATCATTGAATCGGACAGCGCACTGGAAAAAGAGAAGCATCGCGATATAACCGCATCAGCCCTGACCAATATTCCCCTCAGTCCTGACGGTACGGTGGAAGGCCTGGCGAAAGTGAACTATGATAGTATCATTAAACGAGCTTTCTCGTCTATAGATACATCTCGTTTATCCAGCCTCTTTCGTGAATCGGAAGTACAAAGTCTTTTCCAGAATCTGGAAGCAACCAGGAGTCAGTTAGTAGAAGCAACGCCTGATCGCCCTGCCAGCCTTTTCTTCGATGATCGGGCAAAACGTTTGCAGGATCATTCTGCCAGTCTTTTTCTCGATGACACAAACCGAAGAGCGATCGGTAAGAGTCGGGATTTGAGTCAGATTAATATTGCCATTCTAAAAGCACAGGCCGAACAGCAACGGTTTGCGGCTGAAGCGGCCAAGCGCCAGTTGGCTGTAATAGACGCTCAACGGTTCAGACTGGAACAGCAACGAATGGCCAATGCTATGGAGCAGCAACGAATCATCATGCAGACGCGTGTGGCCCGTTCAGACTCCGCTCAGGCAGTCCTATCCCGACAGATTGACGAAAGCGAACGGGCAATTCTCAAAGCAGAAGCAGAAATCGAGAAAGTAAATCAGCGGCTTATCGAAAAGCAAAAAGCGATTGAAGACGCAATGAAACCCATTCAGGAAACAGAAACCAAACTTCGCAAGCTCGGATACTCAGCCCAACAGGTGAACGCAAGTGTTAGCGCTTTCGGCGAGGCAGGCGTAATAACGCCACTCCCGTCTAGTCACTCTGTTATTGAGGGTCAAACAATTCATTGGGCTAAGCCAGCGATGCCACCAGCGGCACCAAGCAACAAAACCCAGTCGATCAAAAGCAATGCCATCAGACTTCCAAAACCACCTGTGCCACCCAAGGCGTTGACAATTGAATTCGCAACACCCGATCCCGCAGTAGCTCCGGTGCAAGACCCGAAACCTGCCTCGAAAAAATAAGGTAGTTGCGGTAAATCTCCGGGTGATACATAAACACCTCAGGGCATTCCGTCAATGTTAAAACATTGGCGGAATGCCCTGAGGTCATCTTATTATAAAGCATTCTCTTACTCGATCTCGATCACGACGTCGCGTCCCACAGGATGCGCGACGCAGGTAAGGACGTAACCGGCTTTTAATTCAGAGTCCGACAGGCCATCCTCCTCATCCAGTTTCACCGTACCGGAGACACAACGCCCCAGGCAGGCCGTACACATGCCCGCCTGACACGAATATGGCAGGTCAATATCTAGATCGAGAGCTGCTTCCAGAATGGTCTGATGCGGAGCTACAGCAAATTTGTATTCACTGCCTTCGTATAGGACAGTCACTTCCGGCGAACCACTATCCTCGGCATTAGCCGCATCTTCGATGACTTCGCCCACTGGAACGGGAGCTGTTGCGTAGCTCTCCTTGAACACCTGCGTGGTTGGTACCCCCATAATCGTCAGGGCTGAGCGGACTTCGGTCAGTAAGCCGTCAGGACCGCAGAGGTAGAAACTGGCGCTCTGAAGTTCTTTGGCCAATTGACCCTCCAGCAACCTGGTCAGGGTATGCTGATTCAGACGTCCTTCTAGCCCGTCCCAACCAGCGTCAGGCTGACTCAGTACGTGGGTAACCTGAAAACGCGATTTGCCATAGGCCTGCTCCATCGCGTCCAGATGCGCTTTGTAAATAATTGACGACTGATTGCGGTTGCCGTAAATTAGCCACACGCGGGTATTCGGCTCAACGTGCAGAATCGACTTCGCCATCGAAAACAGGGGCGTGATACCGCTTCCGGCCCCTATCAGGACAATCGTCCGGCGATTCTGGGGTTCCAATTTCGGCACGAAGGTACCCATAGGCTCCAGCGTTTCCAGAATATCGCCCGCTTTGGTCTGATCGCAGAGGTAGTTGGAGGCCAGGCCACCCGGTACGCGCTTGATCGACACTGCAAGCGATACGTCTACGTGGGGCGACGACGCCATCGAATACGAACGACGTAATTTTTGTCCGTTGATATTGAGCAGGAACGTTAAGAACTGACCTGGCTGATAGCGAACCTCTTCGTTAAGGGGGTGCCAGAATGTTATCGTCACGGCGTCGGGGGTTTCCCGAATCACCTCTTTTACTTTCAAAAAATACCGATTTGCCATTACTCATTCAGGTTGCGTACTCTCTTTACGTTGGATTGAAACAGAACGCCCAGCCTATCCAACGCTTATATACGGCATTTGTTGGTGCGCCTTCCCACAAAGGTACGGCAGCGCGGCCTTGGTTTAGATACGATCACCCATAAACTCAGTGGGTCTGGTGGTAGTCGGCGAGTCGATCAATGGGTGATTTGATTACTCTTCCCATTGTTAGCCCCAACTGCTCAACTACCTGCGCCAACTGCTCCTGAAAGTAGTGAGCTATTGAACCAACAAAATGGATTGGCAATGTTGACGCGTCCGGCAATCGAATAACGTACGTTTCCAGAAACAAGCGAAACGCTTCATGCACTAATTGTTGTACGTGTAAATGAGATAAATGTTCGGTCAGGAACGGCGTAAATGAGGCAAAATATCGGTTAGGATACGGTTTTTGATACGCGTTTTCCAACAGCGTTGGACGGTCGAGCGCATACTTTTGGTCGAACGTAACACGTAACTCATCGGGGAGCCGGTTTTGAAAGAAATCACGTACCAACGTTTTTCCTAGGTATCCCCCACTCCCTTCGTCGCCCAGCCAGAATCCTAGCGATAAAATTTCCTGGGTAATCTGCTTGCCATCGTATCGACAGGCGTTAGAGCCCGTTCCCAGAATGCAGACGATTCCTGACTCATTTCCCGCTGCCGCCCGGGCAGCCCCCAACATATCACTGTTCACGTCAACCGTTTGTATATCAGGGAACAACACTCGAATAGCGTTTTCGATAACGGGATTTACGGCCGGGCCACTACAACCAGCTCCGTAGAAAAACACGTCCGTGACGTCCTCAGTCGGCAGCTGGGGGAGAAGCTGAGTCTGTAACGTAGCATAAATCTGCTCCGTTGTCTGATAGTATGGGTTAAAACCGTCGGTCTGTACAATACGTTGAGATTGCAATCCATCTAGTAGTAACCAGTCCGTCTTCGTCGAACCACTGTCGGCAATCAGTATCATAAGGATTAGATCAGTTGCCCCACGATGGGGAATTTAGCAAACACCCAGTCGGCATGGGGTGCATCAGCTAACTCTTCGGTCAGATCCTGCCCCGCCCAATGCTCGTAATGTTTCCCGTTCCGCCAGAGCCGTGAGTTGGACACATCGTAAATAATTCCAGCGTAGGCACACCAGATTTCGTCACGATCCGTTCCATTACGAAGAGCCAGTTGCATCCGTGTGTATTGCTTAATGGGGTCCGTCTGAGTTACGTCGTACATTTTTATTAGGCCGAGTAAATATTGGGTACCATTTTTGCAGCCACTCACAAAATTAGTGTAACTTTAGCCACTTCTGATTTAAGGAATCAATTAACTATGAGAACGAATTCTCTCATTTCTTTTTTATTGGCGTTTGTACTAGTGGGCTTCCTCTCTGGCTGCGGTGGCAAAAAAGTTGCCCCCGTCTCAGAGCGAATTGCCAAGGTCTGGACCATCCAGAAAGCCGAAGAAAACAGCACGACGGTCTACACAAGAGGGGCAACTGGCAACGCGAAGCCTGGCTATTCAGGGTTTAAACTGGACCTGAGTAATCCTCCGGTGGCTCGGTACACGGCTTTCGACGGAAATTTGTTTGTTGGCCAGTATTCACTTTCCTCAGATACCCGGTTGGTATTATCTAACCTAAACCCTTCCCCATCGGATGCAAACGGTAGAGTAGAGTTTGATATCAGTGACCTTAACGACAATTCAGTAATTCTAACTCGAACAGAGGGTGACAGGAAAACCGGTGGTACTATTAACCGATATACTCTGTCGAATCCATAAGCTCGATCAAACCAATTTGGGCCGAAAGCCGTTCCGGAAAGCAAGCGGAACGGCTTTTTGTTTTTTTGCACTATGACTGATTTGAATACATTAGGGGAGTTTGGTCTGATCGAACGCATTCGTCAGGCAACGCCAGCCCCTACACATACTGAAACGATTCGGGGTATTGGCGACGATGCAGCCGTGTTTGACTGGGGCAATGAGTATGGCTTACTGGCAACGGATATGCTGGTCGAAGGTATTCACTTTGACCTGACGTACATGCCACTCAAGCACCTGGGATATAAGGCTGTTGCCATCAACGTATCGGATATTGCGGCCATGAACGGCCTGCCGATCCAAATCACGGTAAGTATTGGTTTAAGTAGCCGATTTCCGGTCGAAGCTGTGGACGAACTATACGAGGGTATCCGGGCAGCCTGCGAAGCGTACAATGTGGATCTGGTTGGGGGCGATACGTCGGCTTCCCGTTCTGGGTTGATTCTATCAGTATCAGTCTTGGGTAAGGTTCCTAAAGACGCTGTTACCTACCGGAACACGGCACAGCCCAACGATGTACTTTGCGTAACGGGCGACTTAGGCGCGGCTTATCTAGGACTCCAATTATTAGAACGGGAGAAACAGGTCTTCCTGGCCGATCCGAACATGCAACCTTCTCTTTCGGAAGAACGGAGTTATCTGATTCAGCGTCAGCTTCGTCCCGATGCACGCACCGACATTGTTCACGAGCTGCGCGATCTGGGCGTTAGGCCAACAGCGATGATCGATATTTCGGATGGATTAGCATCGGAGCTACTTCATCTGTGTCGTCAATCTGGCACGGGCGCGGTAATTTTCGATGAAAACATTCCCATCGACGATCAGACCCACTTGGCAGCCGAAGAATTTAAGATCAGCCCAATAACGGCGGCCCTGAATGGTGGAGAAGATTACGAACTTCTGTTTACAGTTCGCCCACAGGAATTCGAGAAGCTCTCAACCAACGCACGCATTACAGCTATTGGCTATCTGACAGCCGATCCTGCTCAGGTTATACTGGCGACTAAAGCCGGGCAGCAAACACCGATCCGCGCGCAGGGCTGGGGTAGCGGTAGCGACCCGGCTCAATAGTTTGGTCCGTGTTAGCCGGCTTGACGCCGGTAGCGGTAAGTGGCAGGATTTTCGTAATTTTGTACTTTATTAATCAGTACGTTCGCTGCTATACACAGCAGTTTAGCCATATACGTTATGCTTGATCAGTTAGAAGCCATCAGCGAGCGCTTCAACGAAGTTTCTCAGCAAATCGTGCAGCCCGAAGTAGTTTCGGACCAGAAGCGATTCATGAAGCTGAGTAAGGAATATAAAGACTTGGAGAAGATTGTTACGCAGTATCAAAGCTACACGCAACTGCTCCAGGAGATCGAAAATGCCAAGCAGATTCTGGCTACCGAAAAAGACGAGGATTTCCGGGAAATGGCCAAGGCTGAGCTGGACGAATTAGTGCCGCGTCGGGAAACGCAGGAAGAGTTGCTGAAGGAAATGCTGATCCCGAAAGATCCAAATGACAGCAAAAACGTCATTCTGGAGATCCGGGGTGGCACGGGTGGTGACGAAGCTGCCATTTTCGCCGGTGACCTCTTCCGGATGTACCAGCGTTTCTGCGAGAAAATGGGCTGGCGGATGTCGCTGGTCGATTACACTGAAGGGACATCGGGCGGCTACAAAGAGATTATTACTGAAGTGGAAGGCGAAGACGTGTACGGCAAACTCAAGTTTGAGTCGGGTGTCCATCGGGTTCAACGCGTACCTGCCACTGAGACCCAGGGCCGGATTCATACCTCGGCAGCCAGTGTGGCCGTTCTGCCCGAAGCGGAGGAAGTGGACGTAGAAATCAACATGAACGACATCCGGAAAGATACGTTCTGTTCGTCGGGAGCAGGTGGTCAGTCCGTTAACACAACGTACTCGGCCGTTCGTCTGACCCACATCCCAACAGGTCTGGTTGTACAGTGTCAGGATGAACGTTCGCAGTTGAAGAACCTGGACAAAGCCATGACCGTACTCCGGTCGCGGTTATACGAAATTGAGTTGCAGAAACACAACGACGCTATTGCTTCACAGCGGAAAACAATGGTGGGCAGTGGTGATCGTTCCGACAAAATCCGGACGTACAATTATCCCCAAAGCCGCGTCACAGATCATCGGATTGGTATGACGGTGTACAACTTAACCGCGGTCATGGACGGCGACATCGGCGAATTCATTGAACAGTTACGGATCACCGAAAACGCCGAACGACTGAAAGAAGGCGCGACGGCTTAGTTGTCTATATAATTCCCATAAAAAGAAAGCCTGCTCAGTGTGAGCAGGCTTTCTTTTTATGGGAATTTCAGCTTACCCCTGAACGTTGTCAGAGGCTAATTTTGCTCCTAAATATTCCCGGTTTAGACGGGCAATGTGATCCAGCGAGATTGACTTTGGACACTCCACCGAACAGGCACCGGTGAATGAGCAGGCACCAAAGCCCTCGGAATCCATCTGCGCCACCATACGCTCAGCCCGTTCGCGCTGTTCAGCCTGTCCCTGCGGCAGCAAAGCCAGTTGCGACACTTTCGCCGAAACGAATAGCATCGCCGACGCATTCTTACAGGCCGCTACGCAGGCGCCACAACCAATACAGGCGGCCGCATCCATAGCCTCATCGGCGATGGTACGAGGAATCAAGATTTCGTTAGCGTCCCGAGCCGAACCGGTATTAACCGATACGTAACCACCCGCTTGGATTACCCGGTCAAAAGCGGACCGGTCGACCATCAGATCTTTAACGACTGGGAAAGCCCGCGCACGCCAGGGCTCGACAACGATCGTATCACCGTCGCTGAACGAACGCATGTGCAACTGGCAGGTTGTTGCACCGGTTTGTGGACCATGCGCCCGGCCGTTGATGTACATGGAACACGTACCGCAAATCCCTTCGCGGCAATCGTGGTCGAACGTAACCGGATCTTCACCTTTGCGGGTTAGGGAATCGTTCAGTACATCGAACATTTCCAGGAACGACATATCCTCAGATACGTTGTCCAGTTGGTAATCAACTAGTTTTCCTGGTGTATTGCTATTTTTCTGTCTCCAGACTTTTAGATTAATTTTCATCTTCTTAAGAAGTTCTAAAGCTGCATAGTCATAGCGTTATAAAGTTCTGTTTCACACAAGCTAAACAACTTTATAACCCTAAAACTTTATAACTCTTACTTATAGCTCCGTTGTGTTAGTTTCACATTCTCGAACTCTAAGATTTCTTTATTGAGTACTTCAGGTTGATTTTCTCCTGCGTACTCCCAGGCTGCTACGTACGTGTAATTTTCATCATCGCGTAGTGCTTCGCCGTCTGGTGTCTGGTACTCCTCACGGAAGTGACCTCCACAGGACTCATTCCGGTTCAGTGCGTCGTCGACCATTAGTTCGCCCAACTCGATAAAGTCAGCCACGCGACCAGCTGCTTCGAGTGCTTGGTTCATTTCTTCGGCGTCACCCAGAATTTTTACGTTCGACCAGAATTCTTTTTTCAGCGCCTGAATCTTGCCTTTCGCAATCTTTAGCCCCTCAGCCGTACGCGACATACCGCAGTATTCCCACATGATATGACCCAGCTCTTTGTGTAAGTCGTCAACCGGGCGCTCCCCTTTGATTGACAGCAGCTGTTTGATCTGGTCATTTACTTTTTTCTCAGCCTCTTTGAAGGCAGGGGAATCAACAGGAATCTTATCGGCAGGACCAATCGTAGCCAAGTAGTCACCAATGGTATATGGAATAACGAAGTAGCCATCAGCCAGCCCCTGCATCAGCGCCGAAGCACCCAGCCGGTTCGCGCCGTGGTCTGAGAAGTTAGCTTCGCCCAGTGCGTACAAACCAGGAATGTTCGTCATCAGGTTGTAATCAACCCAAAGACCACCCATGGTGTAGTGTACAGCAGGATAAATCATCATCGGCGTTTCGTATGGATTCTCGCCGGTGATTTTTTCGTACATCTCAAACAGGTTACCGTATTTCGCTTCGATCGTTTTCAGACCATCCCGCTTGATCGCATCCGCAAAGTCCAGATAAACTGCCAGACCCGTTTTAGCCACACCACGGCCTTCGTCGCACATGTTTTTGGCGTTACGCGACGCCACGTCACGAGGAACCAGGTTACCAAACGAAGGATAACGACGTTCGAGGAAGTAATCTCGCTTGTCTTCGGACAGATCCGCAGGTTTCAATTGCCCTTTCCGGATTCTTTCGGCGTCTTCTACCGTTTTTGGTACCCATACCCGGCCATCATTACGTAGCGATTCTGACATTAGCGTCAGTTTCGACTGGTAGTGGCCTGATACAGGAATACAGGTTGGGTGAATCTGCGTAAAGCATGGATTTGCGAAAAACGCTCCTTTTTTGTGAGCCCGCCAGGCCGCCGTTACGTTCGACCCCATAGCGTTGGTCGACAGGTAAAATACGTTACCGTAGCCACCCGTGCACAGCAGTACAGCATGCCCCGAATGCGATTCGATTTTACCGGTGATCAGGTTCCGTGTAATGATCCCCCGTGCTTTACCGCCTTCTACGACGAGATCAAGCATTTCAGTACGTGGGTACAGTTTCACTTTACCGTTAGCCACCTGCCGACTTAGCGACGAGTAAGCGCCAAGTAACAACTGCTGCCCTGTTTGACCACGAGCATAGAATGTACGCGATACCTGAGCTCCACCGAATGAACGGTTGGCCAGCAAACCGCCGTACTCACGCGCAAAAGGTACACCCTGCGCTACGCACTGGTCGATAATATTGACACTCACTTCGGCCAGGCGATACACGTTCCCTTCGCGAGCCCGGTAATCCCCCCCTTTGATCGTATCATAGAACAGACGGAACACGCTGTCGCCGTCATTCTGATAGTTCTTAGCAGCGTTGATTCCACCCTGTGCAGCAATTGAGTGCGCACGACGTGGACTGTCCTGGAAGCAGAATACTTTTACGTTGTAACCAAGTTCAGCTAGCGAAGAAGCAGCCGACGCCCCAGCCAGACCAGTTCCAACGATGATGATATCATACTTCCGTTTATTAGCTGGGTTGACCAGTTTTAAACTGAATTTTTGCCGTGACCATTTTTCGGGCAACGGTCCTTCGGGAATTTTAGACTCCAGTTTCATAATTTAAAGAGCGAAAGAGTGAAAGAGCGGAGGAGTGAAAAAGCTACTCGCAATTTCAATTCTTCGCTCTTCCACTCTTTAAATTATATGGTGAACCTGTAAAAACACATAGACTGGCATAGCCGCGAATGCCAGTGGAATAATAATAGCGAAGAAATATGTACCGAGCGCTTCGATCAGCGGAGTATACTTCTTGTGCCGAATTCCCATCGTTTGGAATGCACTCTGGAAGCCGTGGGCCAGGTGATAACCCAGAGCAGCCATACAGATTACATACAGTAACACGTACCACCATTCGCCAAAAGCGACCTGCACAACTGAGTACAGATCTTTGTACTCTTTGCCATCGTACTCAGCCATAGGAACGGCCCCGAAGTGCATCTCATACCAGAACGTGCGCATATGGATGATGATGAACAACAGCAGAACTGTGCCCAAAATACCCATGTTTCGTGACGACCAAGCGCTGTTCGCTTCTGGTTTTGTATACGCATACTGAACTGGACGCGACTCGCGGTTGTGGCGCGTCAGAATGAGTGCCATCAGTGCGTGAACCAGAATCGACGTGTAAAGCAGATACGATACAGTGATGATAAGCGGATTGTGAGTCATGAAGTACGTGTACTCATTGAATGCCCGGCCACCGTCGCCCTTAAAGAGCTGTAAATTACCGGCCATATGCACAATTAGAAACGTACTGAGAAAAAGTCCCGTCAGCGACATAATGACCTTGCGACCGAGGGAGCTGGATAGTGTTTGTGTTACCCAAGCCATAGGATGAACGACACGAAAATTTAGTGTAAACGGTTGAAAAAAAGCCGCTTTGTACGGCGCACCAAAACTAAACCACAAAGGCGTTGGAAACAAGATTAGCGGCCCATTTCACTTATTTTGAACCTTATTTACAGTCAGTAAAAATAGCGGTGCTACCATTAGAGAAACACTACATATAATGGCTTTGTTCGCCATGTGATCTTGCGTCATCGATTTTTTGTGTACATACATGTTATAGTCTAACAACCTCAGTAAATTTCTGACTATCAAGCTATTGATAGTCCTCGTTTCATTCCGTTTGGTGAACCGTTTTGCAGGGGCTTATTTTGTGCCATTAGTTAGTGACACTATACATCAATAACAACGGCATGAAAGCATTCGTATTCCCCGGACAGGGATCTCAATTTAAAGGCATGGGTCTGGATCTGTACCAGAATCCGGATCAGAAAACTCAGGATGGCCAATCGGCCCGTCAGTTATTCGACCAAGCTAATGAAATTCTAGGCTATGATCTGAATAAGATCATGTTTGAAGGAACCGACGAAGAGTTAAAACAAACTATCTACACGCAACCCGCCGTCTTCCTGCATGGAGTGGTGCTTGCTTTGACTACAGAATCATTTGCTCCGGACATGGTAGCAGGTCACTCCCTTGGTGAGCTAGCTGCTCTGACAGCAGCCGGAGTATTATCTTTTACTGACGGCCTGAAACTAGCATCAATTCGCGCTACTGCTATGCAGAAAGCCTGCGAGTTGGCGCCGTCTAGTATGGCGGCTGTACTCGCCCTGCCAGATGAGACCATCGAGCGCATTTGTGCTGAGGTAGCCGATGAGATCGTTGTTCCTGCTAATTACAACTGCCCCGGTCAGGTAGTAATCTCGGGCAGTGTAGCTGGCATTGAGAAAGCAGGTGAACTACTTAAAGCTGCCGGAGCAAAACGCGTTTTGCCGTTGGCCGTAGGTGGTGCTTTCCACTCACCGTTTATGGAACCCGCCCGAACTGAGTTCGCGCAGGCGGTGGAAGAGATGACTTTTAGTGCCCCACGTTGCCCGGTTTACCAGAACGTCAACGCAAAGGCGACTACCGATCCACAAGAAATTAAGGCAAACCTGATCGCCCAGCTCACGGCTCCGGTCCGTTGGACTGCTTCCGTTGAGCAGATGGTGGCCGATGGCGCTACCGAATTCATTGAGTCGGGTCCGGGTAAAGTGTTGCAAGGGCTAGTTAAAAAGATAAATCCGTCCGTAGCAATTAGCGGACTATAATTCTTTGTCACTGTTAATCAGCAGGTAAGGCAATTGTAGCTCTAAAATTGAATTTTTTTTTAGGATTACACTTGCTTTTACCTGCTTTTGACCTTTATCTTTGCACTCGCAATTGCCCGATCGTCTAAGGGTAGGACGACAGATTTTGGTTCTGTTTGTGGAGGTTCGAATCCTTCTCGGGCAACGACGGAAAGCCGCTTGGTCACTCAAGCGGCTTTTTTGTTATGGCTTCTTCTGAAGTCTACGTAATAACCTGCTTTTGTTACAAAATGATGCGGTAGGTTGTCGTCATACAAAAATTTTGTTTTATTTGCTATCCACACCAGCATAGCCACTCGTTACTTTCTGGCTTCTACCGATCAACCACTCAGCGAATTAGGTTATTTTTCATTGTTGACAATTCTTGACGAGTTGATCTAAAATCACTCCTTTTGTTAACTTAATCACTTGAGCCATATTCTCCTTGAGTGACCCTATATCTTTATTACAGTCAAATAGACACAACTCCCTGAATAATACTAAGAATTGGTTCAATATGGACAAAGACGAAAAGGTAAGAAGAAACCGTGCCAAAACAACCCAGCGCATTGTTGAAGCGCTGGAAGAGGTGATTTCTGAACGGGGGCTGGAAGGAGTAGGAGTTAACAGAATCGCAGAGAAAGCAAACGTAAGTAAAGTTCTTATTTATCGTTACTTCGGCGGCATGGAAGGCCTGCTGGAATATTACGTAAAAATGGGAAAGCTTTTCCCAGTGTTTACTCCGTCTCTGCTTGATCAGATCCGTCCTCTGCATGAGTCAGATATCGCCCGCATCTGGTATCGACAGGTTATTCAAACCTTCCGTCATTTCCGCACGTTCAAAGCAGCCCGCGAAATCCTAAAGGCGAGCGTTATTGAAAATGACCCGATTGCTGAATCAACAGCAAAAGCACAAGACGAGGAAATGACCCGGCTCGTGTCGCAGCTTTCATTTGTTAGTGGTGCCGATACACAGGCTATTTCGGCCATCATTTTAGGAGCGATGACCTATCTGACTATTATGGCCCAGAACGACCGGACCATGATCAGTATTGATCTTCGTAGTGAAGAAGGCTGGCAACGTATCGAGAGCGCTATCAAGTCGATTTACATCGCGTTAAATAAGTCGGCAGTTCAATCTAAAGAGGTTAAGCTTGAGCTACAGACATCCAATATGCCGATTGCTCAATGGTAAAACGCAACTCGACAGAGAAGCGGGCGAATCCTGACTGAGAAGGTCATCGATTCGCCCGCTTTGTTTTATTTGATCTGTACGGTTTTACTCTCCGGTCCGACTCCTTTTAAAACATAACCCCGGCATACCCGTAACTGAATGCATTCTGACGGGCCATCGCCATATGCTCGAACCGATACTCGAGTAATAATTTCACAATATCTGGTTTGAGTAACGAGAGCGGAGGATACGTCCATAGTTCTGTGTCCCAGAAGACGTACCCGTTGTAACCAACCCCCGTTAAGTGCTACACCCTTCACTTTCACAGGATCCGGTGAAGACATGAGCCCAATCAGGCCGTTAGCAACGGTTATCCCTTAATAATTAGCAGGATTGATATCTTGGTCAATAATCCGCCAATCCGAATTAGCGGGTTGGGCGTGGACTAGTACCGAGATCATAACATCCAACCACGCAAGGCTACTATTTCGATGCATGTGGTATATTATATTTAAGGTGGTTAAATCACTTCTACGAATAGGTTATTATCAAACTAACAAGTACGCGAAAAGGAAAAGTAAATAGTCCATAAAAAATTTTCTGCGGAAGGTGTAACAAATACCATCCAGCGGTTTCTAATCCCTGACAACACCGCACTGGCGCCAACGCGGTCTTCTTTTTCGAACCTATTATCCGTTATCGATATGAAGACCATCCTTTGCTTTATCATCCTCATTACAGCCCAATTGAGCTTTGCTCAACCCTATTCATTCCAGGTAACCGTTACGGGTAAGGGGCAGCCTGTTTTACTGCTACCCGGCTATTCCTGCAGCGGGACGGTCTGGAACGAAACAGTGGCGCATCTACAAGACAGATACGAATGTCACGTTCTGACCTTGCCCGGATATGCCGGCGTAGCACCCATCAAACAGCCGGTTCTGCAAACCGTTCGTGACGAGATTATCCGGTACATCCGAGATAAAAGACTTGATAAGCCTGTGCTGATTGGTCATAGTCTGGGAGCATTTATGAGTCTATGGATAAATTTATGAGTCTATGGATAAGCAGTCAAGCGCCCGACCTTATCGGCAAACTGGTTTGCGTAGACGGGGTTCCGTTCATTTCCAGCATGGTGAATCCGGATATTACAGCTGATTCCCTGCGGAAAAACCCGTTATATAATGCAGAAGCTGTTGCGCAGAATTTCGTCAACCTGCCGTCCGCTTCCTATGAATCCAAGATGGCAAAATCGATGCTCACTCAGGTGAGCGATACGGCTCGGGCTAGACAAATTGCGCATTGGTCGGCCCTCTCCGACCGAAAAACCCTGGGTTATACGCTGGTCGAAATGAGTACAACCGATCTTCGTCAAGCAATTGCATCGATAAAGTCACCAACCTTGGTATTAGGAAGTCTGTACATGAATAGCGAGGAGATTTCAGAACGGGTTCTGACCGAGCAGTACAAACACCTTAGTCAAAAAACGATTGCCGTTGCTACCACAAAGCACTTCATCATGTACGACGATCCTTCCTGGTTTTATTCACAACTCGACGCCTTTCTGCAAACACCTCGATGAGCAGTACGAACCTCCGACCGACTACCCCAGCGTTCGATGAGTTGTACGGAACTTATGCCCCCCGTGTCATGAAACTTTGCCTGGGTTACACCGGGGATTACGCGCAGGCCCAGGACTTGATGCAGGAAACATTCATACGCGTCTGGCAAAATCTCCCGGACTTCAAGGGAATGGCTAAAGTTAGTACCTGGATCTATCGCATCGCTGTCAATACATGCCTGAATCACCTCCGCACAACAAAGCGACAAGCGACTGATCAACTTCAAGAACAACATACGCGTATGCTGGCCAACGAGACTGATACGGCTGACGAGCAGGTGCAACTCCTCTATCAATGTATTAATCGGCTGGCCGAAACAGATCGGCTCATTATTTCTCTGGTATTGGACGACGTAACGTACTCGGAGATCGCTCAGATAATTGGGATTTCAGAAGGCAACTTACGCGTCAAAATTCACCGTATTAAACAACAACTCACCAGCCTGTTTCAGCAACATGGACAACTTTGACGAGTTCAAACAATTATGGCAGCAGGCTCCTTCGGTCCCAGCGCCAATTGATAGTCAGCAGTTAGTACGTAATACAGCCTCGCAACAACGAAAGCTGGAGCGCACACAACTGTTTGGCGCTGTTATGTTATTTGTAACAGCTGCTTTACTCCTTATTCTCGGCTTTGGCATCGGCTTACAGTTCCGGTTCACACTGACTTATGTAGCCATCGTGCTATTAGCAGTCATTTGTATTGGCCAGGGACTAATCAACTTGAGCGTATACAGTCAGCTTCGGCGTATCGACGTAACGACAACGGTAACTGATCACCTGCACCAATGGGAAGGTTATTACGTGTTCAGAAAGCGCCTGATTCGCATCAACGGCCCTGTTTACTACCTCCTGCTTAACGGAGCTTTTGGCCTGTATTTCATCGAAATCCTGGGGCTAATGCCACTCGCATCCCGGATTGTTGTCCTTACCCTTTATGTACTATGGATGCTCTTCGCCTACTTTGTCTTGGGGAAACGGACAATTCGAAAGGAAGACGACCGGCTTAATGAAATCATCAATAACCTGCGCCAGCAACAGCAGCAACTGACCAATCAGTCTTAAATCATCAGCGGCCGAACCTGTTTAGATTCGGCCGCTGATGATTTAAGACTGATTTCTCTTAGAGCGTGTTTTGAAATCCATAAAGGCTGAGAGTCAGAGCATATTTGTGTCGACCAAGACATACAG